>NZ_CP163435.1:7257500-8460000 GCF_041051975.1 Streptomyces sp. R21 | reverse complement strand
ACGCTGTTGAGTTCTCAAGGAACGGACGCTTCCTTTGTACTCACCCTCTCGGGCTTTCCTCCGGGCGCTTCCCTTCGTGTTCCCAAACTCTATCAGGGTTTTTCCGTCTCTCTGACCACGGTCCCGCAGGCATGCAGAACCGGACCCCGAGATAGGATCCGACAAGTTGGGTGCCGCCAGGCAAGGACGCTTGGTCGCGCCGCTCAGCCTCAAGCAGGAGTACGACTGTACACGCGGGCCAGGAGCAGGCGCAAATCGTTTGTGCTGTGCTCTAGGGCCGTCAACCGGGACCTCTCGTGCGGAACCGGCACTTCATATGACATACCCTGCTCAACAGTGCGCCGTCCGGTACAGGCAGTGACGGCCCATATGAATCTCCACCCCTGGGAGGCTTCCCATGACCACCGTGACGTCCCCTCTTGCAGGACGCGCCATCGGACTCGCCGCAGTGCCGGACCCCGTCTTCTCGGGAGCGATGGTCGGCCCCGGCACGGCGATCGACCCCGTGCGTGAGCCCTCTGAGGCTGTCGCCCCCGTGGACGGAGTCATTGTCTCGCTCCACCCGCACGCCTTCGTTGTCGTCGACGCAGACGGCCACGGTGTGCTGACCCACCTCGGCATCGACACCGTGCAGCTCAACGGCGAGGGCTTCGAGCTCCTGGTCAACAAGGGCGACACCGTGACGCGCGGTCAGGCCGTCGTCCGCTGGAACCCGGCTGCCGTCGAGGAGGCCGGAAAGTCCCCGGTGTGCCCGATCGTGGCCCTTGAGGCCACGTCCGATTCCCTCGTCGACCTCCGTGAGGACGGTGACGTGAAGTCGGGCGACCAGCTCTTCGCCTGGCACTGACGTCAGCCCGTACCAAAGGGCAAGCAGGCAACCATCGCGGCGGCGGGACCCGCCGCACAAATCGGAGACGGGTGAGATGGAGACAACGCTGCGAGGCGTCGGCGTGAGCCACGGTGTGGCGATCGGCGAGGTTCGGCACATGGGAACGGCGGTTCTGGAACCGCCTGCCAAGCAGATCCCGGCGGAGGACGCGGAGCGCGAACAGGGGCGCGCCCGCAAGGCCGTGGAAGCTGTGGCGGCCGACCTGATTGCGCGCGGCAATCTGGCGGGGGGCGAAGCCCAGCACGTACTCGAGGCGCAGGCCATGATGGCCCAGGACCCCGAGCTGATGGCGGATGTGGAGCGGCGGATCGCGGTCGGCAGCACGGCCGAACGCGGGGTCTACGACGCGTTCGCCACCTATCGCGACCTGCTGGCAGGCGCCGGTGAGTACCTCGCCGGGCGCGTGGCCGACCTCGACGACGTGCGGAATCGTATCGTCGCCCGACTGCTCGGGGTTCCCATGCCGGGTGTCCCGGACAGTGACGAGCCGTACGTCCTTATCGCGCGTGACCTCGCGCCGGCGGACACCGCGCTGCTCGACCCCACGCTCGTGCTCGGTTTCGTCACCGAGGAAGGTGGGCCGACCAGCCACAGCGCGATCCTGGCGCGAGCACTCGGTGTGCCCGCGGTGGTCGCGCTGCCGGGTGCGGGTGAGCTGAGTGAAGGCACCGTGATCGCGGTGGACGGCAGCACCGGTGAGATCTTCGTGGAGCCGAGTGCCGAGAAGAAGGCACAGCTGGAGGCGGCTGCCGCGGAGCGCAAGGCCGCGTTGTCCGCGTCGAGCGGACCTGGTGCCACCTCCGACGGGCACAAGGTGCCGCTGCTCGCCAACGTCGGCGGTCCCGCGGACGTCCCGGCTGCCCTCGAGGCTGGGGCCGAGGGCGTCGGTCTGTTCCGTACCGAGTTCCTCTTCCTCGACGACAGCAAGTACGCGCCGACCGAGGAGAAGCAGGTCGAGGCGTACCGGCAGGTTCTCGAGGCGTTCCCCGAGGGGCGCGTCGTGGTGCGCGTGCTGGACGCCGGTGCGGACAAGCCGCTCGACTTCCTGACGCCGGGCGACGAGCCGAACCCCGCGCTGGGTGTGCGGGGTCTGCGGACGCTGCTCGACCACCCCGAGGTGCTGCGTACGCAGCTGACCGCCCTGGCGAAGGCCTCGGAGGGGCTGCCGGTCTACCTCGAGGTCATGGCTCCGATGGTCGCGGACCGCACCGACGCCAAGGCGTTCGCCGATGCCTGCCGGGAGGCCGGACTGCGGGCGAAGTTCGGCGCGATGGTAGAGATTCCGTCGGCCGCGCTGCGGGCTCGGTCGATCCTGCAAGAGGTCGAGTTCCTGTCGCTGGGGACCAATGACCTGGCGCAGTACACCTTCGCCGCCGACCGGCAGGTCGGCGCGGTGTCCCGTCTGCAGGACCCGTGGCAGCCCGCGCTGCTCGACCTCGTCGCGCTGTCCGCCGAGGCGGCGAAGGCCGAGGGGAAGAGCTGTGGTGTCTGCGGTGAGGCCGCGTCGGATCCGCTGCTCGCCTGTGTGCTGACCGGTCTGGGTGTCACCTCCCTGTCGATGGGGGCCGCGTCGATTCCTTATGTCCGCTCGACTCTCGCCAAGTACACGCTGGCGCAGTGCGAGCGTGCTGCCGCAGCGGCGCGAGCCGCGGACACGGCCGAGGACGCGCGGACGGCGGCTCAGGCGGTGCTGTCCGGCGAGTAGCCGGAACACTTCGTCGGGCGGCCGCTCCGTTCGGCCTGATCCTGGCGACGTATGAGTGCCGAGGGGCGCTCCACCTACGGGTGGGGCGCCCCTTTTGCTGTCAGTGGATGTGCCCCGCCCCCTGTCCCTGCTCGCCGAGGTCGGGTGGGAAGCAGTAGTCGACACCTGATTCCGGGGAGACGAGGTCGCCGGATTCGACGTCGGTGCAGTAGGCGTCGAAGACCTCACCGGCGGTGAGGGGTTCCAGACCGTCGCCGCGCAGGCGCCATCCGTAGACACGGTCGGAGGTGTCGGGGGTGGTGACGCGCAGGACGAGTCCTCCGGCGCTTCCGGTGGCCAGGCCGAGGGCCAGGACGGTGGTGAACTCGAGGGCTTCTGTCTCGTCGAGTCGGGTGGTGCCTTCGGATTCGTCGGCGGTTCGGAGTACGGCGACGAGGGTTTCGGGCGATGCCGAGACACTGCAGACAAGATGGCAGGCACCCGGGCCGGCGGTTTCCAGGATGCGCGTGAGCAGGTGGGAGGCGCGTGCGAAGGCCGCACGTCCGATGTCCTCACCGCAGGAAGCGCAGTTGCCGATGCGGGCCAGGAGTGTCGTCGCGTACTGCCAGGTCGCCTGGCGGATGGCTTCGTCGACGAGGTCCGGGACGAGTTCGGCGAGGGGCTGTCCCTCGTACGGAAGGGTGGGGCCGGTGGTGGCCAGTTCGGCCGTGAAGCGGGTGCGGCTGGACGCGGCGTCGGGTTCGAGGCCACTGTCGGCGCAGAACTCCGCGTACTCCTCGGGGTCGAAGAGGGCCACGGTGGTGTGGCCGCCCTGCGCGGCGAGTGTCCTGAGCAGGGCTTCGACCTGTTTGAGGTAGGCCGTGTGGTCGTCGAAGGTGAAGGTGCGGTAGCGCCGCATCGCCGTGAAGTCCTGCTCGTCGGTCAGCAGGCCGATGGTGCCGGCGATTTCCCGGCGCAGGACGCGTCGCATGGTCTGGTGCTGGGTGTGCGCCATGTTTCCCCCTGTGCGCAGTCGATCAATGCTCACTCACAGTAATCGGCGCCACTGACAACGGCGGTCGGACCAGCGGATCGCGCACCAGTCGGTGTTGAACAATGCAGGTCAGAGCGATGAAGGCACCGAAGACGGTCCAGCCGGCGGGGCCGGTCGCGATGGCCGCGGTGACCGCCAGTGGTCCGATGCTGCGTTGGGCGGACTGTGCCAGGCCGTGGGCACCCAGGTAGGCGCCCTGGGCCGTGTCGGGGGCCAGGGCGAGAGAGAGCTCCCAGGAAACGGTGGCGTGGAGCATCTCGGCGGCGGTGAAGGCGACGGCCGAGGCGGTGAGGAAGAGGGTCGCGGTGAGGGTCCCGCCGGTGGCGGAGAGGGCCATGGTGGCGCCGCCCAGGGCGAAGGCGGCGGAGAGCGGGAGCAGGAGGGCGCGTGCCGCGGCCGTGGTGGCGCCGAACCTGGCCAGCGGGACCTGGAGGGCCACCACCATCACGTTGTTGAGAACCATGAGCAGCGGGGCGAGGCCGTGCGGTGCGTTTGTGGAGTGTGCGATCCACAGTGGGAGGCCGACCTTGAAGACAGCGTCGTCGAGGAAGAGGACGGTCTCGGTGGCGACGTAGGCGAGGTAGGTGCGGTCGCGCCACGGGCTGGTCGTCGTGAGGGTCGGGGCCGGGTCCTTGGACGAGGCGACCGTGCGGGAGGGTGACGGCGGTTCACCGCAGCGTGTGGTGAGGAGGGCGACGGTGGCGAAGGAGAGTGCGTCGCCGATGAGGAGCCATTGGTACGCGGCTCTGGTACCGAGGGCGAGGGCCGCTGCTGCGGCGAGGCCGCCCAGGGCCCAGCCCGCGTTGGCGACGGTCCGGTTGACGGCCTGGTAGCGCACGCGGTCCGGTCCCGAGACACGGGCGGCGTACAGCTTGGTGAGGACGTTGGCCGCGCGGTCTCCGAGGCTGCCGACGGCCGAGATGGCCAGCAGCAGGGCGTAGTTGTCGGTAGTGAGCAGGGCGACGGACGCAAGGGCCCGCAGGATCTGGAGGGCGATCAGGACGTGGGTGAGGGGCAGCCGGTCGGCGATGCGGCCGCCGAGTGGAGCGCCGGCGATGCCGATGGCCCCGGACACGGCCGCGAGGGTGCCGACCTGGGCGACGGTGAGACCGGTGACGTAGGTGAAGTAGAGGACGGAGACGGAGGCCCACAGACCACTGCCGATCCGGTCGACCAGGGCGATCCAGAGCATTCTTCGGCCGTCGGGGCCTCCTGGTATGCGGGTCGACCACGCGGCTGCGCGACGCATCGGACTCACTGCTCCCCCTTGCTTCCATTTATGTATTGATACATACTTGGCAACGTGGCAACACAATATGTGATCACGGGTGCGACGGCCAAGGGAATTGCCTCGTCGGTCGAACGAGGAGTGTCCGAGGGCGCGTTGGGACCGGGGGCCGCGCTGCCGCCGGTGCGTCGGCTCGCCGACGAGCTCGGGGTGAGCCCGGGGACAGTCGCGACGGCCTACCAGGAGCTGCGACGGCGCGGAATCGTGGTGACGCGCGGGCGCGGGGGGACGGTCGTGGCCGCGGCCCCGGCGGTCGCGTCGCGTCGGCCTCCCAAGGTCCCCGCCGGGCTGCGCGACCTGGCGGGCGGACACCCGGACCCCGAGTGGCTCCCCCGGCTCGTACCGCCCTCCCAGCTCTCCCCCGGCGCGCGATCGCATCGCGGCACGCCCCGCCTTGCGCGGCTGGAGGAAGCCGTGCGCGACTGGCTGGGGCCGGACGGTGTGCCCACGGAGCATGTGACCTTCGCACACGGGGCCCTGGATCTGATCGGGCGGCTGCTGTCGGTGGAGCTGCGTCCGGGGGACGCCGTCGCCATGGAGGACCCCGGGTATCACCACCTGCTGGATCTCGTGACGGCGTTGGGGCTGCGTACGGTCCCGGTCGCCGTGGACGACCAGGGAGTGCGCCCCGAGGCGTTGCACGATGCGCTGGGCGCGGGCGTACGGGCGGTGGTGTGCAGTCCGCGTGCGCAGAATCCGTACGGCGGGTGCTTCTCTGCCCAGCGCCGGGACGCACTGGTGGAAGTCCTTGAGCAGGAGCCCGATGTGCTGGTCGTGGAGAACGACCATGCGTCGGCTGTCGCGGACGCGCCTCTCCACTCGCTGGCCGCGGGCGGTCTGGCGCGGTGGGTGCACGTACGGACCGTCAGCAAGTTCCTCGGCACCGACCTGCGGTGGGCCGCGGCGGCGTGCGATCCGACGACCCTTGCCCGCCATGACGGCCGACTGCTGCTGACCTCGGGGTGGGTCAGTCATCTGTTGCAGGAGACGGTGTACGGCCTGTTGGCGGACGCGGGCACGCGCGCGTTGGTCGCGCGGGCCGAGGAGGCGTACGCGGCACGGCGGAGTGCGCTGGTCCGGGAGCTCGGTGCGCGGGGTGTCGGGGCGCACGCGGTGAGCGGGATGAACGTGTGGGTGCCCGTGCGGGATGAGTCCGATGTCGTGAACGGGCTGCGGTCCTACGGGTGGTGGGTCGCCGCCGGGTCGCGGTTCCGGCTCGCCTCCGCGCCCGGTGTGCGGATCACGGTCGCCGAGCTGGAGCCCGTCGACGCGGCACGGCTGGCCTCGGACTTCGCTGCCGTGCTCGGCGAGTCCGAGGCCACCTACGGGGGTTGATCAGGCGCGCTTGCGGGCCAGCTCTTCGTAGAAGCGCAGCAGTTCGACGTTGTCCACGGAGCCGAGGTTGACCGCCTTCTCCAGGGGCGAGCCCTGGAGAAGGCGCTTGACGGGGACCTCGATGCGCTTGCCGGTGAGGGTGTGCGGGACGCCGGGCACCTCGATCACCTCGTCGGGGACGTGGCGCGGCGAGAGCTGTTCGCGGATGGTCTGCTTGATGCGGTTCAGGAGGGCTTCGTCCAGGACGGCCCCAGGGGCGAGGTGCACGAACAGGGGCATCCAGTAGCCACCGTCGGGCTGTTCGATGCCGATGACGAGCGACTCCTTGATCTCCGGAAGGCGCTCCACGGCTTCGTAGATGTCGGCTGATCCCATGCGCACGCCCTGGCGGTTGAGCGTGGAGTCGGAGCGGCCGTGGATGACGACGGAACCTCGGGAGGTGACGGTGATCCAGTCGCCGTGGCGCCACACGCCCGGGTAGGTGTCGAAGTAGCTGTCGTGGTAGCGGCTGCCGTCGGGGTCGTTCCAGAAGCGGATGGGCATGGACGGCATCGGGTTGGTGACCACGAGCTCACCGACTTCGTCGGTGAGCGGTGTGCCGCTGGGGTCCCAGGACTGCAGGTCGGTGCCGAGCCCGGGCGCCTGGAGTTCGCCGATGTGCACCGGGAGCGTGGGCACGGCTCCTGCGAAGCAGGAGCACACGTCGGTGCCGCCGCTGACGGAGGCGATCCACAGGTCGGCCCCGCTCTCGGCGAACTCGTCGTGCAGCCAGCGGAAGCCGTCCGGCGGCAGCGGCGAGCCGGTGGTGGCGACACACTGCACCCGGGTGAGGTCGAAGTCGCGGGCCGGGTGGACGTCCGCCTTGCGGCACGCCATGACGTACGCGGCGGAGGTGCCGTAGAGCGTCGCGCCGGTGCGTTCGGCGATGCGCCACTGGGCGGCCGTGTCCGGGAATCCCGGGCTGCCGTCGTACAGGACGATCGTGGTGCCCGTCAGCAGACCGGAGACGAGGAAGTTCCACATCATCCAGCCCGTGGACGTGTACCAGAAGAAGCGGTCCTCCGGGCCCAGGTCGCAGTGCAGGCCGAGCTGTTTGAGGTGTTCGACGAGGATGCCGCCCTGCGACTGGACGATGGCCTTGGGCAGGCCGGTCGTGCCGGAGGAGTAGAGCACCCACAGGGGGTGGTCGAAGGGGACTTCTTCGAAGACGGGCTCCACGTCGGCCGCGGTGAGGGCGGACCATTCCAGGGCGCCTTCAGGGGCCTCGGTGCCGAGCAGCGGGATGTGGACGACGGCGCGCAGGGTCGGCAGTTCGCGGCGCAGTTCGGCGACGGTGTCGCGGCGGTCGTGCTCCTTGCCGCCGTAGCGGTATCCGTCGACCGTGAACAGCACGACGGGCTCGACCTGCTGGAAGCGGTCCAGGACGCTTCGGGCGCCGAAGTCGGGGGCGCAGGACGTCCAGACGCCCCCCACCGCGGCGGTGGCCAGGAGGGCGACGACGGCCTGCGGGATGTTCGGCAGGTAGCCGCTGACACGGTCTCCGGGGCGTACGCCGAGGGCCCGCAGCTCTGCGGCGAGAGAGCCGACCTGGCGGCGCAGTTCGGACCAGCTCACCGGGGTCGGTTCGTGGGTCTCGTCGACGTGGAGGAGGGCGGGCGCGTCCGCGCGGGTCGCCGCCGCGCGCAGGGCGTGCTCGGCGTAGTTGAGGGTCGCCCCGGGGAACCACTCGGCGCCCGGCATGGAGCGGTCGCCGAGTACGCGCGCGTAGGGGGTCGAAAACCGTACGTCGAACCATTCGGCGACGGCCTTCCAGAACGTCTCCAGTTCGTCGACCGACCAGCGGTGCAGCGCCGCGTAGCCGCCGTCGGACGGGGCTCCGTGGTGCTCGGCCGCCCAGGCCTGGAACTTCGTGATCTGCGCCTGGGCGATACGGTCCCCGTCGGGCTGCCAGAGCGGCAAGGGGTTCGGGGTGGACATGGGGCGGCTCCCGGACTGTGCGCGTTGTGTGCGTCGGTCGCGCACGAGCAGGGGTGTGCGCGTCACGCGGCTGACACGGACGATGCCATGTGATCGACTTCTACACCAGGGTGCGCCACACATAGTCGGCAACGTGAAGATGTGCTGCCACCACGGGTGAACGGCAGTTGAACGACTCACCCATATGGCGCCGTCAATGGCAGGGTGAGCAGCATGAACGGTCGTGACCTGGTGCGCTCGGTGAAGGCGGTTGGTTCGGCGGGGGCGGCCCAGGGGCTGCGGACCGTGCAGGCGGCGTGGCGCCGGAGGCGTGCCGACGCCACCGGGCTGCCGCAGCGGGGGGCCGAGCGCGCCCGGGTGCCCGGGCCGGTGCGGGGTGTGGAGCCGGGGCCCGGCGGCGGTGTCGTCCGGTTCACGCGGTCCGAGCTGCGGATCGTCGTCACGGTCAACGGAGCCGTGTTCTGGGGCTGGGACGGGGCCGGTCCCGAGCCGTCGTACGCCCTCGCGGGCCGCTGCCCGGAGCCGGACCCGCGAGCGGTCCTGGAGCCGGACAAGGACGGCGGGTGGCGGGTCGTGTCCGAGCGGGCCACGGTCGTCGTCTCGCGGCACGGCGCGATCGAGGTGCAGACCCCCGGCGGTGTGGTCCTGCGCCGTGATCTGCCGCCTCGGTGGTGGGAGCCGGTCGCAGGCGGCGCGGCACGCTGGCTGCAGCGCTCCGAAGTGGCCGCCGACGCACGGTTCTTCGGTCTGGGCGGGCGCGCGGCGGGCCCCCGGTTGCGGGACGGAACGTATCGGCTGTGGAACACGGATCCCGGGCACACCTTCGCGCCCGGCGATGATCCGCTGTACATCACCATGCCCGTGCAGATGATCGTCTCCGACGCGGCCGCCCATCTGGTGTTCCACGACACCTCCTGGGACGGCACGGTCCAGCTGCGCGAGGGCGAGGAGGGCGCCGGTTCCGGGCACGACCGGGCCGGGACGAGCGAGCTGCGGATGGACGGCGGTCCGCTGCGCTGCTGGGTGATGGTGGGCACCCCCGCGCGCGTGCTGCACGCCTGGGTGTCGCTCACCGGGGCGCCCGCGCTGCCCCCGGCGTGGGCGCTGGGGCACCATCACGCGCGATGGGGCTTCGGCAGCGAGGAGGAGGTGCGGCGGATCGTCGCGGGCTATCAGGAGCGCGGGCTTCCGCTCGACGCTGTCCACCTGGACATCGACCACTACGACGCTCATCAGGTGTTCACGGTCGACCGGGTGCACTTTCCCAAGCTGCCGGTGCTCGCCGAGGAGCTGCGCCGCGACGGCATACGGCTGGTGTCGATCGTCGACCCGGCGGTCAAGGCCGAGCCGGGCAACGCCGTGTACGACAGCGGCATGGTCGAGGACGCGTTCGTGCGGGACGCCGGGGGTCGGCTCGTCCGGGGCGCCGTATGGCCCGGGGAGTCGGTGTACCCGGATTTCACGCACGCGCGCGTGCGGCAGTGGTGGGGCCGGTTCTACGAGGAGCGGCTCGCGCAGGGGTTCTCCGGGTTCTGGCACGACATGAACGAGCCCACGTCGTTCACGGCCTTCGGGGAGAACACGCTGCCGCGTTCGGCACGGCACTCCCTGGAGGGGAGGGGCGGGGACCATCGTGAGGCGCACAACGTGTACGCGCTGTGCATGGCCCGGGCCGGGTACGAGGGCCTGAGCGAACTGACCCCCCAGGAGCGGCCGTTCCTCTTCTCGCGCTCCGGATGGGCCGGCCTGCAGCGCTACGGCGGCACCTGGTCCGGGGACGTGGCCACGGGCTGGCCGGGGCTGCGGGCGTCACTGTCGCTGGTGCTGGGACTCGGGCTGTGCGGGGTGCCGTACTCGGGGCCCGACGTGGGCGGTTTCGACGGGAGTCCGTCACCGGAGCTGTACCTGCGGTGGTTCCAGCTCGGCGCGTACCTTCCGCTCTTCCGTACGCACGCGAGCCTGCGGGCCGGGCGCAGGGAGCCCTGGGAGTTCGGCGACGACATCCTGGAGCACGCGCGCGTGGCGCTGGTCGAACGGCGCCGTCTGCTGCCGTACTTCATGACGCTGGCGCATCTGGCCCGCCGTACCGGGGCGCCGTATGTGCGCCCCTTGTGGTGGGGTGCTCCCGAGGACCGGGCGCTGCGTGACTGCGAGGACGCCTTCCTGCTCGGCGACTGCCTGTTGGTGGCGCCGGTGCTCGACCCGGGGGCGGACCGGCGTGCGGTGCAGCTGCCGCGCGGGCGCTGGTACGACACGGTGACCGAGAAGGCGTACGAAGGGCCGGCTCAGGTGCTCGTGGAGGCGCCCTTGGGGCGGATTCCGGTGCTGGCCCGTGCGGGCGCCGTCGTGCCTGTGCGGGGTGACGACGGCGGCCTGGAGCTGGAGGTGTGGGCTCCCGCGCGCGGGCGCGTCGGGGGCGGGCTCGTCGTGCCCGACGGAGGAGACGGCTGGGACGAGCCCGAGCTCGAACGCTATGTGGCGCGTTGGCAGGGGCAGCGGGTGGTCGTGCGACGGGACGGGGACGACGGCCCGAGCGTGCCGTCGTATCCGGTGCGGGTGCGAGGCCTCGGAACACCGTGACGGGTCGCCGGGCGGGCCGGCAGCGGCCCGCTCAGATGTAACGGCCCTCGAACCAGGCGCGGACCGCCAGGGTGTGCAGTGGAAAGGCCAGTTCGGCCGGTCTGCGCAGCAGATGCCAGCCTTCCGTCTCGTCCGTGGCGGTGGACGGCGGAAGGTCGGCGGCCGGGCGCTCCGGGAGCGCGCCGAAGAGCAGCAGATGCCCGGCGGGGGAACTCATCGCGTCGGCGAGCCGTACCTCGCGGCTCGCCGCGTCGATGCCGGTCTCCTCCTTGAGTTCCCGGACCACGGCGTGCCGCCAGTCCTCCCGATGGTCGATGAACCCTCCGGGCAGAGCGATGCCCCCGCGCGCGGGAGCGATGGTCCGGGTGATGACCACCAGAGAGGTGCCCCTGCTGTCGTACACGGGCTGCAGGGCCACGGCTACGGGCAGAGGGTTGCGGTAGGCCACCGTGCCGCAGGCGGCACAGGTGCGGGGCCAGCCGGAGACGCCATCTCCGTAGGGCGCTCCGCAGCTCGAACAGTGGGAGTCCGGCGCGAAGTCGGCGGGTGGGTGCGGGGTTGCGGACACGCCGCGGACTGTAGCCGATCACCGCAGGGACGTCTGCGGCGGGCGGGCCCGCACCCGTGCTCCGAGGCGGGCCCGCGCCGGCTCAACGGGACGGAGTGAGGGACTTCTTGGAGACCGGGAAGTCGAAGTAGGTGTCCGGGTAGGGCTCGGGCTTGTACGTGAAGTGCCACCACTCCTCGGCGAGGTTGACGAAACCGAGGTTATCCAGGGTGCCCTTCAGGAGGAGTCGGTTGGCGCGCTGGACGCCCTGGATGCGCGGGTCCAGGGTGTGGGCGAGGGTGTCGAAGCAGTCGAAGCCGGTGCCCATGTCCACGGAGTTGTCGGGAAAGCGTTCGCCCTGGGGCCCGTAACAAGGCACCAGGGTCTCTCCGGGGACGTACGGCCGGGTCGGCATGGCGGGCAGCCGGACGATGGTCAGGTCCATCGTCGAGCCGCGGCTGTGTCCGGACTTCTCGGCGATGTAACCGTCCTCGAAGAGGCGGGTCTTGTCGACCTGTGGATAGAACTCGGCCTTCATCGCCTGGTCGTCGAGGTCCTCGGCCCAGCGGACGAAGTGGTCGACGGCGCGCTGCGGGCGGTAGCAGTCGTACACCTTGAGGGTGTAGCCCTGGCGCAGCAGCCGTGTCTGGGCCTTGTGGAGTGCTTCTGCGGCGGGCCGGGTCAGGATGCAGATCGGCTGCCGGTAGCCGTCGATACGCTCGCCCACGAAGTTGTGCGGGGTGAAGTAGCGCATCTCCTGGATGATCGTCGGATCCACGGATCTCAGGGCCACGAAGTCCTCGGGGGCCTTCGGTTCGGGCTTCGCCTGGGCCGTGGCGGAGGCGGCGGTCACGGCCAGCAGGGCGGCGAGCGTGGTCACCAGTCCGCGCAGGGCGGTGGAGAGTCGTGTCATGCCCCCTGCATCTATCAGGCGCGGACTCCCCGTGGGAAGCGATCGCATACAACCCCGCCCTCTCGGAGGTACCTGATGCGCGCGCTGCCTCCCGTCGCGCGCCGTCCCCTCGCACGGAAAGGAGGGACGGCTCGTACGGAAACGAGGGACGGCCGGAGCCACCCCCGTGGGCCCCGGCCGTCCCTCCCGATACTCCGACGCCGCAAGGGCCTGCATGGTTCTCCGTGACGCCCTGCCGAATTACGGTTGCCCGTGGCACACTTCTGACGTTCCGTCAGATCCAGTGCCATGGAGGGGTCTTGTCGCGTACACGCACACCTGTGGTCGCCGGATGGTTCTCCGGGGACGGGGACGACTTCCGGCTCATCGGCACGCGCTGCTCGGCGTGCGCCTCGGTCTTCTTTCCCCGCGAGGACGCCTTCTGCCGCAATCCCGGCTGCCCGGGCGGCGAGCTCCAGGAGGTCCCACTGTCCCGGCGGGGCCGCGTCTGGTCGTACACGGACAGCCGCTACCGGCCTCCGTCACCGTACGTGTCCGATCCGGAACTCTCGTGGGAACCGTACGCGTTGATCGCTGTGGAGCTGGAATCCGAGCGGATCGTGGTGCTCGGTCAGACGGTTCCCGGGGTCACCGTCGCCGATCTGACGGTGGGCATGGAGGTGGAGGTCGTCCCCGGGGTGCTCAACGAGGACGCGGAGACGACCTGGACGACATGGCACTGGCGGCCCACGGGGGTGACGGTATGACAGGCGAGGTGGCGGTGCTCGGGGCGGGCATGCACCCGTGGGGCAAGTGGGGGCGGAGCTTCGTCGAGTACGGAGTGGTGGCCGCGCGCGCGGCGCTGGCCGATGCCGGGGTCGGCTGGCGGGACGTCGGCTCGATCGTGGGTGCGGACACGGTGCGCGGTGGCTATCCCGGGTACGTGGCGGGGGCGACATTCGCGAAGGCGCTCGGCTGGCAGGGGGCGCGTGTCGCGAGCGTGTACGCGGCGTGTGCGTCCGGGGCGCAGGCGCTCAACACGGCCCGGGCGCAGATCCTGGCGGGGCTCGCGGACGTGGTGCTCGTGGTGGGCGCGGACGCGGCGCCCAAGGGGTTCTTCCGCCCTGCAGGCGGAGAGCGGCCGGATGATCCCGACTGGCTGCGGTTCCGGGTGCTCGGGGCGACGAATCCGACGTACTTCGGGCTGTTCGCCCGGCGGCGGATGGCCGTGCACGGGGACACGCTGGAGGACTTCGCGCAGGTCAAAGTGAAGAACGCCGCCCAAGGGGCGCTCAATCCGAACGCGCGCTACCGCAAGAGGGTCACCGCCGACGAGGTCGCCGGGTCCGCGGTCGTGGCCGATCCGCTGCGGCTGCTCGACATCTGCGCCACCTCCGACGGAGGCGCCGCGCTGGTCCTGTCCAGCATGGAGTTCGCGCGACGCCACGGGGCGGCGGACCCCGTACGGATACGGGCGGTGTCCACGGTGACACCGCGCTACCCCAGCACGGTGCTCGACCTGCCGGACATCGCGACCGACTCCGCGGCCACGGTGGCGCCGGCGGCCGAGACCTTCCGGGCGTCGATCGCACGGACGGCCTACGAAGAGGCGGGCATCGGTCCCGAGGACCTCTCGCTCGCCGAGGTCTACGACCTGTCCACGGCACTGGAGTTGCAGTGGTACGAGGACCTTGGGCTGTGCGCCGAGGGCGAGGCCGCCAAGCTGCTGCGCGAAGGCGCCACGGCGCTCGGCGGACGCATACCGGTGAACGTCAGCGGCGGACTGGCCTCCTTCGGAGAGGCGGTTCCGGCGCAGGCCATCGCCCAGGTGTGCGAGCTGACCTGGCAGTTGCGGGGCGTCGCGGGTGACAGGCAGGTCACGGGTGCGCGGGTGGGGATCACCGCGAACCAGGGACTGTTCGGGCACGGGTCTTCGGTTGTCGCGGTGCGGTGATTCCCCGTCCGTGCACCCGCCCCCTCCCCCCCGCGTTCGGACAGGTGTGCGCACCCAGTGTGACGAGTCGGGAATCGTGCGTGAACAGCTCATGAATCGCGCCCGGGCGTGCGCCCGCAGCGCCATCATGCTGCCGTGCCCTCCTGGACGAACGCTCTTCGCTTCGCCTTCCAGCCGATCGTCAACCTGACGACCGGAGGAGTCACGGCGCTGGAGATACTCGCCCGTCCGGAGACCGGCGACATCCTGGCGCAGGCCCGTCGCGACCCGGAACTCGACGGCCGTCTGGCCGCGTTGGCGATCCGGGCGGCGGCCCAGAAGGAGACGCTGCTGCCGCTGCACGTCAATGTGTTCGCGGGGACCCTCGCCGATCTCGGCGGGCTCGCCGCGCTGCGCGACGCGGTGCGCGAGGCCGGGCGGCGGCCCTGGGAGGTGACCATCGACGTCGGCCCGCCGTTCACGCACGTGCCGCAGCTCGCCCTGCTGGAGGCGGTCGCCGCGCTGCGCGCCGAGGGCTTCCGGATCTGCGCGGACGGAGTGGGCGACGGTGACGCACCCCTGCGGCTGCTCACCGACCTCGCCCCGGACCTGATGAAGCTCGACGTCTCCCTGCTGGCGCGGCCCGCGGCGGTCCGCGCGATGCGGACGCTGTGCGAACAACTGGGCGCGCTGCTGTCCGTGGAGGGGGTCGAGACCGAGCGGCAGTGCGCGGCCGCGATCGCGGCGGGCGCGCAGTGGGCGCAGGGCGAGCTGTTCGCGCCGCCTTCGCGGCTGCCGGCAGCGGACGTATACGTTCCGGCGCTCTCCCCCGCCGCCCTCGCGACGCCGCGATCGGGGCCGCCCGTACGGCAGTTCGTGCGGCCCGCGGCGCTGCTGCCCGCCACCGCGTCGGCCGGGCAGGTACGGGCGCTGCTCACGGGTTCTCCCGACGTCTCCGGGGTGTTGCTCGTGGACTCGACCGGGGCGCCTGTCCGGTCGGTGCACCGCTCCCGGTTCCTGCTGTCGATGTCGGGGCGCTACGGGCATGCTCTGTACGCCGACCGGCCGGCCGCCAAGCTCGGCGACGCGCCGCGCACGGTCGGCGTCGACGCCACCGCGTGGGAGGTCCTCGACGTGGTGGCGGTCGGGGACCGGGACCGTACGTCCGACGATGTCGCGGTCGTCGACCACTACGGGCGGTGCGTGGGCGTCGTACGGCTGGCGGATCTCGTACGGGCGCTCGCCGAGAGCCGGGTCGAGGAGGCGGCAGCGCTCAACCCGCTGACCCGGCTGCCCGGTTCGGACGCGATCACCGGCGAGGTGGACCGGCGGATCGCGGACGGCCGGATGTTCGCACTGAGCTGGCTGGACGTCGACCACTTCAAGCAGGTCAACGACGGAGCGGGGTTCGCGGCGGGCGACGAGCTGATCCGGGCGGTGGCCCGGGCGCTGCAGTACGCCGCTACCGGGGCGACGCGGGTGGGGCACATCGGCGGCGACGACTTCCTCGTCCTCGCGGACCCGGACTCGCTCGACCCGTTGGCCGCCTCGGTGCTCGACGCGCCGTGGTCGGCGGGCGGGCGGGCCGTCACGCTGTCCCTGGCCACCGTCCTGTGCGCCCCCGGAAGCGTCAGCGACCATCGACAGGCCGCCGCCTGCCTGGCACCCCTCAAACAGGCCGCGAAGGCGCTCAGCGGTGCGAGTTGGGTGCTGGGCCGCGCGGGCCTGCCGGGGCAGGAGATCCGCCGCGGCTCGGGGACCGCGTCGGCCCCGGCCCAGGCCGGGTGCGCGGCGGGCGAGCCGAGCCGGGGCTGATCCGGAGGCGGGCTGATGGGAACACGCCCTGGCGAAATGCAGGTGCTCGAAGCAGGGACATCCTGCGAGGCTGCGGGCATGACGGAGACGACCCCCTACGACGCCGACCGTGCCCGCTTCCCCCGTGAGTCGCTGGCGCGCCTGGCCCTGTGCGACCACGCCGTGGACGTGGCCGGTGCCGCGAGGGGCCTGGTGGCCACCGGGAACGACGGCGACACCGGCCCCGGCGGCCGGGTGGGGCAGGCGCTCCAGCTCGTCCGGCTCGCCGAGCGCGCGCTCGCCTCGGCCGTGATCTACGAGCGCGAGCGCGGCAGTTCCTGGGCGGACATCTCCGAGCACCTGGGGATCGGGGCCGCGGAGGCCGAAGCACGTTTCTCTGCGGATCTGACCGACTGGGACACGGCCTTCGACGTCCCCTATCGACTGGACGAGACCGGCCGCAAACGCATACCGCAGCTCCCCACGGCTGCCTACGACCCCGCCTGGGCCTGCACTCATCTGGACCGCTGGGCGTACATCAACCGCCTGGGTGTCGATGAGAAACACGCCGTGAGTTCCGGTCTGGCAATGACGGCACCGGACGAAAGCACCCCGCCGGTCACCCCGTAGCCGCATCCGTCTCCGCGGGAAAGCTGTGGGCCTCGCACCGCGATCGCGGTCCCCAACCGGTGCGGTCCACGACCTTGACGCCCCCTGGGCGCCGGTGAACACTTCCGGATGTCAGTCGGCATTGCCGCATTCGGGCGTCTCCAGGCACTGCGCCGCTCGGGTTCCCGCCTGTATCAAGGGCCATCCCCCACAGGCGATTCCGGCGCGACGGCACGCTCGTCACGGACGCCGGGCGGGGCGCGGGTTCTCCCTGTCCTCGGCTGAAGTAGCCATGGGAAACGCACCCTGCACGGTGGCCCGGAGCGCTCCGTTCCGGGCAAGGCCTAGGAGCCGCCATGAGCAACGGAGACATCTTTGTCGGCGAGTTGATCGGCACTGCGATTCTGATTCTGTTCGGCGCCGGCGTGTGCGCCGCTGTCACGCTCAACAAGTCCAAGGCGCAGGGCGCCGGTTGGGTGGTCATCGCGTTCGGATGGGGATTCGGAGTGCTCGCCGGCGCCTATACGTCGGCGCCCCTGTCCGGAGGGCACATCAACCCGGCCGTGACCATCGGCTTCGCGATCGAGGGCACGACCAAGTGGGAGGACGTGCCCTTCTACATCCTCGGGCAGCTCGCCGGAGCGATGATCGGGGCCGTCCTGTGCTGGCTGCTCTACCTGGGCCAGTTCAACCTGAACAGAGAGAATCCCATCGAGACGCTGGGGATCTTCTCGACCCGGCCCGAGATCAACAACCCGGTGCAGAACCTCATCACCGAGATCATCGCCAGCATCGGCCTGATGCTGCCCATTCTGGCCATGGTCGGCGGCGACAAACACGTGGCGGGCATCGGCGACGCAGGCCTGCCCGTCCTGCTCATCGCCCTCCTCGTCGTAGGCATCGGCCTGTCGCTCGGCGGCCCCACCGGGTACGCCATCAACCCGGCCCGCGACCTGGGGCCGCGCATCACGCACGCGCTGCTGCCGATTCCCAACAAGGGTACTTCGGAGTGGAGTTACTCCTGGATCCCGGTGGTCGGCCCGATCGTGGGTGCCGCCATCGGAGCCGTGATCTACAACGCAGCCTTCTGACGAAGGGGACGTCATGCCGGACAACGCCCAGAAGTACGTTGCCGCAATCGACCAGGGCACCACCTCCAGCCGCTGCATCATCTTCGACCAGGGCGGCGCGATCGTCGCCGTCGACCAGCGCGAACACCGCCAGATCTTCCCCAAGCCCGGCTGGGTGGAGCATGACGCCACCGAGATCTGGTCGAAGGTGCAGGCGGTGGTCGCGGGAGCGATCGCCAAAGCCGGGCTGCGGGCCGACCAGCTCAGCGCGCTCGGCATCACCAACCAGCGGGAGACGACGGTCCTCTGGGATCGCGCCACGGGCAAGCCCGTGCACAACGCGATCGTCTGGCAGGACACCCGGACGTCCGCGCTCTGCAACGAACTGGGCGGCTCGGACGGGCAGGACCGCTTCCGCGAGCAGACCGGACTGCCGTTGGCCAGCTACTTCTCCGGCCCGAAGGCGGCCTGGCTGCTCGACAACGTGCCGGGCCTGCGCACGCGCGCCGAGCGCGGCGAGATCGCCTTCGGGACCATCGACTCCTGGCTGATCTGGAACCTGACCGGCGGCACCGACGGCGGACAGCACGTCACCGACGTGACCAACGCGGGCCGCACCATGCTGATGAACCTCGAAACGCTCCAGTGGGACCCTTCCATCCTCTCCGCGATGAACGTCCCCGAGGCGGTCCTGCCCGAGATCAGGTCCTCCTCCGAGGTGTACGGCACCGCTGTGGGCCAACTCGCGGGCGTGCCCGTCGCGTCGGCGCTCGGCGACCAGCAGGCGGCGGTGTTCGGTCAGGCCTGCTTCGACGTGGGCAACGCGAAGAACACCTACGGAACGGGCAGCTTCCTGCTGCTCAACACCGGTAACCGGCCCGTCCCTTCGAAGAACGGCCTGCTCACGACGATGGGATACAAGATCGGCACCGAGGCGCCGGTCTACTGCCTGGAGGGCTCGATCGCGATCACCGGCGCGCTGGTGCAGTGGTTCCGCGACCAACTGGGCATCATCCGTTCCGCCGACGAGATCGAGACCCTGGCGGCGAGCGTCGACGACAACGGCGGCGCCTACATCGTGCCCGCGTTCTCGGGTCTGTTCGCCCCGTACTGGCGCTCCGACGCGCGAGGCGTCGTCACCGGGCTCACCCGGTACGTCACCAAGGCGCACCTGGCCCGTGCGGTGCTGGAGGCGACGAGCTGGCAGACCCGCGAGGTCGTGGACGCCATGTACCAGGACTCCGGGGTCAACATCACGATCCTCAAGGTCGACGGCGGCATGACCAAGAACAACCTGCTGATGCAGCACCAGGCGGATGTGCTGGGCGTCCCGGTGGTCCGCCCGAAGGTCTCCGAGACGACCTGCCTGGGCGCCGCGTATGCGGCCGGGCTCGCGACCGGAGTGTGGAACGACCTCGACGAGCTGAAGTCGCACTGGCAGAAGGACGTCGAGTGGACGCCGTCGATGGCGGCGTCGGTGCGTGATCACGAGTACCACAACTGGCGCAAAGCGGTGGAGAAGAGCTTCGGCTGGCACGAGGACGGCGTCGGCTGAGATCGAGGTCGCTGAAAAGCGGGCTCCACGCGCGCGTGCGTCCGGCGTGATCCACGCGCGCGTGCACGACTGCGACCCGTACCCCGGTCGGCGGGGGTACGGGCCGTAGGTGTGCCCGGGGCCGGGCCGGTGCCGGCGTCAGGTGGTGACGGTCTGCCGACGTTCGGCGGCGTACGCCATCGCGTGCTGGACGACGCCGATGAGGACTTCCTTGACCGACTCGCGGTCGCGCGCGTCGGTCAGCACGACGGGCACCTCGGGGTCGAGGTCGAGTGCCTGACGGACGTCGTCGGCGGGGTAACGGGAGGCGCCCTCGAAGCAGTTGACGCCGACCACGAAGGGTATGGAGCGTCGCTCGAAGTAGTCGACGGCCGCGAAGCAGTCCTCCAGGCGGCGTGTGTCGGCGAGGACGACCGCGCCCAGCGCGCCGGTGGCGAGCTCGTCCCACAGGAACCAGAAGCGGTCCTGCCCGGGCGTCCCGAAGAGGTACAGCACCAGGTCCTCGCGGAGCGTGATGCGGCCGAAGTCCATGGCGACGGTGGTGGTGTGCTTGCCCTCCACACCGCTGGTGTCGTCGATCGGGCGGCCGGCCTCGGTGAGCAGTTCCTCGGTGCGCAGCGGCTTGATCTCGCTGACCGCGCCGACGAGGGTCGTCTTGCCCACGCCGAATCCGCCGGCCACCAGGATCTTGAGGGTGACGGGCTCGACCGGGGGCTTGCCGCGCTCAGTACGCCCGAAGATCATCGCTCTCTTCTCCTGCTTGATGGGGGTCGCGCGACGGTGGGCCGTAGCCTCCGCCGCCAGGGGTTTCGATGACGAGTACGTCGTCGGGGCCGACGTCCGCCGTGTCACTTCCGCCGAGCTCGGTGACCGTGCCGTCCGCGCGCTCCACCCGGTTGGCGCCGAGCGCTCCGGGGGCGCCGCCGGCCATGCCGTAGGGCGGGACGCGGCGGTGCTGGGAGAGCGTGGAGACGGTCATGGGTTCACGGAACCGGATGCGGCGCACGGCCCCGTCCCCGCCGCTCCAGCGCCCCGCGCCGCCGCTGCCGTGCCGCACCTCGAACGCGTCGAGCAGAACCGGCAGCCGCCACTCCAGGATCTCGGGGTCGGTGAGCCGCGAGTTGGTCATGTGGGTCTGCACGACGGGTGCGCCGGGGAAGCCGTCGCCCGCGCCGGAACCGGAGGCCACCGTCTCGTAGTACTGGTACCGCTCGTTGCCGAAGGTGACGTTGTTCATCGTGCCGGAGCCTTCGGCCTGCACGCCCAGGGCCCCGTAGAGGGCGCCGGTGATCGCCTGCGAGGTCTCGACGTTGCCCGCGACCACGGCGGCCGGGGGTTCGGGGGCGAGCATGGAACCGGGCGGTACGACGATGTCCAGGGGGCGCAGGCAGCCGTCGTTGAGGGGGATGTCGTCGTCGACCAGGGTGCGGAAGACGTACAGGACGGCGGCGTTGACCACGGCGAAGGGGGCGTTGAAGTTGGTGGCGAGCTGTGGGGACGTGCCCGTGAAGTCGACCGTCGCGGAGCGGTTTTCGCGGTCTACTCGGACGCGGACCCGGATGACGGCCCCGGAGTCGGTCTCGTAGGCGAACTCGCCGTCTTCAAGGGCGTCGATGACGCGGCGGACGGCTTCCTCGGCGTTGTCCTGGACGTGCTTCATGTACGCCTGGACGACGTCGAGTCCGAAGTTGTCGATCATGCGGGCGACCTCGTCGACGCCCTTCTGGTTGGCGGCGATCTGGGCGCGCAGGTCGGCGAGGTTGGTCCTCGGGTTGCGGGAGGGATAGGGCGCCTCGGTGAGCAGGCGCAGGGTCTCCGCCTCGCGGAACCGGCCGTCCTCGGCGAGCAGCCAGTTGTCGAAGAGGATGCCTTCTTCCTCGATCGTGCGGCTGTTCGCGGGCATGGAGCCGGGCGCGATGCCGCCGATCTCTGCGTGGTGGCCGCGGGAGGCGACGTAGAAGAGGAGGTTTCGGTCACCCTCCGTGCTCGTCGCGCTTGTCGCGCTCGCCGTGTCGAAGACGGGGGTGATGACCGTGACGTCGGGGAGGTGGGTGCCGCCGTGGTACGGATCGTTGACCGCGTACGTGTCTCCGGGCCGCATGGCGTCGCCGCGTCGCCGGATGACCTCCTTGACGCTGGTGCCCATGGAGCCCAGGTGGACGGGGATGTGCGGCGCGTTGGCCACCAGGTTTCCGTCCGGGTCGAAGAGCGCGCAGGAGAAGTCGAGGCGCTCCTTGATGTTGACGGACTGGGCGGTGGACTCCAGGCGGGCGCCCATTTGTTCGGCGATCGACATGAAGAGGTTGTTGAAGACCTCCAGGAGAACCGGGTCCGCTTCCGTGCCGAGTTCGGAACTCTCCGTGACCGCGACGCGTTCCATGACCAGATGCCCGTCGTCGGTGGTGGCAGCCTGCCACCCGTCGTCGACGACGGTCGTCGCACCCGCCTCGGTGATGATCGCGGGGCCGACGACGGTTTCGCCGGGGGGCAGTTCCTCGCGGCGGTGCAGGGGTACGTCCCGCCAGGCACCGCCCGTGTGGAGGCTGACCGTCGGCGCGGCGGAACGGTCCGAGGGGGCGGCGGAGGCTCCGTCGACGGCGGTGAGCGTGGAGAGATCGGGGGGTTCGGAAAGACCGGTGGCTTCCACGGAGAGGGCTTCGACGACGATCGGGCGGTCGAGGGTGAAGGAGTAGGTGGCGCGGTGGCGTTCTTCGAAGGCGTGGGTCATGGCGTCGGGCTCGGTGAGCTCGACGATGAGTGCCGTGTCCGTGCCGTCATAGCGGAGCTGGGCGCGGCGGGTCACCCGGATGCGGTCCTCGGGCACGTCCTCGGCGAGGAGTTCGGCGCGGGCGGCGCTCTCCAGGTCATCGGCGGTCTTCAGGACACCGGGCATCGAGGACGCCTCCAGCGGCGCCTCGACGGACTGCTCGCGCATGGCCGTGGTGTCGGCGAGACCGATGCCGAGGGCGGACAGCACACCGGCCATGGGTGGTACGAGGACGGTGCGGATGCCGAGCGAGTCGGCGACCATGCACGCGTGCTGGCCGCCCGCGCCGCCGAAGGTCGTCAGCACGTACCGGGTGACGTCGTGGCCCTTCTGGACGGAGATCCGCTTCACGGCGTTGGCGATGTTGGCCACGGCGATCTGCAGATAGCCCTCGGCGACCTGCTCGGGCGTCCGGTTGTCGCCGGTCCTCTCGCCGATCTCGCGGGCGAGGTCGGCGAAGCGGTCGCGGACCAGGGTCTCGTCCAGCGGCCGATCCCCGTCGGGGCCGAACACCTTGGGGAAGTGAGCGGGTTGGATACGGCCCAGTGCCACGTTGGCGTCGGTGACGGTGAGCGGGCCGCCGCCCCGGTAGCAGGCGGGGCCGGGGTCCGCGCCCGCCGAGTCGGGGCCCACGCGATAGCGGGTGCCGTCGAAGTGGAGCACCGAGCCGCCGCCGGCCGCGACGGTGTGGATGTCCAGCATGGGCGCGCGCAGCCGTACGCCGGCGATCTGGGTGGTGAAGACCCGTTCGTACTCGCCCGCGAAGTGCGAGACGTCCGTCGACGTACCGCCCATGTCGAAACCGATGACACGGTCGAAGCCCGCCAGTTGCGACATGCGGGCCATGCCGACGATGCCGCCCGCGGGCCCGGAGAGGATGGCGTCCTTGCCGCGGAACTGGCCGGCCTCGGTGAGCCCGCCGTTGGACTGCATGAACATCAGCCGCACGCCCTCGAGCTCGTCGGCGACGTGCTGGACGTAACGACGCAGCACGGGCGACAGGTAGGCGTCGACGACGGCGGTGTCGCCGCGCGGGACGAGCTTCATCAGTGGGCTGACCTCGCTGGAGAGCGAGATCTGCGGGAAGCCGGTGCGGGCGGCCAGCTCGCCGATGGCCTCCTCGTGGGCGGGATGGAGATGGCTGTGCATGCAGACGACGGCCACGGCGCGGATCCCGGCGTCGTAGGCCTCCTGGAGGGGACCGGCGAGAGCATCCAGGTCGGGGGCGCGCAGGACGGTGCCGTCGGCGGTGATCCGCTCGTCGACCTCGATGACGCGCTCGTACAGCAGCTCGGGCAGTTCGATCCGGCGGGCGAAGATCCGAGGGCGGTTCTGGTAGGCGATGCGCAGCGCGTCGCGGAATCCGCGGGTGACGACGAGGAGGGTGCGTTCGCCCGTGCGCTCCAGCAGGGCGTTGGTGGCGACGGTGGTGCCCATGCGGACGGCCTCGATCTCGCCGCCCTCGCCGAGGAGTTCGCGTACGCCCGCGACCGCCGCGTCGGCGTACCTGGCCGGATTGTCGGAGAGCAGCTTGTGCGTGAGCAGGCGGCCGTCCGGGCGGCGCGCGACGATGTCGGTGAAGGTGCCGCCTCGGTCGACCCAGAACTGCCAGCCTGTCACGTCTGTTCCCCGCTTCCGCGCTGCTCAGAGCGCCCGGAGGCCGCTGATCACGTCGCGCAGAATACTCTCGTCCGGCAGCTCGGCCGGGGGTACCGGCCGTGTCACATGGACCATTTCCTCGTCCACCAGGTCCCCGATGAGGACGCGTACCACTCCGATGGGGAGGTCGAGTTCGGCGGCGAGCTCGGCGACCGACTGGGGAGCGTCGCGGCACAGTTCGACGATGTCCACGTGTTCCGGGGACAGGGTCTGGTCCGCTTCGGGGTCGTCCGTGTGCGTCTGGGCGACGACCACCGCGATCAGGTCGAGGCGGTGCTGTGCCGCACTCGTGGTGCGGCCGCGCGTCATGGCATACGGACGGACCACCGGTCCGGCCTCGTCGTCGAACCAGTGGCGTTTTCCCTGACCGTCTCCGCTCATGTCATCCCACTACCCGCCCGAGGGCAGATCGGTGCGCGGAGCGGCGGCCAGATGTACGCCTACTCGCTTGACCAGGAGCGTCATTTCGTAAGCGACCTGCCCGACGTCCGAGTCGGCGTCCGACAGCACGGCGAGGCAGCTGCCGTCACCGGCGGCGGTCACGAACAGGAAGGCGTCGTCCAGCTCGACGACGGTCTGCCGGACGCTGCCCGCCTCGAAGTGGCGGCCGACGCCCTTGGCGAGACTGTGGAATCCGGAGGCGACGGCGGCCAGGTGCTCGCTGTCCTCCCGCGTCAGGTCCTTGGACACCCCGGTGGGAAGGCCGTCGCCGGAGAGCACGATCGCCTTGCGGATGCTGGCGACGCGGTCCACCAGGTCGTCCAGGAGCCAGTTGAGCTCCCCGGTCGCCGTGCTGGTCGTGGTAGGCCCTGCAGCCTTCGGTGCGGTCATGGAGCGTCCCCCTCTGTGGTTCGTGGTGCTGTGCCGTCCTGGGCCTGGTCACCCGCGGCGTTCTCGTCGCGGCCGCGCTGCCAGCCCCGCTGGAGCGAGGCCATCCGGCTGCGCACCTCGTCGGCGTCGCGGTCGCCGGGGTCGGCCCCGCCCTGGCCCTTGCCGCGCTCGGTCTGTCGCGCGGGCCCTTCCTTCAACTGCGGGGCCAGATTGGCCTGTCGGACACGGCGGGGCAGCGCGCCCGTGGCCGATTCTGCCGTGTCCGTCGCGGCGTCGGAGCGCGGGGTGTCGCCACCCGCGCGCGAGACGGGGCCTTCGGCGGCGGGCCCCGAAGCGGGGCGGCGGGTGCGTTGGGGCAGGGCGGGCGGCTGGCGAAGGCCGGGGGCCTCGGCGCTCCCGCCGCCCGAGCGCGCCGAGCTTTCGGGGCGATCGCCCCTGCGCCGTGCGGGCAGCTCGGCGCCGGTGGCACGACGGGGGGCCGGTGACTTGGCCGCGTCGAGTTCCGCGATGCTCCGGTCGGCCATGCCGCGGTCCACCGGCTCCAGGCCACCGATCGGCTCCCGGTTCTGCGCGGGCTCCGCGTCCGGCGCACCGCGCCGGGTCCTCGACTCGGTCACGGGACGTCCGTGCGAGCTGACGAGTTTGGGGGTCCGGCGCCGTGGCAGCGGGACGGGACCGCCGGGGTGGTCGTCGTCGCCGGGGCGCGCGGGCTCGCCGCGATTGTCGCGGGCCTGCTGGTGCTGCTCGCCCGCGACGCCGGCGAGAGAGTGGCGTGGCCGGAACAGACCGCCGCGTTCGCTGTCGTCGTCGCCGAGCGCCCCGGGGAAGTCGGTGAGGGCGTCCAGGTCGACCGGCGCCTCCAGCTCGACCGGCCCGTCCAGGATCGAGGGGGGCAGGCCGGGGAGTTGCACGGGCACCTGGGAGAGCGCCGCCGTGCGGTCGTCCTCGCTGCCGCCCTCCTTCGAGGGGAGCGCGCGGTCCAGGCGGAAGCCGATGCCGTTGGTGTCCGGGACGTCGTCGGTGAGGAGCGCGTCCGGGATGAAGACGACCGCGGTGGTGCCGCCGTACGGAGAGGGCTGGAGGGAGACGCGGACGTTCTGTCGCTGGGCGAGCCGGCTGACCACGAAGAGACCGAGGCGGTCGGTGTCGGACAGTTCGAACTCGGGGGTCTCGGCGAGTCGCAGGTTGGCGTCGAGGAGCGCTTCGGCGGCCATGCCCAGGCCACGGTCGTGGATCTCCAGGGTGAAGCCGTTGGCGACGCGCTCGCCGAGGACCTGCACGGCGGTGTGCGGCGGCGAGAACACCGTGGCGTTCTCCAGGAGTTCGGCCACCAGGTGGGTGAGGTCGGCGACCGCGGGGCCGGTGACGGCGACTCGCGGAAGGCGGCGTACCTCGATGCGTTCGTAGTCCTCGACCTCGGCGACGGCGGCGCGGACGATGTCCATGAGCTGGACGGGCCTGCGCCACTGCCGGGACGGGGCCGCGCCGGAGAGGATGACCAGGCCCTCGGCGTGCCGGCGCATGCGCGTGGTCAGGTGGTCGAGGCGGAACAGGTCGGCGAGTTCGTCGGTGTCCTCGGTTCTGCGCTCCATGGTGTCGAGCAGGGTGAGCTGCTTGTGGAGCAGGACCTGGCTGCGGCGGGCGAGGTTGACGAAGACCTCGGAGACGCCGTCGCGCAGCTCGGACTGCTTGACTGCGGCCTCGACGGCGGCGCGCTGGAGGGTGTTGAGGGCCTGGCCGACGTCGCCGATCTCGTTCTTGTCGTACTCCAGGCGCGGCACTTCGGTCTCGATGTCGACCTGTTCGCCGGCGGAGAGGCGGCGCATGACGCTGGGCAGCCGGACGCCGGACGCCTCGTGGGCCTCCAGGCGCAGTCGGCGCAGGTCGCGGATGAGGCCCCGGCCGATGCGTACCGACATGAAGAGCGAGACCAGCAGGGCGATGAGCCCGAGGACTCCTGCGACGGCCGCCTTGGCGATGACGCCCATGGCCACCGGCCGGACGCGGTCCTGGTAGCGGTCGCCCGCCTTGTCGTTGAGCTTGCTGAGCTGGCCCAGCACGTGTCCGGCGGCGCCGTCCCAGCTTTTGGCGGTGACGCCGCTGGGCGAGCCGGCCGGGGACATGGCGATGGCCTGCTCGGCGACGCGCAGGGGCGCCGTGTCGGCGTTCTTCCAGTAGCGCTCGTAGCGTTCGCGCTCCGAGGAGGGCAGCAGCGGCAGGCTGATGTCGTACAGCAGGGTGCGCTGGGCGACGAGGTCGGAGACGTCGCGGATCTCTTCGCGGGTGAGGTGTCCGGCGACGAGTGCGGAGCCGAGGAGGGCGTCCTCGCGGGAGAGCAGTTCGCGGGCGCGGGCGACGTTGACGAGCGCGCGGCCCTGGTTGTCCATCTCCACGTTGTCGAGCACATGGAGGTTGGCCATCAGGACGTAGCAGGGGTCGATGAGGCGGTTGTAGAGGCCGAGGGCCTGGGACCGGTCGACGGTGCCGTCCTCGACGCTGCGGCGCAGCGACGTGATCCCCTCGAGGGCGTCGAGGATGGAGGCGAGGCGCTCCGAGGTGCCCGAACCCATGTCGTCGCGTACGTCCTCGTTCCGGGCGTTGCGGCGCACCTTGGCGACGGCCTTGTCGGTGGCGGCCCGGCTGCGCTTGAGGGCCGCGAGAGCGTCCGAGGCCCGGGGGTCGGCGAGGTAGACCAGGGTCTGGCGGCGTTCGGTCTGCAGGACACGCACGGCGTCCTCGGTCGGGTAGCCGACCTTCTCCACCACGTTCGACACGTTGAACAGCTGACTTGCCTCACGCCCGGTGAGGATCGTGGCGAAACCCCAGATCGCGGTCAGGGACACCAGCGGCACGAGGAGCAGCGCCACGATCTTCCGGCGGATGGACTTCCCGCGAAAGCGCATGGCCTCCCCCAGCTCGACCCCCTCCGGCCCGGGGGTACACATGTGCGTCAACAAACGGCGTGAGCCTACTACCGACACACAGGTAACTCGAAGGCCTGTCCGGACGCACGCCGGGTGTCCAGGGAACGAGACATGGGGAGTTGTCCGTTCATTGGGGGAGATTGCCGCCCCCTGTGCGGCACTTGGGCCCGGATCGTGTCCGGTGGCGAACATGGTCAGTTGGCCTGATTTCTTCGTTCGGTGGGAATCTTCGGGCCACGCCGTTCGTCTTTCTGTAAGGGAATTGGGGGCGGAATCGGCCACAGGCGCCGCATGCCGCGTCCAGGCGGCGTAAAACAGCGCAAGCCGGGCAGCCAATGGGGAGCGGTGTCGCGTGACACCGGTGCAAGGCGTCTGCTGGGCGGTGGGGAGTGACGAGTTGATGGGCACGGCAGAGCGGAGCGGGGCGCCCGGGATCGGCGTCGTGGCGCCCGCGGCGGCGCAGCGGGCCACTCAGGCAACGGATCGCGACATTCCGGTGAGCGGGCGTGACGAGGCGGACGTGCAGTCGGCGTCGACGCGTGAGCGCGGCCGGGCGGACGAGCGGACCGCCGCGACGGAGGAGTACCAAGAGCAGGCGTACTACCGGCCGTTGTGGATCGAGGAACCCGCACGAAGGAGGCGACTGCCCGATCCGGTGCGTACGGCGGCCGTGCGGGCGGTGCTGCTCATCGCCGTGACGCTGATGCAGGCGATGGTGGCGTTCCTGTGCACGCTGGCGGGATCCTGGCTGGCCTTCCCGATGGTGCTGAGCAGCGTGGCAAGCACGGTCGTGGCCACCTGGGGCGCACTCGACGTCTGGGTGACACGACAGGTCTGGAACCAGCGGAACGGTGTGGTGTCGGCGCCGAGCAGCACCGCGCGGACCCTGCGACGCGAGCGGCGCAAGGCCCGGCGGCAGGCCCGCACGGCCACGCGGGCGCAGGCACGAATACGGCGCAGGGGCGGGGCCGGGCAGCTGTCGCACTCCTAGGAGGCGTCCGAGCGGGCGCGTCCGTCGGGCCGCGGGTGGGTATGCCCGCAGGCATCGGCACACCCACCCGAAGCTCAGGCCGTCACAGCGCCGCCGGTTCCACCGGGCCCGCGCTGCGGGCCAGTTCGCGTCGTGCCCGCATGAAGGGGCGCGGGCGGTCGATGGAGAGTACGGCCGTCGTACGGCCTTCGCGCTCGTACAGGGCGAGGAAGCCGCCCTCGGCGGGCGCACCGTCCAGAAGCGTGCCCTCGGCGATGCGGACGGTGTCGGTGTCGTGCCGTCGCCCCGCGAACTGGATGCGCGCACCGTACTGGTCGGACCAGAAGTAGGGCGTCGACCGCACGGTCTCGACGGTTCGCCCGGCGAGCAGGTTGCGTACGGCGACGCGGGGCTGCTCGGTCGCGGAGGTCCAGTGCTCGGCGCGGGAGCCGGAGACGCGGGCGACATCGCCCACGGCGACCACCTGCGGCAGTCCGGTCACGCAGCCGTCGTCGCACAGCACGCCGTCGTGCAGGGCGAGGGTCGAGCCGGCGAGCCAGCCGGTGTTGGGCATGGCGCCGATGCCGACGATCACGATGTCGGCGGGCAGTGTCCGGCCGTCGGCCAGCTCCACGCCGGTCACGGTGCGGCGGCCGTCGGAGCCGGCGGTCTCTCTCCCCCGCAGCCCGGCGACGCCGGTTCCGGTGACGAGGTCGGTGCCGCCGCGCCGGTGCAGCGCGGCGCACACGGCGGCCATGTCGGCGCCGAGTTGGGGCACGAGCGGCAGCGGAGCGGCCTCGACGACGGTGACCCGGTGGCCGAGGGCGGCGCAGGAGGACGCTGTCTCGGCGCCGATGAAGCCGCCGCCGATGACGACGACGCGGCGCGCGCCTCGGGTGAGTTCCTCGCGCAGGGCGCGGGCGTCGTCGAGGGTGCGCAGGGTGTGCACCCCGGCGAGGTCGTCGCCGGGGAGGCGGCGGGCCGAGGCGCCGGTGGCGATGACCACGCCGTCGGTGGAGACGGTGCGGCCGTCGTCGAGGAGGACGGTGCGGCCGCGGGCGTCGAGTCCCCGGGCGCGTACGCCGAGGAGCCACTCGGCGTCGAGTTCCGCGCTCTCGTCGGCGTCGGTGAGAGCGAGGTGTTCCTCGTCGGCCTTGCCGGTGAGGAAGTCCTTGGACAGGGGCGGGCGGTCGTAGGGGCGATGGGTTTCGTCGCCGACGATCACCAGGCGTCCGTCGAAGCCCTGGGCCCGCAGTTCGCGGGCCGCGTACAGCCCGGAGAGGGAGGCTCCGATGACGGTGACGGTCCTCATGAGCGCTCCCCTGTGGCCTTGGCTGCGGCACGGGGCACGCGCGGTCCGGCTTCGCTGACGCCGGCCTCGCTCGCACCAGCCACACGTGCCCAGACCTCGCGGACAACGGCCTCGCGGGCTCCGCCCCGGTCGGCCCCACTCCCGCCGGCTCCGGCGTCGTCGGCCCTGCTCCCGCCTGATCCGCGGGCGTCGGACCCGGTCTCGTTCCTCATGCTGCGGTGCCCTCCTCCGCGGCCAGGTGGACATGGATGATGCCGTCGTCGACGGTGACGCGGTGAGTGCGGACGGGGCGGCGTGCGGGCAGGCACGTCGGCTGTCCCGTACGGAGATCGAATGATGCGGCGTGCAGCGGGCATTCGACCAGACAGCCCTCCAGCCAGCCCTCCGAGAGGGAGGCGTCCTGGTGGGTGCAGGTGTCGTCGATGGCGTAGAACTCGCCGTCGGCGTTGAACACGGCGACGGGCGGCGTGGTGTCGACTCTGACGGATTCGCCCTCGGGGAGGTCTTCAAGGCGGCAGACGGGAATCACGGGCCCCCCTCTCGGTCCGGGACACGATGTCCGGGACCTTTCAGGTCCAGGCTGTCCGAACCCTTTGCGGTTCCGGACGCTTCGGTAACATGATGTTTCGCATGGCGCACGAGGGAGCGCTATGCGCAACAGAATCCGCGCGGGGGTCCCGTCACGTCAAGGGCTTCCCGCAGATGCGGCCCAAACAGGGCCGCCAGGTGGTGAGAGTTGAGTCATGACCCGCACGCAGAAGCAGCCTGACCGCAGCGAGGACATTCCGGAGAAGCAGCAGGGCAGGGGCACGGCCAGCGCGGTCCAGTCGGTGGACCGCGCGGTGAGCGTGCTGGAGATCCTCGCGCGGCACGGCGAGGCGGGCGTCACCGAGATCGCCGAGGAGCTGGACGTCCACAAGTCCACGGCGTTCCGCCTGCTCGGCGTCCTGGAGAACCGCGGCCTGGTGGCACAGGCCAAGGACCGCGGGAAGTACTACCTGGGCGCCGCCGTACTGCGCCTCGCGGGGGCGGCCGCAGTACGCCTGGACATCTCCCAGGAGGGCGTGCCGGTCTGCCGCGAACTCGCGGACGAGCTGGGCGAGACGGTCAACATCGCGGTGCTCGACGACGACGCGGCCGTCAACATCATGCAGGCTCGCGGCACCGCGTCCGTCACCGCGCAGAACTGGCTCGGCAGACGCACCCCGCTGCACGCCACCTCCAGCGGAAAGGTGCTCCTCGCGCACATGCCGCCCACGCTGCGCGAAGGCCTGCTCGCCCGCTCCCTGCCGCGCTTCACGGAGCGCACGATCACCGGAAGCTCGGTGCTGCGCGGCGAACTCGAGGCGGTGATCGAGCAGGGCTACGGGATCACGCTGGAGGAGCTGGAGCTGGGCCTCGCCGCCGTCGCCGCCCCCGTGCGCGCCCACGACGGCAAGGTCATCGCGGCGATCAGCGTCTCGGGGCCCGTGTACCGGCTCGGCCAGGACCGGCTGCCCGAGCTGGCGAAACGCACGGTCGCGGCCGCGGCCGAGCTCTCCCGCCGGATGGGCTACGGCTTCTGACGGACCGAAGCGGCCACCCGGAAGCGGCCGCACCGAGCACACAAAGGAGCGCGGGGCCAGGAATCTCCTGGCCCCGCGCTCCTTTGTGCCGACCCTCTGCCTCGACCCCAGCGTCGACCCTCCGCCTCGGCCCTCCGCGTCCGCCAGCGCGTCCGCCTCCCGCGTCACGCCCTCCGCATCGGCTCTATGTATCGCCCACGTTTCCTACCGCCCGTTCCTTTTGCCAAGGGTTAACTCCCACCTCTTGACGGCCGCCTGACGGCGTTCCCAGTATGTCTCTCAACGCGCAACCCATCGCGCACTGCGCAACAGCAGAGGAGCCTGGTCGTGCCACACGAGGTCCGTGCCGTAGTCGCTGTCAAAAAGGGCGCACCCGTCGAGGTGCAGACGATCGTGGTGCCCGATCCCGGGCCGGGCGAGGTCCTCGTCAACGTGCAGGCCTGCGGGGTCTGCCACACGGATCTGCACTACCGGGAGGGCGCGATCACCGACGACTTCCCGTTCCTGCTCGGCCATGAGGCGGCCGGCACCATCGAGGCGGTCGGTGACGGCGTCACCGACCTGGTCCCCGGCGACTACGTCGTCCTCGCCTGGCGCGCCCCCTGCGGTTCCTGTCGCTCCTGTCGCCGCGGCCGCCCCTGGTACTGCTTCGACTCCCGCAATGCCACCCAACCGATGACGCTGCTCGACGGCACCCCGCTCAGCAACGCCCTCGGCATCGGCGCCTTCGCCGAGAAGACCCTGGTCGCGGCCGGACAGGCCGTGAAGATCGATCCCGCCGCCCGCCCCGAGGCCGCAGGCCTCATCGGCTGCGGGGTGATGGCCGGATACGGCGCCGCCGTCAACACCGGCAAGGTCGGCCGCGGAGACACGGTCGCCGTCATCGGCTGCGGCGGCGTCGGCAACGCGGCCATCGCGGGCGCCTGCCTGAACGGCGCCATGAAGGTCATCGCCGTCGACATCGACGACAAGAAGCTCGACCAGGCGGAGAGGTTCGGCGCCACCCACACCGTCAACTCGCGCGGTACGGACCCCGTCGAGGCCGTGCGGGCACTCACCGACGGCTTCGGGGTGGACATCGCCATCGACGCGGTCGGCCGCCCGGAGACGTACAAGCAGGCGTTCTACATGCGCGACCACGCCGGCATCCTGGTTCAGGTCGGCGTCCCCGACCCCGAGATGAAGGTCGAGATCCCACTGATCGACCTGTTCTCGCGCGGCGGCGCGCTCAAGTCGTCCTGGTACGGCGACTGCCTGCCGAGCCGCGACTTCCCGTTCCTCATCGACCAGTACCTGTACGGGCAGTTGGACCTCATGGCCTTCGTCAGCGAGACCATCGCCCTGGAGCAGGTCGAGGAGGCGTTCGCGAAGATGCAGCGCGGTGAGGTGCTGCGCTCGGTGGTGGTTCTGTGACCGCCCGGGGAGCCGTCCGCATCGAACGCGTCGTCACCTCCGGCACCTTCAGCCTCGACGGCGACACCTTCGACGTAGACAACAACGTCTGGCTGGTCGGCGACGACGAAGAGGTGCTGATCGTCGACGCCGCGCACGACGCCCATGCGATCCACCAGGCGGTCGCGGGCCGCCATGTCACCGCCATCGTCTGCACCCACGCGCACGACGACCACATAGGCGCGGCCGCCGAACTCTCCGTCCTGACCGGCGCGCCCGTCCTCCTGCACCCCGACGACAACGAGCTGTGGTCCTTCACCCACCCCGCCCGCAAGCCGGACGGCGAGCTCACCGACGGCCGGGTCCTCACGGTCGCCGGAATCGAACTCCAGGTGATCCACAACCCCGGCCACACCTGGGGCAGTTGCTCGCTCCACGCCCCCTTCCTCGACGCCGTCTTCACCGGCGACACCCTCTTCCACGGCGGGCCGGGCGCCACCGGCCGCTCCTACTCGGACCGGCCCACCATCGAGGCCTCCCTGCGCAACCGGCTGCTCACACTGCCCGGCGACACCGTCGTCCACACCGGGCACGGCCAGGACACGACGATCGCGGCCGAGCGGCCCAACGTCCCCGCCGCCTAGGCATCCCCCGCACCCCAGTCCCCGTCATCGCCAGCTCCGCAGCGCCCGTCATCCCCAGCCCCGCAGACCCCTGCCGTCCCCGCCACCACAAGGAGGGGCATGTCCAGCACGCCCACAACCCGCCCGCGCGGTCCCCAGGTCGTCGTCATCGGCGCCGGCATCGTCGGCTGCTCCCTCGCCGACGAGCTGACCGCCCGCGGCTGGACCGACGTCACCGTCCTCGAACAGGGGCCGCTGCCCGCCCCGGGCGGCTCCACCTCGCACGCACCGGGACTGGTCTTCCAGACCGGCCCGTCCAAGATGCTCACGGCCTTCGCGCAGTACACGGTGGAGAAGTTCAACTCCCTCCAGGTGGAAGGCGTTTCCTGCTTCAACCCGGTCGGCGGCCTGGAGCTCGCGACCACCCCGGAGCGCCTCGCCGACCTGCACCGCAAAGCCGGCTACGCGGCCTCCTGGGGCGTGCGCGGCGAACTCGTCAGCGCCGCCCGCTGCAAGGAACTGTGGCCGCTCATCGACGAGTCGGCCGTCCTCGGCGGCTTCCACACCCCCGACGACGGACTGGCCCGCGCGCTGCTCGCGGCCCGCGCCCAGATGGAGCGCGCCGAGAGCCGCGGCGCCCGGTTCCTGGACCGCCACACGGTCACCGGCATCGAGCGGCAGGACGGCCGGGTCACCGCGGTCGTCACCGACCGGGGCACCTTCCCCGCCGACCATGTCGTCTCGGCGGCCGGTTTCTGGGGGCCGGTCATCGGCCGCATGGCCGGAATCGACATCCCCCTCCAGCCACTGGCCCACCAGTACGCGAAGACCAGGCAACTCCCCGAACTCGCGGGCGCCACCGCCGAAGCCGAGAAGCCCATCCTCCGCTTCCAGGACCGCGACCTCTACTTCCGCGAGCACACCGACCGCATCGGCATCGGCAGTTACGCCCACCGGCCGCTGCCCGTCGACCCGTTCGCGATCCTCGGCTACGACGAGGCGCGCGCGAACGACCTGGAGATGCCGTCCTCCTTCCCCTTCACCGAGGAGGACTGGGCGCCGAGCTGGCAGGACTGCCGGTGGCTGATCCCCGCGCTGCGCGACACGGAGATCGAGGAGGGCTTCAACGGCGTCTTCTCCTTCACCCCCGACGGCATGCCGGTACTCGGCGAATCGCGCGGGCTGCGCGGCTTCTGGCTGGCCGAGGCCGTCTGGGTGACTCATTCCGCCGGCGTAGCCAAGGCCGTCACCGAGTGGATGGTCGACGGGCGCCCCTCCCTCGACGTCCATGAGGCCGACCTCACCCGCTTCGAGGACGCCCAGCGCTCACCGTCGTACATCAGGGAGCGCGGTTCGCAGCAGTTCGTCGAGGTGTACGACGTCCTGCACCCCCTCCAGCCGATGGAGCAGCCGCGCCCCCTGCGCGTCAGCCCCTTCTACGCCCGCCAACAGGCCCTGGGGGCCTACTTCCTGGAGGGCGGCGGCTGGGAGCGCCCGCACTGGTACGAGGCGAACGCCCCGCTCGTCGACGGCCTGGAACTGCCCGAGCGCGATGCCTGGTCGGCCCGTTACTGGTCGCCGATCGCGGCCGCCGAGGCGAAGGCGACCCGCGAGAAGGTCGCGCTCTACGACATGACTCCCCTGCGCCGCCTGGAAGTCACCGGCCCCGGCGCCCTCGACTTCCTGCACCGCATGACCACCAACAACCTTCGCAAGAAGCCCGGCGCGGTCACCTACACACTGCTCCTGGACGAGACGGGCGGCATCCGCTCCGACCTGACCGTCGCGCGCCTGGGCCCCGACCGCTTCCAGATCGGCGCCAACTCCCCCGCCGACCTGGACTGGTTGACCCGGCACGCGCCCGACGGTGTCCAGATCAGGGACATCACCTCCGGCACCTGCTGTATCGGCGTCTGGGGTCCGCTCGCCCGCGACCTCGTCCAGCCGCTGACCCGCGACGACTTCTCGCACGAGGGCTTCGGCTACTTCCGTGCGAAGGAGACATATCTGGGCCAAGTCCCGGTCACCGCGATGCGGTTGAGCTATGTCGGCGAGCTCGGCTGGGAGCTGTACACCAGCGCCGATCTGGGCCTCAGGCTCTGGGACACGCTGTGGGAGGCGGGCCGGGCGCACGGCGTGGTCGCGGCCGGGCGCTCCGCCTTCAACTCCCTGCGCCTGGAGAAGGGTTACCGCGCCTGGGGCACCGATATGACGGACGAGCACGACCCGTTCGAGGCGGGCGTCGGCTTCGCGGTGCGCATGGACAAGGAGTTCGTGGGACGCGAGGCACTCGACGCGGCCGCCGCCCCGGCCCGCCGGCTCACCCCGCTCCTCCTCGACGACCCCGCCGCCGTCGTTCTCGGCAAGGAGCCCGTGTATGTCGACGGCGCCCCGTCCGGCTACGTCACCAGCGCCTCGTACGGCTACACGCTGGGCCGCTGCGTCGCGTACGCCTGGCTGCCGCCGCTGGCGACCGGCACCGGTGTGCACATCGAGTACTTCGGCGAGAAGGTCCCCGCGACCGTCGCCGACGAGCCGCTCTTCGACCCGAAGATGACCCGCATCCGCCGATAGGAGGCGCCCGTGTCACCCTCGTACGACGTGATCGTGATCGGTCTCGGCGGAATGGGCAGCGCCGCCGCCCATCACCTGTCCGCCCGGGGCGCCCGCGTCCTCGGCCTGGAGAAGTTCGGTCCGGCGCACAACCGCGGCTCCAGCCACGGCGGTTCGCGCATCACCCGGCAGTCCTACTTCGAGGACCCGGCGTACGTGCCGCTGCTGCTGCGCGCCTACGAGCTGTACGACGACGTGGAGCGCGCCACCGGCCGCCGGATCGCCACCCTCAGCGGCGGCGTGATGATCGGCCCCGCCGACTCTGTGACCGTCTCCGGTTCGCTGCGCTCGGCCACCCAGTGGGACCTGCCCCACGAGATGCTGGACGCGAAGGAGATCCGCCGCCGCTTCCCGACCCTCGACCCGCGCGACGACGAGGTCGCCCTCTACGAGAAGAAGGCCGGTCTGGTCCGCCCCGAGAGCATGGTGGCCGCCCACCTCCAGCTGGCCACCCGGCAGGGCGCCGACCTGCACTTCGAAGAGCCGATGACGCGCTGGGAGCCGTACAAGGACGGCGTACGCGTCCACACGGCAGAAAACACGTACACGGCACGCCAGTTGGTGATCTGCCCGGGTGCCTGGGCGCCGCAGCTGCTCACGGATCTCGGGGTGGCGTTCACCATCGAGCGGCAGGTCATGTACTGGTTCCAGCCCAAGGGCGGGGTCAAGCCGTTCCTGGCCGAGAACCATCCCGTCTACATCTGGGAGGACGCCGCCGGAGTGCAGGTCTACGGCTTCCCGTCGATCGACGGGCCGGATTCGGGCGCCAAGGTCGCCTTCTTCCGCAAGGGCGAGGTGTGCACGCCGGAGACGATCGACCGGACCGTGTACGACCACGAGGTGCGGGCCATGGCGGACCACATGTCCCGCTGCATCCCCGACCTGCCGGGCACCTTCCTCAAGGCCGCCACCTGCATGTACTCCACCACCGCCGACGAGCACTTCGTCGTCGCCCGCCACCCCGCGCACCCGGAGTCCGTGACCGTGGCCTGCGGGTTCTCCGGCCACGGCTTCAAGTTCGTGCCGGTCGTCGGCGAGATCCTCGCCGACCTGGCCCTGACCGGCGCCACCGCTCACCCGATCGGCCTGTTCGATCCCCGCCGCCTCGCCGCCGCGCCCGCCTGAGGAGAACGCACGTGACGACGATCCCCGTCTCCCCGACCCGGCTCTCCCCCAGCCTGGTCTCCACCCTTCCCGGCCGCTACTACACGGATCCGGAGATCTTCCGGCAGGAGCAGGAACACCTCTTCGAGTCGATGTGGTTCTGCGCGGTCCGCGGCGCCGACCTGGCGAAAGCCGGCGCCTTCCGGACGGTCCAGATCGGCCGCGAGAGCGTCCTGATCACCCGTTCGCGCACCGGTGAGCTGCGCGCCTTCCTGAACATCTGCCGCCACCGCGGGGCCAGGCTGTGCACGGAGGAGTCCGGCGAGGTCCGCCGCAACCTCCAGTGCCCGTACCACGCCTGGACATACGACCTCGACGGCAAGCTGGTCGCCGCGCCGAACCTGGTCAAGATGCCCGACGTCGACCGCACCGAGTACGGCCTGGTCAAGGTCTCGCTGCGCGAGTGGCTCGGCTATGCCTGGGTGTGTCTGGCCGACGAGCCGCCCTCCTTCGAGGAGACGGTGATGGGCGCGGCCGTGGAGCGGCTCGGCGACGCGGCGGCCATCGAGCACTACGGCACCGAGAACCTCGCCCTCGGCAGGCGCATCACCTATGACGTGAAGGCGAACTGGAAACTGATCGTCGAGAACTTCATGGAGTGCTACCACTGCGCCACGATCCACCCCGAACTCACCGATGTCCTCCCGGAGTTCGCCGAGGGCTTCGCGGCCCAGTACTACGTGGGGCACGGTGCCGAGTTCGGCGAGGAGATCAAGGGGTTCACGGTCGACGGCAGCGAGGGCTTCGCCAAGCTCCCCGCGGTCGCGGACGACCAGGACCGCCGCTACTACGCGATCACTGTGAAACCCACGGTCTTCATCAATCTCGTCCCCGACCATGTCATCCTGCACCGCATGTTCCCGCTCGCGGAGGACCGCACGGTCGTCGAGTGCGACTGGCTGTACGCGCCGGACGTCGTCGAATCCGGCGCCGACGTCTCCAAGTCGGTCGAGCTCTTCCACCGCGTCAACGAGCAGGACTTCGAAGCCTGCGAGCGCACCCAGCCCGCCATGGCCTCGCGTGCCTACCGGAACGGTGGTGTGCTGGTGCCCACCGAGCACCACATCGGGATCTTCCACGAATGGCTGATCCAGCGGCTGGGAGGCCACGGTGCCTGAACGAAACGATTCGCCGGGAGGCCCCCGTGGCTGAGACCACCGACAGACCCGCCCTCGCCGTCCCCACCCTCTACATCGACGGCATCTGGAGGAACGCGCTCGACGGGCGCACCCGCGAGATCCACTGTCCCGCCGACGGCTCGCTGGTCGCCGTCGTCGACGAGGCGGGCGGCAAGGACACCGTCGAGGCGATCGCCGCGGCACGCCGCGCCTTCGACGAGGGCCCCTGGCCGACGACTCCGGCGGCCGAACGCGGTGACCTGCTGCTGCGCGTCGCCGACCTCCTCGTACGCGACAAGGACGTGCTGGCCCGCGCCGAGTCCATGGACACCGGCAAACGGCTTATCGAAAGCGCGTACGACATCGACGACATCGAGAACTGCTTCCGCTACTTCGGTCGGCAGGCCGCCACCGAACCGGGCCGGATCATCGAGACGGGCTCGGCCTCCGCGGACAGCCGGGTCGTGTACGAACCCGTCGGCGTCTGCGCGCTGATCACCCCCTGGAACTACCCCCTTCTCCAGACGGCCTGGAAGGTCGCCCCGGCGCTCGCTGCGGGCAACACCTTCGTCCTCAAACCGAGCGAGCTGACCCCGCATACGGCCATTCATCTGATGCGGCTCCTCGAGGAGGCCGGACTCCCCGCCGGCGTGGCGAACCTGATCCTGGGCGCGGGCCCGGAGGCCGGTGCTCCACTTGCCGACCATCCGGACGTGGACCTCGTCTCGTTCACCGGCGGGCTGCAGACCGGGCGCGGGCTGATGGCCGCCGCCGCAGGCACGGTGAAGAAGGTCGCCCTGGAACTCGGCGGCAAGAACCCCAACATCGTCTTCGCCGACGCCGACTTCGAGACGGCCGTCGACATGGCGCTGACCGCCGTGTTCCTGCACTCAGGACAGGTCTGCTCGGCCGGGGCACGGCTGCTGGTCGAGGACTCGCTGCACGACCGGTTCGTCGACGAGGTGGTGCGCCGGGCCTCGGCAATCCGCCTCGGCGGCCCCTTCGACGAGCGGGCGCAGACCGGGCCGCTGATCTCGGCCGCGCACCGCGCCAAGGTCGAGGCGTACGTCGAGAGGGGCATCGCGGAGGGCGCGGTGCTGCGCTGCGGCGGCAAGCATCCCGAGGGGCTCGACGAGGGCTTCTACTTCCTGCCGACCGTCCTTGACGACTGCTCGCCCGAGATGACCGTCGTCCAGGACGAGTCCTTCGGGCCGGTACTGACCGTGGAGCGCTTCACCGACGAGGCCGAGGCCGTCCGGCTCGCCAACGGCACCATCTACGGCCTCGCGGGCGCCGTGTGGACCACCGACGAAGCCAAGGCCCAGCGGGTCGCGGCCCGGCTGCGGCTCGGCACGGTGTGGATCAACGACTACCACCCGTACGTCCCGCAGGCCGAATGGGGCGGCTTCAAGCAGTCCGGCTTCGGCCGCGAACTCGGGCCCTCGGGCCTCGCCGAGTACCGCGAGACCAAGCACATCTGGCGCAACACCGACCCTTCCCCGCAGGGCTGGTTCGCGTAAGAGCTCCCTTCTGGAACCCCTTCCCCTTTGATCCCGGCACCCGCACGAGCCGCTCCCCACCCCTCCTCCAGGCCCACCAGGAGTCCGCTCATGACGACAACCGAACAACCACCATCCGGACCACACGGCCAACAAGGTCAACACGGTCATGACGACGCCGAACTCGCCGAGTTCGGCTACAAGCCCGAACTCAAGCGCACCCTCGGCAACTTCCACACCTTCGCCGCCGGCATCAGCTACATCTCGATCCTCACCGGCACCTTCCAACTCTTCTATTTCGGTTACGGCAGCGGTGGCCCCGCCTACTGGTGGTCGTGGCCGATGGTCTTCGTCGGCCAGTTCATGGTCGCGCTGTGCTTCGCGGAGCTGGCCGCCCGCTATCCCGTCGCGGGCTCCGTCTACAACTGGTCGAAGAAGATCGGCAATCCGCACCTCGGCTGGCTCGCCGGCTGGATGATGCTGATCGCGTCCATCGTGTCGATCTCGGCGGTGGCGCTCGCCTACCAGCTGACGCTTCCTCAGATCTCGTCCGCCTTCCAGTTCGTGGGCGACGGCACCGGGAAGTACGACGTGGCGACGAACGCGGTGGTCCTGGCCACCGTCCTCATCCTGTTCACGACCCTGGTGAACGCCTTCGGCGTGAAGCTGATGGCCACCATCAACAGCGCCGGCGTCTTCATCGAGCTGGTCGCCACCGTCGTCCTCATCGTGCTGTTCGCCGTCCACATCACACGAGGCCCGCAGGTGGTCACCGACACGCAGGGCACCGGGGCCGGCCACTCGGCGGGCTATCTGGGCGCGTTCATGGTGGCCTCGCTGGCCTCCGCGTACGTCATGTACGGCTTCGACACGGCCGCCTCGCTCGGTGAGGAGTCCCTCGACCCCTCGCGCAACGCGCCGCGCGCCATCATCCGCGCCATCGTCGCCTCGTTCATCCTGGGCGGTCTGGTGCTGCTGCTCGCGCTGATGAGCGTCTCCAGCCTCAAGGGCGAGAAGCTGTCCACGGACGGACTGCAGTACATCGTGCTCGACGTGCTCGGCCCGACGGCCGGCAAGGCGATGCTGTGGTGCGTGCTGATCGCGGTCACCGTCTGCGCGCTGGCCGTGCACACGGCGGCGATCCGGCTGGCCTTCGCGATGTCCCGGGACAACAACCTGCCCGCGTCCTCGCTGCTGGCCAAGGTCAGCCCGCGCTTCCAGACTCCGGTGCTGCCCGCGGTGATCATCGGCGTGCTCGCCGTGGCGATCCTGGTCGTCAACATCCGTCAGCCGCAGATCTTCACGGTGGTGACCAGCATCGGCATCATCATGATCTACCTCGCCTACCTCGGCGTCACCGGACCGATGCTGGTGGCCCGGCTGCGCGGCAAGTGGCAGCCCGCGGGCGACGGCAAGTTCTCGCTGGGCCGCTGGGGCCTGCTCGTCAACATCGTCGCCGCGGTGTGGGGCGCGGCCATGACGATCAACCTGATCTGGCCGCGCGCCGAGGTCTACAACGCCGCCGCCCCCTTCCACTGGTACCTGCGCTGGGGCGCGGTCCTGTTCGTCGCGGTGATCGCCGGCGGCGGCTTCGCCTACTACTGGTTCATCCAGCGTCACAAGACCGGCGTGCTCGCCGAGCACCGGCTCCAGGACACCGCCGCGGCCGCTCCCCTCGCCGCCCCCGCCGCCGACTGAGGACCGGCACAAGACCGACTGATGCGCTACTCAAGGAGGTCAACTTCCCATGAGCATCGATGAGTTCGACTATGTAGTGGTCGGCGGCGGCACCGCGGGGAACGTGGTCGCGGCCCGGCTCTCCGAGGACCCCACCGTCACCGTGTGCGTCCTGGAGGCAGGGCCAAGCGACGTCGGCGACGACGACGTGATGAAGCTGGAGCGCTGGATGGGCCTGCTGGAGTCCGGCTACGACTGGGACTACCCGGTCGAGCCGCAGTCCAGCGGCAACAGCTTCATGCGGCACGCCCGCGCCAGGGTCCTCGGCGGCTGTTCGTCCCACAACTCCTGTATCGCCTTCTGGGCACCCGCCGAGGACCTGGACGACTGGGCGGCCGCGGGCTGTACGGGCTGGAGCGCCGCCGAACTCTTCCCGCTCTACCGGCGGTTGGAGTCCAACGACGCTCCCGGCGACCACCACGGCCGTACCGGACCGGTGAAACTGCGCACGCTGAAGGGCGAAGACCCCTGCGGCAGCGCCCTGTTGGAGGCGTGCGCACAGGCCGGGATCCCGACGACCGCCTTCAACTCCGGTACGACGGTGGTGCGCGGCGCCAACTGGTTCCAGATCAACTCCGACGAGAACAACATCCGCCAGTCGTCGTCGGTGGCCTACCTCCACCCGATCATCGGCAAGCGCCCCAACCTGGACGTACGCACCGGAGTGCGGGCCAGGAAACTGGTCCTCGACGGCCGCCGCTGCGTAGGCGCCGAGTACCTGGACCCGGACCTCATCCACACCCGCACCGTGCGCGCCCGGCGCGAGGTGATCGTGTCGTGCGGCTCCATCGACACCCCCAAGCTGCTGATGCTGTCGGGCATCGGACCCGCGGAGCATCTGCGCGAGGTCGGCGTCGATGTTGTGGTGGACTCGGCGGGCGTCGGCGAGAACCTCCAGGACCACCCGGAGGGCGTCATCATGTGGGACGCCAAGCAGCCGATGACCACCACGTCCAGCCAGTGGTGGGAGGCGGGCATCTTCTACGACACCGAACCTGGCCTGGACCGGCCGGACCTGATGTTCCACTACGGCTCGGTGCCGTTCGACATGAACACCGCGCGCTGGGGCTACCCGACGTCCGAGAACGCCTTCTGTCTCACGCCGAACGTGACCCGCGCCAAGTCACGCGGGACGGTACGGCTGCGCACTCTCGACTACCGGGACAAGCCCAAGGTCGATCCGCGCTACTTCACCCACGAGCACGACGTGCGCGTGATGACGTACGGCCTGAAGCTGGCCCGGAAGATCGCCTCTCAGCCTGCCCTCAGCGGCTGGGCGGGCGCGGAACTGGCGCCGGGGCCCGACGTGCGGACCGACGACGAGCTGCTCGACTACATCCACAAGACCCACAACACCGTCTACCACCCGTCCTGCACCGTGAAGATGGGCGCGGACGACGACGCCTCGGCCCCGCTCGACGCGCGGCTGCGGGTCAAGGGGGTCGAGGGTCTGCGGGTCGCCGACGGCTCGGTGATGCCGGACCTGATCTCGGTCAACCCGTGCATCACGACGATGATGATCGGCGAGAAGTGCGCGGACATGCTGAAGGAGGATGCCTGATCAACTGGTCGCGGGCGTCGGCCGTTTGAACATCCGCGTCGCCGTGATCTCGCTGTGCACCGACTCGTCCTCCCCGGCCGGGGCCTGCTGAGGCAGTCCCGGCCGGAGGTGTTCCTCCACGCTGATGTACTTCAGCCCGGCGCGCAGGTCGGCGTCGTTGCGCAGCCGGATGACGAGGGGGAACTCAGCGAGCGCCGTCGTGTCGAACAGGCCGGTGGTGTAGAGGAGTTGGACGCCCAGCGCGTCCGAGACGGCCCTCTGCAGCTCGAGGAGGTACGTCGCGTTGGCGCGCCCGATGGGGTTGTCCAGGAACAGCGTGCCCGCGTGCCGGTGCTTGTCGCTTCTGCCGCGGTCGTTGGAGCGCAGCGCGGCCATCGTGCAGTACAGCGCGATGGCCGCGGTGAGCAGCTGGCCGCCGGAGAACACGTCGCCCATCTGCCCGACGGGGACACGCTCGGCGCGCAGCACGGCGTCCGGTTTGAGGATCTCCACGGCGACGCCCTTGGGCTCCAGCGCCGCACTGACCCCGCGCAGCAGCAGCGACATGCCGTCGCGGCGCATGTCGGAGTTCTTCTTCACGGCCGCGCGGGTCGCCTCGTCGACGACCAGGCCGAGCCGCTCTGTCAGGGTGGCCTGGTCGGGCTCCTCGAAGCGGATGCGCAGGAACTCCTGCCCGGACCACTCGCCGAGCCCCTCCGGCAGGCGGGACAGCCGCTGGGCCGAGCGCAGCGTCGCCAGGGACGACTCGACGAGGCCGCGCAGCCGGTCCACGATCGAGTCGCGGTTGCGCTCCAGCTGCGCCAACTCGTCGGTGAGGACGCGCAGTCGGGGCGCGAAGGCGTCCGCCCACTTCTGCGCGTGCTCGGGCAGCGCGGCGGCGGGCAGCTCGCGGATCTGCTGGCGGGCGGGGGTGCGGACCTGCTCGTAGCGCGTGGAGTTGGCGTGCCGGACGAGGATGTCGCTCGCCTCGCGTACGGCTGCCTCGGCGGCGGAGAGGTCGGTGGCACAGCCGCGCAGCGACCGGCGGGTCTCGGCGGCGGCCCGGCGGGCCTCTTCGAGGTTTCCGGGGTAGGGCTCGGGCTCCTCCTGCTCGTCGTCCCCGTGCTCGCGCAGCAGGTCCCTGAGCAGGGCGGCCGTCTCGTCGAAGCCGCCGGCGCCGTCCTCGGCGGCGCGGTGCGCGTCGAGCAGCTCGGCGTGGGCCTCGCGCGCCTGGGTCAACGCCTCGGTGCGCGAGGCGAGTTCACCGGTGGCGGTGCGCAGCAGAACCTGTGCGTGCTCGCCGTCGCGCGGGATCAGCTCCTCCGGCAGTTCGGTGTGGGCCTCGCCGTCCTCGGGCGCGTGCCGCTCGGCCTCGCCGCGCAGCCGTCCGAGCTGCTCGCTCGCGGTCGACATGCGCGTCTCCAGGAGCTGGACCAGCTCCTCGGCGCGGGCGGCCGCGGCCTGCCGGGAGGGCCCGTCGGAGCCGTCCGTCGACTCCAGGAGCTGCGCCGCGCGCGTGCGCACCTTGTTGCTGAGCCGGTCCAGGTCCGCGAGCGCGGCGCTCTCGTCACTCTCGGCCCGCGCCTGCTCGGCCCGCAGATCGGCGCCGACACCGACCTTCTCGTAGAGCTGCGAGGCGGCCCGGTAGGCCTCCCGCAGGGCGGGCAGCGACGACTTCGCGGCTGCCGACTCATCGTCCGGTACGTCGTCGGGCGCACCCGCGATCTCGGCGCGCTCGGCGCGCAGCGCGCGAGCCGTGCGACGGGCGTCGTCAGCGGCGCGCTGGATGGCGCGGCGGTCCTCGTCGGCGGCGCGGGCGCGCTCCAGGCAGACCTGGGCGCGGGCCTCCGACTCGGCTGCCTCGTCGGCGAGTTCGCGCAGCTTGACCTGCCAGCCGGCGCGTTCGCGCAGCCGGAAGGCGAGTCCGGCGAGCGCGTCGGCGGCGCGCCGGGCACGCTGGGCGGCCTCCTGCCGCTCGTCGCGCACCAGGGCAGCCTCGGCCGCGGCCTCGTCGGCCTCGGTCCGGACGGTGCGTGCCTCGGCGAGTTCGGCCTCGGCCTCCTCGGCGAACGCGCGCGCCTCCCCGGCGGCGCTGCCGAGTTCGACGAGCCGTCCGGCCGGGCAGCCGGTGCGCCAGGACGCGAGCCGGGCCGCCAGCTCCCGGTCCTTGCCGAGCCGGGCCGCGAGCGCCCGGATCTCCTCGTCCCGCTCGGCGGCCCGGGCGCGCAGCGCCTGCCGCTCCTCGTCGGCGGCGTGCTCGTCGTGCATCGCCGGGTTCGGCGGTACGAGGAAGACACCACTGTCGCCCGCGTCGGGGGCCGGAGTGGGGGCGAGCAGCGCGGCGGCCGTGCCGACGGCGACGGCCGAACGCGGCAGCAGGGCGGCGTCGCCCAGTGCCTCGCGGGCCCGGGCGTGCGTGGCCGGGTCGGTGATGATCACGCCGTCGACCAGCTCGGGCCGCGCGGCCAGCACGCGCGCGTGGTCGGCGGGGTCGACGGCCTGCGCGAGGTAGCGCCAGCCGGGCAGGGCGGGGATGCCGTGCTCGCCGAGGAACTCGACCGTGGCGAGCACGTCGGGGCCGGGCGGCAGCAGCCCGCCGTCACCGAGCGCGCCGAGGATCCGGGCGTCGTCGGCCGCGGCGGTGCGCAGGTCGAAGAGCTGGCGCTCGGCGGAGGCGACCCCGTCGTCGAGCAGCTCCCGCAGCTCGTCGGCGTACCGGTCCAACTCCTCGGGGGCGAGGGGGCCTTCGGCTGCCGGGCGGGCACCGCGGGCTTTGCCGGTGTCCGGCTCTCCGCCCCGGCGACCGGCGTCGCTCGTGTCCTCGCCCTGCGCCGCCCCGGCCGTGGCGTCGGGCCCGGAGCCGTCCGCTCCCGGCCGGGGCATCGGTACTCCACCGCGCCCCGCTCCGGAGACACCCGGCAGGCTCAGCAGTTCGGCAAGCCGCTCTTCCGCGGCCAGTCCTTCGGCGGTGTGCCGCTCGGCGTCGTACGCGCGCTCGGCCGCGGTCGCGGCGTCGGCCGCGCGGGCGGCCGTGAGTTCGGCGCGCGACTCGGCGGAGGCGGCCTCGCGGGCGTGCTCGGTGGCGCGCCGCGATGCCTCGCGCGCGGTGTCCCATCCGGCGACGGCGGTCTTCTCGGCGTCGCTCGCGGCGAGTGCGGCCCGGGCCGGGTCGGCGTCGGGGGCGCTGTCGTCGAGCCAGCCCGCGCGCACGGCCTCGGCGGTCTCCTGCTCGACCTCGCTCAGGCGCTGGCGCAGATGTCCGGCCTCGCTGCGGGCGCGCTGCGCCTCGGTGGCGGCGGCGGTCGCGTCCCGGTGGGCGGCCTCGCCGACCTCCTGGAGCCCGGCGGAGCGCTCCTCCTCCTCGTTGGCGAGGGCCTCGGCGCCGTCGGCGGCGCGGTGCAGGGCGCGGACGAGATCGACGGCGGCCCTGGCGCGGGCGGCGAGCGCGGGCGCCGCGTCCCGCTCGGCCTCGCGGATCGCGGCGGCCACGCGCGCGGAGCGGTCGGCGGCGGCTCGGTGACGCAGCACGGCCTCGGCGGCCTGCCAGGCGGAGTGCAGCGTGCGCGCGTCGGCCAGCTCCCGCTTCTGCGCGGCGGCGGACTTCTCGGCCCCGGTGAGCGCCAACGAGGCGTGCCGGTAGGCGAGTTCGGCGGCGATGAGGGCGCTGCGCCCGCGGGATCCCTCGGCGTGCGTGACGGCGTACGCGGCGGCCGTGACCCGCTGTGCGAGGTCGCCGGCGCGGACGCGTTCCTGGACGCCGCGTGCGGTGAGCCGCCGGGCGAGGGTCCGGGTGCGCCGCTCGGCGGCCGTGTGGATGTCCCGTGCGCGGCCTCGGGCCTCGGCGGCCTCGACGATCCGGCCCAGCAGGTCCACGGACCCGGCCGTGAAGTCGCGTTCGGCGATCAGCTCGGCGCGCCGACCCAGCTTGTTCCCGAAGCCTCCGACGAGGTCGGCGAGTCCGTCGGTGTCCCGGGTGTCGGTGACGGCGCGCAGCAGCAGGTCGGTGAAGTCGGAGTCCTTCTTGACCGCGAAGAGACCGGCGGCCTCGCCCTCGTCGGCGTTCATCTCCCGCTGGTAGCGGAAGAGTTCGGGGTCCAGGCCCAGGTCGCCGAGGTGCTCGATCCAGCGGTCGTGGATCTCCTCCCAGTGCACTTCGAGGTGCGGGTACGCCTTGCCCGCCTCGGTGATCGCGTCCCGGAAGCCCTTCATGGTGCGGCGCCGCCCCTGGGCGCCGGACGCGCCCTCGACGGGCGGCCGGACGGCGGTGGCCTCGGCGACGGGGAGGTTGTCCAGGCTCAGGCCGGGGCCGGGCCGGAAGGAGTACCAGGCCTCGGCGAACTTGCGCGGGTCGTTGGAGACCTGCCGCCCGCGCCACTCGCTCACCTTGCCGACGACGACGCACTCGCCGGTCAGCGTGTGCTGCCACTCCAGCGCGACATGCCCGCAGTCGTCGGCGAGCAGGAACTTGCGCAGCACTCCGGAGCTGGCGCCGCCGAGGGTGTTGCGGTGGCCCGGCAGCATCACCGAGAAGATCAGCTTGAGCAGGACCGACTTGCCGCCGCCGTTCTCCAGGAAGAGCACGCCCGCGGGCGCGGGCCTGCGGGGCGGCCCGACGGGCTCGTCCTCGAAGAACTCCGCCTGGGTGGGCGCGGGGTCGGGCACGGGCTCGCCGACACCCCGCAGGTCCAGCACGGTGTCGGCATAGCGCGCACCGGCCGGTCCGATGGAGTACAGGCGAACCCGGGACAGCTCGTACATGGGCGGACTCTCGTAGTCGTAAGACGCAGTCGTGAAACGGTTCGTAAAGGCGTTCGGGAAGTCAGGAGTGGAACGGCAGCCCGGCGTCGGCCACCAGCTCCAGGTCCTCGGTGTCCTGGGCCGGCAGCAGCGTCGCCGTGCCGTCGGTCACCGGGACGACGCCCAGTTCCAGCAGCTCGGCGAGGGCGGCGCTGCCCGCCATGTCGCGCACCTGGAGCTGGTAGCGGGCGGTGGTCCGGTACGTTCCCCCGGCGTCGTCCCCGGTGCGCTGGAGGAACCCGGAGTCGGTGAGGAACGCGAGGGCCTTGCCGACGATGCCGGTCGTCGAGCCGGCGAGTCTGCGCGCGTCCTTGGTGGCGCCGGCGGAGCTTCTGCGGGCCCAGACCCGCCAGGCGGCCTCCAAACCGGGCGCGTCCGTCGACGGGTCGGTGTTCTCCCCCGTCTCCTCGGCCCGCTCCTCCAGCCTGCGGCAGGCCTGGCGTACGAACGCGTCGACGCCGTTGACCGAGACGCGCCCGATGTACCCGTCGTCGGCGAGGTCCTCGGGGCGCGGGAACGCCATGGCGGCGACGGCGAGATGGGCGAGGCCGTGCAGGAAACGGTCGGTGCCGTCGGCCGAGGTGCGACGCGCGTAATCGCCCATGCGGACGGCGAACACGGAGTCCTCGGCGGCGGTCACGGCCATCCCCGCGCGCGGGGACACCTCCAGGACGACCAGGCCGAGACCGGCGGCCACGGCGTCCGCGAGCCGCGCGAAGGGCGCGTCCTCGCGGTAGCGGCGCAGCAGCTCGGCGTACTCCTGGTCGCGGGCGGGCTGGAGCTTGGGCTGCAGCCCGAAGGCGACGAGCCGCGCCGCGTCGGCGGCGTCGGCGGGGGTGACGGCGGCGCTGGGCGCCGGCGCGGCGGCGCCCTCCGGCTCGCTCCACTCGACGTGCTCGGTCACGGCTGCTGCTCCTTGTTCTGGGACGACCCGTAGTTCGCCTGCGCTTTCAGCGGAGAGTTCACGCCGCCTCCGTCCGGCCCGCCGCCATGCCCGCCGCGTCCAGCAGGGCCATGCCGACGATCAGGTCGGCCCCGCCGAACTCGGGGTCGTCGAGCTCCGTGCCGTCGTCGACGGCGAACAGCAGCTTCTCCTCGCCCTGGCGGTAGGCGGTGCCGACCGGCGGGCTCGCCGCGTGGACGGCCAGCAGGGCGACGAGGTACGGCAGTTCGGGGTCGCGGCGGCGTGCCTCGGCGAGCAGCCCGGACAGCCGCCGGGGCGCGTCCGCGGGCAGGTCGAGCAGCTCCAGGGCGCTCGTCAGCTGCTCCTCGCTGAACCGGCTGTCGTCGGGGGTGGCGATCAGATCGGGCTCGGGCATCTCGGCACCGAGGTGCTCCCGCTCGGTGGGCGGCGTCAGCAGTATGTCGACGAGGTCCCCGACGCGGACGGAGACGGGCGTGCGCAGGCCGGTGCCGCGCGCGAAGAAGGCGTCCGTCACGCGCAGCGCCTGCTCCACGGGCAGCGGCAGCACGGGCGCGACGAGATGCCCGTAGAGGTCTATCCCCGACGTGGTCATGGGAGCGGCGAAGGCCTGCCGGTCCTGCTCGGCCCGGAACAGCGGTCCGGCCTCCAGCAGCCGGGACTGCAACTGCGTGTGCCTGCGGATGCAGTCCTTCACGATGTCGACCAGCTCGGCGGCGCGGCGCTTCTGCTCGGCGTCCTCCGACTCGTCGCGTGCCTTGCGGATGTTGGTGAGGATCGCGTTCTCGTGGCGGTAGCGGTCGGCGACGTGGTCGAGGGCCTCGGCGATCATGTCGGGCACGGCCTGGAGCCAGTCCACCGCGCGGACATTGCGCCGGGTCGCGTCCAGCGCCCGCCGGAGCGTCTCCGAGTACTGCACGGTCCGGTACCGGGCCTGCTCCGCGGCGAGCTGGGCGTCGGCGAGCCGGCCGCGGCTGATCAGCACCTCGAGCTTGACCTCGGCGGCGATCTGCGCGCTGGTGACGTCGGTGTCGAGGGCGCCGACGAGGACGTTGACCGCCTCGTCGGTCGTACGGAGGTAGACGGTCCCGCCGTATCCCGGGACCTCCTCGATCAGCTTGAAATCGTAGTCGCGGCGCACATAGGAGCCGTCGGGCGCGAACGTGCCGTACACGGCCCGGAAGCCGCGGTCGACGCTGCCGACGTTGATCAGGTTCTCCAGGACCCAGCGGGCCACGCGCTCGTGCTCGGCGACGGGCCGCTGCGGGGCCTGGGCGGCGATGCGCGGGATCAGCCTGGCCACTATCTGGTCGTGGTCGGCACCCGTGTCGAAGTCCATGTTCAGGGTGACCAGGTCGATGGCGGCGAGGGCGACCTCCGCCATCCCGTACACCGAGTACTCACCCGCGAGGTTCGCCTTGCGCGCATCGAGGTCGTGCAGCGGCGCGGTGCAGGCGAGGGCACGCAGCCGCCGCGCCAGGCCCTCGTCGGCGGCCGGGCCCGGGGCAGGGCGCGGCCCCGCGCTGAGCTGGGGCGGAACACGGTCCGTCGATGCAGGGGAAGTCACGGTGCACAGACTAGGTCCTCGGTCTGACAACGGTCGAAACGACGCAGAAGCGACCGCCGTCCCGGCGGCTGCACGCCCCGCAGCGCCCCGCCCGGCTTCCCTCGCGCCGGACGGGCCGGATCACCCCACTCGCCGTCCGTACACCTCGACGAGTCCCTTGAGCGAGTCGTCGAGATACTCCGCGAGCAGGCGCTCGGCCCCGTCCCGCTCGCCCGCCTGGAGCGCCTGGAGGATCTCCCGGTTGCGCAGAAGGTAGGGCTCGTGCAGCCGGCGCGGGTCGTCCACCACGTGGAAGGCGAGCCGCAGTTCGGCGAAGACGCTGCGCATCAGCTCATCTGTGCGGGCACTGCCGGCGAGCGCGACCAGCTCCCGGTGGAAGTGGATGTTGGCGGTGGAGACGCCTTTCCAGTCATCTTCGCGGGCCGCTCGCTGCCCGTCCGCGACGGCCTCGGCAAGTCCGTCGACGGCGTACGGCGGCCGGCCGAGGCCCCGTACGACCGCGCACTCGACGAGGCCCCGGGTGCGGTAGATGTCCTCGACGTCCTCGACGGTCAGCACCCGTACGAAGACGCCCCGGTTGAGCTCATGGATCAGCAGCCGCTCGTGCGTGAGCAGCCGGAACGCCTCGCGCAGCGTGTTGCGCGAGACGCCGAGCGCGCCCCCGATGCTGTCCTCGGACAGCCGTGTCCCCGGTGGGAAGAACCCGTCGGCGATCCGGCTCCTGAGGATGTCCGAGACCCGCTCGGCGGTGCTGGTGCGGCCCAGCAGGGCACGATCGTCGGCCAGTCCGGTCAGCTCTGCCATGCCCGGAATTCAATCGCAGAAATAAGAACGAAACAACGTGGGTATTGAGGGATCGTTCAACGATCCTCTACCTTGGCGGTCAGGCGCCGACGGCTCAGCCCCGGCGCCCCCGCTTCCGCACGGCACGGCTCATCCCTCAAGCACCCTCCGTCCCTCATTGCGAGGTGCCCATGAGCACGACCCCTCCCTCCCAGGCCCTGACCGCCGATTCCGCTCCCGGCACGGCCCAACCCACCACCCCTGACGGCGCGTTCGGCTGGCTGCGCGCCCTGAGTCCGCGGGGCCGACGCGCCTTCGGCGGCGCGTTCGGCGGCTATGCCCTCGACTCGTACGACTACTTCACGCTGCCGCTGAGCATGGTCGCGCTCGCGGCGTACTTCGGCCTGGACAGCGGCCAGACCGGCCTGTTCACCACCGTCACACTGGTCGTCTCGGCGGTCGGCGGCGCCATCGCGGGCGTGGTCGCGGACCGGATCGGACGTGTCAAGGCACTGATGATCACCGTGGCCACCTACGCGGTGTTCACCGTGGCCTGCGGGTTCGCGCCCAACTACGAGACGCTGCTGGTCTTCCGCGCCCTTCAGGGCCTCGGCTTCGGCGGCGAGTGGGCGGTCGGCGCGGTCCTGGTGGCCGAGTACACCAGTGCGAAGCACCGGGGCCGCACGCTGGGCGCGGTGCAGAGCGCCTGGGCCGTCGGCTGGGCGCTGGCCGTGATCGTCTACACGCTGGTCTTCCAGTACCTAGGCGACGATCTCGCCTGGCGCGTGATGTTCTGGACCGGCGCGCTGCCCGCGTTGCTCGTCGTCTGGGTGCGGCGCCGGGTGCACGACGCGCCGGAGGCGGCCGCCGCGCGCGAGAAGAGCGCCCGCAAGGGCTCGTTCGCGGCGATCTTCAAGCCCGCCACGGCCGACTCCCCGGGCCTGCTGCGCACCACGTTCTTCGCGGTGCTGCTCTCCACCGGCGTCCAGGGCGGCTACTACACGCTGGCCACGTGGGTGCCGACGTACCTGAAGACGGATCGCGGTCTGTCCGTCGTCGGCACCGGCGGCTACCTCACGTTCCTGATCTCCGGAGCCTTCATCGGGTACCTCACCGGTGGCTATCTGACCGACCGGCTGGGCCGCAAGCGGAACATCCTGCTCTTCGCGGTCCTCTCGGCGGTCGGCATCCTCGTGTACGCCAACATCCCCAGCGGTGCCAACACACTGCTCCTGGTGCTCGGTTTCCCCCTGGGCTTCTGTATGTCGGCGATCTTCAGCGGCTTCGGCTCGTTCCTCAGCGAGCTGTACCCGACGGCGGTGCGCGGCACCGGGCAGGGCTTCACGTACAACACCGGCCGTGCCGTGGGTGCCGTCTTTCCCACGACCGTCGGCTTCCTCGCCGACAGCTGGGGCGTCGGCGGCGCCCTGGTCTTCGGTGCCGTCGGCTACGCCCTGGCGGCGCTGGCGCTGCTCGGGCTGCCCGAGACGCTCGGGAAGGAGCTCCGGTGAACCGCACCGCACAGGACCGCCCGTTGAGCCTTGTCGACGGCCACGCGCACGCGTGGACCCCCAAGAAGGCGCGCTCCCTGTTCCGTTCGGGCGTGTCGGGGCCCACCGCCGGAGTCGCCGCCGGCCACACCCAGGCGAACCTGATCTCGGTGCCCGCCGACTGGGCGTACGACATGCTGCTGTTCTGTCAGCGCAACCAGAAGCCGTGCCCCGTCCTCGACGTCACCGACGCCGGCTCCTGGACGACCGTCCTCGCGGAAGGCGCGGACCTGCGCACCGACCTGCCCCGCTATCGCGTGTGGGAGCACGGCGAACTGGTCGAGGAGCCCACGGACGTGGTCGGCCGCTGGCGCGAGGACCTCGTCACCTTCCTCCTCGGGTGCAGCTTCACCTTCGAGTGGGCGCTGACCGGGGCGGGCGTCCCGCTGCGCCACCTCGAACAGGGCCGCAACGTCTCGATGTACGTGACCGGACGCCAGTGCCGCCCGGCCGGCCGGCTGTACGGCCCCATGGTGGTGTCGATGCGCCCGGTCCCGCCCGAGCACCTGGCCGCGACGATCAGGGAGAGCAGCCTGTACCCGGCCGTCCACGGCAGCCCGGTGCACTGCGGCGAGCCGTCGGTGCTCGGCATCGAGGATCTCTCGCGCCCCGACTTCGGCGATCCGGTGGACCTCGCACCGGACGACATCCCGGTGTTCTGGGCCTGCGGAGTGACTCCCCAGGCGGCCGTGATGGCGTCGCGCCCGCCCTTCGCGATCACCCACGCGCCCGGCCAGATGCTCGTCACGGACACCCGCGACGAGCAACACCGCGTGCTCTGAGCACACGAGCCGTACCGCGTGCTCTGGACGCGCGTGTTCCGAACAGGAGAAACAGAGAGCTCATGACCCCGATCGATCTCAACGCCGACCTCGGCGAGGGCTTCGGCCGCTGGCGGCTCACCGACGACGAACAACTGCTGTCCGTCGTCACCAGCGCCAATGTGGCCTGCGGCTTCCACGCCGGGGACGCGGCCACCATGCGGCGGGTGTGCGACCTGGCGGCCGCGCGCGGCGTACGGATCGGCGCCCAGGTCTCCTACCGCGACCTGGCGGGGTTCGGGCGGCGCGCGATGGACGTACCGCCCGACGAGCTGGCAGCCGAAGTGGCGTACCAGATCGGCGCCCTGGAGGTCTTCGCCCGCGCGGCGGGCACGCGCGTGTCCTACGTGAAACCGCACGGCGCGCTCTACAACCGTGTCGTGCACGACGAGGAGCAGGCGGGCGCGGTCGTCGACGGCATCCTGCTCGCGGACGCCGCCCTGCCCGTGCTCGGCCTCCCCTCCTCGCGCCTGCTGAACCTCGCCGAGAAGGCCGGACTGCCCACCGCCACCGAGGCGTTCGCGGATCGCGCATACACCGAGGAGGGCACCCTGGTGCCGCGCACCCAGGACGGCGCGGTGATCACGGACGCCGACGTCGTGGTCGAACGCTCGGAGAACCTGGCCCGCTTCGGCACCGTGACGGCCCACTCCGGGGAACGCATCGCCGTCCGCGCCCGCTCGCTGTGTCTGCACGGGGACACACCGGGCGCGGTGGAGCTCGCCCGTCGGGTCCGCGCCCGGCTGGAGTCCTCGGGCGTCCGCGTGGCGGCGTTCGCATGAGGGCCCTGCCGGTCGGCGAGCGCGCGCTGCTCGTCGAGGTGTCCTCGGGCGAGTCGGCCCAGGCCCTGCACGCGGAGCTGCTGCGCCGCCGCGCGGACGGCTCCCTCTCCGTGCGCGAGATCGTCCCCGCGGCCCGCACGGTCCTCCTGGACGGCGTGGACGACCCGGCCCGGCTGGCGGCCGGACTCGCCTCGTGGCGGATCCCACCGCTGCCCGCGCGCGCGGAGGAGGCGGTCGAGATCGCCGTACGGTACGACGGCCCGGACCTGGCCGATGTCGCGGCCCTGTGGGGTGTGACGGAGGCCGAGGTTCCGGTGATCCACGCGGCGGCCGAGTTCCGCGTCGCCTTCTGCGGATTCGCGCCCGGCTTCGGTTACCTCACGGGGCTCCCCGCCCGGTACGACGTCCCCCGCCGGGAGACCCCGCGCACGAGCGTCCCGGCGGGTTCCGTGGGCCTCGCGGGCCCGTACACCGGCATGTATCCCCGTGCCTCGCCGGGCGGCTGGCAGCTGATCGGCACCACGGACGCCGTTCTGTGGGACCACGCGCGCGTGCCGGCCGCTCTGCTGGCCCCCGGCACGCGGGTCCGCTTCGTACCGGTGAGGCAGGCATGACCGACCGGGCCCTCTCCGTCGTCCGTGCCGGGGCACTGACCACCGTCCAGGACCAGGGCCGCCCCGGCCACGCCCACCTCGGCGTGCCGCGCTCCGGGGCCCTGGACGCGCCCGCCGCCGCCCTCGCCAACCGTCTCGTCGGCAACCCGCCCGAGGCCGCCGTGCTGGAGACCACACTCAACGGCTGCGCCCTGCGCACGCGTTCGACGGTCACCGTGGCGGTCGCGGGCGCACCCTGCCCGGTCACCGTGGACGGCCGTCCGGCGCCCTGGGGTGCTCCCGTGCGCCTCCCCGCGGGGGCGCTGCTGAACGTCGGCGCCGCCGACCGGGGGCTGCGCAGCTATGTCGCCGTCTCGGGCGGAGTGGCCGTCGACCCGGTGCTCGGCAGCCGCTCCACGGACCTCCTCTCCGGGCTGGGCCCACCGCCCCTCACCGACGGCATGGTGCTGCCCCTGGGACGCGCCGCCGCGGGGCACGCGCGCGTGGACGTCGTCCCGCATCCCGGCCCGCCGTCCGAACTGGTCCTGCGCGTGACGCCGGGCCCGCGCGACGACTGGTTCACGGAGTCGGCCCTGCGCACCCTGACCCTGCGCGCCTTCCGGGTGTCCTCCGCGAGCAACCGCATAGGCCTGCGGACGGAAGGGCCCTCCCTGGAGAGGGCCGTTTCCGGCGAACTCCCCAGTGAGGGCATGGTCCTGGGCGCCGTCCAGGTCCCCCCGGACGGCCGCCCGGTCGTCTTCCTCGCCGATCACCCGACCACCGGCGGCTACCCGGTGATCGCCGTCGTCGACCCGAGGGACCTGCCCTCCGCGGCACAGGCGGTACCGGGCACCCCCGTCCGGTTCACGGCGGTACGACGCCGACAGTGACCCTCATGCCGCATCCGGCCGCTCCGCCACCGAGAGTGCGGCCAGCGCCGACGCGACCGCGTGGGAGGCGGTCAGGTCGAGGCGGGCGCTGGTGCCGCGGGCACGGTGGCGCACCTCGTCGGCGGCCAGGGTGAGCAGCTGCGGGAGCAGGTCGGTGCAGCGCCGGGCGACCCAGCCCGTGCCGGCGGTGGCCAGCCACCACAGGCTCGCCGACCGGGAGGGGACGGGGAACTCGGGCTCGGCGGAGGGCGCCGGGCCGGTGGCGAGGCCCGCCTCGGCGAGCAGGGCGTGGAAGCGGACGGCGAGCTGCCGGTGCCCCCGCTCCCCGGGATGCAGCCGGTCCGCGCTCCACATGGCACGGTCGGTCAGCCAGGCGCCCTCCGCCGCGTGCAGGTGCACCGCGCCGTACCGCTCGGACAGGGCGTGAACGACCGTGTTGACGGCCCGCTGCCGCCGGGCGAGCGGCCGGGCCAGCGCGCCGGGCAGCCCCAGCATCGCGCCGGGATCGGGCAGACAGGCGGTGAGGAGCACCGCGCCCTGTGCCGTGAACGCCGCGTACACCTGGTCGAGCCGGGCGGCCACGGCATGGATGTCGAAGGTGCACCGCAAGGTGTCGTTGACGCCGATGACGACGGACACCAGGTCCGGCAGCAGCGCCAGCCCGGCCGGGGTCTGCCGTTCCAGCACGTCCCGGGACTGGGCTCCGCTCACCGCGAGGTTGGTGAACTCCACGGGCGCGTCCTCGGGCGCGAGTCCGGCGGCGAGCAGCGCGGCCCACCCGCGCCAGTTCTCGTCGACGGGGTCGCCCACCCCCTCGGTCAGCGAGTCCCCGAGCGCCACGAACCGGAGGGGTCTCATCCGACGCCCTCCTGCAGCCGGGTCCGCAGCGGGACCTCCGCGTCGTGCGCGGCGAGGAACGCCGCCACCGAGGCGTCCCAGCCGAAACACTCGGCACGCGCGCGTGCCGCCTCCCTGCGCACGCTCTCGGGTCGCCCGAGCAGGAGCCGTACCGCGTCCGCGAAGGACTCCCCACTGTCGGCAGCGGTGGCCCCGGCGGACCCGACGACCTCCGGCAGAGCGGACGACGCGCTGGCCACCACGGGCGTGCCGCAGGCCATCGCCTCCAGGGCGGCGAGCCCGAACGTCTCGGCGGGACCGGGGGCCAGGCACACGTCGGCCGAGGCCTGGAGCGCGCCGAGCGCGTCGCGGTCGCCGACATGGCCGAGGAAGGTCACGGGCAGCCGCCGTTCCCGGGCCCGCTGTTCGAGGCGGGCCCGCAGCGGGCCGTCGCCGGCGACGACGAGCACCGCGCGCCGGCCGCGCCGCAGCAGCGCCTCCAGCGCGTCGAGCGCCGTGCCCGGCCGCTTCTCCACGGACAGCCGGGAGCACATCACGAGCAACGCCTCGTCCACGCGCGCGTACCGGGCGCGGACATCGGGATCGCGCAGCGTGGGGTGCCGTCCCGTCAGGTCGACGCCCAGCGGGGCCCGTACGACGTTGCGGGCACCGATCCGCACGAACTCGCGCTCGGCGAACTCCGTGGTGCACACCACGCGCGCGTAGGTGTGTGCCGTACGGACGTTGAGGGCGTCGGCGGTCCGCCGTGCCATGCCCTCGGAGAGCCCCCAGGTGCGGAGCACGCCGTCGGCGGTCTCATGGGAGACCATCACCGCGGGCACCCGGGCCCGGCGCGCCCACACGCCGGTCCAGCGCAGGGTGGTCCGGTCGCAGACCTCCAGCCGGTCGGGGGCGAGCGACTCAAGGAGGGCGGCGATGTGACGCTTGCCGGTGAGGACGCGATAGCCGCCGGTGCCGGGCAGCAGCGGCCCGGGCAGGGTGATCACCCGTCCCTGCTCGGTGTCCTGGTCGGTGGCTCGTTCTCCGGGGATCACGAGGACCGGCTCGTGCCCGGCCTTCCGGTAGCCGGTGCCCAGTTCCCGCAGGGCGGTGCGCAGTCCGCCCGACGTGGGGGCGACGAAGTTGGCGAGCCGTACGATCCTGAGGCTCATGCCGCCACCGCCGTCCGCGACGAGAGGACGTCGGCGTAGTGCCCGATGAGCTGGTCGCCGACGGCCGCCCAGGTGCGGCCCTCGACGGTGGCGCGCCCGGCGGCGCCGTAGGCGGTCCGCAGGCCGGGATCGGCGAGCAGGGACCACACCGCGTCGCGCACGGCGTCGGCGTCGCCCGGCGGCACCAGCAGCCCGGTGCGCCCGTGGGCCACCAGGTCCAGCGGTCCGCCCGCCGCGGGCGCGACGACCGGTACACCGCTGGCCATGGCCTCCTGCACGGTCTGGCAGAAGGTCTCGAACGGGCCGGTGTGCGCGAAGACGTCCAACGAGGCGAAGATCCGGGCGAGTTCGTCGCCGGTGCGGCGGCCGAGGAAGACCGCGCCGGGGAGCGTCTCGCGCAGGGAGGTCTCGCTGGGGCCGTCGCCCACTATGACCACGCGTACGCCGTCCAGCGCGCAGGCGGCGGCGAGCAGTTCGACCTGTTTCTCGGGGGCGAGCCGGCCGACATAGCCGACGATCAGCTCGCCGTTCGGGGCGAGTTCACGGCGCAGTGCCTCGTCCCGGCGGTCGGGGCGGAAGCGGACGGTGTCCACACCGCGCGGCCACAGCCGCACCCGGGGCACACCGTGTGCCTCCAGGTCGTGCAGGGCCGCGCTGGACGGGGCGAGGGTGCGGTCGGCGGCGGCGTGCACGGAGCGGATGCGCCGCCAGGCGGTGGCCTCGCCCGCACCCATGTACGTACGGGCGTATCCGGCGAGGTCGGTCTGGTAGACGGCCACGGCGGGGATGCCGAGCCGGGCGGCGGCCGCCATGCCGCGGACGCCGAGGACGAAGGGGCTGGCCAGGTGGACGAGGTCGGCGCGGTGTTCGGTGATCGCCGCGGCGACGCGCCGGCTGGGGAGGGCGACGCGGACCTGGGGGTAGCCGGGGAGCGGGAGGGAGGGGACACGGACGACGGGGCACGGCGCGAGGGCGTCGGGCCCGTGCCCCGCGGCGGTGGCGGGGGCGACGACGAGGGGAGAGTGACCGCGATCGACGAGGTGCCGGGCGGTCTGGAGCGCGCAGTGGGCCACGCCGTTCACATCGGGGGGAAAGGACTCGGTCACGATGACGACACGCATACCCGTGTTGTCGCCGTGCCGGACGTGGCCACGTCAACGTCGATCTTTCCGGACGAGGAACGTCCCATGAGCGTTGCGCGGCACACCCGAGCAGGTCGGGCGGCGTCCACGTCCGGCGGCCCCCCGGGTCACCGCACGTTCATATGGCGGGCATGTCGGGCCCCATCCGGCTGCGGACGGCTGTCTGGACCTCCGCCTCCTCGGCCGGGTCCGTGGCCAGCCGGCGGAGCTGGTCGACGACGCGCGTGTCACCGGTCTCGGCGTGCCGCGCGGCGACCTCGCGGGTGGACTCCTCGCAGTCCCACAGGCATTCGACGGCGAAGCCGGCGGGGAAGGAGGGGTCGGTGGCGGCGAGGGCGCGGGCGGCGCGGCCCCGCAGATGGGAGGACGCCGTCTCGCGGTAGATATGGCGCAGCACGGGCGCCGCGCAGCCGATGCCGAGCCGTCCGGTGCCGTCGACGAGAGTCCACAGGGTCGGCGCGTCGGGGCCTTCGCCGCGGATCGCCTCCCGCAGGGCGCCGAGGACCAGCTCGCTGTCCTGTGCGCCGCCCCGGCAGGCGAGCATCCGTCCGGCGGCGGTGCCGAGCGCGTCCGGCCGGTGCGCCCAACTTCGCGCCCGGTCCACGGCGGCGACACTGCGCATCCGTTCGAAGGCATCCACCGCGGCATCGACAGCGGCCGTCGAGCCGTCGGCCACCGCGCCCTCGATCAGGTCGAGGGCGTCCGGATCGTTGTTGTCGGCGAGATAGCGCAGGGCGGTGCAGCGAGCGCCGTCGTCGCCGGACCGTGCGGCCTCGACGATCTCGGCCCGGTTCTCCGGGCCCGCGACGGCCGCGAGACAGCGGGCGGCCGGTACATGGAGCGCGGCTCCGCGTTCGATGCCCTGCTGGGCCCACTCGAAGACGGCCTGCACGCTCCAGCCGGGACGGGGCCCGGACGGTCGCATCTGGCGTTGCCAGCGGTCGAAGGAGCCGGTCTCCTGGGCGGCACGCACGCGCCCGCCCACGGCGGCCCGCGGATCCTCGGCCCACAGCCGCCAGGGCCGGGGCTCGAAGGCGTCGCGCACGGTCGCGGCGAGTTCGGCCTCGCCCTCCGCGTCGGCGGGGAAACGGGCCAGCACGGGCTCAGCGAGGGCGCGCAGGCCCGCGTCGTCGTCGCGCAGGGCCAGCTCGTCGAGGGCCCACGCCCAGCCGGTGCCCGAGGCGGCGTAGCGCCGCAGCAGTTCGAGGGCGTCCCGCCTGCCGTACGAGGCGAGGTGCCCGAGGACCGCGAGGGCGAGCCCGGTGCGGGACTCGCACGTGTCGAGGATGTCCTCGGCGTCGAAGAGGTGCCGCTCGATCTCGTCGAGCTCACCGCTCAGATCGAGGTAGAGACGGGCGTAGTACAGGGAGCGGTTCTCCACCTGCCAGTCGTGGCGGGGGTCGCGCAGCACACAGTGGTTCAGCGCCGCGAGCGCTTCTGCGCGCGGGGCGGTGAGTGCGTGCAGCGTGCCGTCACCGCGGCCCCTCTGGAGCAGGCCGAGCAGCGTACCGCTGGGCGCTATGACCGGATCGAACATGGGAAACAGCCTCACATCAAGCGTCGACGCAACCGGGGATCGTGCTTTACCTGGCCGCGTGACAACACGTCGGGGCGCCCGCCGTTTCCTGCTTGCTGTAGACCATCTTCCTCTGCCTCTCGTCGGTGGCCCATACGGGCCGCATCACGGCCCGCGCGGTGCGGCAACACTTGCCCAGCCATCGCGTCCGTGAATCACGACGTCATGATGACTCGGCAGTTCTTCCTGCCGCGACCGTATTTCCGGCGGCCCCGTTCCGCCTCCCCCATTTTCTGCGTTTCGCCTGGTCAGGGCGTTCGAGTCAGTGTGCGCCGAACAATTCGAGCAGTTCTGCCTTGCCGAACATCCGCGCCGTGTCGACCGCCGAGGGCGTACCCGAGGCCGGGTCGGCGCCCGCCTCCAGAAGGGCGCGGATGACCGCTTCCTCGCCCTTGAACACGGCTCCGGCGAGCGGGGTCTGGCCCCGGTCGTTGATCCGGTCCGCCTCGGCGCCGCGCTCCAGGAGGGCACGCACCGCCTCGGCATGGCCGTGATAGGCGGCGAGCATCAGGAGCGAGTCGCCGCGGTCGTTGGTGAGGTTGGCCGGAACGCCCGCGTCGACGTAGGCCACCAACGCCTCGGTCTCGCCCCGGCGGGCCAGATCGAAGATCTTGGTCGCCAGCTCCACGACCTCCGGGTCGGGGGCTTCGCTCATCGGCCGGACCGCCTCTCACTACGACTGCAACGGGGACTGCGTGAGCGTACGGCAGCGAGCGGTGCGGCCGTACGGGTGAATCGCCAGCGTACTGGCTTCGGCAGCACATGACGGGACCCGCCCGAGGCAAGGATCAGCACGGGTCCCACAAGCGACAGGGGCCACAAAAGACCTGCTCAGGCGGCCCGAAACAGCTCCACCATGTGGGTGAAAAACGACGAAATTCACCCACTTGCACCTTTTATCGTATGGATACATCCTGTGAGCCTGGAAGAACTCATGGTGACTGTCCCCCTTCAACCAGGAGAGCTCAAATGATCCTGTCCATCTCAGGCGTCGTCCTGCTCGGCATCATCGTCTTCCTCTTCTTCCGCAAGGACGGCCTCAAGGCCTCGCACGCCATGGTCTGCGCACTCTTCGGCTTCTATCTCGCGGGCACCGCCATCGCCCCGAGCATCACGGCCGGCGGGGCGAGCCTGGCAAGCCTCCTCGGCGGGATCAAGTTCTGACCCTCGTCCCCATCGCACGCACCTCCAGGAGACAGCAGTGGCCCGGCGCCCCCTCCCCCGCATCCTGAGCAACGGCACCGCCCAGATCGCCCGAAGCCGGGAGCTGGCCCGGACGGCAGCCGACAGCGCCACCGACGTCCTCCACCCACTGATCACGATCACTCGTGGACTGCGCCGGCTGGCAGCCGCCGGGCGGCGCAGATGGGCCGCCACTCCCAAGGACCGGCGCGGGCCGCTGCTGTTCCTGGTGGCCTCGGTGATCCTGGTCGTGGCCCTGGTGCCGTACGGACCGCTGCTCGCCGTCATCGCTCTGATGGCGGCGGCAGCCTGGGCGGGCCGGGACCGCACCGAGCCCGCGCCCGAGGGCCCCGACGAATCGCAGGTCCAGCGCCTCCAGTCGCTGTACGAGGCCCTGGTCCCGTACTTCTCGGCCGCCGAGGACCCCGCTCCGCTCTACGCCCACGGCGGGGAGTGGGAGAAGGCGTTCCCGGCGTACGACTTCGACGACACCGGGCGCGTGTCCCGCCTCCTCGTCCGCTACCCGGCCTACTTCACGGACGGCGAGGCGGACTGCCGCGCCCGCATCGAGCAGCTGCTGCACGCCAAGGCGGGCCGCGGCCGCGAGTACCACTTCGAGTGGGACGAGGAGGGCAACCAGCTCGCGGTCACCGTCCTGCCACCGCTCCCCACCGACATCGCCGCCCAGCACTTCGTCACGGCACCGGGCGAGACGGTCCTCGGCTTCACCGACCCGACGGACGTCCAGCGCACGCTCCCCCTCACCCACGGCGAGGAGCAGCGCGACGTCCCCCCGGTCGTGTGGCGCACGGGCGTCCGCTCCACGGAGCCCCACCTCCTGGTCGCGGGCGAACCGGGCAGCGGCACGAGCACGCTGCTGCGCTCCGTCGCGCTCCAGGCCCTGCGCCACGGCGATGTCCTGATCGTCGAGGGCGGCGGCACCGGCGAGTACGCGTGCCTGACCGGCCGCGACGGCGTGCTGGCCGTCGAGTGCGGTCTGACCGGGGCACTGGCGAGCCTGGAGTGGGCCGCCCACGAGACGGAACGCCGTCTGATCGCCGCGAACCGCGCCCGACAGGCGGGCCACCCGGCGCCCGACGACACCAAGCGCCCCCTGTGGATCCTGCTGGACCGCCCGAGCGCCCTGGGCCATGTCGCCGCCGCCGACGGCCACCCGGACCCGCAGTCCCTGCTCCAGGTGCCGCTGCGGCACGGCCGCGCGGCGAACGTGACGGTCGCGGTGGCCGAGCACTTCGACACCCTGGACGCCCTCAACGACGCCGTACGCCAGCACACGCGCGCCCGGGTCGTTCTGGGCCCGGCGTCGCCCGACCGGCTCGAAGCGGTCCTGGGCGCCCCGCCGCACACGACCCCCACCAAGGACGTGCCGCCCGGCCGCGGCTACGCCCGCCTGGGCACCGGCCCGGTGCTCCGTCTCCAGGTTCCGGCCACGCCGGACCCGTACGACGACGCGACGAGCGACACCCACCGCCGTGCGGTCCTGGACCTGCTGCCGGGCCGCACGACTCCGGCGGACGCGGAGCCGGTTCCCGCCGAGCCGGTCCCCGCGGAGGCAGCGGTCGTCGAGGGCTGATCAGGCCCGCTGCGCGGCGGCCAGCCGGACGCACACGGCCAGCCCGCGGATGGCTTCCTCGACCTCGGCGAGTTCCGGATAGGTCGGCGCGATCCGAATGATCGCGTCGGCCGGGTCGTCCCCGTGCGGATGGGTGGCCCCCGCCGGGGTGAGCGCGATCCCGGCGTCCTTGGCCAGCCGCACCACTGCCTTCGCCGTCCCCTCCGGCACGGTCAGCGAAATGAAGTACCCACCCACCGGCTTCGTCCAGGAAGCGAGCCCGGAACCCCCCAGTTCCTCCCCGAGAATCCGCTCCACAGCGGCGAACTTCGGCCCGATGATCTCCGCGTGCCGCCGCATATGTGCACGAACGCCGGCCTCATCCTTCAGGAAGAAGGCATGCCGCAACTGATTGACCTTGTCCGGCCCGATCGTCCGCTTGGCCACCACCCCGAGCCACCACGCGATGTTCGCCTCGGACGCACCGAGGAACCCGACCCCGCTGCCCGCCAGGGTGATCTTCGAGGTGGACCCGAACACGAGCGCCCGGTCCGGATGGCCGTGCTCGGCGCACAGGGCGAGGAAGTCGGCGAGCGGCGTCTCCACCTCCGTCAGGTGGTGCACGGCATAGGCGTTGTCCCAGAAGACCCGGAAGTCGGGCGCGGCGGTGCTCATGGCGGCCAGCCGCCGCACGACCTCGTCCCCATAGGTGACACCACTGGGGTTGCTGTACTTGGGCACGCACCAGATGCCCTTGATCCCGGCGTCCTCGGCGACGAGCCGCTCGACGACGTCCATGTCCGGACCCTCGTCGGTCATCGGCACCTGGATCATCTCGATCCCGAAGCGCTCGGTCAGCGCGAAGTGCCGGTCGTACCCCGGCACCGGGCACAGAAACGCGATACGCGGCTCGTCGGCCCACCGCCGCTCACTCCCGGGAACCCGGCTCAGCAGCGCCTGCACCACCACATCGTGCATCAGCTCCAGACTCGAATTCCCGGCGGCCAGCAACTGCTCGAGAGGCACCTGCAACGCCCCGGCAAAGATCCGCCGAAGCTCAGGCAGCCCCTTCAGCCCCCCGTAGTTGCGCACATCGGTACCGTCTTCGGCTACACGCACGTCACCGGGCAGAGCCAGCAACTCATTGGCAAGATCCAACTGCCGAGGAGACGGCTTGCCACGGGTGATGTCCAGCGAGAGGCCGCGTCCGACAAGCGCCGCATAGTCACTACGGGCACGATCGACGTCGACAGGTGCAGTGGTCATGCCCCCACGCTAGCCCCGCCCCGACACCCCGCGGACGCCGCCCCGACATCCGAGACGGCAGCGCCCCCAGACCGGCACCCGCCCACATACGGCAGGGGCCGTGCTCCCGACGGTCAGGCGCCCCACCAGCTAAGCCACAAAGGTCCGGGGGTCCTCAGAAGCGCCACTGACCCCGTCCTCGACCAGCCGCGCCGCCGCAGCCAGCCGAATCGCCGCCTCCTCGGCCACCGCACCCCCCACAGTGAACGGCAACCGCACATACCCCTCAAAAGCACCGTCCACGCCGAAGCGGGGACCGGACGGCACCCGCACCCCGACCCGCTCCCCCACCTCGGCCAGCCGAGACCCCGAGAGCCCCCCGGTCCGCACCCACAACGTGAGCCCACCCCCCGGCACCGAGAACTCCCAGGACGGCAGCTCCCGCCGCACCGCGGCGACGAGCGCGTCCCGGTTCTCCCGGGCCTGCCCCCGCCGGATGTCCACGGCCTGCTCCCAGCCCCCGGTGCTGAGCAGCCAGTTCACGCCCAGCTGCTCCAGCACGGGTGTCCCCAGATCGGCGTACGCCCGCGCGGCGACCAGGCTCCGGATGACATCCGGAGCCGCCCGCACCCACCCGATCCGCATCCCGGCCCAGAACGCCTTGCTCGCGGAGCCGACGGTGATGACGGTCGACCCGGCGGGGTCGAAGCCGCACACGGGCCGCGGCATCTCCAGGCCCTCGTCGAGGTGCAGCTCACTCATGGTCTCGTCGACGACGAGCACGGTGCCCGCCGACCGGGCCGCGTCGACGAGCTGCCGCCGCTGGTCCTCGTCGGCGAGCGCCCCCGTGGGGTTGTGGAAGTCGGCGACGACGTACGCGAGCCGCGGCGCCGCATCGCGCAGCACCTGCCGCCAGCGGTCCATGTCCCAGCCGGCGAGCCCCTCGGCCATGGCGACGGGCACCAGCCGGGCCCCCGCCTCCCGCATCAGCTGCAGGATGTTGGCGTACGAGGGCGACTCGACGGCGATGCGTTCACCGCGCCCGGCGAAGAGGTGGCAGATCGCGTCGATCGCGCCCATCGCGCCGGTCGTCACCATGATCTGCTCGGGCATCGTCGGAATGCCGCGCGCGGTGTACCGGTCGGCGAGCGTGGCGCGCAGGGCGGGCAGCCCGGCCGGGTAGTCGCCGTGCGTGTGCGCGTACGGCGGCAGTTCCTCCAGGGCGCCCTGGACGGCGCGGGTGAGCCATGGCTCGGGCGCGGGGAGCGCCGCGCAGCCGAGGTCGATCATGGAGCCGAGGGCCTCGGGCGGCAGCGGCTCCAGGCCGCGCGCGGGCAGCGGGTTCCCGGCGGGCACGGCGGTCCAGCTGCCCGCGCCCCGGCGGGACTCCAGGAAGCCTTCGGCGCGCAGCGCCTCGTAGGCGGCGGCGACCGTCGTACGGCTCACGGACAGCGACAGGGCGAGTTCCCGCTCGGCGGGCAGCCGGGCGGCGACCGGCACCCGGCCCTCCAGCACGAGCAGCCGGACGCCGTCGGCGAGCGCGCGGTAGGCGGGCGGGCGGCGCGTGCCGGGTCCGGCGGGCCGCTCCTGCTGGGAGGTGAGCAACCGGGCGAGCTGCGCCGCCCCCACCGCCGAAGTCCACTGCGCCATGTCTACCAGTCCACCTTCCCCGAATTGGCCATGGATGGCTTCTCTTTCCAAGCCACAGAGTGTCATGCATCAGGCCACTGCGACCACAGGGGGGCACTTCTTGTCCACACAGAGCCGTTTCGCGCGACGGTTGATCCAGCTGTACGTCGGCCTGGCGCTGTTCGGCGCGAGTTCCGCGCTCCTCGTGGAGGCGGGCCTCGGCCTGGAGCCCTGGAACGTGCTCCACCAGGGCCTCGCGAAGCTGACCGGCATGACGATCGGGGTGGTGTCGATCTTCGTGGGCGCCGCGGTGCTGCTGCTGTGGATCCCGCTGCGCCAGCGCCCGGGCCTCGGCACGGTCTCCAACGTCTTCGTGGTCGGCATCGCCATGGACGGCACCCTCACCCTGGTCCCCGACGCCCACGGTCTGCTGATCCGCGTCCCGCTGCTGGTGGCCGGCATCGTCCTGAACGGCGCGGCCACCGGCCTCTACATCTCCGCCAGCTTCGGCCCGGGCCCGCGCGACGGCCTCATGACGGGACTGCACCGCCGTACCGGCCGCTCGATCCGGCTGATGCGGACGGGAATCGAGGTGGCGGTCGTGGTCAGCGGCTTCGCGCTCGGCGGCACCATCGGCATCGGCACCGTCCTGTACGCGCTGTCCATCGGCCCGCTGGCCCAGGTGTTCCTGCGGGTGTTCGCCGTCCCGTCGGCATCGGGCGGCAGCTCGGTGGTTGCCGCCGGTCAACCGGAGCGCGCGATACTGCGTCCGTGACCACGCCGATACGCCACCCCTACCTCGACCATCCCGGCCCGATCGCCTTCGCCCACCGGGGCGGCGCCGCGGACGGCCTCGAGAACACCGTGACCCAGTTCCGGCGTGCGGTCGAGGCGGGCTACCGCTATCTGGAGACGGACGTGCACGCCACGGCCGACGGCCGGCTCGTCGCCTTCCACGACTCGACCCTGGACCGGATGACGGACGGTGCGGGCCGGATAGGGGACCTCTCCTGGCAGGACGTGAGCCACGCGCGCGTGGCGGGCAAGGAACCGGTCCCGCTCTTCGAGGAGCTCCTGGAGACCTTCCCCGAGGCGCGCTGGAATGTCGACGTCAAGGCCGAGCCCGCGCTGCGCCCGCTGCTGGAGCTGCTCGAGCGCACGGGCGCCTGGGACCGCGTGTGCGTCGGCTCGTTCTCCGAGCCGCGCGTCGCCCGCGCCCAGCGTCTGGCCGGCCCCCGCCTGGCCACCTCCTACGGCACCCGGGGCATCCTGGGCCTGCGCCTGCTCTCGTACGGCATCCCTGCATCGCTGCGCCGCTCGGCCGTCGCCGCCCAGGTGCCCGAGTCCCAGTCGGGGATCCCCGTGGTCGATCACCGCTTCGTGCGCGCCGCCCACGCGCGCGGGCTGCAGGTGCACGTGTGGACCGTGAACGAACCGCAACGCATGCACCGGCTCCTGGACCTGGGTGTCGATGGCATCATGACCGATCACATCGACACGCTGCGCAAGGTCCTGGAGGACCGGGGCACCTGGGCCTGAGTCCCCGAAGGACCCCTCGAAAGGCCCCTCGCGCGGTCCGTTCACGGGGAAGCGAGGAGCACGGGTGAGCACCGACACCGTGCGGGCACAGGAAGCCGAAGAGGCGGCTGCGGCCGCCGAACGACGGCGCGAACAACGCGGCTGGTACTTCTACGACTGGGCGTGCTCCGTCTACTCGACGAGTGTGCTGACCGTGTTCCTGGGCCCCTATCTGACCTCGGTCGCCAAGTCGGCGGCCGACGCCGACGGCTTCGTGCATCCTCTGGGGATCCCGCTGCGCGCCGGGGCCTTCTTCGCGTACTCGGTCTCCGCGTCCGTCATCCTGTCGATCTTCGTGATGCCGATCGCGGGCGCTGCCGCCGACCGCACGGGCCGCAAGAAGCCACTGCTCGCGGCCGCCGCCTACGTGGGCGCAGCGGCCACCACGGGCATGTTCTTCCTGGACGGCGACCGCTATCTGCTCGGCGGCCTGCTGCTGATCGTCGCCAACGCGTCGGTGGCCGTGTCGATGGTGCTCTACAACTCCTACCTTCCGCAGATCGCCCCTCCCGAGGAGCGCGACGCGGTCTCCTCCCGCGGCTGGGCCTTCGGCTACGCGGCGGGGTCCCTGGTGCTGGTCGCGAACCTGGTCCTGTTCACGGCCCATGACACCTTCGGTGTCTCCGAGTCGACGGCCGTCCGCATCTGCCTGGCCTCGGCGGGCATCTGGTGGGGAGCCTTCACCCTGATCCCGCTCAAGCGGCTGCGCGACCGCCGCCCGGCCCCGACCGCCGGGGCGGCGCCGTCCGGGCACGGCTGGCGGCAGCTGGCGGCCACCGTGCGGGACATGCGCGGCAAGCCCCTCACCCTCTCCTTCCTGCTCGCCTACCTCGTCTACAACGACGGCATCCAGACGGTGATCTCGCAGGCCTCGGTGTACGGCTCGGAGGAACTGGGCCTCAGCCAGTCCACCCTGATCGCCGCCGTGCTGCTGGTGCAGGTGCTCGCGGTGGCCGGCGCCCTCGGCATGGGACGGCTGGCCCGCACCTACGGCGCGAAGCGCACCATCCTCGGCTCACTGGTCGCCTGGACCGTGACACTCGGCGCCGGGTACTTCCTGCCGGCGGGCGCGCCCGTCTGGTTCTTCGTGCTCGCCTCCGGGATCGGTCTGGTCCTCGGCGGCAGCCAGGCTCTGTCCCGCTCCCTGTTCTCGCATCTCGTGCCGCCCGGCAAGGAGGCCGAGTACTTCTCTGCGTACGAGATGAGCGACCGCGGTATGAGCTGGCTGGGCCCGCTTCTGTTCGGTCTGACCTACCAGCTGACGGGAAGTTATCGGGACGCGATCATCTCGCTCGTGGCCTTCTTCGTCATCGGATTCGTGCTGCTCGCGAGGGTGCCGGTGGCCCGGGCGGTGCGCGACGCGGGCAATCCCGTACCCGACAGGATTTAGCGCCAGAGGCCAAAGGCCGGTAGTGTACGCGTTTGGCCTGCCAGGCGTACCGTTACTGCGCGTCAAAGATGGCGAAACGCTGGGTGACATCTACTGTCAGATGTGACAAACCGGGCGCAGGTGGGTACAACAAGGGGCGGCTACGACGGCGACGCATGACCCGGAACGGGAATCTTTACCGCCGACCGGACGTTGACCGGATGACGACGACAGCGACACCTGTCCTGTGGGCGACAAGCCCGGGAGGCACGATTCATGAGTGAGCGAGCTCTTCGCGGCACACGCCTCGTAGTGACCAGCTATGAGACGGACCGCGGCATCGACCTGGCTCCGCGCCAGGCCGTGGAGTACGCATGCGAGAAGGGGCACCGGTTTGAGATGCCCTTCTCGGTGGAGGCCGAAATTCCGCCGGAGTGGGAGTGCAAGGTCTGCGGGGCCCAGGCACTCCTCGTGGACGGCGACGGCCCTGAGGAAAAGAAGGCCAAGCCCGCGCGTACGCATTGGGACATGCTGATGGAGCGGCGCACCCGCGAGGAGCTCGAAGAGGTCCTCGAAGAGCGTCTGGCGGTTCTCCGCTCCGGCGCGATGAACATTGCGGTGCATCCGCGGGACAGCCGCAAGTCCGCGTAATCCCTCCGGGGGTTGGGCGGCATAGTGCACGAAACCGCAGGCACCGTACGCCAAGTACGGTGCCTGCGGTTTCGTGCGTCCAAATGCGCCCGGGTCCCGGGCTAGAAGCCGTCCTTCTCGTCCCTGATGACCTCGCCCTGGACGATCTTGCCGTCGGGGCGGTGGATGCGGGACTGCTGGTAGGCGTCGCCCAGGCTGCCCTCAGCCGCCGCACGCATCTTGCGGTCGATCGTGCGCTCGGCGTAGGCGCTCAGGGTCTTCTGGACCGGCGGGACGAGCAGGAGAAGCCCCAGGGCGTCGGAGATCAGGCCCGGGAGCATCAGGAGCAGACCGCCGAGCATCATCAGCCCGTTGCCGTTGCCGCGACCGGCGGGGGGTGTCATGCCGCTCTGCTGCTGTTGCAGCGTCTCGCTCAGGTTGCGGAAGGCCCGGCGCCCGGCCCGCTTGATGACCACAGAGCCGAGCACGAACCCGGCGACCAGCAGCAGGAAGACGGTGAACCCGCCGGCGGCGCTCGCCACCACGGTGAGCAGCCAGATCTCCAGCACGAGCCATGCGGCGATGCCGAGCGGCAGGAAGGTGCGCAGCCGGGAACGCCGCGGCCGGGCGGGGTAGGTGGGGGTCGGTGCGCCAGTCGTCATGCATCCAGTGTGCCTGGGCACAGCTCAGCGCGGGATAAGGGAATGATCAACAGCGCCTGCGGAGTCGTACGACCGCGGCTGTGAGGCCGTACGACTGCGTCTGCCAGGCCCTGCGGCTACGACCGCTTGCCGCGGCCGAGGACCTTGCCGACCCGCTCTCCCACGCCCCACGTGGTGACCCGCCACAGGGCCTCGACGAGGATGTCGCGGCTCATCTTGGAGTCGCCCAGCTCCCGCTCGACGAAGGTGATCGGCACCTCGACGACGTGGAAGCCGGCCCGGACGGCGCGGCGGGCCAGGTCGACCTGGAAGCAGTACCCCTGGGAGGCGACCTCGGCGAGGCCGAGGCCTTCGAGGGTCTCGCGGCGGAAGGCGCGGTAGCCGCCCGTGACGTCGCGGATCGGAACGTCGAGCAGGACGCGGGAGTAGAGGCTGCCGCCACGGGAGATGAACTCGCGGGACTTGGGCCAGTTCACGACCCGCCCGCCCGGCACCCAGCGCGAGCCGAGAACCAGGTCGGCGCCCTTCAGGGCGGTCAGCAGCCGGGGCAGCTCCTCGGGCTGATGGGAGCCGTCGGCGTCCATCTCGATGAGCACGCCGTAGCCGTTGTCCATGCCCCAGCGGAAGCCCGCGAGGTAGGCGGCACCCAGGCCTTCCTTGCCTTTGCGGTGCAGCACCTGGACCTGGTCGTCCTCGGCGGCCAGCTCGTCGGCGAGCTTGCCCGTGCCGTCGGGGCTGTTGTCGTCGGCCACGAGAACGTGCGCGTCGGGCACGGAGGTCCGCACCCGGGCGACGATCTTCTTGATGTTCTCCGCCTCGTTGTAGGTCGGGATGATCACCAAGGCCGTGCCGAGCGGGCCGAACCGTCTCCCCTGGGCCTCTGCCGCGAGGGTCCCGTCGCCGTCGTTCACTACTGCCCCTTCATGTCCGTACGCAGGGGTCCACCATAGTGGCCGTTACCTGTGCTTCCGCGTCGGCGCGTTAGTACGGGGGTGTCGATTCGCCTAGAGGCGGGTAAGAGCGCGTCTCCGGGTCGGAGCACGCGTGCTGCGGATCGGGGCCCGGCGCCCTTCGGGCCGACCTGGGACCCGCTGGCTGCGGGTCGACCTAAAGCCGTTGTCTACTGGACGTCCGGGCCCCACCCGGGTCACACCAAGCCGACTGACTGAACGTTCCCTCGCCTGGCGCGTGCGCTGGGCCTGGCTCCCAGTGTGGTGCGCCGGTGCGGCACACCACCCCTGACCCAGCGGCGCTTCGGCGAGTGCTCGGAAGTTCCCCGGTCGGACGTCCGGTGGTGGACCCGCCAGAACCTACCGGCCCGTTGCGGCCAGCTGTCAACAGTCGTTTGACCTGCGGCTTTTCCCTCAATCGCCTGGTCAGCGCGGAGGATACGCAGGTCGCGCGACGCGGCTGCCGGCACGGATGGGGGCCCCGCCACCCCCGGACATCACTCGTCCGGCCGTACGAATACCGTGCGGCCGCCGACGACGGTGCGCAGGCAGACGGGCAGGTCGCCCCCGGGCGTCAGATCCGGCAGCCCGGGGGTGCCGGAGCGGGGGTCGGTGGACCAGCGCGCGACCCGGTCGTCGGGGGCCTGCACGACGAGCTCGTCGGTGCGCCACACGGCGTAGTCGGCGGGCGCGCCCGGCACCAGGACACCCGCGTCGTCCCGTCCGACCGCACGCCATCCGCCGCGCGTATGCGCGGTGAACGCGGCGCGCACGGACACCCGGTGCTCGGGCGTGCGGTGGAAGGCAGCGGCGCGGACGGTGCCCCACGGGTCCAGCGGCGTGACCGGGCTGTCGGAGCCGAAGGCGAGCGGGACGCCCGCGCGAAGCAGGGCCGCGAACGGGTTGAGCGTGCGGGCCCGCTCCGCGCCCAGGCGCTCGGCGTACATGCCCTCCTCGCCGCCCCACAGCGCGTCGAAGGCGGGCTGGACGGAGGCGGTGAGGCCGAGTTCGGCGAAGGCGGCGATGGTCTCGGGGGTGAGCATCTCGGCGTGCTCGATTCGGTGCCGGGCGGCGCGGACGCGGGCCAGGCCGACCTTCTCGGCGGCGGCGCGCATGCCCTCGACCACCGCGGTCACGGCGGCGTCCCCGATGGCGTGGAAGCCCGCCTGGAGGCCCGCCTCGGTGCACGCGGCGACATGGGCGGCGACAGCGGCGGCGTCCAGGTAGGCGGTGCCCGTGTGGTCGGCGTCGGCGTACGGCCCGTGCAGGCACGCGGTGTGCGAGCCGATGGCGCCGTCGGCGAAGAGGTCGCCGGCCGCGCCGATCGCGCCCAGCGCGCGGGCCCTTTCGATGCCTTCCTCGCCCCACTCGGCCCAGTAGCCGACCACGCGGGGCCCGGGCTCCTCGGCGGCGAGCCGCAAGAGCCCCGTGAGGTCGTCCTCGGAGGAGATGTCCGGGCCCGCGCACTCGTGGACCGAGCCGATGCCGAGCGAGGCGGCGCGGGCGAGCGCGGCGCGCTGGGCCTCGGTGCGCTGGGTGGCGGTGACGGCGCCCAGCGCGGTGGCCCGTACGGCGTGGTGGGCGTCGCTGGTCAAGGGGCCGTCCTCGTAGCCCCTGGCCCCGGGGACGAGATCGAGGAGCGCCGTGGTGACGACCGCCGAGTGCACGTCGATACGGGAGAGGTAGAGCGGACGTCCGCCGGTGGCCTCGTCGAGTTCGGCGCGCGTCGGCGGGCGGCCACCGGGCCAGCGGGCCGCGTCCCAGCCGTGACCGAGCAGGACCCGGTCGCCGGGGCGCGCGGCGGCGAAGTCGCGTACGCGGGTGAGGGCCGCCTCCAGGGAGGGGGCGTCGGACAGGTCGAGGCCGGTGAGGGCGAGGCCGGTGGCGGTGGTGTGCACGTGGGCGTCGGTGAACGCCGGGGTGACCAGCGCGCCTTCGAGGTCCACGACCGTGTCGACGCCGTCCGCGAAGGCGTCGGCGGCGCCTTCGGAGCCGACCCAGGCGACCTGCCCTCGTTCGACAACCATCGCGGTGGCGAAGGGGTCGGCGGGGCTGTGGACTTCTCCACCGCGCAGCAGCACGGTGCGATGGTCTCTGCGACTGGCGGTGCTCTCACTCATGGGCACTAGTCTCGCGCCCTCGCCCTCCCGCGCTGCACCTGGGGCATCTCAGGAACGAGCCCGGCGCTGTCTGCTGTGCCCACCCGCTCCGCCCTGCGGAACGCCTGCCCACAGCAGACCCGGCTCAGACGCGCGGCGGTCGTGCCTCGTACGGCGTCGACAGGACCACCGTCGTACGGGTCGACACGCCCGCCAGGGAGCGCAGGCGGGCCAGGAGCTCCTCGAGTTCGTGCGGGGTGGCCACGCGAACCTTGAGGATGTAGTTCTCGTCGCCCGCGACGCTGTGGCAGGCCTCGATCTCGGGGACGTCGGCAAGGCGCTCCGCGATGTCGTCCGGGGCGCTGGGGTCGAACGGTTTCACCGAGATGAACGCGGTCAGGGGCAGCCCGACGGACTCGGGGTCCACGACCGCGGCATAGCCGCGGATGACTCCGCGCTGCTCCAGGCGGCGCACTCGCTGGTGCACGGCCGACGTGGACAGGCCCGTGGCCTTGCCCAGGTCTGTGTAACTCATCCGCCCATCGGCGACGAGCAACTGCACGATCTGTCGGTCGAGCTCCTCCATGGCGCAAGAACCTACAGGTCCCTTGATCCTGGCGGATACCTGAGCCACGCAGGTCATACCCTGTTCGTGATGTGGCTGAGAGCGGCCTGTGCGCCGCGCGGGGACATATCCGCCGGGCCGGGCATCTGCGAGTGGCATGTGACGAACGCCACATAGCTGGAACCGGGTCCGTGATGTTCTCGTGATTACCGCAGAGACGGGACGGGAAGTGCTTGCTGTGGTCGAGGCCGCAGCGCCTTTTCGGCCCAGCCCGAGGGGGAGAATCCCATGCAGAGTCTTAAGCGCCCTGGTCGTACTGCGCCCAAGCGGCAGCAGCCGGTGGTCGAGCCCGAGCCGGAGGGCGTCGAACCGGACGCCGACGGTGAGGAGTTCGACGCGTACGACACCTTCGAGATGTACCGGGTGATCTGCCCGGACTGCTCGCAGCCGATCGCGCTCCTGGCGGACGAGGAAGTCCTTCCGGAGCACGCGCTGTGCGCCTCGCCGTGGAACCCGTTCGGCCTCACGGTCTGCGCCGGTACGGGTCGCGGGGCGGCCGACGCCCGCCCCGCCGACGAGTCGGCAAAGCCTCAGGAGCAGCACACCGCCCTCCTGTTGACGCTGCCTCAGGGCCTGGACTGGCGGACGCAGCCGTTCTCGCATGTCGGCGGTCCGGGTTCGCGCCCGATGCGGGTCCCCGAGATGCGAGGCCAGGCCGCCTGAGTCGCCTCGCGGGCAACCCGCGTCAGTCCCAGTAGCTGCCCTGCACCATGGCCCGCAGGCTGCCGTGGTGCAGGATCAGTGTGTCCGGGTCCGCGGGGACGGAAACCTCGCCGAAGTGCGCCTGGCGGTAGGCGACGCGCAGCATCACGATCGCGTGCCGCAGGGCCGCGTACAGCGTGTGGAAGTCCATGTCCCGCGGTGTGTGGCCGGTGAGTTCGGCGTAGCGCCGCTCCACGCTGTCGCGGCGCAGGAAGTCCGGCAGTCCGGGCTGTCCGAAGCTCATGGTCAGGTCCTGGAAGAAGCGGTGGAGGTAGACGGTCCAGCCGAGGTCGACCTCGCGCGGGGCCAGGGAGGCCATCTCCCAGTCGAGCACCGCCGCGGGTTCGAAGCCCTCGTAGACGACGTTCCCGATGCGCGCGTCGCCCCAGTTGAGCACCGGCGCGCCCTCGTCGTGCGGCCACAGGTCGTCGAGCCGGTCGAAGGCGCTTTCGATGAGGGGTGAGCGTGACAGCCCGTCAGTCACCCATGCGTAGTACGCACGTTGGGAATCGACATGACGGCGCAAGGGGCTGCCGTTGCCGGGCGCCGCGAGGAACTCGGCCTCCTTCACGGGTGCTTGGTCGTGCAGGCGGGCCAACAGGCCTACGGAGGCAGCCTCCAGGTGCGCGCGTTCGTCGTCGCTCGCCGCGTGCAGCCAGTTTCCCTCGTACGTGTAGGGCATGACGTCCGGCGGCACCCGCCCCTCGACGCGCTCCATGACGAAGAAGGGCGCCCCGAGCGGCCCGGGATCCTCCTCCAGCCACAGCACGCGCGGCACGGGTACGTCGGTGTGCTCGGCGACCAGGCGCATCGTGCGGTACTGCGCGCGCATGTCGTAGACCGGGAAGACGGTGTACGCCGCCGGGTCCGCCGCCAGCCTCAACGCGCAGGCGCGCAACGGAGGTTCGGGGTGCTCGATGTCGAAGAGGAGGGTCTCGCTGGACATGCCGTTCGACTCGGGGACGCCGACGCCGACCGCCTTGGCGCCGGGCAGCCGGGTGTCGAGCCAGACGGTCAGGCGGCGGGCGAGTTCCTCCGGGTCGCGGGTGCTCGTGCGCGGGCGGGGTGCCGTGCTCATCTCGCCACTCCCTTCGGGGACTTCATGGATGTCAGGGGGCCACCGAGTCGAATCCGGTGAAGCCGCTCGGATCGTGGCGGCCGAACGAACCGTGCTCGAAGATCCCGTACCCGACCTGCCCGTCGAGCGTGAACCGGGCCGCGTGGTCGATCACGCCGTACGCGGCGAGGGGGTGGGCGGAGGGGTCGGCGAGGTCGTACACCCGCTCGTCGGTCCAGCCGTGGCCGCGCCAGGTGCCGTGCTGCCAGTCATCGGCGGGCGGGTAGCCCGCTCCGACCGCGAGCGGTGACGAGGTCAGCACCTCCACGCCCAGCTCCAGCGGCTTGCGGTCGCGCGGGTCGGTGAGGTGGATGACGGCCCGCTCGGGGTGGCGAGTGCCGGAGCGGTAACCGATGTCGGCCTGGGGCCAGCCGAGTTGGAGGTCGCTCGCGCCGTCACGGACGAGCGTGGCGTCGTTCAGGGTGCGGTAGCCGTCGGCGTCCTCCTGGGTGATGACCATCAGGAAGCGGTCGTCGAAGCGGACCGGGCACCAGATCCAGTGGAACCCCTCGGTCGGATTCTCGTCCGCCGGCCGGCCGCCCTCCTCCCCGGGGACGGGGCGCACGCCCCAGCTGCGGTCGCGGGTGCCGGTCCATTCGCCGGCGCGGACGGGTATCTCCTCGCCGCCGACGCGGATGACTCCCTCGACACCGCCCGCCTGCACGAAGCGCCGCCCCTCCAGGGTGAGTCGGCCGCCGCGGCGCTGGACGTGGTGCGGTTCCCAGAGCGCCGGGAATCCGGCGGTCCAGGTGATGTCGTACGACAGGGAGTCGCCCTCGCCCGTCAGGCGCAGGCGGCGCAGCGGCTCCTCCACCGTGATGCGCAGCGGTCCGACGGCGAGGTTCATCCGGTCGTCGCCGAGGGCGTCCGAGGCGCGCAGCGCGTGCAGGCTGTCCCCGAGCCGCAGCGTGGCGTACGCGTCGATGACGCCGAGGTTCGGGTACACCCCGAGCCCGAGGATCAGCAGGGCGCGCCCCTCGTGGTCGAGGACGTGGAAGATGCACCGGTCGTAGGCGTTGCGGTCACCGGTGGCTACGTGCTTCATGGACAGCGGCACCTGGTGCACGGGGTATTCGTCGAGGGCGACGGGACGGTCGTCGGTCACGGCAGGCCTCCCTGGGCACACGGCAGTTGACGTCGACCGGAGGGGTGCGGCGCCCCGGCGGCGGAGTTGACGGTACGTCAGATGCCATGCGGGGGCCAGAGTCCGTCCGCGGGATCGGGGCACCGGGGGCTCGGCGCCCCGGCACCCGCCCTGCCGGCCGTCCGGAACTCGACGGCAGGCGCCCAGCGCCCCAACCGCGACGCCCCCGTCCGGGCTGCCCGCGAACTCACGCCCGAATCGGCGTGCCGGTGACTCGGTCGGCTGCCGTGCGTTGCCCTGGTATGACCGCCACATATCCCGCCACAGGCCGTCGGCGTCGCATCCTCGTTCCTGCGGTTCCCGTAGGGGCAGAATCGGTTCCGCAGGCGCCCGCGCCGCCCCAGGACCCGCCCATCTACCGCGCCCTGATCAGGACGTGGGCCGACCGCGGCCGTACCCTGCCGGGGCGCCACGACCCGGAGTGGGTCCGGCTGGCGGCACCGTCGGCGATGTACGGGTACGGACAGTTCAGCGCGAGTCGGGACCCGCGAGGTGACGGGCGATGACCATGCGCTGAATCTGGTTGGTGCCCTCGACGATCTGCAGGACCTTGGCCTCGCGCATGTACCGCTCGGCCGGGAAGTCCGCGGTGTAGCCGTACCCGCCGAGCACCTGGACGGCGTCCGTGGTGACCTTCATCGCGGTGTCGGTGCACAGCAGCTTGGCCATGGCCGCCTGCTTGGAGAACGGCCGGCCCGCGTCGCGCAGCCGGGCCGCGGCCAGGTAGAGCGCCCGGCCCGCCTCGATCTGCGTCGCCATGTCGGCGAGCATGAAGCGCAGCCCCTGGAAGTCCGAGATCGGCCGCCCGAACTGCTGGCGCCCCGTGGCGTATGCGACCGCTTCGTCCAGGGCCGCCTGGGCGACACCGATGGCGCAGGCCGCGATGCCGAGGCGTCCGGAGTCGAGCGCGGACAGAGCGATCGCGAAGCCCTGGCCCTCCTCGCCGAGACGGCGGTCGTCGCCGACCCGGACCCCGTCGAAGTGGACCTGTGCGGTCGGCGAGCCCTTCATGCCCATCTTCTTCTCGGGCAGCGCGGCATGCAGCCCTTCGGCGTCGCCGGGCACCAGGAAGGCCGTGATGCCGCGGGCACCCTCGCCTCCGGTGCGCGCCATGACCGTGTAGAAGTCGGCGATGCCTCCGTGCGTGATCCAGGCCTTGGTGCCGGTGATCGCCCAGTCCTCGTCCTCCCGGACGGCCTTCGTGCGCAGGGACGCGGCGTCCGATCCGGACGAGGGCTCGGAGAGGCAGTACGCGCCGAGAAGGCCGCCGCCGAGCATCGCGGGCAGGTGCTCGACCTGCTGCTCCTTGGTGCCGTAGTTCGCGAGCGCGTGGCAGGCGAGGGTGTGCACGCTGACGCCGAGGCCGACCGTGAGGCGGGCCGCGGCGAGCTCCTCCAGGACCTGGAGGTAGACCTCGTAGGGCTGGTCACCGCCGCCGTACTCGGAGTCGTAGGGAAGTCCGAGCAGTCCGGATTCCGACAGCAGTCCGAAGACCTCGCGCGGGAAGTGCCCGGCGTCCTCCTCCTCGGCCGCCTTCGGGGCGATCTCACGCTGCGCGATGTCACGCACGAGCGAGATCAGATCCCGGGCCTCGTCCGTGGGCAGTTGACGGTCCACCGGCTGCGGGGCGCGGTCGGGCATGGCGACGCTCTCCTCCCTGTCGGGCACAGCGACGGACACGCGCCTTGGGTGGGGCGGTTCCGCCGGTCTTTCACGGCCCAGCCGATGGTGCCGTCCAGGGGTGGAGAACGGGCTGACCAGTGGCTGTGGCGCTGTGAGTATGCCCGATCGGCGGCATCGAGTCACCAGTTAACGACCGCTTACTAAAAGAAAGGGAAATTGGTCCGAACCATTGACGCACTGGTCTAGTCCTCCTACTGTTCCTGCAACGCGGCCTGCAGTCGCGTTCATGCCAATCACCTCGGCAGGTCCCGGCACCACCTCCCCCACGCTCCCCTCCCCCACGAGGAGACATGATGGTCAGACCGCACCGCTCCCGCTTCCGGACGCTCCTCGCCACCGCGTGCTGCGCCGCCCTCGGCGCGGGACTGCTCGCCGGCGCAGGCGCCACCACCGCGACCGCCCAGCCGTCCCACGCCACCACGGCCACCTCCACCACGGCCACCACCACCGCCGCGGCCGGTTCCAAGGTCGTCGGCTACTTCACCGAATGGGGCGTCTACGACCGGAACTACCACGTCAAGAACATCGAGACGTCCGGCTCGGCCGCCAAACTGACCCACATCAACTACGCCTTCGGCAACGTCACCGGCGGCAAGTGCGCCATGGGCGACGCCTACGCGGCGACCGACAAGGCCTACACCGCGGCCCAGTCCGTCGACGGCGTCGCCGACACCTGGGACCAGCCCCTGCGCGGCAACTTCAACCAGCTGCGCAAGCTGAAGAAGCTCCACCCGAATCTCAAGGTCCTCTGGTCCTTCGGCGGTTGGACCTGGTCGAGCGGCTTCGGTGAGGCGGCGAGGAATCCGGCGGCCTTCGCGCAGTCCTGCTACGACCTGGTGGAGAACTCCAAGTGGGCGGACGTCTTCGACGGCATCGACATCGACTGGGAGTACCCCAACGCGTGCGGGCTGAGCTGTGACACCAGCGGGAAGGCGGCGTACAAGAACCTGATGGCGGCGCTGCGCGCGAAGTTCGGCAGCGGCAACCTCGTCACTTCGGCGATCACGGCCGACGCCACCAGCGGCGGCAAGATCGACGCGGCCGACTACGCGGGCGCGGCGCAGTACGTCAACTGGTACAACCCGATGACGTACGACTACTTCGGCGCCTGGGACGCGACGGGTCCGACCGCTCCGCACTCCCCGCTGAACTCGTACTCGGGCATCCCGAAGGCCAACTTCTACACCTCCGCGACCATCGCGAAGCTCAAGGGCCTCGGCATCCCCGCCTCGAAGCTGCTGCTCGGCATCGGCTTCTACGGACGCGGCTGGACGGGCGTCACACAGGCGGCACCCGGCGGCACGGCCACCGGTCCGGCCGCGGGGACGTACGAGCAGGGCATCGACGACTACAAGGTGCTCAAGACCAAGTGCCCGGCGACGGGAACGGTCGGCGGCACGGCGTACGCCAAGTGCGGCAGCAACTGGTGGAGTTACGACACCCCGTCGACCATCGCGGGCAAGATGACCTACAAGAACGCACAGGGCCTGGGCGGCACCTTCTTCTGGGAGCTGAGCGGCGACACCTCGGGCGGCGAGCTGATCAAGGCGATCAACTAGTCGCAGCGGTAAGGCACTTGGGGCGGAGGTCCGGCGACCTCCGCCCCTCGCTCATGCGTCCCGGCGGGCCGCCGGCGGAGCCGGGTAGCCGGGGTCGATCTCCTCGACGGCTCGCAGCGCGCCGCCCAGCATCTTCACCAGCAGGTCGCGCATGGTGGCGCGGGGCAGCGTCGGCTGGCCGATCCACTCCAGGGTGGCCCCCTCGACGCTGCACAGCCAGCCGAGCAGTGCCATGCGCGGCAGCGGAGCGATCTTGCGCCTGCCGTACGCCCCTTCGGCGATGGTCTCCACGATGGCCGCGCGCACCGCGTCGCGTATGGCGTGCACCTCGGCGTCGAAGCCGACGCCGCCGCTGATGATCGTGCGGTACGCGGCCTGGTTGAACTCGGCGTAGCGGAGGTAGCCGTCGATGGTGCGGTGCACCCGCTCCTCGGGAGGCAGTTCGAGGCCGCTCGCCGCGCGGGAGACCAGGTCGGCCACCGAGTCCTCGACGATGGCCAGGTAGTAGCCGCGCTTGGACTGGAAGTAGTAGTAGATCAGCCCCTTGGCGACATGCGCCTGCTTGGCGATGTCGTCCATCGACAGCGCGTCGTAGGACGTGTCGGCGAACAACTTCCGTCCGATGGCGATGAGTTCGGCGCGGCGCGCCAGTGAACGATCGGTGCCGCGCGCCCGGGGGCGGTCGACGCCGCGCTGTTGACTTTGATTCAATTTCGGCCCTGGTCTCCAACTGCCGACGGGACAACCGCAGTATGGCAGACCGGATCACCAGCCCGTTCGACAAATGATCGACAACTCGGCCGAGGGTCAGGGCAGTTGGTGATCAACCAGAGGCGGGCGCACGGTTCGGGGGGCGCGGGCCGGAACGGCTCAGCTCACAGCAGGCCCAGCTGGGTGACGAGCATCGCGAGGACCACGACGAAGGTCCAGCCGAGGACATGCTCAAGGATCTTCGGCCCGTCGGCCTTGGGGCCGCCGGTGCGGGCCCGGAGACGAGTGGCGGTGGCGGAGGTCGCGGTCATGGCATCTCGCTGACGTAGCTGGCGTAGTGGTGCGCTGGACACCCCCCGCCGCCGGCTCCCCTCCGACCCGACCACCTTGCCACCGGAACCGGTCATAACGGTAGAGACCTTGGTCACGCCGCACGTTTCGACGAGCTTCGAATGGTGCGCGGAACCACAACTGCGTGCGTCGGCTGTGCGTCTCCTCACATGACAGTGGTCAGCCAACGAAAGGTCCTCGATGAGCACGTTCCGGACGCCTCACCGCAGAGCCCGCCTCGCACTCGCGGCGGCCATCACCGTTGCGGCAGCCTTCACGGGTCCGGTCTCGCAAGCCGCTACTTCGTCCGCCGCCGCCCCTTCCCCCGGCGCGGCGGGCCTCGGCGATCCGATCTTCCCGCTCGACGGCAACGGCGGCTACAAGGTGGCCCGCTACACCCTCGATTTCGACTGGCAGGCGCCGAAGACCCCGTTCGAGGCGTCCGCGACGATCAAGGCGACCGCCACCCAGGCCTTGTCCCGCTTCAACCTCGACTTCGCCGGCAACACCCTGCACACGGTCACCGTGAACGGACAGAAAGCCACCGCCGAACGCGACGGCGACGAGCTCGTCGTGACGCCGAAGGCGCCCCTCGCCAGCGGAAAGTCCTTCACGGTCAAGGTCACCTACACCGCCGATCCGACCCAGATACGCCACCGCGACGACGCGATCGAGGACTACGGCTGGATTCCCACGCCCGACGGCACGGTGCTGTACCCGCAGCCCAACGGCGCCAAGATGATCTTCCCGGCCGACGACCACCCCAGCCAGCGGGCGCCGATCACCTTCCACATCACCACCCCGGCCGGGCTGAAGGCGGTCGCCAACGGCAAGCTGACCGACCGCACCGAGCAGGCCGACGGGCGCGTGAAGTGGACGTACGACTCGGAGCAGCCGGTGGCGGCCCAGCTCGCGCAGCTGGCGATCGGCAAGTTCACCTTCGTGGACAGCACGGGCCCGCACGGGCTGCCGATCCGCGATGTGGTCCCGGACGACCTGGTGGCGCCGACGGAGCAGTACCGCAAGCTCACCGCCGACCACATCGCCTGGCTGGAGGAGCGGCTCGGCCCCTACCCCTTCAACCGCTACGGCCTTCTCGTCGGCGACACCGACCTGGGCGTGGCCCTGGAGACGAACACGATCTCGCTGATCCCGAAGGCCGACCTGCTCGGCGACCAGGTCAGCGCCGAACGGAACCTGGTGCACGAGCTCACCCACCAGTGGCTCGGCGACAGCGTCGGGATCAAGACCTGGTCGGACCTCTGGCTGAGCGAGGGCCACGCGCGCTTCTACGAGCGGCTGTACTCGGAGGCACACGGCGGCGTGAACTTCGAGGGCACGATGAAGACGGCGTACGCCAGCCACGACCAGTGGCGCCACGACTACGGCGCCCCGGCCGAGCCGACCGAGCCGAACCTCTTCAAGCGGATGCGGTACGACGGCTCGACGCTGGTCCTGTACGCGCTGCGCGAGAAGGTCGGACAGGAGACGTTCGGGAAGATCGAGCGCGCCTGGTTCGCCAAGTACCAGGGGAAGACGGCCAGTACGCAGGACTACATCGACCTGGCGTCGAAGGTCTCCGGTGAGGACCTGGAGGGCTTCCTGCACCCGTGGCTGTACGGGTCGAAGACCCCGCCGATGCCGAACCACCCGGACTGGGTCGTCAACCCGGTCCAGAGCTGAGCCCGCGCGGCGGCGGGTGGCGCCCGGCGGGCGCTACTCGTCGCCGCGATGGCGGATCCACCAGAGCAGCAGCACAGCCCCGGCGGCGAGCATGACCAGGGCGGGGAGGGCGGTGACGATGCGCGAGGTGGTCATGAGCCGGCTCTCTCCCCCGCGCACGGGGCGCTGCGCGAGGGAGGTCGATGGTCTCGCACCCACCCGTCCTGTCCAGGGCTACGGCGCCCCGTTCACCCGTTCGTGCCGCGCCCGGCACGAACGGCTGCCTCAGCGCACTCCGACCGCGGCGAGCGCGCGCCGCTGCGCCGGCGTCGGACGCGCCGGGAAGTACAGGTAGCAGACGCCGCCGGTGCCGGAGACGACCTTCCCCGAGGCGTTGTACCGCTTCGTGCGCAGCCAGATGGTCTCCCACTCGGACCGCTTGTAGACACGGCGGACCGCGCCGTCGTCGACCGAGAACGGGTCATTGGCGATCACGTCGCCGTCCGCGGTGAAGCCGATCACCGTCATCAGATGACCGGACGTGCCGTAACCCGCCCCGGTCAGCTCGGACTTGAGGAACGACTGGGACGTTATGGCCGGGATTCCGGCGGCGATCAGCGTCTCCAGATCGGTGAGCGAGCCGAGCCGGGTGACCACGCCCTGGAGGTCCTTGTACGTCGCCGCGTAGGCGGCGTTGAACGGCCAGTTGCCGCAGCCGCCGTACTGGTAGTCATAGGTGAACCGGGCCGCCTGGCACACCTGCGGGTCGGCGAACTGCGGGTCGACCCAGGCCAGTTGCTCCGCCGTGGGCTTCCGTCCCCAGTACTCGATGATCATCTGCGATGAGGTGGGGCTGCACCAGGCCTCGCCGCCGTTGTCGTACTCCGGGTACTGGCCGGCGTGGATCTCCTGCGAGTACCGCGGGACCGCCAGCTCCCGGGCGAGCCCGGGGGTGGAGGCGGGGACGGTGAAGCGGTCCGGGATGTCGGATCCCATCGCGCCGAGCCGCCAGACGGTGGGTGTCCCCTTGGTGCCCGGGGTGCGGTACAGCGTCAGCCGCAGCCGGTACGCGGCCAGGCGCAGGCCCGATGCCGCGTCGTCGATGGAGAAGGTGTCCGTCCAGACGGTGCTCTTCTTGTCCGTCTGGCCGTCCACCGAGGTCCGCTTGATGTCCTGGTCACCGGCGGCCCAGCGGCCCATCACGTACCAGGGTGTGTCGGTGCCGTCGGAGTACGTGCCCGTCAGCTCGACCTGGAGCCAGGTGCCCGCCGGGGTCTTCGCGTTCCAGGAGGCGATGACCTCGGTGGACGGCACGGAGAGCCGGTGGAGGGGGGAAGTCCAGGTCGCGTACTCCCAGGTGGCGGTCTTCTGCGTGTGCGGGTCGGTGTAGTCGGCGGTGCCGGCCGGGGCGGCGATCACCAGGCCGGGGCGGGCGCCCGCGACGGCCCGGGTGCCCTGTGCGGTGCCGCTGCACCAGTCGGTGTACGAGGTCCAGGCCCGGTTGTCCACGAGAGATGAGGGCCCTTGCGTCGAACGGGTCCCGGTGGCCGCGGACGCGGGGCCCGCGGCTCCGGTCGCCGCCGCGGCGACGGCCGCGGCCAGGATGGTTCTGCGGGACGGCTCTGCGGCTCTGGTCATGGGTGGGTGACCCCCCGTTCGTCCGGAAGCGGCGGTTCAGGCACACGGCTGTGCGCCAACTATGGACGCCGGACACCGACTTCTGCCAGCACTTCGACCCGCGTCGCACCCACCAATATTGGTCGGGACCACTGGCATGACCTGCGATGCAGCGGCCCCGGCCGACGGCGGTGCCGTGGGCCGGGGCCGGCGGAGGTGCGTCAGATGAGGTCCATCGCGGCGACCTCGTCGGGGCGGCCGTAGCTGACGGGCCCCTGGAAGCGGCGGCGTGCCGTGGCGAACCACCAGACCGTCGCGATGATCAGCACCGCGGCGAGGGCGATCGGCGCGTAGTTGAACGTGTCGGCGGTGATCGGCGAGACCGAGGGCAGCATGAACAGCACGCTGCTGGCGAGGATCCAGAGCACGGCCACCCAGCCGACGGGCTTGCTCCAGCGGCCCAGGTTCCAGGGGCCGGGCTGGAACTCGTCGCCGAGCCGCAGCCGCAGGAAGATCGGCACGGCGTAGGCGAGGAAGAGGCCGACGACGTTGACGCTGACGATGGCGGTGAAGGCGGTGTGCGACCACCAGCCGGGCACCACCAGGGCCAGCGAGCAGCCGACGGCCAGCCAGACGGCCTTGACGGGGGTGCGGGTGCGCGGCGAGACCGAGTGCCACCAGTGCGAGCCCGGCATGGCGCCGTCGCGCGAGAAGGCGAAGATCTGCCGGGTGTTGCTCGTCAGGTTGGCCAGACCGCAGAAGAGCATGGCCCCGATCACGATCAAAAGGATCACTTTAGCCATGCCCATGCCAAGGCCGTCGATGAGAATCTGCACGGGCGGCGCCGAGGAACCGGCCACCTGGTCATAATCATGAATGCTGTACACAAGGGCGAGCATGAGGATCAGTCCGGTGATCGCCGAATAGCCGATCGCCCGCGTGATCCCCTTCGGCGCGTTAACCGTGGCCTGCACCGTTTCCTCGGACATGTGGAAGCTGCCGTCGAAGCCCGTGAAGGTCCAGCTGGTGACGAGCAGACCGAGCATCCCTCCGTAAAGTCCGTTCGTGAAACCGGTGTTGTTCGCGAAATGCGTGACGAACGAGGCCGACTGGTGATCGTCGGGCATCACAATCAGTGTGCTCACGATCACTACGAGCCCGATCAGCAGCCACCACACCGAGATCCGGTTGAGAAGCGCGACCAGCTGCACGGTGTAGGTATTGGCCAGACCCTGCAGCACGATGATCAGCGCCGTGATCAGGACCGTCTGTTCAGCGGTCGGCCGGTACGAGGACCACTGCAGGGCGATGAAGGCCTGGATGAAGGTGGCGGCGGCGTAGCCCGTGGCGGCCGTACCGCCCACCTGCCCGACGAAATTCAGCCAGCCCGTGTACCAGGACCACGCGCCCTTGTGCCGTTTGGCGAGCTTTCCCGCGGAGAAATAGAGCGCGCCACTGGTCGGATAAGCGGAAGCCACCTCGGCCATGGCGGCACCGATGAACAGCACCATGACGGAGACGCCGATCCAGCCGAACACGAGAATGCGCGGGCCACCCGCGTTCATTCCGAATCCGAAGGACGAGAAAATTCCCGAAACAATATTGATGATGGTGAACGAGATCGCGAAATTGTCGAACGCCTGGAATCGGCGGGTGAGCTTTCGCGGATATCCCATCGCATGCAGTGTCGCGTCGTCGTCGAGCGCGGCGGGATCCTCGCCCGCCCGCTCTCTCGTACGTGGGGCCGATATCCGTTCTGACACAACCTGACCTTTCTCTGGGGGGGGACCGGAGGTCTGGGGAGCGGCCGGCGAGCCGGCGCGGGCGGATCAGCCGGCGCCCGGCACGGGCAGACCGCAGGACCGGCGGGCGCGGGACAGCTGTTCCTCGGGGTCGCCGAACACGCTCCACGGCATACGGGAGGCGTAGGGGCCCATGGCCATGAAGACCGCGCGCGCCTCGAACTCGCGCTGCGCCATGAACAGCGCATGCGCGAGATACGCCAGGTCGAGCACCGGCGTGAACCGGTAGCCCGGCACATGGGGAAGCCAGTTCTGGTAGATGGCGAGCGCGGTGGAACGCCACTGGGGCTGCTCCCAGACGCGGTCGGCGAGCAGCTGCGAGGGGTTGTAGCTCTCGACCAGGGACACCAGCGGAAGCATCCGCAGCGGCGAGGAGACGGGGGCCCGCTGACTGAGGAAGGCCGCCACGTCCCAGGCCGCGTTCACCGAACCGCCGTACCGCGTGAAGAAGAAGGCCAGGAAGCGATGGTGGCCCTCACGGTTCCAGGGATCGAGCCGCAGCAGGTGCGAGAACAGCTGCCAGGGGCCGGGCGGCGCGGTGAGCAGGCCGTGCGGGGCCGGGTCGCGGAGGTCGTGCAGCCGGGCCATGGACAGCTTGGCCACCCAGGGCGTCGGGTCGGCGGGGGCCAGCTGTGCGGCCCGGTCGCAGGCGGTCAGCGCTATGCGCTCCAGCGCCTCGGCCCGGTCGTCCCGGGCGTCGGCCGCGCGCAGCGCCCGCTGCACCGCCACGCGGGCCCACAGCAGTGCGGCCTCGGGGGTCGGTTCCTCGGCGAGCCATCGCTCGGCGAGATCGGAGTCGGCGGCCTCGGAGGCCAGGACCAGCGAGCGGTGGGCGCGCAGTCCGAAGTCGCCGCGCGACTCGGCCAGCGCTTCGTGTGCGCTCAGATAGCGGCCGGCCCGCACATCCACGCATACGCTCGCGAGTCTGCGGTCGTCGGCCGCCGGATGCCAGACATACTGCCCTTCGAATAACCCCGCGGCCATCTTCCCCTGTCCATCCCCGTATGACGCCTCGCAGTTGCGCATATGCCGTCCGGGTTTGAATTTTGGTCAGATCTTTCCTCGCCCGCACGGACAGCAACCCGAACACTACTCAGCATCAAGCAGAACCGGAACTGGGGTTCCGAAATACCTGGTTCATCGCCATCCATGCCGTATGACCGGCCGGAAAGCACCCGCTCGGAAACTGTTCAATTTCATACGGTCCCGCTTCCCGGTGAATTCGTCCGGTATCGACCGCGTTAGAATGTGCTGCCGGAATATGCGAACCGATCACCACACCCCGGGACCCACCATCCACGACCTCGCGACCCGCCTGCGCCGCCTGCCGCCCTCCTGCGGCCCGGTCCGTCTGATCGGCGTCGACGGGCACGCGGGCTCCGGAAAGTCCACCTGCGCCGGGCGGTTGGCCGCGGCACTCGGCGGCGCACCCGTGGTGCACCTCGACGACATCGCGACGCACGAGGAGCTGTTCGGCTGGACCGGACGGCTGCTCGCCCAGGTGATCGAGCCGCTGCTGCGCGGCGAAACGGCGCGCTATGCCCCCTACGACTGGAACACCCGGCGCTTCGGGCCGGACCGCGAACTGCCGCCCGCCCCCGTGATCCTCCTCGAAGGGGTCGGTGCGGGCCGCCGCGCGGTGCGCCCGTTTCTCGCGGGGCTGCTGTGGATGGAGTTGCCCCGCGAGGAGGCATGGGCGCGAGGGCGGCTGCGGGACGGTGAGGCGCAGCGCGAGTTCTGGGCCGGATGGGTCCGCGCCGAGCGCCGGCACTTCCTCGAGGACCCCTCGAAACCGTTCGCCGACTATCTGGTGCACCAGCGAACCGAGGGATACGAGGTGCTGCCGGGGCCCGCTGCGACCCCCTGAGCGGGCCGTTCCGTCACCCTGGGTGACGGAGCATCCGCAGTGTGCTGAACTTGTGAAGACGCTTGCTTGAGAAGTTGCCTCAGTGCCTCAACTCGGCTTGACCGAGGGGCCGTACAGGACTTACGTTCTCAATGTGCGGCCTTTCGAAGCCGCCCGAAGACGCGAAGCCCCCGGTTGTTCCCCCGTGATCGGGGGCTTCGTTCTGCCCTCACCCGGTTTTCCGGACGCTGCGCGGCGTGATTCGCTCACCCTGGGTGACCGCGCCCAGTGCGCCCCGTCTGCTCCCACCTCGCGGAACGAGCCGTGCGGCACCCTACGGTCCGCACCGTCCCCGCAGGTACGATGCCTCTCGGTGCGACCTTCGGACGGCTGCTTCGCGCACCGGCACAACTCCCGTCCGCGGCACAGTGGTTCAACCAGAGCTGCCGACGGGCACCGGCCCGGCGGAGACAAACGGGGTCACGGTTTGTGGGGGACGTGATGGACTTCGGCACGCAGGGCCCCGAGGCCCCGGCCGACCTCGCCTGGCTGCGAGGTGTGGATGCCTACACCATGGGCGCCTATCCGCAGGCGGAGGAGGAGTTCCGCGCAGCGGTCCGGATGGACCCTGGCATGGCCGACGGCTGGCTCGGCCTGCACGCGCTGCGCGTGGACACGACGACCGCACTGCTGCGGATGTTCCGGCACCGGGAGCGCTTCGGGGAGCAGCGCACCCGCCACCGGCGCACCCTCAACTCCTGGTACTGGCTGGGCTGGTGGGTGCAACCGGTGCTGGAGAGCCCGCGCGATCTGCTGCTCGCGCACGCCTCGCACTGGCTGGACGGCCGCCATGTCCCCGAGCTGGACCGGGCGTTGGCCGGTCTGCCGCCGGTGGACACCGATGCGCAGGTGCGGTTCCTGCACGCCTGCCGCGCCTATCTCGTCAAGGACTGGGACCAGTTGGTCCGGCACACGGACCCGCTGATCGACGACGCCCTGCTGGGCATAGAGGCCGGCCTCTTCGGCGGCATGGCCCGGGTCCGTCTGGAGATGTACGGGCAGGCGGAGCCCCTCCTGTCGTCCGCGCTGATGCGCTGCCGCAGCGAGCAGCCGCAGCGCAAGGAGCTGCGGTACTGGCTGGCGCGGGCCCACGAGGGCACCGGACGCTCCGCCGCGGCCCTCCCCCTGTACCGGGCCGTGCACCGCGTCGACCCCGCCTTCATGGACACCTCGGCACGGCTCGCGGCGATCGCCGAGGGCGACGGGTACGACGAGGCCACCGACCTGGCGGCGATCGCCCTCTCCGGCATCGGACCGGACCTGATGGACGGCCCGGACGGTGTGGACCCGCTGTTCGGCACCGAGGAACGCGATCTGAAACTCTCGGAGCCCGACCCGCTGCCGCCGGGCGCACTGCCGCCACGGACCGACTCCGTCCGCGAGAAGGCCGTGGTCCCGGTGCAGCCGCTGCCCGCGGGCCCGACCGACCCCGCATTACTCGAAGAGGCGCTCAACGAGCTGGAGCGCATGGTGGGCATGGAGCCCGTGAAGCGCCAGGTCAAGGCGCTGTCCGCGCAGTTGAACATGGCACGGCTGCGCGCCGGACAGGGTCTGCCGGTACAGCCCCCCAAGCGCCACTTCGTCTTCTCCGGCCCCTCCGGCACCGGCAAGACCACCGTCGCCCGCATCCTCGGCCGGGTCTTCTACGCACTCGGGCTGCTGGGCGGCGACCATCTGGTGGAGGCCCAACGGGCGGACCTGGTGGGCGAATACCTCGGTCAGACGGCCGTCAAGGCCAACGAGCTGATCGACTCCGCGATCGGCGGCGTCCTCTTCGTCGACGAGGCCTACTCCCTCTCCAACTCCGGATACGGCAAGGGCGACGCGTACGGCGACGAGGCGCTGCAGGTGCTGCTGAAGCGGGCCGAGGACAACCGCGACCATCTGGTGGTCATCCTCGCCGGCTATCCGGAGGGCATGGACCGTCTGCTGGCCGCCAACCCCGGCCTCTCCTCCCGCTTCACCACTCGCGTCGACTTCCCCTCCTACCGTCCCCTCGAACTCACCTCCATCGGTGAGGTGCTGGCCGCCGAGAACGGTGACATCTGGGACGAGGAGGCCCTCGACGAGCTGCGCTCCATCAGCGGGCATGTCGTCGACCAGGACTGGATCGACGAGCTCGGCAACGGGCGCTTTCTGCGGACGCTGTACGAGAAGAGCTGCGCATATCGCGACCTGCGGCTCACGGGCTATCCGGGCATCCCCTCGCGGGACGATCTGTCGACGCTGCGGCTGCCGGATCTGATGCAGGCGTACGGCGAGGTGTTGTCGGGGCGGGGGCCCCAGGATCCTTCGGCGATGTGACCACGAGGGTTTTCGCCCCCTCCGCGAAGGGGGCGAAAACCCTCAGCTCGCCAGGGCCTCCTCCGGCGGAGCGCTCGCGCGGGGGCCCGAGACGCGGAGCGGCTCGGCGGTGTCCCGGTGCGCCGGGTCGCGGACCTCGCCGACCAGCATTTCCAGGACGTCCTCCAGCGCCACCAGGCCCAGCACCTTGCCCGAGCCGTCGGCGACCTGTGCGAGGTGCGTCGCGGCGCGGCGCATCACGGTCAGGGCGTCGTCCAGCGGGAGTTCGGCCCGCAGGGTCGTCATCGGGCGCCAGATCTGCTGCGGCACCGCGCGCTCCGACTCCTCCAGGTCCAGTACGTCCTTCACGTGCAGGTAGCCCATGAAGGCGCCGTTCTCCGCGATGACCGGGAAACGCGAGTACCCGGTGCGGGCGGTGAGCGCGACGACCTGGCCGGGGGTGACCGAGGGGCCCACGGTCACCAGGGAGTCGCGGTCCAGCAGGACGTCCGTGACCGGCCGGGAGCCGAGCTCCAGCGCGTCCTCCAGCCGCTCCTGCTCCTCGGGTTCGAGCAGCCCGGCCTGGCCGGAGTCCTCCACCAGGCGGTTGAGCTGCTCGCTGGTGAAGACGGCCTCGACCTCGTCCTTGGGCTCGACGCGGAACATCTTCAGGATGAGCCGCGCACAGGCGCCCAGGGCCACAGTGACCGGCCGGCACAGGCGCGCGAAGGCGACCAGTCCCGGGCTCAGCCACAGCGCGGTCTTCTCCGGGGCCGCCATCGCCAGGTTCTTCGGGACCATCTCGCCGATGACGAGGTGGAAGAAGACGACGAAGGCGAGCGCGATGACGTACCCGAGGGGGTGGATCGTGCCGTCGGGCAGGTGGGCCGCCTCGAAGACGGGCTCCAGCAGATGCGCGACGGTCGGTTCGGCGACCGCGCCCAGCGTCAACGAGCAGACGGTGATGCCGAACTGGGCCGCCGCCATCATCTGGGGCAGCCGCTCCAGGCCGTACAGCACCTGCCGGGCCCGGGCGGTGCCGAGGGGTTCGATCTGGCTGCGCCGCACGGAGACGAGCGCGAACTCGGCGCCGACGAAGAAGCCGTTGGCGAGCACGAGCAGGGCAGCGAACAGGAGTTGGAGCAGACTCATCGGGCCGCCTCCACGACAGGCGCGGTCTTCACGAGGCGGACGCGTTCGGCCCGGTAGTGCCCGACCTGGCGCACGGACAGGCGCCAGCCGGGCAGTTCGGCCTTGTCGCCGGGGGCGGGGATCCGGCCGAGCAGGTCGGCGACGAGTCCCGCCACGGTCTCGTACGGGCCCTCGGGCACGTCGAGGCCTATGCGCTGGAGGATGTCGACCCGGCAGCTGCCGTCGGCCTCCCAGGCCGGCCGTCCGTCCTCGGGCGGTGCGGCGGCGAGTTCGGGCACGTCGAGCCCGTCGTGCTCGTCGCGGACCTCGCCGACGAGTTCCTCGACGATGTCCTCCAGGGTGACGACGCCCGCCGTGCCGCCGTACTCGTCGACGACGACGGCGATGGGCTGCTCGCTGCGCAGCCGCTCCAGGAGGGGCTGCACCGGCAGCGTCTCCGGGACGAGCAACGGCGCCTGCGCGATACGGCCGACGGGGGTGCGCAGCCGGTCGTGCGCGGGGACCGCGAGGGCGTCCTTGAGGTGGACCATGCCGACGACCTCGTCGATCCGCTCCCGGTAGACGGGGAAGCGGGAGAGGCCGGTGGCGCGGGTGAGGTTGACGACATCCTCGGCGGTCGCCGTCGACTGGAGCGCGCTGACCTTCACCCGGGGGGTCATGACGTGCTGGGCGGTCAGCTCGCCGAGCGACAGCGTCCGTACGAAGAGGTCGGCCGTGTCCTGTTCCAGCGCGCCGGCCCGCGCCGAGTGCCGGGCCAGCGAGACGAGTTCGCCGGGGGTGCGGGCGGAGGCCAGCTCCTCGGCGGGCTCGACGCCGAGCGCGCGCACGAGCCGGTTGGCCACCGCGTTGAGCGCGGCGATCACCGGGCGGAAGAGGCGGGCGAAGACGTGCTGCGGGCCCGCGACGAAACGCGCGACCTGGAGCGGCTTGGAGACCGCCCAGTTCTTGGGCACGAGTTCGCCGATCACCATCTGCACGGCCGAGGCCAGCAGCATGCCGACGACCACGGCGACACCGGAGACGGCTCCGTCGGGGAGGCCGATCGCGGTGAACGGGCCGTGCAGCAGTTCGGCGAGCGCCGGTTCGGCGAGCATGCCGACGACGAGCGAGGTGATGGTGATGCCGAGCTGGGTGCCGGAGAGCTGGAAGGACAGCTCCTTGAGCGAGTTCACGACGGTCAGGGCCCGTCGGTCGCCTTCGGCCGCGGCCTTCTCCGCCTCGGGCCGCTCCACCGTGACGAGGCCGAACTCGGCCGCCACGAAGAAGCCGTTGGCGAGGATCAGCAGGAACGCCGCTCCGAGGAGCAGCAGAGGGATGGTCATGATGCCGCCGCCTCGGCGTGGCCGCTGACGCGGTCCGCGCTGTGTCGGGAGGGGGCGGCGCAGGTACTACAGGACGATCCGTCCATCGCTGGAGGGAGTCACTCCTCGGGTAGCAGGAAGCCTCTGACGTACGGGTCGGGACATCGGAGGCGGAGGCGCATTGAATACGCCTCCGCCACCAGATTAATCAAGACATGGGCCTGTACGTCAGGGCGGAGGGCTGAGAGTTAACCCTGATGTTGCTCAGGGTCGCCGATCGACCGGGCCTCGGCGAGCGCGCGCAGGGCGCGGGCGTCCTCGACCGCGCGCTGCCGGGCGATGCCGGGCTGGATGCCGAGCGCGGGCAGGCTGGTGCCGTCGCTGAGGTTGAGGAACACCCAGGGGTCGCCCGTGCGCAGGTTGACCTGGACGATTTCCGCCCACTCCAGGTGCCGGCTGCTGGCGATGTTGACGACGGTGACGCCGTTCTCGTCGGCGACGACCTTGGGCCGGGCGAGCAGGACGAGCACCCCGAACAGGAGCGCCGCGGTGAAGACGAAGCTGAGGCGCTCCCCCGGGCCGAGGGTCTCCAGGAGCAGGGCCACCGCGGTGATGACCACGAAGATGGCCGCGCCCGCGCCGAGCAGGACCGCGCGGGTGCGCCCCGGCCGGAAGGTGACGGGGAGGCTGGGCAGTTCAGACATCGGTCGCGGTTCCTCAGAGCCGGCAGGCGTGGATGGCCGTGGTCAGGATGGCCCGCGCGCCGAGGGCGTACAGGTCGTCCATGATCCGCTGGGCCTCCTTGGCGGGCACCATGGCGCGGACGGCGACCCAGCCCTCGTTGTGCAGCGGGGAGATGGTGGGCGACTCCAGGCCCGGGGTGAGGCCGACGGCCTTCTCCAGGTGCTCGGCGCGGCAGTCGTAGTCCATCATCACGTAGGTCCGGGCGACCAGGACGCCCTGGAGGCGGCGCAGGAACTGCTGGACCTTCGGCTCGACGGTCTCGTCGGCCGCGGCGCCGACGCGGCGGATGACGATGGCCTCGGACTTCATGATCGGGTCGCCGAAGACCTCCAGGCCCGCGTTGCGCAGCGAGGTGCCGGTCTCGACGACGTCGGCGATGACCTCGGCGACGCCCAGCTCGATGGCGGTCTCGACGGCGCCGTCCAGGTGGACGACGGAGGCGTCGACGCCATGGTCGGCGAGGTGCTTGGCAACGATTCCCTCGTACGAGGTGGCGACGGTCAGGCCGCCGAGGTCCTCGATGCCGTGGGCGGTGCCGGGCTTGGAGGCGAAGCGGAAGGTGGAGCGGGCGAAGCCGAGCGGGAGGATCTCCTCGGCGCTGGCCCCGGAGTCGATGAGCAGGTCGCGGCCGGTGATGCCGATGTCGAGGCGGCCGGAGGAGACGTAGATCGCGATGTCGCGGGGGCGGAGGTAGAAGAACTCGACCTCGTTCTCCGGGTCGACGATGCGCAGTTCCTTGGACTCGCGGCGCTGCTGGTAGCCGGCCTCATGCAGCATCTCCGCCGCAGGGCCTGACAGGGAACCCTTGTTGGGGACGGCGATGCGCAGCATGAGGTCGGCTTCCTTCGTTCGTGCGTACGGTGTGGGAGTTGCGGTGACGGCTCAGAGGTGGGCGTAGACGTCGTCGAGCGAGATGCCGCGAGCGACCATCATCACCTGGACGTGGTAAAGCAGCTGCGAGATCTCCTCGGCGGCTGCTTCCTTGCCCTCGTACTCGGCTGCCATCCAGACCTCTGCGGCCTCTTCGACGACCTTCTTGCCGATGGCATGGACCCCCTTGCCGACCAGCTCTGCGGTGCGGGAAGTGGCGGGGTCGCCGTTGGCGGCCTTCTGCTGGAGCTCGGTGAAGAGCTCCTCGAACGTCTTATTGGACATGGTGGCGCCCACTTTACGCGTGTGCCGGCCGACCTATCGCCACGGTTCAGATACTGAGCGGAGGGTGGCCGCCGTGGCCACCGCGGCCGTCACCGCCTCGTGTCCCTTGTCCTCGTTCGAGCCCTCGATGCCCGCGCGGTCGAGGGCCTGCTCCTCGGTGTCGACGGTCAGCACGCCGAAGCCGATGGGCACTCCGGTGTCGATGGAGACCTGGGTGAGGCCCTGGGTGACGCCCTGGCACACGTACTCGAAGTGCGGGGTGCCGCCGCGGATGACGACGCCGAGCGCGACGATCGCGTCGTAGCCGCGGCCCGCGAGGACCTTGGCGACGACCGGGAGCTCGAAGCTGCCCGGGACCCTGAGGAGGGTCGGCTCGTCGATCCCCAGCTCGTGCAGGGCGCGCAGCGCGCCGTCGACGAGGCCGTCCATCACCTTTTCGTGCCACTGTGCCGCGATGACCGCGACGCGCAGGTCGCCGCAGTTGCGTACGGACAGTTCAGGTGCACCCTTGCCGCTCACGTCTCTCCTCGGTTCTTTCGTGCCTTCGTGCTGTTCGCGCTCTTCGTGCTCTTACTGGTTGCCACAGGTGGACACGGGGGCCGTGTCCAGCCAGGGCAGGTCGTGCCCCATCCGGTCCCGCTTGGTGCGCAGGTACCGCAGGTTGTGCTCGCCCGCCTGTACGGGCATCGGCTCCCGGTCGGTGACCTTGAGTCCGTGCCGTACGAGCGCGTCGGTCTTCTCGGGGTTGTTGGTCATCAGACGCAGGGTGCGCACGCCGAGGTCCTGCAGGATCTGCGCGCCGGCGGCGTAGTCGCGGGCGTCGGCGGGCAGGCCGAGCTCCAGGTTGGCGTCGAGGGTGTCCCGGCCGCGCTCCTGGAGTTCGTAGGCGCGCAGCTTGGACAGCAGGCCGATGCCGCGCCCTTCGTGGCCGCGCAGGTAGACCACCACTCCCCTGCCCTCGGCCTGGATGCGCTCCAAGGAGGCCTCGAGCTGGGGGCCGCAGTCGCAGCGCAGGGAGTGGAAGACATCGCCGGTGAGGCACTCGGAGTGGACCCGCACGAGGACGTCCTGGCCGTCGCCGATCTCGCCGTGGACAAGGGCGACGTGCTCGACGCCGTCGACGGTGGAGCGGTAGCCGTACGCCGTGAACTCGCCGAAGGCGGTGGGCAGTTGGGTCTTCGCCTCGCGGCGCACGGTGGGCTCGGCGCTACGGCGGTAGGCGATCAGGTCCTCGATGGAGATGATCGTCAGGCCGTGCTTGCGGGCGAACGGGATCAGCTCGGGCAGGCGCAGCATGCGGCCGTCCTCGCCGGCGATCTCGACGATGGCGCCGGCCGGGCGGAGGCCTGCCAGGCGGGCGAGGTCCACGGCGGCCTCGGTGTGGCCGTTGCGCACGAGGACGCCGCCGGACCTGGCGCGCAGCGGGAAGATGTGGCCGGGCCGTACGAAGTCGCCGGCCTCGGCCGCGCCGCCCGCGAGGAGCCGGAGCGTGGTGGCGCGGTCGGAGGCCGAGATACCGGTGGTCACACCGTGCGCGGCGGAGGCGTCCACCGACACGGTGAACGCGGTCTTCATCGACTCGGTGTTGTCCTCGACCATCTGCGGCAGGCGCAGGCGCTCCAGTTCGTCGGCCTCCATGGGCGCGCAGATCAGGCCGCGGCACTCGCTCATCATGAAGGCGACGATCTCGGGGGTGGCCTTCTCGGCGGCGATGACGAGGTCGCCCTCGTTCTCGCGGTCCTCGTCGTCGACGACCACGACCGGGCGGCCGGCCGCGATGTCGGCGATGGCCTGCTCGACCGGGTCGAGCGCGAAGTCCTCGATGTTGTCGGTGCTGTACAGAACCGGCGCGGTAGTCATGCCGGGGCTCCTTCCAGGACGGGCTGCCCGGCCTCGCGGGAGCGCAGCCACCAGTCGCGCAGGCCCCACAGGACGAGCGCGCCGTAGAGGACGTAGACGAAACCGGAGAAGGCGAAACCGTTGGCGAAGTTGAGCGGGACGCCGACGAGGTCGACCAGCAGCCAGGCGAACCAGAACTCGACCATGCCGCGCGCCTGGGCGTACATGGCGACGACCGTGCCGACGAAGATGTACGCGTCGGGCCAAGGGTCCCAGGAGAGCGTCGGGTATGCCTTGAAGAGCAGGGCAACCGCGACGGTGCCGACGGCGGCGGCGCCGGCCATGTATCCGCGCTCGCGCCAGGTGGCGAACCGGACGGCGATGCCGCCGTCCTGCGCCTGCCCCTTGCCGCGGTTCCACTGCCACCAGCCGTAGACGGCGACGACCATGACGACGACCTGCTTGCCGGCACTGCCGGAGAGGTGGGCGGTCGCGAAGGCCGCGAAGAGGATGACGCCGGAGACGAACTGTGCCGGCCAGCTCCAGATCGAGCGGCGCCAGCCGAGCGCGAGGGCGATCAGACCAATCGTGTTGCCGATCATGTCGGACCACTTGATGTGCTGCCCGAAGAGCGTGAACGCCTCGGAGTTGAGCCAGTTCACTTCGACGCCTCCTGGGTGGCGACGGGAACGGCACGGTCGCCGAGGAGACGCTCGACGTACTTGGCTACGACGTCGACCTCGAGGTTGACCGGGTCGCCGGGCTGCTTCAGGCCGAGCGTGGTCAGGTCGAGGGTCGTCGGGATGAGGCTGACGGTGAAGTAGTCGGGGCCGGCGTCGACGACGGTGAGGCTGATGCCGTCGACGGTGATGGAGCCCTTCTCGACCACATAGCGGGTGAGGTCCGCGGGGAGCGAGACCTTCACGATCTCCCAGTTCTCGGACGGCTTGCGCTCGATGACCGTGCCCGTGCCGTCCACGTGGCCCTGCACGATGTGCCCGCCCAGGCGCGCACCCAGGGCCATCGGGCGCTCCAGGTTGACGCGGGAGCCGACGGCGAGGGCGCCGAGGCTGGAGCGGTTCAGGGTCTCCGCCATGACGTCGGCGGTGAACTCGTCGCCCTCGTGTTCCACGACCGTGAGACATACGCCGTTCACGGCGATGGAGTCGCCGTGCTGTGCGCCCTGCGTGACGACGGGGCCACGCAGACGGAAACGTGAGGCGTCGTCGAGGTTCTCGACGGCGGTGATCTCACCCAGCTCTTCGACGATTCCGGTGAACACTTCCCGGGTCCTCCTGCCTCATAGGGCACGGACTCCGGGGCCTGTCGACGGACGACAGAATGAACGGACGACGACACCGAGGACGATGCCGAATGAGACCCGTCCCGCAGGACAGGTCGAAACAGACGGCAGCGCGCACGAATGCCCGCCCGCCGCGCACTGCCTCCCATCCGGACTTTAACCGTCGGTCCAGGAATTTCACCTGGTCAACCGGCCGCTGGAAGCGACCGGGTCGCGGACTGTAACCGCCGGTTCGGACTTTCACCGACCCCGGAGTGCGCTGCTTCTGGTACAGGGCCAGTGTGCCACGGCTGATCGACGTCCATACGGGCGAATGTCTGTGGGGTGGCTCACAGAACACGTCGATGGACTTCTTGGCCAGTCGGACACCGGCCAATTCCCGCGCCACCACGCCCGCTTGACATTGGTCCATACCTATTGACGAACTGGTCTAGTCCTCTTAGGGTCGGCGATCACCAGTGGTCGTATCCACCCCCACGATCGGGTCCGGCGGCGGTGACGGAGGCCCTTGCCCCGCCGCCGGGCCCCCACCCCGGTTCTGCCAGGCTGGCGCCGTGACAGAGCCGGAGACGACCGACGTTTTCGAGAGCCACCGCGGACGCCTGTTCGGGCTGGCCTACCGCATGCTGGGCTCGGCCGCGGACGCCGAGGACATGGTGCAGGACGCGTATCTGCGCTTCAGGGGAGCCGACCTGGCCGACATCGAACGGCCGGGCGCGTGGCTCGCCAAGGTGGTCACCAATCTCTGCCTCAACCGGCTCACCTCGGCCCGCGCCCGGCACGAGGTGTACCCCGGGCCGTGGCTGCCGGAGCCGGTACTCACCGCGGACGGAACGCTCGGGCCCCTGGAGTCGGCCGAGCGGCGCGACGCCGTATCACTGGCGCTGCTGCTCCTCCTGGAACGGCTGACGCCGACCGAACGTGCCGTCTACGTGCTGCGGGAGGCCTTCGCGTACTCCCACCGCGAGATCGCCGGGGTGCTCGACCTGAGCGAGGCCAACTGCCGCCAGCTGCACCGGCGGGCGGTGCGGCGGGTCACCGCGGACGAGACCCGTTTCCAGCCATCGGCCACGCAGCAGGAGGGGCTGATCGCGTCCTTCGTCACGGCGGCCCGCGAGGGCGATCTGGCCGGCCTGGAGCAACTCCTCGCAGCCGATGTGACGTTGTGGAGCGACGGCGGCGGCAAGGTCAGCGCGGCACGGCGGCCGATCCTGGGGCGGGACAAAGTGGTGCGGTTCCTGCTGGGCGTCGTGGAGCGGTACACCGCGGGCGTGGACTTCACGGTGGCCGAGGTCAACGGCGCCACGGCCCTGCTCGCGCTGACGGGCGACCGGATCACGGGAGTCGTCGCGTTCGACGTTCACGACGGGGCGATCGTCGGGGTGCGGACGATGCTCAACCCCGACAAGCTGGAGTTCATGGAGCGCCAACTGGCAGCGGCGTAGCAGACGCTGTCACATCCGCGCGGGCTGTGCGGTCTCAGCTGACGAAGGGCGCTCCACCCAGGAGCCCTGACCTCTGAAGGGGCTGAACAGCAATGACCACGATCCTGGTGACCGGCGGTACCGGAACCCTCGGCCGGCTCGTCACCGAGCGGCTGCGCGCGGACGGCCACGAGGTGCGGGTGCTCAGCCGGCACACCCCGCCGTACGCCGTGGATCTGCGTGAGGGCGGTGGTGCGCTGGACGCCGCCGTCGCGGGCGTGGACACGATCGTGCACTGCGCGACCACGCAGCGCGGGGGCGACGAGCAGGCCGCCGCGCACCTGATCGAGGCCGCCCGCACGGCAGGCGTGGCCCACCTGGTCTACATCTCTATCGTCGGCGTGGACGTGGTGCCGCTCGGCTACTACAGGACCAAGCTGGCGGTCGAGAAGCTCGTCCAGGACTCGGAGCTCGGCTGGACGATCCTGCGCACGACGCAGTTCCACGACCTCCCGGTGATGTTGTTCCGGACACTCGCCAGGCTGCCGGTGCTGTTGCTGCCCTCGGGGATCGCCGACCAGCCGATCGAGGTCGCAGAGGTCGCCGACCGGCTGGCCGGCCTCGCGGGCGGCGCCCCCGCGGGCCGCGCCGAGGACATGGGCGGCCCCGAGGTGCGGACGTTGCCGGACCTGGCCCGCGCGTATCTGAGGGCGAGCGGCCGCAGGCGGCCGGTGGTCAGCGTCCCGCTTCCCGGCAGGACCGTTCGCGGTTTCCGGGCCGGCGGCCATCTGACACCGGGGCGGGCCGTCGGCAAGGGAACGTTCGAGGAGTACCTGGCGGCGCGGTTCGGCGGCGGCAGGACCGGCGCCGGATCTCGCTGATCCCAGGACGGGCGGGCAAACCCGGGGTGCCCCCTGCCTGCCTGGCACCCGGGGTTGGTGCTGGGCGGGGGTGGGTCGCGCAACTCGGCGCTGACGGGGCGCCGCCTGCGCCCACCCGTGCCGCCCCAGCGGCACGATTGCCCGCAGGGAGGACGGACCCACCGCCACGCGAACCCCCACGCACCCGCAGTCGCGTACGCACGGCAGGGGCCGTGCCGGTACGTCTCTGCCCGTCGCGTAGCAGACCGCCCGCCAAGTCCCGCCGTGTATCAACCCCGGGCAGTACGCCCACGTGGCGACGGGCAAGACGTACCGGCACGGCCCCGACCCACCCACCGCACCCCACTGCGAAGTCGCCCCCCGCCAGCTACCGCTGCGGCGGCGCGAACAGCTCGTCCTGAGCACCCTCCCGTGCCGTCAGCAGCGCGCCGCGCAGCACGGCGTCGCCGCCCAGTGCGCTCGCCCGTACCTCGGCCGGCAGCGGCGACATCCGGGCGAGCCGTCGCGCGACGCGGGCGGCGAGTACGTCGCCGCCCGCCTGCCCGACCTCGCCTCCGAGGACCACGCAGCCGGGGTCGAGGACGGCGACCACGGAGGCGGCACCGATGGCGACGCGGTCGGCGAGGGCGTCGAGGAAGCGGTGCGCGGCATCAAGGTCGCCAGGCCGCGGGGAGCCGTCAGTTCCCGCGGGTCGGCCATGTCCGGCGGGGGCCCCCTCAGACGCACCGTCGACCGCAACCACCGCCACCGCTTCGCGCACCAGCGCCGCCGCCCGCGGTTCGCTCCCCGTCGACTCCGCCGTGAGCCCGTGTTCCGTCGCGAGCCGCGCGATCGCGGCGCCCCCGGCCAGGGAGTGGAAGCCGCCCTCGCAGTCCGTCGCCGAGGGGAGGGCAGCCGTGCCGGGGACCGGGAGAAAGCCGATCTCGCCGGTGCCGCCGGAGGCACCTCGACGCAGGGAGCCGTCGAGGACGACGGCGGCGCCGGTGCCGTGGCCGAGCCAGAGCAGGACGAAGGTGTCGCGGTCGCGGGCCGCGCCGTCGCGCTGTTCGGCGAGGGCGGCGAGGTTCGTCTCGTTCTCGACGATCACGCGGGCCGGCAGCCGCTCCTGGAGGGCGGCGACCAGGCGGCGGTGCCACTGGGGCAGGCCGGAGGAGTCGCGGAGTTCACCGGTGGCGGGGTCGATGAGGCCGGGCGCGCCGATCCCGACGGTGTGCAACTGCTCGGCGCCCGCCTCCTTCGCGGCGCGCTCCACGAGGGCGACCGCCTGCTCGACGGCGGGCCCCGTGCCCGCGTCGTCCGCGATGGGCACCGACGCCCGGGCGAGTTCCGCGCCGAGCAGGTCGGAGACCACCACGGCGACGCTCTCGGTGCGGACGTCGAGGGCGGCCAGATGCGCCTGGTCGGCGACGATGCCGTACAGCTTGGCGTTCGGGCCGCGCCGCTGCTCGCCCGACTCTCCCACCACCGCGATCAGCCCGGCGGCCGCGAGGCGCTCGACGAGGTCGGCGACCGTGGGCCGGGACAGTCCGGTGAGCTGCTTCAACTGCCCGGCCGTCAGAGGGCCTTCCTGCTGGAGCAGCCGCAGGGCGAGCCGGTCGTTGATGGCTCGTGCCGTGCTCGGGGATGCGGGTGCGGGCATGCCGGGATCCTCCCAGATCGCGCGGGCCGTACCGCCGTCGGCCCGAGGGCGGCACTTTATCGCCTATCTATCAGGCAGGGTTCCTGATAGTTTACGGCGGCAGAGCGGGAAGCGGAGCCGGGAGGGGCCGGAAGATGAGTGATGTGGTCTACGACCAGCGCGAGGTGAAGCACGCCCGGTACGCCGTGGCCACCGTGTTCGCGGTGCACGGCGCGGTCACCGGTTCGTTCGCGACCCGCGTGCCGTGGATCCAGGACCACGCCTCCGTGGGATCGGGCCAGCTCGGGTTCGCCCTCGCCTTCACGGCGTTCGGCGCGTCCGTCGCGATGCCGGTCGCCGGCCGGATCAGCCACCGCTTCGGCAGCCGTACGGCCCTGCGCGGACTGCTCGCGCTCTGGACGCTGGCCCTGACCCTCCCCTCGCTCGCGCCGAACCTGCTCACCCTGTGCGTGGCGATGTTCACCTACGGCGCCACGGCGGGCATGGCGGACGTCGCGATGAACGCCCTGGGCGTGGAGGTCGAGAACCGGCTCGGCAAGTCGATCATGTCCGGGCTGCACGGTATGTGGAGCACGGGCGCCCTGATCGGCTCGGCGGCCGGCACGCTCGCCGCGCACCTGGGCTCCGACGCGCGCGTGCACCACGCACTGGCGGCCGCGGCGCTGACGGTCCTGGGCCTGGTCGCCTGCCGGTGGGTGTTCGACCTGCGGGCCACCGAGGACGAGGAGCCGCCCCCGCGGTTCGCACTGCCGCCGAGGTCGGCGCTGCTCATCGGCGCGGTCGGGTTCTGCGCGGTGTTCGCGGAGGGCGCGAGCCTGGACTGGTCGGCGGTGTACCTGCGCGACCGGCTGAGCGCCTCGGCGGGCCTCGCGGCGGCGTGCACGACGGGCTTCATGCTCACCATGGCGATCGCCCGGATCGTGGGCGACGCGGTGGTGAACCGCTTCGGCTCGGTGCGCACGGTCCGCACCGGCGGGTTCCTCGCGGCGCTGGGCGGACTGCTCGTCGTGGTGTCCGAAAGCCCCGCGGTGGCCATGACCGGCTTCGCCATGATGGGCCTCGGCATCGCGGTCGTCGTCCCGCTCTGCTTCGCCGCGGCGGGCCGCAGCGGCCCGAACCCGAGCCAGGCCATCGCGGGCGTCGCGACCGTGACGTACACCTCGGGTCTGATCGCCCCCAGCGTGATCGGTGGACTGGCCCAGACGACGAGCCTGATGGTCTCGTTCGTCCTGGTGACGGTGCTGGCGTCCGGGCTCGCGGTCTTCGCGGGCGTACTGCGCGCGGGCGACCGCGACCGCCCGAGGATCAGCCCTCCGAGCGCAGCAGTTCCCGACCCGCGGCCCTGAACCGGTCGCTCCACGGCGCCGGGCGCAGCGTCTTGGCATCGAGCCGGACGAGCACCCGGGTGCCGTGCGCGTACGTCACCGCACCGTCGAGGGAGCAGAAGCGGAAGCCGTACGTCAGCCCGGTGTTCCCCAGCCGTTCCAGCCACAGGTGTACGGCGTAGGGGCCGGGCCGGGTGACCGGTGCCTCGTAGCTGATCCGCAGCTCCTTCACCGCGTTGCAGGCGTCGCCGGCGGCCGCCCAGTCGCCCTCGAAGGTGACGCCGTGCTCCTGCCACAGCTCGGCCCAGGCGCGCTCCACCATCACCGGGTAGCGGGCGTTGTGGAGCAGCCCGAGCGCGTCCAGGTCGTCGAAGTGGACGGTGACGGGCAGGAGCCTGCCGTACGACAGGGCGGGGGCGGGCAGGGCTTCGGCGGTCACGGGCGGGGCTCCTGAGACGTACGGGACGAGAGTGAGGTGGCTGAAAACCACCCTCCCATCCTAAGCAAACGCTCAGAAGCCCCGGCCCGGAGGGCGGCGCCGCTCAGCCGGCGATCGAGTCCAGCTGTTCGGCGGCGGGCCGCAGCGCCCACAGGTCGCCACCGGGCGGTGCCTCCAGCTTCGGGACGGCGGCCTGCGCCGCCCTGTCCCCCGCGTCGGCCGCCGCGTGCACCACGTCGCTCGCGGCGAACCGGTGGAACTCCAGCTCCGGATACGCCCACGCCTTGGCCCCCGTCGCGGCGGGCAGCAGAAAGTCCACCGACTTCAACAGGCCCTGCCCGTCCGGGCCCCGGTACGACCACAGGTCCACGCCGACGTGCCGGCCGATGGCCGCGAGCCGGGTGTAGGCGACCAGGTCGAAGGTCGAGTAGTGCCAGCTGCGGGTGCGCGCCAGCTCCTGCGGCTGGCTGCCGTCGGCGGCGATCTGCGGGTCGATCCGCTTCGCGCGCGCGTCGAGGACGGTCCGCCGGGCGAGGTCCTTGTCGCCGGTCGCGTACGCCAGGGCGGCGAGCTGGAGGTCGTAGAAGGTGCCGTGGTTGTTCTTGGCGGCGCCTTCCTCCTCGCCGAAGGCGCTGTGGGCCAGCCAGTCGAGGAAGTCGGCGTTCCAGCCGCGCATCGCGCTGCGGTCATCCTTCGACCAGCCGGGGGCGCCCGTGTTCAGCAGGGCGATCGCGTCCAGGACGCTCGTGTAGGACTGCGAGAAGTCGATGATGCCGATGGCCCGGCCGTCGTACTTGCAAGGGATGAACTGGCCGTGGTCCAGGTTGGGGTTCATCCGCGTCGCCGGGTCGAGGAACCAGGTCCGCAGGACGGCGGCGGCCTTCTCGGCGTACTGCTTCCGGCCGGTGTAGTACCAGGCGAGGGAGAGCTCGTACGTCGAGTCGAAGACCTTCTCGGCGTCCTGGCGGTCGGTGCCGGTGTCGACCTCGGGATTGCGCTGCCCGTCGCGCTGGACGTAGGGGCAACCCCAGGGATTGTCAGGGGATTTGGGCCCCGAGGGCCACCAGTACGGGGCCTGACTGAGGTACTCGTGGACGTCGCCGCCGGGCGCCGGCTTCGGCTTGTCGACGACCGTCCAGGGGCCCTGGTCCAGCCAGTTGTCGGCGCGGGCGGTCAAGTCCCCCAGCGCTCGCTTCAGTTGGGGGTCACCGCGGTCCAGGCGGACCTTCGCCTGCTGAAGCCGGCCGCCGTCGAGGACGACCGTCTTGGGGACCTTCGGCGCCACGGGTGTCTCGTAGGCCGCCCGCGCCGGGGCGGAGGGGACGGCGACGGCCGCGCAGAGCGCCGCGGCCGTCAGGAGGATCCGGAAGCGGGGTCTTGCACTCATCCAGCACTCCCATCGGAGATCAGGAATACAGATATATGAACGATGTTCACGAGTGGGACCGTGTGAGCGTAGGACCGCCAGGTGCCCATGACAATGGTCCGGACGAAGCTTCACGTACGAGGAAGACGAAGCTTCACGAACGACGAAAGCGAAGCCCCCATGGATCTCGGCGTCCGCTGGAAACTGCACGGCGACGGGCGCACGCCCGCACCCGGAGCGGTGGTCCGCCCCGACGAACGGCTCTCGTGGCCGCGCACGATCGGGCTCGGGGCCCAGCACGTGGTGGCCATGTTCGGGGCGTCGTTCGTCGCCCCCGTGCTCATGGGCCTGGACCCCAACCTCGCGATCATGATGTCCGGCGTCGCGACGGTGATCTTCCTGCTCGCGACCCGCGGCCGGGTGCCCAGCTACCTCGGCTGCTCGCTCTCGTTCGTGGGCGTCGCGGCGGTGATCCGCGCGCAGGGCGGCAGCAGTGCGACCGTGACGGGCGCGGTCCTCGTCGTGGGGGCCGTGCTGTTCCTGGTGGGGCTCGCGGTCCAGAGGTTCGGGGCGCGGATCATCCACGCGGCGATGCCGCCGATCGTCACCGGCGCCGTCGTCATGCTGATCGGCTTCAACCTCGCGCCGGTGACCGCCTCGACGTACTGGCCGCAGGATCAGTGGACGGCGCTGCTGGTGATGCTGTTCACGGGCCTGGCCGTGGTGTGCCTGCGCGGTTTCTGGTCACGGATCGCGATCTTCATGGGCCTGGTCTTCGGATACGGGATCTCGTGGGTCTTCGACCGCGTCTTCGGCAAGATCCACTCGGTCGACGCGAGCGGGAAGCTCACCGACCACTGGCGCCTCGACCTGTCCGGCGTCGGCAAGGCGGACTGGATCGGCCTGCCCTCCTTCCACGGGCCGACCTTCCAGTGGTCGGCGATCCTGGTCGCGCTGCCCGTCGTGATCGCGCTGGTCGCCGAGAACGCCGGGCACGTCAAGGCGGTCGGCGAGATGACCGGCGACCCGCTGGACGACAAGCTGGGCACCGCCATCTCCGCGGACGGCGTCGCCTCCATGCTCTCCACCGCGGTGGGCGGTCCGCCCAACACCACGTACTCCGAGAACATCGGCGTGATGGCCGCGACCCGCGTCTACTCCACGGCCGCGTACTGGGCCGCCGCCGGTTTCGCGCTCCTCTTCGGCGTCTGCCCGAAGTTCGGCGCGGTCGTGGCCGCGATCCCGGGCGGGGTGCTCGGCGGCATCACCGTCATCCTGTACGGCATGATCGGCCTGCTCGGCGCGCAGATCTGGCTCAACGCCCGGGTGGACCTGCGCAATCCGCTGAACCTGGTGCCGGCCGCCGCAGGCATCATCATCGGCGTCGGCGGCGTCACCCTGAAGTTCACCGACACCTTCTCGCTCAGCGGCATCGCCCTCGGCACCCTGGTGGTGATCACCGGCTATCACGCCCTGCGGGCCATGGCCCCGGCGCACCTCAAGTCGCAGGAGCCGCTCCTTGACGAAGGCACCTCGTCCTACGACACGGAGTCCGACGCCGAGTCCGGGACCAAGGCTCAGCGCGCCAACTCGTAGGCGTACGCGGGCGAGAACGTCCCCGGCGAGCCCTTGCAGCCGTCGGACTCACCCGGCAGCTTGACCCACAGATAGGCGTCGATCCGTGCCTCACCGGTACGCAGGGTCGGCGCCTGTCCGATCTTCCGGCCGTCCGGATCGCACCACTCGCCGTCGGCCGGGGCACCGTTGCCGTTGCGGCTGGTGTCGATGACGGCGCCCAGGCTCGCGGGGCCGCCCAGCGCGGACAGCACCTGGCGGGCGTACGCGATCTCCGCGCTCGTACGGTGGAAGTTGGACACGTTGGTGAAGACACCGTCGGAAGCGGCAGCCGAGGCCGCGCCCGCCTCCTTGAGCAGGGAGGCCTGCTGGGTGACCGGGTTCCAGTCGGAGTGGCCCGCGTCGAAGTAGACCCGGGCCTTCGGGTTCGCGCCCTTGAGGACGCGGCCCGCTCGGGCCAACGAGGCGAAGCGGTCCGCCCGTTCACCCGCGGTGAGGCAGTCGGACTGGGCGATCGAATCGGGCTCCAGGATCACGATGACCTCGCCTGCGCCGAGGCCCGCCGCGAACCGGTCGATCCATCCGTCGTACGAGGCGAGGTCGGGCGCCCCGCCCTCCGAGGCACCGCCGCAGTCCCGCTGCGGAATGGCGTACGGCACGACGACCGGGACCCGGCCCTGCGCGGCGGCGGCCGACGTCACCGCCCTGACCCGGCCCGTGATGGTGGACGGCGTGAAGTCCGCGAACCAGACGGCGGCCGGACGGTCGGCGATCCGGGACTCGATGACCGCGCGCCGGGAGTCGTCGGGATGGGCGGCGACCCAGTCCAGGACCTGGGAGTCGGTGTGGCGGTAGAGCTGGGCGGAGGCGTTCACGGTCTCCCGCGCGGTCGTCCTGGAGGGCTTGGGGCTCGGCTCGGCCGAGGACTTGGCCGCGGAGGCGGACTTCTTCGGCGTCGTCGGCGTTGTCGTGGGCGTGCGCGTTGGCGAGGGCACCGCGGGCAGTGGGTGCAGGCTCGGCGAGCGGGTCACCAGAGGCTTGGCGTCGGTCGAGGGGCGTTCCTCGGCGAGGGCGGACATCACCCCGGTCACGCTGCCGACCGCGACGACGACCGAGGCCGCCGCCAACATCGCGCTGCGCCGGGCGGCCCGCCTGCGCTCGGCCCTGCGTGCGGCCAGGCGCTGGGCACGTAAGCCTGACACCTGCTGCTCCCCCCTTCCGCCACGACCGCGTTCCCCCGTTCTGGGGAAGCGTCCGGCCCGGCGGCCCGCCCGCCAGCCTAGGACTGGGACCCTGCCCCCATGGCGCAGTTGGAACAGCTCACCCCTCCCGTATACGCGATGGACACCGTCGTCTCCCGTATGCGCGCCCTGGACGCCGCCCTCCCGGAGCGGGACGGGATCGCGGTCTTCAACCGTGTCTACCTGGCCGTCACGGAGGAGATCGACCGACGCCTGGACGCCGGGGAGTTCACGCACGCGGAGGCGGCGATCACGCTGGACGTGCGGTTCGCCGAGCGCTATCTACAGGTCGCCGAGGAGGGGCGTCCGCCCGCCTGTTGGCGGCCTCTGATGCAGTTCCGGCGTCATCCCGGAGTACGTCCGCTGCAGTTCGCGCTGGCGGGCATCAACGCGCACATCGGGCACGATCTGGCGCTCGCCGTGGTGGACACCTGCCGTACGCTCGGCTGCGAACCGGCGGACCTGGAGGACGAGTTCGACCGCGTGGGCGATGTCCTCGTCTCGCTGGAGGAGCGCATCCGCGAAGATCTGATGCCGGGCCCCGACGTCCTCCAGATCGCCGATCCGCTGACCCATCTGCTCGGCTCGTGGAGCCTGGAGCGGGCCCGCGACGCGACGTGGTCGGCGGCGAGGGCGCTCTGGGCGCTGCGCGGACTCCCGGACCTGGCCGAGGAGTTCGGGCAGCGCCTCGACGCGGCGGTCGGCTTCGCCGGCCGCATGCTGCTCACGCCACTGCCGGACTGATCCGGCCAACTGCCCTGCCGTACCGCTCCGGAGCCACTGTGCCGAGTTACGTTGACGGTTGAACCGCCTGAGGCGAACGACGCGAAGGAGCACACACATGGCCATCCGGCTGGGACTGAGTCTCCCGCAAGCACGGCAGTACGACATCGGACGCGACGTGCCGGACGTGGCACGCACCGCCGAGCAGATCGGCTACGAGAGTCTGTGGGTGTACGAGCGCGCCCTGTTCCCGGAGCCCGCGACCCAGGGCCTGTACGGCATCGAAGGGCTTCCCTGGCCCGACATCTACCGCGGCGTCCCGGACCCTCTGGTGACGCTGACCCTCGCTGTCACGGCGACCGAACGGGCCCGGCTCGGCACCAGCATCCTGGTGGCGCCGCTGCACAACCCGTTCCAGCTCGCCAAGTCTCTGGCCACGCTGGACGCGGCGAGCGGCGGCCGGGTCGTGGCGGGCTTCGGCACCGGCTGGTCGCTCGACGAGTACGCGGCCGCGGGCCTCGCCCCGTTCGAGGAGCGCGGCCGGGTCCTGGACGAGGTCATCGACGTGTGCCAGGCCGTCTGGGGCCCGGACCCGGTGACGTACGAGGGCCACCACACCAAAATAGCCTCGGCCCTCGTCGGGCCCAAACCCGCCCGGCCGATACCGATCCTGCTGCCCACCAACAGCAGGAAGGCGATGACCCGGCTCGTCGACCGTGCCGACGGCTGGATGCCCGTCGCCATGGGAGCCGAGCAACTGTCCACGCAGTGGCGGCAGTTGCAGGATCTGGCGGCCGAGCGCGACCGCACCGAGCCGCTCCAGGCGGTGGTGCGGGTGAACGCGCGGTACTCCCCCAAGGCGTACGACGGGGACGACCGCTCCCCGTTCCAGGGCAGCACCGCCCAGATCGTCGAGGACCTCGCGGCGCACGCCGGGACCGGCCTCGACGAGTTCTTCTTCGAGCTCCAGGGCCAGGCGCGGGACGCCCAGGAGCTGAAGGACGTCGCCGCCGAGGTGTACGAGGCGGTGCGGGCCGCGGGGATCTGACCCCGGTCAGTCCTCGGGCAGTTCCACCGGCGCGATCTCCTCGTACACGTCACCCGGCCCGGGGTTGGTCGGGTCGGTGGTGCCGCCCAGCTGGTGCATGACGCCCCAGACCGCGTTCAGCGCGGTCTGGACGGCGCCCTCGGCCCAGCCCGCGGTCCAGGAGATGTCGTCGCCGGCGAGGAAGATGCCGCGCTTGTCCTCGGCGAGCCCGTCCTGCATGAAGTGCGTGAACAGGCGCCGCTGGTAGCGGTAGTGGCCGGGCAGGTTGGCCTTGAACGCGCCCATGAAGTAGGGCTCGTTCTCCCAGGAGACGGTCACCGGGTTGCCGATGATGTGCTTCCTGATGTCGACCTTCGGGTAGATCTCGCCGAGCGACTTCAGCATGACCTCCATCCGCTCGTTCGCGGACAGCGGCAGCCACTTCAGGCTGTCGTCGCACCAGGTGTAGGAGAGGCAGATGACGGCGGGCTTGTCCGGGCCGTCGTCCAGGAGGTAGGTGCCGCGCGTCATACGGTCGGTGAGCGTCATCGACATGACGTCCCGGCCGGTCTCCTCGTCCTTGTCGAGCCAGAACGGCCGGTCGACCGGCACGAAGAGCTTGCTCGACTCCATGTAGTGCGTGCGCTCGATCGCCGTCCAGTGGTCGATCGGGAAGAGCGAGTCGTCGCAGGCGATCTTGGAGAGCAGCATCCAGGACTGGGCGGTGAAGATCGCCGACTGGTACGTACGGATGTCGCCGTTCGCGTCCGTCACGGTGATCCGGTTGCCGGACGTGCGGGTGAGGCGCGTGACGGCGGGGCGCGGCTGCCCGTTCACGTGCAGGGTCGCCAGCGAGGTGCCGTACGCCCAGTGCACGATCTTCTCGGGCGCGCGCTCCCACAGCCGCATCGGCAGCTGCTGGGAGCCGCCGACGATGCCGCGGTGGTGGTCGTCGGCCTCGGTGTAGACGACGCGCAGGATCTCCAGGATCGAGTTCGGGAAGTCGGTGTCCCAGCCGCCGGTGCCGAAGCCGACCTGGCCGAAGATCTCGCGGTGCCGGAAGGACTTGAAGGACTCCGACTCGCACAGGAAGCCGTAGAAGGTCTGGTTGTCGAGCTTCTCGACGAGCTTCGCCCAGATCTCGCGGATGCGCGGGACGTCGCGCTCGCGCATGGCCTGGTTCATGTCGGAGAAGTCGGCGCCGTCCTCGAGGCAGGCGTTCCAGGCGTTCATCACGTCGCGGTAGACCTGCGGCAGGTCGTCGACGGAGGTCGCGTAGTGCGACTCGCCCTTGAGGTCGACGACGGTCGAAGGCGTCGACTCCGCGAGGGGGTTGGGGAACGGCCGGGTCTCCAGGCCCACCAGGTCGATGTAGTGCTGGAGCGCCGTGGAGGACGGCGGGAAGCGCATCGCGCCCATCTCGGCGGTCAGGGACGGGTCGCAGCCGTCGAAGCCGACGGTGCGCAGCCGGCCGCCGATCTGGTCGGCCTCGTAGACGACGGGCTTGAGGCCCATCTTCATCAGCTCGTACGCGGCCACGATGCCGGACAGGCCGCCGCCGATGACGGCGACCTCGGTGCCGTGCTCGGTCGCCGGTATCTGGCCGAGGCCCGCGGGGTGCGCGAGGAAGTCGTCGTACGCGTACGGGAAGTCCGGGCCGAACATGGTGATCGGCGGCTGCTGCACGTCGGCGTGCTGGACGGCGTTGGGCACGGTGGACGTCATGGGGTACGGACTCCTTGCGCGAAAGCTGGTGAGAGGAAGGCTTTTTGATCGACCGTCAGATCACGGCGGTCGGATCGGTCCGTCAGATCAGGGACCCGTAGAGGCCGGGGCGGCGGTCCTGCAGATACGGGTTCACCTCGCGCGAGGCCGCGAGGGAGACGGGGTCGGCGTCGGCGAAGACCAGTTCCTCAGCGCGGCCGGCCCGGGCTCGGGCGATCCCGTCGGGACCGGCGAGGGTGGAGAGTCCGACGAACTCGAACTCCCCTTCCTGGCCGACCCGGTTGACGTAGGCGACGTACATCTGGTTCTCGAAGGCGCGCACCGGGACCACGGACTCGGCGACGAACTGGAAGGGGTGCATCTGCGCGGTGGGCACCAGGAGGAGGTCGGTGCCGGCGAGGGCGTGCGCGCGGACGTTCTCCGGGAACTCGACGTCGTAGCAGATCATCAGGCCGATCCGGAGGCCGTCCAGCTCGGCCTGCACGACGGGCTGGTCGCCGGGTGTGAAGTGGTCGCGCTCGAAGCAGCCGAAGAGGTGGGTCTTGCGGTAGTTCGCGAGGCGGCTGCCGTCGGCCGAGATCAGCTGGACGGAGTTGAAGACGTCCTCGCCGGCGCGCTCGGGGTAGCCGTAGGCGATCGCGACGCCGTGCCGGCCGGCGGTCTCCGCGACCGCGTCGGCGGAATCCCCGTCGGCGCTCTCGGCGAGGCGGGCGATGTCGTCGCCGATCGCGTACCCGGTCAGGAACATCTCCGGCGCCACCAGGAGCCCGGCGCCCGCGGCGGCGGCACGGCCCGCGGCCTCGTCGAGGACCTTGAGGTTCTCGACGACCGAGCCGGGGCGGCCGGAGCTCTGGAGCAGGGCTGTGCGCATGCGTGTTCTCCACCGGTACGCGGGGGGATTGGGGGGCTCTTAGACGGTACGGGCGCCGGGCTCGGCCGGACAAGGCGGAGCCGTTGCGCGCCGGTGAACGATTCGTTGCGTGCGTCGGGGGTGCGACGGCGATTCGTTGCGCGCCCCGCGGCCGACCGCCGGTCCTCCTGGAGGCGCAGCTCACAGCGGTGCCTCCGCCGGGCGGCGGAGGGCGGGTGACGCCCGCGGCACGATGTGCCCGGCGGGCGTCGGCGGAACAGTGGTGACTGTCCCCCTCACCTGCGGAAAGGACCGCGATGAACTGGCTCAGCCGTCGTACGAGGATCGCCGTGCTCGCCACCGCCCTGCTGCTCACCGCCGGGACGGCCGGATCCGCCGTCGCCACCGGCGGACACGACCACGCGCCGCGCGAGGCCGCCGCGCTCACCGGCACCGCCAAGCTCTACCGCTCGGCGGGCGACGACATCACCTTCTCCTTCGACGCGCATCTGGCGGCCAAGGACAAAGCCGACCCGACGAAGGCCACCGGCACCTTCCGTTTCAGTCACTACCTGCACGGCGACGGCGCCTACGCGAAGGTCAAGGTGGACTGTCTGCTCACCGGCGGCAAGGTGGCCGTGGTCTCCGGGGTCATCACCGAGTCCGACCTGCCGGGCGCCAAGGGCAACCGGGTCGGCGTCACCGTCCATGACCTGGGGCGCCACGACCGGCTCGGCTACAGCTGGGCGTCGGTCGGCAACCCGGCGGAGACCAAGGACCTGCCCAAGTGCGTGAGCTCGGCGCCCTTCGAGAAGGTCAAGCAGGGCACCGGCGACTTCCATGTGGTGCCCTGGCGGCCGGACTTCTAGGGCCGGGTCGCGGCGAGCGCGAAGGTCGTGATCACCGCCGCGTGGTCCGACGGCCAGTCGTTGCCCGCCACGTCCGGCCACGGGCGCGGGGTGCCGCTGACGAAGGTGCGGGAGTCGAGCACCTTCAGTCCTCGGTGCAGGACGTAGTCGATCCGGTCCTGCGGCTCGGGGCGGCCGCTGCCGTCCTCGTGTGCGGTGTGGATCGGCGACCAGGTGTGGCCGGGGTCGGCGGCCGGGTCGGGGTGGGCCTCGCGGTAGGAGTCGCGCAGGCCCGCCGCCTCGGCCGCCTCGGTGACCGGCCAGACCACGTGCGGCCAGTCCAGATGCGAGGGCGTGTTGAAGTCACCCACGAGAACCACGGGGGTGCTCTCGTCGGACGACTCGGCGATCCGCCGCAGCGTGTCCCGCATCTGGGCAAGCCGCACCTCCTCGTGGGCGATCAGCTCGTCCGCGGGCAGCCCGTCGAAGGCGGCCTCGTAGGGCCCGTACGGCGTGTAGTGGAGGTGGGCGGTCCAGACGTCCACCTCGCGCGACGCGTCGATGCGGACGCGGACGCCGGCCGCTCCGTAGAAGCCGACGTCGGGGTCGCCGAGGCGAGCGGTGATCGGGTACCGGCTGATGACGCCGAGGTTCTCGCCGGCCCGGTGGTGGTGCCAGCCGAGGGCGTCGGCGAGTTCCCCGGCCGCGCTGCCGCCGGTCTCCTGGAGTCCCACGATGTCGGCGCCGGTCTCCAGGATCGCCTTGAGCTGCTTGGCCCGGTGGTCGTCGACCGGGCTGCCGCCCAGCCAGAGGTTCCAGCTCATCACGCGCAGCTCGCGGGTGAGCATGGCGCGCAGCCGCTGCGGGGTCACGTCCTGCAGGCTGGCCAGCACGGTCCGCCCGGGCGCCGGGCCGATCGGTGCGAGCGAGGGCACGGCGAGCACCGCGCAGCCCGCCGCCTCGGCGGAGGCGACGCCCGTCTCGGTGTCCTCGACGGCCACGCAGCCCGCCGGGTCCACGCCGAGGGCGTGGCAGGCGGCGAGGTAGGGGTCGGGGGCGGGCTTGGTGTGCTCGGTGTCGTCGGCGGTGACGGAGACCGCGAAGCGGGCGGCACCGAGGGCTTCGAGCACGGTGTCGGCGACCGCGCGCGGCGACGCGGTGACCAGGGCGGTCGGGACGCCGTCCCGGGCGAGGGCGTCGAGCAGGTCGAGGGCGCCGGGGCGCGGCACGATGCCGGTGCGCACGCGGTCGGCGAACTCCCGGTGCAGCTCGTCGGCGATCTCCGCGGCCGGGGCCCCCGTGACCCCGCCCAGCCAGCCGGCGGTGTGCTCGACCGGGCGCCCGAGCACCTCCGGCTGATCGGCCTCGCCGACCGCTCGACCGAGCCCGGCGGCCACCTGTTCCACCGCCTCCCACCACAGTCGCTCGGTGTCCACGAGCGTGCCGTCCATGTCGAACAGAACGGCCTGGAGCGGGGGTTGGGGGGCGGTGCGGGGGGTCACGGGGCTCTCTTTCACTTGGGTGGTGGGGGGCGGTCTGCGCGCTGGGTAACGAGCTTCGACTCGGTGGGTGGGGGCGGTCGGCGCGCTCGACGGCGAGCTTCGGCGGGGATCAGTCGGCGCGCCCGGCGACCAGCACCGGCCGCTCCGGCAGCGTCACCGTCACGGCGGCACCGGCGCCCAGCGTGGCGGCTTCGTGGGTCGGCAGGTCGGCCTTCACCTCGGTCGCGTCGGGGAGTCGTACGGTCACGCGGGTCGCGGCGCCCAGGAAGGCGGTGGCGACGACCCGCGCCGCTCCCTGGTCGTCGGCGGTGATGTGCACGGCCTCGGGCCGCACCAGCACGTCCACCTCCGGGCCGTCCGGCGCTTCCCCGTCGACCGGCAGCCGCTGTCCCAGCACCTCGACCGCCCCGTCGGACAGCCGTCCCGGAATCCGGCTCATCGTGCCCACGAACTCGGCGACGAACGCGGTGGCCGGGCGGCCGTACAACTCGGCGGGGGCGGCGCACTGTTCGAGCCGCCCGGCCCGCATCACGGCGACGCGGTCCGCCATGGACAACGCCTCTTCCTGATCGTGCGTCACGAACAGTGTGGTGATGCCGAGTTCCTGCTGAAGGCGGCGGATCTCCTCGCGCAGCGTGAGCCGCACCTTCGCGTCGAGCGCGGAAAGCGGTTCGTCGAGCAGCAGGACGCGCGGGCGCAGAGCGAGCGCGCGGGCCAGGGCGACGCGCTGCTGCTGGCCGCCGGAGAGCTGGTGCGGGAACCGCTCGCCCTTGTCGGCGAGACCGACGAGGTCGAGCAACTCGGCCGCCCGGGTGCGCCGTTCGGTCGTACGGACCTTGCGCATCCGCAGTCCGAAGGCCACGTTGTCGACAGCGCTGAGGTGCGGGAAGAGGCTGTACGACTGGAAGACCATCCCGGCGTCGCGGCGGTGGGCCGGGACGCGCGTGACGTCCTCGCCGTCGACCAGCACCTCGCCGGAGTCGGGGTGTTCGAACCCGGCGAGCATGCGCAGCGCGGTGGTCTTGCCGCAGCCGGACGGGCCGAGCAGGGCGAGGAGTTCGCCCGGCCGCACGGTCAGGTCGAGTCCGTCGAGGGCGACGGTCGGGCCGAACTCCCGGCGCAGTCCCCGGAATTCGACGGTGGCGGCCTTCTCGGCGGTGGCCTTCTCAAGCGTGGTGGTGGTCATGGTTCATCCCCGGGAGGCGGAAGCGGTTCGGGAGCGTCCGCCGAAGCCGGCGAGCGCGAGGAGCAGTGCCCAGGTGACGAGCAGGCTGAGCACGGAGACGGCGACGGACAGCTGGGCCTGCGAGCCGCCGACGCTGTAGATCCACACGGCGAAGGGCCGGAACCCGAGCAGCTGGGCCACGGTGAACTCGCCCAGCACCAGCGCCAGGGTGAGGAAGGAGGCGTTGAGCAGCGCCCCGCGCAGATTGGGCAGCACCGCCTGTACGAGCGCCTGCGGCCAGCTCGCCCCGCAGCTGCGCGCCGCCTCGACGAGCGTGCGCACGTCCATGGCGCGCAGCCCGGCGTCCAGCGCCCGGTACACGAACGGCAGCGCCATCACGACGTACGCGAGTACGAGCACGAACGGGAAGTCCGGGTTCTGGATCGCGACGAACGTCTGGAACAGCGGCGTACGGGAGAGGTGTTCGGGTCCCCACTTCAGGACCGTGCTGATGCCGGCGACGAACGCGATGGGCGGCACGACCAGCGGCAGCGAGCAGACCACCTCGACGACGGGCCGCAGCCTGGGCGCGCCGAGCCGCAGCGCGACCATGGCGGGCACCATCAGCAGCAGGACCACCGCGATGGTGGCGGCGGCCAGTTCCAGCGAGAGCACCAGGCTGGAGGTGAAGCCGTCGGCGGAGACGATCTGCCGGTAGGCGTCGAAGCTGACTCCGCCCGGCACGTCGACCGTGAAGATCACGGACGCGGCGAGCGGCACCAGGAAGTAGACAGCGGCGCAGGCGAGGACGGCCCAGCGCCACAGGTTCAGGCGAGCCATCGCGCACTCCGTCGTTGCAGGGGCAGGTACACGGCCATGACCAGGCCCGCGATGAGGACCATGTCGAGGCTGAGCGCGAGCGCCACGTTCTCCTGGCCGACCAGCACGTTGCCGGAGATGGCGTCGGCGATCTGCAGGGTGACCAGCGGGACCGAACTGCCCACCATGGCCGCGGCGGTGGCGTACGCGGCGAAGGCGCTGCCGAACAGCAGCACCAGGCCGCCGAGCAGCGAGGGCGCGAGGACGGGCAGCGCCACATGCCGCCAGTACTGGACGCCGGTGGCGCCGTTGTTCTGTGCCGCCTCGCGCCACTGGGAGCGCAGTCCGTCGAGGGCGGGGGTGATGGTGAGGACCATCAGCGGGATCAGGAAGTAGAGGTAGACGAGGACCAGGCCCCAGAAGCTGTAAAGGTCCCAGCCCTGGTCCTTCAGCCCCAGGTGGGTGGTCAGGACACCGGCGTTGCCGAGGGTGGCGACGAACGCGAACGCGAGCGGTACGCCGCCGAAGTTGGCGAGAACACCGGAGGCGGTGAGGACGGCCTCGCGCAGCGCGCGGAAGCGTGAGGTCACCACGGCCTGGGCGAGCGGCAGTCCGAGGAGGGTGGCGAGGCCGGCGGACACGGCGGACAGCTTGACGCTGCCGACGAGGGCGGTGAGGTAGGCGCCCTGCACGGAGTCGGTCATGTTGGACGCCGTGTACGAAGTGGCGCCGGTGGCCTGGTCCTTGACGGTGAAGGCGCCGTTCAGCATGGCCAGGGCGGGGATCCCGAACGCGATCGCCACGAACAGCAGCAGCGGGACGACGGCGAGCCAGCCGGGGGCGCGGCGCCGCCGCTTCACTGAAGCGGCGGGCACCACGTCGACCCTCGTGAGAGTCGCGGTCATCCGGAGACGGCCTTGCCCCAGCCCTGGGCGATGACGCCCTTGGCCTTGCTCTGCTGGGCCTCGCTCGGGAAGCTCGGCGTGCCGGAGACCTTGGGGAGCTTGGCGGCGGCGGTCTTGTCGAGCGTGCCGGCCTTGTCCATGGCGGTCATCAGGGCCGGGCGGGCGTACCCCTTGAGCCAGAGGTTCTGGCCCTCGGCGCTGTAGAGGTACTCCTGCCACAGGCGGGCGGCCGCCGGGTGCGGGGCGTCCTTGTTGACGGCCTGGGAGTAGTACTGGGAGAACTTGCCGTCGGAGGGGACCGCGACCTTCCAGTCGACGCCCTTGGTCTTGAACTCGTCGGCGTAGCCCGCGTTCAGGTAGTCCCAGTCGATGCTGATGGGCGTCTCGCCCTTCTCGACCGTGGCGGGCGTCGACTCGACCGGCGTGTAGTTGCCGTTCTTCTTCAGCTTGGCGAAGAAGTCCAGGCCGGGCTGGATGTCGTCGAAGGAGCCGCCGTTCGCGAGCGAGGCCGCCCACACACCGCCGAAGGCCGAACCCGACTTGGTGGGGTTGCCGTTGAGCGCGACCTGGCCCTTGTACTGCGGCTTGAGCAGGTCCGCGAACGTCGTGGGACAGGTCTTGACCCGCTTGGCGTCGCAGCCGATGGAGATGTAGCCGCCGTAGTCGTTGAACCACTGCCCCTTCGGGTCCTTCTGGCCCTCGGGGATGTCACCGAAACCGGCCACCTTGTAGGGCGCGAGCAGTCCCTGCTGGGCGGCGCTCAGCGCGAAGGAGCTGCCGAGGTCGAGGACGTCGGGGGTGCGGTCCTGGCCCTTGCGCGACGTCACGGCGTTGATCTCGTCCTGGCTGGAGCCGTCGGGGTTCTCGACCTCGACCTTGATGCCGTACTTCTGCTTGAACCCGTCGATGAGGGCGCCGTAGTTGGCCCAGTCGCGGGGCAGCGCGATCGCGTGCAGCGTGCCTTCCTTCTTGGCCGCCTTGACCAGCGCGTCCATCCCGCCGAAGTCCTTGGCGGAGGTCGCGGTGGCGGCGCTCTTGCCGTCGGCGGTGGTCGACGCGTTGTCGGGGGCCGCGCCGCAGGCGCTGAGGGCGAAGGCTGCGGCGATGGCGAGGGAGCCGCCGATGAGGGCGGTTCTCGGCAGGGACACGGTCACGGTCTCTCCAGGGGGACGCACGAGGGTTGCAGGAGGTACGGCCAACTTGTCTGAACAAGTTGGCCTCAGTACGCCCTCCCCCGGTGTCGTGTTCGTAAACTCTGGCGAAACCCTGAGCCCTGATTCCCTGCACAATCCCGGCTGACACGGATCACCACCGGATCTCGATTACGCTGGTCACGCTGTGCACAGCAACCGACTCAGAGGGGAAGCATGGCGGCGCGACACGAGGAGATCGCCGATGAGCTGCGGCGGGCGATCGACCGCGAGGAGTACACGGTCGGCAGTCTGCTGCCCGCCGAGACGGAGCTCGCGGCCCACTACGGCGTCTCGCGTGGCACGGTCCGCCAGGCCGTCGCGGCGCTGACCGCCGAGGGGCTCATCGGGTCGCGGCAGGGCGCGCGCCGGGTGATCCTGGCCAGCCGTCGCAGCCAGAGCTTCGCCGAGCTGCGCAGCTTCGCGCAGTGGGCGCGGGCGATGGGGCGCGAGGCGACGGGGCATGTGGTCGTGTCGGAGTACCGGTCGGCCACCTCGGAGGACTGCGGGCGCCTTCAACTCGCTGCGGGTACCCAGGTGTTGCACGTCCTGCGGGTACGCGGACTGGACGGTGAACCGGTGCTGCTGGAGCGGACCGTGTACGCGGACTGGATCTCCCCCGCCGTCGAGCGCATCGAGCCGGAGTGCCCGTCCGTGACGCAGCGGCTGTACGAGGACGAGGGCCTGGTCTTCGCGTACGGCGAGCACGTCATCGACGCGGTGGCGGCGGGCGCCCAGGACGCCGAGCTGCTCGGGGTCCGCCGCACCAGTCCGCTGCTACGGGTGCGCCGCGTCACCACGACACGCGAAGGGCGCCCGGTGGAGTGGTCGGACGACCGCTACCGCTCGGACGCCGTGAGCTTCAGCGTGCACAACTCGATAGGGAACAACGCGCTGGCGCGCAAGCCCGCCGAGTAGGCGGGGTCAGGTGGGCGACCCGGAAGAGAACCTCCGCAGGAGCGGCGAGAGCACCAGCACGGACTTCGTCCGCTCCACGAACGGCTCTCCCGCGATCCGCTCCAGCACGCGCTCGAAGTGGCGCATGTCGGCGGCGAAGACCTGGACGACCGCGTCCGCGTCGCCCGTGACGGTGGACGCGGCCACGACCTCCTGGTAGCGCTCCAGGCCCCGCCGGATGGTCTCGGGAGAGGTGTTGTGCCGGCAGTAGATCTCGACGAACCCCTCCGTCTCCCAGCCGAGCGCCGCCGGGTCCACCCGTACGGTGAAGCCGGTGATGGCGCCGGTGGCCCGCAGCCGGTCCACGCGCCGCTTCACGGCGGGCGCGGACAGGCCGACCAGTTGCCCGATGTCCGCGTAGGAGCGGCGGGCGTCCTCGGCGAGGGCGTGCACGATGCGTTCGTCGAGATCGTTCAGCAAGGTGGGTGGTTCACTTCTGTGCGGGTACTGCGGTGGTGTCGGGGGCGGCCATCCGGGACCGCCGGTAGCCGTAACTGAAGTAGAACACGAGCCCGACGGCCATCCAGACTCCGAAGACCACCCAGGTGACGGTCGACAGGCTGCCCATCATCCACACGCAGAGCGCGAAGCCGATCGCGGGCAGCACCGGCGACAGCGGCACCCGGAAGGTGCGCCGCATGTCGGGGCGGGTCCGGCGCAGCACCACGACGGCGACGTTGACCAGCGCGAAGGCGAAGAGCGTGCCGATGCTGGTGGCATCGGCCAACTGGCCGAGCGGGATCGCCGCGGCGAGCACACCGCAGAACAGCGACACGATGACGGTGTTGGCGCGGGGAGCGCCCGTCTTCGGGTGGACGCGCGCGAACACCTTGGGCACGAGCCCGTCGCGGGCCATGGCGAAGAGGATGCGGGTCTGGCCGTAGAGCACGGTCAGAACGACGCTCGCGATGGCGATGACGGCGCAGGCGGCGAGCAGGGTGCCCCAGAAGGTCTGCCCGGTGACGTCCTTCATGATCTCGGCGAGCGCGGCCTCGGAGTCGTTGAACCGCTTCCAGGGCTTGGCGCCGACGGCGACGGCCGCGACGACGACGTAGAGCGCGGTCACGATCACCAGCGAGAGCATGATCGCGCGCGGCAGGTCGCGCTGCGCGTTCTTGGCCTCCTCACCGGCGGTGGAGGCGGCGTCGAAGCCGATGTAGGAGAAGAAGAGCGTGGCACCGGCGGCGCTGACACCCGTCATGCCGAGCGGCATGAAGTTCTCGTAGTTGCCGGAGCGGAAGCCCTGGATGCCGATCGCGCAGAACAGCACCAGCGCGGCGATCTTCACCATCACCATGATCGTGTTGGCACGCGCGGACTCCTTCGCGCCGCCCAGCAGGAACGCCATGGCGAGCAGCACCACGATGAGCGCGGGCAGGTTGAAGACGCCCCCGTCACCGGGCGGCGCGGACAGCGCGTCCGGGATGGTGACGCCGATCGTCCCGTCGAGGAGTTCGTTGAGGTACTCACCCCAGCCGACCGCGACGGCGGCGACGGACACGCCGTACTCCAGGACGAGACACCAGCCGCAGATCCAGGCGATCAGCTCGCCGAGCGTTGCGTACGCATACGAGTACGAGGACCCGGCGACCGGGATGGTGCCCGCCAGTTCGGCGTAGGAGAGGGCCGAGAAGAGCGCCGTGAGTCCGGCGATCACGAAGGACAGGGTGACCGCGGGTCCGGCCTTGGGGACGGCCTCGCCGAGGACCACGAAGATCCCGGTGCCGAGGGTGGCACCGATGCTGATCATCGTCAGCTGCCACAGGCCGAGGGAGCGGCGAAGGGTGCCTCCCTCGCCCTGGCCGCCCTCGGCGACCAGGCGTTCCACGGGCTTGCGGCGCATGAGGCGTGCGCCGACGCCCGGGGACGGTGGGGCGGGATGACTGCGGGACTGCGGGGGTGCGCCTTGGTCGAGCACGCATCGGCTCCTTCATCGCTGCCGGTCAGGGGGACGGGGACCGGCGGCGCCCCCTGGCAACGGAGACCCACCGAGCGGGGTCCCCGCCACACCACGTACAGCGCTTGACCCTATGGGCGATGCCTTCACGGACGTAATGCAGCAACCTTGCGCATCTCCGCAAGATCGTTGCGTTCATCGCACTCCTGCGGATGTTCGTTGCGCGGCGCCTTTCGACTGTTGCGCGGACGGTTGCGCGGCTCCTCGGAGCCGTATGGATTGACACCTCGTCAGGTCTGTTTCATGGTGCTGCTCGCTCGTCGAGACGGAGGCACGGCATGGAGCTGGATGTCCTGTACGAGATCGACGTACCGAAGCCGTGGCAGGGCGCGCACCCGCGGGGTCAGCGGGAGGCGGAGCAGCGGGCCTACCAGGAGGCGGTGGAGCAGATCCGGCTCGCGGACCGGATGGGGTTCCGTACGGTGTGGGCGGTGGAGCACCACTTCCGCGAGGGGCGTTCGCACTGCCCGGCGCCCGAGGTGCTGCTCGGCCATCTCGCGGCGCTGACCGAGCGCGTCCGGCTCGGCTTCGGCGTGACGCTCACTCCGTTCGGGTTCACTCCCCCACAGCGGATCGCGGAGAAGGTGGCCGTCGTCGACGTGCTGTCACAGGGGCGTGTGGAGTGGGGCACGGGCCGCTCGACTCCCATGGAGCAGACGGCTTTCGGGGTCGACCGGGAGCGCTCGCGCGACGACTGGCGCGAGGCCGTCGAGATCGTCACGGGGATGTGGCGCGAGGAGTACTTCGCCTACGAGTCCCCGCGGTTCACCTTCCCGCGACGCATGGTCACCCCGAAGCCGGTCCAGGATCCGCATCCGCCGTGCTGGATGGCGGCGACCTCGCCCGGCTCGGCGGAGGTGGCGGGTGCGAGCGGGCTCGGCCTGCTGTCGTTCTCGATCATGCAGCCGCTGGAGGCGATGGCCCGGCAGGTGGCGGCGTACCGCGAGGCGACCCGCGCCCCGTCGCCGATCACGGACGTGACGACGAACCGGGTGGCCGCGTACACCCTGGTCCACGCGGCGGACCGCCCGGGCAGGCGCGTGTGGGACTCGGTGGCGTGGTGGTACGAGAACCTCGCGCAGTTCACCCTGGAGTGGGAGCTGCCGCACCTCTCGCCCGAACAGCGCGAGAAGGTCTTCCCGTTGCTCGGGCCGATCCTCCAAGGCAGCGTCCCGGTAAGGGAGTTCAACGACGGCGACATGATCCTCATCGGCGACGCGGAGACCATCGTCCGCAAGGCCAAGCACTATGCGGACCTCGGCATCGACCAGCTCATCTGCTACGTCCAGTGGGGCTATCTGGAGCACCGGGAGATCCTGCGCACGATCGAGATCCTGGGCAAGGAAGTGATCCCGGAGCTGGCCGGGTACGCGCCGAGGACGGCCACCTCATGAGCGGCGTGAACGGCGTGAGCGAGCCGCTGGACACCTCCCCCGTCCCCGACTACGCCTCCCTCCATCGCCTGGACGGCCATCCGTTCGTCCTGCTCGGCGCGGGCAACGGCATCGGCCGCCAGACCGCGCACGCGCTCACCGCGGCGGGCGCGCGGGTGCTCTGCGTCGACGTGGACAAGGAGCGCGCCGACGCGGTCGCCGCCGAGACGGGCGGGATCGCGTACGTCGCCGATGTCACGCGGCGGGAGGCGGTGCGGGACCTCTTCGCCTACGCGGCACGGGAGTTGGGGCCGGTCCGCGGGGTCGTCGACATCGTGGGCATGGCCCGGTACAGCGCCCTGACGGATCTTCAGGACGCCGAGTGGGACTGGCACTTCGACATCGTCCTGCGGCACGCCTGGCTCGCGGTCCAGTACGGCGGCGCGGCGGTCGCCGAGGCGGGCGGCGGCCCGCTCGTGTTCGTCGCCTCCGTCTCCGGGCTCACCTCGGCCCCGCTGCACGCCGCGTACGGCGCCGCGAAGGCCGGGCTGGTCTCCCTGGTCCGCTCGGCGGCCGTGGAACTCGGCCCGCGCGGGGTGCGGGTCAACGCCGTTGCACCGGGGGCCGTTTGGACACCCCGGGTCGCGTCGCTCCTCGGCGAGGAGGGCCGCCGCGTCAACGCGGAGAACACCCCGCTGGGCCGAATCGCCACCCCACCGGACATCGCCGCACCCCTCCTCTTCCTGGCTTCCCCGCTCTCCACGTACATCACCGGCCAGACCCTCGTCGTGGACGGCGGAGTGACGGTCAAGTTCCCGTACCCGACGATCGGCGCCGCCCGATGAAAGACCTGCTGCGAGGAATCTCCTGGTGGTCCGAGGACGGCCACCCGCTGCGTGCCGACCCGGCCGACCGGGACCGGCTGCCCGCCGACACCTGGTCGCGTGCGCTCGTGCCCGCGGGCGTACGTCTGGAGGTGCGCTGCCGTGGAGTGGACCGGCTGCGGATCCGGTACGCGGCCTCGGCGCCGTCCCCGACAGACGCGTACCGTCGCAGTGCTCCCGTCTTCACGCTGCTGTCGGGCGACGACGTGGCCGCCGAGACCGCGGCGCATCCGACGGACGACGGCACGGCGGTCCTCGAACTCCCCTCGCCCGACGGTGAGTTCACCGTCCATCTGCCGGAGACGCTCCGCCCGGTGATCCACGCGGTCGACGCCGGCACGGGCACCGTTGAGCCCGCACCCCGCCGCCCCCGCTGGCTGGTCCACGGCGACTCGATCGTCGAGGGCTGGGCGGCGTCCCGCCCCCACCTCGCCTGGCCCGCGCTCGCCGGACGCGCCCTCGGCGTCGACACGGTCAACGTGGGCTACGCGGGGGCGGCCCGCGGCGAACTCGCCTCCGCCGAGCAGCTGGCCGCCCTCGACGCCGACCTGATCACCGTCGCCTTCGGCACCAACTGCTGGGCGCGGCCGCCTCATTCGGCCGCGCTGCTGCACGAGACGGTCCGCGCGTTCCTGACGGTGCTCCGCCAGGGCCACCCGCACATCCCGCTGCTGGTCGTCTCCCCCGTCGTACGCCCCGACGCGGACGCCACCCCGAACCGCCTCGGCGCCACGCTCACGGACCTGCGCGCCGCGGTGGAGTACGCCGCTGCCGCCCAGGACGTCGCCCTGCTGCCCGGAGGCGGGCTCCTGGACGCCGCTCAGCTGGCGGACGGGGTGCACCCGGGCGACGGGGGCCACGCACGGCTCGCGGAGGCGGTGGTGACGGCGCTGCGCAAGCTCGGCTGAGGTCGTCAGATGTCGTCCGGGTCCCCGGCGACGGCCCGCGCCTGAGCCTCGTCGACCTCGTCGAACCCCATCCGCCCGGGCTGCCCGTACGCCGCCGCCTGGGCGTCGATCCAGCGGGTGTGGGCCTCCCAGGCGGCCTGCTTGCTGGTGCCGAGGGCCGCCCCGATCTGGGACCAGGAGGCGCCCGACTCGCGGGCCGCGCGCACGGTGAGCTGGCGACCGTACGCCGCCTTGCGGGCCACCACCTCGCTCAGCGCGAGGAGTTCGAGGAGCCCGGCACGGTCGAGCGCCTCTGCGTCACTGCCGGCCCCGGCGAGCGACTCCCGTACACGCAGCTCGTCGAGACGGGCCACGGCGGTCTGCAGGGTGTACTGCGGCTCGATGCTCTGCGGTGTCGTCACACCTCCACGGTTGCGTCAAGCAAGCTTGACGTCAAGAGGGCCTGACGGACTCGGCGAAGTCCGAGCACCCGCCACACGACGACGGCCCCCGCCGTCCCGCCCACGGGACACCAGGGGCCGTACACCACGAGGAAGCGCGTCAGCTCCAGCTGGCGTGCAACGGCTTGCCCTCGGCGTACCCCGCCGCACTCTGGATGCCGACGATCGCGTTCTCGGCGAACTCCTCCAGGGAGTTGGCACCCGCGTAGGTGCAGGAGGAGCGGACGCCCGCGATGATCGAGTCGATCAGGTCCTCGACGCCCGGACGGGACGGGTCGAGGAACATGCGCGAGGTGGAGATGCCCTCCTCGAACAGTGCCTTGCGGGCGCGGTCGTACGACGACTCGTCGCTGGTGCGGTTCTTGACCGCGCGGGCCGACGCCATGCCGAACGACTCCTTGTAGAGGCGCCCGCCCGCGTCCTGCTGAAGGTCGCCCGGGGACTCGTACGTGCCCGCGAACCAGGAGCCGATCATGACGTTGGACGCGCCCGCGGCCAGCGCCATCGCGACGTCGCGCGGGTGGCGGACTCCGCCGTCGGCCCAGACGTGCTTGCCGTACTTCTTCGCCTCGGCGGCGCACTCCAGGACGGCGGAGAACTGAGGCCGGCCGACGCCGGTCATCATGCGGGTGGTGCACATGGCACCGGGGCCGACACCGACCTTGATGATGTCCGCGCCCGCGTCGATCAGGTCCTTGACGCCCTCGGCGGCGACGATGTTGCCCGCGACGATCGGAACGTGCGGGTCGAGCGCGCGCACGGTCCGGATCGCGCTGATCATCGACTCCTGGTGGCCGTGCGCCGTGTCGATGACGAGCGTGTCGACGCCCGCGTCGAGCAGCTGCTTGGCCTTGCCCGCGACGTCGCCGTTGATGCCGACGGCGGCGGCGATGCGCAGCTTGCCGTCGGCGTCGGTGGCGGGCGTGTAGAGCGTGGCGCGCAGGGCGCCCTTGCGGGTGAGGATGCCGGCGAGCTTGCCGTCCGCGTGCACGGCGGGCGCGTAGCGGCGGTTGGCGCCGTCCAGCTTGTTGAAGGCGTCGCGCGGGTCGATGTCCGCGTCGAGCAGCAGCAGGTCGCGGGACATGACCTCGGTCAGCTGCGTGAAGCGGTCGACGCCGGTGAGGTCGGTGTCCGTGACCACGCCGACCGGGCGGCCGTCCTCGTCGACGACGACGCCCGCGTTGTGCGCCCGCTTCGGCAGCAGGGCCAGCGCGTCGGCGACGGTCTGGTGGGGGGCCAGGACGATCGGGGTGTCGAGCACCAGGTGGCGTCCCTTGACCCAGGAGATGACCTCGGTGACGACCTCGATCGGGATGTCCTGCGGGATGACCACGAGTCCGCCGCGGCGGGCCAGGGTCTCGGCCATCCGGCGGCCCGCGATGGCGGTCATGTTGGCGACGACCAGCGGGATCGTCGTACCCGAGCCGTCCGGGGAGGAGAGGTCCACGCCCTGACGGGAGCCGACCGCACTGCGGCTCGGGACCATGAAGACGTCGTCGTACGTCAGGTCGTACGGGGGCTGGATGTCGTTGAGGAAACGCACGTGCTGCACATCCCAGTCGTTCGAGGTGACCCCCGGACAGGTCAGCCAGGGGGAAGAGCACGTACTTCATTGTCCCATGTCGGCTGGAATGCGATGCCCGCCCAGATCATCCAGGCTGGTCAGGTGACTACTGGTGCGATCCTCCAAGAGCCAGCGCCACGGTCAGCGGCGCCGTGCGGTCCGCCGCCTCGGAGAACACCTCCCGCGCGACCTTCCACTCCTCGGGCCGCGCCTTCGCGTACCCCTGCCACCCGGTGACCACGATGAGCAGCCCCTGCTCCGCGGCGGCCGCGGGCCAGACGGAGGCGTCGCCGAGGCTGTCGGCGAGCGCGTCCCAGTTCCGCCCGAACCACTCCGGCAGCTCCAGAGCCCGTACGCAGCGCTCCATGAAGTCCGCCTTGTCCGCGACCCCGTCGAGTTCCAGCGTGACCACGTGGCGGCCCACCCCGGCGTCCGTCATCTCAGTACCGCCCTGAACGAGTTGTAGTGATCATCGGTGTAGTAGATCTCACCACCCTGCCCAGTGACAATGCGACGGGCTCCCCGGCCTTGCGAGCCGGGGGTCCGCACCGTGAACTCGTGGTAGTAGCCGCTCTGTTGGCGGGGCAGTTCTCGCTCGAAGTTCCCGAAGACGACGCCGTCCCTGGCGTACGGGAAGGGGCCGCCCTTGTCGATGAGGGCGAGCGTCTGCCGGGCCTCGGCGGGGAGCGCGGACTCGCGCACGGTTCCCATGCCGTCCGGCGCCCAGGTGGGCGCCGAGGCAGAACCGGTGGCGGCGTCCGTCGACGACGAACAGCCGGTCAGCAGAACGGCGAGACATACCAACAGCCCCGCGAGCACACGGGGAACGGACCGCAGCACCATGTCGCCGATGCTGTCACGCCCGCCCCCGTATGGCCGCCTGTCAGGGCCCGTCCGGGTCCGCCCGGTTGAGGGCCGGACGCGGCGTCGATCCCGCCGTCATCAGGTAGTCCGCGGCCGCCGTGTCCGTCACCAGGCTGGTGACCAGGCCGGAGCGGAGCACCGCGTCGATGGCGGCGGCCTTGCGCTGCCCGCCCGCGATCGCGACGACCTCGGGGATACGGCGCAGCCGGTCGGCCTCGACCGTGATGCACCGCTCGCCCAGGTCGCGCCCGACCCGGCGGCCCTCGGCGTCGAAGAGGTGCGCGGACATCTCGGCGGCGACACCGAGCGAGGCGTAGTGCGCGCGCTCCTCGTCGCTGAGCATGTCGTGCACGGTCGAGATGCCCGGCTCCCAGGAGCCGATGGAGACGCAGGCGACCGTCACCTTGTCGAAGTACTCGAAGGCGCGGGCGATCCCCGTCTGGTTCCGCAGGGCCGCCGCGGTGGCCTCGTCGGGCAGCAGCATCGGCGCGTAGATGGGGTGCGCGTCTCCGCCCGACACCTGGGCGGCCCGGCGTACGGCCTCTACGGAGCCGCGCTCGGCGGTCCCCGCGTCGTACACGCCCGTCAGCTGCACCACCGTGCACGGGGGCAGCCGGTCGAGGGCCGCCGCCATGTGGATGGTGGAGCGACCCCAGGCCAGGCCCAGCACATCGCCCTCGTTGACCAGCTCGCCGAGCAGGTCGGCGGCGACCTCGCCGAGGTTCTCCGGATCGGGAGAGGTCTCCTCGGCCTCGGCCGGGGACTCGACCACGACGGCGTGCCTGAGGCCGTAGCGGGCGCGCAGCGCGTCGGAGCGCTCGGCGTCCAGCTCGGCCGGGACTCGGATCTCGATTCTCACAAGATCCCGTTCGAGAGCGGTCTCCAGGACACGGGCCACCTTGAAGCGGCTGACGCCGAACTCCTCGGCGATCTGGATCTTGGATTTGCCCTCGAGGTAGAAGCGGCGGGCCATGGCCGCCGCCTGCACCAGCTCAGCGGGTCCCATCCGCATGGCTGACCGGCCCGCCGACATACCCGACACGGCGCTCTCCTCACTGCTGTTCACACTCTGGATACGCCGTTCATCCTTGCAGATCCGGCGGACTTGATCAGCCCTGATGGGCGGCGTTCACGTTCCCTTGGCTCAGTGGTCGCACGCCCATGCCGCCTTGGTGGTCACCGCCCGGGCCTGCTCGCGCAGCGAACGGACCGCCTGAGCGGGGTCCGCGGCGCCGTACACGGCCGAACCGGCGACGAACACATCGGCTCCCGCCTCCGCGCACCGTTCGATGGTGTCGGCCGAGACACCGCCGTCGACCTGAAGCCACAGCTCAAGACCGTGCTTGCTGATCAACTCGCGAGTGCGCCGGATCTTCGGAAGCATGATGTCAAGAAATGACTGGCCGCCGAAACCGGGCTCGACCGTCATGATCAGCAGCATGTCGAGCTCGGGCAGCAGATCCTCGTACGGCTCGATCGGGGTCGCCGGCTTCAGCGCCATGGAGGCCCGGGCGCCCTTGGCCCGGATCTCACGGGCGAGCCGCACCGGCGCGGCGGCCGCCTCGGCATGGAAGGTGACGGAACCGGCACCCGCTTCTACGTACTGGGGCGCCCACCGATCGGCGTCCTCAATCATCAGATGACAGTCCAGCGGCGTGTCCGTCGCCCGCGCCAGGGACTCTACGACCGGCACACCAAGTGTGAGGTTCGGGACGAAATGGTTGTCCATGACGTCTACGTGGAGCCAGTCGGCTCCCTCGACCGCCTTCGCCTCCTCGGCGAGGCGGGCGAAATCGGCGGACAGGATACTGGGGTTGATCTGCACGGCCATGACCCAAGCGTGCCATGCCCGAGGCCGGTTGCCCGCCCCGGTCCGGACCTAGGCCGTTCTGCGGATGTTGTCGACGGGGTCCGCATGCCATGCTGGGCCGCCCACAGGCTCCACGTACCACTGCGGGGGTGGCCATGAGGAGGCTTGACGCCTGGAAGCAGGCCGCCATCCGGTTCGTGTGCGGACGGCGTTCCAAGTGGCTGATCGTGATCCTTTGGCTGGCGGTGCTCGTCGTCGCGGCACCGCTCGGCATGAAGCTGAACGACGCGCAGGACAACGACGCACAGTCCTGGCTGCCGGGCTCCGCGGAATCCACTCAAGTCCTGGACATCTCCAACGAGTTCCGGCCCGAACAGATCCCCGCGGTCGTCGTGTACGCGCGCGTGGGCGGCTTGACGGCACAGGACCGGCAGCAGATCGCCCAGGACGTCCAGCAGGTCAAGGCACTGCACGAGCACGGCATCCGCGGCGCGGAGACCCGCGGTCCGGCCTTCGACCGGCAGACGGCACCGCGGGCCGCGCAGATCTACGTCCCGATCACCATGGACGCGTCGGGCTGGCAGCGCATCGCGCCCGCGGTCGACTCCATCCGCGACCAGGTCGGCAAGGGAGACGGCGGGCTCGCCGTGCACATCACCGGACCCGGCGGTACGTCCGCCGACTTCTCCAAGGCCTTCGAGGGCATCGACACGACGCTCCTGTTCTCCGCGATGACCGTCGTGATCGTGATGCTGCTGCTCACGTTCCGCAGCCCGACGCTGCTCTTCGTCCCGCTGCTCGCAGTGGTCGCGGCACTGTTCACTGCCCAGGCCCTGATCTACCTTCTGGCGAAACACGCGGGCCTGACGGTCAACGGCCAGAGCGCGGGCATTCTCACGGTCCTCGTCTTCGGCGCGGGCACCGACTACGCGCTGCTCCTGGTGGCCCGCTACCGCGAGGAGCTGCGCCGCCACGAGGACCGCCACGAGGCGATGGCACTGGCCCTGAACCGGGCCGGGCCCGCCGTCCTCGCCTCGGGACTCACCGTCGTTCTGAGCATGCTGATGCTCCTGGTCGCCGAGATGAACTCGACACGGGGCCTCGGCCCGGTGGCCGCGATCGGCGTCGCGGTCGCCCTGCTCGCCATGCTCACACTCTTCCCCGCGCTGCTGCTGGTCTTCGGCCGCTGGATCTTCTGGCCGGCCATCCCGCACCTCGGCTCGGCGGACCCGACCGAGCGGGGCGTGTGGGCGCGCATGGGCCGCCGCTTCGCGCGCCGCCCGCGGGTCGTCTGGGTCGCCACCGCGCTGGCGCTGGGTGTGCTGTCCCTGGGCCTCCTGCAGATCCGCGCCGCGGGCATCGCCAACGCGGACGCGTTCACCGGCAGGCCGGACTCCATCGTCGGGCAGGAGGTGTCGGCACGCTACTTCCCGGCGGGCAGCGGCGATCCGCTGGTGATCGTGGCGAACACGGCGCAGGGCGAACAAGTGGGCCGCGCGGTCGCGGCGGACCGCGGCGTCGTACCGACGAGCATCGGCGTGCCACCCGGCACCGCAACCGAGCACAACGGCCAGGTGCTGTTCGAGGCGACCATGCGCGACCCCGCGGACAGCGACGCCGCGAAGGCGACCGTGGAGCGGGTCCGCGACGCAGCGCACGCCGTACCCGATGCCGACGCGCAGGTGGGCGGCGGAACGGCAGCTCTGCTGGACATGGACAACGCCCAGACCCACGACAACCTGCTGGTCATCCCGCTCGTCCTGGCGGTGGTCCTCCTCGTCCTGGGCATCTTGCTGCGCGCCCTGGTGGCTCCCCTGCTGCTGATCGGGACGGTCATGCTGTCCCTGGCCACCGCGCTGGGCTTGAGCGCCCTCGCCTTCCGCCACGTCTTCGACTACGCGGGCGAGGACGTCGCCTTCCCGCTGTTCGTCTTCGTGTTCCTGGTGGCACTCGGCATCGACTACAACATCTTCCTGACCACCCGCATCCGCGAGGAGGCGGGCCGCCAGGGCACCCGGCCCGGCGTGGTGACCGGCCTCGCCACGACCGGCGCGGTGATCACCTCCGCGGGCCTGGTGCTCGCGGGCACCTTCGCCGCCCTCGGCACGCTGCCGATGGTGGGCTTCGCGGAGATCGGCTTCGCGGTCGCCCTCGGCGTCCTGCTGGACACCTTCATCGTCCGCTCGGTCCTCGTCACCTCGCTCTTCCTCGACGTGGGCCCGAAGGTGTGGTGGCCGCACCGCCTGGCCCACGAGGACGGCGGGGACGCGCGGGCGGCGACACCTTCGGACCGCGAACCGGCGTCACGCCGGGAGTAGACACCCCAGGTCAGGCAGTCCGGCGGATGAGCGCGAGATACATCGCGTCCGTCCCGTGCAGATGCGGCCACAGCTGTACGTCGGGGCCCTCGCCGAGGGCCGGTACGCCCGGCAGGAGCGGGCGGGCGTCGATCAGGTCGGCGCTGCCGCCGTCGTAGTGCTTGAGGACGTCGTCGACGACCGCGCGGGTCTCGGCGAGGTGCGGCGAGCACGTCGCGTACCCGACGACGCCGCCGACCCGCACCGAGTCGAGCGCCGTACGCAGCAGGTCCCGCTGGAGCGGCCCGAAGCCGTCGAGATCCTCCGGGCGGCGCCGCCAGCGGGCCTCGGGGCGGCGGCGCAGCGCGCCCAGACCCGTGCAGGGCACGTCCATCAGCACGCGGTCGAACGTGCCGGGCCGCCACGGCGGGCGGGTGCCGTCGGCCGCGATCACCTGGTACGGCCCGGGGTTCCCGGCGAGCGCCTTGGCCACCAGACCGGCCCGGTGCGGCTGCTTCTCGGAGGCCAGCAGGAACGCGCCGCGCTCGGCGGCGAGCCCGGCCAGCATGGCCGCCTTGCCACCGGGTCCGGCACAGCCGTCCAGCCACGCCTTGTCGGGCCCGTCGAGCGGAGCGTTGGCGAGCGCGATCGCGACGAGCTGGCTGCCTTCGTCCTGCACACCGGCACGGCCTTCGCGTACGGCCGCGATGGCGCCGGGCTCGCCGCCCTCGCTGAGCCGCACGGCGTACGGCGACCAGCGGCCCGGCAGCGACGCCTCCTCGCCCAGCACGTCGAGGAGTTCACCGGCGGTGGAGCGGCCCGGCCTGGCGACGAGCGTCACCTCGGGCCGCTCGTTGTCGGCCTCCAGGAGGTCCTCGATTCCTGCGCGCCCGCCCCCGAGGGAGTCCCACAGCGCCGAGACGACCCAGCGGGGATGCGAGTGGACGATGGAGAGGTGGTCCTCGGGGTCGTCCTCGTACGGCGGCGCGACCTGCTCGATCCACGCGTCGAGGTCCTGCTGCGCGACCTTCCGCAGCACGGCGTTGACGAACTTGGCCCGCCCGTCACCGAGGACGACCCGGGCCAGCTCGACGGACGCGGACACGGCGGCGTGCGTGGGGATGCGGGTGCCGAGCAGTTGGTGCACGCCGAGGCTGAGCACGTCCAGCACGGGCGGGTCGACCTCACGCAGCGGCCGGTCGATGCACGCCTTGATGACGGCGTCGTACGTGCCCTGGCGGCGCAGCGTCCCGTACACCAGCTCGGTCGCCAGCGCCGCGTCCCGCCCGTCGAAGCCGCCCTTCTCGCGTGCCTTCCGCAGCAGCGGGGGCAGCACGAGGTTCGCGTACGCGTCCCGCTCGTCCACGGCCCGCAGCGCCTCGAAGGCGAGGAAGCGGACCGGGTCCTTCTGGGGACGGCGGTAGGGCTTGCCGGGCTTGCGCGCCGGACGGGACTGCTCACTCACGAAAAAGGTGCTCCGGATCCAGGATGACGTATGCGTCCAGCGTACGGCGTGCGGGCCGACCGGCCACTGGTCAGTACCGGTTGCCCGTACCGACTGCTCCTCAGGTACCGACCACGTCACCGGCGGCGATACGTACGCCGCGGGCCCAGTCGGCGGCGCGCATCGGCTTCTTGCCCTGGGCCTGCACCCACAGCAGCTCGACGGCGTACGACCCGGTCCCCACGTACACGTTGTTCTTGCCGACGGCCAGCTCGCCCGGGGCGAGGTCCGTGCGGTCCGCAACCGGGGCGACCTGGATGAGCTTGAGCCGCTCTCCGCGGAAGAGGGTCCACGCGCCGGGCGCGGGGGTGCAGCCGCGCACGACGCGGTCGACGCGCAGGGCCGGGGCGGACCAGTCGATGTGCGCGTTCTCGACGGTGATCTTCGGCGCGAGGCTGATGCCGTCGGCGGGCTGCGGCACGGCCTTGACGGTGCCGTCCTCGATGCCGTCCATCGTCGCGGCCAGCAGCCCGGACCCCGCGAAGGCGAGCCGTGTGAGCAGGTCGCCGCTGGTGTCCGTCGGGCGGATCTCCTCGGTGACGGTCCCGTAGACGGGCCCCGAGTCGAGGCCCTCCTCGATCAGGAAGGTGGAGGCACCCGTGATCTCGTCCCCCGCCATGATCGAGTGCTGCACCGGGGCGGCGCCACGCCAGGCGGGCAGCAGCGAGAAGTGCAGGTTGACCCACCCATGGGCGGGAATGTCGAGGGCGACCCGGGGCAGCAACGCACCGTAGGCGACCACGGGACAGCAGTCCGGCGCGATCTCCCGAAGCCGCGCGAGGAACTCCTCGTCCCGCGGCTTCACGGGCTTCAACACCTCGATCCCGGCCTCCTCCGCCCGCTGGGCGACCGGACTCGCCACGAGGTGCCGCCCCCGCCCGGCGGGCGCGTCGGGCCGGGTGACCACGGCGGCCACCTCATGCCGCCCGGAGGCGATCAGGGCATCCAGAGCGGGAACGGCGACCTCGGGGGTACCTGCGAAGACGAGCTTCATGGGCGTCGGCTGGCCTCTCGGGCGGGAAACGTGACACGCCCTGCGCGTGAGAGCGACGGGCAGCGCACCAGTCTATGGGGCGCTATGGGGCGAGGGGTGAGCTGGGCGGGTGGGTGGTTCGGGTGGACCCGGGCGGGTGGTCCGGGCGAGGCGGTCGGGCGAGGCGGTCGGGAAACCGGGCCCGGCCGCGGGCCAAGGCTCGAACACGCTCACGCCGCCGGGGGCGTACGGATCCCCGCGCGCCCCGTGCATATGCCCTTACGCCCCTCCAGCGTGACCACTCACCCGGAAACGCGTTGGTCAAGAAAGAGTTGACCACAACGGGCCGCAATCGCGGCCCGATCCTTTTCAACGCCGGTTCGAGAGGCTTGTTCATGGCCGACCACGCAACCCACGACGCCCAGGCTCGGGCCAGCCTGCACTTGCTGGTGCGGGACATCGAGCGGGTCCGCCGGCAGGTGGACGCACTGCGCACGCTCACCGCCCAGCTGGGCAACGTCTACCGTCCGCGCCGCTCCGGCCCGTCCACGGGCTTCGTCGTCTACGGACGCGCCCCCGCCCCGACGGTCCGTCTCGCCCAGGAGCTGCGGGACAGTGTCGAGACCCTGGTCACGGCCGCCGTGGACTTCGACCGTTCACTGGGCTTCTCGTGGGACGCGGTGGGCTCCGCCCTCGGGGTCACCAAGCAGGCGGTGCACCGCCGTTACGGCGCGCGCCGGGCCGCCGCCCAGGCCGCCGCTGAGGCGGAGCGCGCGACCGAGCCGTCGGGCGGCCGTACCGTCGCCGTCAACACCGGCATCCCCACGGTGCCGACCGTCCCCGCGGCCCGCTCGATGCCGACCCAGCCGACGGCGGGCAGCCCTGCGTTCACCCCCACTCACAGCCCCGCGCTTCGCGAAGAGGCGAGGCCTACGGCGTTTCCGGGCCCGCGCAACGGCTGACCCGCCCCCTCGCCTGCCTCCCTGGGCCGTTGGGCCGCCCCGGGAGGCAGACGCACACGCGCACCTGCGCACAAGGCCCCCTCACCCGATGTCCGGCGGATCGATCCGAATCCGTACGGGCTCGTCCCCTCCACGCGCCATCCGCGCCGCCTGCGCGGCCTTCAGTGCGGCCGCCAGCGCGGCACCGCTGCCCGGCGGCACCCGGATCAGCGCCCGCTCCCAGTGCTCACCCGCGGGAGGCGCACCCACCCGGCGCGGCCGCCCGGCATCCGTGACGGGCAGCGGCACCGGCCCCAACACCGCGGCGTCGCCGGGCAGTTGGGCGGCGGCGAGAAACCCGACGAGCGCGTCCGGCGTACCGGACACGGCCGCCATCCGCGACACCGGCGGAAACCCCAGCTCGGCCCGCTCGGCGAGTTCCCGTACGGCATGCCCGACGGGGTCCCACCGCACCAGCGCCTGAACGGGCCGCAGCGTCGGCTCGGCGACGATCACCACGGTGCCGCCGTCCCCTTGCGGACGCACCAGCGCCGCCGCCCCGATCCACCGCCGCAGCGCCTCCTCGCCGGCCCGCAGATCGGGCCGCCCGAGCATCGCCCACCCGTCGAGCAGCAACGCCGCCGCGTACCCGCCTTCGGCGACGGGCTCGGCGCCCGGTGTGCTCACGACGAGCGCGGGCACACCCGAGACGGTGTCCAGCACCTGCTCACGCCCCGACGTCCGCACCGGCACGGCCGGAAACGCCCGCCCCAGCTCCTCGGCGGTCCGGCGCGCCCCCACGACCTGCGCCCGCAGCCGGAACCCGCCGCACTCGGGGCAGTGCCAGGCGGCCTCGTCCCGCCCGCACCACGAACAGCGCAGCGCCTCGGCGTCGTGCGCCTCCAGCGGCCCGGCGCAGTGCCGACAGCGCGCGGGCGCCCGGCACTGGGCGCAGGCCATCCGCGGCACATACCCACGCCGCGGCACCTGCACCAGCACGGGCCCGTGCCGCAGCCCTTCCCGTACGGCCTGCCAGGCGAGCGAGGGCAGCCGCGCGGCCCGAGCGGCCTCGTCCCGCGCCAGATCCCCGTCCCCCACGGTCCGTACGAGGGGCGCGGCCGTCCGCACCTGCTCCCGCGCGGCGACAAGGGGCCGGGCCCAGCCGCTCTCGACGAGCTGCGCCGCCTCCACGGTGCAGCTCCAACTGCCCAGCAGAAAGGCGCACTTGTCCTGGGCGGCCCGCAGCAGCAGCACATCCCTGGCATGCGGCTGCGGAGCATGCGGCTCGCCGTGACTCCCGTCGCCGTCGTCCCACAGAGCGACCAGCCCAAGATCCTGTACGGGCGCGAACATCGCGGCCCGCGTCCCGACCACGGCCCGCACCGCGCCCCGCCGCACCGCCAGCCATTCCCGATACCGCTTCTCGGGCCCGGCCTCGGCGGTCAGCAGCGCATGCCGCCCCTCGCCGAGCACGGCGGTCAACGCGGCGTCCACACGGGCGGCGACACGCCCATCCGGTACGACGACGAGCGCACCCCGCCCCGAAGCCAGCGCCGCGGCAACCGCCCGGGCCAACTCGTCACACCACTCGGGCCCGGGCAGGGCGTTCCAAACGGCCCGCGGCGCACCGCCGCTCGCCAGCGCCTGCAAGAAGGCGGGCCCCTTCTCATACCGAGCCCAGGACCCCGCCTCGGGCACGGCAGGCACCGGAAGCGGGGCGGGCGAGGGCCGCTGCTCCGCCCGGGCGTTCCGCGGCGGCACGGCCAGCTGCAGCACATCGGCAAGGCTCCCGGCGTACCGATCGGCGACGGCCCGCGCGAGCCCGAGCAGTTCCTCGCTCAGCACCCGCTCCGGCGAGACGACCTGGGCAAGGGCGGCCAACGGCCCCGAGTAGTCGGACTCGGCGAGCCGCTCCACCAGAAACCCGTCGATCAGCCCCCCGCCCTCACGCCGCCCCTCCCGCACCCGATGCCGTCCGGCCCCGAACCGCACCCGCACCCGCACCCCCGGCTGCGCGTCCGCGTCAAGCTCCTCGGGCACGGCATAGTCGAAGTACCGATCAAGATGCAGCACCCCTTTGTCGACAAGCACCCGCGCGACCGGCAACTCCTTCGCCAACGCGGCCCCCCGCCACGTCCGCGGCTTCGCCTTCGGCGCCTTGGCCTTCCGCACACTCTCCCGAATCAGAGCAAGCTGCTCAGGCGGCGCACCCTCCGCCCCGCCCTCACCCCGCCCATCCGCGCTGCTCACAGCAACATTCCTACCAGAACCCACTGACAGCGAGACGCCCCGAGAGCGGGCTGCCCACGGATCGCACTCGCCGCAGGACGCGGCCACAAAGCGCGCCGGACGAAAGGCCGAGGCCCGGCTCCCCCCAAAGGGAAGCCGGGCCTCGAAACACCGTGCCGGTGAGGAGCCCTACAGCCCCGCAGCCTTCCGCAGCGCCTCCACGCGGTCCGTGCGCTCCCAGGTGAAGTCCGGGAGCTCGCGGCCGAAGTGGCCGTAGGCGGCGGTCTGGGAGTAGATCGGGCGGAGCAGGTCGAGGTCGCGGATGATGGCCGCCGGGCGGAGGTCGAAGACCTCGGAGATGGCGGTCTCGATCTTCTCGGCGTCGACCTTGGCGGTGCCGAAGGTCTCGACGAAGAGGCCGACGGGCTCGGCCTTGCCGATGGCGTACGCGACCTGGACCTCGCAGCGGGAGGCGAGGCCCGCGGCGACGACGTTCTTGGCGACCCAGCGCATCGCGTACGCGGCGGAGCGGTCGACCTTGGACGGGTCCTTGCCGGAGAAGGCGCCGCCGCCGTGGCGGGCCATGCCGCCGTACGTGTCGATGATGATCTTGCGGCCGGTGAGGCCGGCGTCGCCCATCGGGCCGCCGATCTCGAAGCGGCCGGTCGGGTTGACCAGCAGGCGGTAGCCCTCGGTGTCCAGCTTGATGCCCTCGTCGACGAGCTGTCCGAGCACGTGCTCGACCACGAACTCGCGGATGTCGGGGGCGAGCAGCGACTCCAGGTCGATGTCGCTGGCGTGCTGCGAGGAGACCACCACCGTGTCCAGGCGGACCGCCTTGTCACCGTCGTACTCGATGGTGACCTGCGTCTTGCCGTCGGGACGGAGGTAGGGGATCGTGCCGTTCTTGCGGACCTCGGAGAGGCGGCGCGCGAGGCGGTGCGCGAGGTGGATCGGGAGCGGCATCAGCTCCGGGGTCTCGTCCGTCGCGTACCCGAACATCAGGCCCTGGTCGCCGGCGCCCTGCTTGTCCAGCTCGTCCTCATCGCCCTCGACACGCTTCTCGTACGCCGTGTCGACACCCTGCGCGATGTCCGGGGACTGCGAGCCGATGGAGACCGAGACGCCGCAGGACGCGCCGTCGAAGCCCTTCTTCGAGGAGTCGTAACCGATCTCGAGGATCTTGTCGCGCACGAGCTGGGCGATCGGCGCGTACGCCTTGGTGGTGACCTCACCGGCCACGTGCACCAGGCCGGTGGTGATCAGCGTCTCCACGGCGACCCGGGATGTCGGGTCCTCGCGAAGAAGCGCATCGAGAATGGTGTCGCTGATCTGGTCAGCGATCTTGTCGGGGTGACCCTCGGTCACGGACTCCGAGGTGAACAGGCGACGGGACACAACGCTCCCTGTGGTTGCAGCGGCTGCTGGCTGATCATTGGCGGACGGGCCGGGAGCTGCGCCCGGCGTCGTCCGAGAACAGTTTATCGGTCACGCTCGCCGACAGGCTCACTTGTGTCACCTCTCGGAACGCTGTGACCTGCGACACGCAGCATTCTGCCGAATGGCGATCGATGTCCGCCAGGGGCGCCACGCCCGATTTCACGCGGTTGTCGCGTCGGTTGAGGCGAATGAGACATTCACGCGAGGCGGGTCACCACCAGATCCCACACAGTCTCGGCCAGGGCTTCCTTGGGCCCGTACGGCACCGGGGTCTCGCTTCCGTCGGCGCCCAGCACCACGGCTTCGTTCTCCTCGGAACCGAAGGTCTTGCGCTCCCCCACCTCGTTGACCACGAGGAGGTCGCAGCCCTTGCGCTCCAGCTTCGTACGGCCGTTGGCGAGGACGTCGTCCGTCTCGGCGGCGAATCCGACGACGATCTGGCCTTCCCGGGCCCGGTCCGCCGAGATCTCGGCGAGGATGTCCGGATTGCGGACCAGAACGATCGGCTCCGGCTCCTGGCCGTCCTTCTTCTTGATTTTTCCGGCCGCGTACGTCACCGGGCGGAAGTCCGCCACCGCCGCCGCCATCACCACGGCGTCGGCGTCCGGGGCGGCCTTCAGCACCGCCTCGCGCAGCTGCACGGCCGTGCCGACCTGTACGACGTCGACGCCGGCCGGGTCCGGCAGCCCGGTGTTCGCGGCGATCAGGGTGACCCGGGCGCCCCGCGCGGCCGCCGTACGGGCGAGGGCGTAGCCCTGCTTGCCGGAGGAGCGGTTGCCCAGGAAGCGGACCGGGTCGAGCGGCTCGCGGGTGCCGCCGGCGCTGACCACGACATGGCGGCCGACCAGATCCGGCTCCGCGACGCCGCGCGCGAGCACCCGACGGCAGACCTCGAAGATCTCCCCCGGATCCGGCAGCCGGCCCTTGCCGGTGTCGACGCCGGTCAGCCGGCCGACGGCGGGCTCGATGACGACGGCACCGCGGCGGCGCAGCGTCGCCACGTTCTCCTGGGTGGCCGGGTGCTCCCACATCTCGGTGTGCATGGCGGGCGCGAAGACGACCGGACAGCGGGCGGTGAGCAGGGTGTTGGTGAGCAGGTCGTCGGCGAGGCCGTGGGCCGCCTTGGCGAGCATGTCGGCGGTGGCCGGGGCCACCACGACCAGGTCGGCGTGCTGGCCGATGCGGACGTGCGGGACCTCGTGCACGTCGTCCCAGACCTCGGTGGAGACCGGGTTGCCGGAGAGCGCGGACCAGGTGGCGGCGCCCACGAAGTGCAGCGCCGAGTCCGTGGGCACCACGCGGACGTCGTGGCCCGACTCCGTCAGCCTGCGCAGCAGCTCGCACGCCTTGTACGCGGCGATGCCGCCGCTGACCCCCAGCACGACCTTCGGCTTGCCCACCGGGCCTCCCCACACTCGTAGAAGCGACGACTCCATGACACACCACAGGCCCGGCAGTCGCGCTGCCGGGCCTGTCATGACGTAGACGAACGACTACTGCGCGGGGCCCTCAACGGCCTCGGACGTCAGCAGGCCCGCGTTGATCTCGCGCAGGGCGATAGAGAGCGGCTTCTCGTGGACATGGGTGTCGACGAGCGGACCGACGTACTCGAGGAGGCCCTCGCCGAGCTGCGAGTAGTACGCGTTGATCTGGCGCGCGCGCTTGGCGGCGTAGATCACGAGGCTGTACTTCGAGTCGGTGGCCTCGAGGAGCTCGTCGATCGGAGGGTTGATGATGCCCTCGGGAGCGGTGATGGAAGAGGACACGCTCTGCCTTCCGAAAGGTGGGATGAGATCGAAAACGATCACACAACTGCCATCAAGGCTAGCAGCTCACGCGCTACGTCCTCGACGGAGGTGTTGACCAGGGTGGTGTCGAACTCGGGTTCGGCCGCCAGCTCGACCTTCGCCGCGTCCAGGCGGCGCTCGATCACCTCGGGCGGCTCGGTGCCCCGCCCGGTGAGCCTGCGCACCAGCTCATCCCAGGAGGGAGGGGCCAGGAACACGAGCTGGGCCTCGGGCATGGACTCGCGGACCAGCCGGGCGCCCTGGAGGTCGATCTCCAGGAGCACCGGCTCACCGCGCTCCAGCCGCTCCAGCACAGCCGCGCGCGGCGTCCCGTAGCGGTTGCCGGCGAATTCGGCCCACTCCAGCAGCTCGCCGTTGGCGATCAGCTTGTCCATCTCCTCGTCGGTGACGAAGAAGTAGTGGACTCCATGCTTCTCACCGGGGCGTGGCCTGCGGGTCGTCGCCGACACCGAGAGCCAGACCTCGGGGTGTTCCTTGCGCATATGAGCGACGACCGTGCTCTTGCCGACCCCTGAGGGGCCGGAGAGCACGGTCAGCCGCGGACGTTCACTCATGCAGCGATTATTCCAGCAAATCCCGGATGCCCAGGACTCAGGCGCCGGTGCTGCCGAACTCGCGCTCCAGGGAGGCGATCTGGTTCGAACCGAGGCCGCGTACACGACGGCTCTCGGAGATCCCCAGTCGCTCCATGATCTGCTTGGCGCGGACCTTGCCCACGCCCGGCAGGGACTCGAGGAGAGCGGAGACCTTCATCTTGCCGATGACGTCGTTCTCCTGGCCCTGCTTGATGACCTCGTGAAGGGAGGCGCCGGAGTGCTTGAGTCGATTCTTGACCTCGGCCCGCTCCCGGCGAGCCGCGGCGGCCTTTTCGAGCGCGGCTGCGCGCTGTTCAGGGGTAAGGGGCGGAAGAGCCACGCCTACGTCACCTCGGATGTCGAACTTGTCGGATACGGACCGGTGAGGAACCTAGTCGCCCCACACCTGGGGAGCTACGAGCAACACGCTTGCCCGTTCTCTCCCACTGCCTTGAAAGGCGCGGGAGGCGCCCCCACTCGTCGGAGACTAGCGGGCAAGTGCGCCAGAGTCAGCGAGAACAGCGGAAAAGTCCTGGTCAGCCTCCCTGGAGCCGGACATTTCTGACATACTGCCCCGGATTTGAGGATGTATTCAGACTCAAGGCGCTTCGAAGACACTCATCGGAGGACTCTCGAACGGCTCTCGAACGACCGCCGAGTGGCTCGGACGTTCGCTGCGGACGGCTCAGGCGGCCGCCACGGCGGTCCTGATCTCCTCCGCGAAGCGGTCCGCGGACGCACGCAGCGCGACGACGTCGGGTCCGTGGCGCAGGACCCCCCGGCTGACGTTCGGCACGACATTGCGCACCGCGGCGCCGAAGACCCCCGGAAGATCGGCCGGTGTGGCCCCCTGGGCGCCGATGCCGGGCGCGAGGAGCGGGCCGTTGATGTCCAGATCGTAGGAGGACAGGTCGCCGAGCGTGGCGCCGACGACCGCGCCGAAGGAGCCCAGGGGCACCTCTCCCGCGTTCTCGGCGGCGAGGTGGGCCAGCATGGTCGCTCCGACGTTGCGGCCGTCCGTGCGGACCGCGTGCTGCACCTCGCCGCCCTCCGGGTTGGAGGTCAGCGCCAGCACGAACAGACCCGCACCGCTCTCGCGCGCGAGCTCCACGGCGGGCTTCAGCGAGCCGTAGCCGAGGTACGGCGACACGGTCAGCGCGTCCGAGAAGAGCGGCGCGTCCTTGTGCAGGAAGGTCTCCGCGTACGCGGCCATGGTCGAGCCGATGTCGCCGCGCTTGGCGTCCATCACGACCAGCGCCCCGGCCGCCCGCGCCTCCTCGACCGACTTCTCCAGTACGGCGATGCCGCGCGACCCGAAGCGTTCGAAGAACGCGCTCTGCGGCTTGAGGACGGCGACCCGGTCGGCCATCGCCTCGACCACCGTGCGGCTGAAGCGCTCCAGGCCCGCGATGTCGTCGTTCAGTCCCCAGTCGGCGAGCAGGGAGGCGTGCGGGTCGATACCGACGCACAGGGGCCCGCGCTCGTCCATGGAGCGGCGCAGCCGGGCGCCGAAGGATTCCAGAACACTCATGCTGTCGTCGTCCTCACGTCGGCGCCGACCGCGTCGGCGAGGGTGGCATGCGGGCTCGTGCGCAGGCGCGCGGCGAGCCCCTTGTGGAGGTCGCGAGCGAATTTCGGGCCCTCGTAGATGAAGGCGCTGTAGCCCTGGACCAGGGTGGCGCCGGCCAGGATGCGCTGCCAGGCGTCCTCGGCGTTCTCGATGCCGCCGACGCCCACGAGGGTGATCCGGTCGCCCACGCGCGCGTACAGGCGGCGCAGGACCTCCAGGGAGCGGGATTTCAGCGGCGCGCCGGAGAGGCCGCCGGCCTCCTTGACCAGGGAGGGTTCGGACTTCAGACCGAGGCCATCGCGCGCGATGGTGGTGTTCGTGGCGATGATCCCGTCCAGGCCGAGTTCCACGGCGAGGTCGGCGACCGCGTCGATGTCCTCGTCGGCGAGGTCGGGTGCGATCTTGACGAGGAGCGGGACCCGCCGGTCGGTGACCGCCCGGTCGGCGGCCTCGCGGACGGCGCTCAGCAGCGGGCGCAGCGCCTCGGTGGCCTGGAGGTTGCGCAGGCCGGGCGTGTTGGGCGAGCTGACGTTCACCACGAGGTAGTCGGCGTGCCGGGCGAGCCGCTCGGTCGACTTCACATAGTCGCCGACGGCCTCGCCCTCGGGGACGACCTTGGTCTTGCCGATGTTGACGCCCACGACGGTCCTGAAGACCGCCTCGCGGGCCGCCAGGCGGGCCGCCACGGCCTCCGAGCCCTCGTTGTTGAATCCCATGCGGTTGATCAGCGCGCGGTCCGGCACAAGGCGGAACAGCCGCTTCTTGGGGTTGCCGGGCTGCGGCTCCCCCGTCACCGTGCCGATCTCGATGTGGTCGAAGCCCAGCATCGACATCCCGTCGATCGCTACGGCGTTCTTGTCGAAGCCCGCGGCGAGCCCGAAGGGGCCGTGCATCCGCAGCCCGAAGGCCTCGGTGCGCAGCTCCTTGTGGCGGGGCGCGAGCGCGGCGGCGACGAACGTCCGCAGGACGGGGACGCGGGCGGCGAGCCGGATCCAGCGGAAGGCGAGGTGGTGCGCCCGCTCCGGGTCCATCCGCTTGAAGACGAGGTTGAAGAAGAGCTTGTACATGTTCATGTCCTCAAAAGAGCCTCACGAAGGTGCCTCACAAAGTGCCTCCCGAGGAGGCCTCATGAAGAGGGGGACACCGTTTCCGGTGTCCCCCTCAGGGCTGCTAGTCGCGGGCCGCCGTCAGATGCTCGGCGTGTTCCTGCAGTGAGCGCACGCCCACGTCGCCGCGGTTGAGCGCGTCGATGCCCTGGACGGCGGCGGCGAGCGCCTGGACCGTCGTCAGGCACGGCACGGACCGCGCCACGGCCGCCGTACGGATCTCGTAGCCGTCGAGGCGGCCACCGGTGCCGTACGGCGTGTTGACGATGAGGTCGACCTGGCCGTCGTGGATGAGCTGGACGATGGTCTTCTCACCGTTCGGGCCCTCGCCCTCGCTCTGCTTGCGCACGATCGTGGCGTTGATGCCGTTGCGCTTGAGCACCTCGGCCGTACCGGACGTGGCGAGCAGTTCGAAGCCGTGGGCGACGAGTTCGCGCGCCGGGAAGATCATCGAGCGCTTGTCGCGGTTGGCGACCGAGATGAAGGCGCGGCCCTTGGTCGGCAGCGGCCCGTAGGCGCCCGCCTGCGACTTGGCGTACGCCGTGCCGAAGACGGAGTCGATGCCCATGACCTCGCCCGTGGAGCGCATCTCCGGGCCGAGGACCGTGTCGACACCGCGTCCGTGGATGTCGCGGAAGCGCGACCACGGCATGACGGCCTCCTTGACGGAGATCGGCGCGTCGAGCGGCAGGGTGCCGCCGTCGCCGTTGGCCGGGAGCAGGCCCTCGGCGCGCAGCTCGGCGATGGTCGTGCCGAGCGAGATGCGGGCGGCGGCCTTCGCCAGCGGCACCGCGGTCGCCTTCGAGGTGAAGGGGACGGTGCGCGAGGCGCGCGGGTTGGCCTCGAGGACGTAGAGGATGTCCCCGGCCAGCGCGAACTGGATGTTGATCAGTCCGCGGACGCCGACACCGCGGGCGATGGCCTCGGTGGAGGCCCGCAGCCGCTTGATGTCGAACCCGCCGAGCGTGATCGGCGGCAGCGCGCACGCCGAGTCGCCGGAGTGGATACCGGCCTCCTCGATGTGCTCCATCACGCCGCCGAGGTAGAGCTCCTCGCCGTCGTAGAGGGCGTCGACGTCGATCTCGATGGCGTCGTCGAGGAAGCGGTCGACCAGGACCGGCCGGGAGGGGCTGATCTCGGTGGACTCGGCGATGTACGACTCCAGGCGGGTCTCGTCGTACACGATCTCCATGCCGCGGCCGCCGAGGACGTACGACGGCCGGACGAGGACCGGGTAGCCGATCTCGTCGGCGATGGCCTTGGCGCCGGCGAAGGTGGTGGCGGTGCCGTGCTTGGGGGCCGGCAGACCGGCCTCCGCGAGGACCTGCCCGAAGGCGCCGCGGTCCTCGGCGGCGTGGATCGCCTCGGGGGACGTGCCCACCACCGGTACGCCGTTGTCCTTGAGCGCCTGCGACAGGCCCAGCGGGGTCTGGCCGCCGAGCTGGACGATGACGCCCGCGACGGGGCCGGCCTGCGTCTCGGCGTGGACGATCTCCAGCACGTCCTCGAGCGTCAGCGGCTCGAAGTACAGGCGGTCGGAGGTGTCGTAGTCCGTGGAGACGGTCTCGGGGTTGCAGTTGACCATCACGGTCTCGTAGCCCGCGTCGCTCAGCGCGAAGGAGGCGTGGACGCAGGAGTAGTCGAACTCGATGCCCTGGCCGATGCGGTTCGGGCCGGAGCCCAGGATGATCACCGCGGGCTTCTCGCGCGGGGCGACCTCGGTCTCCTCGTCGTAGGACGAGTAGAAGTACGGCGTCTTCGCGGCGAACTCGGCGGCGCAGGTGTCGACCGTCTTGTACACCGGGCGCACGCCCAGCGCGTGCCGGACCTCGCGCACGACGTCCTCGCGCAGTCCGCGGATGTCGGCGATCTGCACGTCGGAGAAGCCGTGCCGCTTGGCCTCCGCCAGGAGCTCGGGGCCGAGCTTCTCCGCGGCGGCCAGCTCGTCCGCGATCTCCTTGATCAGGAAGAGCTGGTCGACGAACCAGGGGTCGATCTTGGTGGCCTCGAAGACCTCCTCGGGCGTGGCGCCCGCGCGGATGGCCTGCATGACGGAGTTGATGCGCCCGTCGGTCGGCCGGACGGCCTCTTCCAGAAGAAGAGCCTTGTCGCCGGGCTCGCCGACGAAGGTGAACTGGCTGCCCTTCTTCTCCAGCGACCGCAGCGCCTTCTGCAGCGCCTCGGTGAAGTTGCGGCCGATCGCCATGGCCTCGCCGACCGACTTCATGGTCGTGGTCAGCGTGGAGTCGGCGGACGGGAACTTCTCGAAGGCGAAGCGCGGGGCCTTCACGACCACGTAGTCGAGGGTCGGCTCGAAGGACGCCGGCGTCTTCTCCGTGATGTCGTTCGGGATCTCGTCGAGGGTGTAGCCGACGGCGAGCTTGGCGGCGATCTTGGCGATCGGGAAACCGGTTGCCTTCGATGCGAGAGCCGAGGAGCGCGACACGCGCGGGTTCATCTCGATGACGATGATGCGGCCGTCGTCGGGGTTGATCGCGAACTGGATGTTGCAGCCGCCGGTGTCGACGCCGACCTCGCGGATGATCGCGATGCCGATGTCGCGCAGCCGCTGGTACTCGCGGTCGGTCAGCGTCATCGAGGGCGCGACGGTGATGGAGTCGCCGGTGTGGACGCCCATCGGGTCGAAGTTCTCGATGGAACAGACGACCACGACGTTGTCGTTCTTGTCGCGCATCAGCTCCAGCTCGTACTCCTTCCAGCCGAGGATGGACTCCTCCAGGAGCACCTCGGTGGTCGGGGAGAGCGTCAGGCCCTGGCCCGCGATGCGGCGCAGCTCCTCCTCGTCGTGCGCGAAGCCGGAACCGGCGCCGCCCATCGTGAAGGAGGGGCGGACGACGACGGGGTACCCGCCGAGCGTCTCGACGCCCTTGATGACGTCGTCCATGGAGTGGCAGATCACCGAGCGGGCGGACTCGCCGTGGCCGATCTTCGCGCGGACGGCCTCGACGACCCCCTTGAAGAGGTCGCGGTCCTCGCCCTTGTTGATCGCCTCGACGTTGGCGCCGATCAGCTCGACGCCGTACTTCTCCAGCACACCCTGCTCGTGCATGGAGATCGCGGTGTTGAGCGCGGTCTGGCCGCCCAGGGTGGGCAGCAGCGCGTCCGGGCGCTCCTTGGCGATGATCTTCTCGACGAACTCCGGGGTGATCGGCTCGACGTACGTGGCGTCGGCGATCTCCGGGTCGGTCATGATCGTCGCCGGATTGGAGTTGACCAGGATGACCCTGAGGCCCTCGGCGCGCAGGATGCGGCAGGCCTGGGTTCCGGAGTAGTCGAACTCGGCGGCCTGGCCGATGACGATCGGGCCGGAGCCGATGACCAGGACGGACTGGATATCGGTGCGCTTAGGCACGCTGGCCCTCCATCAGGGATACGAAGCGGTCGAACAGGTAGGCGGCGTCGTGCGGGCCCGCTGCCGCTTCGGGGTGGTACTGGACGCTGAAAGCCGGCTGGTCGAGCAGCTGGAGGCCCTCGACGACCTGGTCGTTCAGGCAGACGTGGGAGACCTCGGCGCGGCCGTAGGGCGTCTCGGACACCTTGTCGAGCGGGGCGTCGACGGCGAAGCCGTGGTTGTGCGCGGTGATCTCGACCTTGCCGGTCGTACGGTCCTGCACCGGCTGGTTGATGCCGCGGTGGCCGTACTTCAGCTTGTACGTACCGAAGCCGAGCGCGCGGCCCAGGATCTGGTTGCCGAAGCAGATGCCGAACAGCGGCGTCTTCCGGGCGAGGACTTCCTGCATGACGGCGACAGGGCCGTCGGCGGTCGCCGGGTCGCCCGGGCCGTTGGAGAAGAACACGCCGTCGGGGTTCACGGCGAACACGTCCTCGGCGGTGGCCGTGGCGGGCAGCACGTGCACCTCGATGCCGCGCTCGGCCATCCGGTGCGGGGTCATGCCCTTGATGCCGAGGTCGACGGCGGCGACGGTGAACTTCTTCTCGCCGATCGCCGGGACGACGTACGTCTCCTTGGTGGCGACCTCGGCGGACAGGTTCGCGCCCTGCATCTCGGGCGCCTGGCGCACCTCGGCGAGCATGGTGCCCTCGTCGGGCAGCGCGTTGCCGGAGAAGATGCCGACGCGCATGGCGCCGCGCTCGCGCAGATGGCGGGTGAGGGCGCGGGTGTCGATGCCGCTGATGCCGACGACACCCTGCTTGACGAGTTCCTCGTCAAGCGAGCGCCGGGAGCGCCAGTTGGAGGGCACCCGCGCGGGGTCGCGTACGACGTAACCGGCGACCCAGATCCGCTGCGACTCGGGGTCCTCGTCGTTGACGCCCGTGTTGCCGATGTGCGGGGCGGTCATCACGACGACCTGGCGGTGGTACGACGGGTCGGTGAGGGTCTCCTGGTAGCCGGTCATGCCGGTGGAGAACACCGCTTCGCCGAAGGTCACCCCCACGGCCCCGTAGGCGCGGCCGCGGAAGGTCCGGCCGTCCTCCAGGACGAGTACGGCGGGAGTCTTCGCTGCTCCCCTTGTGGAGGTCGTCATCGTGCGCCTTCCGTCTTGTTGACCTTGTTGACGTTGTTGATCATGTCGTTCAGGGTGTCGACCCACTCGTTGTGCTCGGCCGCCCGGTCGGAGCGGAACCCGGAGTCGATCAGCTTGTCGCCGTGCTCCCAGGTCACCACGAGCAGGCCGCCCTCGCTGAGGACCTTCCCGGCGATGCCCTTGCCGAGCAGGGCCTCGCGCAGCGCCTTGGCCGGGATGAAGAAGTCGGTGGCCCCGGGGCGTACGACCTCCAGTCCCGCGTCCGTCAGCGTGAGCTCGGCCCGGCTGCGAGTGCCCAGGCCGTGCGCCACGATGCGGTCGAGCCACTGCCCGGCCGTGGTGGAGCCGTGGTAGCGGCCGCTCATCGTCAGTTTCGCCTCACCGGGCTCTTCCGGCGCGGTGGGCAGCTCGGGCAGGTCGCCCTGGAGCGTGCCGCGCCACTTCCAGCCCTCGCGCATCAGCCAGTAGACGAGCGCGATGAACAGGGCGAGGCCGACGAGCCAGCCGATGCGCCCGGACCAGTTCGTCACCTCCGCCGACTTCTGTTCGGCGGCGAGGTACGTCAGATGCAGTGATGTCACGCGAGCTTCCCGTCGACGAGCGTGGCCTTGCCCCGCAGCCACGTGTGCGTGACACGGCCCGGCAGCTCACGGCCCTCGTAGGGGGTGTTGCGGCTGCGCGAGGCGAAGCCCGCGGGGTCCACCGCCCCACGGTATGCCGTGTCGACCAGCACGAGGTTGGCGGGCTCACCAACCGAGACGGGGCGGCCGTGGCCCGTGGCCCCGCCGATCTGCGCGGGCTTGGCGGACATGCGGTCGGCGACTTGGGCCCAGTCGAGCAGCCCGGTCTCGACCATCGTCTGCTGGACGACGGACAGCGCGGTCTCCAGGCCCACCATGCCCATGGCGGCCGCGGCCCACTCGCAGTCCTTGTCCTCGTGCGGGTGCGGGGCGTGGTCGGTGGCGACGATGTCGATGGTGCCGTCGGCGAGCGCCTCGCGCAGCGCCATGACGTCCTTCTCCGTGCGCAGCGGCGGGTTGACCTTGTAGACCGGGTTGTACGAACGCACCAGCTCGTCGGTGAGGAGGAGGTGGTGCGGGGTGACCTCGGCCGTCACGTCGATGCCGCGGGACTTGGCCCAGCGCACGATCTCGACGCTGCCGGCGGTCGACAGGTGGCAGATGTGCACCCGGGAGCCGACGTGCTCGGCGAGCAGGACATCCCGGGCGATGATCGATTCCTCGGCCACCGCGGGCCAGCCGCCGAGGCCCAGCTCGGCCGAGACGACGCCCTCGTTCATCTGGGCGCCCTCGGTCAGCCGCGGCTCCTGCGCGTGCTGGGCGACGACGCCGCCGAAGGCCTTCACGTACTCAAGGGCGCGCCGCATGATCACCGCGTCGTCCACGCACTTGCCGTCGTCCGAGAACACGGTGACCCCGGCGGCGGACTCGTGCATCGCGCCCAGCTCGGCGAGCTTCTTGCCCTCCAGGCCGACGGTGACGGCGCCGATGGGCTGCACGTCGCAGTAGCCGTGCTCCTGGCCGAGCCGGTAGACCTGCTCGACCACGCCGGCGGTGTCGGCGACCGGGAAGGTGTTGGCCATGGCGAACACGGCGGTGTAGCCGCCGGAGGCCGCCGCACGCGTGCCGGTCAGCACGGTCTCGGAGTCCTCGCGGCCCGGCTCACGCAGGTGCGTGTGCAGGTCGACGAGTCCCGGCAGCAGGACCTTGCCGTCGGCCTCGACGACCTCGGCACCCTCCTCCGAAAGCCCCGTACCGACGGCCTCGATGACCGAGCCGTTGATCAGCACGTCCTGCGGCTCGCCGCCGAGCACCTTCGCACCACGGATCAGAATCTTGCTCATGGTTCCTACTTCTCCTCGGTACGGGTGTGGCTGACGGCGGGTTCGTTGCCACCGAGCAGCAGGTACAGGACCGCCATTCGGATGGAGACCCCGTTGGCGACCTGCTCGACGACGGTGCAGCGGTCCGAGTCGGCGACCTCGGCGGTGATCTCCATGCCGCGCACCATCGGACCGGGGTGCATCACGATGGCGTGCTCGGGCATCTTCGCCATGCGGTCGCCGTCGAGGCCGTAGCGCCGCGAGTACTCGCGTTCGGTCGGGAAGAACGCCGCGTTCATCCGCTCGCGCTGGACGCGCAGCATCATCACGGCGTCGGACTTGGACAGGGTGCTGTCGAGGTCGTACGAGATCTCGCAGGGCCAGGTCTCGACACCGACGGGCACCAGGGTCGGCGGGGCGACGAGGGTGACTTCGGCGCCGAGGGTGTGCAGCAGGTCCACGTTGGAGCGGGCGACCCGGCTGTGCAGGACGTCGCCGACGATCGTGATGCGCTTGCCGTCGAGGTCCTGGCCGATCCCGGCGTCCCGGCCGACGAGACGGCGGCGCATGGTGAAGGCGTCGAGCAGGGCCTGGGTGGGGTGCTGGTGGGTGCCGTCACCGGCGTTGATGACGACGGCGTCGATCCAGTCGGAGGTGGCGAGCCGGTACGGGGCTCCGGAGGCGCCGTGCCGGATGACGACGGCGTCGACGCCCATGGCTTCGAGGGTCTGGGCGGTGTCCTTCAGGGACTCGCCCTTCGACACCGAGGATCCCTTGGCGGTGAAGTTGATGACGTCCGCGGAGAGGCGCTTCTCAGCGGCTTCGAAGGAGATCCGGGTGCGGGTGGAGTCCTCGAAGAAGAGATTGACGATCGTGCGACCGCGCAGGGTCGGCAGCTTCTTGATGGGCCGGTCGGCGACCCGGGCCATTTCCTCGGCGGTGTCGAGGATGAGGACGGCGTCGTCGCGGGTGAGGTCGGCGGCCGAGATGAGATGACGCTGCATCTGACAGGCTCCGTAAGGCAGTTCAGGAGAATTCGGGCATGCAAGCGCGCAGGAGCGCACTCAGGGGCGCACGGCTGAGTGCTACTGCTGCTCGCCCGGGGAGGTCCGCTTCGCACCGAGCAGCACGGTGTCGCGACCGTCCTCCTCGGCGAGCTGGACCTTGACCGTCTCCCGCAACGACGTGGGGAGGTTCTTGCCGACGTAGTCGGCGCGGATGGGCAGTTCGCGGTGTCCCCGGTCGACGAGGACCGCGAGCTGCACGGCGCGCGGACGCCCGATGTCGTTCAGCGCGTCGAGGGCGGCGCGGATGGTGCGGCCCGAGAAGAGCACGTCGTCGACGAGGACGACCAGTCTGCCGTCGATGCCCTCACCGGGGATGTCCGTGCGGGCCAGCGCACGCGGCGGGTGCATGCGCAGGTCGTCGCGGTACATCGTGATGTCGAGGGAGCCGACCGGGATCTTGCGGTCGGTGATCTCTTCGAGCTTGTCGGCCAGCCTGCGGGCCAGGAAGACGCCTCGGGTCGGAATGCCGAGGAGCACCACGTCGTCGGCGCCCTTGGCGCGCTCGACGATCTCGTGGGCGATGCGGGTCAGCACCCGCGCGATGTCGGGGCCTTCGAGAACGGGCCGCGCATCGGCTTCGTACTGCTGCTTGTCCTGCTCTGAGTCCATAAGAAACGGACCTCCTTCTCCGCCTCACGGGACGGATCATTAAAGGACGTCGGAATTGCGCCATCCACGGTACCAGCCCGGCAACGCCGCTGATCACCCCCCTGGTCCGAGGGCGCGTGCGACTCCCACGGAAGAGTCGGTCCGGACCATTCGGCTTGACGGGGAAGAGTAACGCTGCGTAACCTCACAGTGAGTTACCAGCCACGCGGCTGTGCCGCAAATGTTCCAGTGTCCGGGGAGCTATATGTCCAGCGAATACGCCAAACAGCTCGGGGCCAAGCTCCGGGCCATCCGCACCCAGCAGGGCCTTTCCCTCCACGGCGTCGAGGAGAAGTCCCAGGGACGCTGGAAGGCGGTCGTCGTCGGGTCGTACGAGCGCGGCGACCGCGCCGTCACCGTACAGCGACTTGCCGAGCTGGCGGATTTCTATGGGGTTCCCGTACAGGAACTGCTGCCGGGCACCACGCCGGGCGGAGCCGCCGAGCCGCCGCCGAAGCTGGTCCTGGACCTGGAGCGGCTGGCCCACGTGCCGGCCGAGAAGGCGGGCCCCCTCCAGCGCTACGCCGCGACGATCCAGTCCCAGCGCGGTGACTACAACGGCAAGGTGCTGTCGATCCGCCAGGACGACCTGCGCACACTCGCCGTCATTTACGACCAGTCGCCCTCGGTCCTCACCGAGCAGCTGATCAGCTGGGGTGTCCTGGACGCGGACGCGCGTCGCGCCGTCTCGCACGACGAGGGCTGACCCACCGGCCTCTGCAGAAACGTGCCGCCGGGGTGGCCGGAACCATGAGGTTCCGGCCACCCCGGCGGTTTTCTGCGGGCCTCACGGGGCTCCTGGGTACGGATACGCCGGAGGGCCCGCAGCAACGCTTGCTGCGGGCCCTCCGGCGTTTTCGTACGTGACGGGGCCTTGTCCGCCCTGTCGTACGCGTCTGGGCCTTGTCCGGGCGACTAGGCCTCGTCGCGGCGGAGCGACGGCTTCAGGTCCTTCAGACGGCCCAGCAGGCCGTTCACGAACGAGGGCGACTCGTCCGTGGAGAACTCCTTGGCCAGCTGCACCGCCTCGTCGAGCACCACGGCGTCCGGGGTCTCGTCGACCCAGATCAGCTCGTAGGCACCGAGGCGCAGGATGTTGCGGTCGACGACCGGCATCCTGTCCAGCGTCCAGCCGACGGCGTACTGCGCGATGAGGTCGTCGATACGGCGCGCCTTGGTGGCGTACCCCTCGACCAGCTGCATCGTGTACTCGCTGACCGGGGGCTGCCGGGTGTCGGACCGGGAGTGCCGGATCCAGTCCGCGAGGACCGTCAGGACGTCCACGCCGCGCTGGTCGCCCTCGAAGAGGATCTGGAAGGCGCGCTTGCGGGCCGTGTTGCGGGCAGCCACGGTTAGCTGTTCACCCGGCCGAGGTAGTCGCTCGTACGGGTGTCGACCTTGATCTTCTCACCGGTGGTGATGAAGAGCGGCACCTGGATCTGGTGGCCGGTCTCCAGGGTGGCGGGCTTGGTGCCACCGGTGGAGCGGTCGCCCTGGACGCCCGGCTCGGTCTCCTGGATGACGAGCTCGACGGCGGCCGGCAGCTCGACGAAGAGCACCTCGCCCTCGTGCTGCGCCACGGTGGCCGTGAAGCCCTCGATCAGGAAGTTGGCGGCGTCACCGACGGACTTGCGGTCGACCATCAACTGGTCGTAGGTGTCCATGTCCATGAAGACGAAGTACTCGCCGTCCATGTACGAGAACTGCATGTCGCGCTTGTCGATCGTGGCCGTCTCGACCTTGACGCCGGCGTTGAACGTCTTGTCGACGACCTTGCCGGAGAGCACGTTCTTCAGCTTGGTGCGCACGAAGGCCGGGCCCTTGCCGGGCTTGACGTGCTGGAACTCGACGACGGACCAGAGCTGGCCCCCGTCGAGCTTGAGCACCAGGCCGTTCTTGAGGTCGTTCGTGGAAGCCACGGTTGCGGAATCTCCTGGACTGACGTGGACGACCCCGGCGCACCGCGCGTAGCTCGAAAAGCTACAACGCGAGCAGTTCCTTGGTCGTGATGGTGAGTAGCTCGGGTCCGCCGTCCGCCTCGGGGCGAACGACGAGCGTGTCATCGATCCGGACGCCGCCCCGGCCCGGGAGGTGGACCCCCGGTTCGACGGTGACCGGCACGCAAGCGTCCAGTTTACCCATGGCTGCGGGGGCCAGCTGCGGGTCCTCGTCGATTTCGAGCCCCACACCGTGCCCGGTCAGCGCAGGAAGGCCGTCCGCGTACCCCGCGGAGTCGAGCACCTGGCGGGCCGCGCGGTCCACGTCACGGTAGGCGGCACCGGGCGCCAACGCCTCCCGTCCGGCGCGCTGGGCGGCGAAGACGAGGTCGTACAGCTCGATCTGCCAGTCGGCGGGAGAGGTGCCGATGACGAACGTACGGCCGATCTCGCAACGGTAGCCGCGGTAGGTCGCCCCGAGGCAGACGGAGAGGAAATCTCCCTCCTCGACGCGGCGGTCGGTGGGCCGGTGGCCGCACTTCCCGGAGTTCGGGCCGGTACCGACCGAGGTCGCGAAGGCCGGGCCGTCGGCGCCGTGGTCGACCAGGCGTCGCTCCAGCTCCAGGGCGAGATGGCGCTCGGTGCGGCCGACCAGGATGGATTCGAGCAGCTCGCCCAGCGCCTGGTCGGCGATCTCGGCACCGATCCGCAGACAGGAGATCTCCTCCTCGTCCTTGACGACCCTCAGCTGCTCGACCGCACCGCCCAGGTCGCCCAGCCGCAGCCGCGGCGCCACCGAGCCGATGGCCCGGTGCCGGGTCACGGTCAGGTGGTGCTCCTCGACGGCGAGGGACTCCGCGCCCTGGGCCGCGGCGACGTCGGCGGCGGCCACGGCCGGATCGCCCCCGGGCCCCGGCAGCGCCTGGATGCGCAGTGCCTCGTCGGGTCTGCCGTCCTCGGTCACGCCACTGGGCGGGCCCGAGCAGAACAGCAGGTCCTCGCCCCTGCCCAGCAGGAGCACGGCACCGTGCGGCGCCGCTCCCGCGAGATACCGCACATTGGCCGGGCGGGTGACCAGCGCCGTCGCGCTGCCACCTGCCGTACAGCGCGCTCTCAGCCGCTCCCGGCGGGCCGCGTACACCTCTGACATGACCCGAGCCTACGAGCGGTGGCCGGATACCGCCGGTTCAAAGGGGCCGACCGGGTCGGCGGGTGCTGGCGGGAGCTACCGCTTCACCACTGGGGCGGGCTCGCGATGGACCGGGCGAGCACATCGTCCAGGACCCGTGCCGTGGCCGGAACGTCGAGCTGGGAGTTGTCGATGATGGGCAGCCCCGAGCCGTACCACCCGGCCATCCGGCCGTGGATGGCGGCGACTTCCTCGTCGGTGAGGCGACGGTTGCCGGAGCGCTTCGCGTTGCGCTCCAGGACGATTTCCAGCCCGGGCAGCAGGACGACGGGCAGCAGCCCCGGTCCCACATGCCGCTTCCAGCCGCCGAGACCGACGACCGGGCGGTCCGGGAACACGGCATCGTCGAGGATGCAGGAGATGCCATTGGCCAGGAAGTTGCGTGCGGCGAAGCCGCAGGTGCGGCGGGCGAGACGATACTGCGCCTCCGAATGGTCGTTCCATCCGGACTGCGGGTCGGCGAACCCCGAGCGCACCCATTCGCGTACATCGTCGAGGCTGATGTGGGCGGTGGGGACCCGGCGGTGGCCCGCCCAGTACTTGGCGACGCTCGTCTTGCCTGCGCCCGCGGGGCCGATGAGCAGCACCGCCAGCGTGGTGGACGTCGCATCGGACGGGCCGGAGGCGGGTGCGGGGCTCGGCATCGCGACGGGGCCGCCGGGCGGCAGCTGCACATGGCCCGTGGTGTCCGGCGTCGGCGGAACGGGCGCGTGGTGCTGGGGCACGTGCTGCGGAGCGTGCGTCTGAGGTGCCGTGGGGCCCTGAGGCGGACCGGTGAAACCGGGAACAGGCGGGGTCATGGGTGCCGCACCCGGATGCGCGCCGGGGTGTCCCGGGTGGTGCGCGGCCGGCGACCAGCCGGCGGCGGGGCCCTGCCCCGGCTGGTGGGGCGGCGGCAGCGGAGCCCCCACTGCGTGCTGCATCCGGTGCCACTCCGTCTCGTACAGGCAATGGGCGCTGGCAGCGGGGCCCGAACCCCGCTCCCTACCGAACGGTACCGTCCCCGGCCGCCGTTGTGTGAACGGCCGGGGGCGGCCCGAAGTGCCCGTGGGCGCAGGCGAATCGGACCAAGTGCGCCTGAAAAGGGAGCTACTCGCCCACTTCGCCGTACGCCGCGAGGAGGACGGCCGGGTCGGGGCCCTCCAGGACCGTCGGCTTGGCCAGGCCGTCGAGGACGATGAAGCGCAGCAGGTTGCCGCGAGACTTCTTGTCGACCTTCATGTTCTCCACGAGCTTGGGCCACTGGTCGTAGCGGTAGCTCAGCGGGAGGCCGACGGACTCCAGGACGGTGCGGTGGCGGTCGGCGGTCGCGTCGTCCAGCCGGCCCGCCAGACGGCCGAGTTCGGCGGCGAAGTGCATGCCGACCGAGACGGCCGCGCCGTGCCGCCACTTGTAGCGCTCGTTCTTCTCGATGGCGTGCGCGAGGGTGTGCCCGTAGTTGAGGATCTCGCGCAGGCCCGACTCCTTGAGGTCGCCGGAGACGACCTCGGCCTTGACCTTGATGGACCGCTCGATCAGCTCGGCGGTGTGCGGGCCCGCCGGGGTGCGGGCGGCCTCCGGGTCGGCCTCGATCAGCTCCAGGATCGCCGGGTCGGCGATGAACCCGGCCTTGATGATCTCGGCGAGCCCGGACACGTAGTCGTTGACCGGCAGCGAGTCCAGCGCGGCCAGGTCGCAGAGCACACCGGCGGGCGGGTGGAAGGCGCCGACGAGGTTCTTGCCCTCGGCAGTGTTGATGCCGGTCTTGCCGCCGACCGCCGCGTCGACCATGGCGAGCACCGTGGTGGGGACGGCGATCCAGCGCACCCCGCGCAGCCAGGTGGCCGCCACGAACCCGGCCAGGTCGGTGGTGGCACCGCCGCCGACGCCGACGATGACGTCGGTGCGGGTGAAGCCGGACTGGCCCAGTGCCTTCCAGCAGTAGGCGGCGACCTCGGCGGTCTTGGCCTCCTCCGCGTTCGGCACCTGGATGGCGACGGCCTCGAAGCCCTGTTCCGACAGGTCGGCGGAGAGCGCCTCACCCGTCTCGGCGAGCGCCTCGGGGTGGATGACCGCGACCCGCTTGGCCTTCTCCCCGATCAGCCCGCCGAGTTCACCCAGGAGCTGCCGGCCGACCAGGACCTCGTACGGCTCGGTGCCCGCCGTGCCGCCGACCTGAATCCTTGTCACCTGCTGCTCGGTCATGCTTCCTTCAACTCCAGTGCGTCGAGGACCGCTTGGGCGACCTCTTCGGGGGTACGGCCGTCGGTCGCCACGACCGCGCGGGCGACGTCGGTGTACAGATGGCGGCGGGCTTCCATCAGCTCGCGCCACTGCTTGCGCGGGTTGACGGCGAGCAGCGGACGGGCCGCGTTCAGACCGGTGCGCTGAACCGCCTCCTCGACCTCCATCGAGAGGTAGACCACCTGGTGTCCGGCGAGCGCGGCGCGCGTCTCCTCGTCGAGGATCGCTCCGCCGCCGAGCGCCAGGACGCCGTCGTGCTCGGCGAGCGCCCGGTGCACCGCCTGCTTCTCGACGGCGCGGAAGGCGGCCTCGCCCTCCTCGACGAAGATGTCGGCGATGGTGCGGCCCTCGGCGGCCACGATGTCCTCGTCCGTGTCCCGGTAGGCGCAGCCGAGCCGCTCGGCGACCAGCGCGCCCACCGTGGACTTGCCTACGCCCATGGGGCCGACCAGGACGAGCAGGGGGCCTGCGCTCACCGGATGACCAGGTTCTCGAGGTAGGACTCGACGTTGCGCCGGGTCTCGGGCACGCTGTCGCCGCCGAACTTCTCGGCCACCGCGTCGGCGAGGACCAGCGCGACCATGGCCTCGGCGACGATGCCGGCGGCCGGGACCGCGCACACGTCGGAGCGCTGGTGGTGGGCCTTGGCGGCCTCGCCGGTGGCGACGTCGATGGTGGCCAGCGCGCGCGGCACGGTCGCGATCGGCTTCATCGCGGCGCGCACGCGCAGCAGCTCACCGGTGGTCAGACCGCCCTCGGTGCCGCCGGAGCGGCCGGAGGTGCGCCGGATGCCGTCCTCGGTGTGGACGATCTCGTCGTGCGCCTTGGAACCCGGCACCCGGGCGAGGTCGAAGCCGTCGCCGACCTCGACGCCCTTGATGGCCTGGATGCCCATGAGCGCGGCCGCGAGCCGGGCGTCGAGGCGCCGGTCCCAGTGCACGTGCGAGCCGAGCCCCACGGGCACGCCGTAGGCCAGCACCTCGACCACACCGCCGAGGGTGTCGCCGTCCTTGTGGGCCTGGTCGATCTCCGCGACCATCGCCTTCGACGCGTCGGCGTCCAGGCAGCGCACCGGGTCGGCGTCGAGCTTCTCGACGTCGGAGGGCTTGGGGTAGACGCCGTAGGGCGCCTTCGCCGCGGCCAGCTCGACGACGTGCGAGACGATCTCGATGCCGGCCGTCTCCTTCAGGTACGAGCGGGCCACCGCGCCGAGGGCGACGCGGGCCGCGGTCTCGCGGGCGGAGGCGCGCTCGAGGATCGGCCGGGCCTCGTCGAAGCCGTACTTCTGCATGCCCGCGAGGTCGGCATGGCCGGGCCGCGGGCGGGTCAGCGGGGCGTTGCGCGCGAGATCGGCGAGGATCTCCGGGGCGACCGGGTCGGCCGCCATGACCTGCTCCCACTTGGGCCACTCGGTGTTGCCGACCATGACGGCGACCGGTGAGCCCATGGTCAGCCCGTGGCGTACGCCGCCGAGGAAGGTGACCTCGTCGCGCTCGAACTTCATCCGGGCACCGCGCCCATAACCAAGACGGCGCCTGGCCAGGTGGTCCGCCACCATCTCCGTGGTGATCGGCACGCCGGCGGGAAGACCCTCCAGCGTCGCCACGAGTGCGGGGCCGTGGGACTCCCCCGCGGTCAGCCAGCGCAACCTGCTCAACGGTGCTCCTCATGATGCTCGCGCCCCGGTACTGCCTACTGTCCTTGCGTACGCGCGTCCTCGCGTACGGCGACGGTCCGACCGGGTGCGCGGCCCCGGCCCGCCATCTCCGATCCTCCCACGTCCGCTCCCCCTGCCCGGCCGGTGGTCCACCAGACGGACGGGTCGGCCCGCTCAGGAGGCGGTCGGACCGCCGTCCGGGCGCATCGGCGACGCCCGAGAGGGCGGCGGCACGGCTCCGGGCTCAGGCGCGTACGCACCCAGATAGTCGGCGCCGCGGCCCTGTCCGCGCAAAGGCCGTCCCTCGCGCAGGGCCCGCCGGTGGTCAAGCTTGCGCCTGATCTTGAAGCCCCATGTCGCCAGGACGGCGAGGATCAGCAGGACCAGCACGACGTGCTGCATCCAGTCCGGCAGGAACGGCAGCACCAACTGGACGATCTCGCCCTTGCCGGATGCCATGGACACGCCCGCGCTCATGCGCGTCTCCCCCCTCGGCCTCACCCCCTGCGAGACCTCGGGAAATCCTAGGTCCTGTCGTCAAACTCCCGTCGTCCGCCCGGAGGGCGGGCCCTGCGGCGTCAGGTGCGTGCTCTCGGCGTGCCGGGCGCAGGCCCTCGTACTGGATGTACTTGGGTCTGTGCCTGGTGCGGCGAGAGTGCGTGCATGGCGTCGCGGGGCAGACGGGAGTTTGACGACAGGGCCTAGCGAGCGGCGAGCGCGTGTTCCCCTGCTTTGCGCATGGCGTCCAGCGGAGCCGGAGCGCGGCCCGTCATCTGCTCGACCTGGAGGACGGCCTGATGGACCAGCAGGTCGAGGCCGCTCACCACGGCTCCCCCGTACGCCGACCAGCGCGCCGCCAGGTCGGTGGGCCACGGGTCGTACAGCACGTCGAAGAGGGTGGCGGGCCGGCCGGGAACAGCGCCGGCCAGCGCGTCGGTGGCACCTGCCGGGGTGGTGGCGATCACGAGCGGGGCGTGCAGGGCCTCTTCGGCGTCGGCCCAGTCCGCCGTACGCAGCTCGATGTCGAGCCGCTCCCCCCAGCGCCGCATCTCGGCCGCGCGCTCCGCACTGCGGACGTACGCGACGACCTCGCCGGTGCAGATCCGGGCGAGCGCGGCCAGCGCGGAGGACGCGGTGGCTCCCGCGCCGAGGACGGCGGCGGAGTCGACCTGCTCGATCCCGTGCTCGCGCAGGGCGGCGACGATGCCGGGGATGTCGGTGTTGTCGCCGACTCTCCGGCCGTCGTCGGTGAACACGACGGTGTTGACCGCTTCCACGGAGGCCGCCGTCTCACTGACCTCGTCGAGCAGCGGAATCACGGCCCGCTTGAGGGGCATGGTCAGCGACAGCCCCGCCCACTCGGGCCCCAGCTCCTCGATGAAGGCCGGGAGCGCCGCCTCGCCGACCTCGAAGCGGCCGTACGACCACTCGCCGAGCCCGAGCGCCTCGTACGCGGCGCGGTGCAGCACCGGGGAGAGGGAGTGGGCGATGGGCGAGCCGAGTACGGCGGCTCGGCTCTTGGCGTCGCTCCTGCTCATTGACCCTTCTGTTCCTCGAGGTACTTCTCGCGGTTGCGGTTCTGCTCTTCGTTGGTCTCGGCGAAGAGTGTCTTGTTCTCGCTGACCGAGACGAAGTAGTACCAGTTGCCCTTGGCCGGGTTGAGCGCGGCCTTGATCGCCACTTCGCCGGGATTGCCGATCGGCCCGGGAGGCAGACCCTTGATCTTGTACGTGTTGTACGGGTCCTTGATCTGCCGCAATTCGTTGACCGAACCGGTGGCGAGCTTGGACTCGCCGCGGAGGTAGTTGACCGTCGAGTCGAAGTCGAGAAGACCGTAGGTCTCCGTGTTGTTCGGCTTCAGGCGGTTGTAGACAACCCTGGCGACCTTCTCGAAGTCGCTCTTGGATTTCCCTTCCGCCTGGACGAGGCTCGCGACGGTCAGCACCTGCAGCGGATCCTTCAGACCCAGATCCTTGGCCTTTGCCTGGACGCCGAATGCGGCGTACTTCTCCTTGGCGAGGTCGACCATTTCCTTCAGGACTTCCTTGGGCTTCATGCCCTTGTCCACCGGATAGGTGGACGGATAGAGGAATCCTTCCAGCGGATCCTTGATGTCCTTGCTGCTGTTCGCCCAGTCCGGAAGTCCGAGGGTCGGCCAGTCCTTCTTGGCGACGCCCTCAGTGGTTCCCTTGTCGACTTCGAGACGCTTGTCGATCGCCTCGTAGACCTTCTTGTTGCGCCAACCTTCAGCGATCGTCAGGTTGTTCTGGCTCTTGGGGCTGAGCATCAGCGCGACGGCGCTTTCCGCGGACATTTCCTTGTTCAGCAGGTACGTGCCCGCCTGAATGGACTTGCCCTTGGGGTTCTTCTCCTGCGCGGCCACGAAGGCGTCGACGCTCTTGACGACACCCTTGTCCTTCAGCTCCTGGCCGATGGCATAGCCGAGCGCGCCCTTGGGAATGGTGACGCTGACCGTCTCGCTGGTGCCGTCGCCCGCGTAGTCGGGCGCCGCGCCGAAACGATTTTGGTAGAAGTGGTAGCCGAAATATCCGACGCCGCCGAGGCCGCCTCCGAAGACCAGCACGACCACCAGGCAGGCGCATCCACTGCGGCGTTTCTTGCCCTTGCCCTTGCCGCCCCGGGCCTTGCGGCCGCGCTTCGGGTCGTCGTCGAAGTCGTCGTCATCGTCGTCATCGTCGCCACCGGCGAAGAACGCGTGCTCGCCCTGGTCGGGACCGGGATCCCAGTCGGGCTGAGGATCGGGCTCGGCGCGCCGGCGGGCGGGCGGCTCCGGCGGCGGGTACGCGTCGGGGGTGCCGTAGTAGTCGGGCTGCTCACCGTTGTACGCGGCGGGCTGGCCGCCGTACGGGTCGACCGGGTCGGCGGGGTACGGGACCTGCTGGTGCGCGCCGGTGTCCCAGCCGCCGTTGTCGTACTGCTGCTGGTTCTGGTGCTGGCCGGGATACTGCGGCTGGCCCTGGTCGCCGTACTGCTGGTGCTGCTGCTGCCCCTGGCCGGGATACTGCTGCCCTTGGCCGGGGTACTGCTGTTGCCCCTGCCCCGGGTACTGCTGCTGGCCTTGACCGCCGTACTGCTGGTGTCCCTGGCCGCCGTACTGCTGCGGCTGCTGCTGACCGTATTGAGCATGCTGGCCCGTGCCCCAGTCACCGTGCTGGGGCTGCTGCTGGTGCTGCGGCTGCTGCGGGTAGTGCTGCTGCTGGCCGCCGTAGGACTGGCCGTCGTCGGCCTGCCCTCCCCATCCGACGTCCCCGAACAACGGGTCCTCCGGATGCCACGGTTCGGAGCCTGGGCCCCGGCCATACTCAGTCATCGATCCCCTAGAGCCGCGAGGCGGCGGCCGCTGGCGCTTGCGGCACGGCTCCCGTCGCCTCTCTTGCTGTGCGGCGGCTGTTCGAACACCGCCGCATCGCGCGGAACGTTACCGTATCGCGATCAGTTGACATTCATTTCTCTGGCGAGAACTGTCCAGCAGTCGCCTGCTTGGCTTCCTGCTTCGCAGCCGGCTGCCTCGTCCGGGAAGCATCCCGTTGAGGTCTTACACCAGCTCCACAGGCTATGACCGTCTGCCCGACGGCCAGAAGGTTCTTCGCGGCGTTTACGTCCCTGTCATGCAGCGTCCCACAAGCTGGGCACGCCCATGCGCGGACGCCGAGCGAGAGCTTCCCAAGATAGTGCCCGCAGTCCGAGCACGTCCTACTCGACGGGTACCACTGGTCCACGACCACGAGCTGACGTCCGTACCAGTGACACTTGTAGTCCAGCATGCTGCGCAGCTCCCTCCACGCCGCGTCCGAGATCGCACGGGCCAACGAACGGTTCTTCAGCATGCCTCGTACATTGAGGTCCTCGATCACGATCGTTTGGGTCTCACGAACGAGTCGAGTCGTCAGCTTGTGGAGATGGTCCCTCCTGCGGTCCGTGATGCGTGCGTGGATCCTGGCTACGCGCGTCCGGGCCTTGTCCCAGTTCTTGGAACCCTCCTCCTTGCGGGCCATCTCTCGTTGGGCTCTCGCCAGGCACTCACGATCACGGCGTTCATGTCTGGGGTTGGTGATCTTCTCTCCAGTGGAGAGGGTCACGAGTGATGTCAGACCGGCATCCAACGCGATCGCCTCGTGCGCAGAGTCCGTCATCGGCTGAACGGTCGGGTCCTCGACCAGGAGAGAGACAAACCACCGCCCTGCCGGATCTCGCGAGACTGTCACAGTGGACGGCTCGGCATCTTCCGGCAAGGGCCTCGACCAAACGATGTCGAGGGGCTGATCCATCATGGCCAGGGTCAGCCGCCCGTTCCGCCAACGGAACGCCGAGCGGGTGTACTCCGCAGACGCACGCGACTTCTTGTTCGCCTTGAAGCGAGGGTACTTGGCCCGCCCCTCCCAGAAGTTGACGAATGCCGCCTGGAGATGACGCAACGTCTGCTGGAGTGGAACCGAGGACACCTCTGCGAGGTACGCGAAGTCGTCGGACTTCTTCCATTCGGTCAGCAAGGCCGACGTCTGAACGTAGTTGATCCGCTCCTGGCGCTGATACCAGGCTTCGGTGCGAGCCTGGAGGGCCAGGTTGTAGACCTTGCGTACGCACCCGAAGGTACGCGACAGCACTGCTGCCTGCGCATCCGTCGGGTAGAAGCGGAACTTGAACGCCCGCCGGACGTGCTTGGTCCTCACGTCTCACACAGTAGACGTCTTCTTTTTGAGAGATGGACAAAAGGGAAGAATCAGACGACCACTTCGACGCCCTCACCCGGAGCATTGCCTGACGCCCGTTCGGACTCCAGGGCCTGCTGAAGGATGATGACGGCGGCCGCCTGGTCGATGACAGACCTGCCCTTTTTGGACTTCACGCCCGAGGCGCGCAGGCCCTGACTGGCCGTCACTGTGGTCATCCTCTCGTCGAGGAGCCGCACCGCGACGGGGGCGATCATGCGGGCCAGTTCCTGGGTGAAGGCGCGGACCTTGACGGCGGCCGGGCCCTCGCCCCCCTTGAGGGAGCGGGGGAGACCGACGACGACCTCGATCGGCTCGTACTCGTCGACGAGCTGCTTCAACCGGCGCTGGGCGGCCGGGACATCGCGTCCCGGAACCGTCTCGACCGGAGTCGCGAGGATCCCGTCGGGGTCGCACGAGGCGACCCCGATCCGGGCGTCCCCGACGTCGATGGCGAGACGACGTCCTCTGCGCATGTCCCTGAGCCTTACTTGGCCGTCTCGGCGACGAGGCGCTCGACCGCGTCGACGGCCTCGCCGATGGCGGCCGGGTTCTGGCCGCCGCCCTGGGCGACGTCGGGCTTGCCGCCACCGCCGCCGCCGAGGGTCTTGGCGGCCGTACGGACCAGGTCGCCGGCCTTGAGGCCGCGCTCGCGGGCGGCCTCGTTGGTGGCGATGACCGTCAGCGGCTTGCCGCCCACGGTGGTGAACAGGGCGACCACGGCGGCGCGTCCGCCCTGGATGCGGCCGCGCACGTCGAGGACCAGCTTGCGCAGGTCGTCGGCGGTGGTGCCGTCCGGGACCTGGCCGGTGACCAGGGCGACGCCGTGCACGTCCTTGGCGGAGTCGACGAGACCGGCGGCGGCCTGGAGGACCTTCTCCGCGCGGAACTTCTCGATCTCCTTCTCGGCGTCCTTCAGCTTGCCGAGCATGGCGGAGATCTTCTCCGGGAGCTCCTCGGGGCGGCCCTTGACCAGCTCCTGGAGCTGGGCGACGACCGTGTGCTCACGGGCCAGGAAGTTGTACGCGTCGACGCCGACCAGGGCCTCGATGCGGCGTACGCCGGAGCCGATGGACGACTCGCCGAGCAGCTTGACCAGGCCGAGCTGGGCGGTGTTGTGCACGTGCGTGCCGCCGCACAGCTCCTTGGAGAAGTCGCCGATGGTGACGACGCGCACGCGCTCGCCGTACTTCTCGCCGAACTCGGCGATGGCGCCCTGCTTCTTGGCCTCGTCGAGGCTGAGGATCTCGGCGTGCACGTCCAGATCGCGGGCGAGCACTTCGTTGATCTTCTGCTCGACGTCGGTCATCACGGCCGTCGGAACGGCGGACGGGGAACCGAAGTCGAAGCGGAAGCGGCCGGGCTGGTTCTCGGAACCGGCCTGGGCGGCCGTCGGGCCGAGGGCGTCGCGCAGGGCCTGGTGCGTGAGGTGCGTGGCCGAGTGGGCGCGGGCGATGGCCTTGCGGCGGCGTACGTCGATGACGGCCTGGGCGGAGGCGCCGACGGTCACCTCGCCGACCTGGACGACGCCCTTGTGGACGTACACACCGGGGACCGGCTTCTGGCAGTCGCGGATCTCGATGACGGCGCCCGAGTCGACCTTGATACGGCCGGTGTCGCCGATCTGACCGCCGCCCTCGGCGTAGAACGGGGTGCGGTCGAGGACGATCTCGACCTCGTCGCCCTCGGTGGCGGCGGGCGAGGAGACACCGTCGACGAGGATGCCGACGATCTTCGACTCGCCCTCGATGCTGTCGTAGCCGACGAACTCGGTCTCGCCGGCGGCGTCGGCGATCTGACGGTAGGCGCCGAGGTCGGCGTGGCCGGTCTTCTTGGCGCGGGCGTCGGCCTTGGCCTGGTCCCGCTGGGCCTTCATCAGGCGGCGGAAGCCGTCCTCGTCCACCGAGAGGCCCTGTTCGGCGGCCATTTCGAGGGTGAGGTCGATCGGGAAGCCCCAGGTGTCGTGGAGCAGGAAGGCCTTGTCGCCGGCGAGGACCTTGCCGCCGGACTCCTTGGTGTCCGAGATGGCCGTGTCGAGGATGTTCGTGCCGGCCTTCAGCGTCTTGAGGAAGGCGGCCTCCTCGGCGAGGGCCACGGTCTCGATGCGCTTGCGGTCGGTCACCAGCTCCGGGTACTGCTGGCCCATCATCGCGATGACGACGTCGATGAGGTCCTGGACGACCGGTCCGGTGGCACCGAGCAGGCGCATGTTGCGGATGGCGCGGCGCATGATGCGGCGCAGGACGTACCCGCGGCCCTCGTTGCCGGGCGAGACGCCGTCGCCGATGAGCATCACGGACGTGCGCATGTGGTCGGTGACCACGCGCAGCGAGACGTCCGACTCGTGGGCAGCGCCGTACTCGACACCCGTCAGCTCGGTGGCCTTCTTGATGACGGCCATGGAGGTGTCGATCTCGTACATGTTCTGCACGCCCTGCAGAATCATGGCGAGGCGTTCCATGCCGAGGCCGGTGTCGATGTTCTTGCTGGGCAGGTCGCCGAGGATCTCGAAGTCCTCCTTCGAGGTGCCCTCGCCGCGCTCGTACTGCATGAAGACCAGGTTCCAGATCTCCACGTACCGCTCGTCGTTGACGGCCGGGCCGCCCTCGACGCCGAACTCGGGGCCGCGGTCGTAGTTGATCTCGGAGCACGGGCCACAGGGGCCGGGGACGCCCATGGACCAGTAGTTGTCCTTCTTGCCGAGGCGCTGGATGCGCTCGGCGGGGACGCCGATCTTGTCGCGCCAGATGGTCTCGGCCTCGTCGTCGTCGAGGTAGACCGTGATCCACAGGCGCTCCGGGTCGAGCCCGTAACCACCCTTGTCCTGGGGCGACGTGAGCAGCTCCCAGGCGTAGGTGATGGCGCCTTCCTTGAAGTAGTCGCCGAAGGAGAAGTTGCCGCACATCTGGAAGAACGTGCCGTGCCGGGTGGTCTTGCCGACCTCTTCGATGTCGGGCGTGCGCACGCACTTCTGCACGCTGGTGGCGCGCGACCACGGCGGCTTGACCTCGCCGAGGAAGTACGGCTTGAAGGGGACCATGCCGGCGGGGACGAGGAGCAGAGTCGGGTCGTCCGCGATGAGCGACGCCGAAGGAACGACGGTGTGACCGCGCTCCTCGTAGAAGCTCAACCAGCGGCGGCGGATTTCAGCCGACTCCATCAGTGGTCCTCATTCCGGTTGTACGAGTACGTCGTGTTCTCGATGTACTTGATCTGCTTGTGGTGCTTGTCGCCCGCGATCGCGGCGGCGCGTCGCTGTGCGGGAAGTTCGGGGTCCGCGTTCAGGCCCAGCGCCTCGTCGAGTTCGGCTTCCCGCTGGGCCATGCCGTCGCGGACGTCGAGCGCGAAGTCCTTGAGCTTGTGACCCGCTTCGATCGCCTTGTTCGCGGCCTGGGCCGCGAGGCTCTCGGGGGTCAGCTGCTTGAGCTTGCGGTTGACCTTGGTGGTGGCCCACACACCGGCGGCTGCGCCCGCGGTGAACCAGAACGTACGGCGGAACATCGCTGCGTCAGTCCTTCTTCCGCTTTCCCCGTCGTGCGGACGGGACGGTGCGGCCCACGATCACGGTACGCCGGGGCGCCTTGGTGGGCACATTGTCGCGGCGGGCGCCGATGGCCCGGCGGACGCCGTAGCCGAACGCCGCCACCTTCACGAGCGGGCCGCCGAAGGTGGAGGCGACGGTCGAGGAGAGCGCCGACGCGTTCGACGTGACCTCCTGGACGTCCGATGCGATGGCGTCGACCCGGTCGATCTGGGTCTGTGCGGAGCGCACGGCCGAGGAGGCGTCGGCCAGCAGCGGGACGGCCTGGTCGGTCACGTCCGCCACGAGCTTGGTGGTCGCCCTGAGCGTCTGGGCCAGCCTCGCCAGCGCGACGGCGAGGAAGGAGACCAGGATCGCCCAGAAGACGGCCACCAGGATCCCGGCCACCTCTCCACCGGACACTGTGCACCCGCTCCCTGAATTGCGTGCTCAACATCGAAAAGTCGTCCCCCGAGCCTATCGCGCCGGGGCCGCCGCTCCGTACCGCATTACCGCCTCCCCGTACAGGAGTTGCGCGCAGTGATTGTACGGAACGCACACGGGTCAGTACGCTCCGTGTTCCATGCAGGGTTCTCAGCGCACCGATGGTCCGACGCTCGGCAATCTCCCGCTGGAGCTCAACGCGTTCGTGGGGCGCTCGGTCGAACTCGGGCGGCTCGACCGGGCGCTGGGGGCGGGCCGTCTGGTGACCGTGACGGGCATGGGCGGGATCGGCAAGTCGCGGCTGGCGGCGCACGCCGCGGCGCGGAAGGGTGCCCGCGACGGGGTGTGGCGGGTGGAGCTGGCCTCGGTGCACGATCCGGATCTCGTCGAGTACGCGCTGGTCGAGGCCCTGGGGCTGACGGACCACACGGCGCGGCCGCCGCGTCAGGTGCTGCTTGAGCATCTCGCGGAGCGTCAACTCCTCCTGGTGCTGGACGGGTTCGAGCATCTCGTGGAGGTGTGCGCCGCGCTGGTGGGCGAGCTGCTGCGCGGGGTGCCGGGGCTGCGGGTGCTTGCCGTGGGCCGCAGGCCGCTGGACGTCGAGGGTGAGCGGCTGTTCCCGCTGGCGCCGCTGAGCGAGACGGAGGCCGTGGAGCTGTTCGCGGAGCGCGCGGCGGCCGGGGTGCCCGGGTTCGTGCTGGACGAGGACAACCGGTCGGACGTACGGGAGCTGTGCCGGCGCCTGGACGGGATCCCGCTCGCCGTCGAGCTGGCGGCGGGACGGTTGCGGGCGCTCTCCCCCGGCCAGCTGCTGGCCCGGCTGGACGACCGGTTCCGGCTGCTGAGCGGCGCCGGGCGGGACGCGCTGCCGCGTCATCGGACGCTGCGGACGGCGATCGGCTGGAGCCATGAGCTGTGCACACCTCAGGAGCGGTTGCTGTGGTCGCGGCTGGCGGTGTTCGCCGGGCCGTTCGATCTGGAGGCCGCCGAGTACGTGTGCAGCGGCGACGGACTGCACGCGGACCAGGTCCTCGACGTACTCGGTGAACTCCTCGCGCAGTCGGTGCTGTCCCGCGAGGAGACAGCGGCGGGGGTGCGCTTTCGGATGCTGGACACGGTCCGGGCGTACGGCTTCGGCTGGCTGGAGGCGACGGGCGACGCGGGGCGCCTGCTGCGGCGGCACCGCGACTGGTGTGTGGGCCTGGCGACCTGGTGCGAACTGGACTGGTTCTCGCCGCGCCAGGGCGAGGTGGCCGCGCGCGTCGAGGCGGAGCTGCCGAACCTGCGCGCCGCCCTGGAGTACTGCCTGACCGAGCCGGGCGAAGGCTATCTGGGCCAGTATCTGGCGGGCAGCCTCTGGTTCTACTGGGTCGGCTGCGGGCGTCTGTCGGAGGGGCGGCACTGGCTGGAGCGGAGCGTGGAGCCGGGCGCGGAGAGCGACGTGGACGATGCGGAGAGCGGGGCACATGGGCAGCCCCGGCTGAAGGCGCTGTGGGTGCTCGGCTATGTGGCGATCCTGCAGGGCGACCGGGTGCCCGCACTGGCTGCGCTGCACGAGTGCCGTGAGGAGGCGGACCGCACCGGCAACCCGGTGGCGGCGGCCTACGCCGAGCACCGCACCGGCTGCCTGGCCCTGGTCACGGACGACATGCCCCGCGCCGAGAGCCTGCTGCGCTCGGCGCTCGACCGCTATCGCGAGATCGGCGAGCTCAACAGCAATGTGCTGATGGGGCAGGTCGAGCTGGCGATGGCGGTGGCGTTCCGGGGGGATCTGCCGGGCGCGGTGAAGCTGTGCGAGGACGTCCGCCGGGTGTGCGAGGACCACGGGGAGCGCTGGGCGCTGGCGTACGCGCTGTACGTCCTCGCGTACGAGGCCTGGAGCGAGGGCGATCCGGTGCGGGCGCGGAGTCTGCTGGCCGAGTGCCTCGCCGGCGCCCACGCGTTCCGGGATCTGCTGGGAACGGTGCTGGCGATCGAGCTGCTCGCCCTGGTCACGGTGGTGCAGGGCGATGCGGCCGAGGCGGCGCTGTTGCAGGGTGCGGCGGCCCGGATGTGGCCGTCGGTGGGTCTGCCGCTGTTCGGTTCGGCGTACTACAACGCGCCGCACGAGCTGTGCGAGGCGAGTGCCCGGGAGCGGCTGGGCGACGAGCGGTACGAGGAGTGCGTACGGGAAGGGGCGCGGCTCGGGCGGGACGAGGCGGTGGCCCGGGCGTTGGGGCGGCCCGGAGGTCGTCGGCTCGGTGCGCTGCCTGAGCCGCGGGGGCCGCGGCCGGTGCTCGCCCCGAAAACGCGCGAGCCCGCCGCCTCGCCCACCAGGAAGGGCGGGGAGACGGCGGGCTGATGCGCAGGTGGTGCTACGTCCGTGAGGTGATCAGCGGGCGTAGTACTCGACGACGAGCTGCTCGTCGCAGATCACCGGGATCTCCTTGCGGTTCGGCTCGCGGTCCAGGCGGAAGGCCAGGGCGCGGAGGTTCACCTGGAGGTAGCGCGGGGTCTCGCCGTCGGGGGCGAAGCCACCCTCACGCGCGACCTGGAACAGCGGCTTCTCGCGGCTGCGCTCGCGGACCATCACGACGTCGTCGGGACGGACGCGGAACGACGGCTTGTCGACCTTGCCACCGTTGACCTCGATGTGGCCGTGGACGACCATCTGGCGGGCCTGGTAGATCGTGCGGGCGATGCCCGAACGCAGAACCAGGGCGTCGAGACGACGCTCCAGCTCGATGACCAGAGCCTCACCGGTCTTGCCCTGCGTCTTGGCGGCACGCTCGTAGGCGCGGACGAGCTGGCGCTCGGACACGTCGTACTGCGCACGCAGACGCTGCTTCTCCAGCAGACGGACCTTGTAGTCCGAGTTCTGCTTGCGGCCGCGGCCGTGCTCGCCCGGCGGGTAGGGGCGGGCCTCGAAGTACTTGACGGCCTTCGGGGTCAGCGCGATGCCGAGGGCACGCGACTTCTTGACCTTGGGGCGGGACTGATTCGCCACTTTTTCTCTTTCCTTGATTTCGGCTCACCAGATGTTGAGGGAGGTCGCATCCGCAGCCTGGGAGACCCTGCGGGTCCTGACGGACCTGCCGGGCAGCCGTTCCCTGGTCTGGGCACATACGTGCAGCACGCGAGTGGCCCACCGACCCTTCCCGGAGACCGGGTGGTGGTGGGCTGCCCGCGACACCTTCGACGGTGCGCGACGCTCCTGGAATCCCCCCGTGGAGGCGGGGGCTCCGGCTGGATGTCCCGTTCTGGTGGTGCCGGCTCCCCCTTACGGCGGGCCGGACACAGGACTCAGCACTTCGAGGCAGTCTACAGGGTGGTCACGACCGCCCTCGACCGAGGTGCTTCCTGGTCCATTCCACGGCGTCCGCGTAGCGCGCCTCGGCGCCGTGCCGGGTGGGTGTGTAGTACTCCCGGTCCTTGAGCTCCTCCGGGGCGTACTGCTGGGCGGCGATGCCCTCGGGCAGGTCGTGCGGGTACACGTACCCCTGGGCGTGGCCCAGCTTGGCCGCACCCTTGTAGTGCCCGTCGCGCAGATGCATCGGCACCGGGCCCGCATGCCCCTTGCGTACGTCCTCCATGGCGGCGCCGATCGCCGTGGTCGCGGCGTTGGACTTGGGGGCGAGGGCCAGGGCGATGGTCGCGTGGCTGAGGGTGAGCGCGGCCTCGGGGAAGCCGATCATGGCGACGGCCTGGGCGGCGGCCACGGCTATCGGCAGCGCGTTCGGGTCGGCGAGGCCGATGTCCTCGCTGGCGGAGATCATCAGCCGGCGGGCGATGAACCGGGGGTCCTCACCGGCCTCGATCATGCGGGCCAGGTAGTGCAGGGCCGCGTCCACGTCGGAGCCCCGGATGGACTTGATCAGCGCGCTCGCCACGTCGTAGTGCTGGTCGCCGTCCCGGTCGTACTTCACGGCCGCCCGGTCGACGGTCTCCTCCAGGGTCTGGAGGGTGATCTCCGGCTCGCCCTTGTCGAGGGCGGACCCGGCGGCGGCCTCCAGAGCGGTCAGAGCGCGGCGGGCGTCACCGCCGGCGATCCGCAGCAGGTGCTCCTCCGTCGCCCCGGGGAGGGTGACGGACTCCTTGAGGCCGCGTTCGTCGGCGAGTGCCCGGCGCAGCAGGCCGCGCAGGTCGTCGTCGGTGAGCGGTTCGAGGGTGAGCAGGAGGGAGCGGGAGAGGAGGGGGGAGATGACGGAGAAGTACGGGTTCTCGGTGGTCGCGGCGATCAGGGTCACCCAGCGGTTCTCGACGGCCGGGAGGAGGGAGTCCTGCTGGGCCTTGCTGAAGCGGTGGATCTCGTCCAGGAAGAGGACGGTCTCCTTGCCGAAGCCGCCGGTGGCACGGCGTGCGCCGTCGATGACCGCGCGCACCTCCTTGACGCCGGCGGTGATCGCGGAGAGCTCCACGAAGCGCTTGTCGGTGGCCTTGGAGACGACGTAGGCGAGGGTGGTCTTGCCGGTGCCGGGCGGGCCCCACAGGATCACGGAGGACGGTCCGGCCGGGCCGCCGCTGCCCTCGCCGACGAGTCTGCGCAGGGGTGAGCCCGGCTTCAGCAGATGCTGCTGGCCCACGACTTCGTCGAGGATGCGCGGGCGCATCCGTACCGCCAGGGGGCTGGCGGACGGGTCCTTCTCCTGGCGTTCTTCTGCTGCGGCGGTGAACAGGTCGGGCTCCACGCACAAAACCCTATGTCACGCCACTGACAACGCCGTCCGGCCCGGGAGATCCGCGGGGCTCAGCTGGTCCAGAAGTCCCACCAGCGAGTCAGGATCAGCATGCCGATGATGCCGATGTGCATCGCGGGCAGCACCCAGGTGAACTCGCCGAGGAAGGTCTTGAGCCAGCGGGGCGCGGGCAGGAAGTTGTTGCGCACGTTGAACGACGTGACATACCAGAACATGATGATCGTCGCGACCCAGGCCAGGGAGCACCACAGGCAGAGCGAGTTGATCCGGTACAGCGACTGGAACTGCAGCCAGGTGCAGAATCCGACGCCGAAGAGCGTGCCCGCGTTGAAGGTCAGCCAGTACCAGCGCGGGAAGGTGGCCCGGGCGAGCAGGCTCACGCCGACGCAGATGACGATGCCGTAGGCGACGAGGCCCAGCATGGGGTTGGGGAACCCGAAGGCCGAGGCCTGGTCGCTCTTCATGATGTTGCCGCAGGAGACGACCGGGTTCAGGCTGCAGCCCGGCACGAAGTCCGGGTTCTCCAGCAGCTTGAACTTGTCGATCGTGATGACCCAGGCGGCCAGGAGTCCGGCCGCGCCGGTGATCACCAGCAGCAGGGCGAAGGCGCGGCTGCCGCCCACCGTCCGGGGACCGTCGGCCGGCCCCGGACCGGTGGAGACGCCTGCCTTGACTGTCGTCTTGCTCATCACGCCGTTCCGTTGTGTCGAAGGGGCCTGCGGGCACGGTCATTGTGCCGCACGTACTCGTGTGTCCACCGTTCGATGGACATAAGGAGGTACGCACGGTCGTCCCGGAAGGTTCGGTTCGGCGGCAGTCTGTTCGCCATGACAGCAGACGCGAACGCATTGGCGGTGGACGTGCGGGGGCTGCGCAAGCAGTACGGGGACGTGACCGCCGTCGACGGCATCGATCTCGGCATACGGCAGGGCGAGGTGTTCGGCCTGCTCGGACCCAATGGCGCCGGGAAGAGCACCACGGTGGAGATCCTCCAGGGCAACCGGAGCCGGGACGCGGGCGAGGTCTCGGTGCTCGGCTGCGACCCGGCGACGGGCACGCGCGCGTGGCGCTCGCGCGTAGGCATCGTCTGGCAGGACGAATCCGCGCCCGCGGAGTTGACGGTCCGCGAGACCGTGCGGCATTTCGCCCGTTATTACCCGAAACCCCGGGTGCCCGACGAGGTGATCGGACTCGTCGGCCTGGAGGAGAAGGCGGGCAGCCGGATCAAGGCGCTCTCGGGCGGGCAGCGCAGGCGCCTGGACGTGGCGCTCGGCGTGATCGGCGACCCGGACCTGCTGCTCCTGGACGAGCCGACGACCGGCTTCGACCCGGCGGCCCGGCGGCAGTTCTGGGAGCTGATCCGCAAGCTCGCCGGCGAGGGCACGACCATCGTCCTGACGACGCACTACCTGGAGGAGGCCGAGGCCCTCGCCGACCGCCTCGCCGTCATCGCGCGCGGACGCGTCGTCGCCGAGGGCGAGCCCGCCGCGCTGCGGGACCGCTACGGCACCGAGGCCACCGTCGAGTGGACGGAGGCCGACGGCACCCCGCGCAACGAGCGCACGGCCACGCCCACGCGCACCGTCGCGGAGCTGACCCGCCGCTTCGACGGCGAGATCCCTGGGCTGCGCGTGAGCCGCCCCACCTTGGAGGACGTCTATCTGAGGCTGACCGGACTGGAGGACGCGCGATGACCGTCACCGACGTAGGCACCCGGAACAAGGCGGCGGCCGGGCGGCTCCCGGGGGCCTGGGGGCTCGGCCTGCAACGGGGCGCCCTGGAGATCAAGCAGTTCTTCCGCCAGCGCGACCAGGTGGTCTTCACCTTCGCCTTCCCGATCGTCTTCCTCTTCCTCTTCGCGTCGATCTTCAGCGACGACGTACGGGGAGCGGGCATCACCGCCTCCCAGCTGTACGTCCCGGCGATGATGGCCGCCGGAATCATGTCCACCAGCTTCCAGTCCCTCGGCATCTCGATCGCGATCGAGCGGGACGAGAAGGCGCTGCGCCGGCTGCGCGGCACCCCGATGCCGCCGGCCGCGTACTTCCTCGGCAAGATCTGGCTCGTGCTGGTGACCGGCCTCATGGAGACGGTCGTCCTGCTCGTCGTCGGCACGACGCTCTACGACGTGGACCTGCCCTCGGACGCCGGGAAGTGGTTCGACTTCGGCTGGATCTTCGTCCTCGGCCTGACCGCGTGCGCCCTGCTCGGCATCGCGATCAGCTCGGTGCCGAAGTCCGGCCGCAGCGCCAGCTCCGTGGTCGTGCTGCCCTTCCTGGTCCTCCAGTTCATCTCCGGGGTGTACATCGCGATCGACACGATCCCGGACTGGATGCTGAACATCGGTGCGCTGTTCCCGCTGAAGTGGATGTGCCAGGGGTTGCGGGGCGTATTCCTGCCCGACTCGGCGCAGATCCTGGAGCAGACGGGCACCTGGGAGTTCGGGCGGATCGCCCTGGTGCTCGGGGCGTGGTGCGTCGGAGGATTGCTGCTGTGCCTGTTGACCTTCCGCTGGAAGAACCGACGCGACGGATGAACGGTCCGGCCGCGGCGCGCGGCGCGTACACCTGGGACCGCTCGTTCCGGCTCTGGGACACGTACTTCGCGCTGACCTGGGCGGCCACCACGGTGTCCGTGCTCGGCCCGGGAGACCCCGACCGGACCGTCCGCTTCGTCGCGGCCGCGCTGCTCGTCCCGCTCATCCCCTTGTACGTATGGGTGGGGCGCCCCGTCCTTCGGGGCGATCCGCCCGACGAACGGCGGGCCCTCGGCTATCTCGTCGGGGCGATGGCGCTGTTCCTGCCCTCGGCGGTCCTGGTCGGTGAGACCCGGCTGATGGCGTTCGCACTCGTCCCCCAGTGCTTCATGACCCTGCGCATCCGCTGGGCACTGGTGGTCGTGACCGTCCTCAACCTCGCGCCCGTGGTGGGCTGGGCGCTGCTGTGGCGGCCCGGCGAGGGGACCGTGTTCTTCAACGGTCTGTTCGCCGTGGTCAGCCTGGTGTTCTCGATGGCCCTCGGCAGCTGGGTCATCCGCATCATCGAGCAGAGCCAGGAACGAGCCCAGCTCATCGCCGAACTGGACGCCAGCCGCCACGAGGTCTCCCAGCTTTCCGCGGCGCACGGCGCGCTGGCCGAGCGCGAACGGTTCTCCCGGGAGATCCACGACACGCTCGCACAGGGGTTCACCAGCGTGCTGATGCTCGTGCAGGCCGTCGAGGCCGAGCTCGACCATGACGTGCCGCAGGCCCGCCGTCACCTCGCGCTGATGACGGACACGGCCCGGCAGAACCTCGCCGAGGCGCGCGCCCTGGTGGCCGGCGCAGCGCCCGCCGACCTGGACGGCGCCTCGCTGCCCGACGCCCTGCGCCGGCTCGCCGCCCGGCACGGCGCCGCGGTCGAGGTGACCGGTCCGGTGCGTGCGCTGCCCGCCGGGCCTGAGGTGGTGGCGCTGCGCTCCTGCCAGGAGGCGCTGGCCAACACGCGTAAGCACGCGGGGAGTTCGGCCGTCGTCAGCATCGCCGTGGCGTACGGCGAAGCGGCCCTCACCGTGTCCGTACGGGACGACGGCTGCGGCTTCGACCCCGCCGCGCCGGTCGGCGGCTACGGCCTGGCGGGGCTGCGTGCCCGCGCCCTGGAGGTGGGCGGTAAGGCCGAGGTGCGCAGCACACCCGGCGACGGCACGACCGTCACCGTGTCGCTTCCCGTGCCACCGGTGCCGCCCGTATCAACCGCTTCACCCGTACCGCCCGTGAGGAGCCCCCTGTGATCCGCATCGTCCTCGCCGACGACCATCCCGTCGTACGCGAAGGGCTGCGCGCCATGCTGAGCGCGGAGCCCGACCTCGACGTGGTCGCCGACGCGTCCAGTGGGCCCCAGGCGGAGGCGCTGGCCGCGGAGCTGCGGCCCGACATCGTGCTCATGGATCTGCGGATGCCGGGCGGCGGAGGCGTCGACGCGATCGTGCGGATGACCGAGGCGGGGCTGCCCTGCCGGATCATCGTGCTGACGACCTATGAGACCGACCGGGACATCCTGCGGGCCGTCGAGGCGGGCGCGGCGGGGTATCTGCTGAAGGATCTGCCGCGGGGTGAGCTGGCGGAGGCGGTACGGGCCGCTGCGCGGGGCGAGACCGTGCTGGCGCCGTCCGTCGCGGCACGGCTCGTCGACCAGCTGCGGGCGCGGCCGGAGCGGCCACGGCTGTCGTCGCGGGAGACCGCTGTGCTTCGGCTGGTGGCGGAGGGGTGCACCAATGCCGAGATCGGGCGGCGACTGTTCATCGGGGAGTCGACGGTGAAGACCCATCTGCTGCGGGCCTTCGGGAAGTTGGGGGTGGATGACCGGACGGCTGCGGTGACCAGTGCGATGCGCTTCGGGTTGCTGGAGTAAGAGGTATTTCGCCCCCTCCGCCCCTACCCGTCCCGTACCTGGGGGCTGCGCCCCCAGCCCCCCTTTCGGCCTGAACGGCCTCGTCCTCAAACGCCGGACGGGCTGGATAGCCCGTCCGGCGTTTGAGGAGCACAGGGAACCAGTCTCAGGCCAGCTTCGAGCGCAGCTCGTCCACCACCGTGGTCACCGCCACAGCCGTCTGCTCGCCCGACTCCATGTCCTTCAGCTGGACCATGCCTTCGGCGAGGTCGCGTTCGCCGGCGACGAGGGTGTAGCGGGCGCCGGAGCGGTTGGCGTTCTTCATGGCACCCTTGAGTCCCTTCCCGCCGTACGAGAAGTCCGCCGCGACGCCCGCCTTGCGGAGCTCGGTGACGACGCCGAAGAGGACGCGCCGGGCCTCCTCGCCCAGCGGGACCGCGAACACGCTGGTGGCGGCCGGGAGTTCGAGTTCGACGCCCTCCGCCTCCAGGGCGAGGACCGTGCGGTCGACGCCGAGGGCCCAGCCGACGGACGGCAGGGCGGGGCCGCCGATCATCTCGGACAGGCCGTCGTAGCGGCCGCCGCCGCCCACCGCGGACTGGGAGCCCAGACCGTCGTGGACGAACTCGAAGGTCGTACGGGTGTAGTAGTCGAGGCCGCGGACCAGCTTGGGGTCGTCCTCGAAGGAGACGCCCGCCGCCGTGATCAGGTCGCGCACCTCCTCGTGGTACGCCTTGCACGCGTCGCACAGGTAGTCACGCAGCAGCGGCGCACCGACCAGCTGCTTCTGGACACTGTCGCGCTTGTCGTCGAGGACCCGCAGCGGGTTGATGTCGGCGCGGCGGAGAGTGTCCTCGTCCAGGTCGAGGCCCCGCAGGAAGTCCTGCAGAGCGGCCCGGTAGACGGGACGGCACTCCTTGTCGCCGAGGGAGTTCAGCAGGATGCGGAAGCTGCGCAGCCCCAGGGACCGGTACGCCTGGTCGGCCAGGATGATCAACTCGGCGTCCAGCGCCGGGTCCTCGGCGCCGATCGCCTCGGCGCCCACCTGGGAGAAGTGCCTGTAGCGGCCCTTCTGGGGGCGCTCGTAGCGGTAGTACGAGCCCGAGTACCAGAGCTTGACGGGGAGGTTGCCCGCCTTGTGCAGGTTGGCCTCCAGCGCGGCGCGCAGCACGGAAGCCGTGCCTTCGGGGCGCAGCGCCAGCTGGTCGCCGCCCTTGGTCTCGAAGGCGTACATCTCCTTGGTCACGATGTCGGTGGACTCACCGACGCCGCGCGCGAACAGCTCGACGTTCTCGAAGCCGGGCGTCTCGACGTAGCCGTAGCCGGAGTTGCGCAGCGGCGCCGCGATGGCCTCGCGCACGGCGAGGTACTTCGCGGAATCGGGCGGCAGAAGGTCGTACGTGCCCTTGGGGGCCTGGAAGGTACTCACGGAAAGTCTCGTCACATTCCTCGTCGGGGAGCGTCCGCGCTCCCGAGGCCGGATGCCACCTGCCGCAGATACGGGTTGGTGGCGCGCTCCTGGCCGATGGTCGTCTGGGGGCCGTGGCCGGACAGCACCACGGTCGAGTCGTCGAGCGGCAGGCACACACGGGCCAGCGAGTCGAGGATCTCGGCGTGGGAGCCGCCGGGCAGATCGGTGCGTCCGATGGAGCCGGCGAAGAGCAGATCTCCCGAGAAGAAGACCGACGGGATGTCGGTCGTCTCGGGCATCCGGAACGTCACCGACCCCTTGGTATGGCCGGGCGCGTGCGCGACGGAGAAGTCGAGGCCCGCGAGCTTCAGCCCGGCGCCGTCGGTCAGCTCCTTCACGTCGTCCGGCTCCCCCACGGTCAGCTCGCCCATCAGCGGCATCCCGATCGAGCGGCCGAGCGCCTTCTCCGGGTCGCTCATCATGTACCGGTCCTCGGGGTGGATCCAGGCCGGCACGTCGTGCGCGCCGCACACCGGGACGACCGAGGCGACATGGTCGAGGTGGCCGTGCGTGAGGATGACCGCGACGGGCTTGAGCCGATGCTTCGCGAGCGCTTCCTCGACTCCCTGGGTGGCCTCGTGGCCCGGGTCGATGATCACGCACTCCTCACCCGCGGCGGGGGCGACCAGGTAACAGTTGGTCCCCCAGGCCCCTGCGGGGAACCCGGCAATGAGCACGATCGTCCTTCGTTGTGTCGATACGGGATGGCTTACGGATGGCTTCAAGATGACTGCGCCAGTGGTCAGAGCCTACCGGCGCTCCCGATTCCTCAGCGAACCCATATACGGTACGGGGCACACGCAGGCGGTCGGCTCACAAGACGCACGCGTCCCACTTGACGTACGAGACGCATGAGGAGAAAACCCGTGGTCAGCCAGGAGCAGCGGCGGCGTCAGCTCGCCCGGGAGAAGTTCTTGCGGCAGCAGCAGCGGCGTACGGCCGCGCGGCGCAAGACGCGGATGCGCAATTCGGTGGCCGCGTCGGTCGTCGGTGTCGTCGTGGTGGGCAGTGTCGTGTCGTACGCGACCGGCGTCTTCAAGGACGACGGCAAGAAGGCCAACGCGGGCGCGCAGGTCAGCCCGAGCGCCAGCGCGCCCACCAAGGCGCCGGACCCGTGCAAGAAGGCCGCCGCGGGCTCGGTGGAGAAGCTGACGTACAAGAAGGAACCGGCGATCACCGTCGACAAGTCGGCGAAGTACACGATGGCGCTGCAGACGACCTGCGGCGCGATAGACATCGCCATGGACGCGTCGAAGACCCCGCACACGGTGAACTCGTTCGACTTCCTCGTGAACAAGGGCTACCTGGACCACACCAAGTGCCACCGGCTCACCACCACGGGCATCTACGTGCTCCAGTGCGGAGACCCGCAGGGCACCGGCATGGGCGGCCCCGGCTACACGATTCCGGACGAGAACCTCAAGGACAAGCGCCTGAAGGGGAAGACGTACCCGGCGGGCACGGTCGCGATGGCCAACCAGTACAACCCGCAGACGAAGAAGGGCCGCAACACCGGAGGCAGCCAGTTCTTCCTGGTCTTCCAGGACAGTCCACTGCCTGCCGACTACACACCGTTCGGGACGATTTCCGAATCCGGCATGAAGGTTCTGAAGAAGATCGCCACGGCCGGCGAGAGCACCGGCCAGGGCGACGGTGCGCCCAACGCGACGGTCGTGATCAACAAGGCAACCGTGACGAAATCCTGACCCCCAACTGCGAAATTTCGGTCGCGCGGGATGCGGACAGCCGCCCCGCCGGTCGCCTATGTTGGCCGTGACGAAACTGTGGACGATGCCCGGGGGCGCTGAGGCTCCTTGCAGGCATCATGTGGAGGAGGCGCTGTGAGCAGCGACCCGTGGGGCCGCGTCGACGAGACGGGGACCGTGTACGTGCGTACGGCCGACGGCGAGCAGGTCGTCGGTTCCTGGCAGGCCGGATCGCCCGATGAGGCACTGGCCTACTTCGAGCGCAAGTACGAAGGCCTGGTTGTCGAGATCGGCCTCCTCGAGAAGCGAGTGAAGACCACCGACCTGTCGGCGAAGGACGCGCAGACCGCCATCGACCACATTCGCGAACAGGTCGACGCGCACCACGCGGTCGGCGATCTGGACGCGCTGAAGGTACGGCTGGACAAGCTCGTCGAGACGGTCGACGCACGCCGCGAGGAGCGCAAGGTCCAGCGGGCCAAGCAGTCCGACGAGGCGCGGCACGCCAAGGAGGCGCTGGTCGTCGAGGCGGAGGAGCTGGCGCAGTCCGACCAGTGGCGGGCGGCCGGTGAGCGGCTGCGTGCGCTGGTGGACACGTGGAAGGGCCTGCCGCGGCTCGACCGCAAGTCGGACGACGAGCTGTGGCACCGCTTCTCGCACGCCCGCTCGGCGTTCTCCAAGCGCCGCAAGGCCCACTTCGCGTCGCTGGACGCGCAGCGCGAGGACGCCCGCAAGACCAAGGAGAAGCTGGTCGCGGAGGCCGAGTCGCTGTCCGCCTCGGCCGACTGGGGCCCGACCGCGGCGCGCTACCGCGAGCTGATGGCGGAGTGGAAGGCCGCGGGCCGCGCCCAGCGCGAGCACGAGGACGACCTGTGGAACCGCTTCCGCGGCGCCCAGGACGTGTTCTTCGCGGCGCGCAGTTCGGTCTTCGCCGAGCGGGACGCGGAGCAGACGGAGAACCTGAAGCTCAAGGAGGAGCTGGCCGAGGAGGCCGAGAAGCTCGTCCCGGTGACGGACCTGAAGTCGGCCCGTGCCGCCTTCCGCTCCCTCAACGAGCGCTGGGAGGCCATCGGCCACGTGCCGCGCGACGCCCGCCCGAAGGTGGAGGGCCGGATGCACGCCGTGGAGCGGGCGCTCCAGGAGTCCGAGGAGACCGAGTGGCGCCGGACGAACCCGGAGGCACGTGCGCGTGCCGAGGGTCTGACCGGTCAGCTCCAGGCCGCCGTGGACAAGCTCCAGGGCCAGATCGAGGCCGCCCGTGCCGCGGGCAACGCCTCGAAGGCCGACAAGCTCCAGAAGGAGCTGGACGGCCGCCAGGCGCTGCTGGACCAGGCTCTGAAGGGTCTGCAGGAGTTCGGCGGCTGAGGCTGCCGAAGAAGCGGCCGGGTTTTCCCGCCGCTACGTAGAAGGGGCTTCCGTACATCGCGTACGGAAGCCCCTTCTACGTAGTGCGTGCATTCAGCGTGCGTGGTTACGGCGTACGTGGATACAGCGTGCGATGTTACGGCCTGCGCGCCGATGTCACCCGGTACACGTCGTAGACGCCCTCGACGCCCCGTACGGCCTTCAGGACGTGACCGAGGTGCTTGGGGTCGCCCATCTCGAAGGTGAAGCGGGAGGTGGCCACCCGGTCGCGGGACGTCTGGACGGCCGCGGACAGGATGTTGACGTGCTGGTCCGACAGGACGCGGGTGACGTCCGACAGGAGCCGGGAGCGGTCCAGGGCCTCGACCTGGATGGCGACCAGGAAGACGGAGGACTGGGTGGGGGCCCACTCGACCTCGAGGATGCGTTCGGGCTCACGGGACAGCGAGTCCACGTTGACGCAGTCGCTGCGGTGAACCGATACGCCGCTGCCCCGGGTGACGAAACCGATGATCGGGTCGCCGGGTACGGGCGTACAACAGCGGGCGAGTTTCACCCACACGTCGTCGACGCCCTTGACGACCACACCGGGGTCGTTGTTGCTGCGGCGCTTGCGTCCGCGGCCGCGCGCCGGCGGTACCGACTCGTCGATCTCCTCGGTGGCCGCCTCCTCGCCGCCGAGGGCCTGCACCAGCTTCTGCACGACGCTCTGCGCGGCGACATGACCCTCGCCGATCGCCGCGTACAGCGAGGAGATGTCGGGGTAGCGCATCTCGTGCGCGAGCGTGACGAGCGAGTCCCCGGTGAGGATGCGCTGGATCGGCAGGTTCTGCTTGCGCATGGCCCGCGCGATGGCGTCCTTGCCCTGCTCGATGGCCTCGTCGCGGCGCTCCTTGGAGAACCAGGCGCGGATCTTGTTGCGGGCGCGCGGCGACTTCACGAAGCCGAGCCAGTCGCGGGAGGGGCCCGCGCCGGCCGCCTTGGAGGTGAAGACCTCCACCAAGTCGCCGTTGTCCAGGGTGGATTCGAGCGGGACGAGCCGTCCGTTGACCCGTGCCCCTATGGTGCGGTGGCCGACCTCGGTGTGGACGGCGTAGGAGAAGTCGACCGGGGTGGCACCGGCCGGCAGCGCTATGACGTCACCCTTGGGGGTGAAGACGAAGACCTCGTTGCGGGACAGGTCGAAGCGCAGGGACTCCAGGAACTCGCCCGGGTCCTCGGTCTCCTTCTGCCAGTCCAGGAGCTGGCGCAGCCACGCCATGTCGTTGAGGTGGTCGTCCTTGCCGGTGGTCCTCGGCTGGTCCGAGCGCACCTTGGAGGTACCGGCGACGGCCTCCTGCTTGTACTTCCAGTGCGCGGCGATGCCGTACTCGGCGCGGCGGTGCATGTCGAACGTGCGGATCTGCAGCTCGACGGGCTTGCCGTTGGGGCCGATGACCGTCGTGTGCAGCGACTGGTACATGTTGAACTTGGGCATCGCGATGTAGTCCTTGAACCGGCCGGGGACCGGGTTCCATCGCGCGTGCACGGTGCCGAGTGCGGCGTAGCAGTCACGGACCGTGTCGACCAGGACACGGATGCCCACCAGGTCGTAGATCTCCGCGAAGTCACGGCCGCGGACGATCATCTTCTGGTAGACGCTGTAGTAGTGCTTCGGGCGGCCGGTGACGGTCGCCTTGATACGCGCCGCGCGCAGGTCGGACTGCACCTCGTCGGTCACTATGGCGAGGTACTCGTCGCGCTTGGGGGCGCGCTCGGCGACGAGCCGCACGATCTCGTCGTACATCTTGGGGTAGAGGATCGCGAAGGCGAGGTCCTCCAGCTCCCACTTGATGGTGTTCATGCCCAGGCGGTGGGCGAGCGGCGCGTAGATCTCCAGGGTCTCGCGCGCCTTCTTCTCCTGCTTCTCGCGCTTGAGATAGCGCATGGTGCGCATGTTGTGCAGGCGGTCGGCGAGCTTGATGACCAGGACGCGGGGGTCCTTGGCCATGGCGACGACCATCTTGCGCACGGTCTCGGCCTGCGCGGCCTCGCCGAACTTGACCTTGTCCAGCTTGGTGACGCCGTCGACGAGCAGGGCGACCTGGTCGCCGAAATCGCGCTTGAGCGTGTCCAGGCCGTACTCGGTGTCCTCGACGGTGTCGTGCAGCAGGCCCGCCATCAGCGTGGCCGGATCCATGCCCAGCTCGGCGAGGATCGTCGTCACCGCGAGCGGGTGCGTGATGTACGGGTCGCCGCTCTTGCGCTTCTGGCCGCGGTGCCAGCGCTCGGCGACCTGGTAGGCCTTCTCGACCTGGCGGAGCGTGGCGGTCTCGATCTTCGGGTCGTTGCTGCGCACGATCCGCAGCAGCGGTTCCAGGACCGGGTTGTACGGGTTGGAGCGCTGCACGCCGAGACGGGCGAGGCGGGCACGGACGCGGTTGGAGGAGCCGCCTCCGGTGCGGGCGGGCTGGCCGGCGGCCGGGCGCACGGCGGGGGTGCTCGCCGGGCGCGCGGGCTCGGCGGGTGCGGGCTTGGGGCGTGGCGGTTCGGCCGCCTTGTCGCCGGGGGCGGCCTGGGCGTGCTCCACCGGCCCGTTCCCGGCGTTCTTCGCGCTCGGCGCGGGCGTGGCCGCAGGGCCCGAAGTCTCCTCGGGCTTGGCGGCGGTCAGTGGCTGGGCCTCGTCTGGCAAGAGGGCTCCTCGTGCGCGATCCGGGTCCCCCGGTCAGGCTCCGGAGATCCCATGGTAGCGATCCCGTGCTCCGGACTCGCCTTCGGCCGTGGAGACGGCCTCGTACAGGAGGAACGCCAGAGGCGGGCGCCGGATTCCTCCGGGCCCGCCTCCACGGTGTCCTGCAGCCGTCTCAGGCCTTGCTCACGGGTTTCCCGCGCGGGCCCCGGACCTGAACACTCAGACCAGGATCAGGGCCTCCAGGGGGGCGCTGCCGAGGGCCGGCGCCAGGCGGGCGCGGCCGCCCAGGAAGCCCAGCTCCATGAGCACGGAGACGCCCGCGACCTCGGCGCCCGCCCGGCGGATGAGCTGGAGCGAGGCCTCGGCGGTGCCGCCGGTGGCCAGGACGTCGTCGACGACCATGACGCGGTCGCCCGCGGACAGGTCCTCGGCGTGCACCTCGATCTCCGCGGAGCCGTACTCCAGGTCGTAGGCCTGGCTGAGCGTGGCTCCGGGGAGCTTGCCCGCCTTGCGTACGGGGATGAAGCCGACGCCCGCGCGGACCGCGACGGGGGCGCCCAGGATGAAGCCGCGGGCCTCCAGGCCGACGATCTTCGTGGCACCGTGCCGCACGGCGAGTGCAGCCAGGGCGTCCGTGAGCGCGTTGAACGCGGCCGGGTCGGCCAGCAGCGGGGTGATGTCCTTGAACATCACGCCCGGCTCCGGGTAGTCGGGGACGTCCCGGATGCGGCTGAGCAGCAGCTCCCGAATCTCGGTCATCGACGCTTCCCCGACGGTCGGCCACGGCCCCGGTTGCGGGACGCGGGCTGGTTGCGGGGGCCGACGACCGCCGGTGCGGCGTCCTCCGGCTCCTCGTCGTACGACCCCTCGGCGACCGGGGTCTCCGAGGACTCGCCCTTCGCTGCCGCGGCGGCCCGCTTGGCGAGCACCCGCTTCTTGAGGGCCTTCATCTGCGGCTCGCGCTCCTTGAGGTCGGCGACGAGCGGCGTGGCGATGAAGATCGAGGAGTACGCACCGGCCGCGAGGCCGACGAACAGCGACAGCGAGATGTCGTTGAGCATGCCCGCGCCGAGGACACCGCCGCCGATGAACAGCAGGCCCGCGACCGGCAGCAGCGCGACGACCGTGGTGTTGATGGAGCGGACCAGGGTGCCGTTGATGGAGCGGTCGGCGATCTCGCTGTACGTGTACCGGGTCTGCTTGGTGATGTCCTTCGTCTGCTCCTTGAGGCTGTCGAAGACGACCACCGTGTCGTAGAGCGAGTAACCGAGGATCGTGAGCAGACCGATCACGGTGCCCGGGGTGACCTCGAAGCCGACCAGGGCGTAGATGCCGACCGTGATGGTGATGTCGTGGATCAGGGCCACCAGGGCGGCGATGGCCATGCGCCACTCGAAGGCGATGGCCAGGTAGATCACCACGAGGACCATGAAGATCGCGAGGCCCTGCCAGGCCTTGTTCGCGATCTGGTCACCCCAGCTGGGGCCGACCAGGTCGGCGGCGAGTGTCTCCGGGTCGACCTTCAGGTCCTTGGCGAGGTCTTCCTTGATCTGGTCGGACTTGTCCGTGTCGATGCCGGCGATCTGGATGCGCAGGCTGTCGTTGCCGAGCTTCTGGACGATGGCGTCGTGACCGGAGGTCTCCTCCGCGAACTTCTCGGCCTGGGAGACCGAGACGCTCATGTGCTTCGGCGTGGTGAAGACGGCGCCGCCCTGGAACTCGATGCCCATGTTCAGGCCGCGCACCGTCAGGCCGAGGATGGCCGTGATGGTGATCAGGATCGAGATGCCGTACCAGATCTTGCGCTTGCCGACGAAGTCGTAACCGATCTCGCCGCGATGCAGCCGGGCGCCGAGGGTGCCGAGTTTCGACATCTCACGCCTCCTTCGTGTCGACGGGGGCGGAGGGACGGCGGGTGCGGCGCAGCGGGGGCTTGGCGCCGAGCCGCTTCGGGTCGAGGCCGGACCAGCTGTGACCGCTCGCGAAGAACTTCTTGCGGGCGAGGATCGTCATCAGCGGCTTGGTGAAGAGGAAGACGACGACGACGTCGAGCAGGGTGGTCAGACCCAGCGTGAACGCGAAGCCCTGGACCTTGCCGACGGTGACGATGAAGAGCACCGCGGCGGCGAGGAACGACACGAAGTCGGAGACCAGGATGGTGCGCCGGGCACGCGGCCAGGCCCGCTCGACGGCCGGGCGCAGCGTGCGGCCCTCGCGGATCTCGTCCCGGATGCGTTCGAAGAACACGATGAACGAGTCCGCGGTGATACCGATCGCGACGATGGCACCGCAGACGGCCGGCAGGTTCAGCGCGAAGCCGATGGCCGGACCGAGCAGGGTCATGAGCGTGTAGGTCAGGGCCGCGGAGACCAGCAGCGAGGCGATGGCGACGAGCGACAGACCGCGGTAGTAGGCCACCAGGTAGATGACGACCAGGGCCAGGCCGATCGCACCGGCGATCAGACCGGCGTGCAGCTGCTCGCCGCCGAGCGCGGCGGTGACCGTGGTGACGCTGGCTTCCTTGAAGGTGAGCGGCAACGCGCCGTACTTCAGCATGTTCGCCAGATCCTGCGCCTCGGTCTGGTCGAAGCTGCCGGTGATCTCCGCGCTGCCGCTGAGCGTCTGGTTGACGGACGGGTCGGAGACGACATCGCCGTCGAGGACGATCGCGAACTGGTTCTGCGGGGGCTGGTTCTTGGAGAGCTTGGCGGTGATGTTCTCGAACTTCTTGGAGCCACTGGACGTGAAGTCCATCGTGACCTTCCAGCCCTGCGCGTTCGTGGTGTCGTAGAGCGCGTTGGCCTTCTTGATGTCCGTGCCCGCGACCTCGGCCGGGCCGAGGATGTACTTCTGCCACTGCTTCGACGAGTTCTGACCGCAGGCCACGGTGGGGTCGGTGGACTTGGCGCCCTGACCGGCCGTGGCGCGCTGCGCCGGCTTCGTGCAGTCCAGCTTGTCGTACTGCTTCTGGAGGTCCGCGGCGGCCTTCGCGGCGCTGCTGCTCGGGGACGGCGAGGCGCTGGTCGAGGACGACGGGGCGGAGCTGCTCGCCGAGGGCGTGGAGGAGGCCTTCAGGGCGTCGGTGACCGCGCGGCCCTGCGAGGTGGCGGTGGCCGTGGGGGTCGCGGAGGTCGACGAGGTCGCCTTGTCCGTGGCCGTCTCGCTCGCCTTGCCCGTGGGCTTGCCGGACGCGCTGCCGGAGGGGCTCGGGGAGGGGCTGGCGGCGGCGCCGGAGAGCTCGGTGGTGAGCACCGGGCGGAAGTAGAGCTTGGCGGTGGTGCCGACCTGCTTCTGGGCCTGCTTGGAGTTCGTGCCCTTGGGGATGTTGACGATGATGTTCTTGTTGCCCTGCGTCTGGACCTCGGCCTCGGAGACACCAAGACCGTTGACACGGCGGTTCATGATGTCGACCGCGGTGTCCATGTTGGTCTTGTTGATCGCGTTGGGCTGGCCGGGCTCGTTCTTCGCCTCCAGCGTGATGCTCGTACCGCCGGCGAGGTCGATGCCGAGACGCGGAGTGGTGTTTCCGGAGATGAACATCCCCCCGGTGAGCGCCGCGATGGCGATCAGGATGAGGGCCAGCGAGCGCCCCGGCCTGCTCTGGGCGCTCGCGCTCCGGCCCTTCTTCGGTGCTGCCACCTTCTCGTACTCCCTCTCGGGCCGCCCTGCGCCGGGTGAGCGCGCGGGCGGCCATGACATGGTGTCGGGATGCCGTGCGAGAACCGCACGTCCCGGGAGACGCGGGGCGCGAGCGGGTCGCGCCGCACTCCCGGGGCGGGCCTACTTCGCGCCGGACTCGCCGTCGGTCTTCTTCGGCTCTGCTTCGTCGACGTCGTCGGCCTTCGCCTCGGCGCTCTCGTCGGCCGCGTCCTCGGCGGCGTCCTTCTTGACGAGGTCGAGGGGCTTGTCGTCGGAAACGTCGGAAGAGGCGTCGTCGGCGGGCTCGTCGGTCTCGGTGAGGGAGGAGGCGTCGTCCGGGACGACCGAACCGTCGGACTTCAGGTCGTGCTCGATGCCGTGCACGATCCGGTTGTACTCGTCATCGCTCAGCACCGCGCCGATGGAGTTCTTGGCGAAGAGCAGGTCGACACCCGGGGCCGCGTCGAGGAGGACCGTCTCCTCGTTGACCTCCTTGACGGTGGCGTACATACCACCGATCGTGCGCACGCCGGAGCCGGGCTGCATCTCGTTGCGCATGTGCGCAGCCTGCGCCTGCTTCTTCTTGGCCGACCGGGTCATCAGGAACATGGCCCCGATGAGCACGATGAACGGGAGGAGGGTCACTGGACTCACGGGACGGAACTTCCTTCAGTCGACCGCGATGGTGAGCGGCCTGATGGCTGGGGGTTTGTACGCCACCGGCAAGGGCGGCATCGGCGGAGTCTAAGCGAGTCCGCACTCCAGGAACAACGCTCAGCATGGCACCGGGGTTCCTGACCCCGCGAGTCCCGCGCCGTCACGCCCCGAACAGGTCCTGTTGTCCGTTTCCCCCCGTTGACTGGCGGGGCGGGGTGAGGCCGAGATGCGCCCATGCGGCGGGAGTGGCGACACGGCCACGGGGCGTACGGGCGAGCAGTCCCTCCCGTACGAGGAAGGGCTCGGCGACCTCCTCGACGGTCTCGCGCTCCTCCCCCACCGCGACGGCGAGCGTGGACAGGCCGACCGGACCGCCGCCGAAGAGCTTGAGCAGGGCTTCGAGGACACCGCGGTCCAGGCGGTCCAGGCCCCGGGCGTCGACCTCGTAGACCTTCAGCGCGGCCGCCGCGATCTCGCGCGTGATGATGCCGTCGGCCTTGACCTGCGCGTAGTCACGCACGCGGCGCAGCAGACGGTTGGCGATACGGGGCGTGCCCCGGGAGCGGCCGGCGATCTCGGCTGCGCCCTCGGCGCCGATCTCCACGTCGAGCAGGTTGGCCGAGCGGTGGATGACGCGCTCCAGCTCGGCGGGCTCGTAGAACTCCATGTGCGCGGTGAAGCCGAAGCGGTCGCGCAGCGGGGGCGGCAGCAGGCCCGCGCGCGTGGTGGCGCCGACCAGGGTGAAGGGGGGCAGTTCCAACGGGATGGCGGTGGCGCCGGGGCCCTTGCCGACGATCACGTCGACGCGGAAGTCCTCCATCGCCATGTAGAGCATCTCCTCGGCGGGCCGGGACATGCGGTGGATCTCGTCGAGGAAGAGGACCTCGCCCTCCTGGAGGGAGGAGAGGATCGCCGCGAGGTCGCCGGCGTGCTGGATGGCGGGGCCGCTGGTGATGCGGATCGGCGCTTCCATCTCGGCCGCGATGATCATCGAGAGGGTGGTCTTGCCGAGGCCGGGAGCGCCGGAGAGCAGCACGTGGTCGGCGGTGGCGCCACGCGCGCGTGCCGCGCGCAGCACGAGGTCGAGCTGCTCGCGGACCTTCTCCTGGCCGATGAACTCGCCCAGGTCCTTGGGGCGCAGCGCGGCCTCGACGGCCTGGTCCTCGCGGTCGGCGACAGAGCCCACCAGCCGCTCGTCGGCGGTCGCGTCGGGCGAGTCGTCCCAGTTCATTCGGTGTGCCTCGGGGTCTCTTGGGAGGGCCGGTGGTTCAGCGTGCTCGGTTCAGGGTCTGCAGGGCGGCCTTCAGGAGCTGTCCCACCTGGGGGGTGCCTTCGGCGGCCTCGGCCTGCGGGGCGACCGCGGAGACGGCCTCGTCGGCCTCGCGGGTCGCATAGCCGAGGCCGATCAGCGCGGCGTGCAGCTGGTCGCGCCAGCCGGTGGTGACCGCTCTGCCGATGGCCGGGCCACCGGTGCCGAGGGGTTCGCCGAGCCGGTCCTTGAGCTCAAGGAGCAGCTTCTGGGCGCCCTTCTTGCCGATGCCGGGGACGGCGACGAGCGCCTTCTCGTCGCCGGTGGAGACCGCACGGCGCAGCGCGTCGGGGTTGTGCACGGCGAGCATGGCCTGGGCGAGGCGCGGGCCGACGCCGCTCGCGGTCTGCAGCAGCTCGAAGGTCTGGCGCTCGTCGTCGTCCACGAAGCCGTAGAGCGTGAGGGAGTCCTCGCGCACGACGAGGGAGGTGGCGAGCTTGGCGGGCTGTCCCATGCGCAGCGTGGACAGCGTGTTCGGCGTGCACTGGACGGCGATGCCGACGCCGCCCACCTCGACCACCGCGGTGTCGGGGGCGAGGGCGGCGACCGGGCCGCTGACGAAGGCGATCATGCGGTACGGCCTTTCGATGCGTGGTGCGAGGCGTGCGCGGCGGCGGCCTGCTGGAGCCGGTTCTGCGCGACCGCCTGCTGGAGTCTGTTCTGCGCGGGGGCGCGCCAGATGTGGCAGATGGCGAGGGCGAGGGCGTCGGCGGCGTCGGCGGGCTTGGGGGGTGCGTCCAGCCGGAGCAGTCGCGTGACCATGGCGCCGACCTGGGCCTTGTCCGCGCGTCCGTTGCCGCTGACGGCGGCCTTGACCTCGCTCGGGGTGTGCAGGGCGACGGGGAGGCCGCGGCGGGCCGCGCAGAGCATGGCCACGGCACTGGCCTGGGCGGTGCCCATCACCGTCCGTACGTTGTGCTGGCTGAACACCCGTTCCACGGCGACGACTTCGGGGCGGTACTCATCCAGCCATTCTTCGATGCCCTGCTCGATGGCGACGAGGCGCAGGCCCAACTCGGCGTCCGCCGGGGTGCGTACGACCCCGACGCCGTGCAGGGTCAGGGGCCGGCCGGCGACTCCTTCGACGACTCCGACACCGCACCGGGTCAGCCCGGGGTCAACTCCCAGTACCCGCACCCCAGCCCCTCCTTCGATCGCGTGTTTGTGCAGGCTATCGGGTGCCACTGACAAAGCGACGGGCCGACGGGGTGTGTCCCGTCGGCCCGTCGTGCTGTCCGGTGTGCGCTCAGGCGTCGACCTTGGCCATCACGTCGTCGCTCACGTCGAAGTTGGCGAAGACGTTCTGCACGTCGTCGCTGTCCTCGAGGGCGTCGATCAGCTTGAAGATCTTCCGGGCGCCCTCTTCGTCGAGCTCGACCTGCATGGTCGGGACGAAGTTGGCCTCGGCGGAGTCGTAGTCGATCCCCGCTTCCTGGAGGGCGGTGCGAACGGCGACCAGGTCGGTCGCCTCGCTGAGCACCTCGAAGGACTCACCGAGGTCGTTGACCTCTTCGGCACCCGCGTCGAGCACGGCATCGAGAACGTCGTCCTCGGCCAGCTCACCCTTGGGGACGATCACGACGCCCTTGCGGTTGAACAGGTACGACACCGAACCCGGGTCGGCCATGTTGCCGCCGTTGCGGGTCATGGCGACGCGGACGTCCGAGGCGGCGCGGTTGCGGTTGTCGGTGAGGCACTCGATGAGCACCGCGACACCGTTGGGGCCGTAACCCTCGTACATGATCGTCTCGTAGTCGGCGCCACCGGCTTCGAGACCGGCGCCGCGCTTGACCGCGGAGTCGATGTTCTTGTTCGGGACCGAGCTCTTCTTGGCCTTCTGGATGGCGTCGAACAGCGTCGGGTTGCCGGACACATCGGCACCACCCGTACGGGCCGCGACCTCGATGTTCTTGATCATCTTCGCGAAGAGCTTGCCGCGCTTGGCGTCGATCACGGCCTTCTTGTGCTTCGTCGTAGCCCATTTAGAGTGGCCGGACATCTGCCTGTCTCCTTCGCGTAACCCAACTCTTTACGAACGCCAGAGATCCTACTAGGACCCTGGCGCCCGGTTCGCGCGGACCATGTCGACGAACAGCCCGTGCACGCGGTGGTCGCCGGTCAGTTCCGGGTGGAACGACGTGGCGAGCGCGTTGCCCTGGCGTACGGCGACGATGTGACCGTCGTGCTCGGCGAGCACCTCGGTCTCGGCGCCCACGGACTCGACCCAGGGGGCGCGAATGAAGACGCCCTCCACAGGATCGCCCGCGATGCCGTCGACGTCGACCGCCGCTTCGAAGGACTCGTTCTGCCGGCCGAAGGCGTTGCGGCGCACGATCATGTCGATGCCGCCGATGGTCTCCTGGCCCGAGCGCGGGTCGAGGATCTTGTCGGCGAGCATGATCATGCCCGCGCAGGTGCCGTAGACGGGCATGCCGTCCCGCACGCGCGCGCGGAGGGGTTCCATCAGGCCGAAGAGGACGGCCAGCTTGGAGATCGTGGTGGACTCGCCGCCGGGCAGGACGAGGCCGTCCACCTCGGCGAGTTCCTCGGGACGCCGCACCGGCCTGGCCACGGCGTCCGCCGCGGCCAGGGCGATGAGGTGCTCCCGTACGTCGCCCTGGAGCGCCAGGACGCCGATCACAGGTGCGTCAGTCATGGACGTGGCGCCTTACCAGCCGCGGTTGGCGTAGCGCTCGGCCTCGGGGAGGGTGTCGCAGTTGATGCCGACCATGGCCTCGCCCAGGTTGCGGGACGCGTCCGCGATGATCTTCGGGTCGTCGTAGAAGGTGGTGGCCTTCACGATGGCGGCGGCACGCTTGGCCGGGTCGCCCGACTTGAAGATGCCGGAGCCGACGAAGACGCCCTCGGCGCCGAGCTGGCGCATCAGCGCGGCGTCGGCGGGGGTGGCGACGCCACCGGCCGAGAACAGCACGACCGGGAGCTTGCCGAGCTCGGAGACTTCCTTGACGAGCTCGTAGGGGGCGCGCAGCTCCTTGGCGGCGGCGTACAGCTCGTTGTTGTCGAAGCCGCGCAGCCTGGCGATCTCGTTCTTGATCTGGCGCAGGTGACGGACGGCCTCGACGACGTTGCCGGTGCCGGCCTCGCCCTTGGAGCGGATCATGGCCGCACCCTCGGCGATGCGGCGCAGGGCCTCACCGAGGTTGGTGGCGCCGCAGACGAAGGGGGTCGTGAAGGCGAACTTGTCGCTGTGGTTGACCTCGTCGGCCGGGGTGAGGACCTCGGACTCGTCGATGTAGTCGACGCCGAGGGACTGCAGGACCTGGGCCTCGACGAAGTGACCGATGCGCGACTTGGCCATCACCGGGATGGACACCGCTTCGATGATCTCTTCGATCATGTTCGGGTCGGACATCCGGGCCACGCCGCCGTCCTTGCGGATGTCGGCCGGGACGCGCTCCAGCGCCATGACCGCGACGGCACCGGCGTCTTCGGCGATCTTCGCCTGCTCGGCGTTGACCACGTCCATGATCACGCCGCCCTTGAGCTGCTCGGCCATGCCGCGCTTCACGCGGGCGGTGCCGATCGCAGAGTTCTCGGTGGGCTGGGCGGAGTTGGAGAGCGTGCTGGACACGGGGCGACCTCACTCGCTGAAAGAGGGTTCTTGCATCACCGAGGAAACGCGAGTGGACCAGGCCACAGCAAGGGCCAATGGGGAGGCGGTGGCTCATTTTGACCCAGCGGCCGGTCCGGATCGGCTCTACGGCCACCTCCGCCACCCCTCGCCCTCACGCTCCGGGCCGGTCCGCGAGGGCCGTCGGCGGCTCGTCGTCCATCTCGAAGGCCAGCGGGAACGGTGCGTGTCCCGCCAGCCGGAACCAGCGCACCGTGCGGTGCCGCCGCAGCGCCCGCGCGGCCCGTACGGCGTCGTTGTGGAAGCGCCGCGCCATCGGCACCCGCCGCACCGCCTGCGCCAGCTCCTCGGCCGCCGCCACACCGCCCGGCGCCTCCCGCACCGCGTCGACCTGCTGCTGCTCCCCGAAGACCGCCCGCAACGCCTGGCTCAGCTCGCTCTCGGCGACCTCGCGCTGCTCCTCCTCGGCCTGCCGGGCCGCGTGAGCCGCCTCGTAGAGCACGATCGAGGCGGCCGGATCGAGGACACCCGAGGTCGCCAGTTCCTGCGCGACCGAGGCGCGGCGCAGCAGTTGGGCGTCGAGGGCGGCGCGGGCGGCGTCGATGCGGGCGTGCAGCCGGTCGAGCCGGCCTGCGGTCCAGCTCAGGTAGAGGCCGATGGCGACGAGGCCGACGAGGATCCAGATGAGGGTTGCGGTCACGGGCGGCAAGGCTACCGGGGCCCGGTCACCGCTCCGCGAGGTCCCGGGCGCAGCGGAATCCGCCGTGTCCTGACGAGGAGTCCGGCGGGTTCCGCGGGCCGCGTGTCCTCAGGCCGCCTCGGTGGGCAGCCGGGTCCGGGCCATCTCGGCGGCGACGGTCCGCGCAGGTCAAGCCGAGTCAGTTGGTAATCCCAACCGACCTCCCCGCGCGCGGGTGCGCAACACGAGGGCCCATGAAGCTCGGTGGACCGCTCAGTCGCGCGCCAGGCCGAACCGGGCGCGCAGCCCCGTCCGCTCGTCGGCGGCCACCGCGGCGGCCCCGTCCGTCACCGTCTCGTACACGGAGAGGATGTCCGCACCGACCGTCGACCAGTCGAAGCGCCGCACATGGGCGCTCCCCCGCTCGCGCAGTCCGGCCCGGCGCTCCGGGTCGCCGAGGAGCCGGACGGCCGCCTCGGCGAGCGCGTCCGCGTCCTCGTTCGAGAACAGGTCCCCCGCCGCGCCCTGGTCCAGGACCTGGGCGAACGCGTCGAGGTCGGAGGCGAGCACCGGAGCGCCCGCCGACATGGCCTCGACCAGGATGATCCCGAAGCTCTCACCGCCGGTGTTGGGCGCCACGTACACGTCGACGCTGCGCAGGAACCGGGCCTTGTCCTCGTCGCTGATCATGCCGAGGAACTCGACACGCGAGCGCATCTCGGCCGGCAGGGTCTCCACGGCCTCCTCCTCGTCACCGCGTCCGGCGACCAGCAACCGCGTCTGCGGGCGCTCGGCGAGGATCCTGGGCAGCGCCTTCATGAGCACCGGCAGACCCTTGCGGGGCTCGTCGATGCGGCCGATGAAGCCCAGCGTGTCCCCCTGCCACTCGGGCTTGGGCTTGGCGCGCGCGAAGAAGTCCACGTCCACGCCGTTCGGGATGACGACCGCGTCGCCACCCAGGTGCTCGACCAGGGTGCGCCGCGCGTACTCGCTCACCGCGATGCGCGCGCTGATCTTCTCCAGCGCGGGCTGGAGGATCGGGTACGCGGCGATCATCGCCCGGGAACGCGGGTTCGAGGTGTGGAAGGTGGCCACGATGGGCCCCTGTGCGGCCCAGCACGTCAGCAGGCCCAGGGACGGCGAAGCCGGCTCATGGATATGGATCACGTCGAACTCGCCGTCGTGCAGCCAGCGCCGCACCCGGGCCGCCGACAGGAACCCGAAGTTCAGCCGGGCCACCGATCCGTTGTAGGGCACCGGCACCGCGCGGCCCGCCGAGACGACGTACGGCGGAAGGGGGGTGTCGTCGTCCGCGGGAGCGAGGACCGACACCTCGTGCCCGAGACGGATGAGATGCTCCGCCAGGTCACGGATGTGGAACTGGACGCCGCCCGGAACGTCCCAGGAGTACGGGCAGACGATGCCGATCCTCACGAGGTCCCCTTCTCGGGTGCCTGCAGCGGATTCCCGGGGTTCTCGGGAGCCGTCCGCGGTTCCTCGGGAGCCTTCTGCGGGTCCAGGTCCTTGAGCCACAAGCGCTGGAGCATGTGCCAGTCCTCCGGATGGTCGGCGATCCCCGTGGCGAAGGCGTCGGCCAGCGCCTGTGTCATGACAGACGCCTTCTCTGCCCGGGTACCTGTTTCCGGGACATCGACGGGGGGATGCACCCGGCCCCGCATCACGGGCGAGTCGTCGTACCAGAGCGTGACCGGGAGCAGCACCGCTCCGGTCTGCAGGGCGAGCAGGGCGGGCCCGGCGGGCATCCGGGTCGCCTCGCCGAAGAAGTCGACCTCCACGCCGGAGGCGGACAGGTCGCGGTCGGCGACCAGGCAGACCAGGCCGCCGTCGCGCAGCCGCCGGGCCAGCGTGGCGAACGCGGAGCCGCCGCTGTGCGGCAGGACCTCCATGCCGAGGCCCTCGCGGTAGGCGACGAAGCGGTCGTACAGCGATTCCGGCTTGAGGCGCTCGGCGACCGTGGTGAAGGGCGTCTCCAGCTTGGTGGTGACCCAGGCTCCGGCGAGGTCCCAGTTGCCGAGGTGCGGCAGCGCGAGGATGAGGCCCCGGTCGGAGGCGATGCCGTCGGTCAGGTAGTGGGCGTCCTTCGGGTCGAAGCCGCCCTTCACGCGCTCCTCGCTCCAGGCGGGCAGCCGGAAGGACTCCATCCAGTAGCGCAGGTACGAGCGCATGCCCGCCCTGGACAGCTCGGCGAGGCGCTCTGGGCTCGCGCCCGGCACCACGCGCGCGTAGTTGCTCTCCAGGCGCTGTACGCCCTTGCCACGCCGCTTCCAGACGATGTCGGCGATCGTCCGTCCGAGCCGCGTGGCGACCGGCTCGGGGAGCTTCTTGACGATGCTCCAGCCCGCCGCGTACCCCGCGTCCGTCAGCCGGTCCTGGAGACCACTCACGAGGCGGCCTCGCTGTCGCGGGCCTCCGACGCGGCCGCGGCGTCCGCCTCCGCGGACTCCCGGCGCACCGTGACGACGCGCTGGATCAGCGTCACCAGGCTGCCGACGGCGACGATCCACAGCGCGATGGGCAGCAGCACCTGGATGCCGGGCACCCCGAACTTGTGCAGCCCCGCGAGGCCGGCCGCGACCAGCGAGATCACCAGGCGCTCGGCGCGCTCGACCAGGCCGTTGACCGCGACGGGCAGGCCGATCGACTCGCCGCGGGCCTTCGTGTACGACACCACCTGGCCGCTGGCCAGGCAGAAGATCGAGACCGCGCACAGGACAAGGTTGTCACCGTCGCCCGCGTACCAGAGCGCGAAACCGCCGAAGACCGCGCTGTCGGCGACCCGGTCGAGCGTCGAGTCCAGGAAGGCGCCCCAGCGGCTGGAGCGGCCGAGCTGGCGTGCCATGTTGCCGTCGACGAGGTCGGAGAACACGAACAGCGTGATGACGATCGTGCCCCAGAAGAACTCGCCCATGGGGTAGAAGACCAGTGCGCCCGCCATCACTCCGGCCGTACCCAGGAGGGTGACCGTGTCGGGGCTTACCCCCCGGCGAATGAGAAATGCGGCGAACGGCGTGAGGACACGCGTGAAGAATGCACGCGCGTACTTGTTCAGCATGGCCTTCCCGAGGGTCGGTGTGGCCGAGCGGCCCCTGCTGGCCACCGGCTGGCCCATCGTAGCCACGCGTGCGCTTGTGCGACGTTCGGGCACCCGCAGCCCGCCTCCGGATCCGGCGGATGGCTCGCAACCGACGTCATCCGGCACGATCACGTCCGCCGTATGGACGCACCGTGACACGAGTGCAAAGCTCGAAAGCACCGCGGGCGTCACCGGAGCCGCCACCGCACGCGGCTTCGCATGTCCGCGCCCACAGAGACCTCACCGTGCACGGGAGGCAAGGCCATGGGCGACAAGGCGAACGCACACCCCGGAGCCGCCGGCAGGGCTACAGCGGCCGACCAACCCGCGTCCGTACGGAATGTGGTGCTGGTCGGCCACAGCGGATCGGGCAAGACGACTCTGGTGGAAGCTCTCGCGCTGACGGCGGGAGCAGTGAACAGGGCGGGCCGCGTGGAGGACGGCGGCACCGTCTCCGACTACGACGAGATCGAGCACCGGCAGCAGCGCTCGGTGCAGCTCTCCCTGGTACCCGTCGACTGGGACGGATACAAGATCAATATTCTGGACACTCCCGGATACGCCGATTTCGTCGGGGAGTTGAGGGCCGGTCTGCGGGCGGCGGACGCGGCCCTTTTCGTCGTCTCCGCCTCGGACGGCGTGGACGGCTCGACCCGCATGGTGTGGGAGGAGTGCGCGGCGGTCGGCATGCCGCGGGCCATCGTGATCACCCACCTGGAGGCCGCCCGCGCCGACTTCGACGAGATGACACGGACCTGCGCGGAGGCCTTCGGCGGGGACGACCCCGACGCCGTACTGCCGCTGTACCTTCCGCTGCACGGCGAGCCGGGACCCGACGGGCACGCGCCCGTGACCGGCCTGATCGGGCTGCTCTCGCAGCGGCTGTTCGACTACTCCTCCGGGGAGCGCAAGGAGGCCGAGCCGGGCCCCGACCAGCTCCCGCTCATCGAGGAGGCACGCAACCGGCTGATCGAGGGGATCATCGCCGAGAGCGAGGACGAGACCCTCATGGACCGCTATCTGGGCGGCGAGGAGATCGACTTCAAGACCCTCGTCCAGGACCTGGAGCGGGCCGTGGCGCGCGGGACCTTCTTCCCCGTGCTGGCCGGCGCCCCCGCCGCCGAGGGATCCCGCCAGGGCCTCGGCACGGTCGAGCTCCTCGAACTGATCACCGGCGGCTTCCCGACGCCGCTGGAGCGCCGGGCACCCATGGTCACCACCCCGGAAGGCAAGGCGCGCGAGATCAAGGCCTGCGACCCGAACGGGCCGCTGGTGGCGGAGGTCGTGAAGACGGCTTCCGACCCCTACGTGGGCCGTGTCTCGCTCGTACGGGTCTTCTCCGGCACCCTGCGCCCCGACGAGACGGTGCACGTCTCCGGGCACGGGCTGGCGGACCGTGGGCACGAGGACCACGACGTCGACGAGCGCATCGGCGCGCTGTCCACGCCGTTCGGCAAACAGCAGCGCGCCCTCACGCACTGCATCGCGGGAGACCTCGCGTGCGTGGCGAAGCTGAACCGCGCCGAGACCGGCGACACCCTGTCCGCCAAGGACGATCCGCTGCTCATGGTGCCGTGGCAGATGCCCGACCCACTGCTGCCGCTCGCCATCCAGGCGCACAGCAAGGCCGACGAGGACAAGCTGTCGCAGGGCCTGGGACGGCTGGTCGCCGAGGACCCGACCATGCGCCTGGAGCAGAACCAGGACACCCATCAGGTCGTCCTGTGGTGCCTGGGCGAGGCGCACGCGGACGTCGCCCTGGAACGGCTGCGCAACCGCTACGGCGTCCAGGTCGACGTGATCCCGCACCAGGTCTCCCTGCGGGAGACGTTCGCGGCGAGGTCGGCGGGGCGCGGCCGCCATGTGAAGCAGTCCGGCGGCCACGGCCAGTTCGCGATCTGCGAGATCGAGGTCGAGCCGCTGCCGAACGGCTCCGGCATCGAGTTCGTCGACAAGGTCGTCGGCGGGGCGGTGCCGCGGCAGTTCATCCCGTCCGTGGAGAAGGGCGTACGGGCCCAGGCCGCCAAGGGAGTCGCCGCCGGGTATCCGCTCCTCGACGTCCGGGTCACCCTGCTCGACGGCAAGGCGCACTCGGTGGACTCCTCCGACGCCGCGTTCCAGACCGCCGGCGCGCTCGCCCTGCGCGAGGCCGCCGCCGACGCGAGGATCCATCTCCTGGAGCCGGTGGCCGAGGTGACGGTCCTGGTGGGCGACGACTACGTGGGCGCGGTCATGAGCGACCTGTCGGGGCGGCGCGGCCGGGTCGTCGGCACCGAGCAGGCGGGCGGCAACCGCACACTCGTACGGGCCGAGGTCCCGGAGATCGAGATCGACCGGTACGCGGTCGACCTGCGCTCCCTCTCGCACGGCACCGCGCGCTTCGACCGCCGTTACGCCCGGCACGAGCCGATGCCGCCGCAGGTCGCCGAGAGGATCCGCGAACAGATCAAGGACGCCTCGTAGTTGCTCCTCGGGCGCTCGCAGCGGCTCGCTTCCGATTCGGCGGACGGCTTATGTCGTCCGCCGACGGATGTCCGTGGCTGCCGATACGCTGATGACCTGATCAAGTTGTGACGCGATCAGGATGACGACCTGATCAACAGGTGTGCGGGGCACGGAAGTCGGGAAAAGCCGCAAGGGCGGGTACGGCGGCGATGGGGGCGGCAGTGGCGGACGACGGATTCGATTTCTCTCCCGGGGCACAGGTGCCGCTCTCGGGCTCCGCGGGACAGACGGCGGCGACGTTCGCGCTGGCCTCCGCGGCGTACCGGGACAACGAGGTCGAGGAGATACTCAAGGCCAACAGCGAGTGGCACGTCTCCGCGGTCAAGGCCGGCCGGATCTCCCTGTTCAAGCCGAACCTCGGTGAGGCGTTCTCGCTGTCGGTGCGGGACCGGATGCTGGGCGCCGGCCGCAAGCCGCTCATCCAGTCCTTCGGCACCGAACCGCAGGTCATCGTCGAGCACTGCCTGGCGGCCAACAACATCCGCCGGGAGCGCGACAACTGGCTGTCGGCCGTGATGGTGCTGTGCGGGCTGCTCTTCCTGCCCGGGCTCCTCGTCTGGCTGCTGGTCTTCGAGATCCGCACCCAGATAGCCAAGCGCGAGGACAAGCGGGCCTCCGCCCTCGCCACCACCCTCCTGGTGGCCGTCGGCGCCCTCGCCGTGCTCTTCCTCGTCAAGATGCCGTTCACCGGTTTCTGGGCCTGGTACGCACGCGCGTCCATCGTCATCCCCGTCGTCGGATGGCTGTGGGCCAAGCAGATCTGCGAGCGCACGGCGAAGGACCTGCGCGAGCGCTGGGACAGTCTGCTGGCCGGCGGCGGCATCGGCGCCAAGATCCCCGAGGCGGTGCCGGGCAGTCCCGGTGAGTCCGCGGCGGAGCGGCTGCGCCAGTCGCTGGCCCGGCTCAGCGCCGAGCAGCAGTCCAACTCCGTGTTCTACGCGGGGCCCAAGGGCATCCTCGGCATGGGCACCCGCTGGGGCAGCTGGCAGCTGGCCGAGGACCTGGTGCCGCGCGAGGCCGGCCGGGAGATCCATCCGTTCCGCAGCTGGGACGTCATACGCTCGATCCACGACCAGCTCCGCATGCTGGAGCGCGGGCCGCTCAACACCGGTGGTTTTCCGGCCCCTTCGATCAAGCACTGGGTCGTCACGCCGATCGGTGAGAACGCGAAGGCGGTGGCCAGGCCGGGCGGCACCGACGTCGACGCGTACACGGTCAAGTCGCACGCGATACAGGACATCTGCAACAAGCAGCAGTTCGGCAGCGGCGACCGGCACTACCTGGGCTGCCAGTGGACGCTCTGGGACGGCCAGTTGGTCATCACCATGCTGATCACCGTGACCGTGCTGCACGAGACGCTGCGCATCGAGGTCACCGGGCATGCGCTGGGGCCCGTGCACTCCCTCTTCACGACCAAGCCCGAGGCCCCGACGAAGGAAGTCGCCAAGTCGATCAGGTTCTGGGAGACCCGCAAGGTGTCTCTCCCGCTGGTCACCGCCGACGAGGTCGTGCGCCTCGCCGCCCGCGCACCCTTCACCTGGGCTCCGTCGTTCCTCAACTGGCTGGGCGGCAGCCTGGTGCTCCCGGAGCCGTTCGGTCTGCGGCACGCCTGGGCCGACAAGCCGTGGCGGCACCGGTTCATGGCCGACGACGCGTTGCGCGCCGCGACGCCCGTGCTGCGCGTGGTGCACGCTGCGGCGATCCGGGTGCTGGACGAGAACGGCGTGGACACCGAGAAGTTCGGCAACCGGTCGTCGTTCCTGAGCAACCTGGTGCAGGACCCCATGCCTCGGAAGGCGGACGTGTACGACGCGTAGCGCCTCTCCGGCGGGGGTGCGGTCGCCTGAGGATGTGCTGGGTTGCGCTCTCAGGCCTGCGGCCAGGCGTCCGCCAGCATCTTGCGGGTGTCCGCGAGGAGTTGGGGGAGGACCTTGGTGTGGCCGACCACCGGCATGAAGTTGGTGTCGCCGCCCCAGCGGGGGACGATGTGCTGGTGGAGGTGGGCGGCGATGCCCGCGCCCGCGACCGTGCCCTGGTTCATGCCGATGTTGAAGCCGTGCGCGCCGGAGGCGGTGCGCAGGGCTGCCATGGCCTGCTTGGTCAGCTCGGCGAGCTCGGCGGTCTCGGGGTCCGTCAGGTCCGTGTAGTCGGCGACGTGGCGATAGGGCACGACCATGAGATGGCCGCCGTTGTACGGGTAGAGGTTGAGCACCGCGTACACCTGCTCGCCGCGCTTGACGATGAGCCCGTCCTCGTCCGACTTGGCGGGGATCGAGCAGAACGGACAGCCGTCGTCGGCCCCCGGACCGGTCGGCTTGTTCTCGCCCTGGATGTACGCCATCCGGTGGGGCGTCCACAAGCGCTGGAACGCGTCCTGCGTCCCGACTCCGATCTGCTGCTCCGGCTCACTCGTCATGGTGTGCAGCATATTGCTTCGCCCGTTCGCGGCGTGTCGCCGGGGCCTGTGCGAAAGCGCCTGCGGCCAAGCTGGGGCGATGGACGACGACAGTGGAGAAGGCCGGTGGGAGCGGCGCACCGGAGGGCTCCTGGCCCTGGCATCGATGCTCTTCCTCGCCGCATACGCGGTACTGGTACTCGCCCACGGGCTGCCCGAGGCCTGGCAGGACCTCTGTCTCGCGGCGATCTTCGGGGCCTGGGGGGTGTTCGCGGTCGACTACGCGGTGCGTTGGCGGCTCAGCGGGCAGGGGCCCCGCTTCGTACGGACGCACTGGCTGGACACGCTGGTGCTGGTTCTGCCCCTGCTGCGTCCGGTGCGGGTGGTGCGGGTCTACGAGGCCGTGCAGCGGCGGCGCGGAGAGCCCCGCCTCGCGCTGCACGCGCGCGTGATCACGTACGCGACGCTGTCGGCGTCCCTGCTGGGCTTCGCCGGGGCCCTCGCCGTCTATCAGCAGGAGCACGAGGCGCCGCACGCGACGATCCTCACTTTCGGGGACTCGGTGTGGTGGACGTGCTCCACGCTCGCCACGGTCGGGTACGGGGATGTGACCCCGGTGACACCACTGGGGCGCACGATCGCCGTGGGGCTGATGTCCTGCGGGCTCGCGCTGCTGGGCGCGGTGACCGGGTCGTTCTCGTCGTGGCTGCTCCAGGTGTTCTCCCGGCAGGGGGACGAGGAGAGGCCCCCGGGAAGCTGAGCTTTCCGGGGGCCTCTCAGGTACGCGTCAGACCTGCGCGCGCTCCTCGACGACCTTCGCGATCTTGGCGATGGCCTCGTCGAGCGGGATGCCGTTCTCCTGCGAGCCGTCGCGGTAGCGGAAGGAGACCGCGCCGGCGGCCATGTCCTCGTCGCCCGCGATGACCATGAAGGGCACCTTCTGCTTCTGCGCGTTGCGGATCTTCTTCTGCATGCGGTCCGAGGAGGCGTCGACGTCGACGCGCAGCCCCTTCTTCTTCGCCTCGGCGGCGAACTTCTGCAGGTACTCGATGTGCGCGTCGCCGATCGGGATGCCGAGCGCCTGGACGGGCGCCAGCCAGGCCGGGAACGCGCCGGCGTAGTGCTCCAGGAGCACGGCGAAGAACCGCTCGATCGAGCCGAAGAGGGCCCGGTGGATCATGACCGGGCGCTGCTTGGAGCCGTCCGGGCCGGTGTACTCCAGGTCGAAGCGCTCCGGCAGGTTGAAGTCGAGCTGCACGGTCGACATCTGCCAGGTGCGGCCGATGGCGTCCTTGGTCTGGACGGAGATCTTCGGGCCGTAGAAGGCGGCGCCGCCCGGGTCCGGGACCAGCGGGAGGCCCTGCTTCTCGGCGACCTGGCGGAGGGTCTCGGTCGCCTCCTCCCAGACCTCGTCGGAGCCGACGAACTTCTCCGGGTCCTTGGTGGACAGCTCCAGGTAGAAGTCCGTGAGGCCGTAGTCACGCAGCAGGTTCAGGACGAAGGTGAGCGTCTTGTCGAGCTCGTCGGCCATCTGCTCGCGGGTGCAGTAGATGTGCGCGTCGTCCTGCGTGAAGCCGCGGGCGCGGGTCAGGCCGTGCACGACGCCCGACTTCTCGTACCGGTACACCGTGCCGAACTCGAAGAGGCGCAGCGGCAGTTCACGGTAGGAGCGGCCGCGCGCGTCGAAGATCAGGTTGTGCATCGGGCAGTTCATGGGCTTGAGGTAGTAGTCCACGCCCTCGTCGAGCTGCATGGGCGGGTACATGCCGTCGGCGTACCAGTCCAGGTGGCCCGAGGTCTCGAAGAGCTTCCCCTTCGTCGCGTGCGGGGTGTAGACGAACTCGTAGCCCTCCTCCTCGTGGCGGCGCCGCGAGTAGTCCTCCATGACCCGGCGGATGACGCCGCCCTTGGGGTGGAAGACGGCGAGGCCGGAGCCGATCTGGTCCGGGATGGAGAACAGGTCCAGCTCGTTGCCCAGCTTGCGGTGGTCGCGCTTCTCGGCCTCGGCGAGGAAGTCGAGGTGCGCCTTCAGCTCGTCCTTGGAGGGCCAGGCGGTGCCGTAGATGCGCTGGAGCATCGGGTTCTTCTCGCTGCCGCGCCAGTACGCGGCGGCGTTGCGCATCAGCTTGAACGCCGGGATGTTGCGGGTGGTGGGCAGGTGGGGACCGCGGCAGAGGTCCTTCCAGCACAGGTCGCCGGTCTTGGCGTCGAGGTTGTCGTAGATGGTCAGCTCGCCGCCGCCCACCTCGACGTCCGCGCCGTCGTCCGTGGAGGCGGAACCCTTGATGCCGATGAGCTCCAGCTTGTACGGCTCCGACGCCAGCTCCTCGCGGGCCGCCTCGTCGGTCACCACACGGCGCGAGAACCGCTGGCCGCGCTTCTGGATCTCCTGCATCTTCTTCTCGATGGCCTTGAGATCCTCGGGCGTGAACGGCTTCTCGACGTCGAAGTCGTAGTAGAAGCCGTCCTTGACCGGCGGGCCGATGCCCAGCTTGGCCTCGGGGAACAGCTCCTGCACGGCCTGGGCCATGACGTGCGCGGTGGAGTGGCGCAGGATGTTCAGACCGTCCTCGGAGGAGATCTCCACGGCCTCCACGGTCTCGCCGTCCTTCACCTCGTACGCGAGGTCCTTCAGCTCGCCGCCCACGCGGGCCGCGACGATGGTGCGCTCACCGGCGAAGAGCTCGGCGGCCGTAGTGCCCGTCGTCACCACGCGCTCGTCCCGCTCGGAATCGCGTTGGATGATCACACGGACGTCTGACACCGGTCTCTCCTGACTGAAGGGGGTCACGCACACCGCTCTTCCATGGCGCGCGCCATTGAGGATCGTACCGAGCCCGGGGTCCCCTCCGCGAAACGGTTCCTTCAGTCCCCGCTGCAGGCCTCCTCGAAGAAGTCCAGGTTCTCCTGCAACGACTTCATCAGCCGGTCCCGCTCGGCCTCGTCGACCTGCACCGGGACGACCCCGGAGGCGTCGGTGAGTCTGCGGAAGCCGCCGCGGCTCTCCAGGCGCCCGTGCACCCGGACCGGCAACCCGACCAGGTGGGCGTGACCGGCGATGCGGTACGCCTCCTCGTCGAGGGTCATCCGCACATACGGCACCTCGGCGCCGGCGAGCACCCGCAGCCGTACGGAGCCCTCACCGCGCGGTCCCGACCTGCGCATCCGCACGACGGTTCCGGTGATCCGCACCGACACGGACGGCTCCTCGCGCAGGAAGCGGGCCCCAGCCTCGCGCAGCACGGGCAGGTCGCCGGGCGAGAACTCGACGGGCTCGGCGGGGGTCGCGCAGCCCTCGGGGGCCCCGGCCGCGGGGGCCCACTCGACGGAGATCCGGGCGCCCTCCGTACCGCGGACGAGCGCGACGATCGCTTCGGTGAGCTCGTGACTGACGCCCGCCGTGACGGCCCCGTCGAAGGCGTCCATGCCACCGGTGGCGCGCTGGTAGTCGATGGCCTCACGGGCGGCGTACAGCGCCTGATAGAGCCGTACGGCGAGCGGTCGCCCAGTGGTGACGGGCACGAAGGCGGTGAGGTGGTGGCCGCCGGGCTCGGCGCCGACGAGCACGGTGTCCAGGGACGCGGCGGCGGGCCCGCGGTGCCGGGCGCCGTAATAGCCGGCACGCCCGCGGATGGCCAGCGCGGCGGCGAGCAGCATCTGGCGGGCGGCGGCGCGCAGCCGCTCCTCTACGGTCCAGGGCGCGGCGCCGGCGGGGCCGGTCGGTACGTCACGCGACCAGCGGATCTCATCGCTGGGCACGGCGAGCGCGACCAGCACGTCGCGTGCGGAGGGGGACCCGCTGCGGGAGAGCGCGACGAGGGCCTCGCCGAGCAGGTCGTCACTGTCGGGGAAGGCCCGGTTCTCCGGTACGAGCAGGCTCGTACCGCCGCCACCGGGCCCGGGTGGGGTCCACCGGCCGTACCGTCCCGCCGCTCCGCCGCGGCGCTGCCAGCCGTGGCGGTGCAGCAGCGCGCTGAGGACGGCGGGGTCGACCTGGCCGGGCTCGGGCGGCCGGCTCCAGTCGGTCTCGGCCGGATGCGGCCTCACCGACCGCAGGGTCTCGTCGATCGGGCGGTGCGTCACGGTCTGCCTCCCGTCCCGACCCGCGTCATGATCTCGCAGAGCGCCCGGTCGTCGAAGATGCGCGAGGTCGGTATCCGCACGGTTGTCCTGCGCCGGCCGGTGACGGCGTGTCCGGCGAGGTTGGTCCAGTAGCAGCAGTGCCGCAGGTCGAGGCGGTCGTGGCTGGCGCGCAGCCACTCGTCCTGGGATCTGGGCACGAGCATCACGACCAGGATCTTGTGCACCGAGACCGGGGTGCGGGCGAGCTTCGCCAGGTGGTCGTTGTCGAGCGTGAAGGAGAAGGCGGGGCCCGGAGGGTTCGGCGGGATCTGGTACGTGCACTTGAGCTGCACCTTGATGGTGACTTCGTCGTCGACCGTGTGCCCGGGGGCGCTGTGGCTGACGTGCCAGTCGATGCCGTTGTCCGGAAAGGGCTGGGACAGGGAGCATCCCGCCGCCGCGGCGACGGCGTGCAGATAGCCCACCTGCAGTGTCTCCATACAGGCGGTGGTGGCGAGGCTGCCGCGATGGGGTGCCGTGCGCTCGGGCAGCAGCCCGCCCCGTTCGGGCTGCGCTATCGCCATGACCAAAAGCCTTCCAGAACCGGTGAATCGCTGCGACGAGCCCCTGAACTGCAAAGACCCGTACCTCTGTTGTCTCCTCCCGGCGTACGGCGCAAACAGCCCGGGTATCACCAAACGGGGCAGAAGACGGTGCGTCAGCTGCCGTGGGTGAACGAGGAGTTGTGTAGGTATGACGTGCTGGTACGAAGGCCCCTTGGCCGCGTTCGACACGGAGACCACCGGCGTGGATGTCGAGACCGACCGGATCGTGTCGGCCGCCGTGGTGGTCCAGGACGCCCCGGGTTCCCGTGCGCGGGTGACCCGGTGGCTGGTGAACCCGGGAGTGCCGGTGCCCGCGGGCGCGACGGCGGTGCACGGGCTGACGGACGAACATCTGCAGCGCAACGGCCGCTGGCCGTCGCCGGTGATGGAGGAGATAGCCCGGACTCTGGGCGAACAGGCGGCGGCGGGCCGTCCGTTGGTGGTGATGAACGCGCCGTTCGATCTGACCATCCTGGACCGGGAGTTGCGCCGCCATCGCGCCTCCTCGCTCGATCACTGGCTGGAGTCGGCGCCGCTGCGCGTGCTGGATCCGCGGGTCCTCGACAAGCACCTGGACCGCTACCGCAAGGGCCGCCGCACGCTCACCGACCTGTGCGCGCACTACGAGGTGGTGCTGGAGGGCGCCCATGACGCGGGCGCGGACGCGCTGGCCGCGATGGAGGTCGTACGGGCGGTGGGGCGCCGATTCGCGGCCCGCCTGGAGCGGCTCTCCCCCGCCGAGCTGCACACTCTGCAGTCGGTGTGGCATGCGGCACAGGCGCGCGGTCTGCAGGCGTGGTTCGCGCGCAGTGGCACTCCGGAGGTGGTGGATCCGGCGTGGCCGCTGCGGCCGGACCTGCCGGCGGCGGCGTAGGAAAGAGGCGCGAAGAAGAAGGTGCAGGGAACAGAAAAACCGGTCCGTCTGTGACGGACCGGCTTTCTCCGGGTGGGCGATACTGGGTTCGAACCAGTGACCTCTTCGGTGTGAACGAAGCGCTCTCCCACTGAGCTAATCGCCCGGGAACGCACTGAACAATACAGGTCCCCGCCGGTTTCGTTCAAACCGCTTGGCGCGTCTCCCGCAGGTATGCGCGAAGTCCGCGCCGCCCGGCCCTCATCATCAGCGCGTGGTTGGCACGGAAGACCGGCCGTCCCGGCACCGCGAGGCGCCGCATCAGAGGCTTGGTGACTTCGACCTCCTGGTCGTAACGGGCGTGGGTGACCGGCCCGTCGGCCGTGACGGTCCAGCGTGCCCAGCCGTCGAGGTCGCCCGTCATGGCTATCTCCAGGACTCCGGCCGCCGGGTCGCGTCGCACCTCCCGCGCGGTGAACGTGATGTCGTACGGAAGCAGCGAGCGGATCCGGACGTCGCCGCTGCGGTCGTCGATGCGCCGTACCTCGCGCACCTGGGGCCACCAGCGGGGATAGTCGTCGGCCTGCTCCAGGGCGGCGTAGACGTCGGCGGGCGGGGCGGGCAGCACCCAGAGGCTGCGGAAGCGGTAACGGCTCCAGTCCATGAGCCGAGTGTGCCGCTGCCCAGCACCTCTGCCGGGAGATCGGTACTGGCCTTCCTGTGTCGTATCTGAGTACGACCTGAGTACCTGCACTCATGCCGGGGCACGTGACCGGGACCACACTGCGAAGCATGATGAACATCCCGCCCCCGGCCGAGGAGTTGCGGCTCCTCGATGCCGAGCTGCGGCAACTGGACGCCCGCCGGGCCCAGTTGCTGGAGCGCCGTGCCTGGCTGCTGCGCGTGCTGCAGCCGGTGTGGACGCCGCCCCCGCCTGCCGCACGCCGGCCCGAGGCGACCGCTCCCGGTGTCCAGAACGTGCTCCTGGTGCTCGGCGGTGTCCTGCTGACCGTCGCCGCGATCGCGTTCACGGTGGTCAGCTGGGGGCACCTCGGGATCGCCGGGCGGGCACTGGTACTCGGTGCGGTGACGCTGGCCGCGCTCGGCGCTCCCGTGCCGCTGCTGCGCCGCGGGCTGCGCTCGACCGCGGAGGCGCTGGCCGGGCTGGCACTCGCGTTGACCGTGCTCGACGTCTACGCGCTGTACGAGGTGGCGTTCGCGGACACGGACGGCCTCGGGTACGCGGCCGCCGCCTCGGCGGTACTGGCGGCGGTGTGGGCGGCGTACGGGCTCGCACTCGACGGGTCTCGCGGGCAGCGGGAGGCCGGCGCGGACGTTCGGCTCCCGCTGGGGCTGCCGCTGCCCGCGGCCCTGGTCACGGCCCAGTTCCCGCTGTTCCTCTGGACGGGCGCGGCCGGCGCGGGCGACCGCACCATGACCGCCGCGCTCCTTGCGACGGCCGCGTTCGACACGGCCCTCGCGCTCCGCACGCCCCTGAAGTCCGTCCGAGTCGTCGCCGTCGTCGGCGCGTACGGCATGGGCGGCTGGGGCACCCTGGCGGCCGGATGGCTCTCCTGGACAGCCTCCGGCCCGAGCGCCGCCGCCCGTGCGGCGGCGCTCCTCCTCCTCGCCGCCGCGATCGCCCTGGTGACCGCGTGGCGGGCTCCGCAGCCGGGCACCCGCACCGGAACGGCGCTCGCCGGCGGCCTGATCACGGTCGCGGCGCTCGGCGGCCTGCTGCGCTCGGCGCTGCCCGACGACTGGACGGTTCCCGGCTACCTGGTGTGCGGGATCGCGGTGCTGGCGGCGGTGCGTCCGCGCCTCCCCGAGCCCGTACGGCGGGGTCTCGTGCTCGCCTCCGCCGTCGCGCAGGGGCTCGCCGTGGTGTGGGCGCTGCCCGTGGTCACGGCCGTCGTCCTGGGCCCGGTCGACCGGGTCACGCGGATCTGGTCCGGCGCTCCGGCGAACGCCCGCGACGCGCTGCCCGGCGACCTCCCCTGGCCCGCGCACATGGCCCTGGCTCCCCTCGTGCTCGCCGCGGTCGCCGGGGTCCTGGCGGTGGCGAGCGGGGGCACGCAGTGGCGCCCACGCGCGCTGAGCGGCGCCCTGGCCCTCACCTGGGCGGCGGCGTTCCTCCTCCCGGCGACGCTCGAAGTCCCGTACAACGCAACCCTGTTGATTCAGGGACTGATCACGGCGGCGGTGCTGGCCGCAGCTGTGTATGCGGTTCCGGCCGAGCCGTCCTCGGCTCCCCTCCCTCTCACCGGAACCCTCCTGGCGCTCGTCACGTCCCTGGGCCTGGCGTTCCTCTCGCTCGCCTCCGAGACGGCGACGCTGAGCACCCTCGCCGCGCTGACCGTGCTGTTCGCGGCGACGGCAGCGGGGAGTCGGCGTCCCGGCCCGGTGGCCGCCCCGGCCGCTCTCGCGTACGCCACCGCGCTGGCCTGCGCGGTAGGCGCCCGCTCCGACTGGCAGCCGCAGCACACCGCGCTGCTGGTCCTCGCCGTGCCCGTGGCGGCGGCCCTGCTCGCGGCGCGCCTGGGCCGCTCCCCCGTGACGGTGCCCGTCGAGGTGACGGGGGCCGGTGCCGGGCTGCTGGCGATCGGGCTGACGCTCGCCGATCCGCCGATGCTGGCGCTCGTGCTCGCGCTGTGCGGAGTGATCGCCGCGGGCACCGCCGTACGCGAGGACCGACGGCAGCTCGGCTACGCGGCCGGCGCGCTCTTCGTGCTGGCCGCCTGGGTGCGGCTGGCGGCCTGGGAAGTCGGCTCCCCGGAGGCGTACACACTGCCGGTGACCGTTCCGGCGCTGCTCGTGGGGGTGTTGAGGCGCCGCAAGGACATGGCCGTCTCGTCCTGGACGGCGTACGGCGCGGGTCTGTCGGTGACGCTGGTGCCGAGTCTCTTCGCGGCGTGGAGCGATCCGCACTGGCTGCGACCGCTGCTGCTCGGCGCGGCGGCGCTCGCGGTGACCCTGGTGGGCGCCCGCCACCGGTTGCAGGCGCCGCTGGCCGTCGGCTCCGTGGTGCTGACCCTGGACGCGCTGCACGAACTCGCCCCGTACATCGTCCAGGTGGTCGACGCGCTGCCGCGCTGGGTGCCTCCCGCACTCGCCGGTCTGGTGCTGCTCGCGCTGGGTGCCACATACGAGCAGCGGATCCGTGACGCGCGGCGAGTGCGGGAGGTGCTGGGGAGGATGCATTAGGGCATCCTCAACTGGCTTACGGCTAGGGCATCTTGTCGCCCAGCAGGGCCAGGTTCTCGATGGCGGCGAGGCCGTACAGGGCGGTGTCGTTGGAGCTGACCCAGTTGGCCTCGCTGCCCGGCACCAGGGTGACCGGGCCGCTCAGCTTCTCGGTCTTCCAGGGCGAGGACTCCATGTAGCCGTCGGAGCTGTAGAACTTCGTCCAGGCGCGCTTGGCGAGCGTCGCGTCCCCGGTCTGTACGGCGGCGTACGCGTCCAGGCGTGAGTGGCCCTGGAAGAGCAGCAGGCTGCCGAAGTTGGAGCCGTAGCGTGCCGCCTGTTCGGCCTTGGTGGCGTTGAAGTAGCGGCAGTAGTCGAGGTAGACGTCCTTGAACTTCGGCACGTCGACCAGGTCGATCAGTTCGGCGCACAGCTCGTTGAGGCCGAAGACCGCCGACAGGTGCGAGACGGAGACGACGGGTGCGGTCGCGATGGCGAACTTGCCCGTGTCGAGGTCGTACAGGCCGCTGCCCTGCACAAAGCCGTTGGGCTGCGCGGCGATGGTCTCCATCGTCGACAGCACGCGCGCCTTGGCCTTCTCCCACTTGGGGCCCTTGCGCTCCCACTCGGTCAGCCACGCCGACACGAGCCCGCTCCAGTCCGTGCCGAAGCCGATCGACAGCGCGTGCCGGTCGGGCGTGTACGGCTCGGTGCGGATCTTGCGGATCGGGTCGAGGACGAGGAACGTCTCGTCGGAGTCGACGTTGGCGTGCATGAGGTCGCCGACGCGCTCGTCGGCGGTGAGGAAGTAGTAGTAGCGGCGGTACGTGGTGTTGGCGATGCGCTGCTGCTTGGCGCTGTCGGCGAAGTGCTGCACGCCGTGCCGGGTGCCGAGGCCCGCCCACTTGCCGAGGTGGTAGACGTCGACCTCGCCGGTGTGCCGGGTCAGTGCCTCGGCGAAGCGGAAGATGTCCGAGCGGCCCGAGCGCAGATACGCCATCCAGAGCCAGATGTCCGGCGACAGTTCGGAGTTGTCCCAGGCGTAGCCGCCGACGTCGTAGCGCCACTGGTGGCGCACGGTGTCGTAGGAGTGCATGAAGTCGCCGTAGTCCCAGAAGCCGTACCAACGGCGCTGCTCCACCTGGTCCTTGTAATAGGTGAAGAGGAAGTCGAGGTGGTCCTCGATCTTCGCCTTGGGGGTGGTGGAGCGGTCCGGCTCGGAGAAGAGGCCGCCGAAGACCTTGGCCTTGATGAGGTGCTTGGGTGCGGCGGCGAGCTGCGGAAGCGTGCGGACTGCCTGGACCTGCTCGGCGAGCTTCTCGGGTGTGGGCGTCGACTCATTGGCCCAGAAGAGGAGTTCGGAGGTGCGGGCGATGCCGTAGGGCGTGCCGAACTCCGGCTCGTAGTCCTCGTAGGTGATGTTGAGGCCTTCGAGCTGTTCGGCGTAGGTGTCCTGGCCCATGCCGTCGTGGTAGAAGCGCAGGTCCATCGGCTTCGCCTCGGGCGACCAGAGCCAGAGAGTGACCTCGGCCTCGTCGGTCTGCGCGTCGCGGATGTCGAGCTGGGCGGGGTACTTCTCCCAGAAGTCCCTGAGGCCGAAGGAGAATCCGCCGCTCGGACCGCCGACGTAGCCGAAGCCGGACGCCCGCCCGCCGCCGCCCGCGCCGATCCAGCCGTAGCCCTTCTTGGTGCGCTTGCGCAGCGCGAAGCCGTCGGCGGAGAGCTGGGAGAGGGTGTAGTCGCCCCACTCGGGGATGTACTGGAGGCGGGTGGTGACCCGCTGGTCCCAGGTGGACGGGTCGGGCAGCTTCTCGCCGGCGAACTGGGCCGCCTGCACGGCCGCGCCCGGGTCGCGGCGCAGCCCGGTGATGCCCTTGACCGCCTCGCGCAGCAGACCGGTGCCCTCGCCGCCGATGCGGATGTGCCGGTCGTACGCGGCGTCGCGCATCGGGACGGTGAAGCGCACGCCGAGTCCGCGGATGAAGTCGCCGCTGGTCTTGCCGGGCTCCTGGGTGCCGTCGTACGTGATGGTGTGCACCATGCGGAAGGAGTCGGCGCCCGCGTAGAAGTAGAGGCGGATCGAGAAGGGCAGCCAACTGCGGTCGCCCTTGCGGTGCTTGCCGTCGATGCGGACGACGGCGCGGACCGGTCCGTCCTGCTCGACCGTGACCTCGCCGATGGCACTCTCGAAGCGCTCGAACTTCTCGGCGCCCTGGTCCTCGTCCTCGATCTCGGGCTGCCGGATCAGCACCAGCCGGCCGTTCTTGGCGATCTCCGTGGAACCGCGGACGACGGACTTGACCAGCGTGGAGCCGCTCTTGCCGATCTTCGCCGTGATGACGCCGGTCGATATGTCGATGGTGCCGCCGCTCTTGTCGACGGTGACCTTCTTCGCGGGCGCAGTGGGCGAACCGGCGTCGAGCGTGAGCTTCCCGGAGCCGGAACTGACCGCGTGCGCCGTCCACTTGAGGGAGCCGTCGGGCCAGTACGCGATCGGCCAGGACTGCACGGGTACGGCCTTGCCGTCCGCGTCCGTGAGCGCGAACGTCTGGTCCTGCTGGTACGCGCCCTTGGGCCAGGGCACGCCGACGGTGGAGCCGGGGGCGGCGCCGAGACCGCCGTCCTCCAGCCAGTCCAGGGTCACCGGGTCCGCGTCGGCGGCCTCGGCTCTCGGGGCGGCCTGGGCACTGGTGGTCCCCAGGGCCCAGCTGAACTGGGCGGCGGCTCCGGCGGCTGCTGCCGCCTTGAGGAGGGACCTGCGGGGAATGGGAGACATGAGAGCTCAGCCTTTCCTTTCCGTGCGGGAAGCTTTCCTGCGGAAGTCAGGGGCATGACAGAGAGAGGTACGGCGCCCGGGGGCGCCGACCTTGTGGTGCGGGGGTGGTGCGTCAGCGGCGCCGGTACCGTTCCTCGACGGCGACGGCCGCCGCCGCGACGGCCCCGAGGACGGGCACCGCCAACGGCAGGGCGAACCAGGCGGAGCAGACCACCACGGCCAGTCCGCCGATGAGCAGGAACGATCCGACGGGATCGAGGACGGTACGGCGCCCGGCGTCCGCGAGCAGCGCCCGCCACCGGGCGCCGGGCTCCCAGGACGCCGCCGCACGCAGCCCGGCGACGCCGAGACCGATCAGCGCGAGGACGCCGACGGCCCCGACCACCGGACCGCCGGGAATCCCGGAGCGCACGGCCTGGACGTCCACGACGACCACGAGCGCCGCACCCCAGCCGGCGAGCCCGGCGAGCCAGCCGCCGCGCACGGCGGCCCGGAAGTCCGCGACGAACTCCCGCAGGCCACCGCCCTCATGGGCCGTACGCCGCTTCAGGTGCCGTGCTCCGGCGGCGAACGCGGCGGGATACGTGACCAGTCCCAGCGCGGCGACCGCGATCCACACGCCCGTCAGCAGACACTCCGCGAACAGCGCGAACCGCTCGGCGAACACGGATTCCCCCGGCGCGCGGCGCGCCTTGACGGGTACCTCGGACACCTCGGAAACCTGGCTCATCGCGCTCAGCCCTTCAGTCCCGAGGTGGCCATGCCGTCGATCAGATAACGCTGGAAGGCCAGGAAGAAGGCGAGGACCGGCAGCAGGGCGACGAGCGACATGGCGATCATGCCGCCGTAGTCGGCCACGGCTTCCTGGTCGACGAACATCTTCAGGCCGAGCGAGACCGTGTACTTGTCGGGCTCGTTGAGGTAGATCAGCGGGCCCATGAAGTCGTTCCAGGCGTTGATGAAGGTGAAGATCGCGCTGGTGATCAGAGCCGGACGGCTCAGCGGGAGCACGATCGACCAGTAGATGCGGAAGTGCCCGCAGCCGTCGAGACGGGCCGCCTCGTCGAGTTCCTTCGGCAGGTTGCGCATGAACTGCATCATCAGGAAGACGAAGAACGCCTCCGTGGCGAGGTACTTGCCGAGCAGCAGCGGGGTGTACGTGTTGATCATGTCCATGTTGCGGAACAGCACGTACTGCGGGATCAGGAGCACGTGGTACGGCAACAGCAGCGTGCCGATCATCAGCGTGAACAGCAGGTTCCGGCCCACGAACTTGATCTTCGCGAAGGCGTACGCCGTCAGCGAGCAGGACACCACGATCCCGATCACCGAACCGACCGCGAGGAAGAGCGAGTTGTAGAAGAACGTGGAGATCGGGATGTCCGCGATGCCCTCGGTGAGGCGCGTGTAGTTGGAGGTGATCGGCGAGCCCGGGAACAGGTCCAGGCTGCCGACGATGTCCTCGCTCTTCTTGAAGGAGCCGCCGATGACCCAGAGCACCGGGTAGAGGATGACCGCGAGGACCGCGAGGGACCCGAGGTGCCAGGCGAGCGAACCGGGCAGCCTGCGCCGGAGGTTGCCCGCCTTGGCGGACGAGCCCTGAGCCGGCCTGACGTCTGTGACCTGCGCGCTCATCAGGCGCCCTCCTCGTAGTGCACCCAGCGCTTCTGGGACCAGAACAGCACCGCCGTCACCAGTGCGACCGCGACCAGCAGCATCCAGGCCATGGCGGAGGCCAGGCCCATCCGGCTGTTCTCGAAGCCCTGGACGTAGAGGTAGCAGGTGTAGACCATCGAGCCGTCCGCCGGACCGCAGGCGTTGCCTCCGGCGCCGCCGCCGACGATGTACGCCGAGCTGAAGATCTGGAAGGAGTGGATGGTCTCAAGGAGGACGTTGAAGAAGAGCACCGGGGAAATCATCGGCAGGGTGATGTTCCAGAACCGGCGCAGCTTGCCCGCCCCGTCGACCTCGGCGGCCTCGTACAGCTCGCGCGGCACCTGTTTGAGGCCGGCGAGGAAGATGACCATGGGGGCGCCGAACTGCCAGACCGTGAGCGCCACCAGGCTGTAGATGATCATGTCCGGGTCGCCGGTCCAGCCGCCCGCGTGCAACCCGAAGGCCTGCTGAGTACGGTCCACGATCGCGTCGTCCGAGAAGATCGCCTTCCAGACGATGGCGATGGAGACGCTCGCCCCGATCAGCGAAGGCGCGTAGAACGCGGCCCGGTAGAAGGCCTGTCCGCGCCGTTTCTGGGCCAGCAGCAGCGCCACGCCGAGCGCGGCGAGCAGCTTGAGGGGCGTCCCGACGACGACGTACCACATCGTCACCTGCACCGAGTGGCGCCAGCGCGGGTCGTGGAACATCTCCGAGAAGTTGTCGAGGCCGATCCACTTGGGGGCGTCGAACAGGTTGTAGTCGGTGAACGCGAAGTAGAGCGAGGCGATCATCGGGCCCGCGGTGAGCAGCAGGAACCCGGCGATCCAGGGGGACATGAAGAGATAGCCGGCCAGGTTCTCCCGGCGGCCCCGCCGCTTGGCGGCGGCGGGGCGCGCGGGGTCCACCGGACCGTGCCGCGGCTCGGAGCCCTTGGCCAGGGCATCCGTCGCAGGGGCGTGTGTCACGGTGGTTCCCATCAGCTGCCGAGAGCCGTCTTCGACTCGGTGAAGAACTGCTTGACGGCGTCGTCCACCGACCGCGTGCCCAGGGCGAGTTCCTCGGCGATCCGCAGGAACGCGGACTCACAGATGTCGGCGCCGTTCGGGTGCGGGGTGATCGTCTCCAGGACGCCCGCCTTGACGAGGGACTCCTCGTAGGCGGCGATGCCCTTGCCGACCTCGTCGGTGGGCTTGTATGCGTCGTACTGCGCCTGCGTGGCCGGCACACCGCGGTCGTAGCCCATGATCTTGGCGACCTCGGGGTCGTGCGTCATGAAGCTGATGAACTGGGCGACTTCCTTGGGGTGCTGGGTGCGCTTGGAGGCGCTGAGCATCAGGGAGCCGAGGTACTGGCCCGTGTGCTTGCCGTCCGTGGTGGGGATCGGGGCGAGACCGTACTCGCTCTTGCCCTCGGCGGTGTAGCGGACGGTGAAGTTGTCCCAGGTGAACTCGCCGCCGGCGATTTCGGCGGAGACGGCGGACTTGGGCCTGACCTGAGCGACCTTCTTGGCGTCGGCGTAGATGCCCGACTCCACACCCTTCTTCGCCTTGGTCCACCAGTCCTTGAGGTCCGCCTCGGTGAAACCGAGCCCCTTCTCGGTGAAGAACGCCTTGCCGTTCTGACGGAGGTACAGGTCGTAGAGGTACATCACGCCATACATTCCGCTGTCTCCGGCGCGCCCCGTCTTGTCGCGGATCTTCTTCATCGCCGCGTCGAAGTCGTCCCAGGTCCAGCCCTGCTTGGGCGTCACACCCGCCTTGGTGTACACGTGCTTGTCGATGACGAGGGCCATCGAGTTGGAGCCGACCGGAACACCGAGCAGCTTTCCGTCGACCTCGCCGAACTTCTCAAGACCTGCCCGGAATCCCTCCATTGAGAGATTTCCCGCCTTGACCTGTGCGCTGAGATCGAGCAGCACATTCTTCGCGTCGTACTTGCGCAGGAATCCGATGGCATTCTGGAATACGTCCGGCGGATTTCCGCCGGACGCCTGGGTGTTGAACTTCTTCCAGAAGTCGGTGTAAGGCTGGAAGTCCGTTTTCACCTTGATCTTCGGGTACTTCTTCTCGAAGAGCGCGATGGTCTGGTTGATCCGCTTGGCCCGGTCGTCGGCACCCCACCAGGCGTAACGGATGGTGACCGTCCCGTCCCCGGAGCCCGCACCGTCCCCACCACATGCCGTCGTCGTGGCCAGCCCCAACGCGGCCACCGACGCACCGGCCGCCTTGAGGATCGTCCGCCTCTCGACATTCCCGTTCTTCTGCATAGTCGGGCCCCTCCCGCGACGTTGCGGTCGCCGTCATGAATCGTTTCAAGTAAGCGCTTGCTGGCACAAGGTACGGAGGCCCTTCGGGCACGTCAATGATTCGGACAGGAATTGATGGGATGCGATCCGGCTCCCCAGGGCGGCCAACTGCGCCGCGACGACGGCGCGTTCGCACGACCGTGCAGGTCCGACGCGTACGACCGACCCGTCGAACACTTCACGGCAGGTCGCCGACGAAAGCGGAGAGGCCGAAAATCAACTTCGGTTCGGGGGTGGGGAGTCGGGGAGACGGGGTGGCGGGGGCTCCGGGGGAACTGAGAGTGAGGGGCGATGGGGAGTGAGGGGGGTGTGCCAGAGGGCGAGGGGCAGGGGCGCGGTTCGCCGGGGGGCGGTCGGCGGTGGTGTGGCTGCTGGTGGCGACGGCGGGGGTGCGGTCGACGTGCGGGTGACCGCTGTTCGCGACGGCGCGGCACACGGTCGACGGTCACGTGACTGTGCCGTTGACGGCAGCGCGGGACACGGTCCACGGTCACGTGACTGCCGTTCGCGACGACGCAGGTCAAGCCCGGTGGCCACACGGGACGCCCGCAGCGGCCGCGTGAGCCTCTGTCGAGCGGCACACGTGGCCGCCGCCTACTGAGAGTGGTCGCGTCCCGCGGGGTGATGTCAGAGGGCCGGAGTTCGGAACCGCGTAGATCACTGGGGCGGCGCGGCCGACTCGTGCCGGATCACGGCACTGACGCCCACGAACAGCGTGAACAGCCGGGCAGGCAAGTCATCCGGTACGTCCGCCACGGCACTCCACGGAGCCACCTGGTCCGCATGGCTATACCACGCGACGGGACACGAACCCGAGGGCCCACACCCGCACCACGGCTCATGGCCGCCTCGGCGACGGCCCGGGACAACCGGCCGGCGAGGCCCACGCAACGCGCGGCGAAGCCGCGGAAAACGACGATGGCGACCCGGTCCACGATCTCCGTGGGCATGGGTCGCCATCGACATGGTGGGCGATACTGGGTTCGAACCAGTGACCTCTTCGGTGTGAACGAAGCGCTCTCCCGCTGAGCTAATCGCCCGGGCGCAGGAAGAACATTACCCCATGTCAGAGGGTGCGTTCGACCAGCACGGAGGGTGCGCGGAGGGGGCCCTCACTGCTTGATGTTCCAGGGCATCTCGATGCCGAACTTCCAGACGTAGACACCCACAAGGGCCGCGACGATCACCAGGCCGATGGTCGTCAGGATGATGTTGCGGCGCCGCACCCGGGGGTCGAGCGCACGCTGGGTCGCCTCCGTGACCTTGCGCTTAGTCCAGCGCAGCACGAGCTGGGCCCAGACGAACTCGGTCGCCCAGATCGCCATGCCGCCGAAGATCACCAGCCAGCCCGGGCCGGGCAGCGGCAGCATGATCACGCCCGCGACGACCACCGCGAGGCCCACTATGAAAACGCCCACCTGCCAGCTCAGGTGCAGAGCGCGGCGCGCCTTGATGAATTCCGGCGCCCGCGAGCCGAGTGCGCGCTCCGTCTTCGTCCCGTCGTCAGCCACGGCGACTTCGCCGGACTCGTCACTCCCCGTATTCATACGACCAAACCCTACCCGAGAGAAACCAGTCACCGGAATGGCCCTATCCGGCGAACGCGCTCTCGGCCGGATGAGTTACCTAAAGACACGCAAAACGCTCAGAGGGGTTTACAACGGCACCGTAGGTGGCATGTCGATTTCGCCGACGTGCGAATCCCCGAGCGCACACTGAGCGAAAGGCCCTGGCGCTTATGAACACCACGGTCAGCTGCGAGCTGCACCTGCGCCTCGTTGTGTCGAGCGAGTCCTCACTGCCTGTTCCCGCAGGACTGCGGTATGACACGGCCGATCCCTACGCCGTGCACGCCACCTTCCACACCGGAGCCGAGGAAACCGTCGAGTGGGTGTTCGCCCGCGACCTCCTCGCCGAGGGCCTGCACCGGCCCACCGGTACCGGCGACGTCCGAGTCTGGCCGTCCCGGAGTCACGGCCAGGGCGTCGTATGCATCGCCCTGAGCTCCCCCGAGGGCGAAGCCCTGCTCGAGGCCCCGGCGCGGGCCCTGGAGTCCTTCCTGAAGCGAACGGACGCCGCCGTGCCACCTGGCACGGAACACCGGCACTTCGATCTCGACACCGAGCTCTCCCACATCCTCGCCGAGAGCTAGCGAGGTACCTCAGAGCCGCCCGGCGCCGTCCACTCGGGGAGACGGCTCGGGCTCAGACAACCGCATAGGGCATACATCGGCGCCGTCGCCGCGGACTTCCGCGGAGGCGGCGCCGATGCGTTCCGCCGGGACCCCGCACCCGGCCGTACGTCGAAGTGTCAGCGCCTGGCACCTGGCGCCGGAGCGGTCCCGGCGGTGAGAGGGCCGGTCCCACGCACCGGGAAGCCATTACCATCGGCCAACATCGGCGGGCGCCCGCCCGACCCCCAGGCCAGGGAGCGAAACGTGCTGATCACCCACGACACCAGGTGCGCCCTCGACGCCGTGGTGGATCTGGTGAACACGGTGGCGGAGGAAAACACGGCGGACGGGCTCGCGGATGTCGCGTCCCTCGCGGATTTCGTACGAACGCACGAGTTCAGCGATGTCGGGATGCTGTCCGAGCACGATCTCGCGGCCGTACGGAAGGTCCGCGACCTGTTCGCCGGGGTCTTCGCCGCCTCCGACGCGCGGACCGCCGCCGGGCTCATCAATGATCTGGTCGCGGCGGCCGGGACCACGCCGCGCCTCACCGACCACGACGGCTACGACTGGCATGTGCACTACTTCGCACCCGGCGCCTCCGTCGCCGATCACCTCGCGGCCGACTGCGGTATGGCGCTGGCCTTCTTCGTGGTGGCCGGGGAACAGGAGCGGCTGCGGCGCTGCGAGGCCCCCGACTGCGGGCGCGCCTTCGTCGACCTCTCCCGCAATCGCTCGCGCCGCTACTGCGACAGCCGCACCTGCGGAAACCGGCTGCATGTGGCCGCGTACCGGGCGCGACGCAAGGAAGCCGCGGGCTGACGGCGACGTACGGCCGCGGGAGGTCGACGCGACGACCGCGGGAGGTCGATGTGACGTCCATGCGATGCCGGCACTGCTTTCGGCACGGTGTCGACGAAACCCTCGGCGGGTGACGCCGGGGGGTTCGCGTACGTCTCAGAGCAGCAGCAGGTCGTGCAGCGAAGCCATGAGGAGCAGGCAGCCGATCACCGCTAGGAAGATCATCAGCGGTGGCTGGGAAAGAGCGAAGAGACAACCCCGCGGCTCCTTGGGAGGGGCGGCGGCGTCGCTCTGTGTTGTGTCCAGCATCTCGCGGGCGATGATGGCGCAGGGAGCACCCCACCCGCGATCAACACGCCCGGAATGACGGGGAGTTCGCCAATATCCGTGAAGCGCGGGTTCGGACGTGATCGCTTGCGCGCACTCGCCTGATCCTCTGTGTCGTTTCAGATCGCCCGGTGGCCGGGCCGCCCCCGCGCGGTCGTCCGCGCCGTCGGATGCGGTGGCTCTCTACGGCCTTCGTCAGATGCCGTGCTTCTTCAGGATGGCTTCGATGTCGCTGAAATCGTCCCCGGACTTGGCGGGGCGGGGCGACGCTGCGGGCCGGGCGGCCGGACGGGTGGCCGGGCCCAGGGAGGGCGCGGAGGCCGCGGGGGCGACCGCCTCGCGCTGGGCGGCCTTCGCCGCCTTGCGTTCCTTCCGTGTGCCGCCGCTGCGCCGCTCCACGGCCCGCGTGGTCATGAACAGCAGCCAGGCCCCGCCGAGCAGGACGAAGCCCGCCCAGGCGCTCGGACTGAAGGCGGTGTCGGCGATCCAGCCGACGATCCCGGTCATGACCAGGGCGACGGGCACGAGCGAGTAGGCGGCGATGCGGGCGGCCGCGAGAAAGCGCTTGCGGTACGCCGTGACCACGGCAATGCCCAGGCCTGCGGCGGAAACGGCGGAACAGACGGTCTCGGCAATCATCCGGTCCTCCAGGCAGGGCTCAGTGGGGCAGCGGTCGGTTCGTCCCTTCCATCCTGCACCGCCCCATGCCCCATGTGCCATGCCCCGGCCGGACCTCAGGGACATCTCCGGGTCGGACTCCTCCCCAGGTCCCGGTCGGCGTCGTACGGAGTCGGCAGCCGAGATCCCGATTGGGGCACCCGGGCCCGGACTGGGAGACTGGTGCCCATGAGCGACTCCTCCCCCGCCCGCCCGGCCGCCCCCGTCCTGGACGTCTGGTGCGAACTCCAGTGCCCGGACTGCCGCAGCGCCCTCGACGACCTCCGCGCCCTGCGCGCCCGCTACGGCGACCGTCTCGAACTGCGGCTGCGGCACTTCCCGCTGGAGAAGCACAAGCACGCCTTCGCCGCGGCACAGGCCGCCGAGGAGGCCGCCGAGCAGGGGAAGACCTGGCCGTACGTCGAGGCGGTGCTGGGCCGCGTCGAGGAGCTGGACCGCGGGGGCGAGTCCTTCCTGGTCGAGGTGGCCCGCGAACTCGGCCTGGACGCCGAGGAGTTCGACACGGCCCTGATCGACGGCCGGCACATCCTGATCGTCGACGCCGACCAGGCCGAGGGCAAGGCGATCGGCGTCACCGGCACGCCGACATACGTCATCGGCGGCGAGCGTCTGGACGGCGGCAAGAGCCAGGACGGGCTGCGCGCGCGCATCGAGGAGATCGCCGACCGGCTGCTGGCCGAGCGGGAAGCCTGACCGCGTCCGCAGTCGTGGCCCTCGCTGTCGAGGGCCCTACAGCAGCGGCTTGTACAGGTGGTACGTGGTGGTCTCGTAGCCGAGCGACTCGTAGAGCCGCTCGGCCGGGGCATTGCCCGCGAAGACGTTGAGGCCCATGCGGTTCCTGCCCGCGGCCACCGCCTGGGCCTCCGCCAGCAGCATCAGCGTCCGGCCGTGTCCCCGGCCGCGGAACGCCTCGTCGGCCTCGACGTCGAAGACGAAGGCCCGATCGTCCTGGAGCGCCACCCAGAGGGTGCCCACCGCGGTCCCTTCGTGCTCCAGGACGCTGAACAGCATGTTCTCCGTGGCCATGCCCTGCGGCAGCAGCTCGTCGTGGTCGTGCTGCGACTTGGCGTGCGCCTCGTCGGCGGGTACGCCCCGCGCGATCCACTCCTTCGCGTAACTCTCCCGTCCGCGCGCCTCCCAGGGCGCGAACTCGGCCTTCGTCATGGGACGGCCGACGCTGCCGGCGGGCAACTCGGGGGCGACGGCGCCGAGCGCCTTCTCCATCCAGCGGCTGCGGGGGATGTAACCGAGTGCGGTGGACAGGGCCCGCGCGGCAGCCGCTTCGCCCGGGACCGACATCTCGATCCGTTCGCAGCCCCAGCCGCGCGCGATCTCCTCGGCGGCGAGCGCGGCGACCGTGCCGCGGCCGCGCCCCCGGTCCGGCTCCTCGATGCGGAGGTCCTCAATCGCCGCTACGGGCGGTCCGAAGACCGGGCGCGTGGCGAGGTGTATCGCGCCCACGGGACGGCTGTTCACGCACACCTGGTAATGGCGCGAACGCGTTCCGTCGGCGGCGTGCTGAAGCGGCTCGGTCGGCCGCAGGGTGGTGGTCATCAGGGGTGTTGTACCCGCCCTGCGGCCTGCCGTCATCCGGTTATCCCACAGAAGCGGGACCGGGATCGGGAGCAGTACCGAACCCGGCCCTTGTCCCTGCCGTCCCCTACGGGTCGAGATCGTCCCCGCTGCGCTCGTCGAAGATCCGCATGGCCTTGGCGGTCACGGAGCCGGGCGCGCCCGGGAGTTCGCGTCCGTCGACCCGGTGCACGCCCTGCACATCGCGCAGCGTGGACGTCAGGAAGATCTCGTCCGCGTGCTCGAGCACGTCCAGCGGCAGGTCGGTCTCCTTGGCGCCCGTCCACTCGACGGCGAGCGCCCGGGTGATGCCGGCGAGACAGCCGGAGGCGACCGGCGGAGTGTGGATCTCCCCGTCGAGCACGACGAAGACGTTGGAGCCGGTGCCCTCGCACAGCTGCCCGACCGTGTTCGCGAACAGCGCCTCGGTGGCGCCCTGTTCACGGGCGCGGGCGAGGGCGACGACGTTCTCCGCGTACGAGGTGGTCTTGAGGCCGGTGAGGGCGCCGCGTTCGTTGCGGGTCCACGGCACGGTGACCACGGCGGTGGAGTCGGGGCGCCGCGCGGACTCGCCGAGGGCCACCACGAGCGTCGGGCCGTGCTCACCGCGGTCGGAGCCGAGCGGGCCGTGGCCGCCGGTGTAGGTGATGCGCAGGCGGCCCAGCGGCATCGGGTTGGCCTCGATGACGGCGGCGCAGGCGCGGCGGACCTCGTCGAGATCGGGGTCGGGCAGTCCCAGCCCGCGCGCCGAGCGGGTCAGCCGGTCGAGGTGCCGGGTCAGCGCGAACGGCCGCCCGTCGACCGCCTTCACGGTCTCGAAGATGCCGTCGCCCACGGTCAGCCCGTGGTCGAAGACGGAGACGCGGGCGGACTCCATGTCCTGCAACCCGCCGTCGAGCCAGATCTTCACGCTAGTTCCCTCCGCTTGCCTCGTACGCCCCCGACGCTACCGCGAGCAGTCGCGCCGCCTTCAGCTCGGTCTCCCGCCACTCCCCCTCGGGGTCGGAGCCCCAGGTGATGCCCGCGCCCGTACCGAAGCGCAGGACGTCTTCGGCGCGGTCGATCCAGAAGGTACGGATGCCGACGGCCAGCTCGCCGGTTCCGCGGTCGGCGTCGACCCAGCCGATGCCGCCGCAGTACGGGCCGCGCGGCGCCGTCTCCAGGGCGTCGATGATCCGCAGCGCGCTGGACTTGGGCGCTCCGGTGACCGACCCGGGCGGGAAGGCGGCGGCGAGGAGCTCCGGCCACCCTGCGTCCTCGCGCAGTTCGCCGTGGACGGTGGAGACGAGGTGGACGAGGCCCGGGTGCTTCTCGACCACGCACAGGTCGGGAACGGTCACGCTGCCGGTGGCGCACACCTGGCCCATGTCGTTGCGGACGAGGTCCACGATCATCACGTTCTCGGCGTAGTCCTTCTGCAGCAGGTCCGCCTCGGTGCGCCCGGTGCCCTTGATCGGGCCCGACTCGACGATCCGGCCGTCGCGGCGCAGGAACAGCTCGGGCGACGCGGTGGCTATCTCCACGCCGTGGCCGGGCAGCCGAATCGTTCCGGCGTACGGCGCCGGGTTGCCGCGCGCGAGAAGAGCGGTCAGGTCGTCCACGTCGGCGTCGGGCGCGACGGGCGCGGAGAGCACCCGGCAGAGGTTCGCCTGGTAGACCTCGCCGGCCGCGATGTGCTCGCGGATACGGCGTACGCCCGCGGTGTACGCGTCGTGGTCGAGGGACGACTTCCAGTCACCGGCGGCAGGGCCCCGCCACTTCCCCGGCACGGGCGCGGGCACCGGCTCCTTGCGTACGTCCCGGAAGCGCGCGCACGTCAGACGGCCTTCGAAGTCGGCGGACACGGCCCAGAAGCCGGCGGAGTCCAGGGCCGCGGGATCGTCGGTGACATCGAGGAGACCGGTGGCGACGAGGCCGCCGAAGCGGGCGAGAGGAGCGAGGTCGAGCACGCAGTCGAGTCTAGGGCGGGTGACCTGCGGGTGCCCTGACCATGTCGTTCAGCGGGCGCACCGCAGCACGCTGCACAAACGCGTTTTTGTGCTGGCCCCGGAATCCGCTAGAGTTCAACACGTCGCCGGGACGCGCAAGCGATCCGGAAACGACAAGCGGACGTAGCTCAGTTGGTAGAGCGCAACCTTGCCAAGGTTGAGGTCGCCAGTTCGAACCTGGTCGTCCGCTCGCAGGAAGTGGGGGATCTTCCCGAACCCCTACGCTCCTGGTGGAGTGGCCGAGAGGCGAGGCAACGGCCTGCAAAGCCGTCTACACGGGTTCAAATCCCGTCTCCACCTCCAAGGACGATTAGCTCAGCGGGAGAGCGCTTCCCTGACACGGAAGAGGTCACTGGTTCAATCCCAGTATCGTCCACTGGATCTTCGGATCCTGGTCCTCGGACCGAACCCCGCGCGATTAGCTCAGCGGGAGAGCGCTTCCCTGACACGGAAGAGGTCACTGGTTCAATCCCAGTATCGCGCACGCAAGTCCAGCAGCAAGCGTGGCTCCGGCCGCGTGACCTGCGCGATTAGCTCAGCGGGAGAGCGCTTCCCTGACACGGAAGAGGTCACTGGTTCAATCCCAGTATCGCGCACCAGCCAAAGCCCCCGGCCGTCTCGTACGGTCGGGGGCTTTGTCGTGAGCCAGCCCGGAAACGGGAGAGGGCTCCCCCGTTTCCGGAGGAGCCCTTCGCTCTGGACAGGCTCAGGACGAGAAGAGCATGTGGCCGAAGCTCTTGTGGCGGTGGTGACCGCCGTGGCCGCCGTAGTGGCCGCCGCCGTGTCCACCGTGCTGCGGGGCACCCCAGGCGGGCGCGGGGGCGGACGGGTAGGCCTGCGGGGCGCCCTGCGGGGGCGGCGCGGGCTGCGACCACTGGGACTCCACCCGGGTCAGCGCTTCCAGCTCGCCGTAGTCGAGAAATATCCCGCGGCAGCCGCTGCACTGCTCGATCTGGACACCATTGCGGTTGTACGTGTGCATCGGCGCATGGCACTTCGGACACTGCATGCTCGGCTCAACTCCTCGCCGGTCGGTACTGCTTCCGCCAGGACAGACTCCGCCCGGCTTCGGTCGGTTGCACCCTACGTCGCAAAACCCCCGGTCAACTCCGCCGGTACGGCCGTCATTCGGTCGCAGGCGTCGACCACGGCCTCCTCCACCTCGTCCAACGGGCGGTCGGCCGCGACGGACTTGGCGATCGCCAGGGCCGCGGTCTGCACGGTGAGGGCGCGGGCGGCGGCGTCGAGGGCGGGCCAGGGGTCGCCGTCGGCGGGGACGGCGGGGCCGCCCTGTTGCCGGTAGGCGGCCACGAAGCGGGTCCAGTCGTCGGGCGGGAGCAGACCGCAGGCGTACCAGGCCGCGGGGCGGGCCAGGTCCCAGGCGGGGGCGCCCACGCCCAGGTCGTCCACGTCGATGAGCAGCCAGGGGCCGGCCGGCTCCGGGGAGCGTACGAGTTGGCCGAGGTGGAGGTCGCCGTGGCACAGGGCCGCGGGCGCGTCGGGCATCGGGGCCTCGGCGCGGGCCCAGGCGGGCAGGCCGGCCCAGGCGCGCAGGACGGGGGCGGCGGCGGGGTGCGGGCCCGCCGCGCCGAGCCGGGCGATGGCCCGGGCCGCCTTGACGGGGCCCCGCATCGGCGGCAGTCCCGACATCGGCACGGGTGCCCGGTGCAGACGGGCCAGCAGACCGCCCGCGGCCTCCCAGGGCGCCGCCTCGGGGTGCTCCGGGTCGACGGGGACGCCGTACGGCCAGAAGGTCACCAGCCGCCCGTGCAGCTCGACGGGCTCGGGCCGGAGCGGTGGCAGGAGGATCCCGGACAGGGCCGGGTGCGCGGCGACGGACAGCCGCAGCGAGAGTTCCCGCGCGTCCGTGCCGGGACCATGGGCCTTGGCGACGGTGTCGGCATGCCGTACGACGGTGCCGTCCTGCCGGTCGGCGAGCACGGCGTCGGCATGGGTGCAGGCGGCGGCCACCGGATGAACCTCGCCACGCGCCTTCGCGGCCAACGCGGGCAGCAACACCTCTGCGGTCACGGGTCCCCCTCGTTCTGTCCGACCCCGTGAGGGTACGCAGCCGGAGCCGCACCCGGGCAAAGCAATGCCCGCGCAGCTCCCCAGCTGCGCGGGCATTTTTTGCCGTCCGCCGCACCCCCGTCCCCACGGGGTTTCATGGCCGGATGTCCCCGCCCGGACCGCTCTTCCGGGCCCGGGGCGCCGCTCAGCGCCCCAGCATCACGCCCACGGACGACGCTTGTGTGACCACTGCTTCCCAGCCGCCGAAGACGACCACGAGCAGGGCCGCCAGGGGAAGGACCATCGCTGTCGCCACCAGTGGGTGGCGGCGGCCCTGGCTCGTGCGGCGGGTGCCGAACGCGGCGGTGTACGCCTTGCGTCCCTGCATGCGGATCGCTGTCCGCGGTGCCGTGTGAGCCATGGTCCCTCTCCTGGCCTAGCTTCTGTTGTGGTTGGCAGCGGCGGGTGTCTGACCTCGGGGGACGAGTGCTGCACCCGCCGCTTGACCTCAAATGTAGGGGCGCGGCGACCGCGGGTCGTCATGCCCTCGTACCGCTTGCCTGGCCTCCCGGAGGATGAGCGATGACCTGCGATGTACACCCCTGGGTGGAGACGGAGACCTAGGTCTCAGGGTCTTCCCGGAGGGGGCGCCCGGCGTGCCCCGACTGTTCCGAGCTGTCCTCCCTGGGGACCGGCTGCTCCACCAGCGCCAGCACCCTGGTCGCCATGAAGCGGGCGGTGCGCACCACTGATCCACTTCTGGTGACTTCGCTCACTTCCACGACCCCTCGGCGGACCGCCGTCTCCACTCGGCGACCCGCCCTGCTCGCCACCACCTCGTAGGTACGTGTCGTGTCGCCGGCGTCCACGACTATCTCCACACGGTCACCCTTCACGGGTTCAATCCCCCTTCTGCGAGAGGTGGTTGGGAGCACAGGCAGCTCAAAACCGGCCTGTTCACAGGCTCCCTGACCACCTTTCAAGTTTCCCACCCGGCACTGACAATCGATCGGAACGAGAGGGCGCGGCCTCTGCGCGCTCCCGGCCGCGGAAACGTAAGCTGTGGCTCGTCAAACGGACCGGGCAGCGGGGATGGACATGGCGATGATGCGCCTGAGGCGCGAGGACCCGCGTGTCGTCGGCTCGTTCAGGCTTCACAGGCGGCTCGGCGCGGGTGGGATGGGCGTGGTCTACCTGGGCTCCGACCGCCGTGGCCAGCGGGTCGCGCTGAAGGTGATCAGGCCGGATCTGGCGGAGGATCAGGAGTTCCGGTCGCGGTTCGCGCGCGAGGTCTCGGCGGCCCGGCGGATCAGGGGCGGGTGCACGGCGCGGCTGGTTGCCGCGGATCTCGACGCGGAGCGGCCCTGGTTCGCCACGCAGTACGTGCCCGGGCCCTCCCTGCACGACAAGGTCGCCGAGGGGGGACCTCTGTCGGCCGCCGATGTCGCCGCCGTGGGGGCCGCTCTCTCCGAGGGGCTCGTCGCCGTGCACGAGGCCGGTGTCGTACACCGTGATCTGAAGCCGTCCAACATCCTGCTGTCCCCGAAGGGGCCGCGGATCATCGACTTCGGCATCGCCTGGGCGACCGGCGCCTCGACGCTCACGCACGTGGGCACGGCCGTCGGGTCGCCGGGGTTCCTCGCGCCGGAGCAGGTGCGCGGTGCGGCCGTCACCCCGGCCACGGACGTGTTCTCGCTGGGCGCCACGCTCGCGTACGCGGCGACCTCCGACTCGCCCTTCGGGCACGGCAGTTCCGAAGTGATGCTGTACCGGGTGGTGCACGAGGAGCCGCATCTGCAGGGTGTGCCGGACGCGCTCGCCCCGCTCGTCCGCGCCTGTCTGGCGAAGGACCCCGAGGAGCGGCCCAGCACGCTCCAACTGTCGCTGCGGCTCAAGGAGATCGCGTCCCGCGAGGCGCAGGGGATCACGGAGGGCCGGCCGCCGGCACAGCGCAACGATCCGGACCGGCCCTCGGGACGGCTGGCCGAGCAGTACGCGGAGCAGCGCACCCAGCGGCGCCCGCAGGGCACGCCCCCGCCGCGGACGAGCGGTGGCGGCACGGGAACCGGTTCGCGGACCGGTGGACGTCCGGCGCCCGCGCAGCGGAACACGACACGGTCGGGCAACCGGCCCGCGCCGCGCAGCGGCACGGGGCGTTCCGGGCCCCGGCCCACCGGGACCGGGCGCCGGCCCGCCAACCCGCGGCTGCTGCGCCAGCGGCTGTTCGTGTTCGTGGTCGTGACGCTGCTGGTGGCGCTCGGTATCGCGGCGGCCCAGGGGTGCCAGGGCCCGGCGCGCGGGCTGGGCGGCGGCGACGTACGGGGGGACGTACGACAGTCGCAGCCGGACACCCGGCAGGGACAGGGACAGCAGGAGGGTTAGGCCTGCGGGCGGCCCGTCGCGACCGCGTAGAACGCGACCGCGGCGGCCGCGCCCACGTTGAGGGAGTCGACTCCGTGGGCCATCGGGATGCGGACCCATTCGTCGGCCGCCATCAGGGCCCGGGTGGAGAGGCCGTCGCCTTCGGCGCCGAGCATGAGGGCCACCCGGTCCATGCGGTGCGGGGCCGCCTCGTCGAGGGACTTCGCCTTCTCGTCAGGGGTGAGGGCAAGGAGGGTGAAGCCGGCGTCGCGGACCGTTTCGAGGCTCCTGGGCCAGGAGTCCAGGCGGGCGTACGGGACCGAGAAGACGGCGCCCATGGAGACCTTCACGGAGCGGCGGTACAGGGGGTCCGCGCAGTCGGGCGAGAGCAGGACCGCGTCCATGCCGAGGGCCGCCGCCGAGCGGAAGATCGCGCCGATGTTGGTGTGGTCGTTGACCGACTCCATGACGACGACGCGGCGGGTGGTTCCCAGGAGTTCGTCCGCCGTGGGCAGTGGCTTGCGCTGCATGGAGGCGAGGGCGCCGCGGTGCACGTGGTAGCCGGTGACGCGCTCGGCGAGCTCCGGGCTGACGGCGTACACCGGGGCCGGGAGCTCGTCGATGACGTCGCGCATGACGTCGACCCACTTCGCGGACAGCAGCATCGAACGCATCTCGTACCCGGCGTCCTTCGCCCGTCTGATGACCTTCTCGCCCTCGGCGATGAACAGGCCCTCGGCGGGTTCGCGCTTGCGGCGCAGCTCCACGTCGGTCAGGCCCGTGTAGTCGCTCAGGCGCGGGTCGTCGGGGTCCTCAACGGTGATGAGATCGGCCACAGGGTGATACTGCCTTGTCCTGGGTGTGGTGCCAACGGCTGGGAACGGGTCGGGTTACCAAGGGTTACTCGGAGGCGCCCGGGCCCACGGTGACGACAGCGCCGATGACGATGACGGCCGGCGGCTTGACCTCCTGGGTGCGCACGGTCTCGGCGACCGTCGCGAGGGTCGCGTCCACCCGGCGCTGGGCCGCTGTCGTGCCCTCCTGGACGAGGGCGACGGGAGTGTCCGGGGACTTGCCGTGCGCGACGAGGGTCTCGGCGATCTTGCCGATCTTGTCGACGCCCATCAGGACGACCAGGGTTCCGGTGAGCTTGGCGAGCGACGGCCAGTCGACCAGCGAGCGCTCGTCGTCCGGGGCGACATGGCCGCTCACCACGGTGAACTCGTGGGCGACTCCGCGGTGTGTGACCGGGATGCCGGCCGCGCCCGGCACCGAGATCGAGCTGGAGATGCCGGGGACCACCGTGCAGGGGATGCCGACTTCGGCGAGGGCCTGCAACTCCTCCATGCCACGGCCGAAGACGTAGGGGTCGCCGCCCTTCAGCCGTACGACGGACTTGCCCTGCTTGGCGTGCTCGATCAGCGCGTTGTTGATGGCTTCCTGGGCCATGAAACGGCCGTACGGGATCTTCGCGGCGTCGATCACCTCGACATGCGGCGGGAGTTCGGCGAGCAGGTCGCGCGGGCCGAGCCGGTCGGCGATGACGACGTCGGCCTCGGCGAGCAGGCGGCGGCCGCGGACGGTGATGAGGTCCGGGTCGCCGGGGCCACCGCCGACCAGGGCAACGCCGGGGGTGCGGGTGCGGTGGTGCGGGGCGACGAGGGTGCCGTCGCGCAGGCCCTCGACCACGGCGTCGCGGATCGCGGCGGTGTGGCGGGGGTCGCGGCCCCGGGCGTCGGTGGTGAGGACGGCGACCGTCACGCCCTCGCTGTGCCCGGTCGCGGGGGTCCAGGCGGTGGCCGCGTCGGCGTCGTCGGAGCGCACGCACCAGACGCGGTGCCGCTCCGCCTCGGCGGAGGCGGCGGTGTTGGCCGCCGTGTCGCCGGTGGCGATGAGCGCGTACCAGGCCTCGGCGAGATCACCGTCTGCGTACGGGCGCCGGGTCCAGGTGATCTCCCCGGCGTCCGCCATGGCCTCGACCGACGGAGTGGCCGCCGGGGAGACGAGGTGGACGTCCGCGCCCGCTGCGATGAGCGCCGGGAGACGGCGCTGGGCGACCTGGCCGCCGCCGAGGACGACCACTCGGCGGCCGGTGAGGCGGAGGCCTACGGGGTAGGCGGGGTGTTCGGCCATGGAGGTGCGGCTCCTCGTACAGGCGTGCGGTGGGCGCTGCGGCTCTGGAGCTGCCCTGACGTGCGGATTTTAGACGCGGATCCAGCGTACGGCGGGGGTGGGGGGCGCGCAGGAACACGCACCCGGCCCACCCCGGGCGTACGGCTACTTCTCGGTGACGCCCGCCGAGTCGAACGTCGCCACCTCGTGCATGGCCCGTGCGGCGCTCTGCACGACCGGGAGGGCCAGCAGGGCACCCGTGCCCTCGCCGAGGCGGAGGTCGAGGTCGACCAGGGGGCGCAGGCCCAGCTTGTTCAGGGCGGCCACGTGGCCGGGCTCGGCGCTGCGGTGGCCGGCGATGCAGGCGGCGAGGACCTCGGGGGCGATCGCGCGGGCCACCAGGGCGGCGGCGCCGGCGCTGACGCCGTCCAGGATCACCGGCGTACGCAGGGAGGCGCCGCCGAGGAGGAGGCCGACCATCGCCGCGTGCTCCAGGCCGCCGACCGCCGCGAGGGCGCCGATGGGGTCGGCCGGGTCCGGCTGGTGGAGCTCGATGGCGCGACGCACGACCTCGGTCTTGCGGGCCAGCGTCTCGTCGTTGATGCCGGTGCCGCGGCCCGTCACCTCGGACGGGTCGGTGTCCGTGAAGACGGAGATCAGGGCGGCGGACGCGGTGGTGTTCGCGATGCCCATCTCGCCCGTGAGGAGCGCCTTGTTGCCGGCCGCCACCAGGTCGCGGGCGGTCTCGATGCCCACCTCGATGGCCGCGACGACCTCCTCGCGGGACATCGCAGGACCGGTCGTCATGTCGGCCGTGCCCGGGCGGATCTTGCGCGGCAGCAGGCCCGGGGTGGCCGGGAGATCGGAGGCGACGCCCACGTCGATGACGCAGACCTCGGCGCCGACCTGGTTGGCGAACGCGTTGCAGACCGCGCCGCCGCCCAGGAAGTTGGCCACCATCTGGGCGGTGACCTCCTGCGGCCAGGGGGTGACGCCCTGGGCGTGCACGCCGTGGTCGCCCGCGAAGATCGCGACGGCCGCAGGCTCCGGGATCGGCGGCGGGCACATCCGGGACAGGCCGGCCAGCTGCGCGGAGATGATCTCCAGCATGCCGAGCGCGCCGGCGGGCTTGGTCATGCGCTTCTGACGGTCCCACGCCTCGCCGAGCGCCTTGGCGTCAAGGGGGCGGATGTTGGAGACGGTCTCGGCGAGCAGGTCGTGCGGCTCCTCGCCGGGCAGCGCGCGACGGCCGTACGTCTCCTCGTGCACGACCCAGGACAGCGGGCGGCGCTTGGACCAGCCCGCCTGCATCAGCTCGGGCTCCTCCGGGAATTCGTCCACGTAGCCGACGCAGAGGTAGGCGACGACCTCCAGGTGCTCGGGAAGACCGAGGGCGCGGACCATCTCGCGCTCGTCGAAGAAGCTGACCCAGCCGACGCCGAGGCCCTCGGCGCGGGCCGCGAGCCAGAGGTTCTCGACCGCGAGCGCGGAGGAGTAGGGCGCCATCTGCGGCTGCGTGTGGCGGCCCAGGGTGTGCCGGCCGCCGCGGGTCGGGTCGGCGGTGACGACGATGTTCACCGGGGTGTCGAGGATGGCCTCGATCTTCAGTTCCTTGAACTGCTTCGCGCGGCCCTTGGGAAGCGACAGGGCGTACGCCTCGCGCTGGCGCTGGGCGAGTTCGTGCATCGAACGGCGCGTGTCGGCCGAGCGGATGACGACGAAGTCCCAGGGCTGCGAGTGGCCGACGGACGGGGCCGTGTGGGCGGCCTCCAGGACGCGGAGCAGCACATCGTGCGGGATCGGGTCGCTGCGGAACCCGTTGCGGATGTCGCGGCGCTCGCGCATGACACGCAGCACGGCCTCGCGCTCGGCGTCGTCGTAACCGGGCGCGGCGGGGCCGGTGGACTCTCGTACGTCTTCCACTACGGCCGTGCTCTCTTCCTGATCGGCGCCCTGGGTGTCCAGGTCGTCCGCCTGCTGTGCGACTACTACGGGTTCCGGCTCCGGGGCCGGTTCGGGTGCCGATTCCGGCTCCGCGACGGGCGGTTCCGGTACGGCGGCTTCGGCGTCGGCTGTGGCCTCGGCCTCGCGGGGTGCGGGCACCGGGGCGACGTGCGGCGCTTCGCCGAAGGGCTGCTCGTCGGTGGAGGCGGGGGCCTCGGGCTCGGGGAACTCCTCCGGGGCGGCCGTCTCCGGGTCGGGCACGGCCTCGGGCTGGGCTTGCGCCTCCGCCTCAGGCTCGGCGATGGCGGCAACGGGGACCGGCTCGTCCAGGACGGGCTGCTCGGCCACGACTACGGGCGCTTCGGCGGCGGGCTGCTCGACCGGGGGCTGCGGCTCGACCGGCGGCTGCTCCTCGACGGGCAGCGGCGGCACCGTCATGGGGTGCGGCGGGGTCGGGGCGAGGTGCGGTGTCGTGGGCACCTGGCCCTCGACGGGTACGAACCGGCCGAGGGGCTGGTCCGCCGGGGCCTCCAGGGGGACGCCGTGGAGAGCGGCCGGGTCGCCGGGAGCCTGCTCACCGGACGCGTGGCCGACGGCGGCATGCGGCGCCTCGGCGTGCGCGGCGACGCCGACGGGCACGGCATGCAGCGGCTGGGCGGCCACGGCAGGGGCCGGGTTGGCGAACTGCTGGGCGAACTGCTGCGCCGCCATGGCGTCGAGCCCGGGGACCGACTGTCCGTACGAGGCGTCGGCGGCGAACGCGGCTTGAGCCTGTGCCTGCGCGGCGTCGAACTCCTCGTCCACGTCGTAGGCGGCCTCGGCGACCACCGGCTGCGGAGCCTGGGCGGTGTCCGCGAACTGGGCGGCGGGGTCCAGGATATGGACAGCGGGGTCGGCGGGCTGGGCCTGCGCCTGTTCCTGGACAGCCGGGGCGGCGACCTGCGCGGGCGCTTCCTGGACGAGCTGGATGTGCTGCGCCTCCGCCGGGACGGGCGCGGGGACCGAGGGAACGGCCGCGTGCGCGGGCTCGTGGGCCGCCGGGAACGGCACGGCGTCGGGGACCTGCTGGGCGTGCGGGTCGAGTGCGCCGTCGGGCACCGCGTGCGCGGGCTCCGGAGACGCCGCGAAGTCGGCGGCGGCCTGGGGAGCGGCAGCGCCGTCCGACGCCTCCGGCAGGTGGGCGACCTGCGGAGCCTCGGGCGCCGCGGCGAACGCCTCGGCCTGGACGGCCTCCGGCGCTTCGAAGACCTGGACCGGCTCGGGAACCTGAACCGCCTCCGGAGCCTGCGCCTCGCCGGGCTCGGGGAACGACACGGCCTGGGGCCCCTGCGCCTCCTGCGGAACGACCGTTTCTGCAACCGGCGCCTCAGTGCTCACGGGCGGGGCGCCCCACGGCACGGCGCCCTGCGGCGGGGTCTCGCCGAGGTGCGCGACGTCGAGGTACTCGGGCCCGCTCGTCGGCGGTCCCGCATGCCGTACGGGCGTCACGGGGCCGGCGGTGGGCGCGCCCGCCGGGCCGCGGTCGGCGAGTGAGCGCACCGGGCTGGCGGAACCGTCCGGCGTGGGCGGGCCGAGGTGCAGCGGGCGGCGCGGGGCCACCGGCTGGGGGGTGGACGACAGGGGCGACACGCGGACACCGCCGAGGTCGACCGAACCGCTGTCGCGGCCCGACATCTCGTGCGGGTCGGGCTCGTGGACGAGAGGCATCGGGGCCGGCGGCGGCACCTCGTTGCCCCAGGCACCCTGCGCACCCGGCGCGCCCGGCATGAGGAGCAGGTCTTCGTCGTCCGCGGTGGTCTCGGAGGGGTCGAGGTAGGTGTACGCGCCCGGGGCGGGGACGCCCGGCTGCTCCACCATGCCTGCGTTCTCCGGCAGTCCCTCGCCCGGGACCTGGCCGGTGTCGGTCATGCGTAACCCCTCGCCCATCGGTTAGTGCTTCTACGACCAGCTCGCCCGGAACGGCGCACCGACCGCCCCGCAGTGAAGAACGAGCGTGCGTGCCCAGCGGCACGAAACGACCCGTCAACAAAGACGACAAAGCCATTAACTGGCATTGTCGCGGTCGTCCCGCCGTCGCGACACCTTGATCCGCAACGGCCCGCTGTGGACTGCGCCACGTTGCGCGTCCTCCGGTTCTGCCGTACCACACCGACCCCAAAAGAGGCGCGTTTTCCGGACATTGACCGACGAAATATCGGACCCCCGGAAGCGGTACAACGATCGGCCAGCCTACCGCGCGCAGTACGACAACAGGATCACGGGGCGCGATCAGGCAAGCCCGCCCGTCGCCCGACCACCACCCCTCAACGAGGCGCTTCGCGCCGCCCCAACTGCCCTGTGAGCAGGAACGCAACATTCCGCTCCTTCTCCGTCCAGGCCCTTGTATCGAGTTCGACGGACTGAATGAGCGCGCACTCGACCTGATATCCGTGCTCGGTCAGGTTCCTGCCGATGAGTTCGGCGGCGTCGCGGGTCGAGGCGTGCGTGACGATGCGCTGCGGGCGGCGGTCCGCGACGGCCGAGACGACCGCCGCTCCCCCGCCCCCGACGCGTACGACATCGGGCTCGGGAAGGTTCTCCAGGATGTGCGGCGCCGTGCCGTGCACGATCTGCATCTGGACGCCGAAGCGACGGGCGGCGTCCTCGGTGCGGGCGCACGCCCCCCGCTGCCGGTCGACCGCGAGCACGGCGGCGCCGGTGCGCGCCGCCTCGGTGGCGAAGGCGCCGCTGCCGGAGCCGATGTCCCACACGAGGTCACCGACGCGCGGTCCCAGACGGGCGAGTTGGGCGGCGCGCAGCAGATCCGTCTCGCCCTCGCCGAGTGCGCCGCCGTACGCCTCGGCGGGCAGCGCCCAGCCGCGCGGTCCGGTGCCGGGGTCGCGTCCGGCGATCCAGCCGCCGCCCTCGGCCGCGGCGACGAAGCCACCGATGACGATGACGACGTTGGGGTCGCGCCAGGTGTGGTCGGCGGCCTTCTCGGAGGTGAGGATCGTGACCTGCTCGCGGGCGGTGCCGAGTTCCTCGCAGATGACGAAGGTGCGGTGCACACCGTCGAGGAGCAGTCCGAGTTCGGCGGGGCCGGCGCCGGGTGAAGTGAGAACGGCGACTTTGGTGTGGGCGCGGCACACATTCACCGCGCGTCGCAGGGTGCGACGGTGTGCGACGACCACCTGTGCGTCGTCCCAGGGCATCCCGGCGCGGGCGAAGGCGGCGGCCACCGAGGAGACGGCGGGCACGACCTCGACCTCCAGGCCGAACTCGGGGGCGCGCAGGGTGCGTACGACGCCGAAGAATGCGGGGTCACCGTCGGCGAGGACGACGGCGCTGCCCCGGTGGCCCGCGATACGGCGGGCGGCGAGGGAGACACTCCCGAGCCGGATGCGCTCGGCGGTCGCGGGCACCTCGGCGAGCGCCAGGTGGTGGGCCGCACCGGCCACCAGCGTGGCGGCACCGAGAGCCGAGCGCGCCGCGGCGGTCAGCGGCGAGCCGTCCCAGCCGATCACCGTGACCCGGTCGGCCATCGTCGTCAGTCTCCAGAAGGTCTTCGCAGGTCGTCGGGGGCAACCCGAGGGCGGGCTCCGTGAGGGTACCTGGTGACACCGGGAACCTGCTCCGCCGGGTGGGAGCGGTCCCGTGGATTCAGTTCCAGTCCGAGAACGACGTGAAACCGCTGCTGTCGGCCAGTTCCTCGCCGACGCCTTCGAGGTCCTCGGGCAACAGGCCCCACACGATGAAGTCGCTGCGGACGTCGACCCAGGTGCCGTCCTCGGTGCGTGTGTGCACTATGCACGCGTTGCGCAGGACACCCTCGCTGATGCAGCCGATCTTCTGGGCGACCTGCTGGGAGGCGGTGTTGTCGGCGGCCGTACGGATCTCGATGCGCTCGAACTTCTGGTCACCGAGCAGCCATTGGGAGGTGGCGAGCGCCGCCTCGGAGGCGTAGCCCTCGCCGCGGGCCCAGGGGGCGATGATGTACGAGAGTTCCGTGGACCGGACGTGCCAGTTCGTCTTGCCGAGCTGGATGATGCCGACCAGGCGCTGGGTGAGGAACTCGGTGACCGCGAGGTCGAGTCCGCGGCCCGCGGTGCGCTCGGTCGGCGCGTACTCGGTGATCCAGCTGCGGGCGCCGTCCTCGGTGTAGGGCTGGGGGACGTCGGTCCAGGCGGCGACCTGCTCGTCGTTCATCATCGCGGCGAGCGCGGGGACGTCGTCCTCGTCGAGCGGACGCAGCACCAACCGCTCCGTGCTGATGGAGATGTTGGGGAAGGTGCTCGTCATGCGCCGCTCCGTAACCTTCGAAACCTTCAGGGCCTGCGAACTGCCCAGCATGCAGCATGAAACCACCGAACTGCACCACGGGGTCCACTCGTTGTAACGAGTGGACCCCGTGTGTGGCCGAACGCGGCGACCGGGACCGTGGTGGCGGCTAGAAGGACGCGATGACCGAGCCGGCGTACTTGTCCTCGATGAACTTCTTGACCTCGGGCGAAGTGAGGAGCTTCGCGAGCTTCTTGACGCGCGGGTCGTCCTCGTTGCCCTTCTTCACGGCGAGGAAGTTGCCGTACGGGTTGTTCTTGGCGGACTCCAGGACGAGGGCGTTCTTGGCGGGCTTGAGGCCGGCCGAGATGGCGTAGTTGCCGTTGACGACCGCTGCGTCCACGTCGTCCAGGGAGCGCGGCGTCTGGGCCGCCTCGATCTCCTTGAACTTGAGGTTCTTCGGGTTCTTGGAGATGTCCTGCGGGGTCGCCTCGTTGCCGACGCCGTCCTTGAGGGTGATGAGCCCGTTGGCGGCGAGCAGCTTCAGGGCGCGCGCCTCGTTGACGGCGTCGTTCGGCACCGCGATCGTCGCACCGCTCTTCAGGGCGTCGGCACTCTTGACCTTGTGGGAGTAGAGGCCGAGCGGCTCCAGGTGCACCGTGACGACGGGCACGATGTGGGTGCCGCGCTTCTTGTTGAAGTCGTCCAGGTACGGCTGGTTCTGGAAGTAGTTGGCGCCCACGGAACCGTCCTCGGTCGCCGTGTTCGGCACGATGTAGTCCTGGAACTCCTTGACCTCCAGGTCGAGGCCCGCCTTCTTCGCCAGGTTCTTCTTGACGAAGTCGAGGATCTCGGCGTGCGGGGTCGGGCTCGCGGCGACGACCAGCGGTCCGCTGTAGTCGGAGGAGCCGGAGGCGGAGTCCTTGTCCGAGCCGCAGGCGGTGACCCCGAAGGTGAGGGCTCCGGCGGCGAGGACAGCGGTGGTGATCTTGGCGGTGTTACGCACGAAAAGTGCCTTTCCTGAGGGGTGGTGCTGCCCCGTCCTGGGTGGTGACGGGGAAATCTGCGGGTGGGTCGGCGGGCTCAGCGGGTCTTGGTCGCCTCGGCGGCGACGGTGCCGGGCAGGACGCCGCGGAAGGGCCGGAAGAGAAGGAGCGGGCCGGCGTTTCCGGTGCGCCGGTGCAAGGTGCGGGCCGCGTAATCGCCGATGAACTGGAGGAGGGAGATGACCGCGGCGAGAATGCCCACGGTGATCCACATCAGGTTGGTCTCGAAGCGCTGGTAGCCGTAGCGGATCGCGATGTCGCCGAGACCTCCGGCGCCGACGGTGCCCGCCATGGCGGAGTAGCCGATGAGCGCGATCAGCGTCGTGGTGGCGCCGGAGATCAGCGAGGGCAGGGACTCGGGCACCAGCACACTGCGGACGACCTTCCAGGTGCTGCCGCCCATGGACTGCACGGCCTCGACGAGCCCGTGGTCCACTTCGCGGACGGACGTCTCGACCAGGCGCGCGAAGAACGGGATGGCACCGATCGCCAGCGGCACGATCGCCGCCTCACGGCCGATCGTCGTCCCGGTGAGCCACCGGGTGAACGTCATCAGCGCGACCATCAGGATGATGAACGGCATCGAGCGGGCGACGTTCACGATCTGACCGATGACCTTGTTGGCCACGACGTTCTGGAGGAGGCCGCCGCGGTCGGTCAGGACCAGCAGGATGCCGAGCGGGAGACCGCCGACGATCGCGATGAGGGTGGACCAGCCCACCATGTAGAGCGTGTCCCAACACGCCTGGGACAGCAGCGGCTGCATCTCGGACCAGGTCACTTGGCACCTTCCTTCAGCAGTACGGGCTCCTGGCCCAGCACGTCGATCCCCAGGCCCTGCTCGCGCAGGAATCCGATGGGCACCACGTTGTCCTCGTAGCGGCCGGGCAGTTCGATGCGCATCCGGCCGACCTGGAGGCCTCCGACGGTGTCGATCGCGGCGCCGAGGATCGAGATGTCGATGTTGTACGTCCGCGACAGCTGGGAGATGACGGGCTGGGTGGCCGCCTCGCCCTGGAAGGTGACGTCGACGACGGTGCGGTCCTCGCCGGTGGCGTCGCCGCCGACCGGGAAGAGGGCCGTGGCCAGTTCCGACCCGGGGGTCGCGAGGAGCTCGCTCACCGTGCCGGACTCGACGATCCGGCCGTTCTCCATCAGCGCCGCCGAGTCGCAGATCGTCTTGACGACGTCCATCTCGTGGGTGATGAGCAGGACGGTCAGGCCCAGCTGCCGGTTGAGGTCGCGCAGCAACTGGAGGATGGAGCGGGTGGTCTCCGGGTCGAGGGCGCTGGTGGCCTCGTCGGAGAGGAGCACCTTCGGGTCGCCGGCGAGGGCGCGGGCGATGCCGACGCGCTGCTTCTGGCCGCCGGAGAGCTGCGCCGGGTAGGACTTGGCCTTGTCGGAGAGGCCGACCAGGTCGAGGAGTTCGAGGGCCTTGCGGCTGCGCTCCTTGCCGGAGACGCCGAGGATTTCGAGGGGCAGCTCGACATTGTCCTGCACGGTGCGCGAGGACAGCAGGTTGAAGTGCTGGAAGACCATCCCGATGTGGCTGCGCGCCTTGCGCAGTTCCTTGCCTGCGCGCGGTCCACGGCCGGCGAGGGCGGTGAGGTCCTGTCCGGCGACGGTGACCGTGCCGGAGGTGGGGCGCTCCAGGAGGTTGACGCAGCGGATCAGCGAGGACTTGCCGGCGCCGGACTGGCCGATGACGCCGTACACCTCGCCTTCGCGGACGTGCAGATCGACGCCGTCGAGGGCGGTGACCTCTCGGCCGCGCGAGCGGTAGACCTTGGTGAGGCCCGATGTGGTGATCACTGGGGTTTCCGTCACTGTCGAGTGCGCGGGCGTGGGTGTGCCCGGGCACGAGTGCATGCGGTCGGGAACGCGGCACGGTTCTCGCGGTGGCGATGGAACCGGGGGAGAACGTGTGCGCGGGGCAGCCCGAGTCACGTACGGGGTACGGACAGGGGGCGGCGGTCTCGCTTCGGGGCGCGAAACTCAGGTGGTGCGGGGGCCCTCTAGAAGGCGCACATTCGACACATACAACGAGCACCGGGCGTCGTGGTCGCCTCGGTCGCAAAGGTGCGGCAGCTCGTCGTGGTCATGAAACGAGTAAAGCAGACGTACAGCCGGGGGCCGTCATCGCTGTCCGCAATGCGGACAGTGGTGGACAGCGTCCGGCGCCGGACGGAGATCGCCGCTCCCCCGCCGGTGACCAGTGCCGACAAGGGCGAGGGGCGCTCTCCACAAGGGTCGCGTGCGGCTCGTACGCCGCATGGGTTGTGGCCAAGACCACGATGGCCGCAGCGGGAGGCGCGGCCGGTCCGGGGGCACCCCGGGGGCGGGGGCACCGGGCCTTTTGGGCCGTAATAGGGTCACGGCATGCTTGATGCCCTGACGGTCGCGACGGCCGTCGCCGCGCTCGCGCTCGCCGCCTGGTGCGGCTGGGCCGCCTACCGTGATCAGCCGACCAAGGACTGGCACTTCATCGGCATGGCCGCGGTGTCGGTGCTGGCCCTGGTGCAGCTGGTCATCGGCGTCGTCCAGCTGGCGCGCGGCGAGAAGCCGGAGCAGGGCACGACGATCTTCGTGGCGTATCTGCTCGGTGCGTTCGCCTGCATCCCGGCGGCCGGTTTCATGTCGCTGGCGGAGCGCACGCGCTGGGGCTCGATCACCGTGGCGGCCGGCGGCGTCGTCCTCGCCGTCCTGGAGGTGCGGCTCTATGACATCTGGGGAGGCTGAGATGACGTCCACGGAGGAGAAGCCGCGCAGGACCCGGCTGATCAGCGGGCCGGGCATGCTGCTGGTCTGGCTCTACGGCGTGATGGTCGTCGGCGCGGTCTCGCGCTCGGCGGTGCAGATCTCGACGGAGTTCGACAAGGCCCCGCTGGCCTACTCGCTCTCCGCGGTGGCGGGCCTCGTGTACGGGTTCATCACGTACTCGCTGGTGCGCGGCGGGGAGACGGCCCGCAAGGCGGCGCTGGTGTGCTGCGCCGCCGAGCTCGCGGGTGTGCTGACGGTCGGGACGTGGACGCTCGTGGAGCCGTCCGCCTTCCCCGACGCGACGGTGTGGTCGGACTACGGGATGGGCTATCTGTTCATCCCGGTGCTGCTGCCGCTGTCGGCGATGTACTGGCTGCGCAAGGCGCGTACGACCGCCGACGGCTAGGCGACAGGCAAGGGGCTAGGCGCTCGCGACGAAGGCGTCCACGTCGGCGCCCTTGGCCAGGGTCACCAGGGTGAGGCGCTCGTCGACGCGCTCGGTGGAGACCTGCGCGTAGCCGTGCTTGCGGTAGAGCCGCAGGTTGTGGTCGCTGCGGTGGCCGGTGAAGAGCTGGAAGGACTTGGCCGCGCCGTCCGCGCCGAGCTTCGCCTCGATGGCGGCGAGCAGGCGTCCGCCCAGCCCATGGCGCTGCATGCGCGGGTGGACGATCAGCTTGTTGATGCGGGCCGTGCCCTCGGCGTCGACCGCGCCGCGTACGGAGGCCACCACCTCGTCCCCGAGCCGGGCCACCAGGACCGTGCCCTCGGCCAGCTCGGCCTTGAGGGAGTCGAGGGGCTGGGTGAGTGGCTCGATGCCGTAGTCGCCGTACAGCTCGGCCTCGCTCTGGTAGCAGAGGTACTGCAGCTTGAGGATCTGCTCGGCGTCCTGTTCGGTCGCCGCCGAGATGGTCACGCTCATGCCCATGTGTGCATGCCTCCCGCTCACCTGTTCCACCGGTTGGTCCCTCACTCCTATCCCCGCGGTTCGCGGGCCGCAACCTCCGGCGTCAGCAATCGGCGCAGACATCCCAGGCATCTGGAACGTTCCGGACCCAGACTGCCCTGTGAGATACCCAACTCCCCTGCGATTTCGCGATAAGTGAGGTCCTTGGGGGACAGCAGCGCCGCCATCAGCGAAGGACAACGGCCGGGCAGACGTCGTACGGCGTCGTGGAGCGCCCGGTCGCGGGCGGCGGCGAGGGCCTGCTGCTCCGGCCCGGCACCGTGGTCGTCGGCGGGCTCGGCGGCGTACGGCCGTTCGAGTCGGGCCGTGCGGCGGCTGCGGCGCCCTTCGGAGCGGACCGCCCGGCGCAGCCACCCATGCGGGTCAACGGGCGGACCGTCCGTGTCGAGGCGCTCCAGGAGGCGGAGCCAGACGGCCTGTTCCAGGTCGCTCTGCTCGGTGCCACAGGCGCGGGCCTCGGCCGAGGCCTCGGCGACGAGCAGCGGGCGCAGCGTGGCGAGCATCTCGTGTGTCATATGCCCCATCACGCGGCCGCCCGGGCGGGAGGTTGCCGGGGCGGCCGGTTGTCACCCCAACCGGGGTGGCGGGGTCATCCGTTGACGAAGTCCTCGCGGGCGAGCAGCGCGGTGTCCGCGTTGTCGGAGAAGACGCCGTCGATGCCGGTCGCGAAGTACGTCCGGAACGCGCCGAAGACGTCGCCGTAGGCGTTCGGGTCGGCGCCCGTGCGGAAGTTCGCGGGCAGGAAGGTGTTCTCGTTGCGCATCGTGTAGGGATGCAGGATCAGGCCTGCCTTGTGCGCGTCGGCGACGAGCGTGGTCGGTGTGGTGAGGGCGCCGTTCGCGTCCTTCGGGATGACCAGGTCGAGGGTCGGGCCGATGCCCTGCGCGTACGAGGCGATCCACTTCAGGCCCGCGGGCGTGACGAGGTCGGCGACGGTGCGCGGGTCGCCCGCCGCCACGAAGTCCCAGGGGCGGGTGCTCGCGCCGGACAGCAGCACGACGAGCGGGTTGCCGACCAGCTTGTCCAGCCGCTGGATGCTGCTCGGCTCGAAGGACTGGATGATGACCGGCGAGTTCTTCCTGTCCTTGCCGTGCTTGTGCAGGATCTTGGCGAGCCGCTCCTCCAGGCCGAGGCCGAGGCCCCGGAAGTACGTGGGGTGCTTGGTCTCGGGGTAGATCCAGACCTGCTTGCCGCGCTTGCGGGTCTGCTCGTCCTGCCACTGGAGCACCTCTTCGAAGGTGGGGATCTCCCAGCGGCCGTTGTAGATCGTGTTGCGCTGGCGGTTGGCGGGGATGCGCTCGATCGCGCGCAGCGTCTTCAGCTCGGCGAGCGTGAAGTCCTCGGTGAACCAGCCGGTTGTGGCGACGCCGTCCAGCGTCTTGGTGGTCTTGCGGCCGGCGAACTCGGGGTGCGCCGCGACGTCGGTGGTCCCGCCGATCTCCGGTTCGTGACGGCATACGAGGTGGCCGTCCTTGGTGGGCACCAGGTCGCCCGCCTCGACGACGTCGGCGCCCAGGTCGAGGGCGAGCTCGTACGAGCCGAAGGTGTGTTCGGGGCGGTAGCCGCTGGCGCCCCGGTGGCCGATGACGGTCGGCTTCGGCAGGCTCCGGTAGCCGCCGCCGGCGTGGCGCTCGTCGGCTCTCGCCACGCCGGGCAGTCCGATGACCGCTCCGCTCGCGCCGAGCACCGCGGCCCCGAGCAGCGTCCTGCGCGCCGTGCCCCGCCCCTGCTCGTCCGACCCCTGTGTCGCCATGAGCGCTCCTCCCGCCGTACCGCCCCGTACCTGTCAAAGCGGGACGATCGTAGGGGCCCGTGGGTGACGGTGGGGAGACCCGCGGCGGAACACGCGGGTGACGCTGGATGTCGTACGGAATGCAGGCGTTGAGGACGTGTCGGCCGCGCGGACCCGGGAACCCGAGCGGGCGAGCAGCGGGTGCGGCGGGCACCGTGCGCACGTGCCCCACAACTCCCTCTGTTCATAAGCCGGTCGGTGTTCCGCGCGATGTCCGTCACATCTGCGCGCCCGCGTGACGGGGACGAAACGGGACAGCGTCGCAGGTAAACGTGAGTCAACAATGCGTATCTACTCAGTGAACCCGATGTGCAATCACCCGGAAACCGCGAGTATCGTCCTCACCTGCACAGACTTACTTCATACCGATCCCTTGACACCGGAGGGCCCGTTGTCCCGCTTCGCGCTCATCAAGGCAGTGCTCGGACCGATCATGCGCCTGATGTTCCGCCCACGGGTGGAGGGTGTGGAGCACATCCCGGGCGACGGCCCGGTGATCCTGGCCGGCAACCACCTCACCTTCATCGACTCCATGATCCTGCCGCTGGTGTGCGACCGGCAGGTGCTCTTCATCGGCAAGGACGAGTACGTCACCGGCAAGGGGCTCAAGGGCCGCCTGATGGCCTGGTTCTTCACCGGCGTCGGCATGATCCCGGTGGACCGGGACGGCGCCAACGGCGGAGTCGCCGCGCTGATGACCGGCCGCCGTGTGCTGGAGGAGGGCAAGGTCTTCGGCATCTACCCCGAGGGCACCCGCTCCCCCGACGGCCGGCTCTACCGCGGCCGCACCGGCATCGCCCGGCTCACCCTGATGACCGGCGCCCCGGTCGTCCCGTTCGCGATGATCGGCACCGACAAGCTGCAGCCCGGCGGCGCGGGGATGCCGCGGCCCGGCCGGGTCACCGTTCGCTTCGGCGAGGCCATGGAGTTCTCGCGGTACGAGGGCATGGACCGTGACCGGTACGTGCTGCGCGCCGTGACCGACTCGGTGATGACCGAGGTCATGCGGTTGTCCGGGCAGGAGTATGTGGACATGTACGCCACGAAGGCCAAGGCCGCGTAGCGGAAGCCGGATCCGCCGCAGCGCCGCCCGGCATGTGCCGTACGGCGGCTGCGGACAGTCCGTGGTTGCTCGCGCAGTTCCCCGTGCCCCTTACGGGGCGCCCTCAAGCCGCTGTCCCCTCAGCAGGAACCACGCCGCCACCGCTGTGGCGAGCAGTACCGCCGCTCCGATGCCCGCTGCCAGGGTGAGGCCCTCGACGAAAGCGGTGCGGGCCGAGTCCATGAGTGCGTCCGCCGTGTCGGCCGGAAGTCCGGATGCGACCTCGGCCGCGCCGCCGAGCGACTCGTGGGCCGCCTCCGGGGTGCCCGCCGGGGCCGTGAAGCCGCGGTAGGCGCCGGTGACGATGGAGCCGAGGAGCGCGATGCCTAGGGCGGCGCCGAGTTCGTACGCCGTCTCGGAGACCGCGGAGGCGGCACCCGCCTGCTCCTTGGGCACGCTGGAGAGGATCACGTCGGCGGTCACGGTGAAGGAGAAGCCCGCGCCGATGCCGACGACCAGGAGCGCGCCGCCGAGCAGCGGATAGCCGGTGGACTGGCTCAGCAGGGTGAGCGCGGCCAGCGCCAGGCCCACCGCCGCGAGGCCACCCGCGACCACGGCCCGTACGGACAACCGCCGGGCGACCGTGCCCGCGATCAGACCCGCCGCCACCGCGCCGACGGCTGCGGGGAGTTCGGCGAGACCCGCCTCGAACGGTCCTCTGCCCTGCACGAGTTGCAGGTACTGCGAGAGGAAGAAGATGAGGCCGGCCAGACCGAGGATGGTGAGCAGGTCGGCGAGGACCGCCGCCGAGAAGCCACGGTTGCGGAACAGTCGCATGTCCAACAGCGGGGTGGGCAGCGTGAGTTGGCGGCGCACGAACCAGCAGAGCGCGCCGACGCCGAGCAGGCCTGCGGCGGCCGCCTCTCCGCTCACTCCGTGGGCGGCGGCCTCCTTCACCGCGTACACGAGGCCGATCATGCCGACGAGGGAGAGCAGGACACTGGTCAGGTCCCACGGGCCGGGATCGGGATTCCGCGACTCGGGCAGCAACTTGATGCCGACGAGGACGAGGACCGCCATCACGGGGAGGTTGATCAGGAAGACGGAACCCCACCAGAAGTGTTCGAGCAGGAAGCCTCCCACGACCGGGCCGACTGCCGTACCGGCGGAGGCCGTTGCGCCCCAGATACCGATGGCGAGACTGCGCTCGCGCGGGTCGTGGAAGAGGTTGCGGATCAGGGCGAGGGTGGCGGGCATCAGCGTCGCGCCCGCGACACCGAGCAGCGCCCGCGCCAGGATCATCATCTCCGGTGTCGTGGCGTAGGCGTTGAGCACGGAGACCGCGCCGAACGCCGTCGATCCGATGAGCAGCAGCTTCTTGCGGCCGATGCGGTCGCCGAGGCTGCCCATGGAGACGAGCAGTCCGGCGATGACGAACGAGTAGACGTCACCGATCCACAGGAGCTGGGTGCCGGAGGGCTTCAAGTCCTCGCTGATGTACGGGGTCGCGAGGCCGAGGACGGTCGCGTCGACGGCCACCAGCAGCACGGCCAGGACGAGAACGGAGAGCGCGAGCCAGCGGCCCGGACGCTTCTCCAGCTCTGTCGTGGTGACCGGCTGCAGGGTGCTGGTCATGATTCCTCTCTCCGTAGTGCGCCGCCGAGCAACAGCTCGACGATCATGTAGGGGAAGTCCTTTGCGGCGACCCGGCCTTCGGTCACGGCCCACGCCCCGGAGGCCATCAGCCCGTAGAGCGCCTCGGTGAGCCAGGCCGGGGTGAGGTCGATACGGAACTCGCCGCTCTCCTGGCCACGCCGGAACACCGCGCCGATCCGCGCGTCGAGCCGGGCCCAGCCCTCGTGCTGCTCGTCGCCCTCGAACAGCTGGTTCTCGGTGTAGAGGAACGCGAGCAGTCCGGCCGCGCCTTCGAGCGCCTTCACCATGCGGCGTACGGCCTCCTGGGCGGGGCCCTCGTCGAGCCGCGCGGCGTCGAGCGCCGCCTCGCACTCCGCGATGCCGAGCGACTCCAGCGCCCGTACGACCGCGTCGCGTCCGGCGAAGTGGCGGTGCAGCGTGGCCCTGCTGATCCCGGCCGCCTTGGCGACCTCGTCCATGGTCGCGGTGGATTTCCGGGTCAGGAGGGCCGCGGCACTGCGCAGCACATGGTCACGGTCGACAGCCATGAGACAACCATAGCCCATGTGAGACATCCTTGTCTCACCACGGGCGTATTGGTCTCACCACGGGCTTATACGTCTCACTGCGGGCTTATACGTCTCACGCCGAGCCGCCTCAGAAAGCTGTCCTCAGTTCCAGGGCAGCTGCCCGCGCCGTGCCCAGTACGCTCCCGGCTCCTCGGCGAGGGCGGTGAGCCGGGCCAGCTGCTCCTCGTCGAGGTCGACGACGGCCGCGTGCAGGTTCGAGGCGAGCTGGATGGTGGTGGCCGCGCCGGAGAGGACGACACCGGCCCACGGCTGGTGTAGGACGAGCGCGAGGGCGACCGCGTCCGCGGCGGCCCCGGCCTGCCCGGCGATCTCCAGGACCGCGTCCGGCGCGTGCGCGGCGGTGAGGCGGCCGTTGGCCATGCCCTCCTTGACGATCACCGTGAGCCCCGCGTCGTGCGCCTCGGCGAGCGCGGGCGCGGCGGAGGTCTCCAGCGCGTTGTACGTCGCCTGGACGGTACGGAAGAGGGGCTCGCCGTCGACCGTCACGGCGAGGGCGGTGCGGATCGCGTCGGACTGGGCGGGTCCGCTGGTGGAGAAGCCGACGCTCAGTCCTGCGGCGGCGGCCTCGGCCAGTTTGGCGTGGAGTTCCTTGTCGGTGAGGGCCGGGCTGTCCGGGGTCACCGAGTGGATCTGGTAGAGGTCGAGGCGGCGGCCGAGCAGCTCGTCGGACTCGGCCCGCTGCCTCTCGTACGCGGCGAGGCTGTGGTCCTTGACCTCGTGCGCCTCGGCGTCGGTGCGCCAGTCGGCGGTGTAGGTGTAGCCCCATTTGCTGCCGATGACGACGTCGTCGATGTCCGGCCGGCCGCTCAGCCAGCCGGCGAGGAACTCCTCGGAGCGGCCGTAGGAGCGGGCCGCGTCGAAGTAGCGCACGCCCTGGGCGTAGGCGGCGTCGAGGAGTTCGTGGGTGCGGGCGCGCAGCGTCTCGACGCTGCGGTTCTCTCCGAGGTCTTGGTCTCGGCCGAGGTTGATGTAGCCGGGGCGGCCGACGGCGGCTAGACCCAGGCCGATGTGGCAGGTGGGGGTCGTTGCTGAGGCCAGTCGGGCGAAGGGCATCGCGGGCTCCGTTCGGTCGGCTCCTTGCGGCTCCCGACCAACGTAACCCGCGATGCCCCTCTGATTCCCGACCGGCTGCTCCTTCTTGCCTACCTGCTACTTCTTCTTCGCAACCCGCTACTTGTTCTTGGCGGTGGCCCAGGCGTGCTGGGTCGCGAGGTCCGTCTTCACCTCGGCGAGCTGCACGGCGACCGCGCTGGGCGCCGTACCGCCGCGGCCGCTCCGCGAGGCGAGAGCGCCCGGCACGTTGAGCACGGACCGCACCTCGGGCGTCAGATGCGCGGAGATCTTCGCGAACTGCTCGTCCGTGAGCCCGTCCAGCTCGATGCCGTCGGCCTCGGCGACCTTCACGCACTCGCCCGCGACCTCGTGCGCGACACGGAACGGCACGCCCTGCTTGACCAGCCACTCGGCGATGTCGGTGGCGAGCGAGAAACCGGCCGGGGCCAGCTCCTCCATGCGCTCCCGGTTGACGGTGAGGGTCGCCATCATGCCGGTGAAGGCGGGGAGCAGGACCTCGAGCTGGTCGCAGGAGTCGAAGACCGGCTCCTTGTCCTCCTGGAGGTCGCGGTTGTACGCGAGCGGGAGGGCCTTGAGCGTGGCCATCAGGCCGGTCAGGTTGCCGATCAGGCGGCCGGACTTGCCGCGCGCCAGCTCGGCGATGTCCGGGTTCTTCTTCTGCGGCATGATCGACGAGCCGGTGGAGAAGGCGTCGTGCAGGGTGACGAAGGAGAACTCCTTCGTGTTCCAGATGATGATCTCCTCGGCGATCCGGGAGAGGTTCACGCCGATCATCGCGGTGATGAAGGCGAACTCGGCGACGAAGTCACGGGAGGCCGTGCCGTCGATGGAGTTCGCCACGCTGCCGTGCTCGAAGCCGAGGTCCTTGGCGACCGACTCGGGGTCGAGGCCGAGGGAGGAACCGGCCAGGGCGCCCGAGCCGTACGGCGACACGGCCGTGCGCTCGTCCCACTGGCGCAGCCGCTCGGCGTCCCGGGACAACGGCTGCACGTGGGCGAGGACATGGTGGGCGAACAGCACCGGCTGGGCGTGCTGGAGGTGCGTGCGGCCGGGCATCGCGACGTCCGGGTGCGCCTCGGCGAGGCCCACCAGCGCGTCCTGGAGGTCGGCGATCAGGCCACCGATGATCCGGGCGTGGTCGCGCAGGTACATCCGGAAGAGCGTCGCGACCTGGTCGTTCCGGGACCGTCCGGCGCGGAGCTTGCCGCCGAGGTCGGCGCCGACGCGCTCCAACAGGCCGCGCTCCAGAGCGGTGTGCACGTCCTCGTCGGCGATGGTGCCCACGAGGGTGCCGTCGGCGACGTCCGCTTCGAGCCGGTCGAGGCCCTCCTGCATGCGGGAGAGCTCGTCGTCCGTGAGGAGGTTCGCCTTGTGCAGCACGCGCGCGTGGGCACGCGATCCGGCGATGTCGTACGGCGCGAGCCGCCAGTCGAAGTGGACGGACGCGGACAGCTTGGCCAGGGCCTCGGCGGGACCGTCGGCGAAGCGGCCGCCCCAGAGCCGTACGTCACCGCTGTTGCTGCTCACTTGCTGTGCTCCTCAAGGCTGTTGTGGTGCGTCCGCCTCCCCACCGGGAGCGAGGAGGCGGACGTCAGGCTAGTACGGACGCGGCCTGCGCCGGTCGTCGTCAGGCTCCGCCTGCAAGGTCGCGCCGCGCCGCGATCTTCGACGACAGGCTGTAGATATCGATGAATCCCTTGGCCGCTGCCTGGTCGAAGCTGTCGCCCGTGTCGTAGGTGGCGAGGTTGAAGTCGTAGAGCGAGGTGTCGGAGCGGCGGCCGGTGACCACGGCGCGACCACCGTGCAGGGTCATCCGGATGTCACCGTTGACGTGCTGGTTGGCCTCGTCGATGAAGCCGTCCAGGGCACGCTTGAGCGGGGAGAACCACTGGCCGTCGTAGACCAGTTCGCCCCAGCGCTGCTCGACCTGCCGCTTGTATCGGGCGAGTTCACGCTCGACGGTGACGTTCTCCAGCTCCTGGTGGGCCGTGATCAGCGCGATCGCGCCCGGGGCCTCGTACACCTCACGGGACTTGATGCCGACGAGGCGGTCCTCGACCATGTCGATCCGGCCGATTCCCTGGGCGCCCGCGCGCTCGTTCAGCTGCTGGATCGCCTGGAGGACTGTGACGGGCCTGCCGTCGATGGCCACCGGGACACCCTGCTTGAAGGAGATGACCACCTCGTCGGCCTCGCGGGGCTCGGCCGGGTTGGAGGTGTACTCGTAGATGTCCTCGATCGGAGCGTTCCAGATGTCCTCCAGGAACCCCGTCTCGACGGCGCGCCCGAAGACGTTCTGGTCGATGGAGTACGGGGACTTCTTGGAGGTCGCGATCGGGAGGTTCTTCTCCTCGCAGAAAGCGATCGCCTTGTCGCGGGTCATCGCGTAGTCGCGGACCGGGGCGATGCACTGGAGGCCGGGGGCGAGGGCGACGATGCCGGCCTCGAAGCGGACCTGGTCGTTGCCCTTGCCGGTGCAGCCGTGGGCGACCGTGGTGGCGCCGTGCTTCTGGGCGGCGGCGACGAGGTGCTTGACGATCGTCGGGCGGGAGAGGGCGGAGACCAGCGGGTAGCGGTCCATGTAGAGGGCGTTGGCCTTGATCGCCGGGAGGCAGTACTCGTCGGCGAACTCGTCCTTGGCGTCGGCCACTTCGGCCTCGACCGCTCCGCAGGCGAGGGCGCGCTTGCGGATGACGTCCAGGTCCTCGCCGCCCTGGCCGACGTCGACCGCGACAGCGATGACCTCGGCGCCCGTCTCCTCGGCGATCCAGCCGATGGCGACGGAGGTGTCCAGACCGCCCGAATAGGCGAGTACGACGCGCTCGGTCACGGGTTTCTCCTCAACACTGCATTCACTGACATGCATGAGTATGCAGAACTCTGCATGATTCGTCAATCGTGAGGGATGCCGAGGGCTTCCCCAAGGCTTGAGAAGACGCCTGGAGGGATTTTCGGAACCCGTTGAACGCGCGAAACCGCTTTCCCGTACTTCCTACCGAACGCAGGCGCCGCGTTTGTACACCCACCCCTGACCCAAGTGAGGCTTCCGCATGTCCAGGGCTCTTCCGAAGTACAACAAGCGCCGCGTCGTCATGATCGGCGGCGCCGCCGCGGTGGTGCTGTCCGGAGCGGTGATCGCCGGTTCCGCCCTGGCCGGGGAGACCGGCAAGGGCAACAGCAACAACGCCACGACCAAGGCGGCGCCCGGCACGGTGAGCTGCCCCGCCGTCGCGCCGAGCCTCCCTGCGATCCCGGCCTCGGCGAAGGCCGAGGTCGACCGCAACCTGGCGCTGCTGAACACACAGATCGCGGAGGCCAACAAGCGGCTCGTCGACACGGTCGGCCAGGGCGGACCGAACTTCGTCCAGAACGCCATCCTCGGTCCCCTCAAGGACAAGCGCGTCGCCACCGTCAACCGCATCGCGACCGCCATCGGCCGCACCGCGGCCAAGCCGCAGGGGCTCGACGCCCTGGCGCCCTGCAAGCTGAACACGGGTGGCGGTACGGCGACCGGCGGGGGCGCGGCCACCCCGGCGCCGAACGCGACCAAGCAGGCGGGCGGGGCCGCGGGCAACGCGGGTGGTGCGGCTGCGGGTAACGCGGGTGGCGCGGCCGCGGTCGGCACCATCTCCTGCCCCGACGTCGCCTCGCAGCTCCCGGCGGTGCCCGCCTCCGCGAAGGCCGAGGTCGACCGCAACCTGGCCCTGCTGAACACGCAGATCACGGAGGCCAACACGCGGCTGGTCAACACCGTCGGCCAGGGCGGGCCCAACTTCGTCCAGAACGCGATTCTCGGCCCCCTGAAGGACAAGCGCGTCTCGACGATCGACCGCATCGCGATCTCGATCGGCCGCACCGCGGCCAAGCCGCAGGGGCTGAACTCCCTCGCCACCTGCACGCTGAACAAGTGACGGACCTCCGTGGCCGTCCGGCCGACGCCCCGTCCGGGCGGCCACGGAACCCCAGTTCATTAGACAAGCGAAGGATTTTCGCCAATAATCGTTAGTCATGGGAAAGACTTATGAGCGCATAGACGGCCGCCTGCGTACGTTCATCGAGGCGCAGCCCCTCTTCTTCACCGCGACCGCCCCTCTGTCCGGCGACGGCACGGTCAACCTCTCCCCCAAGGGCCTCAAGGGTTCCTTCGTCATCCTCGACGAGCTCACCGTGGCCTATCTGGACTTCGCCGGGTCCACCGCGGAGACGATCGCGCACCTGCGGGAGAACGGCCGGATCACCCTCATGTGGTGCGCCTTCCAGGGCCCGCCCAACATCGTCCGGGTGCACGGTCGCGGCGAGGCGGTCCTGCGCGACGACCCCCGGTTCAAGGAACTGCTGGGCCGTTTCCCGGACATCGACCCGAGCCTGCACGGCCTGCGGGCGATCATCGTCGTGACGGCCGAGACGGTCCGCGACTCCTGCGGCTACGCGGTGCCCTTCATGACGTACGACGAGGACCGCGACCTGCACGCCAGGCGCTTCGCGCGCGAGGACGACGCCTCGCTGAGCGAGTACTTCACCAAGAAGGAGTACATCGCGACGAGCATGGACGGACTGCCCGGGCTGCCGTTGCCGCTGCCCCCCAGTACCGTCTGAGCCATGCGCCCCGGTGTCGTCGTCGCCCTCGCGTCCGCCTCCCTCCTCGTGCTCGGTGCCGCGCCCGGCGACCGGCACCCGCCGCTGCCGGAAAGGATGGCGGACACCGGCGGCGGCACCCAGCTGATCACCGCTCAGGCGCCGCGCACGGACGCCACGTCGGGCACGGTCACCTGGTGGGACCTGCGCGACGGGCACTGGATGAGGACGGGTTCCGCTGTGGCACGCTTCGGCGCCAAGGGGCTCACCGAGGGCGGCTCGCGCAAACAGGGCACGAACACGACTCCGACGGGCCTGTACGACCTGCCGTTCGCCTTCGGCATCAAGGCCGCGCCCTACGGCACCGCGGCCCCCTACCGTCGGGTGCGGCAGGAATCCTGGTGGTGCCAGGACAACAACTCCCGCTCATACAACCGCTGGACCGAGCCCCGCCCCGCCGACTGCCGCGCCACCGAGTCCGAGCACCTGATCGCGTACGCCACGCAGTACGCGTACGCCTTCGTCATCGGCTTCAACTACGAGCGGCCGGTGCACGGCCGGGGCGCCGGGATCTTCCTGCATGTCAACGGGCGTGGCGCGACGGCCGGTTGCGTCTCCGTGCCGCGGGGCGCGATGCGCCGGATCCTGGAGTGGGCCGACCCGGCGCGCGAGCCGCACATCGCGATCGGGACGGTGGACGGCGCGACAGCGATCACCGCGTACTGACCGGGTAACTGCCCGCGTTCGGCGACGCGTTGTCGGTGCACGATGCCATCATGTTTCCCTGCTGGTGGGAGGGGACATGGAACGGGCGCGCAAGGCCCTGCTGATCGGAGTCGGGCACGCACCCGCGACGGTGGGCCTGCTGGAACCGCTCGACGAGGTCGTCGAGGCGGATCTCCGGCTGATGAACACAGCGCTGGACGCGGCCGGTTACGAGGTCGAGATCCTGCACGACGCCGGCCTCAGCCGGATCAAGCCGCGGATCTACGAGGTGGCCCGCGACATGCCGCCCGGCGGCACCCTTCTGCTGTACTTCACCGGACATGGCGTCCGCGTCGGTGGCGTCGACTACCTCGTACCCGCCGATGCCGCCCCGCCCAGCGACGGTGTCTGGCAGGAGCCGTACGTGGACTCCCTGTTGCCCGCGGGCATCAGTCCCCTGCTCAAGGAGTGCCGGGCGGGCACGGTGCTCTGGCTCGTCGACGCCTGCCGTACGGTCCTGGACGGCGACGGCGTGGCGTTCGGCAACAGCATCGACAACGGACCGCCCGAGGGCGGCTTCGCCGTGCTGACCGGCTGTTCGGCCGGGGAGCAGTGCGGACACAGCTCCGAGGGGAGCTTCTTCACCCGGGGGCTCGCCGACGCGCTGGGGCCGCTCGCCCCCGCGCGCACCGTGCACGACGTGTTCACGGCGGCGCGCGCGAGGACGAAGGAGGCCGCCCGGCGGCACGGCCTCACGCAGACCGCCGCCATCCGCTACGGCACCAACGCCGAGGCGGAGACCAGGGAGAAGGAGATCTGCGACGGGCGTCCGCTGCTGGAAGCCTGGTGGGAGGCGGCCCGCGAGACCCCGCTGTGGGAGCGGGTGAAGCCGGAGGACCGGGGCAGCGTCCTCACCTTCCAGGACCCCCTCGCCGACTTCGTCGAGAGTTGCGCCCGCACGCTGCACCTCGCGCAGGAGCGCCTGCCGCACCCGGACCCGTGGGCCGACGACGCGTTCCCGGTGCGGCTGCTGCGGGACCGGCTGCCCCTGCTGCTTCCCCCGACGGCCGCTCTGTCGGCGGTCGAGGTCGCACTGCTCGTGGCGGCGCCGTTCCTGCGCGAGGCCGCCTGGGCCGACCGGCTGAGCCAGGCCGCGGAGATCGACCCCTACTCGCCGAAGCGCCGCCCGGGCGCCGACGCCCATCGCAGGCACTACGAACAGATCGTCGACCAGCACGCGCGCGTGGCGCGGAAGGCGGCCCAGTGCCGGGCCCGCGACCGGGTGCAGGACGAGGCCGCCCTGACGATGTGGCTGGTGCACCGCTGGATCGCCGACCGGTTCGAGACGGACGACGAGGCGGTGCCACCGGGTCCGGCCGAGGCCCTGATCACCTCGCTGGGAGTGGCGCAGGACCGGGTGCACGAGCTGTCCGGCCTGCTGTGCACGCTGGCCTCCGGCATCGGCCTCGAAGAGCTGCCGGGCGAACTGCCGTCCGCGTCCCGGGGCAAGGTGCTCCTGCCCGCCGGGCATCAGGCGCTGCGGGTGCGCCCGCTCGCCGCTCTGCTCCGGCTCGCCGCCGCCCTGGCCGTGGACGTCCGGACCCTCCCGGAAGCGGTGGCCGAGCATCTGGCCGTCACCGACCCCGTCCTGCCCGAGCATGTCATCGGCACGGCCTGCGGCCTCGGCTGGGAGCGGGACGGCGACGCCCTGCACCTGGACGCGCCCTGTCCCCACCAGGCCATGCACGCGGCGCTCACCGAAGTGGTGGACCAGGCGGACCAACTCGCCGCGCAGGTCGTGGACATGAGCGCCGAGCTGCCGGAATCCGAAGCCGCCCTGCTGACGGCCGCACCCCGCCGCATCACCGACCGCGGGCTGCGCCCCGGCCAAATCGGGAACCAGCCGTCGTACGAGACCCCGTTGCTGCGCTTCCACCTTGCCCAGACCGAGGTCCGCGAGCTGCTCATGGGCGAGCAACTGTACGGCGGTGAGCCCCAGTTGGCGCTCCGGGAGCTATATCAGAACGCCATGGACGCCTGCCGGTACCGCGCGATGCGCTGGACGTTCCTGCAGAGCGGCGGCGTACAGCCGGCCGAGTGGACGGGCCGGATCACCTTCACGCAGGGCGAGGACGAGCGCGGCCCGTACGTCGAGTGCCGGGACAACGGGGTGGGGATGAGCGCGGAGCAGCTCAAGCACACCTTCACGCGCGCCGGCAGCCGATTCGAGCGGTCGAAGTCGTTCCGCAAGGAGCAGTCGCGCTGGCTGCGCCACGACCCGTCGCTGCGCCTCTATCCCAACAGCCGTTTCGGCATCGGGGTGTTCAGCTACTTCATGCTCGCCGACGAGATGACGATCGTGACCCGCCAGGTGAGCCCGGAAGGCGGCCTCGCCGACCATGCCCTGCGCGTCGACATTCCGAGCAGCGGAAGCCTGTTCCGCATCCAGCGGCTCGGCGGCGCGGAGGACGGGCTCGCCGAGGGCGGGACGCGGGTGCGGCTGTATCTGCGGGACGGTGCCGCCGCGACCGGGTTGTCCTGCGTGAAGGTGCTGCGCGAGCTGGTGCGGGTGAGCGAGTTCCGGCTGGAGGCGCAGGACGGGACCGGGTATGCGCACGACTGGGCGCCGGGCGTGCTGCAGGCACCTCCGGGAGCCGGGATGGGCACCTCGCTGGAGGCGGTGCCCGGGGTGCTGTGGTGGGTGACCGGCGAGGGCGCGATCCTGTGCGACGGGATCGTGACGGACAAGGAGCCCTTCGGCTGTGTACTGAATCTGACCGGCCCGCATGCAGGAACGCTGAGCGTCAGCCGCAAGGAGCTTCAGGAGTTCGATCAGCAGTGGGCGGACGAGCAGTGGCGGCAAGGAGCGAAAGCACTCGTCGACTGGCCCGCACTGAGTATGAACTGGCTGTGGCAACTGGACGCTCGCAACCACGACGTGGCCCGAGTACTCGATCAGGAGTGGCGCGGCAAAGGTGTCGAGGTACAGGGGCGGAACGGAGGGAGGGCGTCGCTCGACGTCGTCGGATGGTTCCATCTCGATGCCGACATGAATGACAGCGAGCGAGGCCTTACCTCCGAGACACGGAAATTCCGGCCGTGGCGCAACGCGGCTCACGGCATCCCCGCCGCGGTCGGCGTGGCAGCCGCGCCGCTGAGTCTCTCCGGTCATCCTGTGCCCGCCCCCGGGGACGCGGACCTCGCGAGCCGGGAGGTCCGCTCCTGGCACCAGGTGGTCTCTCATGCCGCCGAGCAGGGAATGACAGTCGCGGAGGTGCTGCTCCGCCGGCGACGGCTGCGCATCGTGCACCCCTTCAATGCGCCGCCGCCCACGGCGGGAGAGGATCTCGACTGGGTGCCGGACTCGCTCGACCGTGAACTGGCGGATGCGATGAACGGCAAGGCGAAGAGCGGTCGGCTCGTTGTCCGGGTGTTCGACGAGGACGCTGTCGACGACTGCGCCGGGCTCGTACTGGCGTCGGTCCAACTGGCCGTGCCCCTGGGTGTTCTGGCTCGACGACTTGCCCGTCTGGCTCCACTGCACTCACTGGCCGTCCCCACTCCCCCCGCCTACCACGAGAACTATGTCTGCACGGAGGAAGACGTCGACGGCCTGTTTTCCGAGACGCCCGACGCCCGCTCCAGATCCAGAAAACTGCGACGAGTGGACGGCGCCGGACAGGTACGCGAGATCTGCGCACGTACGGGGGAACCACTGCCAGAGGTACTCCGCAGACTGTCCGATTTCGGCTGGCTCGGATGGCGGGTGCCCTCCCCCGACGAAATCCTGGCCTGGATCGAGCTCGACGGCGACATCTTCGACGTCCTGGGCCACTTCACGTCCGACCTGCCCGACGGACGTCGCTTGCTGCATTGGGCGGCGACCATCGAGTTCGCGGACATCGCGCAGGTCGATCTCGAAACCGCGGAGCGAGAACTCCGTGCCGCGGCCGCGACCCTCGGCCTCGTCCATGAACCGCGCTACACGAACGGTGTGTTGGACGGCCGGCACATCCCCTCCTACGACGCGACCCTGCTCCTACGGCAACTGGCCACCATCGGGGTGCACTTGGAGGACGGCATCGACCTGGAGCCCCTGGCGATGGTCTCCTCGCCGACGTCGGAAGTCGACCTGGTGCCTGCGCTGGCGGACCTCCAGGCGGCAGGAGTCCCCCTCCCCGACGGGATCGCCGTCATCACCTCGTGGGGAGAACTGCCCCTCCGAAGCCGCTACGTACTGTCGGGCAAGGACGCGTTCCTCGAAGAAGAGGACTATGCGGCCACCGGCATCACGTCCGCCGTTCTCTTCAACGCCGCCGCGAGTCTCAACGAACCTCTCCACGAGATGTGGACACTCGCCGCGCACGAGGCCAACCGCTTCGGTCTGGCCGCGCCCCCTCTCCCCCCTGCCATCGCCGACTACCGGCCCTCGCAGCACGTCTGCCTGGCGCTCACGTCCCACCCCCGTGACCCCTACGGAAACCCCGGCACCCCCGTATGGCGTCGTCTGACCCCCGAGCAACTGGTGAAGCTCGCCCATCGGCAGCACGCCGACGCCGCGACGGTGTACGAGGAGTTCCGCCGACTGCGGGCCATCGGCGCCCTCGTCCCCGAGCTGCCGCAGGATGCCGTGGACACCCTGGGCGAGCACATACCGGACGAACGAGATGTCATCGCCCTGTCGGCCGAACACCGGGTGTCCGACACTGACATACCGCCCACTCCCCTCGACCTGGTCAGCATCGCGGGCCGGCTGGGCGAGCCGATCACCGACACGGTCCGGCGCATCACCCCCTACCTCCCCTTCTGGTCCGACGACGCCGAGTTGCCGCCCGTGCCGGACGCCATTGCGCACTGGCAGGATCTGGCGCTCCTCACCCGGCACTTCGACGGCCAACTCCCCGCCGTCTCGGGGCGAGTGACGCTCCATCACATCGAGTGTGCCGCCCGAGCGGTCGGTGAGACCGAGAAATGGGTCAGGGACCGGCTCCACCTCTACGCCGCGATGTTCGAGCTGGACGTGGAAGGGCCCGCGGTGGATGCCGAGGAAGACGACAAGGCCGACACGGAAAGCACGAGCGATGACTGAACCTCCCCGCCCCAGCCACGACTTCACCACCGTCTACGCCGAGAACGACCTGGGCCTGACCGCCCTGCCCTTCGCACGACGGGCGTCAACCGACGGCCACGGCATCGTCGTCGAGGGCAACTGTCCGCGCTGCCACGGCAGAACGGCGACGGAGTACCGGCATGGGCTGCCCGGAACGGGCACCAAGGGGCTGCTGACCTGGCTCACGGGCGCCGGGGCGGCACCGGGGAACGATGCGGCCGACCTCACCCGCGAGGTGCATTTCTGCGAATGCGGGCACCCCCATCCCAACCTGCCGGCGGACGCCGCTTTCGTGGGCTGCGGTGCCAGTTGGCGGCTCGCGGCGCTCACGTCGGGCGACGTGACATGAGCGCCCAGTCGGATCGCCGCTGGGCCCAGCTCGCCCGGGAGCTGGAGTTCACCCAACTGCCCGAGCTGCGGCGGCAGGCGGAGGGCTGGCGGACGGGGCTGACCGGCCTGACGGCTCTCCTCGCGGTGCTCGTCACCCTCAAGGGGCGCGACGATCTGGCCCGGCTCCCGGCGGGCGCGGGTGTGGCCGCGACCATCCTGCTCGGTTTCGCGTTCCTGCTGTTCGTCACCGGCTCGGTCCTCGCGGTGCGTGCCGCGCACGGCCGCCCGGGAAGCCGGGTGCTCCTCGCGGGCCAGGCCCTGCGCCGGTGGACGGAGCTGGAGATCGTCCGGGTCACCCGGTCCCTGCGGTACGCGTCCGTGTGCTGTGTGGCGGGAGTGGCCCTGGCGGCCGCGGCCGTCGTCGTCGCCTGGGCGACCACCGAGACACCCCCGGACCACCTGGTCCGGGTCACCACGACGACCGGGGAACGCTGCGGCGAGTTCGTCCGCTCCGGGCGCGGCGGCGACGTCGTGCTCGGATTCGGGGAGGACGAAAACAGCCGCCAAGTCGTCCTGCCCGCCCGGACGGTGAGGTCGATGAAGCCCGTCTCCAGCTGCGACAAGGCGAGTTGACGGCATGACGGCGACAACCACGGGAGCAGGCTCCGGAACGCGCATCGCGCTCCTGATCGGCGTGGCGAGCACACCGGACGCCGTACATCGCTTCGTCTCGCTGGAAGAGCCGGTCGCCGCGGATCAGCGTCTGCTCGGCGCCTCGCTCCAGGCCGCCGGCTACGCGGTGGAGACGCTGCACAACGCCAGCCGCGCCGAGATCGCCACGCGGATCGACGAGGTCGCCCGCGAGGTTCCGCCGGACGGCGCCCTTCTGCTGCACTTCTCCGGGCACGGCATCCGGATCGGCGACATCGACTACCTCGTGCCGTCCGACGCCCGCGCCCCGGGCGACGGCGACTGGCGGCCGTCGTACCGGGAATCCCTGCTGCCCGCCGACATCAGCCCCTACCTGGGCGAATGCCGCGCAGGGACGGTGCTCTGGCTGATCGATGCCTGCCGCGACCAGCCGTCCGGCGAGGAGGGCGTCTTCGGCAGCCGCATCCTCAGAGGGCAGCCGACGGGACGCTTCGCGCTGATGACGTCCTGCGGGGCCGGACAGCGCTCCGGGTACACGGGGGAAGGCAGCTTCTTCACCCAGGGGCTGGCCGAGGCGTTCCGTCCCATGACTCAGGCCCGCACGGTGCAGGAGGTGTACGAGACAGCCCGGCAGCACACACTGCGTGCGGCCCGGAAACACCTGGGCGAGGTGCAGGAGGTGCAGGTCCGCTACGGCGCGGAGCTGGAGTCCGAGGCCCGCTCGGCCGTGGTCTGCGAGGGGCGCAGACTGCTGGAGGCCTGGCGGGAGGCGGTGTCGGAGACCGCGCTGTGGGAGCGCGTTCCCGACGAGGACCTGGGCTGCCTGCCGCGCTTCCGGGAATGCCTGACCGCACTGGTCGAGGAGTGCGCGACCGTCGTGCACCACGCCCAGCAGCGCATGCCCGATCCCTGGGCCGACGACGACTTTCCGGTACGTGTCCTGCGGGACCGGCTGCCCGGCCTGATACCGAAGGCGACGGCGCTCTCTGCGCTGGAGGCCGCGGCCCTGGTGGCGGCGCCGTTCCTGTACGAGGCGGCCCGGGCGCGACGGCTCAGCCACGCGAAGGACGTCTCGCCGTACCACGTGTGGCACGAGGAGGACGGCGACGCCTGGCGGCGGCACTACGAACAGGTCGCCGACCACCATCCGCACATCGCGAAGAAGCTCTCCGAGTGCTGGCGGAGCGCCCGTGCCGACGAGGCGCGCGGGGTCGCCCTGTGGCTGGTGCACCGCTGGATCACGGAACGCTTCGAGACCGACGAGGAGGCCGTACCGCAGACCGAGTCCCCCTCTCTCGCGGCCGCTCTGCTGGGCGCTCCGCAGGACCGCGGCCCGAGGACGGCCGAACTGTCCCGGCTGCTGTGCGCCGTCGCCTCCGGCATCACGCTCGGCGCCGTCCCCGAGGAGTCCTCCGCCGCCGCGGACGTCGCGTTCCCGGTCCCCGGCGGCGGCCGGCAGCGCGTGCGGCCGGCCGAGCTGGCCGCGCTGCTGCACCTGGCCGCCGTACTGGCTCTCGACGCGCGCACGCTCCCCGACGTACTCGCCGAACATCTCGCGGTCTCCGACCCGGTGCTCCCGCAGGATGCCGTGAACGCCGCGCACGAGGCCGACTGGCACTCCTCCGACGACGAACTGCACCTGGACACGGCCTGCCGTCACCCCGCGGTGCACGCCGCCCTCGCCCAGGTGGTCGAGCAGGCCGACGAACTCGCCTGCGCGCTGCGGGAATCGGCCCGCCGGCTTCCGCCGCACCGCGCCGCCCTGCTGGCGGGCGCGCCGTCCCGCGTCACCGACCGCGGCCTGCGCCCCGTCGAGGACCGGGGCCGCAGGGCGTACGACGTGCCGCTGCTGCGCTTCCAACTGGCGCAGACGGAGGTGCGCGACCTGCTCATGGGTGAGCGCATCTACGACGGCGAGCCGGACCTCGCGCTGCGCGAGCTGTACCAGAACGCGATGGACGCCTGCCGGTACCGCGCGATGCGCCGCCGCTATGTCGAGGCCAGGGGTGGCCGGCCCGGGCCGTGGTCGGGGCAGATCACCGTCGTCGAGGGCGAGGACGAACGCGGCCGGTACGTCGAGTGCCGGGACAACGGCGTGGGCATGACCCTCGACCAGCTCAGGAACACCTTCACCAAGGCGGGCCGCCGCTTCGAGCAGTCCCGCGCCTTCCGGCAGGAGCAGGCGAACTGGCACCGCCAGGATCCGTCACTGCGCCTCTACCCCAACAGCCGTTTCGGCATCGGGGTGTTCAGCTACTTCATGCTCGCCGACGAGATGACCGTCGTCACTCGGCCGGTGGGAACCGACGGGATCCCGGCGAGGAGGGCTCTGCGGGTCGAGATCCCCGGGAGCGCCAATCTCTTCCGGATCCAGGAGCACGACGACGACACCGGGGACGGACTCCTGGAGGGCGGTACGAGGATCCGGCTGTATCTGCGCGACTCGATCGCCCGAAGCCGCGGACTCTCACCGGTTGAGACACTTCAACGGCTCGTCCTGGTCAGTGAGTTCGAGCTGGACGTCGAAGAGACCTCGGGGAGCCGGCACCACTGGGAACCGGGGGTGCTTCAGTACCCACCCGGCCCTGAGGGGCATGGGGCGGTGGAGGCCGTGCCGGGGGTGCTCTGGTGGGTCGCCGACAAGGGCGCGATCCTGTGCGACGGCATCGGCACGAACCAGCGGCCGTTCGGGTACGTGCTCAATCTGACCGGCGCGCACGCGGGCAAGCTCAGCCTCAACCGCAAGAAGCTGGAGGCGTACGACACCACCTGGGCGCGTACGCAATGGTCGCGCGGTGCCTCTGCCCTGGCCTCTTGGCCGGGGCTCGACTTGGACTGGCTCTGGCGGCTGGAGTCCCAGAATCTGACCGCGGCCCGCACCCTCTGGGAGGAGTGGCGCGGCACGGGGGTACTCGTGCGCAGGAACTCGTGGCGTCCGGCCGTGAATCTGGACACGCTCGGCTGGTTCCACTGGGACTCGGGTACCGAGAAGCGGCTCCCCTCCGGGAACACGCCCGAGGGACGCGGTGAGCTGACGGAACCGTGGCGCAGAGCGGCGCTGAACGCCGACATGTCCGGGCCGGTCCGCTCCTCCACCGCCTCCCTCGCCGGGTATGCCGTTCCCGCTCCTGGATGGGTGAGCATCTGCTCGGGCTCGCCGCGGTTCTGGGACACCGGACCGAGCGCCCCGAAGCTGCCCGATGACTGGCGTTCGGTGGTCGCGCTCGCCTACGACCAGGAGAGAACCGTCCTCGAAGTACTCCGGGTGATGCGTGCCGTGCGCATCGCCCACCCCCGGCTCGGCCCGCCCCGCGTCGCGGAGGGAGAGCTGGACTGGACTCCGGACTGGTACGACCTGCAGATCATGGAGGGACTGCTCAGCCGTGCCCGCACCAACTGGCCGAACAGGAACCAGGAGAGGCAGAACAACTACTGCCATGCCTTCGACGACCTCGGCGGACTCGTGCGCGCCTCCACCACCACCCGTCGGACACTGGGACAGCTCGCCGAGGCGTGCGCCAAGTACAGCCCGTTCCTTGCGGTTCCGGTGCCTTCCGCGCCCGAGCACCACCGGCACCACGTGTGCGACGAGGCCGATCTCTCCCTGCTGTACGTCGATTCCGGCGACTCCGGATGGCGTCGCACCCGGTGGCCGTGGGACATCGACGCAGCCGCCCGACGTCTCGAGATCACCCCGGAAGAGGCGCTCGACCGGCTCGCACGTTTCAGCTGGCTCGGCTGGGCCGCTCCGGACAAGGAATCCGTCCTGCGGTGGAGCCAGGTGCCGTGGGACATCCTCTCGGTGCTGCGGCAGTACTGCCTGACCGGCCCGGACGGCGGCATCGCGCTGCCCCGGGGTGCCACGTTCCAGCTCGCGGCGGACTGGGAGATCCCGCTGCGCAGGGCCGAGAAGGAGCTGGCGCGCTGGGCGGACCGTCTCGGCCTGGCATACCACCGGCACCATCGTGAGAAGTCCGATGCGGGCCGGGTCGTGCCCAGCCCGGAGACGGCAGCCGTCGCGGCCGCCGCGCACGCCGAAGGCCTGCTCCTGGAAGGCGGTCTCAGTCTCCGGGACGTGGCCTTCATCAATCCGAGGAACGTGGCGGACAGCAAGGAACTCTCTTACGCGCTGGAGGAGTTGAGGGAGGCAGGCGTCGACGTGCCCGCGGCCGATGCGCTGCTGTGCGCATGGGGCGAGCTCCCCATACCGAGCCGGTACGCCTTCTCCGGAAGGGATCCTTCCTGGGACGGGGCCGATTATCCGGTACTGCCCACCGCCGACGTACTGTTCGCGGCGAGCATCGAACTGCAGACGCCCCTGGCGACGATGTGGAAGACGGCCCGGCGGGAGGCCAAGAAGATCGGCCTGGGCGTGCCCGAACTCCCCGCCGGGCTGGCGGAGTTCAGCCCTCAGCGCCTGGAGAGCCGGGCCCTGATCGACTGGGGCGACCCCGAGGACTACGACAGCGAGTGGTTCGAGCCTCCCCGCTGGACGCCCGTCACCGCCGAGCGGCTCGTCGACTCCGCGCGGGCCCAGCACCTCGCCCCCCGCGCCGCGTACCAACGGCTGGCGCCCCTGCGGGCGTTGGGCGCGCTGATCCCGGAGCTGTCCCCGGCGGAGGTGGACGGGCTTCCCGAGGAGGAGCCCGACGCCATGGACGCCGTGGCCCTCGGCACCGAGCATCGGGTCTCGGCGCCGGGCGAGCCCCTGTGCCCGCTGGACCTGGTGAGCCTCGCGGGCCGCCTGGGCGAACCGCTGGACCGCACCTGGCGACGGATCGTGCCCTACCTTCCCCTTGAGCCCGCCCCCCGCCCCCCGCTGGCTCCTTCCGGGGCCATCCCGGCGGTGCTCCCCCTCTGGCAGGACCTGATCCTGCTGTCCGTCCACGCGGACGGCGTACTGCCGGCGCTGCGCGGGCCGGTGACCGCGGAGCACGTCCGCTTCGTCGCGCACGCCGTCGACGAGAGCGAGGAGTGGGTGCGGGAGCGGCTCGGTCTGTACGCCGACTTGTTCGAACTGGAGCTCTGAACTGCCGACCCGCTAGTCGTCCGCGCGCTCGGAGTCCGAGCCGTCCGCCGGCACCGCGCCCGGCAGCCGCACCGTGAACGTCGTAGCCCCCGGACGGCTCTCCAGCGCGACGGTGCCGCCGTGCGCCTCCACCACCGCCGCCACGATCGACAGGCCGAGCCCCGCTCCGCCGCCCGCGCCTTCCGTGCGGCGGCGGTCGGCGCGGGTGAAGCGTTCGAAGACGCCGGGGCGGACGTCCTCGGGGACGCCGGGGCCGTCGTCGTGCACGGCGAGGACGGCCGTGCGGGCATCGGTCTTGAGGGAAACGGTCACCTTGGTGCCAACGGGCGTGTGCAAACGGGCGTTGGCCAACAGGTTGGCCAACACCTGTTGGAGGCGGTGGGCGTCGCCGGTCACCGTCACCGGCTCCTCCGGCAGCTCCAGGGTCCAGCGGTGGTCCGGCCCGGCCGCCCGGGCGTCCGTGACCGCGTCCAGGATCAGTCGGGTGAGGTCGACCGGGAGCCGTTCCAGCGGGCGGCCTGCGTCGAGGCGGGCGAGCAGCAGCATCTCGTCGACCATCTCGCCCATGCGGGCCGACTCGGCGGCGATCCGCTCCAGCGCCCGGGTCACCTTCGGTGGGACCGGCCCCGGGTGCAGCAGCGCCAGTTCCGCGTGGCCGCGCACCGAGGCGACCGGCGTACGCAGTTCATGGCTGGCGTCGGCGGCGAAGCTGCGCAGCCGTTCCTCGCTCGCGTGCCGTTTGGTCAGCGCGTCCTCGACATGGCCGAGCATCCGGTTGAAGGCGCCGGCGACCCGGCCCACCTCGCTGCGCGGGTCGGACTCGGGGGCGCGCGGCGGCAGCGCCACCTCGCCGCTGGCGAGCGGGAGTTCGCTGACCCGGGTGGCGGTCGCGGCGACCCTGCTGAGCGGCCGCAGCGACCAGCGCACCCACAGCGCCCCGGCGACGCCGGTGACCGCGAGGGCCGCGCCGAAGACGCAGGCGGCGACCAGTTCCAGACGGTGCACGGTGGCCTCCACCGGCTCCAGCGGAAGCCCGGTGATCAGGACATCGCCGTCCTTCCCCCGAGTCGCCACCACGCGATAGTCGTCGAGCGGCGACAGACAGACGGTGTGCCCGGCGCCGTCGACCGGTACGGCGGCCAGCTTCTTCTCGTCGGCGGCGGTCAGCGGCACCGCACGATTCGTGGCGGTGGACCCGGAGGGCACGACGGCGGCGTTGGTGACCACACCACCGACCAGGCGGGCCCCGAAGGTCCCGGTGGCCTGCTTGCGGGCGTCTCCGTGCTCGTCGCCGTCGTTGTCCGAGGGTTTGGGACCGACGCCTTGGTGTTCCAGGCTCGCGGGATAACGGCTCCCCGCCTCGTAGAGCTGCTGGTCGAGGCGGCCGGTCAGGAAGCCGTTCAGGCCGACCACCGCGGCCACGCCCACGGCGGCGCAGCTGATCGCGAGCAGCACGACCAGTCCGGCGGTGAGCCGGGCCCGCAGCGTGTGCGGCCACGGCAGCCGGATCCCCGCCCACCTGCGCAAAGGCCTCCGGCTCATCGAACCGTCACCGGCTTGAGCACATACCCGGCGCCCCGCACCGTGTGGATCATCGGCTCGCGGCCCGCGTCGACCTTCTTGCGCAGGTAGGAGATGTAGAGCTCCACGACGTGGGCCTGACCCCCGAAGTCGTAGGACCAGACGCGGTCGAGGATCTGCGCCTTGCTGAGCACCCGGCGCGGATTGCGCATCAGGAACCGCAGCAGCTCGAACTCGGTCGGCGACAGCTCGATCAGTTCGCCGCCACGGGTCACCTCGCGGGCCTCCTCGTCCATGACCAGGTCGCCGACGGTCAGCCGCGGCCCTTCCTCCTGCTGCCGGGCCATGCCCGCGCGGCGCAGCAGTCCGCGCAGCCGGGCGACGACCTCCTCCAGGCTGAAGGGCTTGGTGACGTAGTCGTCGCCGCCCGCCGTGATGCCCGCGATGCGGTCCTCGACGGCGTCGCGGGCGGTGAGGAAGAGGACGCACACCTCGGGCTGTACGGCGTGCAGCGAGCGCAGCACGGCGAAACCGTCGGTGTCCGGGAGCATGACGTCGAGGACGACGGCGTCGGGCCCCAGCTCGCGCGCCTCGGCGACGGCCGCGGCCCCGTCGCCCGCCGTGCGCACCTCCCAGCCCTCGTAGCGCAGGGCGCCGGAGAGGACTTCGGCGAGGTCCGGGTCGTCGTCGACGACGAGGACGCGTACGGGGGTGCCGTCGGGCCGGGTGAGTGCGGGGCGGCCAGTGCCACGGGAGCGGGGAGTGTTCATGTCGTCTTCCAGGATCGCCCGTGCAGGGAGGCGCGACGCCTCCTCCCGCCTCTGAGTTTCCTCTGAGTCTGCCCTGCCCGCCCCTCTCAGTTCCCTGTGAGTCCGCGCCGCGGGCCGTCTTTCAGAGCGTCCTCAGAAGTTACGGACGCACAGTTTCCTCCCGGACAGCCGGAAAGTTCCGGACAGCCGAAAGGGTTCCGGACGGCCGAGAAAGTTCCGGACAGCCGGAAGGACGAACACATGACGACGGTGTACGAGCAGCGGGCCACGGTCCCGCGCCCCTCTCGAACCCGCAGGCGGCCGCGGCCCTCGCCGGCCGCACCTCTGCTGGCGCTGATCTGGGCCGGGGCCGCCGCCGTCATCGCGCTGTGGTGGTCCGACACGCGGTCGGTGGTGGGCACGGCCGGCTGGCTGACCGACGCCGGGCGGATCGCCGGGCTGCTGAGCGGTTACGGCTGTGCGGTCCTCGTGGCGCTGATGGCCCGGGTCCCCTTGCTGGAGCGGCGCATCGGCTCCGACCGGGTGGCCCGCTGGCACGCCATGGCGGGCCGCTACACCATCTGCCTGCTGGTCGCGCATGTCACCCTCGTCCTGTTCGGGTACGCCGCCCAGGACGGGTACGGCATCGTGCACGAGACCGTCAGCGTGGTGTTCGACTATCCGGACATGCTCAAGGCCACGATCGGCGGGCTCACCCTCTTCGCCGTCGGGATCGTGTCGGCGGGTGCGGTGCGCCGCCGGGTCAGCCACGAGTTCTGGTACTACCTGCACCTGCTCACGTACGTGGCCGTGTTCCTCGCCTTCTTCCACCAGCTCACGCTGGGCTCCGACTTCGTCGGCAACGTCTACGCCCGAGCCGCCTGGTACGTGCTCTACCTGGGCACGGCCGCGCTGCTCGGGTGGTTCCGGCTGCTCGCGCCGGTACGGCTCAATGTGCGCCACAAGCTGCGCGTCGAGTCCGTGCACCGCGAGTCGCCGGGGGTCTTCTCGGTCGTCGTACGAGGAGAGCGACTGGACGAACTGGGCGCGCAGTCCGGGCAGTTCCTCCGCTGGAGGTTCCTCGCGGACGGGCTGCGGTGGACGTCGACGCCGTACTCCCTGTCGGCGCCGCCCCGGCCCGACCTGCTGCGGATCACCGTGAAGGCGCTCGGCGACCACAGCGCTGCCATCGGCCTGCTGCGGCCCGGCACCCGGGTCTGGGCGGAGGGCCCGTACGGCGCCCTGACCGCCGAGCGGCGCACCGCGCCCAAGGTGCTGCTGATCGCGGGCGGCGTCGGCATCACCCCGCTGCGCGCCCTCTTCGAGACGCTGCCCGGCGGCCCCGGCGACGTGACGCTGCTCTACCGGGCGCGCACCGCCGAGGACCTCGCGCTCGGGGCCGAGCTGGAGGCGATAGCGCAGTGGCGCGGGGCGCGCGTCCTGTACGCGGTCAACGGCGCCGACGGGACGCGCCCCCGGTTCACCGCCGAGTCGCTGCGGGCGGCCGTACCCGATGTGGCGGCGCACGACGTCTATCTGTGCGGGCCGCCCGCCCTCGCCCGGGACCTGTACGCGGCACTGCACGCCGCCGGAGTCCCGGACCGCCGTATCCACCACGAGTCGTTCGAACTATGAGAACTGCGAGAACTGTGAGGCCGCGTTGCACGCGCTGAAGAAGAACCGTCCGCTGCGCCGCATCACCATGGCGGCCGCGAGCACCGTCACCGGTGTCGTCCTGCTGCTGTCCCTGAAGCCGCACACACCACCGACCGTCGCCGACACGTCATCGTCATCGTCATCGTCATCGAGCAGCCAGTCCCCCTCGGACTCTTCAAGTTCCTCCAGTTCATCCGGTTCATCAGGCGGTTCGAAGAGCACCGGCACCAAGACCGTCACCGGCGACACCGTGCAGACCCGCTGGGGCCCCGTGCAGGTGCGGGTCACGGTGAAGAACGGCAGGATCACCGACGTCACCGCGGTCACCTACCCGCAGGAGAATCCGAAGGACCAGGAGATCAACAGCTACGCGATTCCGCAGCTCAGGCGCGAGGCGCTGGCCGCGCAGAGCGCCTCGATCGACTCCGTCTCCGGGGCCACCTACACCAGCGACGGATACAAGCAGTCCCTCCAGTCCGCCCTGGACTCGGCGGGCCTCTGAACGAACAGCGGTCCGCGCACGTATCTCTGGGCCAAGGAGCCACTCCCCACGCCCCGTTCCCACGCAGGAACACGGAGGAACCGTGTCCACGATCGCCGGTGGTCGCGCCGCCCGGCGCCAGACCATGCGCCGCATCCGCCCTCGACGCTCGCCCGCCGTCCCGCTGCTCCTCGCCTTCTGGGCGGGCGCGGCCGGGGTGATCTGGCTGTGGTGGAGCAACACCCCGTCCATCGCGGACGACAACAGCAAGATCCTCAACGCGGGCCGGATCACCGGGTTGCTCGCCGGGTACCTGATGGCGCTGGTGGTGCTCCAGATGGCCCGGGTGCCCGCCCTGGAACGCCGGGTCGGCTCCGACCGGGTGGCCCGCTGGCATGCGATGACCGGCCGCTACACGCTCTGTCTGGTCCTCGCCCACCTCGTCCTGACGATGTACGGGTACGCCCTCCAGTCCGGCAAGGACTTCGGCTCCATCGTGCAGCAGACCGTCGACTCCGTTCAGCAGCTGCCCGACATGGGCAAGGCCGCGATCGGCACCGGCCTGCTGCTGTTCATCGGGTTCATCTCGATCGGCGGTCTGCGGCGCAGGATTCCGTACGACCTCTGGTACCACGTGCACCTACTGACGTACGCGGCGGTGTTCCTGACGTTCTGGCACCAGCTGTCCTCCGGCAACGACTTCGCCGTCGAGCCCACCGCGAAGACGGTCTGGTACGGGCTGTACGGGTCGGTGACCGCGCTGGTGCTCTGGTACCGCATCCTCACGCCGATCCGGCTCAACCTGCGCCACCGCATGCGGGTCGAAGCGGTGGTCGAGGAGTCGCCGGGGGTCGTCTCGGTGCTGATCAGCGGGCGCAAGCTGCACCGCATGGGCGCGGAGGCCGGGCAGTTCTTCCGCTGGCGCTTCCTCTCGCCGGGCATGCGCTTCAGCTCGCACCCGTACTCGCTGTCGGCGGCGCCGCGCCCGCACATGCTGCGCATCACGGTGAAGGCGATCGGCGACCACAGCTCCGCGCTGCGCGACCTGGAGCCGGGCACCCGGGTGTGGGCCGAGGGCCCCTACGGCGCCCTGACCGCGGGCAAGCGCAGCCGCGGCAAGGTGCTGCTGGTGGCCGGCGGTGTCGGGATCACGCCGATGCGGGCGCTCTTCGAGACGCTGCCCGCGGCCTCCGGCGACCTGACGCTGCTCTACCGGGCCAACAGCACGCAGGATCTCGCCCTGTGGGACGAGCTGTCCTCCATCGCGGACGAGCGCGGGGCCCGGCTGATGTACGCCGTGAACAGCCCCGACGGGGAGCGCCCGGACATCTCGCCGGACACGCTGCGCCGGAAGATGCCGGACATCGAGCGCCATGACGTCTTCCTGTGCGGGCCGCCCGGCTTCGCCCAGCAGGTGTACGAAGCACTGCGCGGCGCGGGGGTCCCCGCCCGCCGCATCCATCACGAGTCGTTCGAGATGTGAGCGACGGGAGTCGGGAGCGATGAAGAAGAGTCACCCCATTCGGCGTGCCGTGCTGGCCGGCGCCGCCACCGTGTCCGGGATCGTCCTGCTGCTGTCGCTGAAACCGGCGTCCGACCCGGCCGCCGCGGCGGCGCAGGGCGGGGCCGCGGCCCAGCAGACGGCCGCCGCTCAGCAGTCGGCCCAGGGCGGCGCGGCCCCGCAGGGCGGCACGGTCACCGGAGACGTGGTCCAGACGCAGTACGGCGCGGTGCAGGTGCGGCTGACCGTGGGCGGCGGGCGGATCACCAAGGCCGAGACGCTGCAGGCGCCCAGCGGCGGCCGCAGCACCCAGGTCACCGCGGACGCCGTGCCGAAGCTCAACCAGGAGACGGTCACCGCGCAGAACGCGGACATCGACGCCGTCTCCGGGGCGACGTACACGAGCGCCGGGTACAAGAAGTCCCTTCAGTCGGCCGTGGACAAGGCGAAGGCGGCCGGAAGCCGGCAGACGGCGCCGTCGAGCCCCGCGTCCTCGTCGGCCCCGGCCGCCAAGCCGTCCGCACCGGCCGGTGGTGCGGCGTCGTCCGCCCCGCCCGCCTCGCAGGCCCGTACGGTGACCGGGAACGTCGCGCAGACCGAGTACGGGCCCGTCCAGGTCCGGATCACCGTGAGCGGCGGGAAGATCACGAAGGCGGAGGCGGTGCAGGCGCCCAGCGGCGGCCGCAGCACCCAGGTGACCTCCGACTCGGTGCCCAAGCTCAATCAGGAGGCGGTGGCGGCCGGCAGCGCGAACATCGACGCGGTGTCCGGCGCCACGTACACCAGCGGCGGATACAAGACGTCCCTCCAGTCGGCCCTGGACAAGGCCGGTGGCTGAACCCGTCGAGGTACCCGCGCTGCGGCACGCGGAGGAGGTCATGGGCACCGTCTTCTCCTTCGACGTACGCGGCGGTGAACCCGAGGCCGTCCAGGCCGCGTTGACGGAGGCGATCGCCCAACTCCACCGGGTGGACGAGCTGTTCAGCACCTACCGCGACGACAGCCAGCTCTCGCGGCTGGCGCGCGGTGAACTGACCGTCGCCGACTGCGATCCGGACGTCGCCGAGGTGCTCGGCCTGTGCGCCGAGGCGGAGCGACGCAGCGACGGCTGGTTCAGCACGACGTACGAGGGACGGCTCGACCCGACCGGTCTGGTGAAGGGCTGGGCGACCGAGCGCGCGGCCCTGCGCCTCACCGCGGCCGGGGCGAGCGGTGTGAGCGTCAACGGCGGCGGCGACGTCCAGCTGTGCGGCGCGCCCGGCACGCACCGCCCGTGGCGGGTCGGCGTCTCGGACCCACTGCGCCCGGGCGGCCTGGCGGCGGTGGTCTCCGCGGCCGGTGTCGAGGAGCTGGCGGTGGCGACCTCGGGTACCGCCGAGCGCGGTGCGCACATCGTCGACCCGCGCACCGGCAAGTCGGCGGTCACCGACCTGGTGGCCGTGACCGTGGTGGGACCCCGGCTGACCTGGGTGGACGCATGGGCGACGGCGGCCTTCGCGATGGGGTCACGGGAAGCGCTGGGCTGGCTGGAGTCGCTCCCGGACATCGAGGCACTGCTCATCACTGCGGGCGACGAGGTCCGGTGCACCGGAGGTCTCGCCGCCCGGCTCGGGTGACTTCGGCGGCCGTCAGTGGTTGTTCTGCGCCAGCCGCAGCAGGTGGTCGGCCAGCGCCTGGCCGCCGGTCGCCTCGCGGCTGATCAGCAGCAGTGTGTCGTCGCCGGCGATCGTGCCGAGGATGTCGTGCAGTTCTGCCTGGTCGATGGCCGAGGCCAGGAACTGCGCGGCCCCGGGCGGGGTGCGCAGGACCACGAGATTGGCGGACGCCTCCGCGGAGATCAGCAGCTCCGACGAGAGCCGCCGCATCCGCTCCTCCTTCGCCGACTCGCCCAGCGGGGCGCGCGGGGTGCGGAAGCCGCCCTCGCTCGGTACCGCGTAGATGAGATCGCCGTCGTTGTTGCGGATCTTCACCGCGTTCAGCTCGTCGAGGTCCCGGGAGAGCGTCGCCTGCGTGACGGTCAGCCCGTCGTCGGCGAGGAGCTTCGCCAACTGGCTCTGGGAGCGCACCGGTTGCCGGTTGAGGATGTCCACGATCCGGCGGTGGCGTGCGGTGCGGGTCTGCGGCACGGCAGGCCCTGCGTGCTCGTGATCCTGCGCCTGACTCATCGTCGTCTCATTCTTTGGCTCGTCCGTCCCCGTCGGCTGCTGCGTCGAGGACGCCGGGCAGCGCCTGAAGGAACGCGTCCACCTCGTCGTCGCCCAGGTTCAGCGGGGGCATCAGCCGTACGACATCGGGGGCGGGCGCGTTCACCAGGAGGCCGGCGTCCTGAGCCGCCTGCTGCGCCTGGGGCGCGAGCGGCTCGGTGAGCACGATACCCAGCAGCAGGCCCGCACCACGGACATGGTCGATCAACGGGTGCCCGAGTGACTCGATTCCGTTCCGCAGTTTCTCGCTGGTGCGCTTCACGTTGTCGAGGAGGCCGTCGGCCTGGATCGTGTCGAGCACGGCGAGTCCGGCGGCGCAGACGACGGGGTTGCCGCCGAACGTGGTGCCGTGGTGTCCGGGCTTCAGCAGCTCGGCGGCCCGGCCGAAGGCGACGGTCGCGCCGAGCGGCAGTCCGCCGCCGAGCCCCTTCGCGAGGGTGACGACGTCGGGCAGCACGCCCTCGTGCGCCTGGTACTCGAACCAGTGCCCGGTGCGGCCGATCCCGGTCTGCACCTCGTCGAGGACGAGCAGCGCGCCGGTGGCGGCGGTGATCGCGCGGGCCGCCTTGAGGTAGCCGACGGGCGGCACGACCACGCCGCTCTCGCCCTGGATCGGCTCGATGATCACCAGCGCGGTGTCCTCGGTGACCGCTTCGGCGAGCGCCTGTGCGTCGCCGTACGGGACGTGGGTGACATCGCCGGGCAGCGGCAGGAACGGGTCCTGCTTGGCAGGCTGGCCGGTGAGTGCGAGCGCGCCCATCGTGCGGCCGTGGAAGCCGCCCGTGGTGGCGACCATGTGCTTCCGGCCGGTCAGCCGGCCGATCTTGAAGGCGCCCTCGTTGGCCTCGGCCCCCGAGTTGCAGAAGTACACCCGGCCGTCGCGCCCGAAGAGCTGGAGCAGCCGTTCGGCGAGCGCGACGGGCGGCTCGGCGACGAACAGGTTGGAGACATGGCCGAGGGAGCCGATCTGCTTGCTGACCGCCTCGACGATCGCGGGGTGGGCGTGCCCGAGCGCGTTGACGGCGATCCCGCCGACGAAGTCGAGGTACTCCTTGCCGTCGGCGTCCCACAGCTTGGTGCCCGCGCCGCGGACGAGGGGCAGCCGCGGGGTGCCGTAGTTGTCCATGAGCGCGCCCTGCCACCGCTGGGTGAGCTCGGCGTTGGTCCCGGTCATTCGGCGTCCCCCTGTTCCTCGTCCGGCACGACCATCGTGCCGATCCCCTCGTCGGTGAAGATCTCCAGCAGGATCGAGTGCTGGACCCGGCCGTCGATGACACGGGCGGTGTTCACACCGCCCCGCACGGCGTGCAGACAGCCCTCCATCTTCGGCACCATGCCGCTGGCCAGCTCGGGCAGCAGCTTCTCCAACTCGCTCGCGGTGAGGCGGCTGATCACCTCGTCGCTGTTGGGCCAGTCCTCGTAGAGGCCCTCGACGTCCGTGAGGACCATGAGGGTTTCGGCGCCAAGAGCAGCAGCGAGTGCCGCAGCCGCCGTATCAGCATTGACGTTGTAGACATGGTGGTCGTCCTGGGAGCGGGCGATCGAGGAGACGACCGGGATCCGGCCGTCCGCGAGCAGGGCCTCGATGGCGCCCGTGTCGATGGCGGTGATCTCGCCGACCCGGCCGATGTCGACCAGTTCGCCGTCGATCTCTGGCTGGTGCTTGGTGGCGGTGATGGTGTGCGCGTCCTCGCCGGTCATGCCGACGGCGAGCGGCCCGTGCTCGTTGAGCAGCCCGACCAGCTCCCGCTGCACCTGACCGGCCAGCACCATGCGTACGACGTCCATGGCGTCCTCGGTGGTGACGCGCAGGCCCGCCTTGAACTCGCTGACGATGCCGTGCCGGTCCAGGGCGGCGCTGATCTGCGGGCCGCCGCCGTGCACGACGACGGGCTTGAGACCGGCGTGGTGCAGGAACACGATGTCCTGCGCGAACGCCGCCTTCAGCTCCTCGTCGATCATCGCGTTGCCGCCGAACTTGACGACGACCGTCTTGCCGTTGTGCCGGGTCAGCCAGGGCAGCGCCTCGATGAGGATCTGCGCCTTGGGCAGTGCGGTGTGCTTCCGTGCCGTATTGCTCATGAGGAGTACGCGCTGTTCTCGTGGACGTAGTCCGCGGTGAGGTCGTTGGTCCAGATCGTGGCGGTCTCGGCGCCCGCGGCGAGGTCGGCGACGATGTGGACCTCGCGGTAGCGCATGTCGACGAGGTCGCGGTCCTCGCCCACGCCGCCGTTCTTGCACACCCACACGCCGTTGATGGCGACGTTCAGCTGGTCGGGCTCGAAGGCCGCGGACGTGGTGCCGATCGCGCTCAACACCCGTCCCCAGTTGGGGTCTTCGCCGTGGATGGCGCACTTGAGGAGGTTGTTGCGGGCGATGGAGCGGCCCACCTCGACGGCGTCGTCCTCGGTCGCGGCGTTGATCACCTCGACCTTGATGTCCTTGCTGGCGCCCTCGGCGTCCCGGATGAGCTGCTGGCCGAGGTCGTCACAGACGGCCCGTACGGCCTCGGCGAACTCCGCGTATTCCGGGGTGACTTCGCAGGCTCCGGAGGCGAGCAGCAGCACGGTGTCGTTGGTCGACATGCAGCCGTCGGAGTCGACGCGGTCGAAGGTGGTCTTCGTGGCCGCCCGCAGGGCCTTGTCCAGCGTCTCGCTGTCGAGGTCGGCGTCCGTGGTGAGCACGACGAGCATGGTGGCGAGGCCGGGGGCGAGCATGCCCGCGCCCTTGGCCATGCCGCCGACGGTCCAGCCGTCCTTCGTCACGACCGACGTCTTGTGGACGGTGTCGGTGGTCTTGATGGCGATGGCCGCCTTCTCGCCGCCGTGCTCGGAGAGCTGACCGGCGGCGGTCTCGACGCCGGGCAGCAGCTTGTCCATCGGCAGCAGGACACCGATGAGGCCGGTGGAGGCGACGGCGACCTCGCCCGCGTTCACGTCCAGGGCCGCGGCGACCTTCTCGGCCGTGGCGTGCGTGTCCTGGAAGCCCTTGGGGCCCGTACAGGCGTTGGCGCCACCGGAGTTGAGGATCACGGCGGAGACGAGGCCGCCCTTGAGGACCTGCTCCGACCACAGCACCGGCGCGGCCTTCACACGGTTGGAGGTGAAGACGCCCGCGGCGGCGCGGCGGGGCCCGGCGTTGACCACGAGGGCCAGGTCCGGGTTGCCGTTCTCCTTGATCCCGGCGGCGATGCCCGCAGCCTGGAACCCCTTTGCTGCCGTGACGCTCACGGTGCGACTCCGATCGTGGAAAGACCCAGCTCCTCGGGGAACCCGAGGGCGATGTTCATGCTCTGGACGGCACCGCCCGCGGTGCCCTTGGTCAGGTTGTCGATGGCGCTGATCGCGATGATGCGGTGCGCGGCCTCGTCATACGCGACCTGCACCTGAACGGCGTTGGAACCGTAGACGGACGCCGTGGCGGGCCACTGCCCCTCGGGCAGCAGATGCACGAACGGCTCGTCCGCGAAGGCCTTCTCGTACGCGGCCCGCACGGTCTCGGCGGTGACGCCGTCCCGCGCCTTGGCGCTGCAGGTGGCGAGGATGCCGCGGGGCATCGGCGCGAGGGTCGGCGTGAAGGAGACGGAGACCGGCTCACCGGCGGCCGCGCCGAGGTTCTGGATCATCTCGGGGGTGTGCCGGTGGCCGCCGCCGACGCCGTACGGCGCCATGGAGCCCATGACCTCGCTGCCCAGCAGGTGCGCCTTGGGCGTCTTGCCCGCGCCGGACGTGCCGGAGGCGGCGACGATCACGGCCTCGGGCTCGGCGAGCCCCGCCGCGTACGCCGGGAACAGCGCGAGGGAGGCGGCCGTGGGGTAGCAACCGGGCACCGCGATGCGCTTGGACCCCTCCAGCGCGGCGCGGGCACCCGGCAGTTCGGGGAGGCCGTACGGCCAGGTCCCGGCGTGTGCGGAGCCGTAGAACCGCTCCCAGTCGGCCGGGTCCTTCAGCCGGAAGTCGGCGCCCATGTCGACGACGAGGACGTCCGGGCCGAGCTGCTCGGCGACGGCGGCGGACTGCCCGTGGGGCAGCGCGAGGAAGACGATGTCGTGTCCGGCGAGGACCTCCGGGGTGGTCTCCTGGAGCACGCGGCCGGCCAGCGGCAGCAGGTGCGGCTGCAGTGCGCCCAGGCGCTGGCCCGCGTTGGAGTTGCCGGTCAGAGCGCCGATCTCGACCTCGGGGTGGACCAGGAGCAGACGCAGCAGTTCCCCGCCCGCGTACCCACTCGCTCCCGCCACTGCCGCACGTACCGCCATGGAACCCTCCTCTTGGATGGCATGACTATACGTTTCGCTGCACGTTTATGCAATCCGGCGATGCTGTCCCCGCGCACGCCTACGGGCGCATCCCGAACAGGAACCGTGTCACCCGCGTGCGCCGCACCAGCAGGTCGTACGCCGCCACGGTGAGCGCGAGCGAGGCCGCCACGATGACGACGTACTTGACGGCGACCGGCGCGTGCCAGCCCACCACGCCGTAGGCGACGGCGACGACGATCGGCTGGTGCAGGACGTACAGCGGCAGCACGGCGGCGGCCAGGTAGCCGTACACCCGTCGGCTCCGGCGGTCCGGCTCCTCGTCCGCGGGCAGCTCGGACGGGCCCGCCGGAGCACGGCGTCGGCCGCGGCGGTCGAGCAGTCCCAGGATGCCGACCAGCCAGCACCAGCCCGCCGCGCCGTACAGGGCCCGGGCGCCGATCGCGAGCGCGGTCCGGTCCGTGAAGGGGTCGTCCGCGGCCAGGAACCCGGGCAGCGCGGCCAGGTACAGGACCAGGCCGAGACCGGCGGCCCAGCCCGCTTCGCGGCGCATCGCCGTCCTGAACCGCTCGTCGGCGGCGACCACGAAGCCGTACAGGAAGAACAGCAGGTACGCCCAGCGGTGCCAAGCCGCGTAGTTCTTCTCCAGGCCCACCAGCGCGCTGATCAGCGCGACCGGGACGGTGGGCAGCAGGATCGCGCCGCGCCGCTGAGCCGCCACGGCCAGGCGGTCGAGGGTGCGTCGGGCGAGGCCGCGCGGCAGCCGCAGGACCAGCAGGGCCACCGCGAGCGAGAACACGAGCAGGAGCAGCACGAACCACAGGTGCCCGGTCTCGAAATCGTCGCCCTGCACGACGAAGGGGAACTTGGCGGGCTCCAGGTGCACGTCGAAGAACCGCGGCCAGTACCGCCAGTACGACTCGTGGTAGCCGGGGTCGGCGGCCCGCCGTCGCAGCCACTGCGGCACCGGGAGCAGCGTGACCAGCGCGAAGAGCAGCGGTACGCCGAGCCGCCTCAGCCGCTCGACGACGAACCCGGCGGGGCCGCGCCTGCGCAGCGAGTGCCATGCGCCGAACCCCGCGACGAGGAACAGCATGGGCATCGCCCAGACCACGCCGAGACCGCCGACGATCGTGGGCACGTCCGAGGTCTCGGCGTTCTTGACGTAGAAGTCGTCCTCGGTGTCGAAGACCAGCGCCGAGTGGAAGAACACCAGCCCGAGCACCACCAGCAGGCGCAGGGCGTCCAGTTCGGGCCGCCGCTCCGGCCGCGCGGTCGGCGCCACTGGTTCGACGCGTGCGTCCGCCATCCCGTCTCCCCCTCCCCCGCTCTGTCCCGTGCTTGGAGCACACTCCAGGATCTACGGTTCTGTTCTTGACCGACAGAGCTCGCCCCACACGAAACGGCTGCTCCCAGGGCAGCCGGGAACGGATGATCCGTCATGAGCGAGAGCACCACCCGCGAGGAGCGATTCGCGCACGGCCTGGAGGTGCTGCGCGGCGTCAACAGCGAGGTCGGGCAGCGGGTCCTCGACTCGCTGGCCGACGTCAGCCCGGAGCTGGGCCACCAGGTGATGGCCTGGGGGTTCGGGGAGATCTACTCCCGTCCACAACTCGTGCCCCGCGACCGGCAGTTGGTCACGCTGGGCATGCTCACCGCACTCGGCGGCTGCGAGTCCCAGCTGGAGGTGCACATCAACACGGCCCTGAACGTGGGCCTGACCCCCGAGGAGATCACCGAGGCGCTGTTGCAGTCGGCCGGCTACTGCGGCTTCCCCCGGGCGCTGAACGCCACAGCCGTGGCGAAGAAGGTCTTCGCCGAGCGCGGGCTGCTGCCGCTCGGACAGCAGCCCGCTCAGGACCCCGCTACTTCTGCTTGATCCGCAGGAAGGTGACGGAGTTCGCCGGGAAGGTGTACGTGAACTTGCGGGCGACTCCCGTGAAGGTCGACCTGACCGGGGCGACCGTGGTGGCCGTCTCGCTGTTCACCGCGTCGGGCGCCGCGGCGAGCGTGGTCACCTGGGCCTTCGACGCGGTCTTCGCCCCGCCGAGGTCGATGGCCGTACGGGCCTCGGCGGCCTGGGCGTTGACGACCTTGACGATCAGGTCGCCGGTCTTCGCATCCTTGGTGACGACCTGGCGGAACGGCTCGGCGGGCTTGTCGTCGGTGAAGCTGCCCCACTCCTGGCCGTCGAGATAGAGGGTGACCTGCCGGCCCCGTACCTTGACGTCGACGTCGTAGGCGCGGCCCGTCTCGACGGAACCGGGCTTGGCGATCAGCGTCGACTTGCCGCCGTCCACGGCCTGTTCGACGGCGGACTGGGTGTTGTTCCAGCCGCCCAGGTTCCACCAGTAGTAGTTGCCGGTGTCCTTGACGCCGAAGGCGACGAGGAAGCCCTCCTTGCCGGACTTCTTGGTGGCCTTCACATGCAGGTCGTAGTCGTGCCAGGCCGGGTCGCCCGCCGAGACCATGGTGTTCTCGGCGGCCACGTCGGTCTGCACGTACTGGCCGTCCTGGACGCTCCAGCTCCCGCCGCCCGAATGGGTCCACTTCGATGCGTCGCCGCTGAAGTCGTCGCCGAACAGCGCGCTGCCGTCCTCGCCGGTCACCTTGACGTCGTCGTACGCCGCCGTGGTCGCCCACGTCGACAGGCCCACGGCGCCGGAGATGGGTGCGGTGAGGGAGGGCGTGCCGGTGGCGGTGCTGGGCACCACGCGGTCACCGACGTTGGTCATGAAGAGTTTCTGGACCTCGTAGTCCGCGGAGTTCCATGACGCGTGGTTGTTGAACCAGATCATGTCGGGACGCCACTGCACGTAGTCCTCGTTGGCGAGCAGCGGGGCGTACGAGGCGAGCTTCACGACGTCCGCGTTGCGCTCCAGGCCGGTCATGTACGCGGCTTCGGAGAGGGCGTTCTTGAAGGTGTTGCCGCCCGAGGCGTACTCGCCGAGGAAGACCTTGGGGCCGTTCCTGTCGTAGGAGTCGTAGCGGTCGTTGTTCTGCAGGAACCACTGCGGGCTGTTGTAGTAGTGCTCGTCGACCATGTCGACGTCGGCGTCCTTGTTCAGCTTCCACGCGGTGTCGAAGGTGGTGCCCGAGTCGTCGGGTCCGGCGTTCGAGATCACCTTGATGTCCGGGTACTTGGCCGCGATGGCGGCGCGGAACTGCGTGAAGCGCGCGAAGAACTCGTTGGGCAGGTTCTCCTCGTTACCGACCTCGATGTGGGTGAGGTGGAAGGGCTTGGGGTGGCCCATCTGCGCGCGCTTCTTGCCCCAGGTGCTCGTCGCCGGGCCGTTGGCGAACTCGATGAGGTCGAGGGTGTCCTGGATGTGCCGCTTGAGCAGGGCGTCGTCGTCGGTGGCCTTGTTCTGGCCGCAGCCGGTGACGAGGGCCGGGACGACGGGCAGCGGCATCGCGCCGATGTCCTCGGAGTACTGGAAGTACTCGTAGTAGCCGAGCCCGTAACTCTGGTTGTAGCCCCAGAAGTTGGAGTTGGTGGCGCGCTGCTCGACCGGGCCGATGGTGTCCTTCCACTGGTACGAGCGCTTGCGCTGGTAGCCGGAGGCCTCGTCGTAGCCCTGCATGCTGCCGGTGTTGACCAGGCAGCCGCCGGGGAAGCGCACGAAGCCCGGATGGAGGGCGGCGATCTTCTGGGCGAGGTCCTTGCGCAGGCCGTTCGCGCGCCCCTTGTAGGTGTCACGCGGGAAGAGCGAGACCATGTCGACGGCGACGGGACCGCCCGCGGCAACGGTGAGGCGGCCGGTGGTGCTGCCGCGCGTCGCGGTGAACTTCGCCGTGTACTTGGCCCAGCCGCCGCGCGCGGTCACCTTGCGGGCCTCGGCGAGCGCGCCGTCCGCGTCGTGCAGCGTCACGGTGAGGGGTGCGGCGGCGTCGGCGCGGGCCCACACCGAGAAGTCGTAGGCCTTGCCGCTCTCGACCCTGATGCCGGTGTTGTAACCGGAGTTGGTGACGGACGAACCGCCGTCCAGGGCGAGATACGTGCGGTTGCGGGCACCCAGGCGCCCGTCGTCACTCACCGCCTTCGCCGTGCCGGAGGTGGCCCAGGAAGTCAGCGGCGTATAGGAGTTGTTGTCGGCGGTGCTGTACTCGAAGGACCGGTTCTGGACCAGTTCCGCGTACAGCCCGCCGTCCGCGGCGCGGTTGATGTCCTCGAAGAACACCCCGTACATGGTGTCGTCGATCTTCGCGCCCGAGCCCTTCGGGTCGACGTTGATCGCGTAGTCGGTGACGTCCGCGGCAGCGGCGTTCGAGGGCACGGGAAGGACGGCCGAGGCCACCAGAAGCGTGGTGGCGGTGAGGCCGAGTCTCCAGCGGGAGCGGGTGCGTGGCATGGGTACTCCGCGGCTCTGTGGTGTGAAGTTGTTCGAAATGTCGGACGTTGATCAACACTTCGAACGGCAAGATAGGGAGGGGGCAGGAGTGCGTCAATGGGTCGCGCAGCATCGGGTGGGACGGAGGGCGTGTCGGTGACCAAGGTCTGGCCGGTAATCGACGTACTGGCGTACCTGAAAGGGAGTTGGCGCGTACGACGCTCGGTGCGGGACCTCGCGAGCGGCGCGGAGGGGGAGTTCACCGGCGAAACGCTCTTCCGGCCGCTGGGCGAAGGCAGTGACGGCGGCCCGGGCCTCCTCCACCAGGAGTCCGGCACCTTCGTCTGGCAGAGCGTCTCCCGGCCCGCCGAGCGGACGCTGCGCTTCCTGCCCGGCGAGCGCCCCGGCACGGCGGCCGTCCTCTTCGCCGACGGCCGCCCGTTCCACGACCTCGACCTGACCGACGGGCGGTACGTCGCCGACCACCCCTGCTCGGCGGACCTCTACCGGGGCGAGTTCACCGTGTACGACGAGGACCGCTGGCGCACGGTGTGGCGCGTGGGCGGCCCCGCCAAGGACCTGGTCCTGACGACCGACTACACGCGCCTGAGCCCCGCGCCGGACCCTCAGACCCGCTGAAGCCCGGACTCCAGCCGGAAGTTCCAGCGCCCGCCGTGGCCCGCGAGGGTGACCGTCGACAGGGGGCGCACGTCGATGTTCCAGTACGTCGACGGCGGGGCCTTCAGCGCGTAGACGAGCGCGGCCCGCACCACCGAGGGCTCGGCTACGGCCACGATCCGGCTGCCGTCGTCCGCGGGACGGGTGTCGAGCCAGTTGCCGACGCGCTGGATGAAGGACAGCAGGGATTCGCCGCCGTGCGGCGTCGAGCGCGGGTCGCCCAGCCAGGCGTCCACGGCCGCCGGCTCGCGCGCCATCGCCTCGCCCAGCGTGAGGCCCCGCCAGCGCCCCATGTCGCAGTCGCGCAGGGCGAGCTGGACCAGCGGCGCATAGCCGAGGGCGTCGCCGGTGGCGCGGCTGCGGGGCGTCGGCGAACAGTAGCGCAGCTCGGCCGCCGCCAGGGGCACCAGCTCGTGGGCAGCGCGCTGCACCTCGTCCCACCCGGCCTGGTCCAACGGCCGGTCGTCCTCGAAGCGCTCGGCAAGCAGCGAGGAGCTGCGCGCGGCGGCTACGAACGTGACCCGAAGATGCATGCGCAGATAGTGGAGGGCGAGACTCCGCAGGTCAAGATGGGTTACGCAGGGTATTCAGGGGCTCACCCGGGCCCGAGCACCTCGTCGCACGCCGCCCTCAACCGCCGTACCCCCTCCCCGATCTCCTCCGTCCCCCCGACCGCCGCGAAACTCAGCCGCACATGCCCGGCGGGGGCCTCGGCGCTGAAGTACGGGCGGCCGGGGGTGATGGACACGCCCGCGCGCAGGGCGCCCCCGACGAGGGCGGACTCGTCCGTGCCGTCCGGCAGCCGCAGCCACAGCTGGTAGCCGCCGAACGGGATGTGCGGCAGGGCGAGTTCGGGGAGCCGTAGCCGCAGGGCGGCGGTCATCGTGTCGCGGCGGGTCTTCAACTCGGCCGAAACGGACCGGAGATGGCGGGGCCAGGCGGGCGAGCCGACGAGTTCGAGCGCGGCCTCCTGGAGCGGGCGCGGCACGAAGAACGAGTCGACGACCTGGATGGCGCGCAGCCGCTCCAGGACCGGGCCGCGGGCAGCCAGCGCGCCCACCCGGAAGCTCGGAGAGGTCGCCTTGGTAAGGGAGTTGACGTGCACGACGACCCCGTCGGGATCCTCTGCGGCCAGCGGACGCGGCAGCGGGCCGGCGTCCTCGTGCACGAGACGTCGTAGGAAATCGTCCTCGACGACGAACGCACCGGCCGCGCGGGCGATCCGCAGCACCTCGCCCCGGCGATCCGGAGCGAGCACAGCGCCGGTCGGATTCTGGAACAGCGGCTGGCAGACGAAGACGCGGGCGCCGCTCGCCCGGAAGGCGTCGGCGAGGAGCTGCGGCTTCACGCCGTCCGCATCCATCGGTACGGGGACCGGCCGAAGACCCGCCGCGCGGGCGATCGCCAGCATGCCCGGATACGTGGGGGATTCGACGAGGACCGGGGCGCCCGGCGGAGCGAGCGCGCGCAGCGCCGTGGTCAGCGCGGACTGGCCGCCCGCCGTGATGAGCACCTCGGCGGCGGTGATCGCGCCGCCGATCCCCCGCGCGAACCACTCGCGCAGCTCCGTGATCCCCTCCACGGGCGGCCGGCTCCAGGCCCCCGGACGGCGCCCCGCCCGGGACAGGGCCGCGCCCATCGCCCGCTCGGGCTGCAACGAGGGGTGCAGATAGCCGCCGTTGAACTCGACGACACCGGGCGGCGGCGCGGCGAGCGTGGCGAGCACCCCGGAGGCGTCCACCGTGCGCGGGACGAGTTCGGCCGCGGCGTCCGCGCTCAGCGTGACCTCCTGCCAGGAGGTGTCCCCCACCGGCGGAGCCGCGGCGCGCGGGCCGGCGCGGAAGGCGCCCGCTCCGGGCCGGGTGACCACCAGTCCCTCGGCGGCCAGCTGCGCCAGGGCCCGCGACACGGTCACCGGGCTCACCCGGAACCGCTCGACGAGCGCCCGGCTCGACGGCAGCTTTCCACCCGGAGAGTAGCGGTCGAGCTCTCGCCTCAACTGATTCGCCAGATCGCCCACACTGCTACGCTCTTGCATGAGAGCACACGATAGCGCTACTGCCACGACCTCGATAGCGGTCAGCACGTCCCGCCGGGCGACCACGGCCGCGGAGCCCGCCGGGTCCGCCCGCCGGGCCGGGACGATTCAGGCCGCCCTCGGCGTGACCGCCTTCTCCCTCACCTTTCCCGCCACCGCCTGGGGCCTGGAGGGCTTCGGCCCCTGGTCCCTGGTGGCCGTGCGCAGCGTGCTCGCGGCCCTCATCGCGGGCGGCTGCCTGCTCGCCCTGCGCGTGCCGGTGCCGGACCGGGCGCACTGGGCGGGGCTCGCCGTCGTCGCCGCGGGTGTCGTCGTGGGCTTCCCGCTGCTGACGACGCTGGCCCTGCAGACGTCCACCACGGCCCACGCGGCCGTGGTCGTCGGACTGCTGCCGCTCACCACCGCGCTGCTCTCGGCGCTGCGCACCGGGGCGCGGCCCTCGCGCACGTTCTGGATCGCCGCCGTAGCGGGCGCCGCCGCGGTGATCGCGTTCACCGTGCAGCAGAGCGGCGGCGCCCTGACCGGCGCGGACGCCTTTCTCTTCGGGGCGCTGCTGATCTGCGCGGCGGGCTACACGGAGGGCGGGCGGCTGGCCCGGATCATGCCGGGCTGGCAGGTCATCGGCTGGGCGCTGGTGCTCTGCCTCCCGCTCGCGGTGCCGGGCGCACTGGTCGCACTGTCCCACGAGCCCGTGCACCTGACGGCGCACAGCGTGACCGGGCTGCTGTGGGTGGCCGCGGGGTCGCAGTTCCTCGGCCTGGTCGTCTGGTACCGGGGCATGGCCGCGATCGGCATTCCCAAGGCCAGCCAGTTGCAGTTGGCGCAGCCGCTGCTCACACTGGTGTGGTCGGTGCTGCTCCTCGGCGAGCACCTCACACCGGCCGCACCTCTGACGGCCGCCGCGGTCCTGGTCTGCATCGCGGCCACCCAACGGGCCCGGGGCTGACCGGCCCCGCACGGGCCGGGTCAACAGGCGCCACCGGCCGTAGACTTGCGACCAAGGACCACTACTCGACCAGGGACCACTACTCCACGCGCGACGAGGAGGCCCTTCAGATGCGAGCGACTGTGGGCGACAAGCTGGTGCAGCACGGCAGGATCGTCGGGCAGCACGACAAGGTCGCAGAGATCGTGGAAGTGATGGGTGCGGAAGGTACGCCCCCGTACCGCGTCCGCTTCCAGGACGGGCACGAGGCAGTGTGCTCGCCGGGCCCGGACTCGGAGATCCGGCATCCCGAAGGCGGCGGGCAGTAGCCCGCCACCCGGTACGGGCGGAAGATCAGCGCGGGGGCCGCGCCGGCTGCCGGTAGTGATCGGCGACCACCCGTGCCATCGCGCCGATCCGGTCCGCCCCCACCTCCTTCGCCGAGAAGAACACGTGCCCGCGCACCTGCGAATACCGTGCGGCGAGGGTGAGATGCCGGGACAGCTCGGCCGGGTCCTGCCAGGCCGCGGGCTGCGCCGGATCACCGGCCTTGTACAAAGCCTCACCGATGTACAGCCGTACACCGGTGCCCTGCGCGACCTTCGCCCACCACGGCACCAACTTCGCGTAGTCGGCCGCGGCGGAGCCGAGGTTCCAGTACACCTGCGGGCAGATGTAGTCGATCCAGTGCTCCCGGACCCACTTCCTGGTGTCCGCGTGGAGATCGTCGTACGTCTGCACACCCGCCCGGGTGTCCGAGCCGCGCGCGTCGGTCGCCGCGTTGCGCCACACCCCGAAGGGGCTGATCCCGAAGCGCGTGGTGGGCCGGAGCTGTTTGATGCGGGCCGCCGTCTCCAGCACCAGCCGGTCGATGTTGTGGCGCCGCCACGCCGCCTTGTCGGGGAAGCCCGCGCCGTGCGCCGCGTACGTGGCGTCGTCGTCGAAGACCTGGCCCGCGACCGGATACGGGTAGAAGTAGTCGTCCCAGTGCACGGCGTCGAGCCGGTACCTGCGGACCGCGTCGAGCATCGCGTCCTGGACGAAGGCGCGCACCGCGGGCAGCCCGGGGTTGTAGTAGAGCTTCCCGCCGTACGCCACCACCCAGTCGGGGTGCCTGCGGGCGGGGTGGGACGCCACGAGGCGGGTCGGGTCGGTGTGGTTGGCGATGCGGAACGGGTTGAACCAGGCGTGCAGTTCGAGGCCGCGGGCGTGCGCCTCGGTGACCGCGGTGCCGAGCGGGTCCCAGCCGGGGGCCTTGCCCTGGACTCCGGTGAGGTACTGGGACCACGGCTCGAACGGCGAGGGCCACAGCGCGTCGGCGGTGGGGCGCACCTGGAGGATCACGGCGTTCAGGCGGCGGCGTACCGCCGTGTCGAGGTGGGCGAGGAGTTCGGCGCGCTGCTGCGCCGCGGTCAGGCCCGGCCGTGAGGGCCAGTCGCGGTTGGAGACGGTCGCGAGCCACATGCCGCGCAGCTCACGCGCCGCCCGCTCGGGCTCCGGTCCGGGGGCGCCGCGCACCCCGGGTGCCGCCGCCGCGTCCCCCGCCATCGTGAGCCCCGACAGCGCTGCCGCCGCGGCCGCCGCGAATGCCCGACGTGAGACTCGCCCCATCTGCACACCCCCATACGCTGCGGATCCGTTCCGTCACGGATCGTTCCGCGCCCAAGGATGCCCCTACCCGGACGATCGATCATCGATACTTGGGAGTAACGTGCACGATCGGAGCAGGCGCCGAACCAGAGGACCTGCCTCAGACGCAGGCTCTAAATCAGCGAAGGGGACGATGTGACCAACATCCCGGCGGGAGACATTGCACGCGTCGGAGTGGTGGGCTGCGGCCAGATGGGAGCGGGCATCGCCGAGGTGTGCGCCCGTGCCGGTCTCGACGTCAAGGTCGCCGAGACCACCGGCGAGGCCCTGGAGTTCGGCCGTACCCGGCTGTTCACCTCCCTCTCCAAGGCGGCGGAGCGCGGCAAGATCTCCGAGGACGAGCTCGCGGCCACCCAGAGCCGGCTCAGCTTCACCACCGACCTCGGCGAGTTCGCCGACCGCGACCTGGTGATCGAGGCCGTCGTCGAGAACGAGCAGGTGAAGACCGAGATCTTCCAGGTGCTCGACCAGGTGGTGACCCGGCAGGACGCGATCCTCGCCTCCAACACCTCCTCGATCCCGCTGGTGAAGCTCGCCGTCGCGACCTCGCGTCCCGACCAGGTCGTCGGCATCCACTTCTTCAACCCGGCCCCGGTGCAGCAGCTCGTCGAGCTGATCCCGGCGCTGACCACCTCCGAGGGCACGCTCAGCCGCGCCCAGCTGTTCGCCGAGAAGGTCCTCGGCAAGCACGCGATCCGCGCCCAGGACCGCTCGGGCTTCGTGGTCAACGCGCTGCTGATCCCGTATCTGCTCTCCGCCATCCGGATGTTCGAGTCGGGCATCGCGAGCCGCGAGGACATTGACAACGGTATGGAGATGGGCTGCGCCCACCCGATGGGCCCGCTCAAGCTGTCCGACCTGATCGGCCTGGACACGGTGGCCTCGGTCGCGTACAGCATGTACGAGGAGTACAAGGAGCCGCTGTACGCCGCTCCCCCGCTGCTCCAGCGCATGGTCGACGCGGGCCGGCTGGGCCGGAAGTCCGGTTCGGGCTTCTACTCGTACGCCTGATGACGCTGCATCACCGGCGAACCTGACTACGGTCCGTAGACCTTGGGCATGCGCGGGCCCGGCACTCTTTTCGGTGCCGGGCCCGCGCCATTCACACACCGTGTGCGGCCCGGGCTCGCATATGCCCGTCGCACACGCTCCCCACGTGTCCACCAGGCGAGTTGACTTTGCGTGCGCATGCAGGGGATGTGACGACTACGGAAAGGAGCGGACCCGTGACCACCAACCCCGAGCATCCCGTGGTCCCAGGAGAACTCGCAGAGTTACGCCGGTCCCTCGAAGTGGGGTTCACCCGCATCGAGGGGGGGCTGGCTCTGCTCACTCAGCGCGACGACCAGACCGCCAAGGATCTGGACGAACTGAGCTCACGGATCGTCGCCCTGGAAAACACCCGATGGCCTCTGCCCACCCTCGCGGTCGTCGCGGCCGTGGGCGCGCTGGCCGTGGCGGTCTGGCAGGCTCTGGGCCATTAGGCTCCGGGACGCAGGTGGGGGATGGATCAGGGCAACGCGTCCTGCCCGAGCCTGAGATGGTGCAGGAGGAGCAGTGCGGCCGCCATGTTGGCGGCCGGGACCTCGCCGCGGGCGACCATGTCGGGGACGAGTTTGAGGGGGACCCATTCCCGACGGTCCGATTCGAAGTCGTCCACGGGGTGCCCCACGTAGGCGCCTTCATCGGCCCAGAAGATGTGGTGCCGGGCGTCGGTGAGCCCGTTGGAGGGCTCGACGCTCATCAGATGACGCAGAGGTCCCGGTCGCCAGCCGGTCTCCTCCTCCAGTTCGCGGGCCGCCGCCACGGCGATGTCCTCGCCGTCCTCGACGACGCCCGCCGCGAGTTCCCACCCCCAGCTGTCGGTGATGAAGCGGTGCCGCCACAGCAGGAGCACCTCGTTGGCCTCATTCACCACTGTGGCCACGGCGACGGGCCGCAGCCGTATGAGGAAGTGATCGAGGTGCCGACCGTCCGGCAGCTCGACATCTGCGAGATTGACGCTGAACCAGCGGTTTGCATACACAGTTTGTTCGTTCTGTTTCGTCCACTGCACGGTTCTGCCACCTTCCGCCGAGTAGATGGCAATATCGCAGCAGGAGCGTCCTGACAGCAGGCACACAGCAGGCGGCTCGCAGCGCAGCGGTAGGCGCAGTGTCCGCGCGGGCGTGGGCGCGGTCTCCCCCGGCACAGGGTGGGGCGATCTCCTCCGGGCGGCCCGCGGATCGTTTCCGCAGTTCGCCGGCAGGCCTTGCTACAGCGGTACGCGCAGTGCCCCGTCGATGAGTTCGGCGGCCTCGGCCGTGCCCGCACAGCCGCTGCGCACCAGGTGTTCGCGTACCGCGCGCAGTCTGTCGCGCAGCCGCTGGGACTCCATCCCCCGCGCCTGTTCGGCCATTTGGACCGCCGTGGCCACCGCCTTGTCGGCGTTGCCCTGGCGCAGTTCGATCTGGCTGAGCATGGCGAGCCGGTGCACCCGCCCCCGGTCATGTGCCGGGTTTCCCACGGCGGCCACCGCATGCTCGCTCGCGGCCACCAGGTCGCCGAGGCTGAGCAGCGCCTCCGCCACCTGGACGTTGACCAGGCCGGGTTGGACATAGCCGGTCTCGTCCGGCTCGTACCCGCGCCGGATGCGCTCGGCGGCCTGCTCGGCACGCCGGATGCAGGACAGCGCGCTGCTGCCGTCGCCGAGGTGTGCGTACGCCTTGGCCTGCATCGCGTAGAGGTCCGAGGCGAGCGCCGGAGTGATGTGCCGCCCGGCGGCGCGCAGCGCGGCCTCCGCGAAGGCGACGGCCTGCCGGTGCTCGCGCATGAACAGCGACTGGTTGACCAGCAGCGCTATCACGTAGGCGCCGAGTCCTCGGTCCCCGCTGGCCTTCGCCAGGCGCAGTGCCTGGTGGAAGTAGCGCTGGGCCAGTCCGTGCGCATCGGAGTCGTAGGCGCAGATGCCCGCTACGGCCACCAGGCCGCCGGTCGCCCGGTGGAGCTGGCGGCCGGTGGCGTCGGTGTAGCTGCCGCGCAGCAGGGGCGCCGTCTCGGAGTTGAGGAAGCCGACGATCCGGGTGCGCGTGGCCACGCCGCCCGCCTTGCGGTACATCTGCTCGTAGTGGGCGCGGGCCGCGCGCAGCATCTCGATGTCGGCCATGCTGACGCGGTGCCGGCCGCCGCGCGAGACGTCCACGTCCTCGGGCGGGTTCTCCCACTCCCACACGGGCATCACGGCGGGTGTCCCGGTGACGGCGGGGGCGCCGAGGATGTGCGGGCGCTGCTGCTCGTCGGAGCGCCACAGGGCGGTGGCGCGCTCGACGAAGCCGGAGAGCGTGGTGCCGTGCGGGGCGGACGGTTCGCCGGGCACGCCGAGGCCGATGTCGTCGAGGGTGACGGGCCGGTGCAGCCGGACGGCGAGCACTTCACAGATCAGGTCGGGCACCTGGCCGCGCGGGCGCTGGCCCTTCAACCACCGCGCCACGGCCGTGTGTTCGTAGCGAAGGGCCAGGCCTCTGGCCCGGCCCGCCTGGTTGACGTGGGCGGCGAGTCCCGCGTGCGAGATGCCCGCCTCGTCGAGAATCGCGTCGAGCAGAGTGTTGGGCTGCATGGAGGCCCCCCGGGTGGCTCGGTGCCGTCAGACTAGTGCGTTCTCCTTCACACGGGGTGTGAAGGGAGTGCTCGTGAACGGGCTGTACGCGCGCTGTTGCAGAGCGTTTCTGGCCGGTTGACTGAAATGCCTCGCAAGAGGCCGGCCGGGCCGCCGGCTCCCCCTCGTACAGTGCGGCGGCCCGCTTCCGCGCCGTCCGCCCAGCTGCCTGCCCGACACTCCGCGGCGGGCGGACGGCGCTCGCCGTCGGCCATGACGTCACGCCGGTTCAGGTGACGCGCTGGGCGACGGCGGCGCCGTGCTGCACGGGCACCCGGCGGCGGTCGTTGCGGAGCACCAGAAGTGCCACGTCGTCGGCGGGCATGCCACCGGTGTGGCGCAGGAGTCCGGCGAAGACGGTACGGAGCACGGACTGGGGTGAGACGGGCTGGACACGGACGGCTTCGGTGAGCGCGGCGGGCAGCGGGAAGAACCTGCCGCGGCTGTCGCGTGCGTCCTCGACCCCGTCGGTGTGCAGGAACAACGCCTCACCGGGCAGCAGTTGGCCACAGCGCTCGACGGGCAGCTCGGCCGGGAGCGGGAACGGCCCCAGCGGGGGCAGCGGTTCGTCCGACGACAGCCGCTCGACGTGGCCGCGGACGCCCGCCGGTTCGCGGTGGCTGCGCAGCAGATACGGCCAGGGATGCCCGCAGTTGAGGACATGCATCTCGCCGTCGCAGCGGATCTCCAGCAGGAGCAGCGTGACGAACTCCTCGGCGACCGGGCTCTCCGGATCCAGTCCGGCCGAGGAGGGATGCTCGGCACGGGCCCGCTCGCGCAGGTGCCGGGCCAGTGCGCGCTCCAGTTTGCGCAGCACGCAGCCGAGTTCGGGCTCGTCGTGGACGGCCTCGCGAAAGCTGCCGAGGACGGCGGCGACGGTGCCGATGGCGGCGAGCCCGTGTCCGCGCACATCGCCCATGACGACGCGTACGCCGTGCTCGGTGGCGATCACCTCGTACAGGTCGCCGCCGACGATCGCGCCGAGGTCCGCCGAGTGCTGTACGGCGGCGATGCTCAGCCCGTCGATGCGCGGCGGCAGCGGTCGCAGCAGCACGTTCTGCGCGGCGCCCGCGACCTCGCGGATCTGTTGCAGCTCCCGCAGCAGCGTCCGTCTGACGTGGAGTATCAGCCCGCTGCCGACGACGAAGAAGACGGCACTGGTGACGATCCGGGCGCCGAGCCCGTTCTGCTGGGCGAGCGGGCAGACCATCTTGTACGTGATCGCGATGGCGCCCCAGACGGTGGGCAGCGCCATGCTCAGCAGCCGGCGCAGGGACGGCCTGCCGCCCCGTCGGACGGTCCGCTCGGGATCCATGCGCGGTCCGCTCTCCCGGATGCGCCCCGCCCCGGATTCGGTCCTGCCTCTGCGGACCGCCCGGGCGAGCCCGGTCCGCAGACCGTCCGCCCGGCCCCGTGCCGTCCGGCCCACGCGGGACAGCACCCGCGCATGCGTCCGGGGCGTAGCCCTGCAGGGAGCCCCAGCCTTGATACGGATCATGCCGATTGGCCCCCCAATAGGCCCCGACAGCACGGACGGCCTCCGCGAGGCCGGTCCGATTCTGTCGACCGCATGCCCCGTTCGGACCAGATCACCCGGACTTGTCACCCGAACGAGTGAGGGGCACGTCCGGCGGTCCGGACGTGCCCCTCAGTGCCTCTCAGCGCCTCTCAGCGCTCATGCGGTGCTCACGCGCCGCGCAGCACCGCCCCTGTGCGGTCGGCCGCCAGGGCGACGGCCGCGTCGCGGGCCGCGGAGGCCTCGTCGACGGTCAGGGTGCGGTCGGCGGCACGGAAGCGCAGCGCGTAGGCCAGGGACTTGCTGCCCTCGCCGAGCTGCTCGCTGTTCTCGTACACGTCGAACAGCCGGATGGACTCCAGGAGTTCACCCGCGCCTTCGCGGAGCGCGGCCTCGACGTCCGTGTGGGGGACGAAGCGGTCGACGACCAGCGCGACGTCCTGCGTGGCGACCGGGAACGTCGAGATCTTCGGGCCCTTGGGGACACCGGCGCTCGCCTGCTCCAGCGCGTCGAGGTCCAGCTCCATCGCGCAGGTGCGGGCGGGCAGCCCCAGGGTCTTCAGGACACCGGGGTGCAGCTCTCCGGCGTGCCCGACGACCTGCTCCCTGCCGTCGATGACGACGGCGAGCTCGGCGCAGCGGCCCGGGTGCCACGGCCCGTACTGGCCGGTGCGGACGAGGAGTTCGGTCCCCGCCTCGCGGGCCAGCGAGCGCGCGGCCTCGATCGCGTCGGCCCAGTCGGCCGGGCGGCCCTTGCCCCACCAGCCGGCCTGCTCGCGGGCGCCCGCGAGGACGACGGCGGCGTGCCGGGGCTGGACGGGGAGCGCGGCCGTGAGGGACGCGATCTCCTCGTCGGTCGGGCGGCGGTCGACGGGCAGCCGCCCGGCGACGCGCAGCTCGCCCCGCGGGTGGAAGACGAGCCCGGTCTCGAAGAGCGCCAGGTCGTGGCTGCCGCGTCCGTCGTTGCGGCGCAGGGCGTGCAGCAGGCCCGGCAGCAGCGTCGTACGGAGCGCGGGCTCCTCGTCGGAGAGCGGGTTGACCAGCTTGACGACCTTGCGCTTCGGGTCGTCGGCGGCCAGGCCGAGCTGGTCGAAGACGTGCTCGCCGATGAACGGGTAGTTCAGCGCCTCGACGTATCCGGCGCCGGCCAGCACGCGGCCGACCCGGCGGTGCAGCCGCTGCCGGTCGGTCAGGCCCAGGCCCGCGGGGGGCTTGGGCAGCGTGGAGGGCAGGTTCTCGTAGCCCTCCAGGCGGATGACCTCTTCGGCCAGGTCGTTCGGGTCCGTCAGGTCGGGCCGCCAGGACGGCACGGTGACGATCAGCTCGTCCTGTCCGTAGACGTCGCAGCCGACCTGCTGGAGACGGCGTACGACGGTCTCGCGGCCGTAGTCGACGCCCGCGACGCGGTCCGGGTGGTTGGCCGGGATGGCGATGGTGCGCGGCGCGGAGGGCGCGATGACCTCGGTGACGCCGGCGTCGGCGGTGCCACCCGCGAGGAGCACGAGCAGGTCGACCGTGCGCTGGGCGGCGGCCGCCGCGGCGAGCGGGTCGACGCCGCGCTCGAAGCGCTTGGACGCCTCGGAGGCCAGCTTGTGGCGGCGGGCCGTGCGCGCGATGGAGATCGCGTCGAAGTGCGCGGCCTCGACGACGACCTCGGTGGTGGTGCCCTCGGTGTCGTCGATCTCGGTGTTGGCGCCGCCCATGACGCCCGCGAGGCCGATGGAGCCGCGGTCGTCGGTGATCACCAGGTCCTCGGCGTCCAGCGTGCGCTTGACGCCGTCGAGGGTGGTGAGCTGCTCGCCCTGCTCGGCCCGGCGCACGCCGATCGTCCCCTGGACGCGGGTGCGGTCGTAGGCGTGCAGGGGCTGGCCGAGCTCCAGCATCACGTAGTTGGTGATGTCGACGGCGAGCGAGATCGGGCGCATGCCCGCCTTCTGCAGGCGGCGCTTGAGCCAGAGCGGCGAGTGGGTGTCGGGGTCGAGACCCGTCACCGTGCGCGCGGTGAAGCGGTCGCAGCCGAGCGGCTCGGAGACCTGGACGGGGTAGCCGAACGCGTTCGGGGCCGGTACGTCGAGCAGCGCCGGGTCGCGCAGCGGCAGACCGTAGGCGATGGCGGCCTCGCGGGCGATGCCGCGCAGCGAGAGGCAGTAGCCGCGGTCGGGGGTGACCGCGATGTCGAGGACCTCGTCGACGAGTTCGAGCAGCTCGATCGCGTCGGTGCCGACCTCGTACTCCGGCGGCAGCACGATGATGCCGTGCGAGCCGTCGTCGCCCATGCCCAGCTCGTCGCCGGAGCAGATCATGCCGTGCGACGTCCTGCCGTACGTCTTGCGCGCGGCGATCGCGAAGTTGCCGGGCAGCACGGCGCCGGGCAGCACCACGACGACCTTGTCGCCGACGGCGAAGTTGCGGGCGCCGCAGACGATCTCCTGGGGCTCACCGGTGCCGTTGGCCTGGCCGACGTCGACGGTGCAGAAGCGGATCGGCTTCTTGAAGCCCTCCAGCTCCTCGATCGTCAGCACCTGGCCGACGACGAGGGGGCCCTTGAGGTCGGCGCCGAGCTGCTCGACCCGCTCGACCTCAAGACCGGCGGAAACGAGCTTGGCCTGCACATCGCGGCCGGTCTCGGTGGCGGGGAGATCGACGTACTCCCGCAGCCAGGAAAGCGGGACCCGCATCAGATCTCCATCCCGAACGGCCGGGTGAACCGGACGTCACCCTCGACCATGTCTCGCATGTCTTCGACGTTGTGGCGGAACATCAGCATCCGCTCGATGCCGAACCCGAAGGCGAATCCGCTGTACTTCTCCGGGTCCACGCCACAGGCGACGAGGACGCGCGGGTTGACCATGCCGCAGCCGCCGAGCTCGATCCAGCCCTCGGAGGAGCAGGTGCGGCAGGGGCGGTCGGGGTTGCCGACGGACTCGCCCTTGCAGACGTAGCAGAGCATGTCCATCTCTGCGGACGGCTCGGTGAAGGGGAAGTAGTTCGGGCGCAGCCGGGTCTTCATGTCCGCGCCGAAGAGCGACTGGACCATGTGGTCCAGGGTGCCCTTCAGGTCCGCCATGGTCAGGCCCTCGTCGATGGCGAGCAGCTCGATCTGGTGGAAGACCGGGGTGTGCGTGGCGTCCAGCTCGTCCGTGCGGTACACGCGGCCGGGGCACACGATGTAGACCGGCGGCTCGCGGTCGAGCATGGCGCGGGCCTGCACCGGAGAGGTGTGGGTGCGCAGCACGACACCGGACTCGTCGCCTGAGCCCGCGGCGGAGCCGCTATCAGATGCAGCCTTGGGGCCCTGGACGAAGAAGGTGTCCTGCATCTGCCGGGCCGGGTGGTCGGGCGTGAAGTTGAGGGCGTCGAAGTTGAACCACTCCGCCTCGACCTCGGGGCCCTCGGCGATCTCGTATCCCATGGACACGAAGACGTCGGCGACCCGCTCCATCATGGTGGTCAGCGGGTGGCGGGCGCCGGCCGGTACGCGGTCGTACGGCAGCGTGACGTCCACCGCCTCCTCGACCAGCACGCGGGCGTCGCGCTCGGCCTCCAGCTCGACCTGGCGGCCGGTGAGCGCCTTGTTCACGGCGCCGCGGGCCTGGCCGACGAGCTTGCCGGCGGCCGCCTTGGCGTGCGGGGGCAGGGCTCCGATCTCGCGGTTGGCGAGGGCCAGCGGCGAGGTGCCGCCGGTGTGGGCGACCTTCGCCTCCTGGAGCGCGTCGAGGTCGCCGGCGGCCGCGAAGGCGGCGAGCGCCTCGTCCCGCATGCGCTCGATCTCTTCCGGTTTCAAGGCCTCGACCTCTACAGGGTCGTACGACTTATTCGGTGCCGACATCTCTTCCCGTGCTTCCGGTTGGCTGGCGGATGGTCCCCGTCCCGACTTTGGGGACGCCTCGTCCCTGAAACGAGGACGCAAAGGTGCCAAAGGCCAAGTCTAACGGGGTGGGAGCCCACCTCGGACGCGCAGTCCAAGGGGTGGCTCCGGTGTGCGTGCGCCCGTGGGGCCTCGGTCGGCGTTACAGCAGATACGCCGGGGTGCCCACGGGCAACGTAAATCGGAACTCTGCGCCGCCGCCCGGGGCGCGGCCGACCGTGATGGTTCCGCCGTGGGCCTCGACGATGCCCTTGACGATGTAGAGCCCGAGGCCCGTGCCGCCGCGCTTGCTGCCCCGCCAGAAGCGGGTGAAGACGCGGTTCATGGACTCCTCCGGGATTCCGCTGCCCTCGTCGCTCACGGTGACCGACGTGCTGACGTCCTCGCCTTCGCGCGGGGACGCCGAGGGCGTGACGTCAATCGTGACGGTTCCCTCGCCGTGGCGCACGGCATTTTCGAGCAGGTTGCTGAGCACCTGGTCGACCTTGTCGGGGTCGGCCCACAGGTCGGGCACTGGCTGCTCGATGCGGAGCAGGAACCGGTCGGCGGGCTGGCCGGCGGCGACGTAGGCCTGGATGTGGCGGCCGACGGCGGCGCCGATGTCGACGGGCTGACGGCGCACTTCGAGGCGCCCGGAGTCGATGCGGGAGATGTCGAGCAGTTCGGCGATGAGCCGGGTGACGCGGTTGGCGTCGGCGTCCACCGTCTCCAGCATCAGCTTCTTCTGGTCGTCGGTGAACCGCTCCCACTTCGCGAGGAGGGTCGCGGTGAAGCCCTTGACGGAGGTGAGCGGCGAGCGCAGTTCGTGGGCGACGGTGGCTATCAGCTCGGCGTGGCTGCGCTCGGTGCGGCGGCGGGCCTCGGTGTCGCGCAGGGAGACGACGACGCGGCGGACGGGGCCGGTGGGGCGGGTGCGGACATAGCGCGCGGAGACGAGCACTTCACGGCCGCCCGGCAGCAGCAGATTCCGCTCGGGCTGCCCGTTGCGGATGGCGAGGCCGCCGTAGGGGTCCGTCAGCTGCCACCAGCGCCGCCCCTCGATGTCTTCTAAAGGCAGGGCCCACTCGAGCGGTCGGCCGAGGGCGTCGGCGGCGGGGACGGCGGTGATCCGGGCGGCGGCGGCGTTGAAGCAGATCACGCGGCCGTGCTCGTCGGCGACGACGAGCCCGTCGGGCAGGTCGTCGGGGTCGATGACCGGCTCGGCTCCGAGTTCGGCGGGATCGTCGCGCCGGGACGCGCTGTGCACGTCCCGTGCTCGCAGCGACTTCTTCGCGCCGCTCGTGCCGACACTCATCCCCGTACCCCACCTCTCGTCTGGCGCAGAGGGCCCCCGGAGGTCGTCACCCTACTAGCTCTCGGTGACGGAACGGCACCCTCCGGAGGCGCGCTGTGCACGGGCGGATGCGTAGAGGCATACGGCGGCGGCCGTCGCGAGGTTCAGACTCTCGGCCTTTCCGTGGATCGGCACACGCACCACGGCGTCCGCCAGCACGCGGGTCTCCTCCGGGAGCCCCCACGCCTCGTTCCCGAAGACCCAGGCGGTGGGCCCGCCCATGGTCCCGTTGTCCAGCTCGTCGTCGAGGTCGTCCTCCCCCGCCCCGTCGGCGGCGAGAATGCGCACCCCGGCCTCCTTCAGCCCCTCGACGGCCCGCTCCACGGGCACACCGACGGCGACGGGCAGATGGAACAGCGACCCGACGGAGGCCCGTACGGCCTTGGGGTTGTAGAGGTCCACGGAGGCGTCGGTCAGTACGACGGCCTCGGCGCCGGCCGCGTCCGCGCACCGCAGCACGGTCCCGGCGTTGCCCGGGTCCCGCACATGCGCGAGTACGGCGACGAGCTTGGGCCGCGCCCGGAGGATCTCCTCGAAGGGGGTGTCCAGGAAGCGGCAGATCCCGACCAGGCCCTGCGGGGTGACGGTCGTGGAGATGTCCGCGATCACCTCCTCCGCGGCGAGGTGAACACGGGCCCCGGCGTCCCGGGCGTCGCCCACGATGTCGGCGTACCGCTCGGCGGCTTCCACGGTCGCGAAGAGCTCGACGAGGGTGTCCGTCCCGCCGCCGCGGTGCGCCACCGCCTCGCGCACGGCCTGCGGCCCCTCGGCGAGGAACAGCCGGTCCTTCCCCCGGAAGTTCCGCCTGGCGAGCCGTCGCGCGGCGGCGACACGAGGCGAACGCGAAGAGATCAACTCGGGGGCGACGGGCATGGGGGCACCTTCGGGGTTGCGGAGTGAGGGGACGGGAGGGTACCGAGGAGGCACCTGGACGCACACGGACCCGCAGGCCTTGACGGCCTGCGGGTCCGGTTCACGTCACGTCCGGCTCGGAGCCGGAGCGGCGTCAGGCAGCCTTCGGCGCGTTCACGTCCGAGGGGAGGGCCTTCTGCGCGACCTCGACCAGCGCGGCGAACGCGTTGGCGTCGTTGACGGCCAGCTCGGCGAGGATCTTGCGGTCCACCTCGATGTTGGCGGCCTTCAGACCCTGGATGAGGCGGTTGTACGTCATGCCGTTCTGGCGGGCCGCAGCGTTGATGCGCTGGATCCACAGCTGACGGAAGTCGCCCTTGCGCTTCTTGCGGTCGTTGTAGTTGTAGACCAGCGAGTGGGTGACCTGCTCCTTGGCCTTGCGGTACAGGCGCGAACGCTGACCGCGGTAGCCGGAGGCCGCCTCGAGGATTGCCCGGCGCTTCTTGTGGGCGTTGACTGCCCGCTTGACGCGTGCCACTTGTTAACTCCTTGTAGCGGGGCCGTGGATGTGGTCACACGGCCCGAAATCGATTGGGTCCCGGTCCTGGCGTACGGCGCTCTGCATGCTCAGGCGCCCGTACGTCACTTGCCGAGAAGCTTCTTGATCTTCTTGGCGTCGCCCGGGGCCATCTCGGCGTTGCCGGTGAGGCGGCGCGTCAGGCGCGACGACTTGTGCTCGAGCAGGTGGCGCTTGCCGGCACGCTCGCGGAGCACCTTGCCGGAGCCGGTGATCTTGAAGCGCTTGCTGGCACCGCTGTGCGACTTGTTCTTCGGCATAGCGCCGTTCTCTCCTCGTCAGTGGCGTTCCGGTGCCCGGTCGTTAAACCGGGCACGGTGGAACGTCATATGTATCGGTTGGCATCCCGGGGCGTGCGCCCTGGGATCACGCCTCGGCGGAAGCCTCGGCCGGGGCCTCGACGGCCTCGCCCTCGGCGATCTCACCGTCGGTGATCTCGTCGTCCGCGATCTCCGCGTCCTCGATCTCACCGTCGGCGGCGTTCTGCGACTTGCCGGGGTTGGCCTTCGCTTCTGCCTTGCGAGCCGCCTGGGCCTCGCGGGCCTCGGCCATCGCCTCGGTCTTCTTCTTGTGCGGACCGAGAACCATGATCATGTTCCGGCCGTCCTGCTTCGGGTTCGACTCGATGAAGCCGAGGTCCTCGACGTCCGACGCGAGACGCTGCAGCAGTCGGTAGCCCAGCTCGGGCCGGGACTGCTCGCGACCACGGAACATGATCGTGATCTTGACCTTGTCGCCCTGCTTGAGGAACCGGACGACGTGACCCTTTTTGGTGTCGTAGTCGTGCGGGTCGATCTTCGGCCGGAGCTTCATTTCCTTGATGACCGTGTGCGCCTGGTTCTTGCGCGCCTCACGGGCCTTCATGGCCGACTCGTACTTGAACTTGCCGTAGTCCATGAGCTTGCAGACCGGCGGGCGTGCGCTCGCCGCCACCTCGACCAGGTCGAGGTCGTACTCCTGCGCAAGCTCCAGGGCCTTGGCAAGCGGAACAATCCCGACCTGCTCGCCGCTGGGACCGACAAGTCGCACTTCGGGAACGCGAATCCGGTCGTTGATGCGGGGCTCGGTGCTGATGGATCCTCCTCGGTTGCACCACACGGCGGTCTGGCGGACAGCCGCGTATGTCTCTGATGACATTGGACCAACCACCGCGGGGCATGAAAAATGCCCCGGACGGGACACAGGCGGGGCTCCAAGGACTACCGGAGCACCGCCGCGGTCAACCGCGGGGCGCACTTTCGGGCGACTCCATCGTCCGTACGGAACGATGGCGGCCGCCTGACCGGGTGACCTGCCGTCCCGGAGGATGGTCAGGTGGGAGATCGGAGCCTCCACTTGCGGGCCGGGCACAGCAGTGTCCGGCCGGTCGTTACACAAGGTTAGCAGCTCGGGGCAGGAAGGGCTAACCGAGGCCAACTGGGGACGGCCCCGTCCCGGGACCTATCGTGGGACGCATGAGTGACACCCCTCCCCAGACGCCCGACTTCGACACCATGACCCGCGACATCGCCGAGGTCCCCGCGGTCGAGGTGATCGTGACGGTCGCCGTCAACCTGATGAGCGCCGCCGCCGTGAAGCTCGGCCTGACCGAGGAGGGCGACGAGTACAAGGACCTGGACGAGGCCCGCAAGCTGGTGCACGCGCTCGCCGGTCTGCTCGACGCGAGCGCGACCGAGATCAGCTCCTTCCACGCGGCCCCGCTGCGCGACGGCCTGAAGTCGCTCCAGCTGGCCTTCCGCGAGGCGTCCCTCGTCCCGGACGAGCCGGGCCAGGGCCCGGGCGAGAAGTACACGGGCCCGATCTACGGCTAGTCCGCAGACGTTCTCACTCGCGTACGTACAAGGGCTCGCCCGGTGGCGTCGCCCCGGCCGGCAGCAGTGCCAGGTCGAGGCCGCGCACCAGGCGGGCCCTGAGTGTTTCGTCGGCCGCGAGGCGCTCGGCGACGGCGCGGGCGGCCTCGGCGGGCGCCGCGGACGGGTCCAGGACGAGGGCGAGGATGCCGTCGGCCTGACCGGGGCCGAGGTGCGCGCGGAGCACCGCGGGCTCGGCGGCCACGGCGGTGCGTACGGCGTCGGTCACCGCCGGGTCGGCGAGCGGGTCCTCGGTCGTGCGCCCCTCGGCGAGGGCACGCAGCGCGGAGCCGGTCAGCTCGTACGGCACCGGCCCGGACATGTCCAGCACGATCGTGTCCGCCTTCTCGTGCACCGCCGCCTGGATGGCCTGATGCAGGGGTACGGCGACGGGGCGGGCCTCCGGGTCCCAGCGGGCCAGCGACTCGGTGGACGTGAACGCGGGCAGGGCCGTGCGGGAGCCGGCCTTCAGCGTCGGGACCGCCATGTCACTGCTCTTCTCGTGGCGCAGCCCGTTCTCGTCCTCCTCCACCTCACCGAGGACGGCCACGACGGGCACCAGGAGCCGGGCGCCCTTGAGCGCCTCCAGCACCGGCCCCACAGCCGTGCGGTCCTCGGCCCAGGCGGCGAGCGCCGCGCTCAGCCGGGGATCGGCGGAGCCGTCGTCGTCGGAGAAGCCGGAGTCGGGAATGTTCTTGTTCGCCACGGTCCCCGACCCTATCGGGGGGATGCTGCTGCGCTTGTGCGGGCCCGGAAACCTCGCGTTGACAGGATTCACTGGTTTCTCAGCTTTCCCTGACACACATCTAACATTCGTCTAACGAGCCGCACAGGCCGGGCGCCCAGCATCGCGGGCATGGAGTCTCACAGAGCTCACCGCCGCCGTGCCCGTCCGCCCCGGCGCCGCCCGCTGATCTACACCGTCCTCGCTTCCGCCGTGATCGTCGGCGCCACGGCGGCGGGGACCGCGTACGTCAAGGCGCAGGCGCACGCCGACACGCGCACCGTATCGTCGGCGGCGTCGGCGTCGGCGTCGGCGTCGGCGTCGGCGTCGGCGACACCCTCGGCTTCGGCCACGGTGAGCGAGGAGGCGTCCGTGGAACCTGTGGTGGAGCCCTCGGTGGACCGGGAGGCGCTGCTCGCCGCGGCGATGAAGTCCGTGAGCGTCGAGGACGGCGCGGAGGTCTCGGTCGCGGTGCTCGACGTCGACTCCGGCGAGAGCACCTCCTACGGGGACGGCACGTTCGACACGGCCAGCATCGTCAAGGTCGACATCCTCGCCACCCTGCTGTTCCAGGCGCAGGACGACGACCGGCATCTGACGGCGCAGGAGAAGACGTACGCCACCGCGATGATCGAGAACAGCGACAACACGTCCGCGTCCGCGCTGTGGAAGGCGATCGGGCAGGCCGAGGGCCTGGACGCCGCGAACAAGCGCTTCGGGCTCAGCGACACCGAGGGCGGCAGCGGCATGCTGTGGGGGCTGACGCAGACCACCGCGGCCGATCAACTCACTCTGCTCCAGCAGGTGTTCGGGGACGACTCGGAGCTGAGCGGCACTTCGCGGGCGTATCTGCAGGGGCTCATGGGCAAGATCGCGGCCGATCAGCACTGGGGTGTCTCGGCGGCCGCCGACGGATCCGCGTGGGCCCTGAAGAACGGGTGGCTGGCGCGCAGCACGACCGAGCTGTGGGACATCAACAGCATCGGCCGGGTCACGGCCGACGGGCACGACTACCTGGTGGCGACGCTGTCCAACGGCAACTCAACCCAGGCGAAAGGGATTTCGCTGGTCGAGGCGGCTGCGAAGGCGGCGGTGTCGGCGTTCGGCGACAGCGACAGCGACAGCGACGAGGCCGACAACAGCTGAGGGGTCGTCGGCGCTTCTCAGGCTTGGCGGCGTGAGGTCCTGCGGCCGCGCCACAGCACCACCGCGGCGGCCAGCAGCACCGCGCCCGTGCCGCCGGCGAGCGGGCCCGCCCAGCCGGACGATCCGTCGTCGTCCTTGGGGGCGTCCGGGCCGGAGCCGAAGTACTTCTGGCCGTAGGCGGCCGCGTGCAGGTCCGCCGTCTTGAGCCGGCCGGCCGCCGTGATCGCGGCCGCCGGGTCGACGAAGCCGTAGCCACGCCCGTCGTCGCGGCCCCCGCTGGGCGCGTTGCGAGCCGTGTCCTCCAGGAGCTGCTTGATCTGCGCCGGGCTCAGTCCCGGGTGGGCGGACTTGATGAGGGCGACCGCGCCGGAGACGAAGGCGGACGCGGCGCTCGTGCCCCAGCCCTCGTAGTACTTGTCGTCCGGGTCGGCGATCACGACGCCGACGCCGGGCGCGCTGACGGTGGCGTACCAGCGGCGGGTGGAGAACGAGGCGCGGGTGCCGTACTTGTCGACGGCGGTGGCGGCGATCACGCCCGGGTACGCCGCCGGGTAGGAGATGTGGTCGCCCTTCTCGCCGCCGTTGCCGGCCGAGGCGACGACGACGGCGCCCTTCTTCAGGGCGTACTGGACCGCCTCGTCCTCGGCGGGCTCGGGGTGCGCGGACTTGGAGTCGTCGCCGAGGGAGAGGTTGATGACGTCGGCGCCGTGGTCGGTGGCCCAGCGGATGCCCTCGGCGAGGGCGTTGCCGCGGGTGTTGCGGGCCTTCGTACGGGCGGAGTCGCCGTCCTCGAGGATGACGCGGACGGGGAGGATCTTGGCCTCGGGGGCGATGCCCATGACTCCGTCGGCGTCGCCGTAGCCGTGTCCGTGGCCGGCGATGATCCCCGCCATGGCGGTGCCGTGCCGGGCCCACGCGCGGTCGCCGCGGGAGGCGCCGAAGCCGACCATGTCGGTGCCGGTGAGCACGTTGCCCGCGAGGTCGGGGTGTTCGGCGTCCACGCCCGTGTCGAGTACGGCGACGGTGATGCCCTTGCCCTTCGTCGTCCGCCAGGCCTGCTGGGTGTGCATCGCGTCCAGGGCCCACTGCTGGCCACGTATCCCGTCGGCGTGGGCCGTGGTGGACGGCACCAGGGTCAGGGAGGCGGCCAGCAGCAGGCTGAGCAGCCCGGATCTGCGGGTCATGACGGCGTTCACGACGGCTTCTCCGTGGCCGAGACGATGGTCTTCCTGAAGCCCCGTTCGACGCGGTCGGCGAGGCCCTGCGCCTCGTGGCCGAGGCCCGCCTGCGCCGGGGTCGTGGTCGCGCCGGACCGTATGGCGTCCGCGGCGGGCTGCGGGGCGGAGACGGTGCGGCCGTCGGCGAAGCCGGAGACGGCGTAGACGACGACGGGGGCGTCGGTGAGCACCGACACCGTCCAGGAGCCGCGCTGAGCGTCGCCGAAGTCCGCGGCGGCGGTGTCCTTCGCGGCGTACGGGCGGGGCATCAGGTCGGTGCGCCGGTCGAGGCCCTCCGTCTTGAACCTGGACTTCAGGGAGGTCATGGCGACGGCGTCGGCCTTGGTGAACAGCAGCCCGACGGTGGTGACATGGCTGCGGGTCGCGTCGGTGTAGGTGGCTCGCAGCAGCCGCAGGCAGCCGACCGGGGCCAGCGCCTTGCGCAGCAGCGGGTCGAAGGCGTCCTTGCAGTCGCTGTCCGGGGCGACGGCGACCCGGGTCCAGGTGCGGTCGGCGCCGCCGGGGCCCGCGCCGTCGCCCTGGACGGTGGGCGGGAAGAGCCGGTCCACGGGCACGCTGTGCCACAGATCCCCGGCCGCCGCGAACGCCCCCCGCGAACCGGGCTCGTCCGCCCCGTCCCCGGTCAGCCAACTCCCGGTCACCGCACCGCCGATGAGCCCGAGCCCCAGCACGAAACAGGCCGCGGCGGCCGCGACCCGGCCCCGCCGGCCGACGGAACGCACGGTGTCACCGCCGTACGGCTCGGAGGACGCCGGAAGGAACAACTCGGGCTCCGCGAACGACACGAAGGGGCGCCCGGCGCCGAGGTTTTCCGACGTCGGCGGTTCGACGGGGGCCTCCGCGCGGAGGGGGCGCAGCCGTGCGGTGGTCTCGGGTACGGGGGTACGCGGGGCGGCGGGGCCGGTGCGGGGCTCGGCGGACACGGGGGTACGCCGCGCCGCCGGGCCGGTCCCGGGCTCGGCGGGGGGCGCGTCCGGGAACCGCGCCGAGGCCGCGGGAGGGGGCGGCGTCACCGTGGCGGAGGCCCCTGTGGGGGACCGCGGAACGCTGTCGGAGAGCCGGAAGGGCCGCGACACCCGGGCAGCGGAGCCCGTCCCTGCCGACCGGCGCGGTGCGGACGTCTCGCCCGGGGCGCCGGACGCCGACGACTCACGGTGCGGGGACTGCGAGGGCGCGCCGCCGTCCTCCGCCACGGTCGCGGGAGCTCGCTCCGGCCGGGGCGGAGGTGCCGCGGGGGGTTCGCGCCGGGTCCCGCCTGCGGCGGACGGGGGCCGCAGGGGCGGAGGAGGGGTCGACGATCCGGGAGGTGCGGTGGGGCGCGGGGGCGCAGCCGAGCCGGAGCGGGCCGGTGAACCGGAGGGCGCTCGCCTGCCGTACGGCTTCGACGGAGTCGGGCTGGGCTCCTGGCCGGACGGTGCTGCCGAACCGGGCCGCGTGGACGGGCGGGGTGGCGTCGCCGCAGCGGGCCGCGCCGACGAGTCGAAGGACGCCCCCGAGCCGTACGGACCCGCGGAAAGCTGCCCGGCCTCCTGGCCGGACGGCGTGAACGAGCGCGGGGGCGCAGCCGAGCCCGTCGGCGTGGGCAAGCGGGGCGGCGTCGCCGCAGCGGGCCGCGTCGGTGCACCGGAGGTCGCTTCTGCGCCGTAGGGCCTCGGCCCCGGCTCCTGGTCGGACGGCGCGGTCGAAGCCGGCGGCGGATCCGAGTCGGGTGGTGCGGGGGTGCCCGGGGGAATCGGGGGTGTCGCCGGTGGAGTCGGTGGGCGTGGGGGAATGGAGGCGCGGCGCGCTTCCGTGCTCATGCTCCCCCCCCGTTTCCTCGTGCCCGGGCGATCGGCCCGGGTACGGAGCTGGTCCGGGCCGTGTCTCAGCTGTTCCTGCGCGCAGCGGGCACCGCCCTGTCGGGCCGCCCGTCACGGGCACGCATACCCGCGGTGGCGGACCGTCACCCCGGGCGCGACCGGCCCCGGCAAGGTCGTCCCTCCCTGCGTGCGCGTCACTCTACGGGCTGTCCCTGTGCCACAGGGAACCAGTCCGCGGGCCCGCGGCATCTGCCCGGAACGTCCCCCTACCCTGGGGTAATCCTGTCTGGCAGGCTTCGGTCATGACTGCCCGCGCCGCAGACCGGGCCCGTTACGACCGGGCCACCGCTCACCTTGACGCCCCCGTCGCGATCGTGGACCTGGAGGCGTTCGACGCCAACGCCGACGATCTCGTCCGCAGGGCCGGCGGCAAGCCGATCCGCGTCGCCAGCAAGTCCGTACGCTGCCGGACCCTGCTCGAACGGGTCCTGGCCAGGCCGGGCTTCGCGGGGATCATGTCCTTCACCCTCGCCGAGTCGATCTGGCTGGCACGCTCCGGCTTCGACGACATCCTGCTCGCCTACCCGTCCGCGGACCGGCAGGGCTTCGCCGAGCTGGCCGCCGACCCGAAGCTCGCCGCCGCGGTGACCGTGATGGTCGACGACCCGGCTCAGCTCCGCTTCATCGACGAGGCACGGCAGGGCGGGTCCGAAGTCGTCCGCGTCTGCCTGGAGTTGGACACCTCGCTCAAGCTGCTCGGCGGACGCGTGCGCGTCGGAGCCCTGCGCTCTCCGCTCTACTCCCCCGCCCAGGTCGCCGAGATGGCCCGCGCCGTGGTCCGGCGGCCGGGGTTCAAGCTGGTGGGGATCATGGCGTACGAGGGGCATATCGCGGGCGTCGGCGACGCGATCGCGGGGCGGCCCGTGCGGTCGCGTGCCATCCGGCTCATGCAGGCCACGGCGAAGAAGGAACTCGCCCGGCGACGCGCCGAAGTGGTCCGCGCCGTACGGGCGGTGGAGCCCGGCCTGGAGTACGTCAACGGCGGCGGCACCGGCAGTGTGCAGCACACCGCCGCGGAGGACGCGGTCACGGAGATCGCGGCCGGATCGGGGCTGTACGTCCCGCGTCTCTTCGACAACTACACCTCGTTCAGCGGTCGTCCGGCCGCGCTGTTCGCCCAGCCGGTCGTCCGCAGGCCGGGCGTCGGCATCGTGACGGTGCTCGGCGGCGGCTATCCGGCCTCCGGCGCCCCCGGTCCCGACCGGCTGCCCGTCCCGTACCTCCCGGAGGGGCTGAAGTACGACCCCCAGGAGGGCCCCGGCGAGGTGCAGACCCCGCTGCTCGGCTCCCCCGCCGACGATCTCCTCATCGGCGACAAGGTGTGGTTCCGGCACGCCAAGGCGGGCGAGCTGTGCGAGCGGTTCGACTCGCTGCACCTCGTCGAGGGCGAGGCGGTGACGGCGACCGTCCCGACGTACCGCGGAGAGGGCCACACGTTCCTGTGACCACCGGTGCGCGAGGACGGCCTCAGTCCGACGGGCCGATGCTGCTGCCCACGCCTCCCGTGTCCGCGCCCGCGCCGCCGACCGGCCGGATCCCCTCGGTGATCCGGTCCATGTCGGTGACCGGCGGCCCGTCCTCGCCCGCGTCGAAGGCGAGGCGGACGATGACGAGCGACTCGGTGCCGGTGCTGGCGGGGAACGCCAGCGACTCGACGTACCCCCCGGGCCCCGCACCGGTCCTGACCCGCCAGCGCACGAAGTACCCGGCACGGCCGGCGACCGCGACGGAGCCCGCCTTCACCTGCTCGTGGGAGTCGATGCCGTCGTAGGGCCGGCCGCCGAGGGTGTCGCGGTCGTACGCGTCCTTCGCGGCGTCGTCGATGTCGTGCTCGGCGAGGGCGCGCGGGGACTTCTCGTCGGTCGACGTGGCGGTGCGCGAGATGACCCGGCCGTGCCAGCAGAGGCCTGACCCGCCCGGGCAGTCGTACGAGTCCGGGGTGACCAGGACGACGTCGTCCTCGGCGACGTACTTGGGCTTGGCCCAGCCGTCGATCACCGGCAGTGTGATGCCGTTGAGCTGGTCCACGACGACGGTCGGGTCCTCGTCCGCCGACGGCGACGCCTCGGTGTCGGACTCGGTGGGCGTCGGGGACGCCGCGGTCGACGTGGCCGGCGTGGTCTTCGCCTGCGCGTCGTCGTCGCCGTCCCTGCCGAGGACGACGGCGCCCGTGACGATGGAGGCGACCAGGACCGCACCGGCGGCGGTCAGCGCGACGGCCTTGGCACGGCCACCGCCGCCGGCGGCGGGCTCCGGCTGCACCAGGGGCGCTGGGGGCACGTCGGCGGAGGCCTCGGGCTGGCGCCGGTGATCGGTCCACATGGTCCCGTCCCACCAGCGCTCGACGAGGGGGTACGACGGGTCGCGGTACCAGCCGGGCGGAGGCGTCATGCTCATCCCGGCACTCTAGGACGTGCCCCCGAGCCCGGTACACGGCGGATCAGTACACGGTGTCCTCGTGGTCGGGCACGACCGAGCCGTCCTCGCGCAGCACCGGCCCCTTCGTCCCGTCGGGTTCGTTGTACGCGCTCGTCGAGCACGGGTAGGGGTCGGCCTGCCGCGGCAGCGGATCGATGAACATCGGGTTGATCAGCCAGCGGCCGTCGGCGTCGTCGTACGCCCGGCACATGACCTCGCCCTTGTGGCGGTTGAGGACGAGGTGGGCGCCGGTGGCGTCGCCGACGAACGTGACGTCCGTGTCGGCGTCGCCGCCCGCGACGACGGTGCGGTGGCGCCGGTCCTGCCGCAGCCAGGCCGCGGCGCCGTGGACGCCGTAGATCTCCTGGTTGATCCAGCAGCGCTTGCCGTCGATGTACGGGATGGCCTCGCCCCGGGTCGCCGGAACGCCGCCGCAGCCCTGGTTCCAGGGGGTGATCCGCCCGTGCCGGTCGAGTACCGACCGGATGGCGATGGTGTGGCGGGCGTCGACGCCGATGCCGCGCGACCACACCTCGGTGACGGGTTCGGAGCCCGCGGAGACGATGTAGACGTCGAATCCGGCCCGTTGGAGCGTACGGATCAGGTCACGCTGCTGGTCGTAGTAGCGGACGTACGCCGGGACGGTGTGGGTGCCGAGAGTGCGGGTCGAGCCGATGGGCGCGGCGAGGGCCTCGCGGCGCGCCTTGCGGGCGTACGAGGTGAGCTCGGCAACGGTGTGTCCGGCGAAGAGCTGGGGGACCCAGGCGTACTGCGGGACGGTGCGCCGGTGGTTCCACGTGCCGGCGAAGGCGGCGGCGCCGCTCATGGTCCTGCCCGCCTCGCGGATCTCGAGGATCTCGTCGGTGCAGCGGGGGCTGGTGGCGGTCGGCAGGGGCGCGCCCACGGGTACGCCGGTGCCGCAGGCGTTGGTGAGGGCGGTGTCCGCCGCGTCGCTGAGCCACTTGCTGGTGTTCTTCCAGCTCGCCGGGCGCAGGATTCTGTCGTGCCTGAGGGCCCAGGAGATCGTGGCGTCGGTGACGTCGTTCTTGACGACCGTGTTGTCCCAGTCGAAGGCGGCGACCGGGCGGTGGCCGGGGCGTCCGGCGCAGCTGCCGCGTTCGTCGATGACCTGCTGGAGGTGGGCGCGGTTGTCGCCGTACCAACTGCCGGACAGTTGCGGGCAGTTGGTACGGCGGGGTGCGGCCACGACGGTCGGTGGCGCGGCCGCCAGAGTGGCGGCCGCGACCAGGGTCCACGCGAAGATGTGTCGGTATCGCATGAAATGTGGACCGTATACCGCAGGCCTACAGAGGCGTGACGTACGCGCCCGAGATGCCGCCGTCCACCAGGAAGTCGGTGGCGTTCACGAAGGAGGAGTCGTCGCTGGCGAGGAAGGCGACCGCGGCGGCGATCTCCTCGGCCTCGGCGAACCGGCCGACCGGGATGTGCACCAGTCGGCGCGCGGCCCGCTCCGGGTCCTTGGCGAACAGCTCCTGGAGGAGCGGGGTGTTGACCGGGCCCGGGCACAGGGCGTTGACGCGGATGCCCTCGCGGGCGAACTGGATGCCCAGTTCGCGGGACATGGCCAGCACACCGCCCTTGGAGGCCGTGTACGAGATCTGCGAGGTCGCCGCGCCCATCCGGGCCACGAAGGACGCCGTGTTGATGATGGAGCCCTTGCCCTGCTGCCTCATGTAGGGGATGGCGGCCTTGCAGCACAGGTAGACGGAGGTGAGGTTGACCTCCTGGACGCGCTTCCAGGCGTCCAGGCCGGTCTCCAGGATGGAGTCGTCGTCCGGCGGCGAGATACCTGCGTTGTTGAAGGCGATGTCGACCGAGCCGTAGGTGTCGTGGGCGGCCTTGAAGAGCGCCTCGACCTGTTCGGGGTCGGTGACATCGACCTTCACGAAGATCCCGCCGATCTCCTCGGCGGCGGCCTTGCCGCGGGTCTCGTCGACGTCTCCGCAGACGACATGGGCGCCCTCGGAGGCGAGCCGGCGCGCGGTGGCGCGGCCGATGCCGCTGCCGGCGCCGGTGATGACGGCGGTGCGGCCGACGAGGCGGCGGCAGATGGTCTCTGAGGTCTGTGGGGTCACAGTGCGGGGCCCTCCGTGCTGATGAAGACGTTCTTGGTCTCGGTGAAGGCGGCGAGGGCGTCGGGGCCGAGTTCACGGCCGAGGCCCGACTGCTTGAAGCCGCCGAAGGGGGTCCAGTAGCGGACGCTGGAGTGGGAGTTGACGGACAGGTTGCCCGCCCGGACCGCCTGGGAGACGCGGAGCGCGCGGCCCACGTCGCGGGTCCAGATGGAGCCGGACAGACCGTACTCGGTGGCGTTGGCGAGGCGGATCGCGTCGGCCTCGTCCTCGAAGGGGAGCAGGACGGCGACCGGGCCGAAGACCTCCTCGACGGCCACGCGCGCGTGCGGCTCGATTCCGGTCAGGACGGTGGGCGGGAACCAGAAGCCGGGGCCTTCGGGGGCCTTGCCGCGGACACCGGGGAGGTCGTCGGGGACGTACGAGCGGACGCGCTCCACCTGGGTCCGGGAGATCAGCGGGCCCATCGCCGTCCCCTCGTCGGCGGGGTCGCCGACGGTGACGGACTCGACCGCCGGGGCGAGGAGTTCGAGGAAGCGGTCGTACACCGAGCGCTGGACGAGGATGCGGGTGCGGGCGCAGCAGTCCTGGCCGGAGTTGTCGAGGAAGGACATGGGGGCGGCCGCGGCGGCCGCCTCGATGTCGGCGTCGGCGAAGACGATGTTGGGGCTCTTGCCGCCGAGTTCGAGGGTGACGGGCTTGAGCAGCGCCGACCCCTTGGCCAACACCTGTTTGCCCACGGCCGTTGACCCGGTGAAGACGATCTTCGCGACGCCGGGGTGCTCGACGAGCGCGTTGCCCGCGACGGGGCCGTGCCCCGGCAGCACCTGGAAGAGGTGCTCGGGAAGGCCTGCCTCCAGGGCGAGTTCGGCGAGGCGCAGTGCCGTCAGCGGCGTCGTCTCGGCGGGCTTGAGGATCACCGCGTTGCCCGCCGCGAGCGCGGGGGCGGCGCCCCAGGCCGCGATCGGCATCGGGAAGTTCCAGGGCGCGATGACACCGACGACGCCCAGCGGTTCGAGGATCGTCACGTCGAGCCCGCCGGGGACCGGGATCTGGCGGCCGGTCAGCCGCTCCACTCCCCCGGCCGCGTAGTCGAGCAGATCGCGGACGTTGCCCGCCTCCCAGCGGGCGTTGCCGATGACGTGCCCGGCCTCGCGGACCTCCAGCCCTGCGAGTTCCTCCAGGTGGTCGTCGACGGCGCCGGCGAAGCGGCGCAGCAGCCGGGCGCGCTCGCCGGGCGCCAGCGCGGCCCACCCGGTCTGCGCCTTCGCGGCCCGTACGACGGCGGCGTCGACGTCCTGCGCGGTCGCGGCCGGGACGGTGGCGACGACCTCCTCGGTCGCCGGGTTGAGAACCCGGAGCTCATGCTCGTACGACAAGAAAGGACCTTTCACGGGCGTTCGGATCACAGGCGTTCGTCCGGATCAGAGGCGTTCGAAGGAGCGGCGCAGCTCCCAGTCGGTCACCGCGGCGTCGAAGGCGCCGAGCTCGACGCGCGCCATGTTGAGGTAGTGCGCGACCACCTCGTCACCGAAGGCGGCCTTGGCGATGGGGCTGTTCTCCCACAGCTCGGCGGCCTCGCGCAGAGTGGTGGGCACGTGCTCGTACTCGCCGGTGTACGCGTTTCCCGCGCAGGCCTCGGGAAGCTCCAGCTTCTGCTCGACGCCGTACAGACCGGCCGCGACGAGCCCCGCGACGGCGAGGTGCGGGTTGACGTCGCCGCCCGGCAGCCGGTTCTCGAACCGCATCGAGCGCCCATGACCCACCACCCGCAGCGCGCAGGTGCGGTTGTCGTAGCCCCAGGCGACGGCGGTCGGGGCGAAGGAGCCCGGCTGGAAGCGCTTGTAGGAGTTGATGTTGGGCGCGTAGAGGAGCGAGAAGTCGCGGAGCGCGGCGAGCTGTCCGGCGAGGAAGTGCCGCATGACGTCGGACATGCCACCGGGCCCCTCCCCCGCCATGACATTCGAGCCGTTCTTGTCGGCGAGCGAGAGGTGGATGTGACAGGAGTTGCCCTCACGCTCGTTGTACTTCGCCATGAAGGTGAGCGAGACGCCCTCCTGCGAGGCGATCTCCTTGGCGCCTGTCTTGTAGACGGCGTGCTGGTCGCAGGTGCGCAGCGCCTCGGTGTACTTGAAGGCGATCTCGTGCTGGCCGGGGTTGCACTCGCCCTTGGCGGACTCGACGACCAGACCCGCGGCCTCCATCTCGTTCCTGATCCGGCGCAGCAGCGGCTCGATCCGGCCCGTCCCGAGCACCGAGTAGTCGATGTTGTACTGGTTGGCCGGGGTGAGCCCCTGGTAACCGGCGTCCCAGGCCTGCTCGTAGGTGTCCTTGAAGACGATGAACTCCAGCTCGGTGCCGACCTGGGCGGTGAAGCCGTACTCGGCGAGGCGGTCGAGCTGGCGGCGCAGGATCTGCCGGGGCGCGGCCACCACGGGCGACCCGTCGTTCCACGCCAGATCGGCGATCAACAGGGCCGTGCCCTCGTTCCACGGCACCCGGCGCAGCGTGCTGAGATCGGGATGCATGGCGAAGTCGCCGTATCCCCGCTCCCACGAGGACATCGCGTAGCCCTCGACGGTGTTCATGTCGGTGTCGACGGCGAGGAGGTAGTTGCAGCCCTCCGTGCCGTGCTCCAGGACCTCGTCGAGGAAGAAGCGGGCGGCGAACCGCTTGCCCTGGAGCCGTCCCTGCATGTCGGGGAACGCCAGGACGACCGTGTCGATCTCGCCGCCCGCGACGAGGGCGTGCAGCTCCTCGACACTGAGCGGGGGTGTGCGGTCTGCCACGGGAAGGGCCTCCTTCGGTCAGCCGGAAGCTATAAGGTATGTCTGCGAACCATTGCTTGGGAAGGGGGCACGGCCAGATGTCACTGACGGATCCAGAGGGATCGCACGACGAGTTGACTCCGGTCCTGCGGCCGGTGCGGGCGGGCAACGGATTCGAGGAGGCGCTGGAGCAGATCCTCCAGGTCGTCCGGCTCGGCCTGGTGGCCGGCGGCGAACGGCTGCCCGCCGAGCGGGAGCTGGCGGAACGGCTCGGCATCAGCCGGGTCACGCTGCGCGAGGTGCTGAAGGTGCTCCAGGACCAGGGCCTGGTCGAGTCGCGGCGCGGCCGGTACGGCGGGACGTTCGTGCGGGTGCGGACCGAGACCCCCGGCGAGGACGAGCTGCGCCGCCGGGTCTCCGCCGTCGACATCGAGGACGTACTGCGCTTCCGGGAGGTCCTGGAGGTGGGCGCGGCCGGCCTCTGTGCCGCGCACGGGCTCACCGACGACCAGGCGGACCGGCTGCGCGAGGCGCTCGCCCGCACGCACGACGCGCCGCTCGCCGACTACCGCCGCCTGGACACCATGCTCCACCTCACCCTCGCGGAGCTGTGCGGCTCCCCGTCCCTCACGGCCCAGTACGCGGCCGTACGCGCCACGGTCAACGACCTCCTCGACTGCATCCCCCTGCTGGTGCGCAACCTCGAACACTCGCAGCGCCAGCACATAGCCCTGGTCGAGGCGGTGCTCGACGGGGACGCGGACGGGGCGCGGGAGATGATGCGCGAGCACTGTGCGGGGACGGCGGCACTGCTGCGGGGGTTCCTGGCGTAGCGGAACGGCATCACCCCACAAAGGTTTGAGTACGACCCATTAGGTGCGAGGAGGGCGGCGTGGGCAGACCGCTGATCGGTGTGAGTACATATCTGGCCGGGGCACGCTGGGGCGTGTGGGACCTGGAGGCCGCGCTGTTGCCTGCCGGTTATCCGCGGCTCGTCCAACAAGCCGGCGGCCTCGCCGTGATGCTCCCGCCGGACGACCCGTCGAACGCCGCCGCGGCCGTGGCCCGGCTCGACGGTCTGGTGATCGCGGGCGGCCCCGACGTCGACCCGGCCCGCTACGGCGCCGAGCGCTCCCCGCACACCGGCCCTCCGGCCACCGAACGGGACACCTGGGAACTGGCGCTCATCGAGGCGGCGTTGGCGTCCAGAACCCCGCTCCTGGGCGTCTGCCGCGGCATGCAGCTCCTGAACGTCGCACTGGGCGGCACGCTCGTCCAGCACATCGAGGGACACGTGAAGGACGTCGGCGTCTTCGGCCACCACGAGGTGACGCCCGTACCCGGCACGCTCTACGCCGATGCCGTACCGGAGACGACGTCCGTCCCCACCTACCACCACCAGGCGGCGGACCGCCTCGGCAAGGACCTGCTGCCATCGGCGCACGCGACCGACGGCACGGTCGAGGCGATCGAACTCCCAGGCCCTGCCTGGGTGCTGGGCGTGCAATGGCACCCGGAGATGGGCGAGGACGACCGCGTCATGCGGGCGCTGGTCCGAGCCGCTACTGCCCCAGCCTCTTCCTGAGCCATTCCACGGCGGCGTCGCCCTGGGCGCGCTGGAAGGGGCGCAGGGTGGGCAGTCCCGGCGGCGCGGGCTGCCGGGACTGCCCGACGAAGTACCCGGTGAGGGCCGCCAGCGTGGCGGTGACGCCGTCCGGGTCCGCGTCCCGGCCCAACGGGTGGGTGGTGAACACCTCTTCGGGATCCGGCCCGCCCTGCGCCCGCACGCACGGGAGCATCCCCAGCAGGTCGAACCAGGGCGCGGCCCGCACGGCGTGCGGCCAGTCGACGAACACGACCCTGCCGTCCTTCGTGAGCAGCAGGTTGTCCGCGCGCAGGTCGGCGTGGGCGAGGGTGTCACCGCTCGCGAATCGGGCCCACGGGGCGGCCAGTTCGGCCAGCTCGCGCAGCCGGCCCGCGACCCACGGATCGAGCCCTTCCCCGTCATCACCCGCGTCGATCAGCCGCTGCCAGCCGGCGAGGTCGTCCGCGAGGGCTTCCGCGACGGGCGGGGCGGCCACCGGGGACGGGGTGAGCGCGCGCCCGAGTTGCTCCACGGCGCCGAGCACGAGCCCCAATTCGCCCTCCCGCCAAGGGACATGGGGTTGCCGTCCGTCGACGTCCTCGAAGACCAGGGCGACCCAGGTGCCGTCGTCGTACGTACCGAGGAGGCGGGGAGCGGGGACGGCCGCGGGCAGCGCGCCGGCGATGGCCGCCTCCGCGCGGTGTATCCCCGGGCTCACGGGGTTCGTCTCGGCGCTCACCGCCTTCACGAAGGCCCGGCCGCCGGTCCTTGTCCGCACCCTCGCCGCGACGCCGGGCGAGAACCCGCCCACCTGCGTGACCGCCTCCTCGACCGGCGCGCCGATCAACTCCTCGACGGCGTCGCGCACCGTCTCGGGGAGGGCTTCCCAAGCCGTACGGACGCCTGTGGCCGGCGGGGCGGACGAGATCATGCACCGCATCCTGCGGGGTGAGCGCGGCTCGGCGCCACCGGGTTTTGGCACCCAGGGGTGGTGCGGGCCGGCGCTTGCACCCCGCCCCTGGGGTGGGTGGGCAAACCCCGGGCGCCCTCTGTTTCCCAGGCACCCGGGGTTGGTGCTGGGCGGGGGTGGGTCACGCAACTCGGCGCTGACGAGGCGCCGCCTGCGCCCACCCATGCCGCCCCAGCGGCACGACTGCCCGCAGGGAGAGCGGCTACGCCGGCCACCCGGCGCCACGCGCACCCCCACGCACCCGCAGTCGCCCTACGGCGGAAGGGGCCGTGCCGGTACGTCTCTGCCCGTCGCGTAGCAGACCGCCCGCCAAGTCCCGCCGTGTATCAACCCCGGGCAGTACGCCCACGCGGCGACGGGCAAGACGTACCGGCACGGCCCCGACCCACCCACCGGCACCGGCGACGCTACCCGCGCGTCAGGCTCAGCAAGTCCCGCGCCGGCCCCGTAGGCCGATGCCCGGTGGGCCAGACCGCGCGGAGGGCTCGGCGGAGGTGGGTGTCGGAGACGGGGATGCTGACCAGCCGGTGGGCGGAGAGTTCCTCGCCGAGGGCCAGTTCGCTCAGGACGGCGGGACCCGCCCCACTCGCCGCGGAGGCCTTGACCGCAGTGGTCGAGGACAGCTCGATGAGCGGGCGCGCCAGACCACCCAGCGCCGCCTCCAACACCTGGCGCGTACCCGACCCCTCCTCCCGAAGGATCAGCGGCGTAGCCGCCAACTCCGCCGCCGCCAGCGGCTTGCGGCGGCGCGCCCAAGGATGCCCCGGCGCCGTCACCACGATCAGCCGGTCGTGCGCGACGACCGCCGAGTCCAGCCCCGCCGGCACGGACAGCCCCTCCACGAACCCGAGATCCGCCTCCCCCGCGAGCAACCGCTCGGCAACGGCGGCCGAGTTGCCCGCGAGGAGCGACACCGCCGTGTCGGGCCGCTGCGCGCGCAGCGCGATCAGCCACCCCGGCAGCAGATACTCCGCGATCGTCATGCTGGCAGCGACCCGCAACCGCGAGTCCCGCCGATCCCGCAACGCCTGCGCCCCCACGTCGAACGCCTCGGCGGCCTCCACGACCCGCCGGGCCCAGTCCGTGACCAGCACCCCGGCGTCCGTGAGCTGCGAGCCACGCGGCGACCGGTCGACGAGCGCGACACCGAGCTGCCGCTCCATCGAGCGGATCCGGCTGCTGGCCGCCGGTTGAGTGATCCCCGTTTCCCGCGCAGCCCGCCCCAGGCTCCCCAGCCGCGCCACCGCGAGCAAGAGCTCCAGCGCACCCAGATCCGGCACCCGGTGCGCAAGCCCACCCGCCTCCTCGGCCCTACTCACGAACAACAGCCCCACAATCGTTCTCGCCCGCAGCCCCACACTCAGCCCAGCCCATAAAGCCAGCTTATGCCCCCATAGCGCCATGCTCCCTGGTGGGCAGCCCGCCCCGCCAGCACGGTGGAGTCATGGTCACCGCAGCCCAGCCCCTCCCCGTCGCCGTCACCCGCCTCCGGCACCCCGGGCGCCCGCGCGCCGCCGCCGTCCGGCACCTCGGCCCGAACTGGTACGCCTCGGTGATGGGCACCGCGATCGTGGCCTCGGCGGGCGCGGGACTCCCCGGCGACGTACCGGGCCTGCGGACGGCCTGCACCGCAGTCTGGGCGTTGTCCCTGGCGATGCTCGTCACCCTCCTCGTCGCCCGGACGCTGCACTGGATCCACCACCGCGACCAGGCCCGCGCCCACCTCCTCGACCCGGCGATGGCCCCCTTCTACGGCTGCCTCGCGATGGCCCTGCTGGCCGTCGGCGGAGGCGCGCTGACCGTGGGCCGGGACTGGATCGGCACCCCCGCGGCGGTCGCGACCGACACCGTGCTGTTCGGCGCCGGCACGGCCGTCGGACTCGTCGCCGCGGTGGCCGTCCCGTACCTGATGGTCGTCCGGCACCGCATCGAGCCCGGCCAGGCGACCCCCGTATGGCTGCTGCCCCTCGTGGCCCCGATGGTCTCCGCCGCCCTCGGCCCCCTTCTCGTCCCGCACCTCCCGGCCGGACAGGCCCGGGAGACCCTGCTGCTCGCCTGCTTCGCGATGTTCGGCATCAGCCTCATCGCCGTCCTCGTGGTCCTGCCGGTGATCGTCGCCCGGCTCATCACCGGGGGCCCGCTCCCCCTCGCGCTCACCCCGACCCTGTTCCTGGTCCTCGGCCCGCTCGGCCAGTCCGCGACCGCGGCCGGCAAGTTCGCGGACGTCGCCCCCGGTGTCGTACCGGCGCCGTACGACGGCGGTTTCGGCGTCTTCGCCGTCCTGTACGGCGTCCCGGTCATGGGCTTCGCCCTGCTCTGGCTGGCGCTGGCCGCGGCCATGGTGCTGCGGGCCCGCCGCCGGGGCATGGGCTTCGCGATGACGTGGTGGGCGTTCACGTTCCCGGTGGGGACGGGCGTGACCGGCGCGGAGGGGCTGGCCCGGCACACGGGACTCGCGGCCTTCGACGGGCTGGCGGTCGGGCTGTACGTCCTGCTGGTGGCCGCCTGGTCGGTCGCTGCGGTCCGCACGGCCCGCGGTCTGGTCAGCGGCGAGCTGCTCGCAGCGCCGCGCCGATGACCCGTGGGGCCTCGCCCAACGAGGGCCCGTACCAGGTGAGATGACGTCCGTCGACGAGCGCGCAGGGCACGCCCTCGAACGCCTCGGGTCCGTCGTCGGCGGTGAAACGGTACGGCTCGTCGGGCAGGACGACGAGGTCCGGGGCCGCGGCGCGCAGCTCCTCGACCGGGATCTTCGGATAGCGGTCCGCGTGCCGCGCGTACACGTTGTCCACGCCCAGCCGGGCCAGCACGTCACCGGCGAAGGTGTCGTGGCCGAGAACCATCCAGGGCCGCCGCCAGATCGGCACGACGGCGGTCGTACGGCGGTCGGGAACCGGCAGCGCCGCCCACGCCTCCTCCGCCTCGTCCAGCCATCGCGGCCGGGCGCCCGCCCCGCAGGCGTACAGCACGCGTTCCAGCTCCCGGAAGGCCTCCGGCACGTCGCGCACCTCGGTGACGAGCACCTCGATCCCGGCCGCGCACAGGGCCGCGAGGTCGGGGGCGCGGTTCTCCTCCTCGTTGGCGACGACCAGGTCGGGGGCGAGCCGGAGAATCCCGTCGATCCCGGGGTTCTTGGTGCCCCCGACGCGTACGACGTCGAGGTCCGCCGGACGGCTGCACCAGTCGGTCGCACCGACCAGGGCACCGGGCAGCGTCACGGCCACGGCCTCCGTCAGCGAGGGCACGAGCGAGACCACGCGCACCGCGGCACCGTACGCGCCCTGCAAAGGTCAGCGCCTGCCGAACGCGGCGTGCTGGTCCTCGACCGCGTCGATGTGGTCGGCGACCTCGACCACGACGACCCGCGTGTCCGGCACGGTCGCCCGCCAGCGGTGGCGCACTCCGCCGGTCAGGTACATCGTGTCGCCGCGGCCCAGCCGGTGGGCGCGGCCCTCCGCCTCGACCTCGACGCCGCCGTCGGCGACGTACATCAACTTGTCGTTGCGGTGCTGGAGTTCGCGGCCCTCTTCGTGCTCGCCCGTGAACTCCGTGGCGTGCAGCTGGTGATGACCGCGCACCAGCGGGCGCACCCGGGCCTCGGGGGCGGGGGGCGTCAACTCCGAGGTGTCGGCGCGCACGACGTCGACGCTGCACGCCGGGTCGGCCGCGGCGAGCAGTTCGACGGCGGTGGTGCCGAGCGCGTCGGCGACTCTCTCCAGGGAGCGCCGGCTCGGCCGGGCCCGCTCGTTCTCCACCTGGCTCAGGAAGGGGACCGACAGGCCGCTGCGCTCGGCCACGACGGCGAGGGTCAGGTCGAGTGCCCGGCGCCGCCGCCGGACGGCCGCGCCCACCCGAAGTGGCTGTTCTTTGTGGTCGCCCATCGCTCCGGCTCCCTCCTCCGTGTAGTCGGTCCACTGCCTCGGACGAGGCCGACGGGGCCTCGAACGAGCACTCCGGTGAGTACTTCGGACGAGTACTCCGCATGAGTTGTCTGCACCCTACGCATGTTCGGCAAACCGTTTCATGCACCCGTCACATCGCCGTCACATCGAAGGAGCGCGAGGGTCACCATTCTCGCCACAGGGAGTGTTGGCCGGATCACGCCGTGAGGCGGGGGGACGCAGCGAGGGGCGGGATGCGCCACCGCGCGCATCCCGCCCCTCGAACGACCGCCGCCGTACTACGGCGATCTCACTGCCGTGCTGTCGCCGCCCTACTGCGGAGTCATCCGCTCCACCATGTCAGGGTGCTCCTTCAGCCACGCGGCGACGGCGTCCTCCTCGTGCCCCTGGCCGCGCTGCTTGATCTCGCTCTCCAGGCTGCCGAGCTCGGACTCGCTCATCCTGAAGTTCTTGATCCACTTAGTGAGCTGCGGGTACCGCCCGGGGAACGCCTTGTTGGAGATGGTGCGGATGGTGTTGCCCTCGCCGAACAGCTTCTTGTCGTCCGCGAGCTTGGTCAGCTTGTACTCGCTGTAGGCCCAGTGCGGGGACCACAGGACCACGGCGACCGGCTTCTTCTTGGCGTACGCGCGCTTCAGCTCGGCCAGCATCGCGGGCGTTGAACCGTCAACGACCTTGTACTCCTTATCGAGGCCGTAGCCGGGCAGCACCTTCTTCTTGAGGAGGTTCATCTCGCCGGTGCCCGGCTCGATGCCGATGATCCGCCCGTCGAAGGTGTCCGCCTTGCCCTTGAGGTCCTCGAGGGACTTGACGTCCTTGACGTACGACGGGACCGCGATCTCCAGCGAGGTTGGCCGGTACCAGGTGCCCAGGTCTCGTAGATCGTTCTTGTTCTTGTCCCAGTAGTTCTGCTGGGCGTACGGCAGCCAGGCGTCGAAGTTGAGATCGAGGTCGCCGCTGGCGAGGCCGGTGTAGACCGGGCCGACGTCCATCTGCTTCAGGTTCAGCGTGTAGCCGCGGCGGGCCAGGACGTTCTTCCACAGGTAGGTGACGGCGACGTCCTCGTCCCAGGGGAACCAGGCGACGTCGAGGGGGCGCTTCGCCTCGGCTGCGGCGCCGGCGCTCTTGACCGGGGCCAGCTTGTCGAGGAGGCCCGGGTTCTTCTTCAGCCAGGTGCGCACGGCGTCCTGCTGATTGCCCTTGCCGGCCTTGTTGATCTCCGCCTCGAGGCCGGTGAGCTGCGGCTCGGTCATCTTGAAGTTCTTCAGCCACCCGCCGACGACCGGGTTGTCCTGGGCGAAGCCCTTGCGGGAGAGGGTGTGCACGCCGTCGCCCTTGCCCCAGGCGCCCTTCGGGTCCTTGAGCTTCTTCAGCTTGTAGTCGCTGTACGCCCAGTGCGGCGACCAGAGCGTGACGACGATGGGCTGCTTCTTGGCGTACGCGCGCTTCAGCTCGGCCAGCATCGCGGGCGTGGAGCTGTCGACGACCTTGTACTCCTTGTCGAGCCCGTACTCCCCCAGCACCTTGCTCTTGAGCATGGCCATCATTCCGGCGCTGGACTCGATGCCGGTGACCTTCCCGCCGAACTTCGACGCCTGGCCCTTGAGGTCCGCCAGGGAGTCGATGCCCTTCATGTACGCGGGAACGGTCAGCTCCAGGGACGTCGGGGCGTACCAGGAGCCCAGGTCGTCCAGCTGCTCGCCGTACTTCTTCCAGTACTGCGCGTGGGTGGTCGGCAGCCAGGAGTCCGTCTGGAAGTCGATGTCGCCCGAGGCGAGCGAGGTGTAGAGCGGGCCCGCCTCGAACTGCTTGGTGTCGACCTCGAAGCCGCGCTCCTGAAGGATCTCCTTCCACAGGAAGGTGGAGGCGATCCCCTCGTCCCACGGGATGTAGCCGATGGTGACCTTCTTGCCCTGGCCGACGTTCTCGGCGTCGGTGGCGGTGGCCGTGGAGGTCGTACCGCCGAAGATCCCCATGCCGCCTGCGACCAGGGCGAGGACGACCACGCCGACGACGGCCACGGCGGGCCGGGGCCGGTAGGACCAGATCTTCAGGCCCTGGGCGGCGCGCAGCTTGGCGAGGGAGCGACGGCCGAGCGGGGAGACCTGGGTGCCCAGGGCGTTGGTCATGCGGTCGAGGTAGATCGCCAGGATGACGATGGCGACACCGGCCTCGGAGCCGAGGCCGACGTTGACCTGGCCGATGGCCTCGTTGACGGCGCCGCCCAGGCCGTCGGTGCCGACCATGCCCGCGATGGCGGCCATGGACAGGCTCAGCATGATGACCTGGTTGACGCCGGCCATGACCGTGGGCAGCGCCAGCGGCAGCTGGATGCGCAGCAGTGTGTCGCGGGGCGTGGTGCCGAACGCGTCGGCGGCCTCGACCAGTTCCTTGTCGACCTGGCGGATGCCCAGCTCGGTCATGCGCACGCCGGGGGCGATCGCGAAGATCAGGGTGGCGACGATGCCCGCGGGGGCGCCGGTGCCGAAGAACAGGATCGCCGGGATGAGGTAGATCATCGCGGGCAGCGTCTGCATGAAGTCGAGGACCGGGCGGACGATGCCGCTGACCCGGTCGGAGCGCGCCGCCCAGATGCCCACGGGCACGGAGACGACGAGCGCGATGAGCGTCGCCACGAGGACGAGCGACAGGGTCATCATCGCGTCCTCCCACAGATCGAGGGAGTCGATGAAGGCGAATCCCACGAAGGTGAGGACACCGGCGGAGGTGCCGCGCAACCAGAACGCGATGACGGCGAAGATGCCGGTCAGCAGGAGGGGTTCCGGGGCCTGGAGGACGGTGTCGATGCCGTCGTAGGTGCCCTGGAAGACGGTCTTCATGAAGTCGAAGAGCCACGACATGTGGGTCAGCAGCCAGTCGACCGCGTCGTTGACCCAGTCGCCGAAGGAGATCCTAGGCATCGGCCTTCACCACCTTGGCGGACGTGCCGCGCGGGTTGTCGCAGGGGGCGGGCTCGCCCTGCTGATCGCCGAGGAAGCCGACCAGGCGCTGCCGGGGGACCCGGCCGACCAGCCTGCGTTCCGCGTCGAGCACGGCGACCGGGTGGGTCAGCCGGGCGCTGATCGCGCACAGCTCCACGAAGGAGGTCTCGGGCGTCGCGGTCTCGCAGGCGCACGCCACCTCGTCGCCCTGGACGGCGGTGTCCATCACGGCTCCCGCGGTCAGCACGCGGGAGCGGTCCACGTCCTGGGTGAAGGAGGCGACGTAGTCGTTGGCGGGGCGGACGAGGATGTCCTCGGCGGTGCCGGTCTGGACGATGCGGCCGTCGCGCATGACGGCGATCCGGTCGCCCAGGCGCATGGCCTCGTTGAGGTCGTGGGTGATGAAGACGATGGTCTTCTTCAGCTTGCGCTGGAGTTCGATCAGCTGGTCCTGCATGTCGCGGCGGATCAGCGGGTCGAGCGCGCTGAACGACTCGTCCATCAGCAGCAGGTCGGCGTCGGTGGCGAGCGCGCGGGCGAGGCCCACGCGCTGCTGCATGCCGCCGGACAGCTCGTCGGGCCAGGACTTCTCCCAGCCGGCGAGCCCGGCGAGTTCCAGGGCGTGGGCGGCGCGCTTGTTGCGCTCGGCGCGGGGCACGCCCTGCACGCCCAGGCCGTAGGCGGCGTTCTCCAGGACGCTGCGGTGCGGGAAGAGCGCGAAGTGCTGGAAGACCATGCTGATCTTCTTCGAGCGGACCTCGCGCAGTGCGCGTGCGCTGAGCGCGGTGAGGTCCTGGCCGTCGAAGCGCACATGCCCGGCGGTCGGCTCCAGAAGCCCGTTGAGCATGCGCAGCAGCGTGGACTTACCGGATCCGGACAGGCCCATGACGACGAAGATCTCGCCCGGTTCGACGGTGAAGGACGCGTCGATCACCGCTGCGGTGGTTCCGTCGGCGCGCAGTTCCTCGCGGTCGGCTCCGGCGCTCAGCCGCTCCACCGCCTCGTCCGTCCGTCTCCCGAACACCTTGTACAGATGCTCTGCCTCAAGCCTGGATGACACGTGTACCTCTCGTCCGGACAGTTGAAAGCGCAACTGCCTTCGCTCAGAGGGCGCGCCTGCCCCCGCTTATGCGAAGCAAACACAGGAGTGGCCCAGGTCACTGCCGGTGCCGGGCCGCCCCGGGCTCCGGGGCACGGCCGGTTCCGGGCCGCTGTCGGTGCCGTACGGCATGATGCGAAGGGTGACCAGACGCCTGATGCTGCTCGACACCGCCTCCCTCTACTTCCGTGCCTACTTCGGGGTTCCCGAATCGGTGAGGGCCCCGGACGGCACGCCCGTCAACGCCGTGCGCGGGCTGCTCGAATTCATCGACCGCCTGGTCAAGGACCACCGTCCGGACGACCTGGTGGCCTGCATGGACGCGGACTGGCGCCCGCAGTGGCGGGTCGACCTGATCCCTTCCTACAAGGCGCACCGGGTGGCCGAGGAGCGCGAACTCGGCCCGGACGAGGAGGAGGTGCCGGACACCCTGTCGCCGCAGGTGCCGGTGATCGAGGCGGTGCTCGACGCACTCGGCATCGCGCGCGTGGGCGTTCCGGAGTACGAGGCGGACGACGTGATCGGCACGTTCACCGGCCGCGCCACCGGTCCGGTCGACATCGTCACCGGCGACCGCGACCTCTACCAACTGGTGGACGACAAGCGGGAGATCCGCGTCCTGTACCCCCTCAAGGGCGTGGGCACCCTCCAGCTCACCGACGAGGCGTGGCTGCGCGAGAAGTATGGGGTCGACGGATCGGGGTACGCGGATCTGGCACTGCTGCGGGGCGACCCGAGCGACGGACTGCCGGGCGTGCCCGGGATCGGCGAGAAGACGGCGGCCAAGCTGCTCGCCGAGTTCGGCGACCTGGCGGGGATCATGGCCGCGGTCGACGACCCGAAGGCGAAGTTGACACCGTCGCAGCGAAAGCGCCTCGACGAATCGCGTCCCTACGTGGCGGTGGCGCCCACGGTCGTCAAGGTCGCCGGTGACGTTCCGCTGCCGGACGTCGACACGGCGCTGCCGCACGCACCGCGCGATCCGGCCGCACTGGACGAACTCGCGGCCCGCTGGGGCCTGGGCGGATCATTGCAGAGGTTGCTTTCGACGCTTCATGTGTGAGGTGTTGACCGAGGGAAGGTGCTAGCTTAGGTAAGCCTAAGCAAGTGAACTGGGAGGCCGACATGGCAGAGCGTCCGGCACGCAGGACCCCGAGGCCGCACTCCGCGCGCGTCGTCCGCACCGAGCGGCTGACGCCCCACATGCAGCGTGTGGTGCTGGGCGGCGAGGGTCTGGCCGAGTTCACCGCGGGCACCTGCACCGACCATTACGTGAAGCTGCTCTTCGGCCCGGAGGGCGTCAGTTACCCCGAGCCCTTCGACATGCAGCGCATCCGCGAGGAGTTCCCGCGCGAGCAGTGGCCGGTGACCCGGACGTACACCGTGCGCGCCTGGAACCCCGAACACCGCGAGCTGACGCTCGACTTCGTGGTGCACGGCGACGAGGGCCTCGCCGGCCCCTGGGCCGTGCGCGTCCAGCCGGGCGAGATCGTACGGTTCATGGGCCCGGGCGGCGCGTACGCGCCGGACGGGGCCGCCGACTGGCATCTGTTCGCCGGTGACGAGAGCGCGCTGCCCGCGATCGCCACCGCCCTGGAGTCGCTGGCGGACGGCGCCGTGGCCCGCGCCTTCATCGAGGTCTCCGGACCCGAGGAGGAGCAGAAGATCGACTCCGACGTGGAGGTCGTCTGGCTGCACCGCGGGGAGCGTCCCCTCGGTCAGGCGCTCGTCGAGGCCGTCCGTGCTCTGGAGTTCCCCGAGGGGCGCGTGCACGCGTTCGTGCACGGCGAGGCGGCCTTCGTGAAGGAGCTGCGCAAGCTGCTCCGGGTCGAGCGCGCCATCGCGCGCGAGGACCTGTCGATCTCCGGCTACTGGCGCCTCGGCCACAACGAGGACGGCTGGCAGGCATCGAAGCGGGAGTGGAACGCGCAGGTCGAGGCGGAGCAGGAGAAGACCTCGCCGACCGCCTGAAGCCCTGCTCCGCTGCGGCGGTCACGCCGAGCGCGACCGCCGCAGGGCTCAGGACTCGGGCCAGGCCGCCTTACACCGACCGCTGATACGAGCGGAACGTCCGGATCGACAGCCACACCGCCGCGATCGCGAGCACGAGAAGACCGCCGCCGCGGCTCAGTACGTCACCCCAGTCGGGGTTCTCCGCCAGGGCCGAACGGCCCGCCACCATCGCCCAGTCGAGCGGGTTGAAGTCGGCGACATGCCTTATCCAGCCCGGCATCTGTGACGGCGCCATGAAGGCGGTCGACAGGAACGTCAGGGGCAGCAGCAGGAACGTGTTGATGCCGATGATCGACTCCCGCTCCCGGACCAGCATGCCCAGCGCGTTGGACAGCGCCCCGAAGACGGTCCCGAGCAGCACCGAGGCGACGACCAGCACGACGACGCCGCCGATGCCGCCCGGGTAGTCGGCGCCGCCCAGCAGGCCGAGCAGCACGATGAGGACCGACTGGAGCGCGGTGACCAGCCCGTTGTTGACGACGTTGCCGTTCATCAGGGCGGCCCGGCTGACCGGGGTGGTCAGGAACCGGTTGAGCGTGCCGCGCTGGATCTCGTCGAGCGTGGTCATGCCCGCCCACATGTTGGAGCTGAGCGCGCTCATCACGACCACGCCCGGAACGAGGTAGTCCAGGTACGAGGTGGTGCCGAAGCCGCCGAGTTCCACGACCTTCTTGAACAGGCTCCCGAACAGGAACAGCCAGACCACCGGCTGGATCAGCGTGATCAGCAGAACGGCGGGCTGCCGCACGAACACCATGAGTTGACGCTGCGTCATGTACCAGGTCTGCGAGACGGCGGTGCTCATCGCGCACCTCCGGCGAGGGCGAGGGGTTCGGCGGCGCCGGCTTCGGCCTCCGCCTCGGAGTAACGGCGGCCCGCGTAGCGCAGGTATACGTCGTCGAGCGAGGGGCGGGCGACGGTGGCGGCGGCGACCCCGACCCCGGCGCGTTCAAGTGCCGCCAGCAGGGCGGGCATCGCGGCCGCCCCGTCGTCGGCGCGGACACTGATACGGCGGGCCTGCGCCGAGTCGAACACCACCTCGCGCACGCCGGGCAGGCTGACAAGGGCGCCGTCCAGCAGCGTACGACCGGCTTCGCCGACCGCCTCCCGCAGCTCCAAGTGGACGGCGTCGCCGCGCAGTTCGCCCTTCAGCTCGTCCGGTGTGCCCGCGACGACGACTCGGCCGCGGTCGACGATGGCGATGCGCTCGGCCAGCCGGTCGGCCTCTTCGAGGTAGTGCGTGGTGAGCAGGATGGTCAGGCCCTCGTCACCGGCGAGGCGGGCGATCTCGTCCCACATCGCGGTGCGCGCCTCGGGATCGAGTCCGGTGGTCGGCTCGTCGAGGAAGAGGACCTCGGGACGGTGGACGAGGCCGAGGGCGACGTCGAGGCGCCGCCGCATACCGCCGGAGTAGCCCTTGACCTGGCGGTCCGCGGCCTCGGTGAGCCGGAAGCGGTGCAGCAGCTCGTCCACCCTGCGGCGCAGACCGGCGCCCTTCAAGCCGTAGAGCCTGCCCTGGAGCTGGAGGTTCTCGCGGCCCGTGGCGACCGGGTCGGCGCCCGAGCTCTGGGCGACCACGCCGATCGCGCGGCGCACCCGGTCGGGGTGGCGCAGCACGTCGTGGCCCGCGACGGTGGCGGTGCCCGAGTCGGGGCGGGCCAGGGTGGTGAGGATCTTGACGGTGGTGGACTTGCCGGCGCCGTTGGGGCCGAGCAGCCCGAAGACGGTGCCCGGTTCGACGGTGACGTCCATGCCGCTGAGCGCGGTGACGTCGCCGGGATAGGTCTTGATGAGTTGCCGCGCCTGCACGGCGGGCGCACTGCTGGTCATGACGATTGCTCTCCTGGGTGAGCGGGATCTCGCATGGCTGGCGAGCTGATCCGCCTGAAGAGCACCGGGCTATCCTGGGTGTGCCGCACCTCGATCGCCTGGAGCTGCCTCACGGCGGGTTCAGTTCGGGGTTCGAGACCCTGGCAGGGCTGCTGTAACAGCTCTGCCGGGGTCTGTTTCGTGTCGGGCCGCATCGGGTCCGTGGCGGGGTCATTCCTCGGAGGGGCGCTCCTCCAACTCCTGGAATTCCGGGGGCATTTCCCCGGTCTCGTGGAACCGGCGCCACTCCTTGACGCCGGGCAGGGTGCCCTGCCGGATCTCGTCGAGGAAGCCGCGGACCCACTGGACCTGTGCCTCGACCATGTGGAGCTGGTACTCGTTCTCCACCAGGAAGAGCCGCGGCACGGTCTCGTAGAGCTTCTTCAGCGCGCCCCGGCCGCTCGCCGCCTGCACCTCAAGGGTGGCGAGGCGTTCCTCCAGGAGGCGCAGCACGTCGTCGGGGGGCAGGACCCCCATCAGCGAGAGCGCCGTCTCGAAGATCGGGTACTCCCGCGCCGGGACCGCCATGAGGTCCGACATCCACTCGGTCATCTCCTCACGCCCGGCCTCCGTGAGTCCGTAGACGGTGCGCTCGGGACGGTTGCCCTGCCGCTGCACGTCCGTGACCTCGACGAAGCCGTGCTTCTCAAGGTTCTGCACGACCGTGTAGAGCGATCCGTAGTTGATCTTCGTGCTGGCGTCCTTGCCCTGGCGGCGCAGCGTCTGGGCGATCTCGTAGGGATGCATCGGCTTCTGCCAGAGGGTCGCCATCACGGCGAGCGCCAGGGGATTGCCGAGCTTGCGGCGCCTCATCGCCACGATGACCACCTCGCTTCCGAATATCCGTAGCCGAACATATCGCGAGTTGCCAAGCCGGTCAATACACACGATGTATCGCGTTCAGGGGCGGGCCGCAAGACCGTGAGGACTTCGGCCCGCCCCCGACACGGCGGCGTGACGCCCGCGAAACAGGCCCTCCCTAATTTCTGTCGCTCGACAGGAACTCTCGCGCCGCAGTGCGAAAGCAGGTTGCCGCCATGACGAGCACCGCCCCCGCCGACCTCCGACCCGACCCACCCGGCCCCGACGGGGCCGCCGACCTCGCCGCCTTCGGCTACCGCCAGGAGCTGCACCGCAGCCTGGGCCGGTACGCCTCGTTCGCCGCCGGGTTCTCCTTCATCTCCGTGCTGACGACCGTCTTCCAGTTCTTCGCCTTCGGGTACGCGTTCGGCGGCCCCGTCTTCTTCTGGACCTGGCCGGCCGTCCTCGTGGGCCAACTGCTGGTCGCCGCCTGCTTCGCGGAACTGGCCGCGCGCTATCCGATCTCGGGCGCCGTCTACCAGTGGTCCTCGCGGCTGTCGAACCTCACCTTCGGCTGGTTCGCCGGCTGGATCATGGTGATCGGGCAGATCGTGGTCGTCGCGGCGGCGGCCCTCGCCCTGCAGATCGTGCTGCCGGCGATCTGGTCCGGCTTCCAGCTGATCGGCAGCGACCCGGCACCCACCAGCCCGGACGGCGCGGCTAACGCGGCGGTCCTCGGCGTGATCCTGCTCGTCCTGACGACGCTGGTGAACGTCGTCGACAACCGGGTGATGTCCGTGATCAACCGAGTCGGCGTGACCGCCGAGATCATCGGCGCCGTCCTGATCATCGTGCTGCTGCTCACCCACTCCGAGCGCTCCCCCGGCATCACCTTCCACACGGGTGCCGGGAGCACCGGCCTGTTCGGCGCGCTGATGGTGGGGTCGTTCGCGGCGGCGTACGTGATGATCGGCTTCGACAGCGCGGGCGAGATGAGCGAGGAGACCCACCACCCGCGCCGCACCGCGCCCCGCACGATCCTGGTCGCCCTCGGTTCCGCGGGACTGCTCGCGAGCCTGATCGTGCTCGGCGGCCTGCTCGCCGCGCCCAGCCTCACCGACGGACACCTGGCCGTCGACGGCCTCGGCTACGTGCTGACCAGCAGCCTCGGCGACGGCGTCGGCCGTGCCCTGCTCGTCGACGTGGTGGTGGCCATCGCGGTGGCCACCCTGGCGATCCAGACCGCCGCCTGCCGCATGCTCTTCTCGATGGCCCGCGACGGTCAGCTCCCCCTCTCCCGGCGGCTCGCGAAGGTCAACCCGCGCACCGGCATGCCGAGCGCCCCGGCCCTGGCTGTCGGCGTCCTCGCCGCCGCGCTCCTGCTGCTCAACTTCGCCTCGCCGGACGCGTTCCTGGCGATCGGCACCACCTGCATCGTGATGCTCTATCTCGCGTACGCCATGGTCACCGGGCCTCTGCTGGTACGGCGGCTGCGCGGGCAGTTCCCGGACCCGGACGGCCAAGGCGGCACGGACGAGGAGGGCCGTCCGCTCTTCTCGCTGGGCCGCTGGGGCATCCCCGTCAACGCCGTCGCGCTCGTGTACGGCCTCTTCATGACCGTCAACCTGGCCTGGCCGCGCGCCGCGGTGTACGACCCGACGGGCGGGCACTGGTACTTCCAGTGGTTCACCCTGCTGTTCCTGGGCGCGACGGTGGCCGCGGGCCTGCTCTACCGGGCCCTGCGGGCGCGGACGGCGGTGGAGGAGGCTCCCGAGGCGGTGCCGGCCTCGTACGCTTGATCGTGATGAGACGAAAGACCCGGATCCCGCCCTCGCCCCTGCCGCAGCGCCACGGGGTGGACCCCGTGCGCATCAAGCTGCCGCAGGGGGAGGAGTGGGCGACCGTGCGGGAGCATCTGGTGCAGCGGCTCGCGGGGGCGGGGCCCGGGGTCGTGGACGGGATGCTCGACGCGGGGTTGTTCGTCGGTGCGGACGGGCTCGCGGTGGCGTCCGACACGGCGTACGTGCCGGGCATGTTCGTCTGGTTCCACCGGGAGCTGCCCGACGAGGAACGCGTGCCGTTCGCGCTGGACGTCGTGTACCGCGACGAGCACATCGTGGTCGCCGACAAGCCGCACTTCCTCGCCACCACCCCGCGCGGCAGCCATGTCGCCGAGACCGCCCTCGCCCGGCTGCGGCGGGAGCTGGACATCCCGGCGCTCGGGGCCGCGCACCGCCTCGACCGGCTGACGGCCGGGCTTGTGCTGTTCACCGTACGACCGGAGGAACGGGGCGCGTACCAGTCGCTGTTCCGCGACAGGCTCGTGCGCAAGGAGTACGAGGCGGTGGCCCCGTACGACGAGGAGCTGGAGCTGCCACGCACGGTGCGCAGCCGGATCCTCAAGGAGCGCGGTGTGATGGCGGCCCAGGAGGTCGAGGGCGAGCCGAACGCCGTGACCACGGTGGAGCTGCGGGAGCAGCGCGACGACCACGGGCTCTACCGGCTGACGCCGAGCACCGGCCAGACCCATCAACTGCGCGTGCACATGTGCGCGTTGGGCCTCCCCCTGCTCGGCGACCCCCTCTACCCGACGGTGACCGGCCCCGTGCCGCCCGGCGACTTCCGGCGTCCGCTCCAACTGCTGGCGCGGAGCCTGGAGTTCACCGATCCGGTCACGGGGCGAGAACACCGTTTCCGCAGTGCGCGGGCTCTCGCGGCCTGGTCGTCGTACGACGAGTGGGCCAGGTAGTCCGCAGCCGCCGCCGTACGACTGACGGGCTCAGTAACCCCGCCACCAGCGCAGGAAGCGCTGCCAGGCACCGAGCCTGCGGGCGGGTGCCGGGGTCGGCGCGGGAGGGTTCGGGCCCACGGGCTGTGGGGCGGGTGCCGTCGGCTGCGGCTGCGGGGTCGAGACCTGCCAGTCCGTGCGCTGCTTGGGCATCGGGCGCATGCCGGGCTGCTGCATGACATCCTGCGGCTGGTTCGGCGCGAACCGGACCGGCAGCTCCACCAGGTGGCGGGAGGACATCGACGCCCGCCAGCGCAACTCGTTTTCCTTGCAGTCGAGTTGGACGTCGGGCAGCCTCATCAGCAGGGCGTCGACGCCGACGTCGGCGATGGCGCGGCCGATGTCCTGTCCGGGGCACTCGTGCGGGCCGCCGCCGAAGGCGAGGTGCGAGCGGTTGCCCTGCATGTCGGCCTTGAGGTCGGGGCGTACGCGCGGGTCGACGTTGCCCGGTGCGATACCGAAGAGCAGGCCGTCGCCCTTGCGGATGCGCCGGCCACCCAACTCCGTGTCCTGCTTGGCGAAGTAGCCGAGAACGGCACTGAACGGCGGCTCGTTCCACAGGGACTGCTCGACCGCCTCCGGCACCGTCATCTGGCCGCCGTTGAGCTGGGCGCGGAAGCGCGGGTCGGTGAGGACCATCCGCAGCACGTTGGCGATCAGGTTGGCGGTGGCCTCGTACGCGGCGAGCAGCACCAGCCAGAGGTGCTGGGTGACCTCCTGGTCGGTGAGGCGCGCCGGATGCGTGATGAGCTGGCTGGTGAAGTCCTCCTCGGGATGGGCCCGGCGGCGGGCGGTGAGCTGCGTGAGGACGCCGTTGACGTACTCGTTGCTGGCGATCGCCGTCTCGGTGCCCTTGAGCAGGTCGCGGGTGGCCTGCACCATGCGGTCGTTGTACTCCTCGGGCATGCCGAGGATCTCGCACAGCACGGCCATCGGGAGGTGCTCGGCGAACTGGCCGACCAGGTCGGCGCGGCCCTCCTCGCAGAAGCGGTTGACGAGCCGCTGCGTGGAACGGTTGATGTGGCGGCGGACACCGCGGTGGTCGATGGTCGACATGGCGCCGGTGACCGCGCCGCGCAGCCGCAGGTGCTCGTCGCCCTCGGCGTAGGAGCAGATGGGCTGCCAGGCGATGTGCGGGGCCAGCGGATGGTCGGGGCCGGCCGTGCCGTCCTGCACGGCGGTCCACAGGCGGCTGTCGCGCGCGTACTGCGAGGGCGTGGACACCAGGTGCAGGTTCTCGGCGTGGCCGAGCACCACCCAGATGGGCACGTCGTTGTGGAGCAGCACAGGGGCCACGGCACCGTGTTCGGCGCGGAGTTTCTCGTACAGCGCGCCCAGGTCGTCGGCCTCGGGGCCGTACAGCCGGTGCAGTCCGCCGGGCCCGAGGTCGTGCGCGGGGCAGCCGGGCGGCGGGGAGAGCATGGGGTTGTCCGTCCCTGCCGGGAAGTGGGGTTCAGGCGTCACGGTGATCGCTCCGAAACTGATCTGGATCCGGTGTCTTGGGGAAGGGTCTGCGGTGCGGTACGGGTGTCAGGCGGGCGTCGAGGTCATCGCGAGGGAGTGCAGGAAACGCATCAGCGTCATCAGGACGTCCCGGCTGGAGGCCCGGCGGCGGGCGTCGCACTTGATGATCGGGATCTCGTCCGCCAGGTCGAGCGCGCCGCGCAGGTCCTCGATGGGATAGCCGGGGGCGTCCGGGAAGTCGTTTATCGCGATGACGAACGGCACCCCGCGCTCCTCCAGGCGGCCGATCACGTCGAAGCTGACCTCCAGGCGGCGGGTGTCGACCAGGACGACCGCGCCGAGGGCGCCCTCGAACAGGCCGTTCCACAGGAACCAGAAGCGTTCCTGGCCCGGGGTGCCGAAGAGGTAGAGCACCAGCTGGTCCGTGATGCTGATGCGGCCGAAGTCCATGGCGACGGTGGTGGCCGTCTTGCTCTCCGAGCCGTAGTTGTCGTCGACGCCGACGCCGGCCTGCGTCATGGTCTCCTCGGTGGTCAGCGGCTTGATCTCGCTGACGGCGCCCACCATGGTCGTCTTGCCGACCCCGAAACCGCCCACGATCACGATCTTCACGGCGGCCGTGGCCGTGTGCGGAAGATGGTCCTCGGCGCGAGGGCCCGTGATCGTGTCAGAGCTTTTGAAGTCCATGCATCACCGCTTCGAGGAGGGAACGGTCGGGGAGCGCCTGGCGGACGATCGGGGCGCGCGCCTGGACCAGTTCGGCCGTCAGCAGCTCGGTGAGCAGGACGGTCACCACGCTGAACGGCAGACTGAGATAGGCCGAGAGCTCGGCCACGGACAGGGGGGCCGTGCAGAGCCGGAGCAGCGCCGACTGCTCCGGCTGGGCGGCGGTCGGCGGCACGTCGGCGCGCGCCACGATTAACGTCACCAGGTCGAGGGCGGCCCGGTCCCCGTCCTCGCCTCCGCCCGTGATGGTGTAGAGGCGTTCGGGGTTCTTCCGGGGCTTCGCCCCCTCTTGGCCACCCGAGCCGCCCTTGCCTTCGTTGTCGTCCGAGCCGTCCTGGCCGGGAGGGTCGGGTGGTTCTTCCTTGGGGTAGCGCCGCCGGCGTTGCGGAGGAGTCATACGGTCTGCCCGTTGCGCCGGGGCGGACTCGTCAGGTGGGCACCGATCCGGACGACCAGGTCACGCATGCGGTTGCTCATCATCCCGGCGTCCGCGGTCATGTTCGAGAGCACGGCGAGGTAGGCGTTGGGTCCGGCCGCCATCAGGTAGAAGTAGCCGCCGTTGATCTCGATGATGACCATGCGCATCCGGCCGTCGCTGTTGGGGAGTTCACCCGCCACGGCCCCGGCGAGGCTCTGCAGGCCCGCGCAGGCGGCGGCGACACGGTCGGCCTGGTCGGGGTCACCGCCGTAGCGGGCGATCCGAAGTCCGTCGGCGGAGAGCACCACGATCTGCTGGATGCCCGGAACGCCGTCGGCGAGCTCCTTGAGCATCCAGTCGAAGTTGGCTCGCTGCTGGATCACTTGAGGTCCCCCTCGTCGTCGGCCTCCAGGTGGGCCGGCTGAATGGTCGGTTCGGACACGGCCGGGTCCGGATCGCCCTTGAGGCCGTTCATGAACGCCTCGACCCACAGGCCGGGTTCGGGCTCCTTCTCCTCCGGGACCGGTTCGGCCCAGGAAGGGGCCGCGGCCGCAGCGGCCTCGGCGGCCGCCGCTTCGGCCGCCGCCTCGGCGTAGCGCTGGGAGAGGGGGACCTTGACCCTGCTGCGGCGCTGCGGGAGGCCGTTGGCCGTCCACTCGGTGACCTCCGGGACGTCGTCCTCCATCGATGCACCGTTCGAGGCGGGGATGCGCGGGCCGGTGGTCGGGCGGCGCTTCTTCGGCTTGCGTGCGGGAGCCTCGACCCCGCCGGTGTCCACGGTCGGCCGGGAGGCCGCGCCGATGCCGTGGGCGGCGCCGACGGCGGGCTCGTTGGTGAGCATGTCGTGCGGGACGACGAGGATCGCGCGCACGCCGCCGTAGGCGGACTGGCGCAGCGACACCTGCATGTTGAACATCTGCGAGAGGCGCCCGACGACGGCCATGCCGAGGCGCGGGGCCTCGCCGAGGACGTTGAGGTCGACGCCCTGCTGGGCCTGGAGCAGCAGGTTCTCGGCGCGGGCGCGGGCCTCCTCGCTGAGGCTGATGCCGCCGTCCTCGATCTCGATGGCGATGCCGGTCTGCACCTCGACGGCGGTGACGTGCACCTTGGTGTGCGGCGGCGAGTAACGGGTGGCGTTGTCGAGGAGTTCGGCGGCCACGTGGATGACCGGCTCGACCGAGATGCCCTTGACCGCGATGTCGGCGATCGAGTGGAGCTCGATGCGGCGGTACTCCAAGATGCGTGACATGGCGCCGCGCAGCACGCTGAACAGCGTGACGGGCTCCGGCCATTGGCGGACGGGACGGCCGCCGCCGAGTACGGCGATGGAGTCGGCGAGGCGGCCGATCAGCGCGGTGCCGTGGTCGATGCGCAGCAGGTCGTCGAAGACCTCGGGGTTGCGCCCGTGGTCCTCCTCCATCTCCCGCAGTTCGTTGTTCTGCTGGTGGACGATCGCCTGCACGCGTCGGGCGATGTTGACGAAGGCACGCTGCGCGGCGTCGCGCATCGACTCCTCGCGGTCGACGATGCGCAGCACGGTGCGCAGCAGATCGCGCTGGGAGCGCGGGATTTCACGGTTGACCGGGTCACCGTCGATGAAGGTGCGAATCACCTCCGCGGGGGAATCTCCGCTGCGCAGCTGCTGCAGTGCGCCGGGCAGGAGGTCGCTGCCGAGGCGCACGATCTGCTGGTCGTGGGCGGCTATGCGCTGTTCCAGATACGCGGTCCGGCGCGCGAGTTCGGCGCGCGCGTCGCGGGCGATGCGGCCGCGGCGGACGGCTTCGGCCGCGCTCGCGAGCACGAGGAGCGTCGCGACGGCACCGCACAAGCCGACGGCGATCCGGGCCGGCTCCGTCACCACGGCGACGGCGGCTCCGGTCGCGGCGGCCATCACTATGGCCGGCAGCAACAGCAAGCGTGCGTAGGGAAGTTCACGGCCAGCGGGAGGCGATTGAACACTCACCATGTATGCCCTCTGAGACAGGTCGGCTGGGGGGTCGGGGAGGTTTGTGGGGGAATCGTCATGGTTCAAACTGAATCTTCGGAACTTTTGGGAACAAGCGCCCGAATACATCTCAACTCGGTGCGCTGCGGGCGAGCTTAGTCCGACCGGATCATCGCTGTGTCATATTCAGCAAGCACCTGAAATCACCCGCGCGACAGGAGTACTCTCGGCTCCATTTGCACGCTGAGGCTTCATTCGCACACGGTGCGTGACGACGTACGGGCATGCGAAAACACCCCCGGAAGACCCGGAAGGACTCAGTTGGCCGCGATACCCGCGATACGCAGCGCGGCGTCCGCCGTGGCCTCGGCGAACGCCGACACGGGCCGCTCCGGATCGGAGCGGTGGACGAGGATGACGCCCTCGATCAGCCCGAACACCAGGTCCGTACGCAGATCCAGCTCACCCTTGGCGAGCGCGCCGCCCGCGGCCGTGGCGGCGAGCAACTGCCGGTAGGCGTCCTTGAGTTCGGCCCGTACGGCATGGAAGCCGGCGAAGCGCTCGGCGCGCACCTCGGGCAGCAGATAGAGCCCGCCGAGGTTGTGCGGGCCGCCGCAGAGCAGTTCCACATCCGTGCGGCACAGCTCCCACAGCCGGCCCTCCGCCGGGGCCTCGTCCTGCGCGAGCAGCTGCCGGGCCAGGGTCAGCGAGGGCGTGACAGTGGACTCCAGGAGCTCGGCGAGCAGCTCCTCCTTGCCGGAGACGTAGTGGTACATGGACGCCTGCCGCATGCCCGCCAGCTCGGCGACGGCGCGGGTGGTGGTGGCGGCGTAGCCCCGGGTGGTGAACAACTCGGCGGCGGCGGTGAGCAGTTCGTCGCGCGGCGACAGGCCGGTGTCCGGCCGCTGCGCGGCGCGCGGCCGGCCGACCCGGCGTCCACTGCTCGTCCCCATGCGTTCGATCCTCGCACACGACGCCGTACGACGATCTACGACCGGGCTTCGTCCGGTCGCTCACCGCGATCCTCGTGAGGGCTCGGTAACCGGGCGGCAACCCCTCCGCAATCGCGGCGACCCGCCTCGCACCTAATTTCTGTCGAGCGACAGAAATAGCGCCTGCAGAGGCCGACACACGACACCCCCGGATCCGGAGGTCCCGCGATGGCAACAGCGACCACGTACGGAGCCCGCGACCACGCCCGTTCCCAGGACGGCGCCCGCGCCGAGGCCATGCCCGTCGTCCCCGCCGGTGCCTGGCCCACTCCTCCCTGCGAGGCGGGCCACCTGGTGTGGGCCGAGACCGTTGCGGGCGGCAACTACACGCACAGAGTGCTGGCCCGCGGCACCGAGCTGCGGCTGACCGACCTGCGCGGCGATGCATGTGCGCACCTCCTGCTGTACGTCGCCGACCGGCCATGGGAGCGGCTGAACGTGGCGGACACGGTCAAGGTCCAGTGGAACGCCTACCTGGGCGAGGGTCAGCTGCTGCTGTCCGACCAGGGCCGGGTGCTGGCCTCGGTGACCGCCGACACCTCCGGGCGGCACGACGCGCTGTGCGGCACCTCCACGCTCGTACGGAACACCGAGCGGTACGGGGACGGCACACCGCAGTCCCCCTCCCCGGCCGGCCGCGAGCTGTTCAAGCTGGCCGCCGCAAAGAACGGGCTCGCACCGCGCGATCTGCCGCCCTCGCTCTCCTTCTTCCAGGGCGTGCGGGTCCGCGACGACGGCTCACTGGACTTCACCGGCTCGGCCGGGCCCGGCGGCAGCGTGACCCTGCGCGCCGAGCAGGACATCACCGTGCTGATCGCGAACGCGCCGCACCCGGCCGATCCCCGGCCGGAGTACGTGAGCACCCCGCTGGAGGTGCTCGCCTGGCGCGCGGCTGCGACCGGGCCCGGCGACCCGCTGTGGGAGACGACGCCCGAGGGCCGCCGCGCCTTCCTGAACACCGCCGAATTCCTTGCCGCGAAGGGGCTCGCATGAGCACGGCCACGAACGCCGAACGGGATCACACGAAGGCCGCCGTCGTCCCCGCCCGGGCCGCCTGGTCGGCCGTCGTCCGCACCGGCGAGACACTCACCATCACCGACCTGCACGGCAACCAGGCCGTCGACTTCCTCGTCTACGACGCCGAGGACACCGCAGTCCGCTACAGCGCGCCCGACACCATCCACGCGCAGGGCAACATCTTCCTGACCACGGGCAGTGTGCTCATGTCCAACGAGCACACGCCGCTGATGACCGTGGTCGAGGACCAGGTCGGCCGGCACGACACGGTCGGCGGCGCCTGCTCCAAGGAGTCGAACACGCTCCGGTACGGCCACCACACCTGGTCGCAGCACGCGTGCGTGGACAACTTCCTTGCCGAGGGCGCCAAGTACGGCCTGGGCAAGCGCGATCTCGTCTCCAACATCAACTGGTACATGAACGTGCCGGTCGAGAAGGACGGCACCCTCGGCATCGTCGACGGCATCTCGGCACCGGGCCTCGCCCTGACCCTGCGCGCCGAGCGCGACGTGCTCGTCCTCGTCTCCAACTGCCCCCAGATCAACAACCCCTGCAACGGCTTCGATCCGACGGCGGTGGAGATGACGATCAGCGGAGTGCGCGCATGAGCTTCGATACCTTGCTGGTCGCCAACCGGGGCGAGATAGCGGTCCGGATCATCCGCACGGCACGCGAACTCGGCCTGCGCACCGTGGCGGTGTACTCCGACCCGGACCGCTCGGCGCCCCATGTCCGGCTCGCCGACGAGGCCGTACGGCTGGGCCCCGCGCCCGCGAAGGAGTCGTACCTCGACGCCGACCTGGTCCTGAAGGCGGCGAAGGACACCGGCGCGGGAGCCATCCACCCGGGCTACGGCTTCCTCTCCGAGGACGCGGCCTTCGCGCGGCGCTGCGAGGACGCCGGAATCGTGTTCGTGGGGCCGACGCCGGAGCAGCTGGAACTGTTCGGGGCGAAGCACACGGCACGGGCGGCGGCACAGGCCGCGGGCGTGCCGTTGGCACCGGGCACGGGGCTGCTGACTTCTCCCGAAGAGGCACTGGACCAGGCCGACTTGATCGGCTATCCGGTGATGCTCAAGGCCACCGGCGGTGGCGGCGGCATCGGTATGTCGGCATGTCGCTCCGCCGACGAACTGACCGAGGCATGGGAGAGCGTGCACCGTGTCGCCGCCGCGTCCTTCTCCTCGGCGGGGGTCTTCCTGGAACGTCTCGTCGAGCACGCCCGCCATGTCGAGGTGCAGGTCTTCGGCGACGGCGCGGGCCGGGTCGTCACCTTCGGCGACCGTGACTGCTCGCTCCAGCGCCGCAACCAGAAGGTGCTGGAGGAGGCCCCGGCTCCGGGCCTTCCGCCTCGCATACGCGAGCAACTGACCTCCTCCGCACGCGACTTGTGCGCAGCCGTCGCCTACCGCTCCGCGGGCACCGTCGAGTTCGTCTACGACGCCGCGCGCGAGGAGGCCTACTTCCTGGAGGTCAACACCCGCCTCCAGGTGGAGCATCCGGTCACGGAGGAGATCTACGGCGTCGACCTGGTCGCCTGGATGCTGCGCCTGGCCCGCGGCGACTCGGATGTCGTACGGGATCCGGGCGCACCCCGCGGCCACGCCGTGGAGGCCCGCGTCTACGCGGAGGACCCCTCGCGCGAACACCGGCCCAGCGCGGGCCTGTTGACCCGGGTCGAGTTCCCCGGGGGCGTCCGCGTGGACGGCTGGGTCGAGACGGGCACCGAGGTGACCACGTCGTACGACCCGATGCTCGCCAAGGTCATCGCGTACGGCTCCGACCGGGCGCATGCCCTGGAACGGCTCGACGAGGCGCTGGCCAGGACCCGCGTCGACGGCATCGAGACCAACCTCGGGCTGGTGCGGGCCGCGCTCGCCACGGACGCTTTCCGGACGGCGGCGCACTCGACGGCGACACTCGCGGAGGTCACCGACCCGACCCCGCGTATCGAGGTGGTCTCCGGCGGAACCCTCACCACCGTGCAGGACTGGCCGGGCCGCACCGGCCACTGGCAGGTCGGGGTGCCGCCGTGCGGCCCGATGGACGACCTCTCCTTCCGGCTCGGCAACCGGGCGCTCGGCAACGCCGAGGGGGCGCCAGGGCTCGAATGCACCTTGCAGGGACCGACGTTGAGGTTCGCGCACCCCACGACCGTGTGCGTCACCGGGGCCCCCGCGCCGGTCGCCCTCGACGGCACGCCGGTCGTGCAGTGGGAGCCGGTGACGGTGCCCGCGGGGGCCGTACTGGAGGTCGGCGCCCCCGCCGAGCACGGCCTGCGCACCTACGTCCTCTTCGCGGGCGGCGGCCTGGACGTGCCGTCATTCCTCGGCAGCGCGTCCACGTTCACACTCGGCCGGTTCGGCGGGCACGGCGGGCGGACGCTGCGCACGGGAGACGTCCTGCACGGCGGGGCGGCGACCGACGCGGGACGCCCGGTGCCCATCGAGGAACGCCCTGCCATCGGCGCGGTGTGGCACGTCGGCGCGCTCGAAGGCCCGCACGCCGCACCGGAGTTCTTCACCGAGGACGACATCCACGACTTCTACGCCGCCGACTGGAAGGTCCACTTCAACTCGGCGCGCACCGGCGTCCGGCTGGTCGGGCCGAAGCCCCGCTGGGCACGGACGGACGGCGGCGAGGCGGGCCTGCACCCGTCCAACATCCACGACACGCCCTACTCGGTCGGCGCCGTCGACTACACGGGCGACATGCCGGTGCTGCTCGGCCCCGACGGCCCCTCGCTCGGCGGTTTCGTCTGCCCGGCGACAGTGATCTCCACGGAACGCTGGAAGCTCGGCCAGTTCCGCCCCGGCGACACGGTGCGCTTCGCGCCGATCGCAGCGGACGGCCGGACGCGGCCCGCGATCGTGGACGGAGGCATCCTCGCCCGCGACGGCGACGTGACGTACCGGCGCAGCGGTGACGACAACCTGCTCGTCGAATTCGGCCCCATGCAGCTCGATCTGGCGCTGCGCATGCGCGTCCACGCACTGATGGAGGCGGTGACCGAGGCCGGGCTCGACGGCGTCACGGACCTCACTCCGGGCATCCGCTCCCTCCAGATCCAGACCGACCCGGCGCAGCTTCCGCAGCACCAACTCCTCGCGGCCGTGCGGGAGATCACTGCCGCCCTCCCACCGAGCGACCAGCTCGTCGTCCCCTCCCGCACGGTGCACCTCCCACTCTCCTGGGATGACCCGGCCACCCGGGAGGCGATCGCCCGCTACATGGCGGGCGTTCGCGACGACGCGCCCTGGTGCCCGTGGAACATCGAGTTCATCCGCCGCGTCAACGGCCTGGGCTCGGTGGCGGACGTCTACGACACGGTGTTCGACGCGGAGTACCTCGTACTGGGCCTGGGCGACGTCTACTTGGGCGCCCCGGTGGCCACTCCGCTGGACCCCCGCCACCGCCTCGTGACGACCAAGTACAACCCGGCACGCACCTGGACCGCCGAGAACTCCGTCGGCATCGGCGGCGCCTACCTCTGCATCTACGGCATGGAAGGCCCCGGCGGCTACCAGTTCGTCGGCCGTACCACCCAGGTGTGGTCGCCCTGGCAGCAGCGCGGCGCCTTCGAGCCCGGCTCGCCCTGGCTGCTGCGCTTCTTCGACCGCATCAAGTGGTACGCCGTCGAGCCCGACGAACTCCTCGGCCTGCGCGCCGACATCATCTCCGGCCGCTTCGTCCCGCGCATCGAAGAGGGCCACTTCTCCCTCGCCGAGTACGAGATCTTCCTCGCCGACAACGCCGGCTCCATCGCCGACTTCCGCGCCAGCCAGGGCGCCGCGTTCTCGGCGGAGCGGGATGCCTGGGAGGCAGCGGGCGAGTTCACCCGGGCGGAGGCCGCCTCAGCTCCGGCCGCGTCCCCCGCCGACATCACCGTCCCCGAGGGCGGCCGCCTCATCGAGGCCGAATTCGCCGCCTCCGTCTGGCAGTTGAATGTCTCTCCGGGCGACGAGGTCACCGCGGGCCAGCCCCTCCTCGCCCTGGAGGCCATGAAGATGGAGTCGAGGGTGCATGCGCCGGTGGGGGGTGTGGTGGCGGAGGTGCTGGCTCGGCCGGGGGACCAGGTGGAGGCGGGAACGGCGTTGCTGGTTCTCGCGCCCGCCTCTCCAACGGCGACTTGACGTCCGACCCGTGGCGGTCTGTGTGCAGGCGTCAGCCAAAACCCCGCCCGGTGGGTGGTCTGCGGGCAGGCGTTCTGCACGGCGATGGGGGCGCCCCCGATCGAGCGAAGCCGAGAGTGGGGGAGGGTGGGCACAGACCACCCACATCCCGCTGCCGGCAATGAACCCCAGCCAAGGAGCACCGATGTCGACCCCCACCCTGACCCGAGTCCGCATGGCCTACGCCCGCATAGAGGCCGCAGACCGCCCCGAGGTCTGGATCGACCTCCGCCCCCAGCAGGAGGTCGAGTCCGAGGCCCGCAGCATCGACGCCAGAGTCGCCGCAGGCGAACAACTCCCCCTGGCGGGGCAGCTGTTCGCGGCCAAGGGCAACATAGACGTGCAAGGCCTCCCGACCACCGCCGGCTGCCCGGCATACGCATACACCCCGGAGGCCGACGCCCCGGTGGTCGCCCGCCTCCGCGCGGCCGGCGCGATAGCCCTCGGCACCACGAACCTGGACCAGTTCGCCACCGGCCTGGTCGGCACCCGCTCCCCGTACGGGGCGGTCCGGGGCGCCTACGACCCGCAGCGGATCAGCGGCGGCTCCAGCGCGGGCTCAGCCGTGGCCGTGGCCCTAGGCCTCGTGGACTTCGCCCTCGGCACGGACACCGCGGGCTCCGGCCGCGTCCCCGCCGCCTTCAACGGCATCGTCGGCATCAAGCCCACCCGTGGCCTCGTCCCGACGACGGGCGTGGTCCCGGCGTGCGCCTCCCTCGACTGCGTGACGGTGTTCGCCCGCACCCTCCCGGAGGCCGAACGGGCGCTCTCGTACATGGCGTCGCCGTCCGCCCGCGAACTGCCACCTCTCCCCCAGCGCGCCCCCGGCCCCTGGCGCGTCGCGGTCGCCGCACTCTCGCAGCTCGGCGAGCTCGACGACGGCTGGGGCGAGGCATACGAGGCCGCGGTCGCCCGACTTAGGGACGCCGGGGCCGAGTTGAGGACGCTGGACCTCACGCCGTTCACCGAGGCCGCCGCGATGCTGTACGAGGGCGCGTTCGTCGCCGAGCGGTACACCGCCGTGGGGGACTTTGTCGATAAGTTGATCGCCGAGGGCGGTGCGGGCCTCGATCCCACCGTCGCGGGCATCATCACCCGCGCCCGGGACATCCCGGCCCACCGGCTCTTCGCCGACCAGGACCGCCTGGCCGCGCTGCGCACCCGCGCGCTCGCCGAGCTCGGGGACGCGGACGCCCTGATGCTGCCGACGGCCCCCGGGCACCCGACCCTCGCCGAGGTCGCCGCCGACCCGCTGGGCACCAACGCCCGTCTGGGCCGCTTCACCAACTCCACGAACCTCTTCGACCTGGCCGCGGTCGCCGTCCCCGCGGGTGAGGTGGCCGGGCTGCCCTTCGGCGTGATGCTGATCGGCCCGGCCTTCACGGACGAGCGGCTCGCCCGGATCGCCGCCCTGCTCCAGCCCCGGCTACGGGTCGCGGTGGTCGGCGCCCACCTGTCGGGCCAGCCGCTCAACCCTCAGCTCCTCGCCCTGGGCGCCACCCTGGACCGTACGACCACGACCGCACCCGTCTACCGCCTGCACGCCCTGCCGACGGTCCCGCCCAAGCCAGGCCTGGTCCACGTCGGCGAGGGAGGCGCCGCGATCGAGGCCGAGGTATGGCGACTCCCCGCAGAGGGCCTCGGCCGCCTGCTCGCCGCACTCCCCCGCCCGATGGCCCTCGGCCAGGTCGAACTGGCCGACGGAAGCAGCGTCCCCGGCTTCCTGTGCGAGCCCGCCGCCCTCCCCGACGCCCCCGACATCACGACACACGGAGGCTGGCGCGCCTACCTGATCCGCTGACGCCCCGCGCCCCTCTCCGACGTCCAGTACGGCCTTCCCGGCGAACGAGGCGAGTGGGACGGCATAGCGGCCCGACGTACCAGCGCCGGCACCGCCACATGCTGGCGCTTCTGGCCAACAGCCGGGTACGTGAACCCGAGGCGACCGCCCACGTCTTCCTCGGCGCCTTCGACGCGGACCTCGTCCGGCCGCTCTGCCCGGACGGCCGACCGGACCGCCTCGCGGAGACGGTCCGGGACCTCGCAACAGCCCTGCTACCGGCCGCTCACCCCACCGACGAGTAAGCGACCACTCCCCGCAGCAGCCCGTCGACCGCCTTGCGCGCGTTCTTCGCGACCGTAGAGCCCTCGCCGCCGGAGACCGGTGCGGCCGCCGAGATCTGGCCCAGGACATCGATGACCTGCTTGCACCAGCGCACGAAGTCGCCGGCGGGCATCTCGGCCTCGCGCAGCACCTCATCGAGGCCCTTGCCGGACGCCCACTGGTACGCGGCCCAGGCGAAGCCGAGGTCCGGCTCACGCTGGCCCACACCCTCGGACTGGGTGATCCGGAAGTCCTCCTCCAGAGCGTCGAGTCGACCCCAGATGCGGACCATCTCGCCGAGCGCGGCCTTCGCCTTGCCCGAGGGCAGCTTCGGCGCCATCGCGTCGTCGCCGACCCGCGCCTCGTACACCAACGCCGAGACACAGGCCGCCAGTTCGGCCGGGGCGAGGCCTTCCCAGACCCCGGCGCGCAGGCATTCGCTGGCGAGCAGGTCGAGTTCGCCGTACAGCCGGGCGAGCCGCTTGCCGTGCTCGGTGACGTCGTTGCCCCGCAGGTAGTCGAGCTCGGTCAGGAGCGCGACGATACGGTCGAAGGTGCGGGCGATGGTGTTCGTCCGGCCCTCGATGCGGCGCTCCAGCTGCGTGGTGTCGCGCTGGAGCCGGTAGTACCGCTCCGCCCAACGGGCGTGGTCCTCGCGGTCGTTGCACCCGTGACAGGGGTGGGCGCGCAGGGCTGTGCGCAGCCGGGCGATCTCACGGTCGTCGGCGGCAGCGGCCCGCCCCTTGCGGTGCCGGTCCGGGACGATGTGCCCGGCCTTGGTCCTGAGCGCCGACGCGAGGTCCCGACGGGACTGCGGGGAGCGGGGGTTGAACGACTTCGGGATCCGCATCCGCTCCAGCGCCTCCACGGGAACCGGGAAGTCGATCGAGGCGAGCCGCTTCACCTGGCGCTCGGCGGTGAGCACCAGCGGCCGAGGCCCGTCGTGGTGCTCCAGGCCCCGGTGGCCGTTGGACCGGCCGGCGGGCAGCCCCGGGTCGAGGACCAGGGCCAGCCCGGCGTACTTCCCGGTCGGGACGTGGATGACATCGCCCGGCTTGAGCTTCTCCAGCGCGACGGCCGCCTCGGCCCTGCGCTGCACCGCCCCCTGCTTGGCCAGCTCCGTCTCGCGGTCCTTGAGTTCGCGGCGCAGCCGCGCGTACTCCTCGAAGTCGCCGAGGTGGCAGGTCATCGACTCCTTGTAACCCTCCAGCCCCTCCTCGTTGCGCTGCACCTGCCGCGAGATCCCGACGACCGACTTGTCGGCCTGGAACTGTGCGAAGGACGTCTCCAGAAGCTCGCGCGAGCGGTGCCGCCCGAACTGCTCGACCAGGTTCACGGCCATGTTGTACGACGGCTTGAAGCTGGAGCGCAGCGGATAGGTGCGGGTGCCCGCGAGTCCCGCCAGGTGGTCGGGGTTCATGGCGCGCTGCCACAGCACGACGGCGTGGCCCTCGACATCGATGCCGCGGCGGCCGGCCCGGCCGGTCAGCTGGGTGTACTCGCCGGGGGTGATGTCGGCGTGCTGCTCGCCGTTCCACTTGACGAGCTTCTCCAGCACCACCGAGCGGGCGGGCATGTTGATGCCCAGCGCCAGTGTCTCCGTCGCGAACACGGCCTTGACGAGGCCGCGGACGAACAGCTCCTCGACGACCTCCTTGAACGTCGGCAGCATGCCCGCGTGGTGGGCCGCGATGCCGCGCTCCAGGCCCTCGAGGAACTCGTAGTACCCGAGGACGTGCAGGTCCTCCGTCGGGATGGACGCCGTGCGCTCCTCGACGAGTTCACGCACGCGCGCACGTGCCTCGTCGTCGTTCAGCCTGAGGCCCGCGTACAGGCACTGCTGTACGGCGGCCTCGCAGGCGGCGCGGCTGAAGATGAAGGTGATGGCGGGCAGCAGCCCCTCGGCGTCGAGGCGTTCGATGACCTCGGGGCGGCTCGGCGTCCACACGCGGGAGCGCTGTCGCCGCTCGCGCTCGCGGTCCGCCTCGCGCATCGCGCGGCCCCGTCTGCGGTCCTGGTACGACGGACGGCTCGCCTCCATGCGCGCCAGGCGCGTGAGGTCGGGGTTGACGGCCTTCTTCTGGCCCTCGCCCTCCTCGAACAGGTCGTACATCCGGCGGCCGGCCAGCACGTGCTGGAACAGCGGCACGGGCCGGTGCTCGGAGACGATCACCTGGGTGTCGCCGCGCACGGTGTCCAGCCAGTCGCCGAACTCCTCGGCGTTCGACACGGTCGCCGAGAGCGACACCAGGGTCACCGATTCGGGAAGGTGAATGATCACCTCTTCCCAGACCGCGCCGCGGAAGCGGTCGGAGAGGTAGTGCACCTCGTCCATGACCACATAGCCGAGGCCGAGGAGGGTCTGGGAGCCCGCGTACAGCATGTTCCGCAGCACTTCGGTGGTCATCACGACCACCGGCGCCTCGGAGTTGACGCTGTTGTCGCCGGTGAGCAGGCCGACCTTGTCCGCGCCGTAGCGACGGCACAGGTCGGCGTACTTCTGGTTCGACAGTGCCTTGATCGGTGTCGTGTAGAAGCACTTCTTGCCCTGCTGCAGGGCGAGGTGGACGGCGAACTCGCCGACGATCGTCTTGCCCGACCCGGTGGGCGCGGCCACCAGCACACCCTTGCCCGCCTCGAGCGCCTGGCAGGCCTCGATCTGGAAGGGGTCGAGGCCGAAGTCGTACATCTCGCGGAAGGAGGCGAGCGCGGTGGCCTGCTCGGCAGCGCGCTTACGTGCTGCCGCATACCGCTCGGCCGGTGAGAGGTCCTCTGTCATCGTGCTTTCGAGACTACCGGCAGCCACTGACAACAGGACGATCAATATCCGGATCACCGTCACGGACGACCGCCCCGGACGACCGGCAGAGGCGACCGACGGAGGCGAGCGACGCGGAGGACCCGCACGACGGAAGGGCCGTACGGATTCCGTACGGCCCCTCCTCTGTGTCCTGCTCCCTGTCCGCCCCCGCCCCGGCTCACAGCCGCTCGGTGCGCGGATCAGGTGAAGTCGTCGTATCCGTTCACGCGGCCCGAGGACGCGCCTTCGGTGTCACCGCTCGACTGCTCGGGCAGAGCCTTCGACGCGGACACCGTCTCGACCTCACCGATCGCTTCCGGCGTCAGGTCGAGGTCGGAGGCCTCGTCGTCGTCCAGGTCGGCGTCGGGGTTGCGGCGGTTGCGCCGCTTGTCGTTGAGGATCGCCACGCCGACCGCGATGAAGTACAGGACGACGATCGGTCCCGCGAGGGCGATCATTCCGAACGGGTCGGTGGTGGGGGTCGCCACGGCGCCGAAGACGAAGACGCCCATGACGACGCCGCGCCACCAGCCGGCCATTCTGCGCCCGCTCACCATGCCGGTGAAGTTGAGCATGACCAGGATCAGGGGCAGTTCGAAGGCTCCGCCGAAGATCAGCACCATCCGGACGACGAAGTCCAGGATCTTGTCCATCGGCAGGATGTTCGCCGAGCCGTCGGGGGTGATGCCCAGCAGCACCCGCATGCTGATCGGCAGGATGGTGTAGGCGAGCGTGGCACCGGCGAGGAAGAGCGGGACGGCCGCACCCACGAAGGCGTACGTGTACTTCCGCTCGTGCTTGTGCAGCCCTGGCGCGATGAACGCCCACAGCTGGTAGAGCCAGATCGGGCTCGAGAGGATCACGCCCGCCATGACGCTGACCTTCACCGTGGTGGTGAAGGGCGAGAGCAGGTCGGTGTACGCGACCACGGCGCAGGAACCGCCGGTCGCCTCACCCAGTCCCTTGGTGCAGCGCGGAACCGGGTCCGAGAGGAACTCCATCAGCTGCTGGCTGTAGAAAGCAGCCACGATGGAGACGACCGTGATCGCCAACATGCCCTTCGCGAGCCGGTTGCGGAGCTCGCGAAGGTGGTCCACAAGAGGCATCCGCCCCTCGGGATCCTTCTCTTTCCTTCGGGCAGGCTTGAGCAACCTACGTCCTCGTCCTAGAGAGTCGGGCCGATCTCCGGCGGCCCGGCTGGGGTTAGCGCTGCGTCGTACGGTCGGTCGGCTCGGCCACGGGGCGCGAGCTGGTCACGTCGCCGGGCGAAGCCTGGATCGTACGCTGGGCGGCAGGCTGCTCAGGGTCGCTGGGCGGACCGGCCGCGGCGTCCTTGCTGTCGTCGGCCTTCATGGCCTTCGCCTCGCTCTTGAGGATGCGGGCGGACTTGCCGAGGGAACGCGCCATGTCAGGAAGCTTCTTGGCTCCGAACAGCAGCACGACGATGACGAGAATGAGAATGATCTCGGTGGGGCCGAGCCTACCCATAGCTGTATACCTTCTTCACCGAGGCGACAGGAGTCTGGTGCTTGGCCGGTCGGGCTGAAACATCCGACCACCACGCTGGCAGCGATCGTAACCCGCAGGAGTAAACGTGAGGCAATGCCCTTGCATACTCCCCGTAGCGGCCCGCGCCTCGCTCCTCGGGCCACTTCAGCAGCGTACCTGCCCATACCGACAAGATGACAGGGCGAAGTCGCCCACAACGCATCGGCCGCAGCACTCACAGGCCACCCGGGAGCGACTCACAGCGCATCCACGGAATGGGCGGCGCCCATGGACGCCCGCTCCAGGTCGTCGGCCGCCCGGTTGATACGGCTCGCGGACTCCGCCACCTGCTTCCCGAGACGCTCCGCCTCCAGAAAGACACGGACAGCGAGCACGCCGAGGACGGCGATTCCCACAAAACCCACAGCGATCGCGAACATCGGCCAGAACATGAGCCGACCCTAGACGGTGGAGTGCAGCCGCAGGGTCCGCACCCCGCCCCCGGTGAGGAGTTCGACGATGCGCTCGCCGGCGGGCTTGCGGACGGCGGCGCCGCACTCGGGGCAGGTGAAGGAGTAGAAGGTGGTGCGGCTGGAGGCGCCGATGGCCAGGCGCAGGGCGCCCGCGGAGAGCTCCAGTCGGGCCCGGCAGTCGGGGCAGGCGGCCTTGAACACCACGGGAATCACCCTCGTCATTCCAGCGAACGCGGACTTGACCGACATCTCCGGCATACCTGACATCACCGACCTGCTCAAAGCCCTCGCTCCTGCCTGTCGTACGACCCGTCCTCGACCCCGGCTCCAGGGGCGCCGTTCGCGCCCCGGTCGCCCTGCTCACCGTCGTATGCCGCCAGCGCCTCGCGGGCCGCCCGCCGGGCACTGTCCGCGACATCCTGCGGCGACACGATCCGGCCGTCCCGGCCGAGCCGCAGCGCGAGCCGCCGCAGCGAGGCCGGATCGGGCGCGCGCAGGGTGATGCGCAGTCCCCCGTCGGGCAGCTCCTCGGCGCTGTCGTGCGGGTAGTACTCAGCGACCCAGCGCCCGCCGGGGGCCACTTCGATGACCACCTCGGGGTCCTCGGCCGCGGGCTGCACCAGCGCCTCGGACAGGTCCCGCAGCTCGACCTCGGGCGGCGCGGACGGCTCGTCCAGGATGCGGATCTCGGCGACCCGGTCGAGGCGGAAGGTGCGGCGCGCCTCGGAGCGGCGGCACCAGGCCTCCACATAGGTGTGGCCGACACTGACCAGGCGGATCGGGTCGATCTCGCGCTCGCTGAGTTCGTCGCGGGCCGGCGAGTAGTAGCGGATCCACAGCCGGCGCCGCTCGGAGATCGCCCGGTCGACGTCCGCGAAGACCCCGCCCTCGGACTCGAAGGTCACCGACAGCCGGGAGCTGGCCCCCGCTGCCTCGCCCGACGCGGCCTCCACCTTGGCGGTGGCACGCAGCAGCGCCTGCCGGTCGCTCTCGCGCAGGCCCGGCAGCGTGGACACCGCGCGGGCGGCCACCAGCAGCGCGGTGGCCTCGTCGGCGGCGATCCGCAGCGGCTCGGCGACATCGTCGGGGTTGTGCCACCAGATCCGGTCGCCGTCGGTGTCGATGTCGAGGAGGTCCCCGCCGCGGAAGCTGGTCCCGCACAGCGGCAGGACGTCCAGGTCGGAGATCAGCTCGTCCTCGGTGATCCCGAACGCGCGGGCGACGTCTCCGACGCGTGCGCCCGGGCGCTCACGCAGATAGGTCACCAGGGAGAGCATCCGCCGCGTCTGATCGATGGCGTTGGTGGGCCTGGCCGGTTTTCCTGCCACGTTCCTACGTTCCCCCTCAGCCCTTGGCCACGGCGCGCAGCCGGTCCACGACATCGGCCCGCAGCTCGGCGGGCTCCAGGACCACCACATCGGGCCCGAACTCGACGAGCCAGGCGTCCAGCCCGTGCCCGTACGGAATCTCCAACTCGTCCCAGCCGTCGCCCAGTTCCCGTACGAAGGCGGCCCTGGCGCGCAGCGGGTAGCCGGCGCCGGTGCGCAGCCGGATCAGCGCGGAACGGTCGGCGTTCTCCCCCGCCCAGCTCGCCACCGTCTCACGCACGGTGACGACGTCGGGCACCTCTGCGGTGTACCGGCCGGAGCGGGTGCGGACCTTGCCGGTGATCCGCGAGAGCCGGTAGACGCGCTCGGCCCCGCGGTCGCGGTCCCAGCCCGCCAGGTACCAGTGACCGCGCCAGCACTCCAGGGCCCAGGGCTCCACGCTGCGGGGCTCGGGCTGGGCGGCGTTGGCCTTGCGGTAGTCGAAGAGGACCGGGCGACGGTCGCGGCAGGCCAGCATGAGCGGTTCGAAGGCCGCCTCGTGCACGGGGATGCGCGGTTCCAGGGCGCTGTGGGACTCGTACGGGTCGACGTCCTCGGGAAGGCCCGCGGCGCGCAGCTTCTGCAGGGCTCCGCTCGCCGCGCCCGCGAGACGGGCCTGCTGCCAGACCTTGGCGGCAAGCCCCAGGGCGGCCGCTTCCTCGGCGTCGAGGGTGATGGGCGGCAGACGGTTGCTGTCGCGGCGGGCCATGTAGCCGACTTCGCCGTCGAGGTTCTCCACCGTCTCGATGACCAGGCCGAGTTCGCGCAGATCGTCCTTGTCGCGCTCGAACATCCGGTTGAAGGAGTCGTCCGAGCCCGCTTCCAGATAGGCCTCGATGGACTCCCGGAGTTCGCGCTTGCTGAGCGGCCGCCGCGTCCCGAGCAGACACAGCGCGAGGTTCATCAACCGCTCGGCCTTGGCAATGGCCATCGACGCCCTTCCTATGGTGCTTCCGACCGATGACCGTACCGCTCCGCGGTGTCGCGGCAAAAGCCGAGGGCCCATGCCCGAACAGGCATGGGCCCCAGGTGATCGGGACCGGTCGGATCACGTACAGATCCCGTACGACGATCACACGGATCGGACGCCGACCGGACCTCGTACGACGATCAGACCGCGATCGACTCGACCGACGGTCAGACCGCGATCAGGTCGACGACGAAGATCAGCGTCTCGCCGGGCTTGATCGCCGGGGTCGGGCTCTGGTTGCCGTAGGCGAGGTGCGCGGGGATGGTCAGCTGGCGACGGCCGCCGACCTTCATTCCCTGCACGCCCTTGTCCCAGCCCTTGATGACACGGCCGCCGCCGAGCGGGAAGCGGAACGGGGTTCCACGGTTCCAGCTGGCGTCGAACTCCTCGCCGGTGCTGAAGGCGACGCCCACGTAGTGGACGCTGACGTTCTGGCCGGACACCGCTTCGGCGCCGTCGCCCTCCCAGATGTCCTTGATCTCGAGGTCCGCCGGGGGCTCGCCGCCCGGGAAGTCGATCTCGGGCTTCTCGATGCTCACGTTTCTGGCTCCTGCTTGTTTGCGTAAAGTCCTTGAGGCAACACAGACAGTCTCACATCCCCGGAAGCGTTACATCTTCGCCAGGATGTCGACCGTGAAAACGAGGGTGGAGTCCTTCTTGATCGGGCTGCCGCTCGGCGGGCTGTCTCCGTAGCCCAGGCTCGGCGGCACGACGATGAGCACGCGGCTGCCCACCTTCTTGCCGGTCAGACCCTGGGACCAGCCCTTGACGACCTGCTGGAGCGAGAACGACGTCAGCGCGCCCCGGGCGTACGTCGAGTCGAACTCCTTGCCGGTGTCCCACAGCACGCCCTTGTACTGCACGAGGACGCTGCTGTCCGCCTTGACCTCGTCACCGTCGCCCTCGATGACGTAGTTCGCCACGAGCTTCTTCGGGGCGTCCGACTTCGGGATGTCGAGGGACGGAGCCTTGCCGTCCGTGTTCGTGCCCACCTTCGGCAGGGCGGCGTCGCTCTGCGCGACGGTCTTGCCCTTGGCCGAGCTCTTCGCGTTGAAGGTGTTCACGATGTCGACGACGAAGACCAGCGTGTCGGTGCCCTTGATGCCCGCCTGCGTGTTGCCGCCCGTGCCGTAGCCCCAGGTCGGCGGGATGGCCATCAGGACACGGCTGCCGGCCTTCTTGCCCGTCAGGGCGTAACGCCAGCCGTCGATGATCTGGCCCTGGGCCAGCGCGATGACCAGCGGCGTCTTGCGGTCGTAGGAGTTGTCGAAGACCTTGGCCGTGTTCCAGATCTGGCCCAGGTAGTTCGCCTGGATGTAGTCGCCCTCGGCGACCGTCTTCCCGCTGCCCGCGATCACCGTCTTGACCGCCAGGTCCTTCGACGGCTCGCCACTGCCCTTGGCCACGGTCGGCTTCTCACCGAACTTCGCCCCCGCCGTGATGGCCGGAAGCGGACCGTCGACGATCTTCGGCGGCGGCGCCGCCGAAGCGGACGCGGAAGCCGAGGCCGAGGCCGACGGACTGCCGGTGGACTTGGCCGTGTCTGACTTGTCGTCGTCACCGCATCCGGCGAGTGTGACCAGTCCGGCGGGTACGGCGATAAGGAGTGAGCGTCGGCGCACGGTGGGGGCCTCGTATCGGTCGATCTTGGTTGATGGCGTGCGCGCAACTCTACGACGTGACACGGGCGCCGTACGGAAAACGTACGGCGCCCGGTGTTGCGTTCCGACAAACCAGACCGAAGTCGTGGCTCACATTCCCGCGATGAGCTTCTCCACCCGGTCGTCGACGGAACGGAACGGGTCCTTGCACAACACGGTGCGCTGTGCCTGGTCGTTGAGCTTGAGGTGCACCCAGTCGACGGTGAAATCGCGGCGCTGTTCCTGAGCGCGCCGGATGAAGTCACCGCGCAACCGCGCCCGAGTCGTCTGCGGGGGCACCGACTTGCCCTCGAAGATCTTCAAGTCGTTGCAGATCCTGGCGGCTTGGCCCTTCTTCTCCAGAAGGTAGTAGAGGCCGCGACGGCGGTGGATGTCGTGGTAGGCGAGGTCTATCTGCGCGACCCGCGGGTGGGACATGGTCATGTTGTGCTTCGCCCGGTACCGCTCGATGAGCTGGTACTTCATGACCCAGTCGATCTCGGTGCCGATCCGGTCGAGGTCCTCCGCCTCGATCGAGTCCAGGACACGGCCCCACAGTTCGAGGACCTGTTCGACCGTCCCGGTACGGATACCGCGGCGCTCGCAGAAGTCCACGGCCTTCTCGTAGTACTCGCGCTGGACCTCCAGGGCGGAGGCCTCCCGGCCACTGGCCAGCCGCACCTTGCGGCGGCCCGTGATGTCGTGACTGACCTCGCGGATCGCCCGGATCGGGTTCTCCAGCGTCAGGTCGCGCATCACCGTGCCGGCCTCGATCATGCGCAGCACGAGGTCGGTCGCGCCGACCTTGAGGAGCATGGTGGTCTCGGACATGTTCGAGTCGCCGACGATGACGTGCAGCCGGCGGTAGCGCTCGGCGTCCGCGTGCGGTTCGTCCCGGGTGTTGATGATGGGCCGGGAGCGGGTCGTCGCCGAGCTGACGCCCTCCCAGATGTGTTCGGCGCGCTGACTGACGCAGTACACCGCGCCGCGCGGAGTCTGCAGCACCTTGCCGGCACCGCAGAGGAGCTGCCTCGTGACGAGGAACGGAATGAGAATGTCCGCGAGCCGGGAGAACTCCCCGTGACGCGCCACCAGATAGTTCTCGTGACAGCCGTAGGAGTTTCCGGCCGAGTCGGTGTTGTTCTTGAACAGATAGACGTCGCCCGCGATTCCTTCCTCGTGCAGGCGTCGTTCGGCGTCTACCAGGAGTCCTTCGAGGATGCGTTCGCCGGCCTTGTCGTGGGTGACGAGTTCCGTCACGTTGTCACATTCGGGTGTCGCGTATTCCGGATGTGATCCCACGTCGAGATAGAGGCGGGCACCGTTCCGCAGAAAGACATTGCTGCTGCGGCCCCATGACACGACACGGCGGAAGAGGTACCGCGCCACCTCGTCGGGAGACAGGCGGCGCTGTCCCCTGAACGTACACGTGACGCCGTACTCGTTCTCCAGCCCGAAAATGCGGCGGTCCATGACTGAACATTACGCCCGATCCCCTGTGCTGAAACGGGGTTCGACGGCACGGTTTGGATCATTTTCCGATGAGACCGCAACTACCTCGCCCCCACCGGGAGCTGCGAGGACCCGTCCGGTGGCCGTCAGCACCAGCAGCGATACGGCTCCGGCGGCACCCGGCACGGCGAAGCCCCACACCGCCCCGCCCCACTCGACGACCGGCCCCGCAAGGCCCGTTCCGACGGACGCGCCCACCGTGAACGTCGTCACAAGCCAGGAGAACGCCTCGGTGACCGTGCCGCTCGGCGCGTGCCGGTCCACGATGATGAACGCACACGCGATACAGGGCGCCAGGAAGAGTCCGGCGAGTGCGGTGAGCGCCGTCATGGCGACCGCTCCGGGCATCAGCATCAGCGGCAGGTAACAGACCGCCAGAAGCGCGACGAGCAGCCTCAGTCGGCGCTCCGGCGCGCCCGTCCACTGCCTCGCGCCGTACACGGTGCCGCCGACGAGGGCGCCGAGCCCGATCCCCGCCATCAGCCAGCCGTACACCGCGTCGCCGCCGTGGTCGTCCGCGTACGCCAGGGACGCGACCGTGATGGAGCCGAGGGCGATGCCGACGAACAGGAACGCGCCCAGGAGCGCGTTGAGTCCGGGTGACCTGAGCGCGCCGAGCCAGTGGGCCTCGCGCGGCGCCGAGCGCCACGCGCGCGAGGGGGGCGACACGACCACGGAGAGCGCGCCGAGGACACCGATGACGCCGAGGACGACGAGCGCGGCCTGCGCGGACCACAGCGACACGCACAGCGTCACCAGCAACGGCCCGACGGTGAACATCACTTCCTGCGCCACGGCGTCCATCGCGTACGCGGTGTGTATCTGGTCCTCCTTACGGAGGACGGAGGGCCACAGCGCCCGCAGGCCGCCCTCCAGGGGCGGTGTGAAGAGTCCGGCGACCGCCATGGCGGCGTACGCGAGCGGCAGCGGATCGGTGCCCGCGAGGGCGAAGACCGTCATGCCGAGGGCGGAGACCACCGCGGCGGGCAGCTGGACACGCGGCTGCCCGTGGAGGTCCACGAGCCGGCCCAGCAGCGGCTGGCCCACGGCGTTGGCGACTCCGTAGACCGCGGCGAGGCCCCCGGCGAGGCTGTAGGTGCCGCCCTCCGCGCGGATGAAGAGCACGACGGCGATGGCCGCGGTGGCGTTCGGCAGCCGGCCCACCAGCGTGCCGACGAGCAGACGCGCGGCGTGCCTCGCCCTGAGGATCTCCAGGTATCCCGCGGCCATGTCATGTCCTTCTGCTCGCCCGCAACGCTCGAAGTTTTACGTATAACTTCTCCCGTCATACGTACCATGTGCGCAGTCGGCGAGTCCAGCAGAAGGCGAAGGTGCACGGTGGCACGAGGCAGCACCCGCCCCACGAGCCGCGACGTCGCCCAGGCAGCCGGGGTCTCCCAGGCCGCCGTCTCCCTGGTCCTCGGCGACAAGTGGCGCGGCCGGGTCTCGGAACCGACGGCCGAACGCGTACGGGAGGCCGCCCGCGACCTGGGGTATCGCCCCAACCTCGCCGCCCGCAACCTCCGCCTCGGCCGCACCCGCACCGTCCTGCTCGTGGTGCCCGCGCTCACCACCGAGTTCTTCGCCGGCGTCTACACCGGCGCCGCCCGCGTCGCCGCCGAACACGGCTTCGGCGTGGTCCTCTACCCCTCCCCCGAAGGCATCGGCCCCGCCCGCGACCCCTTCGGCTCGGCCCGCGCCGCCCTGGACGGCGTGATCGCCTCCTCCATGGCCGCCGACGCCCTCAGCGCCATCCGCGGCGACCAGCTGCCCCTGGTGATGCTCGACAGCGACCCGGCGGGCAGCCACGGCGCCGCGACCGTCAACCTCGACATCGCCGACGGCGTACGCCAGGTCGCCGACCACCTGCTGGAGCTGGGCCACCGCCGCTTCCTGCACCTGGCCGCCGACATCCCCTCGTGGACCTTCGAGGTACGCGCGCGGCAGCTCGCCGCACGCGTCGGCGCCGTCCGCACGGCCCTCGCGCCGATCTCCGTCGAGGGCGCCCTCGCCGCCGTCGAAGCCGCCCTCGGCGAGCCGGGCCCCCGGCCCACGGCCGTCATCTGCGACGACGACAAACTGGCCGTCGGCGCCTACAAGGCCGCCCGCCGCCTCGGCCTGCGCATCCCCGAGGACCTGTCGATCACCGGATTCGACGACCTCGGCCTCGCGACCGCCATCGATCCGGAGCTCACCACCATCCGCCTCGACGCCGAGCTTTTCGGTGAACGCGGCATGCAGGCCCTCCTGGCGGTCCTGGGCGGCCGCACACCGACGCCAGGGGACATCCCGGTCGAACTGGTCGTACGAGGCTCCACGGCGCCCCCACGCCACTCCTGACGCCGCGCCCCCGAAACGCCGTGCGCCCCGGCCGCTGTCGGCCGGGGCGCACATCAGGCGATCGGGTCGGTCACTCCTCGTCCGCGGAGTCCTCGGCCTCGGTGGCGGTCGACGCGCCGTTCGCCTCCAGAAGGCGGGCGAGCTGACGGCCGACGATGCGCTTGAACTTGCGCTGCTGCGGACGCGTACGATCCAGGATCGCGACCTCCAGACGCTCCGCGGGGATCTCCCGCTGCCCGCCGTTCGGCTCCCGCGACAGGGACTTCACGGCCAGCTTGAGCGCCTCGGCGAGGCTCATTCCGTCCTGGTGCTGCTCGTCGAGATAGCTGCTGATCTGCTCGGCGTTGCCACCGACCGCGACCGAGCCGTGCTCGTCCACGATCGAACCGTCGTGCGGCAGCCGGTAGATCTGGTCACCCTCGGGGGTGTCCCCCACCTCGGCGACCACGAGCTCCACCTCGTACGGCTTCTCGGCCGCCGAGGAGAAGATCGTGCCCAGCGTCTGCGCGTAGACGTTGGCGAGACCACGGGCGGTCACGTCGTCACGGTCGTAGGTGTAACCACGCAGGTCGGCGTACCGCACGCCACCGATCCGCAGGTTCTCGTACTCGTTGTACTTGCCGGCGGCCGCGAAGCCGATCCGGTCGTAGATCTCGCTGAACTTGTGCAGCGCGCGGGACGGGTTCTCGCCGACGAACACGATGCCGTCGGCGTACTGCAGCACGACCAGGCTGCGACCGCGGGCGATGCCCTTGCGGGCGTATTCCGCCCGGTCGGCCATGGCCTGCTGGGGTGAGACATAGAACGGCGTCGACACCGGTTATCCGTCCCTTTCTGTCGAAGTCACTGGATCACCTTGAGAAGAGGGCCGCTGTCAGAGCAGCGCGGCGCGCGGGCCGTCGGGCTGCTCCAGGCGCCGCTCCAGGATCGCGCGAGCGATCTCGGACGACTCCTCGTCGGTGACACGGCGGAACCCGTCCTCGGTGATCACGGTGACGATCGGGTAGATCCGGCGGGCGACATCGGGACCACCGGTCGCCGAGTCGTCGTCGGCCGCGTCGTACAGGGCCTGGACGACGAGCGTCGTGGCCTGCTCCTCGGTCAGGTCCTTGGCGTAGAGCTTCTTCATGGCGCCGCGCGCGAAGATCGAGCCGGAGCCCGTGGCCGCGAAGCCGTGCTCCTCGGAACGGCCGCCCGTGACGTCGTAGGAGAAGATGCGGCCCCGCTCGCGGTCCACGTCGTATCCCGCGAAGAGCGGCACCACCGCAAGGCCCTGCATGGCCATGCCGAGGTTCGAACGGATCATCGTCGACAGCCGGTTGGCCTTGCCCTCCAGTGAGAGCGTGGCCCCCTCGACCTTCTCGAAGTGCTCCAGCTCCAGCTGGAACAGCTTCACCATCTCCACGGCCAGGCCTGCCGTACCGGCGATGCCCACCGCCGAGTACTCATCGGCCGGGAAGACCTTCTCGATGTCCCGCTGCGCGATGACATTGCCCATGGTCGCCCGCCGGTCACCGGCGAGCACCACGCCCCCGGGGAACGTGACGGCGACGATGGTGGTGCCGTGCGGGGCCTCGATCACGCCCTTCATGGGCGGCAGCTGCCGGTTGCCCGGAAGCATCCCCGGCTGGTGCTCGGACAGGAAGTCCATGAACGACGACGACCCTGGCGTCAGGAAGGCAGCCGGTAGACGCCCGGTGCTACGAGTGTTGGCTTCCACGAGGATCCTTCCAAGTAGGCGGCAGCCCGACGAACTGCGTCGGGATTATCTCCCAACTTGCCGATGGCCGAATTGCAGTTGAAGCACAGTACGCCACGGACCCTACCCGTCTCGTGGCAGTGATCCACATGAATGGCTGGGGCTTTCAGACAGATCACACAGAGCCCCATTTGAGAGGCGATCATCTCGTCACGTTCGGCTTCGGTAAGGCCGTAGTGGCGCTTGAGATGTCCCCGCCTGCCCCGCGCTGCTTTGCACGACTTACAGCACGTAGCGAGACCATCCGACGCCGTCGAGTTGCGATGCCACTCGCTGTGCGGCTTGATCTCCCCACAGCTGCGACACGACTTGCACCCCTCGGGCGTCTCCACCTTCGGCCGGATGTTCTTTCCCTTGGCGAGTTGCCTGGCCTGGTGATACGCGGCCCAGCACTCCCTGCAGTAGGCCTGCAAGCCGTCACGGGCGGACTTGTTACTGGCAAAGGCTGCCCGCGGCTTAGCTTCCTTGCACCGCGAGCAACGCTTCACACCCTCTTCACTTGCCAAGTCCGCAGTCCCCGACAGCTTTGATTCGAAGGCTACTCGCCGCCCTTCTGAACGAAACTTCGAACGAAGTCCTCAGCGTTCTCTTCGAGGACATCGTCGATCTCGTCCAGAACCGAGTCGACGTCGTCGCTCAGCTTCTCCTGGCGTTCCTTGAGGTCGTCCGTGGCCTGTGCGTCCTGGGCCTGCTCCTCGACCTCCTCGGTGGAACGCGTTGCCTTCTGCTGTCCGCCGCCGGTGTCCTTGGTCGCCATCTACCTCACCCCGCTCGGTTCGACGTTCTTGATCAGACCCTACAAGCCGGGTCCGACATCGGCCCCGCACTTCTGCAACGTGCGGGGCCCACCTCTGTGATTCCCCTGCCGTGGACTTTTCAGCCTCCGGAGAGCACCCGAACCAGGTCTTCCGCCGTGCGGCACCGGTCGAGCAGCTCTTTCACGTGATTACGCGTTCCGCGAAGCGGCTCCAGGGTTGGGACGCGCTGGAGCGAGTCCCGGCCCGGGAGATCGAAGATCACCGAGTCCCAGGAGGCCGCCGCGACGTCGTCCGCGTACTGCTCCAGGCAGCGTCCGCGGAAGTACGCGCGGGTGTCCTCCGGCGGCTTCGTACGGGCCTCGTCGACGTCCGTCTCGGTGAGCAGGCGCTTCATCTTGCCGCGGGCCGCGAGACGGTTGTAGAGGCCCTTCTCGGCCCGTACATCGGCGTACTGGAGGTCGACGAGGTGCAGCCGGGCCGCGTCCCAGTCGAGACCGTCCCGGCGCCTGTAGCCCTCCATGAGCTCCCGCTTGGCAACCCAGTCGAGCTCTCCGGAGAGGCTCATCGGGTCGTGCTCCAGGCGGTTCAGGGTGTCCTCCCAGCGGATCAGGACATCCTTGGTCTGATCGTCCGCGTCGGCCCCGAAGCGTTCCTCCACGTACTTGCGGGAGAGCTCGAAGTACTCCATCTGGAGTTGGACCGCGGTGAGTGTCCGGCCGCTGCGGAGCGTGACCAGCCGCTTGAGCGACGGGTCGTGCGAGACCTGGTGCAGTGTGCGCACGGGCTGGTCGACGGCGAGGTCCACGGCGATGAAGCCGTCCTCGATCATCGACAGGACGAGCGCAGTGGTGCCCAGCTTGAGGTAGGTCGAGATCTCGGAGAGGTTCGCGTCGCCGATGATCACGTGGAGCCGGCGGTACTTCTCGGCGTCCGCGTGGGGTTCGTCGCGCGTGTTGATGATCGGGCGCTTGAGGGTGGTCTCGAGGCCCACCTCGACCTCGAAGTAGTCGGCTCGCTGGCTGAGCTGGAAGCCGTGCTCGTGCCCGTCCTGACCGATACCGACGCGGCCCGCTCCGGTGACGACCTGGCGTGAGACGAAGAACGGCGTGAGGTGGCGCACGATGTCCGAGAAGGGGGTCTCCCGCTTCATCAGGTAGTTCTCGTGCGTGCCGTAGGAGGCGCCCTTGTTGTCGGTGTTGTTCTTGTAGAGGTGGATCGGCTGGGCGCCGGGGAGCTGGGCCGCGCGCTCCGCGGCCTCCGCCATGATGCGTTCGCCGGCCTTGTCCCACAGGACGGCGTCCATCGGGTTGGTGACTTCGGGAGAGCTGTACTCCGGGTGTGCGTGGTCGACGTACAGCCGAGCGCCGTTGGTGAGGATGACATTGGCGAGGCCGATGTCCTCGTCGGTGAGCTGGCTGGAGTCGGCGACCTCGCGGGCGAGGTCGAAGCCTCGCGCGTCCCGCAGCGGATTCTCCTCCTCGAAGTCCCACCGGGCGCGGCGCGCCCGGTGCATCGCCGCCGCGTACGCGTTGACGATTTGGGACGAGGTGAGCATGGCATTGGCGTTCGGGTGGCCAGGGACGGAGATCCCGTACTCCGTCTCGATGCCCATTACTCGCCGTACGGTCATGCGGCCCTCCTTGCCCGGCGGCGTCCTCGGTCGGGGACGCTGCTCAAGTACCGCTGGTGCTCCGGTGCGTGTGCGGTGCCCGTCCCCGCACTGCGCGACTCGGCGGTACGAAAGAGCCTAGAGCGCCTCTGCGCTGGTGGGGAGATCATTTGCGTCATTGCTCTGCTCCAGCCGTGACCGGAAAAACAGTCGGCTGCGGGTACCCGGCTCGGGCACCCGCAGCCGCCCTGTCTTTTACAGGTACTGCCCGGTGTTGGCCACGGTGTCGATGGAGCGTCCGGTGTCCGCGCCCTGCTTTCCGGTGATGAGCGTACGGATGTACACGATCCGTTCGCCCTTCTTTCCGGAGATTCGGGCCCAGTCGTCCGGGTTGGTGGTGTTCGGCAGGTCCTCGTTCTCCTTGAACTCGTCCACGCAAGCCTGGAGGAGGTGGGAGACGCGGATGCCCTTCTGCTTGTGGTCGAGGAAGTCCTTGATCGCCATCTTCTTGGCCCGGCCCACGATGTTCTCGATCATGGCGCCGGAGTTGAAGTCCTTGAAGTAGAGGACTTCCTTGTCACCGTTGGCGTAGGTGACCTCCAGGAAGCGGTTCTCCTCGGATTCCGTGTACATGTGTTCCACGGCCGTCTGGATCATGCTCTGGACCGTGGTGACCTTGTCGCCGCCGTGCTCCCCCACGTCCTCGGGGTGCAGCGGGAGCCGCTCCGTGAGGTACTTCTGGAAGATGTCCTTGGCCGCTTCGGCGTCCGGACGCTCGATCTTGATCTTCACGTCGAGGCGGCCGGGGCGCAGGATGGCGGGGTCGATCATGTCCTCGCGGTTGGAGGCACCGATCACGACCACGTTCTGCAGGCCTTCCACGCCGTCGATCTCGGCGAGCAGCTGCGGGACGATGGTGTTCTCCACGTCCGAGCTGACGCCTGATCCGCGGGTGCGGAAGAGGGATTCCATCTCGTCGAAGAAGACGATGACGGGGGTGCCCTCGCTGGCCTTCTCACGAGCGCGCTGGAAGACGAGGCGGATCTGCCGCTCGGTCTCACCGACGTACTTGTTGAGGAGCTCGGGGCCCTTGATGTTGAGGAAGAAGCTCTTGCCGGTGGCCTGGCCGGTGACCTCGGCGACCTTCTTGGCCAGCGAGTTGGCGACGGCCTTGGCGATGAGCGTCTTGCCGCATCCGGGGGGCCCGTACAGCAGCACGCCCTTGGGCGGCCGCAGTTCGTGCTCCTTGAAGAGGTCGGGGTAGAGGTAGGGGAGCTCGACCGCGTCGCGGATCATCTCGATCTGGCCGCCCAGACCGCCGATCTGCTCGTAGCCGATGTCCGGGACCTCTTCGAGGACGAGTTCCTCGACCTCGCTCTTCGGGACGATTTCGTAGACATAGCCGGATCGGGGTTCGAGCAGCAGGGCATCGCCGGGACGGATGTTGACGTCCAGCAGTGGCTCGGCGAGCCGTACCACCCGTTCCTCGTCCGTGTGCCCCAGCACCAGGGCCCGCTCGCCGTCCTCAAGGATCTCCTTGAGGGTGACGATGTCCCCGACGCGCTCGTACTCCATGGCCTCGACCACGTTGAGCGCTTCGTTGAGCATCACTTCCTGGCCGCGCCTGAGCTCTTCGAGCTCCACGCTGGGGCTGACGTTCACCCGCAGCTTGCGGCCGCCGGTGAAGATGTCCGCCGTGCCGTCCTCGTTCGCCTCGAGGAAGACACCGAAGCCGGCCGGCGGCTGTGCGAGCCGGTCGACTTCTTCCTTGAGGGCCACGATCTGGTCGCGGGCCTCGCGGAGTGTGTTGGCGAGCCGCTCGTTCTGTGCGGACACGCCTGCCAGATTGGTCTGCAGCTCGACGATCCGCTCTTCGAGAATCCTCGTGTGCCGCGGAGAGTCGGCGAGCTTGCGTCGCAGGACGGCGATCTCCTGCTCAAGGTAGGCAATCTGCCCGGCGGGGTCATCGGACCCTCGTCCCGGGCGGATGCCGCGGTTCATGTCGTCGTCGTGGGCTGCCACGGTCCTCACCTCCTCCAAGGGGAGCTGGACGCTTCCAGACCCTACCTGGGTGGGTGTCGATTGAAACCCCTAGATCACAAAGACTGTCGGGGTGTGTCCGATCTTCACCCTTGCGCTCTCCCTCACGCCAGGGGAATACCCACCGAACATGATTGGGAAGCCGCCAGAGGTAGGGTCGAACTGTTCAACACCCGTCAGAGCTGGGCCGACTTGCTTTTTATTCCGGTTCACTCGGCGCAGGAAAACGGCAGGAGACATGACCGTGCAGCAGAAGGCCGTAGTCGACGGCGAGGCGCTCGAGGTCTGGATCGATCAGGACCTCTGTACCGGTGACGGCATCTGCGTCCAGTACGCCCCGGAGGTCTTCGAGCTGGACATCGACGGCCTGGCCTATGTGAAGGGCGCCGACGACGAGCTGCTCCAGGCCCCGGGCGCCACAACGCCCGTACCGCTGACGCTTCTGCGCGATGTCTCGGACTCGGCGAAGGAGTGCCCGGGCGACTGCATCCACGTACGTCGGGTTTCGGACAGGGTCGAGGTGTACGGCCCCGACGCGGAGTGACCTCTCGGGCACCCCGCGTCACGGGCTGTCTGTTTGGTCACACGCTCCGGGCTTCGGACGGTGTCGAGCGGACGAACGCACCGTCCTTCCACTGCCACTTGGCGCTGTCCTTCACGTCGGGGCAGCAACTGGGTACGTCGGCCGAGGAGTAGCCGAGCAGGGTCGCCGTGACCGCGCCGTCTCGAACGGCGAAGTCGGTGACGCTTCTGCGGTCCTTCGGGTCTACGAGGGTGGCCACCACGCGGGGCCGGGCCTGGCCGTCGGCCCGGGTGAGGACGTAGACGCCGCTCGGCGGGGTGCCGGAGCCGGCGTCACAGCGGACCACGGCCACGGTTTCCGGGCTGCCGTCACCGTCGAGGTCTCCGGACGCCTTCTTCTCTACGAGGACCTTCGCGGGGCCGCACTCGATCGGGAAGTCGACCCCGGTGGTACTCGGGGCGGCCGCGACCGACCTGGCGCGCTTCCCCTCGGGGCCGGGCTGGGCCGCGGTCGCCGGTGAGGGCTGCAGGACGGACGAGATCGCGACGACGCCGGCGAGAGCGGTGGCCGTGGCGAGCCAGTGCATGGGGCCGGCATGCGTGTGTGCCAGTTCCGGGACGGCGGATTGCTGCACGAGAGATGTGTCTCCTGTGAGGGCTGTGCCGGTGGGGTGACCCGCATGGTGCCACACGTCACAGGGAGGCGGAACGGCGGGGTCCGGAGTTCTGGCGCGGTGTCAACAAAAAAGTGCTGTGGCCGAGTTCCCCGGTCGTTCCGGGAACTCGGCCACAGTCGTGGTGCGTTGGGTCCGTCAGCGGCCGGAGCCGCCGTCGGCGTTGGGTCCCGTGTAGTCCTCGCCGTAGGCGCCCTTGGCGGGGCGGCGGCGACGCATGGGCGGCTCGACGCCGTCCGCGAGGCGGCGGGCGGTGAGCAGGAAGCCGGTGTGGCCGATCATCCGGTGGTCGGGGCGGACGGCCAGGCCCTCGACGTGCCAGTTGCGGATCATCGACTCCCAGGAGGTCGGCTCGTTGAAGCAGCCGATCTCGCGGATGGACTCGACGGTGCGCGCGAGCTGGGTGGTGGTCGCCACGTAGCAGCAGAGGATGCCGCCGGGGACGAGCGCCTTGGACACGGCCTCCAGGCACTCCCAGGGGGCGAGCATGTCGAGGATGACACGGTCGACGTCCGCGTCGGACAGGTTGTCCTGGAGGTCGCCGACGGTGAGCTGCCAGGCGGGGTGCGGGCCGCCGAAGTAGCGCTCCACGTTCTGCTGGGCGATCTCGGCGAAGTCCTCGCGGCGCTCGTAGGAGTGCAGCATGCCCTCGTCGCCGATGGCGCGCAGCAGGAAGCTGCTCAGCGAGCCGGAGCCGACACCCGCCTCCACGACGCGTGCGCCGGGGAAGATGTCGGCGAAGGCCAGGATCTGCCCCGCGTCCTTGGGGTAGACCACGGCGGCGCCGCGGGGCATGGACAGGACGTAGTCGGGGAGCAGGGGGCGCAGCGCGAGATAGGCGACGTTCCCCGTGGTGCGGACAACGCTGCCCTCGGGAGCACCGATCAGCTCGTCGTGCGGGAAGGAACCCTTGTGGGTGTGGAAGTTCTTCCCCGCTTCGAGCGTGAACGTGTAGTGGCGGCCCTTGGGGTCGGTCAGCTGAACCTGGTCCCCGACCTTGAAGGGCCCGCGCCTGCGGGCGGCACCGGTCGGTTCGGACATGTGACCAGCCTACCGGTCCCGGCCAGGGGTGCTGACCACTAGGAGGGGCGGGCCATCGCCTTCACGAAGGCGCGCTCGACGTCCGCCGCCGACAGGACGCCGTAGATCTCGCCGGAGTCCTCCACCACGAGGTACTCCGTGGCGGGGGTGGCGCGCAGGGCGTCCAGGAGGTCCTCCCCGGCGAGCTCGACGGAGACCCGCATGCCTTCGGTGAGGTCCTGGGCGAGGCCGCTGACGGCGACCCAGGGGCGGCGGTGTTCCGGTACGCCGACGATGGCGGCCTCACGGACGAGGGAGAGAGGTTCGCCGTCCGGGTCGACCACGACCAGGGCGCGGGCTCCGGCGTCGTTGGCGCGGCGCAGGGCCTCCGAGAGCGGGGTGTTGGTCTCCACTGGGACGGCCCGGCGGGTGAGGGAGCGGGCGCGCAGCTCCGGGAGGTGTTCACGCAGGCGGGCCATGCGCAGGCTGTTGCCGGCGCCGGTCCAGATGATCGCGGCGAGGATGGCTGCGAGCAGGGCGTCCATGACGGTGTCCATGCCGCCGATGTCGTCCGGGGCGTCGCCGAGGGTGCCGGACTGGGTGAGCAGGGGCAGTCCGATCAGTACGGAGACGGCGAGGGCGCGGCCGACCCAGGCTGCGGCGATGGTGCCGCTCATCGGCTTGCCGGTGATCTTCCAGACGACGGCGCGGAGCATGCGGCCGCCGTCGAGCGGGAGGCCGGGCAGCAGGTTGAAGGCGGCGACGATCAGGTTGGAGACCATCAGGCCCGCCAGCAGCACGCCCGGGACGGTGCCGGGCTCGACGGTCTGCATGGCGAGGTAGAAGAGGCCGGAGAGGACGAGTGAGAGGAGCGGTCCGACGAAGGCGAGCACGAACTCCCGGCCCGGTGTCTCCGACTCCTTCTCGATCTCCGACACCCCGCCGAAGAACTGGAGCTGGATCCGTCGCACCGGGAGCTTGAAGCGGAGCGCGGCGACGGTGTGGGCCAGCTCGTGGATGAGTACGGAGGCGTAGAAGGCGACCGCGAAGAAGAGGGAGACGAGGTAGCGGGCGGCGCCGAGTTCGGGCAGCACGCGGTCGAGCTGGCCGCCGAACACCCAGGTGATCAGGGCGGCCACGAGGAACCAGCTGGGCGCCACGTACACGGGGACGCCGAAGGGCCGGCCCATGAGCAGCCCGCCTCCGGGCTCCTTGGGGCGCTGGGGCGGTCGAAGGCTCTTGCCGGAGGTGGCGAGGGTCCGGGGGGAGGTGGGATCGGGGTGGGTTCCGTCGGAATCGGAGTCGGAATCGGTGCCGTCGCCCGTCGGCGTGATGGCGGGCGTCCGGGGCCGGGCTTCGTGCGGGTCCGCGTCCTGCTCGCCGGCACTGCTCCCGCCGCTCGTGTCGCGCTCGGTGGGGTGCTCCGCTTCCGCTTCCTGCTCCGTGGTGGCCGCCGTTGCCGGGGTTTCGCTGTCCGGCCCGGTGGGATCCGGCTGGACGCGGTCCTGCTGCGGCTCCGTCCCGGGGCGCTCGGCGTCGGCGGCCTGCGCCGCCTGCCCTGGGTTGCGCTCGGCCGTCGCGTCGTTGCCGGACCGCGGCTGCCCGCTCCCGCCGCTCTCGTCCACGATGTCCCCTCGTTCGAAGCGTCTCCCGCTCCCGATCATGCGGAGCAGGAGGGTCTCCGGTCGATGGTATGCGGCCGTCGCGGCGCGTTCCGCCCCGGCACCCCTTCTGTTTTCCGCGCCGTCGCACGAGCCGGAACGGTGTCACTGTCAGTGGCGGGCCGTAAGGTCTGTCGTCATGGAAACCAGTACCGACGGCGTCGCGGAAGCCGGCAGCGGCGGCGCCGTGGCGGCCGTGCCACCGGCGTCGCTGTCGCCCTCGCGCGCCAGCGACTTCATGCAGTGCCCGCTGCTGTACCGGTTCCGGGTGATCGACAAGCTGCCCGAGAAGCCGAGTGAGGCGGCCACCCGCGGCACGCTGGTGCACGCGGTGCTCGAGCGGCTCTTCGACGCCCCGGCGACGGAGCGGACGGCGCCGCGCGCCAAGTCCCTGATCCCGGGTCAGTGGGACCGGCTGCGCGAGAGCAGACCGGAGGTCGTGGAGCTGTTCGCCGACGATCCCGAGGGCGAGCGGCTGGCGCGCTGGCTGGGCGAGGCCGAGCAGTTGGTGGAGCGCTGGTTCAGCCTGGAGGACCCGACGCGGCTGGAGCCCGCCGAGCGGGAGCTGTTCGTCGAGGCGCAGCTGGACTCGGGGTTGAAGCTGCGCGGCATCATCGACCGGGTCGACGTGGCGCCGACCGGCGACGTGCGGATCGTCGACTACAAGACGGGCAAGGCACCGCGCCCCGAGTACGCCGAGGGTGCGCTGTTCCAGATGAAGTTCTACGCGCTGGTGGTGTGGCGGCTGAAGCAGGTGGTCCCCCGTCGTCTCCAGCTCGTCTATCTCGGCAGCGGGGACGTGCTGACGTACGATCCGGCGATCGCGGACCTGGAGCGTGTCGAGCGGAAGCTGCTCGCGCTGTGGGAGGCGATCCGGCTGGCCACCGAGACGGGTGACTGGCGGCCGCGGCCCACGAAGCTGTGCGGCTGGTGCGACCACCAGGCGGTGTGTCCGGAATTCGGCGGCACTCCCCCGCCGTATCCGCTGCCGGTGCGGGAGGTCGGCGCGGATTCGGCCGGGGGTCCGGGGGTTGCCCCCGGGACGGCACAGCCGCTGCCGGTCAGGGCGCCCGAGTCCGGTGACGTCGAGCAGGGCAGAATGGGGCCGGACTAGCGAAGGAGACTTACGTGGCCATCCGCGTCCTATTGGTCGACGACCAGCCTCTTCTGCGTACCGGCTTCCGGATGATCCTGGAGGCGGAGCAGGACCTCGCGGTCGTCGGCGAGGCCGGCGACGGTCTCCAGGCGCTCGATCAGGTGCGTGCCCTGCAGCCCGATGTGGTTCTGATGGACATCCGCATGCCGCGGATGGACGGTGTCGAGGCGACCCGGCAGATCACCGGCCCCGGCCGGGACGGTCCGGCGAAGGTGTTGGTGCTGACCACCTTCGACCTCGACGAGTATGTGGTGGAGGCGCTGCGCGCCGGTGCCAGCGGCTTCCTCCTCAAGGACGCCCCGGCCAATGAGCTGGTGCAGGCGATCCGTGTGGTCGCCGGGGGCGAGGCGATGCTGGCGCCGAGCATCACGCGCCGGCTGCTCGACAAGTACGCCGGTCATCTGCCCTCGGGCGATGAGCCGGTGCCGGACACCCTGCACACGCTGACCGACCGCGAGGTGGAGGTGCTCAAGCTGGTGGCGCGCGGGCTGTCCAACGCGGAGATCGCCGCCGATCTCTTCGTCAGCGAGACCACCGTCAAGACACATGTCGGCCACGTCCTCACCAAGCTGGGGCTGCGCGACCGGGTGCAGGCTGCGGTGTACGCGTACGAGAGCGGGCTGGTGCGCCCCGGCGCCCAGTAGCTCAGCGCCAACAGCAGCGGCGAGGGCGCCCTCTTCTTCAAGAAGAGGGCGCCCTCGGCGTATGTGCTGTGGGTGTCAGCCCTTGTGGATCTCCCAGAAGCGGAAGACCGTCGAGGCGTCGAGGCAGTTCTCGAGGCCGTAGACGCTGTCGCGGACGACCGCGTACTGCTTGGCCTGCCAGATCGGGATGACCGGGATCTGCTGGGCGACGACCTCCTGGAGTTCGCCGTATGCCTTGTCGGTGGCGGCGCGGTCGCTCTCGGCAGCGGTCTTCGGGATGAGGTCGGAGGTGATGGTGTTGTTGCTGTAGTTGTTGCTCAGCACGTTGCCCTTGCCGAAGAACGGGGCCGTGAAGTTGTCCGGGTCCGGGTAGTCGGGCACCCAGCCCTTCACGTACACGCCGTACTTGCCGTCGGCGATGTCCTTCTCGTACTGGTCGTAGGCGACGGACTTCACGGTCGCGTCGAACAGCCCGCTCGCGTTGAGCTGCCCCGCGATCGCCTCGAACTCGGCGTCGGTGGACGGCCCGTAGCGCGAGGGCGTCGACCAGAGGGTCAGCTTGACCTTGCCGGTGATGCCATCGGAGCGCAGGGCGGACTCGGCCCTGGTCTTCGAGGGGCGGGCGCCGTACGTGTCGAAGAAGGCGGTGCTGTGGCCGGCGATACCGGCCGGGATGATCGAGTAGAGCGGCGTCGCCGTGTTCTCGTAGACCTTGTCGACGAGGGCCTCGCGGTCGAGGAGATAGGCGATGGCCTTGCGGACGCCGAGCTTGCCCGCCACCGGGTCGTCCATGTTGAAGACCAGGTGCTGCACCTCGGCGCTGCTGCCCTCGACGAGGTTGACGCCCTTGCCGGTGGACGTGTCGTTGTCGATGTCCGCGATGTCGTCGGCGGTGAGGCCGCGGTAGGCGACGTCGACCTTGTCGTTCAGGAGGGCGTTCTTCAGGCCGGCCTGGTCGCCGTGGAAGAACTTCAGCGTGATGCCGGAGTTCTTCACCTTGGCGGTGCCCTCGTAGTCGGAGTTGACCGAGAAGACGGCCTCTTCCTTGCTGAAGGAGTCCAGCTTGTACGGGCCCGAACCGACAGCTTCGTCGTCCTTGCGGAGACCGGTCGCGGAGTACTGCCGGTGGTCGACGATGGAGCCGGCGCCGGAGGCTATCTTGCTCGGGAAGGTGGCGTCGGCGTACTTGAGCTTGAAGACGACGGTCTTGGCGTCCGGCGTCTGCACCTCGTCGAGCATGGGGAACATGATCGCCGGGCCGGCACCGTCGTTGATCCGCAGCATGCGGTCGAAGGAGAACTTGACGTCCTTCGAGGTGAGCGGGTCACCGTTGCTGAACTTCAGCCCGTCCTGGAGCGTGCACTCGTAGACCATGGTGCGGGTGTCCGTGAAGGAGCAGCTCTTCGCGGCCTCCGGCTGCGGCTCGGTGCCGCCGTCGGGGAAGCTCAGCAACGACTGGAAGACGTTGTTGAACAACAGCCAGGAGCCGGGGTCGTAGCCGGACGCCGGGTCGGTGGCCAGGACGTCGTCGGACATCCCCATCACGACGGAGGAGCCGGTGCCGCCGGAGCCGCCCGTCCCCGAGCCGCATCCGGTCAACAGGCCGGAGGCCAGCCCCACCACGATCGGCAGGACTGGCCACTGGTTGCGCATGTTCACGAGCACGTGCCTTCTCGTCGGGTCTCGAGTGCCCGGGGCCGTCCCGGCCCCGGGTGGGGAAGCCCCTCAGCCCTTCACACCGCGGCCGAGCTCCCACAGCTGGAGGGTGGAGGAGGAGTTGAGCGCCCACTCGGCGCCCGTGATGTCGTCCCGAGCGGCAATGTACTGCTTGCCCTGCCACAGCGGCAGCATGGGTACGTCGTCGGCCACGATGTCCTGGATGGTGGTGAGGCTCTTCGAGGCGGTGAGACGGTCGGCTTCGCGTCGGGACTCGGGGATCAGGGTGTTGCGGATGTTGCTGTTGGCGTAGGGCAAGCCGAGGGTGTTGTCCTTGTCGAGGAACGGCGCGAGGTAGTTGTCGGCGTCGGGGAAGTCCGGGAACCAGCCCATGCCGTAGACCTCGTAGTCGCCCTTCTGCTCGGCCGGGCGGAACGTCTTCCAGGGCGCGCCCTTGATGCTGACGTCAAACAGGCCGCTGGCGTTGAGCTGCTTCTTCAGCACCTCGAACTCGTCGGCGGTGGCCGTACCGTAGTGGTCGGTCGTGTAGTGCAGGGTCAGCTTCACCGGAGTGGTGATGTTGGCCTTGCTCAGCAGGTTCGCCGCCTTGGCGGTGCTCGGGTCGCCGTACTTGTTGAAGAACGAGTTCGAGTGGCCGGTGATGGTGGCCGGGACCAACGAGTAGAGCGGCTCGGCCCCGGTGCCGTAGACCTTGGAGACGAGCTCGGCGCGGTTGATGATCTGGGCCATGGCCTGGCGTACGGCCCTCGCCTTGACCGACGAGTCGTCGGTGTTGAAGCCGAGGTAGCGGATTTCCAGGCCGGGCATCTCGATGAGGTCGATGTCGCCCGAGGCGTTGGAGAGCTTCTTGATCTGCTCCGGCGTCATCGTGCGGGTCATCATGTCGATGTCGCCCTTGTCGAGGGCGTCGCCCATGCCGGCGGCGTCGTCCGGGAAGGAACGCATCTCCACCTTGTCGTTCTTCACCGTCAGCGCACCCTTGTAATTCGGGTTCTTGGTGAAGACGGCCTTGACGAGTTCGCCGTTCTTCACCTCGGACTCGAGGGTGTACGGGCCGGATCCGTCGACGTCGAAGCCGTCGCGCAGCTTGTCCTTCGCGTAGTCGTCGGGGCTGACGATGCCCGCGACCGGGGTGGACAGCTTGAACGGGAAGGTCGCGTCCGCGGTCTTGAGGTGGAAGATCACCTCGCGGTCGCCCTTGGTCTCGACGGTGTCGACGGTGGAGAGCAGTGCCTCCGGGCCGCCGTCCACCTTGATGCGCAGCGCGCGCTCGATCGAGAACTTCACGTCGGACGCGGTGACCGCGTCGCCGTTGGCGAACTTCAGGTCCTTGCGCAGGGTGCAGGCGTAGCGCTCGTTGCCGGTGTCGGTGAAGCCGCACTTCTCGGCGGCCTCGGGCTCCGGCTCGCCGTCACCGCGCGGCTGGACCATCAGGGTCTGCACGGTCTGGCGGAGGATGTTCCAGGTGCCCACGTCGTAGGCGTACGCCGGGTCGAGAGGAGCCGGAGCGTCCTTCGTGGCGGTGAACCGGTCCGTGGTGCCGACGACGATCGCGTCGCCGCCGTTGCCCCCGCTGTCGGAACTGCCACAAGCGGCGAGCACCGGGGCAAGCAGGCCGATCACGGCCGGCAGCACCAAAGTCTTGCGGTTCATGCTCGAGTTTCTCCAGAGCTGTCGGTTCCGTGTACCCGGCATGCAGGGGTGGCGCTGGCGGATCACGGGGATACGGCGATGTTCTCGCGACGACATTAGTCCGCGTCGCCAGGACGGTTCGCAGGCACCGGAGTTGAGTTCCCATCACGCTGCGAAACCGGGCGCGGACGCACCGATAACCCGACAGCGGAAGGATTCGTACAGCCTTCCACCAATCGGGACACAAGGGCACGCCGGACACCCCCAAAAGGGGGGACTAGGCACAGCACCAACCCGCTGTCGACCCTTCACCGAGTGGCGAACGTCACAGATTCAACTGGGTTCACGCGGACCGGAATTCAGCCACCCGACAGTGATTCAATTCCCTACGGCTGATCACGACTGAGCGCGCGGACTTATCCCCGTATTCAGTTCCGCACGCTGTGTGAACGCTTTAGCGCATTTCTGTCATCAGGCCGCGCAGAAAAGGCAGGTCGACCTCTTCGAGCGATGTCACCACCGTGCGCCGTGTGGCGGCTGCGATGGGTGCGACCGAGGGGACGGCGACGACGTGGCAGCCGGCGGCCTCGGCGGCGGCGACGCCGGTTGCCGTGTCCTCGATGACCGCGCACCTGACCGGTTCCGCGCCGAGCCCGGCGGCGGCGAGCAGATACGGGTCGGGGAACGGCTTGGTCCGCTCCACCTCGTCGCCCGCGACGGTCAGCGCGAAGTACTGGGGGCCCAGCGAGGCCAGGACCCGGTCGATGATGCGCCGGTGCGAGGCGGAGACCAGGGCCGTGGGGATCCGGTGCGCGGCGAGCTCGGCGAGCAGCCGGGCCGCGCCCGGCATCAGCGGCAGCGCCCGGCCGATGCGGTCCTCGAACCCGTCGTTGAGCAGATCGGACAGCTCGGCGAGGGTGATGTCGGCGCCGGTGGCCTCGATCAGGAAGCCCGCGCTGCGGGTCATGGGCCCGCCCACGACCACATGGCGCCACGAGTCGTCGAGAGCGTGGCCGAGGGCCGCGAAGACCTCCACCTCGACGTCCCACCAGAAGCCCTCGGTGTCCACCAGGGTTCCGTCCATGTCGAGGAGCACGGCTTGCAGGGCGGAGCCGCCGGTTGTACTGGTTCCGAGCGCGGGGACCGTGGTGGTCATCCTGGCGCACCTCCTTGAGGGACGCGCAGGCCGGTTCCCGCGGTAGGGAACCGGCCTGCAGTGGACCGTCCAGTGTACGACCCTCGTGGACAAAGTGCCTCTTGGTAGTTGACCGCCGCTAAAGGACCGCCAGGACTGCCCCTAAAGGCACACTGTCACTGCCGGTCCGCGGCGGTTACCGCGCGTTGAAGTACTTGGCCTCCGGGTGGTGGATCACGATCGCGTCCGTGGACTGCTCGGGGTGGAGCTGGAACTCCTCGGAGAGGTGGACGCCGATGCGCTCCGGCTCGAGCAGCCGCGCGATCTTGCCGCGGTCCTCCAGGTCGGGACAGGCGCCGTAGCCGAGGGAGAAACGGGCGCCGCGGTACTTGAGGTCGAACATGTCCTGGACGGCGGCGGGGTCCTCACCGGCGAAGCCGAGCTCCGAACGCACCCGCGCGTGCCAGTACTCGGCGAGCGCCTCGGCCAACTGCACGGACAGGCCGTGCAGTTCGAGGTAGTCGCGGTAGGAGTTGGACTCGAAGAGCTTGGCGGTCTCCTCGCCGATGCGCGAGCCGACGGTGACGACCTGAAGGCCGACGACGTCCGTCTCGCCGGACTCCTCGGGCCGGAAGAAGTCGGCCAGGCAGAGCCGGCGGCCGCGGCGCTGGCGCGGGAAGGTGAAGCGGGTGCGCTCGTTGCCCTGCTCGTCCAGGAGGATCAGGTCGTCGTCCTTGGACACGCACGGGAAGTAGCCGTAGACGACGGCCGCTTCGAGGAGGTTGTCGGTCTGCAGCTTGTCCAGCAGGCCGCGCAGCCGCGGGCGGCCCTCGTTCTCCACCAGCTCCTCGTACGTCGGCCCCTCGCCGGTGCGGGTCTGCTTCAGGCCCCACTGGCCCTTGAACAGCGCGCCCTCGTCCAGCCAGGACGCGTACTCCTTGAGCTGGATGCCCTTGATGACCCGGGTGCCCCAGAACGGCGGGGTGGGCACGGGGTTGTCGACGGCGACGTCGGAGCGGACGTGGCCCTCCTGCGGGCGCTCCTCGACCGCGGCCGGGGCGGCGCTCGCACGGACCCGGCGCTGCTTCAGCTCGGGCAGCACCGCGCCGGGCACGCCCCGCTTGACCCCGATCAGGGCGTCCATCAGGCGCAGGCCCTCGAACGCGTCGCGGGCGTAGCGGACCTCGCCCTGGTAGATCTCGTGCAGGTCCTGTTCGACGTACGCCCTGGTCAGCGCGGCGCCGCCGAGGATGACCGGGAACTCGGCGGCCAGCCCGCGCTGGTTGAGCTCCTCCAGGTTCTCCTTCATGATCACCGTGGACTTGACCAGCAGGCCGGACATGCCGATGACGTCGGCCCGGTGCTGCTCGGCGGCGTCCAGGATCGCGGAGACGGGCTGCTTGATGCCGAGGTTGACGACGTTGTAGCCGTTGTTGGACAGGATGATGTCGACGAGGTTCTTGCCGATGTCGTGGACGTCGCCGCGCACCGTGGCCAGCACGATCGTGCCCTTGCCCTCGGCGTCCGACTTCTCCATGTGCGGTTCCAGATAGGCGACCGCGGTCTTCATGACCTCGGCGGACTGGAGCACGAACGGCAGCTGCATCTGGCCGGAGCCGAACAGCTCGCCGACCACCTTCATGCCGTCCAGGAGCGTCTCGTTGACGATGTCGAGGGCGGGCCGGGTCGTCAGCGCGTCGGCGAGGTCCGCCTCCAGGCCGTTCTTCTCGCCGTCGATGATCCGGCGCTTGAGGCGCTCCTCCAGCGGCAGCGCGGCCAGCTCCTCGGCCTTGCCTGCCTTGAGCGACTTGGTGGTGGCGCCCTCGAACAGGGCCATCAGCTTCTGGAGGGGGTCGTAGCCCTCGGCCCTGCGGTCGTGGATGAGGTCGAGGGCCGTCTGGACCTCTTCCTCCGTGAAGCGGGCGATCGGCAGGATCTTCGACGCGTGCACGATCGCCGAGTCCAGGCCCGCCTTCACGCACTCGTCGAGGAAGACCGAGTTGAGGAGGATGCGGGCGGCCGGGTTGAGGCCGAAGGAGATGTTCGACAGGCCCAGCGTGGTCTGCACGTCCGGCCGGCGGCGCTTCAGCTCGCGGATCGCCTCGATGGTCGCGATGCCGTCCTTCCGCGACTCCTCCTGGCCGGTGCAGATGGTGAAGGTGAGGCAGTCGATGAGGATGTCCGACTCGTGGATGCCCCAGTTCGTCGTCAGGTCCTCGATGAGCCGCTCGGCGATGGCGACCTTGTGCTCGACGGTGCGGGCCTGGCCCTCCTCGTCGATGGTCAGCGCGATCAGCGCGGCGCCGTGCTCCTGCGCCAGCTTGGTGACCTTGGCGAAGCGCGACTCGGGGCCGTCGCCGTCCTCGTAGTTGACCGAGTTGATGACCGCGCGGCCGCCGAGCTTCTCCAGACCGGCGCGGATCACCGGGACCTCGGTGGAGTCCAGCACGATCGGCAGGGTGGAGGCGGTGGCGAAGCGGCCGGCCAGCTCCTCCATGTCGGCGACGCCGTCGCGGCCCACGTAGTCGACGCACAGGTCGAGCATGTGCGCGCCCTCGCGGATCTGGTCGCGGGCCATCTCCACACAGTCGTCCCAGCGGCCCTCCAGCATGGCCTCGCGGAACTTCTTCGACCCGTTGGCGTTGGTACGCTCACCGATCGCCATGTACGCGGTGTCCTGGCGGAACGGCACGGTCTGGTAGAGCGAGGCGGCGCCCGGCTCGGGCTGCGGCCGGCGCTCGGTGGGCGCCATGTCGCTGACCCGCTCCACGACCTGGCGCAGGTGCTCCGGCGTCGAGCCGCAGCAGCCGCCGACCAGCGAGAGGCCGTAGTCGCGTACGAAGTTCTCCTGCGCGTCGGCCATCTCCGGCGGGGTCAGCGGGAAGTACGCGCCGTCCTTGGTCAGGATCGGCAGGCCCGCGTTCGGCATGCACATCAGCGGCGTACGCGAGTGGCGGGCCAGATAGCGCAGGTGCTCGCTCATCTCGGCCGGGCCCGTGGAGCAGTTCAGGCCGATGAGGTCGATGCCGAGCGGCTCCAGGGCCGTCAGCGCCGCCCCGATCTCCGAGCCGAGCAGCATGACGCCCGTGGTCTCGAAGGCGAGCGAGCAGATCAGCGGCAGGTCCACGCCGAGAGCGTCCATCGCGCGCCGCGCGCCGATCAGGCTCGACTTGGTCTGCAGCAGGTCCTGGGTGGTCTCCACGATCAGCGCGTCGGCGCCGCCGGCGATCAGGCCCTCAGCGTTCTGCTGGTAGCCGTCGCGCAGTACGTCGTACGCGATGTGGCCGAGCGACGGCAGCTTGGTGCCGGGGCCGATGGAGCCGAGGACCCAGCGCTGGCGGCCGTCCTTGGCACCGAATTCGTCGGCGACCTCGCGGGCGATCCGGGCCCCCGCCTCGGACAGCTCGTGGATCCGGTCGGCGATCTCGTACTCGTTCGCCGCCGAGTGGTTCGAGCCGAACGTGTTCGTCTCGACGCAGTCGACGCCCACCTCGAAGTACGCCTCGTGGACGGAGCGGACGATGTCGGGCCGGGTGAGATTCAGGATCTCGTTGCAGCCTTCGAGGTTCTCGAAGTCCTCCAGCGTCGGATCCTGCGCCTGAAGCATCGTGCCCATCGCACCGTCGGCCACCACCACACGGGAGGAGAGCGCCTGGCGGAGGGCGTCGATTCGGCTCCGGCTGTCACCGGAGGCGGACGGAAGGGACGGATTCGGCAACGAGGCCATGGAAGATGCTCCCTGGAGTGCGACGGCTGTCGGCTTTGCGCTTCCCATGGAAGGCGCACGCCGTCAGGGTAGCCCGAGCGGCTGCACGAGGTCAGGAGCGTCCACGGGGCGGACGGGCGCGGCGCGGGTGGCCCACGTGGGAATTCGGCTCAAACGCATGGCGACCGGCCATTGGCAGGAGGTCGCCTGCGACGGGTAGTGTTCGACATTGCCGAACGGTGACGGCCATACGTCAACCGTCGGCCGAAGGGGACGGAGGGCAGCGCGGCGATGGCACGGAACATCCAGTCGCTCGAACGGGCGGCCGCGATGCTGCGGCTGCTCGCGGGTGGCGAGCGGCGGCTCGGCCTGTCCGACATCGCCTCGTCGCTGGGCCTCGCCAAGGGCACGGCGCACGGCATACTGCGCACGCTCCAGCAGGAGGGCTTCGTCGAGCAGGACAACGCCTCCGGGCGCTACCAGCTGGGCGCCGAGCTGCTGCGGCTCGGGACCACCTATCTCGACGTGCACGAGCTGCGGGCGCGCGCCCTGGTGTGGACCGACGACCTGGCCCGCTCCAGCGGCGAGAGCGTCTATCTGGGCGTCCTGCATCAGCAGGGCGTGCTGATCGTGCACCACGTCTTCCGGCCCGACGACAGCCGGCAGGTCCTGGAGGTGGGCGCCATGCAGCCGCTGCACTCCACGGCGCTGGGCAAGGTGCTGTCGGCGTACGACCCGGTGGCGCACAGCGAGGTCCTGGAGGCCGACCGCAAGGCCTTCACCGCGCAGACCATCAGCGAACTGGACGATTTCGAGGGCGTCCTCGACATCACCCGCGCGCGCGGGTACGCGGCCGACGTCGAGGAGACCTGGACCGGTGTGGCCTCCGTCGCAGCCCCCATCCACAACGGGCGCAGGATGCCGGTCGGCGCGGTGGGCATCACCGGGGCCGTGGAGCGGGTCTGCAAGGACGGGGAGCTGCGCCCCGAGCTGATCGCGGCGGTACGCGACTGCGCCCGCTCGGTGTCACGGGACCTGGGCGCCGGGCGGTTCTGAGCTTCGTAGACGAAAGTCATCAACGGAAGGGGCGGTACGTCGACGACGTACCGCCCCTTCCGCGTGTCCGCCTTCGCGTGTCCGCGTCCGTACGGAGCGTGTGTTTCCCACCCCTTCGCGACCACGCGACGTGCCCGGTCGCACGCGGTGCGCAGGCGTCTCAAGATCGATAGGTCACAGCAATCAATAACGATCGCGCTTTCGATAACCGAGCTCTTGACGAGGTGGTAACACCACGGCAAGACTCCCGTCCATCGGTCGACATTGTCGAACACCTACCGGCAATACGCGCTAGAGTGTGACAACGCCAAGGACCGAGCTTCGCTCTCACCCCCGAGAGCACGGACCACCGGAGGGACCCGGGGTTCGGCTTCCCCTGGACGAAGGACAAAGGAGTCGCGGGTGTCCAGCTCCGACATCTTCATCGGCGAGACCATCGGTACCGCCGTACTCATCCTGCTGGGTGGTGGCGTCTGCGCCGCCGTCACGCTGAAGGCCTCCAAGGCACGCAACGCCGGATGGCTCGCCATCGCCTTCGGGTGGGGCTTCGCGGTCATGACCGCGGTATACATCTCGGCGCCCCTCTCGGGTGCGCACCTCAACCCGGCCGTGACGCTCGCCCTCGCGATCAAGAACGACGACTACAGCAACCTCGCCACCTACTGGGGCGGGCAGTTGCTGGGCGCCATGATCGGTGCGGCGCTGGTCTGGGTCACCTACTACGGCCAGTTCCTGGCCCACCTGACCGACAAGGAGATCGTCGGCGGTCCGGGCGCGCAGGCCACCAAGACCAAGGCCGTCGAGGCCCAGGAGGCGGGCGCCGGCCCCGTGCTCGGCATCTTCTCCACCGGCCCCGAGATCCGCAACGTGGTGCAGAACCTGGCCACCGAGATCATCGGCACCGTCGTGCTCGTGCTCGCGATCCTCACCCAGGGTCTCAACAACAACGGCGACGGCCTCGGCGTCCTGGGTGCCCTGATCACCTCGTTCGTGGTCGTCAGCATCGGTCTCTCGCTGGGCGGCCCCACCGGCTACGCGATCAACCCGGCCCGTGACCTCGGTCCGCGCATCGTGCACGCCCTGCTCCCCCTGCCCAACAAGGGCGGTTCCGACTGGAGCTACGCCTGGATCCCGGTCGTCGGTCCGCTGATCGGCGGAGCGATCGCCGCAGGCATATACAACGTCGCCTTCGCTTAAGAGCACCGCTACAAGCACCGCGTACTAGGTACAGCACTGCTTTAAGCACCGCACTGCAGGCACCGCGTAGACCAGCCCCTTACATACGGAACTTTCAGGAGTACACCGTGACCGACGCACACACCGCCGGCCCGTTCATCGCCGCCATCGACCAGGGCACCACCTCGTCCCGCTGCATCGTCTTCGACCGCGACGGCCGCATCGTCTCCGTCGACCAGAAGGAGCACGAGCAGATCTTCCCGAAGCCGGGCTGGGTCGAGCACAACGCCACGGAGATCTGGACCAACGTCGAGGAGGTCGTCGCCTCGGCCATCAAGAAGGCCGGGATCACCCGCGACGACATCAAGGCCATCGGCATCACCAACCAGCGTGAGACCACGCTGCTCTGGGACAAGAACACCGGTGAGCCCGTCCACAACGCCCTCGTCTGGCAGGACACCCGCACCGACGCGCTCTGCAAGGAGCTCGGCCGCAACGTCGGCCAGGACCGCTTCCGCCGCGAGACGGGCCTGCCCCTCGCGTCGTACTTCGCGGGCCCCAAGGCCCGCTGGCTGCTCGACAACGTCGAGGGCCTGCGCGAGCGCGCCGAGGCCGGGGACATCCTCTTCGGCACCATGGACACCTGGGTCATCTGGAACCTGACGGGCGGTGTCAACGGCGGCAAGCACGTCACCGACGTCACCAACGCCTCCCGCACGATGCTGATGAACCTGCACACGCTGGAGTGGGACGAGAAGATCGCCGAGTCCATCGGCGTCCCGCTGGCGATGCTGCCGGAGATCCGCTCCTCCGCCGAGGTGTACGGCGAGATCACCGGCGGCAAGCTGGGCGACCTGCTCGGCGGCATCCCGGTCGCCTCCGCGCTCGGCGACCAGCAGGCGGCCCTGTTCGGCCAGACCTGTTTCTCCGAGGGTGAGGCCAAGTCCACCTACGGCACCGGCACGTTCATGCTGATGAACACCGGTGACAAGATCATCAACTCGTACTCGGGCCTGCTGACCACGGTCGGCTACCGCATCGGCGACCAGGCTCCCGTGTACGCCCTCGAGGGTTCCATCGCCGTCACCGGCTCGCTCGTCCAGTGGATGCGCGACCAGATGGGCCTGATCAAGTCCGCCGCCGAGATCGAGACCCTCGCCCTGTCGGTCGAGGACAACGGCGGCGCCTACTTCGTACCGGCCTTCTCCGGCCTGTTCGCCCCGTACTGGCGTCCCGACGCCCGCGGTGTGATCGCCGGTCTGACCCGGTACGTGACCAAGGCGCACATCGCCCGCGCCGTCCTGGAGGCCACGGCCTGGCAGACCCGTGAGATCAGCGACGCCATGACGAAGGACTCCGGCGTCGAGCTCGCGGCTCTCAAGGTCGACGGCGGCATGACCTCCAACAACCTGCTGATGCAGACCCTGGCCGACGTCCTGGACGCCCCCGTGGTGCGCCCGATGGTCGCCGAGACCACCTGCCTCGGCGCCGCCTACGCCGCCGGTCTCGCCGTCGGCTTCTGGTCCAACACCGAGGACCTGCGCGCCAACTGGCGCCGGGCCGCCGAGTGGACCCCGAACATGGCCGCGGAGACCCGCGACCGTGAGTACAAGAGCTGGCTCAAGGCCGTCGAGCGGACCATGGGCTGGATCGAGGACGAGGAGTAAGAACCCGCATGACCAGTCAAGCCACCCTCCAGTCCGTGCCTGCCCTCGGTACGCGCCCGGCCTCCGGCTCCAACCCGAGCCGCGCCGAGACCCGCGAGCAGCTCTCCAAGGCGACGTACGACCTCCTCGTCATCGGCGGCGGCATCCTGGGCATCTCCACCGCCTGGCACGCCGCGCAGTCCGGGCTGAGGGTGGCCCTGGTCGACGCCGGCGACTTCGCCGGTGCCACCTCCTCCGCCTCCTCCAAGCTTCTCCACGGCGGTCTGCGCTACCTGCAGACCGGCGCGGTGAAGCTGGTGGCGGAGAACCACTTCGAGCGCCGTGCGGTCTCCCGTCAGGTGGCCCCCCACCTGGCGAACCCGCTCACGTTCTACCTCCCCGTGTACAAGGGCGGGCCGCACGGCGCGGCGAAGCTCGGAGCGGGCGTCTTCGCCTACTCCGCCCTGTCGGCGTTCGGCGACGGCGTCGGGCATCTGCTGAGCCCCTCGAAGGCGGCGCAGGACGTGCCCGAGCTGCGCACCGACAACCTGAAGGCCGTGGCCGTGTACGGCGACGACCAGATGAACGACTCCCGGATGGCCCTGATGACGGTCCGCGCGGCCGTCGAGGCGGGTGCCGTCGTCCTCAACCACGCCGAGGTCTCCGGCCTGCGCTTCACCAAGGGCCGGGTGACCGGTGCCGAGCTGCGCGACCGCCTCGACGGCAGCGAGTTCGGTGTCTCCGCGCGGCTGGTGCTCAACGCCACCGGCCCGTGGGTCGACCACCTGCGCAAGATGGAGGACCCGAATGCCGCGCCTTCCATCCGGCTGTCGAAGGGCGCGCATCTGGTCCTGAAGCGCACCTCCCCCTGGAAGGCCGCGCTGGCCACCCCGATCGACAAGTACCGCATCACCTTCGCCCTCCCCTGGGAGGACATGCTGCTGCTCGGCACGACCGACGAGGAGTACGAGGGCGACCCGGCGGACGTCGCGGTCAACGAGAAGGACACGGCCCAGATACTCGACGAGGCCGCGTTCTCCATCCGCGACCAGCAGCTCTCCCGTGATCTGATCACCTACTCCTTCGCCGGTCTGCGTGTGCTGCCCGGCGGACCCGGCGCCACCTCGAAGGCCAAGCGCGAGACGGTCGTCACCGAGGGCCGCGGGGGCATGCTGTCCGTCGCGGGCGGCAAGTGGACCACCTTCCGGCACATCGGCCGTACGGTCATGAAGAAGCTGGAGTCGCTGCCGGGCCACCCGCTGGGCGAGGACTTCGAGCCCATCTCCGAGCTGCCGAAGAAGCTGCCGCTGCCGGGTGTCGCCAACCCCCGCGCGGTCGCCCACCGCCTGCTCGTCGACGGCCCGGCGCCCGGCCCCCGCATGGGCGCCGACACCGCCCGGCACCTGGCGACGCACTACGGTTCGCTGGCCTTCGACATCGCCCGCCTGGCGAACGAGAACCCCGAGCTCGGTGAGCGTGTCCACCCGGACGCCCCGGAGATCTGGGCGCAGGTCGTCTACGCCCGCGACAACGAGTGGGCCGAGACGACGGACGACGTGCTGCGCCGCCGTACGACGCTGACGATCCGCGGTCTCGCCACGGACGACGTGCGCGGCAAGGTGCAGGATCTGCTCGACAAGAAGTAGGCGTCACCGAACGGTGAAGGGGCGGTTCCCACGGGGGGAACCGCCCCTTGCACGTGTTCTGGGGCCTTCGCCTCAGGCCTTCGCTTCAGGCCTTCGCTTCAGCCGATGGTCGCGATCGCGGTCCGTACGTCCTCGGGGCCGGTGAACTCGGCTCGGCGGATGACGAGTTCGCGGCCGAGCAGCAGGGCGCGGCGGGAGGCGGGTACCGGGTCCGGCAGGGTCGTCAGGTCGGTGAGGTGGGCGAAGCCGATGATGCGGCGGATGATCTCCACACCGGCGTAGCCCAGGGACTCGGTCCAGACGCGGTCCAGGAAGCGGTCGAGGAACGCGTCGTCGAAGAAGGTGTCGACGCGGGCCGGCCACAGCCGACGGAACTCGGCCCTGAACGCGTCCCAGGAGAGCCGGAGTTGATCGCCGTGGTCGCCGCCTGCGCCGAGGGCGGTCGCGCGGGCCTCGGAGACGAGGGTGTTGGCCCAGTACAGGCCGAGGTCGAAGCCGATCGGGCCGACGAAGGAGAACTCGGGGTCGAACACCCTTACCACCGGGGCACCTTCGCGGGTGCCGACCATGACGCTGCCGGTGTGCAGGTCGCCGTGGAGGAGGGCCTGGGCGCTGGTCATGAAGGTGTGGCGCAGCTCGGCGACCTCGGTGCGCAGCCGCGGGTCGGAACGGAAGCAGGCGGCGAGGTGGTCGAGGCCGGGGTGCCAGTGGTTGTGCTCGTGCTCGACGTACGGCTCGCAGAGCACCACGTCCTCGGTGATCTTGCACAGCTCGGGGCTGACGGAGGCGGCGATCAGCGCCTTGCGTGCGGCGGACGGCATGCCGAAGTCGCTGGTGGCGAAGGAGAGTTGGGCGACGAACTCGCCGATGCGCCGGGAGGTGTCGGGGCCGTACCTGCCGCCCTCGTTGAGGACGGTGCGCAGGACCTCCAGGTCGGACATGTCCTCCATGACGAGGGCGTAGTTCTCGGCGTCGTAGCCGTGGATGGCGGGGATCTTGTCGGGGGCGACCTTGGCGACCTGCTCATAGGCGCGGGCCTCGGCGTCGGCGCGCTCGGGGCTCATCGGCCAGGACGGTCCCGCGACGCGTACCCAGGGCAGGGCCTGCTTGACGGCGAGGCTGTGGGTGCCGTCGGCGGCCGAGGCGAGGAAGACGCGGTTCATGTTGCCGTCGGAGACCTCGCGGACCTGCGGGTCGGCCGCGTCCGGGTCCCAGTGGCCGCGCTCTCGCAGGTAGTCGGCGACGTCTTCGGTCTCCAGGATGCGGTAGCCCATCGGTTCTGAACTCCCTTATGCGGTACGGCGCTTGGACAGGGTGAAGCTGAAGACCAGGGCGAGGATGAGGACCGCGCCCTCGACGACGTCCTGCGTGTAGTAGGGCAGGCCCTTGATGGTCAGACCGGTGGTGATGATCCCGATGAGGACCGCGCCGAGCGCCGTGCCCCAGACGTTCGGGCGTCCGCGGCCGAGCACGGAGGTACCGACCAGGGCGACGGCGACTGCTTCGAGGAGCTGCGAGGTTCCGGCGGAGACGTCGCCCTGTCCGATGCGGGCGGCGAGGATCAGTCCGCCGATGGAGGCGAGGACGCCGGAGAGGACGTACGCCAGGGCCCGGTAGGCGCCGACGCGGATGCCGGCCAGCCGGGAGGCCTCGGGGTTCGCGCCGATGGCGTACAGCACGCGTCCCCAGCGGGTGCGGGCGAGGAACACCCAGGCCAGCACGGTGAGCGCGGCGAAGATCAGTACGGAGACGGGGATGCCGAGGAGCGTGCCGCGGTCGATGCGCAGGAAGCCCTCGGTGAACCTGCCGGGCGCGGTCGTGCCGTCGGACTGGGTCATGCCCGGGGTGATGGACTGGCCGTCGACCAGGATGAGTTTGGTGCCCTGGATCACGAACATGGTGCCGAGGGTGGCGAGCATGTCGGGGATCTTGAGGACCACGATCAGCAGGGCGTTGAGCAGTCCGGCCAGCGCGCCCGCCGCGATCACCGCGAGGATGGCGACCACGCCGACCTGGTTGTACGTGACCATCGTCTTGGCGGCGACGGTCACGCCGAGTCCGGCGACCGCGCCGACGGACATGTCCATTCCGCCGACGGCCATGGTGAGGGTGACGCCGAGGCCGAGGATCGCGGCGACGGAGACGTACCGCAGGGTGTCGAGGAGGGTCGCCGAGTCGCGGAAGGACTGCTCGCTCAGCGCGAAGTACGCGAAGAGGGTGACGGTGACGAAGATGAAGCCGTACTTGATGACGGCGTTCTGGATCCGCGGGCCGGCGGCGAGCGGGGACGGGTTCGCCGTCTTCACGGGGGCGCTCTCGGTGGTGGTCATGGCGTGCTTCCTGGGGTGACGGGTCCGGCCGGCATCAGACGGACGCCGAGATGGTCTGGATCACGCGATCGCGCTCCGCGTCCTCGCCGTACGCGTCGAGGCGGATCTCGCCCGCGGCGAGGACGACGACCCGGTCGGCGACCTCGAGGACTTCGTCGACGTCGGCGGACAGCACGACGACGGCGGCGCCGTCGGCGGCCAGGGCACGGGCGCGGCGGCCGATGTCGCGGCGGGCGCCGATGTCCACTCCTCGGAACGGTTCGTCCAGGATGAGGACGCGCGGGTTCTCGGTCAGCCAGCGGCCGACGACGACCTTCTGCTGGTTGCCGCCGGACAGTTCCTCGATCGTGCTGTGCTCGTCGCGGGCGACGACGCCGAGCTGCTCGATGGTGGAGCGGCCGAGCGTGTCCTCGCGGGAGCGGCTGACGAGGCCGGCGGTGGAGAGGGACTTGAGGAACGGCAGCGAGATGTTCTGGGCCAGCGACCAGCCGGGGACGAGGGCGTCCGCGTGCCGGTCCTCCGGTACGAGGTGGATGCCGCTGCGGATCGCGTCGGCGGGGCGGCGCGGTGTGTAGGGCCTGCCGTCCAGTTCGACGGCTCCCCCGGTGAACGGCTCGGCGCCGAACAGGCCGCGGGCCAGCTCGGTCTTGCCCGCGCCCAGCAGGCCGACGACTCCGGTGACTTCGCCGGCGCGGAGGTCGAGGTCCTGTGGCGGGTGACCTTCGAGGAACGGGACACCCCGCAGCGAGAGCAGGACCTCGCCCTGGTCGCCCGCTCGCAGAGGGCGGGCGGTGGTGACCTCCTGGGCCTGGGCGAGCATGGCGCGCAGGGCGCTGTCCCAGTCGAAGGGCTTGGTCTGGTCCTCGGTGAGAGCGCCGTCGCGCAGGACGACCAGGCGGTCGGCGAGCGCGTCGATCTCGCCGAGGCGGTGGGAGACGTAGAGCACGGCGATGCCGTCGTCACGCATCCGCTCGACGAGTGCGAAGAGTCGCTCGGCCTCGGCGGCGGAGAGCGCGGACGTCGGCTCGTCCAGGATCAGCAGGCGCGGGCGGGTCGCCAGGGCGCGGGCCAGGATGAGCAACTGCCGGTCGGAGATGCCGAGTTCGGTGACGTCACGCTTCAGCACCGCGTCGCTCCAGCCGAGGTCGAGCGCCGACTGGATCTCGCGGGCGCGGGCCAGCAGCCTGCGCCCGTTGAGGAACGGGTTGCCGCGCGCCTGGGCCAGCTCCTCGAAGACCAGGTTCTCGGCGACGGTGAGGCCGGGGACGATGCCTTCGCCGATGCGCTGGTGAACGGTCTGGATGCCCAACTGACGTGCGGCGAGCGGGGATTGCAGCGCGGCCGGTGTGCCGTTCACGCTGATGTCGCCGCCGTGGTCCGTGTGGACGCCGGACAGGATCTTGATCAGCGTGGACTTGCCCGCGCCGTTGGCGCCGAGCAGCGCGACGACGCTGCCCGGCGCGATGTCCAGCGTGACGGACTCCAGGACCCTCTTTCCGCCGAAGGCCATGCTGACCTCACGCAGGCGGACCGCCGGGTCGGTGGGCGACACCGGTTCAGTGGGCGACATTGGGGATCCAGTCCGCGGTGCTGACCTTGGACAGGTTCAGCGCCGGCAGCGCCGTGCGCAGCTGGTCCATGTTCTCGATCTTGTTCTTCTTCAGGAAGTCCTGGGTGATCGCGACGGCCGGGAACTGGACCGAGGACTTGCCCAGTTGTCCGGCGAGTTCGAGGGCGGCCGTACGGACGACGGCGGCGCCGACCGCGGAGGGGTCGGTGCCCGCGGTGGCGACCCACGGGCTGTCCTTCGCGGTCATGTTCTGGATGTCGGCGTTGGACACGTCCGCGCCGAAGACCTTGACCTTGTCCTGGAGCTTCTTGTTCTGCACGGCGAGGACGGCGCCCTTGGCCAGCTCGTCGTAGGGGGCGAAGACGCCCGTCACGTCGGAGTGCTGGGTGAGTGCGGCGGACACCAGGGGAACGTTGTCGGTGGCCGTGGAGTCGGTGACCTTGCCGACCTTGAACTGCTGCTTCCAGGCGTTGGCCTCGACCGTCGACTTCCAGACGGTGTTGCGCTTGTCGAGGGCGGCGTACCCGGCGACGTTGACGTAGCCGACCTTGGCGCTCTTGCCGAGTTCCTTGGCCATCACGTCCAGGACGGCCTGCGCCATGCTGGCGTCGTCCTGCTCGGTGCTGACGACCTTCTTGTTGGTCTGGTCGACGTCGTAGACCACGACCTTGATGCCCTTCTTCACGGCGCGGTCGATCTGGGGCTGGATCGTGGAGGGGAAGCCGTGGTCGACGATGATCGCCTGCGCGCCGGAGTTGATGGCCGAGGACAGGTCGGTGGCCTGCTTGGCGTTGTCGGCCTGGGCGTCGTACACCGTGAGGTCGACGCCGAGAGCCTTGGCCTGTGCCTTGGCGCCGTTGCCCCACTGCTCGAAGTAGTCGCCGGCGCCGCTCTGCCGCACCAGGGCCACCTTGACCTCGCCCTTGCTGAAGGGCGCGGGCTTCTTGCCGGTGGCGGCGGAGGCCGAGGCGGCGGTGTCGGCGGTGTTCTTCGAGGCGTCCGTGGACTGGGAGCAGCCCGCGAGGAGGAGGGCGGAGGCGGAGGCCAGCGAGAGCGCGGCGAGGGGAACGCGGGTACGGGACATGGGGGAGCTCCAGGTGCAGGGTGGTGCCGAGGTGATGAAGGAGGGAGTGCTTGGCCCGGAGCGGGGACGGGAACGCGCCATCGCGCGGCGGACGGCCAACGCCCCGTGAATCGGGGCAGGTCGGGGCTCCGGAGGAGGTCAGCGACAGCGGGCTGTGGTCGACCGGAGCAAGTCCACGTACAGCCGCCGTACGAGCAGCAGCGTCTTCATATGCAGATCATGAGAACGATTCCAGCCACCCGTCAAAGTTCTGGACCCGTCTTCTCATTGGTTGAGACAACAACTTCGTCACACCCGGTCGGCCCGCCGCCTGGAGTTACCATCTCGGGACCGGCACCCGACCCGGGACAGTGAGGCTCCGTCGACGACACCCGTCCGGATGCCGGTCTCGATGTCCGGACACTCATCTCGCATCCTGGAGTTGCTCCCATGACCCTGCTGACGACCTGGCCCGAGTCCGGTCCGGAGACCGTCGTACGCCGTACCTCCGACCCCGTCGAGATCGCCGCCGCGCTGGCGCCCATCGGGGTGCGCTACGAGCAGTGGCCGATCCGCCCGGACGTCCCGGCGGACGCCGACAGCGACACGGTCTTCGCCGCGTACGGCCCGGAGATCGAGAAGCTGAACGCCGAGGAGGGCTTCACCACGGTCGACGTGCTGGGCCTGCACCCGAGCGACGACCCCGAGTACCCGGCGAAGGCGAAGGCCGCGCGCCAGAAGTTCCTTCAGGAGCACACTCACGACGACGATGACGAGGTCCGCTTCTTCGTCTCCGGGTCCGGCATCTTCTATCTGCACGTGAACGGCGAGGTGCACGCCGTGTACTGCGAGAAGGGCGACCTGCTGGGCGTGCCGCGCGGCACCACCCACTGGTTCGACATGGGCACCAGGCCGGCGTTCACCGCGATCCGCTTCTTCCACGAGGAGGACGGCTGGATCGGGAACTTCACCGGCTCCCCCATCGCCGAGCGCTTCCCGGACTACGACACCATCGACGCGGGCCACAAGGCCGACGCGGCATGAGCGAGGTCTTCGACGTCGACTCCGTGGTGCTCGACATCGAGGGCACCACGAGCGCCACGGGGTTCGTCGTGGACGTGCTCTACCCGTACTCCCGCTCACGCTTCGGAGCACTGCTCTCACAACGGAGCGGCGACCCGGACGTGGCGCGGGCCGTCGCACAGGTGCGGGAGCTGACCGGCGATCCGGACGCCGACGCCGGGGCCGTCGAGAAGGCCCTCAACACCTGGCTCGACGAGGACCGCAAGGCCACACCGCTCAAAACCCTCCAGGGCATCATCTGGGCCGAGGGCTTCGCGCGCGGCGACCTCGTCTCGCACTTCTACGACGACGTGGTGCCCGCCCTGCGCCGCTGGCACGCGGCCGGGGTACGGCTGCACGTGTACTCGTCCGGTTCCGTCGCCGCCCAGCGCGCGTGGTTCCGCTCCAGCCCCGAGGGCGATCTGCTGCCGCTGGTCGAGGAGTTGTACGACACGGAGAACCCGGGGCCCAAGCAGGAGCCGGACTCGTACCGCACGATCGCGGCGGCGCTGGGGCGGCGGGCCGACCCCGGCCGCCTTCTCTTCCTCTCCGACCGGCCGGGCGAACTGGACGCGGCCCGCGCGGCGGGCTGGCGCACGGTCGGTGTCCGGCGGCCCGGGGAGCCGTACTACGAGCAGGGAGTCGGCGACCACGCGCAGGCGGGGACGTTCGACGAGATCACCATCACGAGGAGCATCACATGACCGCCGAGACGTCAGCGCTGGACCTGGAGGAGGCGGGCGCGGTCCTGGCCGCCGAGTCGGCCCGGTTCGCCTCCTTCGGCTGGATGCGCGGCACGTCCGGCAACCTGTCGGTCGTCGTCTCCCGCGACCCGCTGCGCCTCGCCGTCACGGCGAGCGGCCACGACAAGGGTGAACTGACGCCCGCGGACGTGGTGTTGGTGGACGGCGTGGGTGCGGCGGTCGCGGGCGGCAAGCCCTCCGCCGAGGCCGAGCTGCACGCGCGCGTGGCCGCGCTCACGGGTGCCGGCGCGGTGGTCCACGTGCACACGGTCGCGTCCGTCGCGATGGGACGCCGTGAGCCGGGGGGCATCGTCTTCCGGGACCTGGAGATGCTCAAGGGCGTCGGCCAGCCCGCCCACGACGTCGAGGTCACCCTCCCGGTCATCGCCAACAGCCAGGACATGAAGGTGCTCGGCGACCGTCTGGAGGCGGCCCGTGATCCGCGGATGCCCGCGGTGGTCGTCGCCGGGCACGGCCTGTACGTGTGGGGCGCCGACCCGCGTCAGGCCCGCCACCACACCGAAGTGGTCGAGTGGCTGCTGGAGTTGGAGCTGACGGGCTGCTGAGCCCGGCAAAAAGCCGCGGTCCGTGAGGTCAACTCCTCACCCGACCGCGGCTTTTGCATACCTCGCGGCAGGGTGCCTCAGCGCAGGTGATCCCCCGGCAGCTCCCCCGCCGCCACCTCCAGCACGCCCCGCTCGGTCACCAGTCCCGTCACGAGACGGCCCGGGGTGACGTCGAACGCCGGGTTGTGGCCGCGCGACTCGGCGGGGGCCGTGCGAACGCCGGACCACTCCAACACCTCGTCGCCGCCGCGCAGTTCGATGTGGATGTCGTCGCCCGAGGCGGTCGCGAGGTCCACCGTGGTGGTGGGCGCGGCGACGAGGAAGGGGATGTCCGCGTAGGCGCAGGCGAGGGCGACGCCGACGGTGCCGACCTTGTTCGCGGTGTCGCCGTTGGCCGCTATGCGATCCGCGCCGACGATCGCGGCGTCGACCTCGCCGCGCAGGATCGTGCCCGCGGCGGCGCCGTCCGCCTGGACGTAGTGCGGTATGCCTTCCTGGACCAACTCCCAGGCGGTCAGGCGGGATCCCTGGAGCAGGGGGCGCGTCTCGTCGGCGTAGACGACCTCGACCTGTCCGCGCGCGTGCAGTTCGCGGATGACGCCGAGTGCCGTGCCCCAGCCGGCGGTGGCGAGCGCGCCGGTGTTGCAGTGCGTCAGGATGCGCAGCGGCCGGTCCGCGCCGACCCGCTTGAGCAGCCAGTCCGCGCCGTGCGCCGCCATCGCGCGGTTCGCCTCGACGTCCTCGCGCTGGACGGCCGCGGCCTCCTCCAGGACCGCTTCGAGGCCCTCGTCGAAGCGGGTCATCACACGGTCGACGCACACCATGAGGTTGACCGCGGTCGGGCGCGCCTCGCGGATGCGGGCGACCGCCGCGCGGACCTGTCCCTCGTCCCAGCCCTCGCGCTCGCCCTCGATCAGCGCAAGGGCGACCCCGTACGCGCCCGCCGCCCCGATCGCGGGTGCGCCGCGCACCACGAGCCGCTGTATCGCGTCGACCAGAGTGTCCACATCGTGGACATCGCAGGTCTCGGTGCGGTGCGGCAACACGGTCTGGTCGATGAGCGCGAGGCTGCTTCCGGACCACTCGACGGCACGCAATTCCTGGGGCATAACGGGGCACTCCTGATGTTCCGAAGGTGCGCGACACCGTACATGACCTTCACGAACCACAGTTCGAGACAGTCGGGCGGGCGTCTCAAAACCGGTGTTACTCTCCAGCACCCGCAGCCCCCAGGCCGAAGTGAAGGAGGACGTGTGCTGCTCACGATGCGCCGCTTCCTCGACCACGGCCGATGTGCCAGCGACGGCTGTCGCAGCTGACCAGCGCCGGTCAGCTCCCGCCGTTCACCCTCACCCGCACGCTCCCGCAGAGCGTGTCCTGCCGTACCCGGAAGGTCCCCCGATGCACCGCAGATCTCGCCGTACCCTCCAGCTCACGGCGCTCGCCACCGGAACCGTGCTGCTCGCCACCGCCTGCAACGCGGCCGCCAAGGACAGCTCTTCGGCGGGCGCCAAAGGCAGCGGCGACACATCGTTCACGCTGGTCACGCCGGACTCCGTAGGACAGAACGAGTTCCTGAAGCTCGCGGTCGACGGAGTGAAGTCGGCGGCGAAGGCGCACAACGGAACGCAGAAGGTGTATCAGTCCTCGGATACCGCGTCTCAGCAGCAGAACGTGCAGGCCGCCGTCGACGCGCAGCCGGACGTCATCGTGCTGGTCGGCTTCGAGTTCGCGGACCTGGTCGCGCAGCAGGCGAAGGCACATCCGAAGCAGCAGTTCCTGATGGTCGACGCGTGCACCACCAAGACGTTCAAGAACGTCAGTTGCGCAGTCTTCCGCGAGCACGAGGGTGTCTACCTCGCGGGCGCCGAGGCGGGCCTGCTCAGCAGGAGCGGCAAGGTCGGCGCTGTCGACGTCCTCGACACGCCCCAGTTCCGGCGCTACAGCGACCCGTTCGCCGCCGGTGCCAAGAAGGTCGCCGCCAAGACGTCCACGTCCACGCGGTTCGTCGGCGGCCAGTCCCCCTTCGACGACTCGGCGCGCGCCAAGGAGCAGGCGAACTCCCTGCTCTCCAAGGGCACGGACCAGATCATGGCGGCGGCCGCGGCCGGCAACTACGGCGTCTTCGAGGCCGCGAAGGCCAAGGGCGCGTACGCGTACGGCGTCGACGTCAACCAGTGCGTCTCCTCGCCCGGCACGGTCGTGGACAACGTGATCAAGCGCACGGACGTCGCCGTGGAGAAGGGCATCGACCAGGTCCTCGGCGGCAAGAAGGGCACGACCGTCTCGTACGGCCTGAAGGAGGGCGGCATCAGCCTCACAGGTCTTGAGGACGGGGTGGACTCCAGCAAGTGCGTCATCGCGAAGCACAAGGACGTCCTGAAGAAGGTCGAGGCGCTGCGCGACCAGATCGTGTCCGGAGATTTGAAGGTCGATGACCCGGCAGCCGCCTGACCAACTCGCGGTCGAGCTCCGGGGAATCACCAAGCGGTTCCCCGGCACGCTCGCCAACGACGCCGTCGACCTGACCGTCCGCCGCGGCGAGATCCACGCTCTGATGGGCGAGAACGGCGCGGGCAAGTCCACCCTCATGTCGATCCTGTACGGCATGGAGCGCGCCGACGCGGGCACGGTCCGCGTCGATGGGCGCGAGGTGGCCTTCGGCGATCCCGGCGACGCGATGGCCGCCGGACTCGGCATGGTGCACCAGAGCTTCAAGCTGTTCGATTCGCTGACGGTCGCCGAGAACGTCGTCTACGCCGCCGAACCGCGCCGCTTCGGCCTGGTGGACCGGGCCGCGGCCCGCCGCCGGGTGCGTGAGCTCGCCGCGGAGCACGGGCTCGCCGTCGACCCGGACGCCCGTGTCGGCGACCTGCCGGTCGGGCTGCGGCAGCGCGTGGAGATCCTGAAGCTGCTGCACCGCGGCGCCCGTACGCTCATCCTCGACGAGCCGACCGCGGTGCTCACGCCCGCCGAGGCCGACGCCCTGTTCGCGGTCCTCAAGTCGCTTGCCGCCGAGGGCCGTACGGTGATCCTTGTCACGCACAAGCTGCGCGAGGTCCTCGAAGGCAGCGACAACGTGACGGTGCTGCGGGACGGGCGGGTCGTCGCGCGCCTGCGCACCGCCGACACGACGGCCGACGAGATCGCCGCGGCCATGACCGGCCGCGCGGTGGATCTGGACCGCGTGCACCCGCCCGGCACATCGGGCGACGTGGTCCTGGACGTGAAGAACCTCACCACGGACGGCGTGCGCGAGGTCGCGCTGACCGTCCGCGCGGGCGAGATCGTGGGCATCGCGGGGGTCGCGGGCAACGGCCAGAGCGAGCTGATCGAGGCCCTCGCCGGGCTCCGCCCGGTCACCTCGGGGCACGTCACCCTGCAGGGCGCGGACGTCACCCACGCGTCCGCGGCCGAGCGGCGCACCCAGGGCCTCGCGTATGTGCCCGAGGACCGGCACGCGGTCGGTACCGCGCCCGCGGCGTCCGTCGCGGACAACCTCGCGATGGGCCACCACCGCACCTCGCTGTCCTCCCGGCGCGGACTGCTGCCGCCCTCGGCCGTCCGGGCGCACGCGCAGGGGCTCGTCGAGCGCTTCGGCATCAAGGCGGCCGCCCCCGAGGTGCCCGCCGCCGCACTGTCCGGCGGCAACCTCCAGAAGCTGCTGATCGGCCGCGAACTCGCCCACGGAGCCCCGCTGTTGCTGGTCGAACAGCCCACACGCGGTGTCGACATCGGGGCCGTCCAGACCATCCACGACGAGCTGGTCGCCTACCGCGACGCCGGCCACGCCGTGCTCCTCGTCTCGGCCGAGCTGAGCGAGATCCGCGGCCTCGCCGACCGGGTCCTCGTGATGTACGAGGGCCGGGTGACGGCGACGTACGCGAAGGACGCCGCGGACGAGCGGACGCTGGGGCTCGCGATGGCGGGCGGCGGCGACTCCGGCGCCGATCCCGCACAGGCTGCCGCGGCGCAGGCGTCCCCGCCGGAGGCTTCCCCGGTAGAAGTCGGAGACTGACATGCGTCACATCACCACAGCCCTGCGCTCCCCCGTCGCCTTCTCCGTGCTCGCCGGGGTAGTCATCGGCGCCCTGTTCCTGGTGGGCACGGGCGCCGATCCGATCGCCGCGTACGGGGCGGTCATCAGCGGCTCGCTCGGCCCGGACGGCATCGGCTCGACCCTGAGCACCGGCACCAGCGTGCTGGGCATGGCGCTCGCGCTGGCCGTTCCGCTGCGCGCCGGGCTCATCAACCTCGGCGGGGACGGGCAGTTGGTGCTCGGCGGGATCGCGGCGGCGGTCACCGGGCTCTACTCGCCGCTGCCCGCGCCGCTCACCGTGCTGCTGGCGCTGCTGGCGGGCATGGCGGCGGGCGCCGGGTACGCGGCCCTGGCCGCCCTGTGCGAGAACCACTTCGGGGTGCCGCTGCTGGTGAGCAGCCTGCTCCTCAGCTATCCGGCGTCCTCGTTCGCCTCGTACCTGGCCCGCTACCCGCTCAAGGAGCCCGGTTCCAGTCTCCCCCAGACGCGCCAGCTCCCGGACGGGGTGGCCCTGCCGGCCTTCGGCGAGTCGACGGTGACCGTCGGTCTTGTCCTGGTGGTGCTCGCGGCGGCCGGGTACTGGTTCGCCGACCGGCGCACGGCCGTCGGGTACGAGATCCGCATGACGGGCCTCGGCTCGCGCTTCGCCGCGTACGCGGGTGTCGAGCGCAAGAGACTGACACTCCGGCTGATGGCGGTGTCGGGCGCGCTCGCCGGACTCGTGGGCGCCATCGGGGTGTTGAGCTTCCCGTACCGGTTCCTGGACGGCGCGCTCACCGCCCCCGGCTACACCTGGACGGGCCTGACCGCCGCGCTGCTGGCGGCCGCCGCTCCGCTGGGCACGGTCCTCGCGTCGTTCTTCTTCGCCGTGCTCCAGGTCGGCGGGCTCTCCATGGAGCGTACGACCGAGGTGCCGCGCGAGCTGACCCAGGTGCTCCAGGCCATCGTGATCGTGTTCCTGGCGGCCCGGCTGCGGTTCCCCCGCCGACGCAACAAGCCTTCCGTGCAAGGGGAGTTCGCCTGATGTTCTTCGACTCCGACCTCCTCATGTCGGCGCTGCGCGCGCTCACGCCGATCCTGCTGGCCGCGCTGGGCGGCGCCCTGTGCGAGCGCGCGGGCGTCTTCAACATCGGCCTCGAAGGCATGATGTTGATGGGCTGCTTCACGGCGGTGGCCACGAGCTGGTTCACCGGCAGCCCCTGGCTCGGCGTCCTGGCCGCCGCGCTCGCCTCCGCCGCGTACGCGCTGATCCTCGCCGTCGGGGCGGTGACCCTGCGCGGGGACGCGGTGGTCCTCGGCATCGCCATGAACCTCCTGGCAGTAGGTCTGACCAGCTTCCTGTTGCGTACGGTCTTCGGCGTGCAGGGCACTTTTGACGATCCGTCACTGGCCGGGCTGCCGCTGGTCGGCGGCTTCTCGCCGCTGGCGTATCTGGCGTGGGCTGCGGTCGGTGTGGCCGCGCTGATGCTGTCGCGGCATGTGTGGGGCCTTCGGCTGCGCGGTGTCGGCGAGGCACCGGACGCGGCGGCGACCCTGGGGGTGAGCCCGGCCAAGTACCAGTACGCGGCCGTCCTCGTCTCCGGAGTGCTGTGCGGTCTCGCCGGTGCCCAACTCGCCCTCGGCAACGTCACGTTGTTCTCCGAGAACATGACGGCGGGCCGCGGCTGGATCGCCGTCGTCGCGGTGATGCTCGGCCGCGCCCTGCCGCTCGGCGTACTGCTCGCCGCGCTCCTCTTCGGCCTCGCCGAGGCGGCCGGGTTCCGCCTCCAGGGCCTCGGCCTGCCGCAGCAGGCGACCGACGCCGCGCCGTACGTCGTCACGCTCGGCGCCCTCTTCCTCACGACGGCCCGCCGCCGTCGCCGTACCCGCCCCTCTGGAGCCAGCTCATGACCCAGGACCTGCTGCCGATCACCCGCATACCCCGCACCGGCCTTCCGCCGTCCGCCCTGGTCGTCGGCGACCCGGCGCGCGCCGCGGACGTCGCCGCGCTGCTCGAAGACGCCGAGGAGGTCTCCTACCACCGCGAATACCGTGTGTTCAGCGGCAGTTGGAAGGGCCTGCCGGTCACCGTGGCTTCGCACGGGGTCGGTGCGCCCGGCGCGATCCTGCTCTTCCAGGAGCTGGCGGACGCGGGGGTCCGCACGTTCCTGCGGTTCGGCACGGCGGGCGCGATGCGGGCCGGGATCGGCGACGGCGACCTCGTCATCGCGGAGGCCGCCGTGCGCGACGACGGGGTGACGCAGCAGCTGCTGCCGCCGGAGTACCCGGCCGTGTCGGCGCCGGAGGCGGTGTTCGCCCTGCAGCGCGCGGCGCGTGCGGCGGACGCCCCGCACCACCGGGGCCTGGTGTGGACCCGGGCGGCCTTCCAGCCGGGGCTGATCCCCCTGACGGCGTACGACACGGCCGGACTCGCGGCGATCGAGATGGAGCTGTCGGCGCTGCTGGTGACCGCATCGCTGCGCGGACTCGTCGCGGGCGGTGTGCTCGTGATCGACGGCGCCAACGCGGACGAGCTGGTCGACGAGAGCGCCACCGGCGGGTACAACCCGCACCGGGACGTGGTCGCGGCGGGTGTCGAGCGCGGCGCGGTCGTCTCGCTGGAGGCGCTGCGGCTGCTCGCGGAGGAGTACGCGTCGTGACCGAGCACATCGATCTGCTGGTGCGGGGCGGGGACGTCCTGACGGTCGACGACGCCGGAACGGTCGTACGGGGCGGTGCAGTCGGCGTCCGCGACGGCGTGATCGTCGCGGTCGGGCCCGCCGAGGAGCTGCGGGCGCGGTACACGGCGGACCAGGACATCGACGCCGAGGGCTGTCTCGTGCTGCCCGGGTTCGTCAACGCGCACACGCACCTCGCGATGACGCTGCTGCGGGGCCGCGCCGACGACGTCACGCTCCAGGGCTTCCTGGAGCGGGTGCTGACGTGGGAGGCCGAGCTGCTGTCTCCGAAGAACGTGGCGGCGGCGGTGCGGGTGGCGATCGCCGAGGGCGTACGGGCCGGGGTGACCTCCGCCCTCGACATGTACTGGTTCCACGGGGCGGCCGAACAGGCGGCGCGCGAGGCGGGCTGGCGGCTGCACACCGGACCGACGTTCATGGACGTCCCCGGCCCGGCGGACGGCATCGCGTACGAGGACCGGCTCGGGTGGGCGCGCCAGGACCTGGCCGCCCGGGCCGGGGCACGGCCCGGCACCCGCCCCGTCCTCTTCGCGCACTCCACCTACACGCTCGCCCCGGACCAGCTCACCGAAATAGCCGCGCTGGCGCGGGAGTTCGGTGCGCTGCTGCACCTCCACGCGGCGGAGAACGCGACCGAGGTCGCCACCGTCGAGGTGCGCCACGGCAAGCGCCCGGTGGAGCTGCTCGACTCGCTCGGACTGCTCGGCCCCGATCTGCTGCTCGCCCACGCGGTGGACCTCACCGGGCCGGAGATCGCGGCGCTGGCCCGCACCGGCACCGCGGTCGCGCACTGCCCGGTGTCGAACCTGAAGCTCGGCTGCGGCATCGCGCCGGTGCCGCGGCTGCTGAGCGCCGGGGTGACCGTCGGCCTGGGCACGGACGGCGCGGTCAGCTCCAACACGCTGGACATGCTGGGCGCGGTGCGACAGGCCGCGCTGGTGCACAAGGCGGCGGGCGACCCGACCGCGGTCGGTGCCGAGCAGGCGGTGCGGATGGCCACGATCGAGGGTGCCCGCGCGCTGGGCCTCGGCGACCACCTCGGCTCACTGGAGGCCGGCAAGCGTGCCGACCTGATCGTGCTCGACCTGAACGCACCCCATCTGAGACCCCTGCACGACCCGTGGTCCACACTCGCGTACGCTGCGCACTCGGCCGACGTACGGGACACGGTGGTCGACGGAAGGGTCCTGATGCGGGAGCGCGCGCTGACGACGCTCGACGAGCCGACCGTGCTGGCCGATCTGGAAGCGCTTGTCCGAGGCACTCGACCGGAGCATTCGTCCGCGGCACTCGTCTGAGCTGTGGATTTCAGACCCCTTCTCTCCCCGTTCAGCCCACTGAACCCTCATAATGGCCTGAGACATCCGATGTCTGAGCGACTGGGAGGCCCGCCATGGCAGTCACCGACGAGGCGATCGAGAAAATCAAGGACATGATCGTCTCCGGCGCGTTGCGCCCCGGCGACCGGCTGCCCAAGGAGAGCGAACTCGCCGCCGAGCTCGGACTGTCCCGCAACTCGCTGCGGGAGGCCGTCCGCGCCCTGTCGCTCATCCGCATCCTGGACGTCCGGCAGGGCGACGGCACGTACGTCACCAGCCTGGACCCGCAGCTCCTGCTGGAGGCGCTGAGTTTCGTCGTCGACTTCCACCGCGACGACACGGTCCTGGAGTTCCTGGCCGTGCGCCGCATCCTGGAGCCGGCGGCGACGGCGATGGCGGCCTCCCGCATCAGCGAGCAGCAACTCGCCGCGTTGACCGCACAGTTGGACAAGCTGGGCTCCGATCCCTCGGTGGAGGAGCTCGTCGCCTCCGACCTCGACTTCCACAAGGGCATCGTGCAGAGCTCCGGCAACTCGGTGCTCTGCTCCCTGCTCGAAGGTCTCTCCGGGCCCACCACCCGGGCCCGGGTCTGGCGCGGTCTGACCCAGGAGGACGCGGTCAGCCGCACCCTGCACGAGCACCGGGCCATCCTCGGCGCCCTGCGCGACCGGGACGCGGAGGCGGCCCGCTCCTGGGCGACGGTGCATATCGCGAGCGTCGAGCAGTGGCTGCGGTCGACTCTCTGATCCGATGTATGGCGGCACATCTGCGCAACGTCCAGGGTGTGCGTCGAAGTTGGCCGACGACGGCTCGGCCACAGCTCGGATGACTCCGGGGTGTTCCGGGGTGGCTGACGGGGCAGTGATCCGTTCACTCCCCCGTGCAAGGGGGCTGCGGAGGCCCCCCGCGAACGCCGTAAGGTTGGGGCGTACGCGAGGGCACGTCGGAAGGAGGCGCTGGGTGATCGAGCTCGAGGGGGTTCCCGAGCTGATCGACCCGGTCATGGTGGCCGCGTTCGAAGGCTGGAACGACGCCGGCGACGCCGCCTCCACCGCGGTCGCACATCTGGACAGGGAGTGGAAGGGCGAGGTGTTCGCGGCGCTGGACGCCGAGGACTACTACGACTTCCAGGTGAACCGCCCCACCGTGTGGCTGGACGGCGGTGTCCGCAAGATCACCTGGCCGACGACAAGGTTGTCGGTGGTCCGGGTCGGCGGCGAGAAGCCACGTGACCTGGTGCTGGTGCGCGGGATCGAGCCGTCGATGCGCTGGCGCTCGTTCTGCAACGAGATCCTCGGCTTCGCGCACGAACTGGGCGTGGAGCTGGTGGTGATCCTGGGCGCGCTGCTCGGCGACACCCCGCACACCCGTCCGGTGCCGGTCAGCGGGGTCACGTCCGACCCGGACCTGGCGCGCACGATGGACCTGGAGGAGACCAAGTACGAGGGCCCCACGGGCATCGTCGGCATTCTCCAGGAGGCGTGCACGCACGCGGGCGTCCCGGCGGTGTCGCTGTGGGCGGCCGTCCCGCACTACGTCTCGCAGCCGCCCAACCCGAAGGCCACGCTGGCCCTGCTCAACCGCCTTGAGGACCTGATCGACCTGCGCATTCCGCTGGGCGAGCTGGCCGAGGACGCGCGGGCCTGGCAGCTGGGCGTGGACCAGCTGGCGGCCGAGGACAGCGAGGTCGCCGAGTACGTGCAGACGCTGGAGGAGGCCCGGGACACGGCCGAGCTACCCGAGGCGTCCGGCGAGGCGATCGCCCGCGAGTTCGAGCGCTATCTGCGCAGGCGGGACGGCGGCGGTCCGGCGGCCCCGTCCGGCGGCCACGCGACGGAGAGCGGCGACTCACCCTCGTATCTGAAGGACGGCCCGGGCGGCCGCGTCCGACCGCCCAAACCGCAGCGACCGGAGACCGGCGCCGAGGACGACGGCCTGCAGGATTCCTCGGACGCCAGTCCACAGGAACCCGCCGGCAGCTCTCCCGACACCGCTGCGGACGAGTCATCGGACAACTCCGCAGACAACGCTGCGGACGAGTCCTCGGAGGACTGAACCGGCGGATGCCGAACGGGATGCCGAACGAGCAGGGGCGGTGCGCGACAGGCGCACCGCCCCTCCGCCGTCCCGGGCCCGTCAGACCTGGGCCACCGCCACCGCGTCGTACTCGGTGTCCGGTGTCGGCTCGACGTCGAAGCGCGCGTTCGGAAGGTACAGACGGTCGCCCCACGCCGCGGCCGTCGTCGGGATCCGGAAGCGCGTGTCGGTGATCCGGGCGATCGCCGTGCCCTTGGTGCCGGAAGCGTTCAGCCGGAACACGTCGATGAGGTTGTCCGCCTGCTGAACGGCATAGAGGATGCGGCCGAGCAGCAACAGCCCGTCCCCGTCGGGCAGTTTGGAGGGCCCCAGGTCCACCGCGGTGGCCACTCCGGTACGGGGATCGACCCGCATCAGACCGCCGCCGTCAGCGATCGTGTTCACCACGAGCAGTGCTCTGCCGTCGGGCGTGCGCTCGATGCCGTTGGCGGTGAAGCCGGGGCCCTGCACCCAGTCGCCGGTGAGCGGCAGGGTGGTGACGGCGCCGGGTTCACCGTGCGGGCCCAACGCGAGCCCGTAGAGCACAGGTTGGTAGGTCTCGGTGAACCAGGCCGCGCTCGGTGTGAGGACCACGTCGTTGACGAAGGTGCCGCCGACGTCGTACACCTTCTCGATCTTCCCGCTGCGCGCGTCGACCGTGCGCAGCTCGCCGCTCGATCCGCCGGCGAGGAAGAGCCTTCCGTGGCGGTTGATCTTCAGCCCCAGGGTGGGGTGTTCGGCCCCGAGGCCCTTGCTGATGACGGAGCCGCGTCCGGTGGCGAGGCTCGCCCGGTAGATGTCCCCGTTCGCGATGGACCCGAAGTACGCGAAGGGGGCGGTGCCGATGGTGATGCCCTCGGGCGCGAAGCCGTTGGGCAAAGCGAATTGGGTGGGCCAGTGCCCTTCGGCCGCCTGGGCGGTGCCGCCCAGAAGCGCTGTTCCTCCGAGCGCGGCGGCGGCTGTGAGCAGTCTTCGACGTGCGAAGGAACGGTGCATGGAGCGTCCTTCCGCAAGGGTCCGGCAGCGGCCGGACCAATGGTCAACAGTCGCTGCCACCCCATCACATGACACCCGCCTCCGCAGCCTTTGGCCGGATTGCTCCGTGACATCTGTTTCCGGACGGATTGCACGGGGTTCCCAATTCAACTTGTTTTCAAACGTAATTGGCGAAAGCGGCCTGGACGAATGGCCCGGCGCGTAGCAGGGTGGGCCCCGAAGGCGCGGCCCGGAGACGGGACATGGCACCGCGCCGACCCGCTGCAAGGCCACCCGCATGGACCGAAGGGAGCGGCACGCGATGACCGACCAGGTACAGCCGGCGCAGGGCCCGGGAGCGTCCGGGCCGGGGCCCGACGGAGCGGGATTCACCTACCGAGGAGCCGAGCAGGAGCTGATCGTCGTCGCTCGCCCCGAGGCCCGGCTGCGCGCCGCAGCCGCGGGCGTCCGCTCGGCGGCGGGCGCCGACGTGTCGGCGCTCAACATGTTCCTCAGCGACGAACAGCTCGCCCTGGAACCACTGTTCGGCAGTGAGGAGCGACTTCAGCATTCCGCCGCGGCGGGCACCGAGAGCGTGCCCGACCTCGGTCTCTTCTACCGGGTGCGCGGCGTCGAGAGCCGCGCCCAGGAACTCCGTTCGCGCATCGCCGCGCTGCCGGAGATCGACACGGCATATGTGAAGCCCGGCGCCGTACCCGCCTCGTTGGGGTCCGTCGGACAGAGTGCGGACGAGACCCGGCGGCGGAAGGAAGGGGCGCCCGTCACCCCCGACTTCACCAGCCGGCAAGGGTATCTGCGCCCCGCGCCCGAGGGCATCGACGCCTACTGGGCCTGGCAGCGGCCCGGCGGCACGGGCCAGGGCGTGACCGTGATCGACGTGGAGGGCGCATGGCAGCTCGGCCACGAGGATCTGGCCGCGAAGCTCGCGGGCGTCGTCGTCGGCACCCCGCTGACCGACATCGCCTGGCGCAACCACGGCACCGCCGTCATCGGTGTGATCGGCGGCGACCGGGGCGAGCACGGGATCACCGGTGTCGTGCCGGACGCGGTGACCGCCGCCGCGTCCTTCCAGGACATCGGCTCGGCGGCCGCGATCCACGCGGCGGCCGAGCGGCTGAACGCCGGCGACATCATCCTGATCGAACTGCACGCCCCCGGGCCGCGGTTCGACTTCGAACAGCGCGACGACCAGCAGGGCTACATCGCGATCGAGTGGTGGCCCGACAACTACGCGGCCGTACGGTACGCGACCGCCAAGGGCGTCATCGTGGTGGCGGCCGCGGGCAACGGCGCCGAGTCGCTCGACGACGCGATGTACGAGCGCCGCCCGGCCGAGTTCCCGGAGTGGTGGCGCAACCCGTTCAACCCGTCCAACCAGTCCTCCGGCGCGGTCCTCGTCGGCGCGGGCGCACCGCCGCCCGGCACGCACGGCCGCGACCACGGTCCGGACCGCTCACGGCTCGCGTTCTCCAACTACGGGGCACGCGTGGACGCGCAGGGCTGGGGACGCGAGGTCACGACCACCGGCGGCTCCTGGGACAGGCCCGGCGATCTGCAGGGCGGCGCCGAGGAGATCGCCTGGTACACGGACACGTTCTCGGGCACCTCCTCCGCCTCCCCCGTGGTGGTCGGAGCCCTGGCCGCGCTACAGGGAATGCTCAAGGCGGCGGGCCAGGAAGCGATTTCACCGGAACGTGCCCGCGCGGTGCTGCGGGCGACGGGATCTCCGCAGCAGGACGCGCCGGGCCGGCCCGCATCCCAGCGGATCGGCAACCGGCCGGACATCAAGGCAGCGGTCACTCATCTGCTGCCGGAGGCGGTCGGCTCGGGCCAGGCCGAGCGGTACTGGGACGAGCTGCTGCCGTATCCGCGTGAACTCCCGCCCAGGCTCAGGCTGTTCGTGGCCGGTGCCTGGCGCAACCTGAACAACCCGTCCCCCGAGATGCGCCAGGCGGTGCACACCGCCTTCGCGGGCGGACGGCCGGACGTACGTGTCTGGTTCTCGGACGACGAGATCGTCGGCCTCGTGGTCACGGGCTGAGGACCTGGTCGTCAGGGACCGACGCACCAACGCAACCAACCATTGATGGAAGGTGGCACCCGCATGAGCACGACCCCGCAGATGAGCCAGCAGGGACAGCAGCACGGCCAGCACCAGGGCCAGCACCAGGGCCAGCAGGGCCCGAGCACGGCGCCCCCGCAGCAGTTCGGGCAGCAGCAGGGCATGGGCCAGCAGCAGCCGTTCGGCCAGCAGATGCAGCAACCGTTCGGGCAGCAGATGCAGCAGCCCCACGGCCAGCAGGGCATCGGCCAGCAGCAGCCCTTCGGCCAGCAACAGCAGCAGCCGTACGGCCAGCAGGGCATCGGTCAGCAGCAAGTGCCGCAGCATCTGCAGCAGCAGCTCCAGCAGCTCGGCCAGCAGCAGCCGTTCGAGCAACTGCTCCAGCAGCTCGGGGGCCGGCAGCAAGGTCAGCAGCAGGGCCAGCCTCTCGTGCTGCAGAGCGCGGTCGAGGCGCAGGCGCTGGTGAGCGGCATCGCCACGAAGTTCTGGGACGTCGTGACCCCGCTCCCCGGCCAGCCGTCGATCCTCTACCTGTTCATCAACAACGCGTGGTACCCCCTGGTCAACCCGAACCAGGTCACGCACGACGAGGTCCAGGAGGCCTTCGCCTTCGGACAGCAGGTCATCGGGATCTACGACTCGAACACCAACGCCATCCAGGCCGTGATCGTCAACAGGCAGTAACGGCAGGACAGCAGTAGCGGCCGGAGAACGGCCCAGACACAGGCACAGAGGGCGCCGGGCAGGTGAGAACCCGCCCGGCGCCCGGCTGAATCAGGAAGTTTTCCAGGGAGCGGCGGCTACAGGGCCACGCCCAGAAGAGCGTCCACGGCACGCGATACGACGCCGGGGGCGCCCTCATCCGTACCGCCTTGGGCGTGCTGGAGCGCGGCCCAGCGGTCCACCGCCGCGAGCGCGGTGGGGGCGTCCAGGTCGTTCGAGAGGGCCTCGCGGATCTCCTCGACGAGCGCGTCCGCGGACGGTCCGTCGGGGCGGGAGACGGCCGCGCGCCAGGTGTCCAGGCGGGCTACGGCGTCCTCCAGGACCTGGTCGGTCCACTCCCAGTCGGCGCGGTAGTGGTGCGCGAGCAGCGCGAGCCGGATGGCCGCCGGGTCGACCCCGTCGTAGCGCAGCTTGGAGACGAAGACCAGGTTGCCCTTGGACTTCGACATCTTCTCGCCGTGCAGCGCCACCATGCCTGCGTGGACGTACGCCTTGGCCATCGGGAACTCGCCGGTGAGCACCTGCGCGTGCGAGGCACCCATCTCGTGGTGCGGGAAGGCGAGGTCGGAGCCGCCGCCCTGCACGTCGAAGCCCATGCCCAGGTGGTCCAGGGCGATGGCCACGCACTCGATGTGCCAGCCGGGCCGGCCGCGGCCGAGCGAGGCGCCGTCCCAGCTGGGCTCGCCCTCGCGGGCGGCCATCCACAGCATCGGGTCGAGCGGGTTCTTCTTGCCCGGACGGTCCGGGTCCCCGCCGCGCTCCGCGGACAGCAGACGCATGGCGGCGGCGTCCAGATGGGACACCTGCCCGAAGTGCGGGTCGGACTCGACGGAGAAGTAGACATCCCCTTCGAGCTCGTACGCCGCGCCCGCGTCCCGCAGTCGCTCGACCAGCGGGACGATGCCGGGTATCGCCTCCACGGCACCGATGTAGTGCTGCGGGGGCAGCATCCGCAGGGCGGTCATGTCCTCGCGGAAGAGGGAGGTCTCCTTCTCCGCGAGCCCCACCCAGTCGATGCCGTCGCGCTGCGCGCGCTCCAGCAGTGGATCGTCGACGTCGGTCACGTTCTGGACATAGTGAACCTGCCGCTTGGTGTCGAGCCACACGCGCTGAACGAGGTCGAACGCGTTGTAGGTCGCCGCGTGACCCAGGTGGGTCGCGTCGTACGGCGTGATGCCGCAGACGTAGATACGGGCGACGGGACCGGGGTCAAGGGTGATGAGCCCACCGGTCGCGGTGTCGTGGATCCGGAGGTCGCGGCCCTCACCAGGCAGGGCGGGGACCTCAGAAGCGGGCCAGGCATGCATGTCATGAGCCTAACCGGACGGATGTTCCGTACACGAACCGGACCGCCTTCGACGGCCGAATAGGCCCTCTTGTGCGATGCCCTCGGCCGTGCTTCGGCGTAGCTGGGGCAATGTCACACCGGCGGCCAGGGAATCGCCGGCCACTCCCCGCTCGGCTCCGGGTGTCTGCCGGAGGTGAGGAGGGCGCTGACGCGTGCGCGGGTGGCGTCGAGTTCGGCGGGGGTGATGAGTTCGGCCAGTCGGGTGGCGAGCGGGGCGCCGGCCGCGAGGCCGTCCCGCAGGGAGGTGAGCGCCCCGACCGCCTCCGGGGCGAGCGGCTCCCCCGCCCACCCCCACAACAGCGTCCGCAGCTTGTTCTCCGCGTTGAACGTGACCCCGTGGTCGATCCCGTACAACCGACCCTCGCCCCCCGGCAGCAGATGCCCGCCCTTCCGGTCGGCGTTGTTGATCACGGCGTCGAGCACCGCGAGCCTCCGCAGCCGCGGATCGTCGGCGTGCACGAGCAGCGCCGTCCGCCCCTCGCCGACCTCGGCGAAGCCGATCGCCTTCCAGCCCTCCTCGGGCTCCTCACCGTCCACCAGGGCGAGCAGGTCGGTCCCCTCGTCGTCGGCCGACGCCTCGATCCAGAGCTGGCACATGCCCTCGCCGTAGGGCCCGTCACGCAGCACGGTGGGCGGCACGAGCCCCCAGCCGGTCGCCTCGGACACCTCGAACGCGGCAACCTCGCGCTGCGCCAGGGTGCCGTCGGGGAAGTCCCACAGGGGCCGCTCCCCGGCGACGGGCTTGTACACGCAGAACGCCTCGCGGCCCTCGTACGAGACGGAGCAGTACAGCACCGCGTTCGAGGCCTCGCGGATCCGACCGCGCACCGTGAGCTCGCCCTCGGCGAGCAGTTCGGCCGTGGTCACGCTCCGCGGCGGTATCCGTTCTGGCGCGGACATACGTGTCCTTCCGGGTCGAGCGGGAGGCTGCACAGCGGGCAGGGCGGCCGTCCCGCGTTGACGACATCGAGGGCACGCTTGGCGAAGGCCCGCGCCTGTACGCCGGTGAGCCGGACGCGGAGCATCGGCGGACCGTTCTCCTCGTCCTGCAAAAGCCGTTCCTCGGCCTCGGCGAGGTCCTCCTCGGAGTCGGCGTCGAGCTCCACGAGGGCCTGTGCCTCGACGATCATGCGCTGCTCGTCACCGTCCCAGGCCAGCGCCATCGTGCCGACCCGGAATTCCTCCTCCACGGGGCTTTCCAGGGGCTCGGTGTCGCCGATCTCCGAGGGCGCCACGGCCGGGACGGGGGCGCTGCCCCCGGTGCGCCGTACGACCTCGTCGAGAAGCTCGTCCATGCGCTCGGCGAGCGCCGCGACCTGGGTCTTCTCCAGTGCCACGCTGGTCACCCGGGGTCCTGAGGAGGCCTGCAGGAAGAAGGTACGGCGCCCGGGCAACCCGACCGTGCCGGCGACGAAACGGTCCGGGGGGTCGTAGAGGAACACCTGACGGGACACGTCCTGTCTCCATTGATTCGACATGAGAACCGACTGACCGCGTCGGCCCGCATCGGCTGCTGACAACACTTGCGACGACACTTGCGAACTACTGCGCTGCTTCGACCGCTTCACCCTACTGCGGCCGACGATCACGCTGCGCCCGCACCGCCCCCGACCGTGGCGTCGCCGGCCGGCGGCTCCTCGCGCGGCGCCAGCGACGCGAAGTCGCCGGTGTCCCCGAGGCGTACGAGAAACGGCCTGAGTCGTGTGTAACGGATCGCGGTGATGGAACACGGTTCCACAGAGATCCGCTGGAAGAGGTCGAGATGAAGTCCGAGTGCGTCCGCGACCAGAGACTTGATGATGTCGCCGTGCGAGCACATGAGGTACACGGCGTCGCCGCCGTGATCGCGCTCCACGCGCGCGTTCCACTCGCGGACCGCCTCCGCGGCCCGGGTCTGCATGGCCCGCATCGACTCGCCGCCGGGGAACGCCGCCGCGGACGGGTGCGCCTGTACGACCGCCATCAGCGGCTCGTCGTTCAGCTCGGCGAGCTTGCGGCCGGACCAGTCGCCGTAGTGGCACTCCCCGATGCGCTCGTCGGTGTGCACCCGCAGCTCGGGGCGCGCGTCGAGCAGCGGTCGAAGCGTCTCCTGGCAGCGCTGCAAGGGGCTGGTGACGACCTCGGAGATCGGCAGCGCGGCGAGCCGGCCGGGCAGCGCGGCGGCCTGCTCCGCTCCGCGCTCGTCGAGGGCGACGCCGGGGGTCCAGCCGGCGAGCAGTCCGGCGGTGTTGGCGGTGGAGCGTCCGTGCCGGACGAGGATCAGCGTGGGCATGCGGCCCAGCGTAGGCGTGAACCGGGGTGCGTTCCCGGCCGGACGGCGGGAGAATACGCTCCGTGATCGTCGACTGCGCCATTTACCGCGACGGGCGCCGCACGGAGGGGCCCGACGACCTCTCCGACGCGCTGGACGATGCGCGCGCCCGCGGTGACAGCTTCCTGTGGATCGGTCTGTACGAGCCGACGGAGAAGGAGTTCGACAAGGTCACCGAGGAGTTCGGACTCCATCCGCTGGCCGTCGAGGACGCTCTGAAGGCACATCAGCGCCCCAAGCTGGAGGTCTACGACGACTCGCTGTTCATGGTCCTCAAGCCGGTGACGTACGAGCCGGACAGCGACACCGTCTCCTCCGGCGAGCTGATGATCTTCGTCGGTGACTCCTTCGTGGTGACCGTGCGCCACGGCGAGGGCGCGCCGCTCGGGAGCATCCGCCGCCACCTGGAAGAACAGCCGGAGATGCTCCGGCACGGCCCCACCGGGGTCATGTACTCGATCGCGGACTCCGTCGTCGACCACTACCTGGAGGTGGCCACCGAGCTGGGCACCGACCTGGAGGAACTGGAGGCGGAGGTCTTCTCGCCCACCGGCGGGGGCTCACGGAACACGGCGTCGCGGATCTACACGTTCAAGCGGCAGATCCTGGAGTTCCGCCGGGCCACGGGCCCGCTCGCGGTACCGCTGACCAAACTCGCGGGACTCGGCCAGTTCGGCGGGGCGGTGCCTTTCGTGCACGACAAGGCCCGGCCCTTCTTCCGTGACGTCAACGACCATCTGACGCGCGTCAACGAGTCCGTGGAGGGCCTGGACCGGTTGGTCTCGGACGTTCTGTCGGCTCATCTGGCCCAGATGAGCGTCCGGCAGAACGACGACATGCGGAAGATCTCGGCGTGGGCGGCGATGGCCGCGGTCCCCACGATGATCGCCGGGATCTACGGCATGAACTTCAAGCACATGCCGGAGCTGCACTGGCGGTGGTCGTACCCGGTGGTCATCCTCGCCATGGTGATGCTGGAGATCGGCCTGTACCGGCTGTTCAAGCACCGGGGCTGGCTGTAGGCACGCTCCCTGGCTGCGATCACGCCGCACGCACGCATGCGTGGCGCTCGCCGAGCGCCACGCATGCGTGCCCGGCGCGTTCCTAGGCGAACTCGGGTGCGGCGGTCGCCGGCCCGCCCAGCGCGTCGCGGCGCTCGGGCATCTTCAGCGAGACCATGCGCCGCCAGCCGGCGATGCGCTCGTAGGCGTAGACCGCGTGGATGCCCGCGGCGAGGACCGACGCCTTGGCTTTCGGCCAGCCGAGGATGCGTCCCATGTGGTCCATCACGGCGAGGCTGACGTCGCGGTAGACGCGGATCTCGGCGAGGGCGCACTCGCGCAGGGTCTGGTGGATGGCTGGGCCGTGTCCGGCATGGGCGAACCGCAGCAGTTCCTCGTGGCAGTACGCGAGGTGGTTGTCCTCGTCGTTCGAGATCATCTTCACCGCGCGGCCGATGTCGGGATGGTCGGCGAAGTGCTTGCGCAGCAGGTCCATCTGCTCGGAGGCACGCTGTTCGGTGACGCGGCTGTGGGCCAGATAGGTGACGATGTCCTGCACGGAGAGCGGTTCGTCGCTCTTGAGCTTGTCGTGCGCGAGGCCGATCCCCTGCCGCTCAAGGAGCATCGTGTAGTCGGTGTCCGCCGGGACCTCGACCGGGCTCAGGCCGCGCTTCTTCATGAGGGCGTTGAAGATCCGGCCGTGCTTGTCCTCGTCGACGCCGTGCCGGGTGATCCTGGGCGCCAGCTCGCGTTCGCCCGGCGGGACGAGGGCGGCGATCCGCGCGTTCTCCCAGCCTCCCTGGGTCTCCCCGCTGGCGGCGATGGAGCAGAAGAGCCGGAACGACTCGTCGTTGTCGAGGATTTCCTGGAACAGGCTCTTGGCCGAAAGCATCACTGGCACCTCCATGCAGGGTTAGGCAGAAACCGAGTCAAATGGGATGTCAGGAGCGCGGCAACCGATGTGTCGGACAAATCCGCCAAACGAAGGATGACAAGGGACGCTCCGGCGCGTAACCCACCGGGGCCCTGGCGCGTTGTTCCCCGTGACGGCCGTGGCGGGGAAGACCCCCCGAGCCCCCACCACGGCCGCAGAACTTCTCCCGCCTCATGCGAGGTGGGTCCGGGCCTCCTAGGCCAGCCCGGCGCGCTCCAGGGCCTCGGAGCCCGCCCGGAGCGAGGCGATCCGCTCGTCGAGCGTGAAGCCGGCCGGGGCCAGCGTCAATGTGGTGACCCCGGCAGCCGCGTACGCCTTCATCCGGTCGGCGATGCGGTCGACGGAGCCGAGCAGCGTGGTCTGGTCGATCAGCGCGTGCGGAATGGCGGCCGCGGCGCCCTCCTTGTCGCCGGACAGGTACTTGTCCTGGATCTCGGCGGCCTCCTTCTCGTATCCCATGCGCTGGGCGAGCTGGTTGTAGAAGTTCTGCTTGCGACTGCCCATGCCGCCGACGTACAGGGCGGTGTACGGGCGGAACATGTCGGCCAGCGCCGTCACGTCCTTGTCGGCGCCGAGGGCGAGCGGCAGCGTCGGGCAGACGTCGAAGCCCTCCATCGTCTTGCCGGCCTTCTCGCGGCCCGCACGCAGGTACGTGAGCGCGGTGTCCTCGATGTGCTCGGCCGAGGGGAAGATCAGCAGGGCGCCGTCGGCGATCTCGCCGGTCTGCTCCAGGTTCTTCGGGCCGATCGCGGCGATGTACAGCGGGATGTGCTCGCGCTCCGGGTGCACGGTCAGCTTGAGCGGCTTGCCCGGGCCGCCCGGCAGGGGCAGCGTCCAGTGCTCGCCCTCGTACGACAGGCGCTCGCGCGTCATGGCCCTGCGGACGATCTCGACGTACTCGCGGGTGCGCGCCAGCGGCTTGTCGAACTTGACGCCGTACCAGCCCTCGGAGACCTGCGGGCCGGAGACACCGAGGCCGAGGCGGAAGCGGCCGCCCGACAGCGAGTCGAGGGTCGCCGCGGTCATCGCGGTCATCGCCGGCTGGCGGGCCGGGATCTGGAAGATGGCCGAGCCGACGTCGATGCGCTCGGTCTGGGCGGCGACCCAGCTGAGCACGGTGGCCGCGTCGGAGCCGTAGGCCTCCGCGGCCCAGCAGACGGCGTAGCCGAGCCGGTCGGCCTCCTGGGCGACGGAGAGATTGTCCGCGTCCATTCCCGCGCCCCAGTAGCCGAGGTTGATCCCGAGCTGCATGGCCGATCCCCTTACCGATCAGTAACGTCCCTTGTGCCGGAGACACTAGCGCGCTGGTGGACCCGGTGGCAGGGACGGGTTTCGGCGATCGGGGCCCGTGCCGGGAGGTCCCGGTGATCCAGGTTGTCCACAGGGCCCCCACGTACCGAGTTCCGGCCAGTAATCTCGGCGTCCATGGAGCAGAGGCATCTCGGCCGTACGGGCCTGCGTGTGTCCCGGATCGGACTCGGCACGCTGACATGGGGACGGGACACCGGCGAGCACGATGCCGCGGAGCTGTTGAAGGTGTTCTGGGAAGCGGGCGGGACCCTCGTCGACACCGCGGACGTGTACGGCGACGGGGAGGCCGAGTATCTGCTCGGACAGCTCATAGAAGGGCTCGTGCCGCGCCGGGACCTGGTCATCTCGACGAAGGCGGGGAGCGTCCCGGACCCCGACCGCCGCTTCGACGGCTCGCGCGGGCATCTGCTCGCCGCGCTCGACGCATCGCTGGCCCGGCTCGGCACGGACTACGTCGACGTGTGGCACGTGCACGCCTTCGATCCCGGAACACCGCTGGAGGAGACCCTCCAGGCGCTCGACATCGCCGTCAGCAGCGGCCGTGCGCGGTACGCGGGCGTGTCCAACTTCTGCGGCTGGCAGCTCGCCAAGGCGGCGACGTGGCAGCTCGCGGCGCCCGGTGTGCGCACCCGGCTGGCCAGTACGCAGATGGAGTACTCGCTGCTCCAGCGCGGCGTCGAGCGGGAGGTGCTGCCCGCCGCCCTCGACCTGGGCGTCGGCCTGCTGCCCTCCTCGCCGCTCGGGCGGGGTGTGCTCACCGGCAAGTACCGGGACGGGACGCCCTCCGACTCCCGGGGCGGCTCGCACATGGCCCCCTTCGTCGCGCCGTACCTCGACGACGCGGCGAGCAGCATCGTGGACGCGGTGACGACCGCGGCGGACGGTCTCGCGGTGACGCCGCTCCAGGTGGCCCTCGCCTGGGTCCGCGACCGCCCGGGAGTCGTCGCCCCGGTGATCGGCGCGCGCAACGCGCAGCAGCTCACGGCCGCATTGTCAGTGGAGACCCTTAGTCTTCCTGACGAGATCTGCCGGGCGCTCGACGACGTGTCAGCGCCCGTGCACCACTATCCCGATCACGACTGGAGCACGCTGTGAGCACGGAGCCCGAGACCACGGAGGAAGCGGAGCCGGGGGCCCCGGGCGCCGGTACGGAGGACGGCGCGCCGGAGACCGGGACCGCGGCGGAGGCGGCGACCGACGGCGAAAGCGGCGACGAGAGCATCGCCGCCGAAGCAACCGAAGGCACCGAAACGACCGAGGCCACCGAAGCCGCCGCCCCGGCGGAACTGTCCGAGGCCCAGGCCGAGTTGGCGGCCCAGCGGGAGCTGCGGGAGCGGATCGCGCAGCGGAAGGCCGAGAAGCAGGGCCCGGTCGAGGCCGGCGCCAAGCTCAGCGGAACCGCCGCCGACCTGCTCGCCGCCGTACGGGCGGTGGAGAGCGGCGCCAAGCCACCGGCTTCCGCCTTCCGCGAGCCCGAGCCGGCGCCCCGCAGGACAGCGCCGGAGCCGGTGCGACGACCGGATCCCGTGGCCGCCACGCCCGTCACACCGTCGGCCGTGGCACCGCAGACCCTCGACGCCGTACGGGCCGTGCTGACCGAGGCAGGCGCGCCCGACGCACTCGCACCGCAGGTCGTCGCGGCCCTCGGCGAGGGCGCGGACGGTGAACTGCGCGAGGATCCGTGGCAGTTGCTCCGGGTCTCCACGGTGCGGCCCGAGCAGGCCGACGGGTTCGCTCGGGCGCTGCTCGGCGCGGAGTGCGGACCCGACGACGAGCGGCGGGGCCGGGCGCTCACCGTCTGGCTCCTTGAGCAGGCGGCCCTCGCCGGGCACACCGCCCTCGACGCCCCCGCACTCACCGCGGCGCTCGCGCAGCGCTCGGTGCCGGACCCGGACGCGGCCGTGCAGAGCGCCCTCGCGGAGGGCGAGGCCCTGGTCTTCCAGGACGCCCTCGAAACGACCGTGGCCGCCGCGCCCGCGCGGGAGGCGGAGGACGAGACGGAGGAGCCCGAGGAGCAGCCGGTCCGCGTCCTCATCGGCCTGGAGCGGTACGCCCTGGCCGAGGAGAGCCTCGCCGACGGCCTCGCCCGAGTGGTCAACGCGCTGCCGAAGGAGGACGCGACCGGCTGGGACCGGGCCGCCGAGTCGGCGACCCGGTCCGCCGCGGAGCTGATCCGCGCCGTCGCCGGTCACGGCCTGGTGCTGCACACCGGCGGCGAGGAGTCCCGCGCGGAACCGGCGGCGCTGGTCGCGGCGGCCGGCGCGCTCGGCCTGCGGGCGTACGCGGCCACGCACACCGCGGACGGACAGCGCCGGTTCGCGGAGCTGGTCGCGGCCGCACAGCAGTCGACGGGCACCGCGGACGAGACAGGAGCCACCGGAGAAGAGCACGGCGACGCCGTGACCACGGTCGCCGGTCTGCTGTCCGGGGCCGAGGGGCCGGGCCGCGACGCGGACGGGGCGTTCGCCCTGGACCTGCTGGTCGTGCTGGACGCCCCGCAGCTCGACGTCGAGACGGCGGCCCTGCTCGTGGAGTCCCTGCCGGACGGGGCGCGCCTGGTGCTGAGTGGCGACCCGGGGGTGCTGTGGTCCGCGGGCCCGGGCCGGGTCTTCGCCGATCTGCTCGCCTCGAAGGTGTTCCCGCAGGTGGCCTCGCGGACGCCCGACCCCGGTCCGATCGGCGAGCTGGTCTCCGGCATCGGCATCGGCGAGCTGAACCAGGTCGAGGCGCCCGGCAAGGAGGTCGTGATCGTCCCGGTGCGGGACGCCGGGGAGGCCGTGCACCGCACCGTCCAGCTCGTCGCGGACTCGGTACCGCGCGCCTTCGGCATCCCGGCCGAGCAGACGCAGGTGATCACGCCGGGGCACGGCGGCGCGGCCGGTACACGCGCGTTGAACGCGGCCCTCAAGGAACGGCTGAACCCCGGCCCCGGCCGCTTCGGCGGCTTCGACCCGGGCGACCGGATCGCCTACTCCCCCGTCCCTGGCCGTACGGTGCCGGGGCAGGTGGTGAAGGCCGACACCGAGGGACTCCACCTGGAGTGCGCGGGCGCCCCCGTCGTCGTGGCGAAGGAACGGGTCGAGCAGTCGGTGCGGCACGGTTGGGCGCTGACCGCGCACCAGGCGGTGGGCCTGCGGCTGCCCGCCGCGGTCGTGGTGCTCCCCGGCGACGCCGCGCAGGCGCTGACCCGGCCCTGGATCTACACGGCCTTCGGCCGCGCCGAGCGCCATCTGTCCGTCGTGCAGGGGGTGGAGCAGGCGCTGCCGCGAGCGGTGGCCGAGGTCCCGCAGAAGCCGCGCACGACCCGGCTGCCGGTGCTGCTCAAGGCGCAGGTTCCGGCGGCCGGTTGAGCAGGCCGGGCACACAGAGAGGTGGCGGCCACCGGCTCACCGGCGACCGCCACCTCTAAGGTCCTCAGCGATCCGCGTCCAACGGCTCCAGATCGCCGTCGTCGTCCAGATCGGCGTCATCGTCCGGATCACCGGCGTCGTCCAGATCGCCGTCGAGCCCGGGTCCCGGGACGAGGTCGTCCTCCCCGTCGAGGTCGTCCTCCGACTCGTCGTCGAAGACCGCGCTGACGTCGAAGCGGCAGACGACGCGCTGCGGATCGGTCTGCTCGAACGGGGACTCCAGCCACTCGCCGGGCTCGGCCGGTTCGTCCGCGGCGGTGACCCAGAGCGTGGAGTCGCCCTCCTCCAGGCCGAACTCCTTGTGCCGGGAAGCGATCTCGTCCGGTTCGAACTCGCCGAACAGGACACCGAGCGCCCCATGGACCGTGCCGGACGCCTCGACGCCCTCACCCACGATGGCGTCCTCCTCGACGGCCTCCACCCGCTGGGCCTGGGCGAGCAGTCGCTGCGGCTCCACCACCGCGTAGTCCCGGCGGATGAGCACGCTCAGCGCGTTCGGCTCCTCCGGGCCCGTGTACGGCGGCAGCGTGTCTTCCGAACCGGGGATCTCGAAGGGCGTGACCTCGTCGTAGCGGTCGTAGAGGAGTTCGTCGTAATCCTCGGCCGCCGCGGCCAGCTCGTTGAACGCCTCGTAGACGGCCGGGTCGTCATCGCCCGACCTGCGCTCGACAGCCGCAAGGTGGCGGTCGAGCGCGGTCTTGACCGCCTCGGCGGCGGCGCGTACCTCGGCAGCGGTGGGCTGCACAGCATCAGACATAGTGCAGACGCTATCCGTACACGGCCTCTGCCCGCACAATAGATGCGATGCCGGAATACGAATTTGTCGACGTGTACGTACCGCGCGGGGTCTCCCGCAAGGAAACCACACGCCTGCTGACGGACCATGCGGAGTACGGACACTGGGAGTTGGACCGACTCAGCCTGCATCCCGACGGCAGCCGCAAGGTGCGGCTGCGCCGGCGGATCATCCGCCAGGTGCGCGCCACATGGTGAGACAAGGCTGAAACGGAGCGGGCCCCGCCGAGGCGGGGCCCGCTCCGTTCTGCACGCCGTAGGGGAAGTGTGCGGCGCTTTGCCCACATGTGCGTGTGACTGTGCTCACTCACCCGTGCGTGGACCCGCTTCCTTCCGCCCGCGGACTACGCCGCCGACCGCGCCCTGCGGTAGAGCACGGCGCCCGCGAGCAGTGCGCTCGCGCCCGCCGGGATCACCAGGCCCAGCGGCAGGTCACTGCCGGTGTGGGCGAGCTGCGCGGCACCGAGGGGCTGGGTGACGGACTGCGCCCCGGGGTGATTGGCTCCCGAGGAACCGCCCTGGTGCTCGTCGCCCGTTCCGGGCGGCGTGCTGGGGTTGCCGGGGTGCTCCGGGTTTCCCGGCTTGCCCGGGTGGTCCGGGTGGTCCGGGTGGTCCGGATTATCCGGGTTGCCGGGGTGGTTGGGGTTACCGGGCCGATCGGGGTGGCCCGGCTGGTCGGGGTGGCCCGGCCTGCCCGGCGGCGGCGTCTGGTGACCGCCACCCGGAGGCGTGGTCGTGCGACCGCCCCCTGTGCCGTTCCCGCAGGCGTTGCCCGTGGTCCCGTTCCCGAGCCCGCCCACGGTGACGCTGTTGCCGCAGACGTTGACCGGCACGTCGACCGGCGCTTCCACGTGATTGCCGGAGCCGACGCCCGGCGAGTCGGTGGCGTGCCCGCCGGCGTGGGACCCGCCGCCGGACGATGTGCCGTAACCGCTTCCGCCCCCGCCCTGGTTGACGCACTTGTTGCCCGCCGCCGGGTTGAGCAGCCCGATGACGTTCACGGTGTTGCCGCAGACATTGACCGGCGCGTGCACCGGCGCCTGCACCGTGTTGCCCGACAGCACGCCGGGCGAGTCCGAAGTGGAGCCGCTCGCACCCGAGTCGGCGTGTGCGTAGCCGCCGGCGGCGGCGATGACGCCGGTCGCTGCCGCCACCGTCATCAGGCCCTTGCGGGTGACCTGTCGCATAGCTATTCCCTGCCTTCGTCCCTGAGTCCGTATGTGCGGACCGTCCGGAAACGCACGCACCCCCTGCGCGTGCGCCGAAAGCCGGTCGGCCCCGGAGCGCATGGCGCGCACTCCGGAGCCGACCGACTCAGACCCCGAGGGGAATTCCCTTCAGGGAATGTCCCTCATGGGGTGAGGCACAACGTCACTTGTTGATGCAGGTGTTGCCGAAGGCGGGGTTCAGCAGCCCGATCACGGAGACCGTGTTGCCGCAGACGTTCACCGGGACGTGAACGGGCACCTGGATGACGTTGCCGGACGCGACACCCGGGGAGTGCACAGCGGCACCCTGGGCACCCGCGTCGGCGACAGCCAGGCCCGCACCCGCGAGAACCAGGCCACCAGTGGCAGCCGCAGCGGCGACGACCTTCTTGATCATTATTCCTCCTTGTTGGCAAATGCGATCCCAGCTTCGGATCGCATCACCTGTAACGAGGAGGGAGTAATGGAGCTACGAGCTTATGGTCGCATTCACTCTTCTCAGTGGGGTCCGCACGCGCTGGCGAATATTGGAGTTTCGTTTCATCGGAGCAATTCAGGACGCACCTTCAAGTCCTGCCTTCAGGACGCCTCGATGAAGCGGTCGAGCACGCGCACGCCGAACTTCAGCGCATCCACCGGCACCCGCTCGTCGACGCCGTGGAACATGCCCGCGAAGTCCAGCTCCGGCGGCAGCTTCAGCGGCGCGAAGCCGAAGCAGCGGATGCCGAGGTCGGCGAAGGACTTGGCGTCGGTGCCGGCCGAGAGCATGTACGGCACGGCGCGCGCGATCGGGTCCTCGGCCACCAGCGCGGTCTGCATCGCGTCGACGAGCGCGCCGTCGAAGGTGGTCTCCAGCGCCTTGTCGCCGTGCACGTCCTCGCGCTTCACGTTCGGGCCGAGGATCCGGTCGAGGTCGGCGAGGAACTCCTCCTCGTACCCCGGCAGATACCGCCCGTCGACGTGCGCGGTCGCCTGCCCCGGGATCACGTTGACCTTGTAACCGGCCCCCAGCTGGGTCGGGTTGGCGGTGTTCTGCAGGGAGGCACCGATGAGCTTGGCGATGCCGCCGAGCTTGGCGAGCGTCTCGTCCATGTTCTCCGGGTCGAGCTCCGTGCCGAGCGCGTCACCGAGTTCGTCGAGGAAGTGCCGCAGCGTCTTGGTGACCCGCACCGGGAACTTGTGCCGCCCGAGCCGCCCGACGGCCTCGGAGAGTTCGGTGATGGCGTTGTCCTTGTGGATCATCGAACCGTGCCCGGCGGTGCCGTCCACGGTCAGCTTCATCCAGTGCATGCCCTTCTGCGCCGTCTCCACGAGATACAGCCGCAGCTTCTCGTTGACGGTGAAGGAGAACCCGCCGACCTCGCCGATCGCCTCCGTGACGCCCTCGAAGAGGTCCGGGTGCTTGTCGACCAGGTGCCGCGCGCCCCAGGTGCCGCCCGCCTCCTCGTCCGCGAGGAAGGCGAGCACGATGTCGCGCGGGGGCTTGCGTCCGGTGCGCAGCCGGTCGCGGACGACCGCGAGGGTCATCGCGTCCATGTCCTTCATGTCGACGGCGCCCCGGCCCCACACACAGCCGTCCGTGATCTCGCCGGAGAAGGGGTCGTGGGTCCAGTCCGCCGCGTTGGCCGGTACGACGTCGGTGTGGCCGTGGATGAGCAGCGCGGGCCGCGAGCGGTCCTCGCCCTCGATACGGGCGACCGTGGAGGCGCGGCCCTGGTGGGACTCGAAGATCTTGGGTTCGAGGCCGACCTCGGCGAGCTTTTCGGCCACGTACTCGGCGGCCTTGCGCTCTCCCGGTCCGGAGTGGTCGCCGTAGTTGCTGGTGTCGATCCGGATCAGCTCGCGACAGAGGTCCACGACCTCGTCCTCGCCGGAGACGCCCTTGGTCGCGCTGGACTCGCTCACGCTGCTTCCTCCCACTGTCACTGCTGGTGGTCCCCCTCATCCTCTCTCCGACCCCCCGTCCGCCCCAAGGCAGGACCCGGCCCGTCACACGCCGTTCACGCCGGAACAGGGGGTGGTCAGGGGGTGATCAGGGGCTCTCGAAAGCCTGGTAATGTTTCCTCTGTCGCCGCGAGGGAAACCCCGCGCGACAGACACCTTGTCCGGGTGGCGGAATGGCAGACGCGCTAGCTTGAGGTGCTAGTGCCCTTTATCGGGCGTGGGGGTTCAAGTCCCCCCTCGGACACACTCAGTGAGTGAGGGCCGTGACCATCTGGTCACGGCCCTCACTCGTTGTGCGCAAGGTAGGGTCAAAGTGTGGCGCACCTCTCCTTACACCGGTAAAGCCTCAGCTCAGGGCATACGGCCGTACACGTTCAAGTCGCCGCGCGGACGCCCTGACTTGGCGTTCACGACAGGCCGTAGTCGCCCCGGTACTAAAGTATTGGGTTTGTTCGGAGTCGTAGCGGAACATCCCCAGGCAGACCTGCGGGCCCGCCCGGCGCCCCGGGTGTTCCGGGTCGAGACGCGAGGATCCGATGGCCGCCCTGCACGAGAGTCCCGATCTCACCCTGCTCGACGGGGAATTGACCGATCCGTTCGGCGATGTCGCCCGCTTCCGTGCGGGATCCGCGGCCTCTGCGCGCACGCTCGTCGATGTCTTCGAGGCGTCCGTCCGGTCGTACCCCGGTGAGCTCGCCCTGGACGACGGGACCGTGCGGCTGAGCTACCGTGCGCTGGCCGTCGAGGTCGAGGCGCTGCGGCGGCGGCTGGCGTCGGCAGGGGTGGGGCTCGGCGACCGGGTCGGCGTGCGCGTCCCGTCGGGCACCAATGAGCTGTACGTCGCCATCCTCGCCGTACTGGCCGCAGGCGCCGCCTATGTGCCGGTGGACGCCGAGGACCCGGACGAGCGGGCCGAGCTGGTGTTCGGCGAGGCGGAGGTGCGCGCGGTCATCGGGGCCGGGCACGAGCTGACCGTGCTGGGCCGCAGCGAGACTCCGGCCGCCCGCCCCGGCACCGAGCACGACGCGTGGATCATCTTCACCTCCGGTTCCACCGGGAAGCCCAAGGGTGTCGCGGTGAGTCACCGCAGCGCCGCCGCGTTCGTGGACGCCGAGGCCGAGCTGTTCCTGACCGAGGACCCCATCGGTCCGGGTGACAGGGTCATGGCGGGTCTCTCGGTGGCCTTCGACGCGTCCTGCGAGGAGATGTGGCTGGCCTGGCGCTACGGCGCCTGTCTGGTGCCCGTGCCGCGCTCCCAGGTGCGCAGCGGCGCCGACCTGGGGCCCTGGCTGGTGGAGCAGGAGATCAGCGTCGTGTCGACAGTGCCGACGCTGGCCGCGCTGTGGGAGCCGGAGACCCTCAACGACGTCCGCTTGCTGATCTTCGGCGGCGAGGCCTGCCCGCCCGAGCTGACGCAGCGCCTCGTGACGGAGGGGCGCGAGGTGTGGAACACCTACGGGCCGACGGAGGCCACCGTGGTCGCCTGCGCCTCGCTGCTGACCGGCGAGGAGCCGATCCGGATCGGGCTGCCGCTGAACGGCTGGGAGCTTGCCGTCGTCGACGAGGCCGGGGAGCCGGTGCCGATGGGCGCCAGCGGGCAGCTGGTGATCGGCGGCGTGGGCCTGGCCCGCTATCTCGACGCGGAGAAGGACGCCGAGAAGTACGCGCCGCTGGAGTCCCTCGGCTGGGAGCGCGCCTATCGCAGCGGCGACCTCGTGAAGGCCGAGCCGGAGGGTCTGATCTTCCTGGGCCGGGCCGACGAGCAGATCAAGCTCGGCGGCCGGCGCATCGAGCTGGGCGAGGTGGACGCCGCCCTCCAGGCGCTGCCCGGGGTCGCGGGCGCCGCCGCCGCCGTGCGCACCGCCCGCGGCGGCAACCAGCTCCTGGTCGGCTATGTCGTCACCCAGGACGGCTGGGACCACGCCACCGCCGTCGAGAAGCTGCGCGCCGAGCTGCCCGCCGCTCTGGTCCCGCTGCTCGCGCCGGTCGAGGACCTGCCGACCCGCACCTCCGGCAAGGTCGACCGGAACGCGCTGCCGTGGCCGCTGGCCGACCTGGAGAAGAGCGGTCCGACCGAGCAGCTGTACGGCACGGAGGCATGGCTCGCCGAGCAGTGGAGCGAGGTGCTGGGCATCCCGGTCTCCGGCGCGCGCGACGACTTCTTCGCGATCGGCGGCAGCAGTCTGGCCGCCGCCCAGCTCACCACCCGGCTGCGCACCCGCTACCCGAGCGCGGCCGTCCTCGACATCTACCAGCAGCCCGTGCTGCGCAAGCTCGCCCGGCACCTGGAGAAGTCCGCGCAGGACGACGGCGCCGAGCGGATCGTCGCGCCGGTCCCGCTGCGCGCCAAGGCCGTCCAGCTCCTGCTGCTCGTCCCGCTGTTCACCCTGATGGGGCTGCGCTGGACGGTGGCGGTGGCCGCGCTCGGCAACGTACTGCACCTGTTCGGCGCGTATCCGTGGGCGCCGACCGCGTCCTGGTGGCTCGTGGGTGCCGGGGCGGTGCTGCTGTTCAGCCCGCCGGGGCGGCTCGCGATCGCGGCGGGCGGGGCGCGGCTGCTGCTCAGGAACGTGCGGCCGGGCCGCTATCCGCGCGGCGGGAGCCTGCACATGCGGCTGTGGACGGCCGAGCGGCTGGCCGAGTTCAGCGGCGCGACCTCGCTGACCGGGTCCTGGCTGGAGCGGTACGCGCGGGCGCTGGGCGCCAAGATCGGCCCCGAGGTGGATCTGCACTCGCTGCCGCCGGTCACGGGCCTGCTGAAGCTGGGACGGGGCGCCGCCGTCGAGTCCGAGGTGGACCTGTCCGGGCACTGGCTGGACGGCGACCGGCTGGAGATCGGCGCGGTGAAGGTGGGCGCGGGCGCGGTGGTCGGCACGCGCAGCATCCTGTTCCCGGGTGCGCGGGTGGGCAAGCGGGCCGAGGTGGCTCCCGGGTCCGCCGTCGTCGGGCAGGTGCCCACCGGTCAGCGCTGGGCCGGGGCGCCCGCCGTCAAGCTCGGCAAGGCGAAGCGTGCCTGGCCCAAGGACCGGCCGCGGCGCGGGACGTACTGGCGGGCGATGTACGGCGCTACCGGCTTCGCGCTGAGCGCGCTGCCCGTGATCGCCGCGCTCGCCGCGCTGCTGGTGGTGAGCCTTTTCGTGACTCCTGACGCCGGTATGGCCGAGGCGCTGCGGGGTGCCGCGCTCGCGCTGGTTCCGGCGACGCTGGCCTTCGGACTGGCGTACGCGCTGCTGCTGCTGATCGCCGTACGGCTGCTCAGTCTGGGTCTGCGGACCGGCGCCCATGCGACGCACAGCCGGATCGGCTGGCAGGCCTGGACGGTCACGCAGCTGATGGACCGCTCCCGCGAGACGCTGTTCCCGCTGTACGCCGGGCTGATCACGCCGGTGTGGCTGCGGCTGCTCGGGATGAAGATCGGCCGGGGCGCCGAGGTCTCCACGGTGCTCGCCCTGCCCAGCCTGACCACGGTCGGCGAGGGCGCCTTCCTCGCGGACGACACGCTGACCGCGCCGTACGAGCTGGGCGGCGGCTGGCTGCGGATCGGGCGGGCCGAGATCGGGCGGCGGGCGTTCCTCGGCAACTCGGGAATGACCGCGCCGGGGCGCAGTGTGCCGGACGGCGGCCTGGTCGGCGTACTGTCGGCGACGCCGAAGAAGGCGAAGAAGGGCAGCTCGTATCTGGGGCTGCCGCCGGTGAAGCTGCCGCGTGCGGCGTCGGACGGCGACCAGAGCCGTACGTACGACCCGCCGGCGCGGCTGCTGTGGGCGCGCGGGCTGGTCGAGCTGTGCCGGATCGTGCCGGTGTTCTGCTCGGCGGCCCTCGCGGTGCTGACGGTGGCCGCGCTGTGCGTGCTCGGCGGGTGGGCGCCGCTGCTGGCCGGGCTGGTGCTGCTGGCCGCGGGCGTCCTCGCGTGCGGGCTGTCGGTCGTGGCGAAGTGGCTGCTGGTCGGGCGGCACCGCGCGGGTGAGCACCCGCTGTGGAGCGGTTTCGTGTGGCGCAACGAGCTGGCCGACACCTTCGTGGAGGTCGTGGCGGTGCCGTGGCTGGCCGGGGCCGTGCCCGGGACGCCGCTGATGACGGCGTGGCTGCGCGGGCTCGGTGCCCGGATCGGCAAGGGCGCCTGGGTGGAGAGCTACTGGCTGCCGGAGACCGATCTGGTGACCCTGGGGGACGCGGTGACCGTCAATCGCGGCTGCGTCCTGCAGACCCACCTCTTCCACGACCGGATCTTGCGGACGGATACTGTGGTCCTCCGTGAGGGCGCGACGCTGGGTCCTGGCGGAATCGTCCTGCCCGGCAGCACGGTCGGCGCCCGCTCCACTCTGGGTCCCGCATCGCTCGTGATGGCGGCGGAGTCCGTTCCCGACGACACCCGTTGGCTGGGCAACCCGATCGAAGCATGGCGTTCCTAGGGTTTCTCCGCAGGGTCAGGCCGCAGCGGCCTGACCCGCCGGATGGGCCCGAGCGACCGTACGGTGTTCGGGGGGACGACGCATCGGCACGTCGTACGAGCACAGTGCAGGGAGCAGACGCAGCAGTGACCGTTCAGCAGACAGCGGGGTCGGACCCGTACTTCCCGGCCAACGGTGATCACCGCTACCGGGTGCACCGGTACGAGCTGGCGCTGGACTACCGCCCGGGGCCGAACCGGCTGTCCGGCACGGCGCGGCTCGGCGCCATAGCGGGCCGCGGCGCGCTCGCCGAGTTCCAGCTCAACCTGGCCGACTTCAGGATCGGCCGGGTCCGTGTCGACGGCAAGGCACCGCACTACACGCACCGCGGCGGCAAGCTGCGCATCCGCCCCGCGAAGCCGATCCGGGCGGGGGCCGCGTTCACCGTCGAGGTGCACTGGTCGGGCAACCCGAAGCCGGTGAACAGCCCCTGGGGCGGGATCGGCTGGGAGGAGCTGGAGGACGGGGCACTGGTGGCCAGCCAGCCCGTCGGGGCGCCGTCCTGGTACCCGTGCAACGACCGCCCGGCGGACAAGGCCGCCTACCAGATCTCCATCACCACACCGTCGGCGTACTCGGTGGTCGCGGGCGGCCATCTGCTGACCCGTACGACGAAGGCGTCGACGACGACCTGGGTGTACGAGCAGTCGGCGCCGACGTCCAGCTATCTGGTCGGGCTGTCGATCGGGAAGTACCAGACGGTGCTGCTGGGCGACCCGGGCCTCGGCGGTGTGCCGCAGCACGGGTACATCCCGTCGCATCTGCTGCCCCAGTTCTCCCGGGACTTCGCACGGCAGCCCGCGATGATGGAGCTGTTCCAGGAGCTGTTCGGGCCGTATCCGTTCGGCGAGTACGCGGTGGTGGTGACCGAGGAGGAGCTCGATGTCCCGGTCGAGGCACAGGGGTTGTCGCTGTTCGGTGCCAACCACGTGGACGGCGCACGGGGTTCGGAGCGGCTGGTCGCCCACGAGCTGGCACACCAGTGGTTCGGCAACAGCGTGTCGATCGCGGACTGGCGGCACATCTGGCTGAACGAGGGCTTCGCGAAGTACGCGGAGTGGCTGTGGTCGGAGCGTTCCGGCGGGCGCTCGGCGCAGCAGTTGGCCGCCGCCGCGCACCGGCAGTTGTCCTCGCTGCCGCAGGATCTGCGCCTGTCGGACCCCGGCCGCAAGCTGATGTTCGACGACCGGCTCTACGAACGCGGCGGGCTCGTCCTGCACGCGGTGCGCTGCGCCCTGGGTGATGAGGCCTTTTTCCGGATGCTGCGCAGTTGGGCCGCCCTGCACCGGGGCGGCGCCGTCACCACGACGGCGTTCACCGCGCACGTGGCCCGGTTCGCGACGGAGCCGGTGGACGACCTGCTCACGGCCTGGCTGCACGAGACGCGGCTGCCGCCGCTGCCCTCCGCCTCCTCACCGATGCCGGCCCGGCCGCTGTTTCCGCCCTCCAACGCCGACTCCGCGTAGGGGCGGCAGAATGGCAGCCGTGACCAGTCGCTCCTGCCCCTGCGGGCTTCCCGCCGCGTACGACGCCTGCTGCGGGCGCTTCCTCTCAGGTGCCGCGGCGGCGCCGACCCCCGAGGCGCTGATGCGCTCGCGCTACAGCGCCTTCGTGCAGCGGGACGAGGCATACCTGCTGCGCACCTGGCATCCGAAGACGCGGCCGCCGCGGGTCGAGTTCGATCCCGGGATGCGGTGGACCGGCCTGGAGATCGTCGATACGTCGGCCGGGTCGGCGTTTCATACGACGGGGACCGTGGCCTTCCGGGCCTCGTACCGGGGCGGCTCGCTGCACGAGCGGAGCCGGTTCGAGCGGGTCGACGGGGCGTGGGTGTACGTCGACGGGGAGTTCCTCGACTAGCCGCTGCGGATGCCGCTGCCTACGGCCTACGGCGCCAGGATGTCGAGCTCCTGAAGGGCGCCGACCGTGATCTCGCGCGTGAGTTCCTCCGCGCGGACCGCGTCGCCCTCGCGGACGGCCTCGGCCACCTGGACGTGCAGGGTGACAGCGGCCGGGTCGGGGTCCTCGAACATGACCTCGTGGTGGGTACGGCCCGCGAGGACCTCGGTGACGACGTCGCCCAGGCGGGCGAACATCTCGTTGCCCGACGCGCTGAGGATCACCCGGTGGAAGGCGACGTCGTGGACGAGATACCCCTCCAGCTGGTGGCCGCGTGAGGTGGCGACCATGCCCAGCGCGCATGCGGTGAGCTCGGCGCACTGCTCGGCCGTGGCGTGCCGGGCGGCGAGGCCCGCGGCGACGGGTTCGACCGCGGAGCGCAGCACGGTGAGGGAACGCAGCTGGTGGGGGCGGTCGGCGCCGGCCAGCCGCCACCGGATGACCTGCGGGTCGTAGACGTTCCACTCGGCCTTGGGGCGGACGGTCACGCCCACTCTGCGGCGGGACTCCACGAGGTGCATCGACTCCAGCACCCGGACCGCCTCGCGCATCACGGAGCGTGACACCTCGAAGCGCTGGGCGAGCTCGTCCGTGCGCAGCACACTGCCCGGCGGGTACTCACCCGCGGTGATGGCCGGCCCGAGGGTGTCCAGTACATGTCCGTGCAGGCCCCGGCCCCGTGTGCTCATGGGGTTCAGGGTACGAGGCGCGCGTCCAGAACAAAAAGTCAGACTTATATGTCACAGACTCTTGAATTCGTCGTACCTAATGGGTTTCAGTGGCGTCGACATCAGATGTCGACGGAGACAGTGAGGCAGCGATGATCACCCCCCATGTCGTCGTGGTCATGGGTGTCGCAGGCACCGGCAAGACCACCATCGGTCCCCTGCTTGCGGCCCGGCTCGGCGTTCCCTACGCCGAGGGCGACGACTTCCACCCGCAGGCCAACATCGACAAGATGACGGCCGGGACACCGCTCACCGACGAGGACCGGTGGCCGTGGCTGGACGCCATCGGCGCCTGGGCCCACGACCGGGACGGACTCGGCGGCGTGGTCAGCAGTTCGGCGCTCAAGCGCGGTTACCGCGACCGGCTGCGGGCGGCGGCGCCCGGGATCGTCTTCGTGCACCTCGCCGGCGACCGGGCGCTCATCGAGGACCGGATGTCGCATCGGCACGGGCACTTCATGCCGACGGCGCTCCTCGACTCGCAGTTCGCCACGCTTCAGCCGCTTCAGGCGGACGAGGCGGGTGTCGCCGTGGACGTCTCCGGGAGTCCGGGCGAGATCACCGAGCGGGCCGCGGCCGCGCTCGAAGGGCTCGTCCAGCCCTCCAAGTAGGCCCCGCGCCTGCTCTTCGTAAGTCCCCGCAGTCCCCCAGGGGCTTCGCCGTAGCCCCCGGGTTCCCCTTTCTCCCCGTACACGCAAGGGAACCACCGTGACCAGACTCAGCGTCGAGATGCTGGCAGCGGACACCGTCGAGCCGATCACCTCGGCGGGTCATGCGCAGCTGGGCATCGCCGTTCTGGCGGGCATCGCCGTCATCGTCCTGCTCATCACACAGTTCAAACTGCACGCCTTCCTGGCCCTGACCATCGGCTCGCTCGCGCTCGGCGCGTTCGCCGGGGCGCCGCTGGACAAGGCCATCGTCAGCTTCACCACCGGACTCGGCTCGACCGTCGCCGGAGTGGGTGTCCTGATCGCGCTGGGCGCCATCCTCGGCAAGCTGCTCGCCGACTCCGGCGGCGCGGACCAGATCGTCGACACGATCCTCGCCAAGGCCGGCGGGCGCGCTATGCCGTGGGCGATGGTGCTGATCGCCTCGGTGATCGGCCTGCCGCTGTTCTTCGAGGTCGGCATCGTGCTGCTCATCCCGGTCGTGCTGATGGTCGCCAAGCGCGGCAACTACTCGCTGATGCGCATCGGCATCCCGGCGCTCGCCGGTCTGTCCGTGATGCACGGCCTGATCCCGCCGCACCCCGGCCCGCTGGTCGCGATCGACGCGGTCAAGGCGAACCTCGGCCTCACGCTCGCGCTCGGTGTCCTCGTCGCCATACCGACGGTGATCATCGCGGGTCCGGTGTTCTCGAAGTACGCGGCCCGCTGGGTGGACGTCCCGGCCCCGGACAGGATGGTCCCCGCCCGCGCCTCGGAGGAGCTGGAGAAGCGCCCGAGCTTCGGCGCGACCCTCGCCACGATGCTGCTGCCGGTCGTGCTGATGCTGTCCAAGGCACTGGTCGACATCATCGTCGACGACCCCACGCACACGGTGCAGCGCGTCTTCGACGTCATCGGCGCACCGCTGATCGCCCTGCTCGCGGCCGTGATCGTCGGTATGTTCACGCTGGGGCGGGCGGCCGGCTTCACCAAGGACCGCCTCTCGACGACCGTCGAGAAGTCCCTCGCGCCGATCGCGGGCATCCTGCTGATCGTGGGCGCGGGCGGCGGCTTCAAGCAGACGCTGATCGACAGCGGTGTCGGCCAGATGATTCTCGACATCTCCAAGGACTGGTCGATCCCCGCGCTGCTGCTCGCCTGGCTGATCGCGGTGGCGATCCGGCTCGCGACCGGCTCGGCGACCGTCGCCACCATCTCGGCGGCCGGTCTCGTCGCACCCCTCGCGGCCGACATGTCGACGGCCCACACCTCGCTGCTCGTGCTGGCGATCGGCGCGGGCTCGCTCTTCTTCAGCCATGTCAACGACGCCGGGTTCTGGCTGGTCAAGGAGTACTTCGGCCTGAACGTCGGGCAGACCATCAAGACATGGTCGGTCATGGAGACGATCATCTCCGTGGTCGCCGGCGGTCTGGTCCTGCTGCTGTCCCTCGTGATCTAGCCAATCCCTCAGGAGTACGGGCATGACTCATCCGCTCTTCGACATCAGCGGCCGCAGGGCCCTGGTCACCGGCTCCAGCCGCGGCATCGGGCTCGCACTCGCCCGCGGGCTGCTGGAGGCGGGCTGCACGGTGGTCCTCAACGGCCGGGACGGCGAACGCCTCACCAAGGCGGCCGCCGAACTGTCCGGTGACGTGCACACGGCCGTGTTCGACGTCACTGACGGCCCCTCAGTGGCCGCCGGAATAGCCGACGTCGAGGAGCGGGTGGGTCCGCTCGACATCCTGGTCAACAACGCGGGCATGCAACTGCGTGCCCCGCTCCTGGAGTTCACCGACTCCGACTGGCACCGGATCCTGAACACCAATCTCACCAGCGCGTTCCTGGTCGGCCGTGAGGCGGCCCGGCGGATGACGGAACGCGGCCACGGAAAGATCATCAACATCTGCTCGCTGCAGAGCGAGGTCGCCCGCCCCGGCATCGCTCCGTACGCGGCCACCAAGGGCGCGTTGAAGATGCTCACCAAGGGCATGTGCGCCGACTGGGGCCCGTCGGGCGTGCAGGTCAACGGGCTCGGCCCCGGTTACATCGAGACCGAGCTCACCCAACCTCTCGTCGAGGACGAGGAGTTCAGTGCCTGGGTGCGCCGCCGCACCCCGGCCGGACGCTGGGGCCGTACCGACGACCTCGTCGGCGGGGTGCTCTTCCTCGCCTCGCCCGCGGCGGACTTCGTGAGCGGGCAGGTGCTGTACGTCGACGGCGGTATGACCAGCGTGCTCTAGGGAGGCTCGGACGATGCTCGGTTGCGTGATCCACGGCCAGGACGACCTGCGGGTCGACGAACTGCCGGTGCCCTCCCCGGGTCCCGGGCAGGCGCTGGTCGCCGTCCGCTACGGCGGGGTGTGCGGCTCCGATCTGCACTACTGGCGGCACGGCGGGGTGGGCGACTTCCGGCTGCGCGAGCCGATGGTGCTCGGGCACGAGGTCGTGGGCACGGTGCTGGCGTACGGCGACGGGGCCTCGGGTCCCGTTCCGGGTACGGCCGTCGCCGTGCACCCGGCGACTGAGTGCGGCGCCTGCCCCGAGTGCCGCGACGGACGCGCGAACGTCTGCCGGGACACGCGGTATCTCGGCAGCGCGGCGCGCACCCCGCATGTGCAGGGCGGGTTCGCGGCTCAAGTGGTGGTGCCCGCAAGGCAGTTGAGGGCGGTACCGGCCGGTCTTGAACTACGCCGGGCGGCGCTCGCGGAGCCGCTGTCGGTTGCGCTGCACGCGGTACGGCGGGCCGGTTCCGTCGCCGGCCGGCATGTGCTGGTGACCGGGGCCGGGCCCATCGGCTGCCTGGTGGTGGCCGCCGCGAAGGCCGCAGGCGCGGCGCATGTGACGGTCACCGATCTGCTCCCGCAGGCCTTGGAGTACGCCTCCGCCGCGGGCGCCGACACCGTCGTACGGGCCGATCATCCAGGCGACGCCGGGTGGCCGTCCGAGGTGGACGCCGCCATCGAGGCGTCCGGGGTGGCCGCCGGGCTCGACACCTGCCTGCGCCTGGTGCGCCGGGGCGGGGTGGTCGTGCAGCTCGGCATGCTGCCGCCGGGGCAGAGCCCGTTCGCGGGGAACCTGGTGGTGTCGCGGGAGATCGAACTCCGGGGCGCCTTCCGCTTCGACGCGGAGTTCGACTCGGCGCTCGAACTGCTCGCCGCCGAGCCCGCGTTCGACGCGCTCGTCAGCGCCGTGGTACCCGTTCGGGACGCGGAGTCGGCGTTCGCGCTCGCGGCGGACCGGAGCCGGTCCTGCAAGGTGCTGCTGGACTTCGGGAGTTGAGCCCCTCCTCCGTCAACTCGCCTGCAGCGGGCGGCCCACGAGGGAGTCGAGGACGGCTCGGGCGGCGATCAGATCCTCGATCGTCTCCGTGATCCGGGCGCGTTCCTTCGCGAGGCCGTCGAGGAGTTCTGGGCACCTGCCGACCAGGACGACGTTCTCGTCGTCGGCGCAGGGCACGATCTCCGCGATCACGGACGTGCCCAGCCCCGCGGAGAGCAGCACCCGGATGCGCCGCACGGTGCTCACGTCCCGCTCCTCGTACTCGCGATAGCCGCTCGGGCGCCGCACCGGGGTGAGCAGCCCCTGCTCCTCGTAATAGCGCAGGGCGCGCGGGCTCGCGCCGGTGCGTCGCGAGAGTTCACCGATCCTCATGTCGCCGAGTCCAACAGGGACTTGACTCTCACGTCAACGTGAGGGTCCAGCATCGCCGTATGACGACCTTGATCCAGCAGACACATGTTTCCGTCCTCGGCCTGGGCCCGATGGGGCGCGCCCTGGCCTCCGCGTTCCTGACGGCAGGTCATCCGCTGACGGTGTGGAACCGCACCCCCGGCCGGGCCGACGACCTGGCGGACCGGGGCGCCGCCGTCGCCGGGTCGGTCGGGGAAGCGGTGGCGAGCGGGCAGGTGATCGTCGCCTGCCTGACGGACTACGAAGCCGTACGCGCCGTCCTCGATCCGCCGGGCGCCGACTGGGCCGGCCGCATCCTGGTCAATCTCACCAGCGGGGAACCCGCGCAGGCCCGCGCGCTGGCCGACTGGGCGGCGGGGCACGGCATCGGCCTCCTGGACGGTGCGATCCTCACCCCGACCCCGGCGATCGGGACGCCGGCCACCGCTCTCCTGTACAGCGGCGAACGGGAGGCGTACGAGGCCGTACGGGAGACGCTGGGCGCCCTGGGCGGCACCGGCACCTATCTGGGCGACGATCCCGGGCGGGCGGCGGCGTACGAGGTCGCGCTGCTCGACCTGTTCGCGACCACGGTGCACGGTGTGGCACACGCCTTCGCCCTGGCCTCGGCGGAGGACATCGCACCCGAGGACCTCGCACCGTTCGCCGCCGGGATCGGCGGCCTCCTGTCCGAGATGGTCACCCGGTTCGCCGGGCAGCTGGGCGCGGGCCACTTCCCCGGCGAGCGCTCCACCGTCGCCTCGGCCGCGACGACGATCGGCCACCTCATCACCGCGGCCACGGCACACGGCCTCGACGTGGGGGCGCTGACGGCGGCGAAGAACGCCGCGGACCGGGCCGTCGCGGCGGGGTTCGGACCGGACGGGCTGGCGCGGATGGCTACGGTGCTGGGGGGTGAGGGGGCGGGGGCGGAAAGGGCCGCCCGCTAGGGGCTGGGGCTGTTCTCGGGGCCGTACGGGACGGTCGCACTCGGCCTACGGCCGCCACAACGGATGTTCCCGCTTCGCCCACTCCTTGCTCACCGAGCCCGTGCGCAGGCCTCGGCGGGCCTCCGGGTCGGCGAGGGCCATGCCGATGTGGCCGATGAGGACGATGCCGATCGTCAGGGCGAGCCAGTCGTGGACGAAGGTCGCCGAGGTGCGCCACAGGATCGGGGCGAGGTGGGTGAACCACATGAGCAGGCCCGTGCCGAGCATGACCAGGCAGGCTCCGGCGATCCAGGCCGCGTAGGTCTTCTGGCCCGCGTTGAACTTGCCCGCGGGCCGGGCGGAGGGGCGGGGGTCGCGGCGCAGGGCCGCCCGCAGCCAGCGGCGGTCGTGCGGGCCCCAGCGGTTGAGCCTCCCCAGGTCGGCGCGGAACGCGCGGGAGGCCAGGCCCACCAGGACCGGGACCGGGAGCAGCAGGCCCGCCCACTCGTGGATGCGGACCACCAGCTCCCGGCGGCCCACGAGTTCGGCGAAGGTGGGCAGGTAGAGGCAGGCCGCGGTCACCACGCACACGCCCATCAGCGCGGCCGTCGTGCGGTGCACCCAGCGCTCGGCGCGGCTGAAGCGCCGTACCCGGGTGGTGGCGGGGGCGGTGGGGGCGTCAGCTCGTAGGTTCATCGTCGCGTCCGTTCGAGCGGCCGACCCACGCGTCCACGTCGTAGCCCCGGTCCTCCCAGTAACCGGGACGGACGTCCTCGGTGACGGTGATGCCGGAGAGCCACTTGGCGGACTTGTAGAAGTACATGGGGGCGACATAGAGGCGGACCGGGCCGCCGTGGTTGTGGCCGAGATCCTTGTCCTGCATGCGGAGGGCGACCAGGACGTCCTTGCGGCGGGCCTGGTCGAGCGTGAGGCTCTCGCTGTACGCGCCGTCGAAGCAGGTGAACCGCACCGCACCGGCCGAAGGGCGCACCCCCGCGGCGTCCAGGAGCCGGGACAGTCGCACTCCCTCGAAGGGCGTGCCGGGCACCCGCCAGCCGGTGACGCACTGGACGTCGTGCACCAGCCGGGTCTGGGGCAGGGCCCGCAGGTCGGCAAGGGTGAAGGTCTTCGGGTGGTCGACCAGGCCGTCGATGGTGAGGCGGTAGTTCGTCTCGTTCTTGTGCGGGACCGAGGACGTCACCGAGTAGTAGCGGAAGCCGCCGCCGTTGGGCAGCAGGCCGGTCAGCCCCGTGGGGTCCTTGTCGGCGGCGCTGCCGAGGAAGGCCTCCAGTCCGCGCTGGAGCGGGGGCGCGGCCACCACGCCGAGCGCGCCGAGGCCGAGCGTGCCGAGCAGGACCCGGCGGCCGATCGGCTTTCCGCGCTCCTCCGAGTGCGGCGCTTCCGGCTCTTCCGGTTGTTCAGGGTTCACTCATTGATTCGAGCACCCGCGACCCCCAAAAAGCCAGCGTCAGCGGGTGCTCGTCAGGATTCCGTAATCACTTCTTACGCGTTCTCGTGCGTTCATACGAGCTTTCGGCGGCGCGCCTTCAGGAGGCTGCGGGTTCCGTCGTCTCCGCCGCCTTGTCCAGCTGGAACGCCTCGTTGCCCAGGCCGATGCGGGCGTGTGCCTCCGGCTTGCGGGAGCGCAGCACCAGGCCCTGGCCCAGGCCGAGGACCAGGGCGGCCCCGATGATCGCGGGCAGCAGCCAGCTCAGCGAGGAGTCCGGGCCCGCACCGACCAGGACGTCGAAGTCCTTGACCGTGTAGACGGCGATGACCAGGAGGGCGACGGCCGCGATCGCGGAGGTGGCCAGGCGCCAGGCCTGGGCACCGGCCGCGCCGCGCCGTACGAAGAAGACGATCACGGAGACCGAGGCGGCCGCCATCAGCAGGATGACGCCGAGCGCCCCGATGTTGCCGAACCAGGTGAACAGGTGCAGCACGGGTGCGGTCGGGTCACCGGCCGGCTTGTCGTCGGCCACGGCGAAGGCGGCGACGACGATCAGGGACACGGCGGTCTGCAGCAGCGAGCCGGTGCCGGGGGCGCCGCTCGTGCCGGTGGTCCGGCCGAAGGCGGCGGGCAGCAGGCCCTCGCGGCCCATGGCGAAGGCGTATCGCGCGACGACGTTGTGGAAGCTGAGCATCGCCGCGAACATGCCGGTCACGAAGAGGATGTGCAGGACGTCCGTGAAGGTGCCGCCGAGCCGCGATTCGGTGAGGAAGAACAGCAGCCCGGCGCTCTGCTTCTGGGATGTGCCGACGATCGAGGAGGGGCCGGCGGCGACCGTGAGCGCCCAGCAGCTCAGCGCGAAGAAGACGGCGACCCCGGCGACCGCGAGGAACATCACGCGCGGCACCAGGATGTGCGGGCGGCTGGTCTCCTCGGCGTAGACGGGGGCCTGTTCGAAGCCGAGGAAGGCCGCGATGCAGAAGCAGAGTGCCGTGCCCACGCCGGCGCCGCTGAGCGTGTCCGGGTTGAAGGCGTGCAGCGACAGGCCCTGCTTGGCCGGGTCGGCGACCGCGGCGATGTCGAAGATGACGACGAGGGCGACCTCGACGACCAGCAGGACGCCCAGCACCTTGGCGTTGACGTCGATCTTCAGCCAGCCGAGCGCGCCGACGACGAACACGGCCGCCAACGCCGGTATCCACCAGGCGACTTGAAGCTCCAGGTAGGTCGAGAACAGCCCGGAGACCTCGAAGCCGAAGATGCCGTAGATGCCGACCTGGAGGGCGTTGTACGCGACGAGGGCGACGAGCGCGGCGCCGGCGCCCGCGGTGCCGCCGAGGCCGCGGGAGATGTACGCGTAGAAGGCGCCCGCGTTGTGGACGTGGCGGCTCATCTCGGCGTACCCGACGCTGAAGAGCACGAGGACCACGCCGAGGATGACGAAGAGCAGCGGCTGCCCGACGATGCCCATCACCGCGAATGTGGTGGGCATGACACCCGCGACCACCATGAGGGGCGCGGTCGCCGCGAGGACGGAGAGCAGCAGGCCCCCCGTGCCGAGGCGGTCGGCCCGCAGGGCGCGCTCCTGGCCCTTGAACGTGCTGATGCCGCCGTCGCCGTCGGCGCCGGTTCTGCCCGTGTTCGACGTACTCGATGTGCTCGAACTGCCCGTCGTCATCGCGGGGTTGTCCTTTCGGATGTTCGGAAGTTCGGGGGTTCGGGGGTTCGGGGGTTCGGGGGTTCGGGGGTTCGGGGGGGTGGTACTTCCAAAAATGGGGCGTTACGCCGTGCCGAGCGCACTGTCGCGGGCGGCGCGGAAGGCTTTGTCGGGGTCGCGGTCGGGGTACGACCAGGGCGCCCGGGTGGCATGCGGTCCGATGCGGTGGAACAGCGCGGCGGCCTCGGCGCCCCGGCCCTCGCAGAACTTGGCGTGGGCAAGGAAGTTGAGGTCGACATGGCGGCGCGGATGGTCGTCGTGCTCCCACTCCAGCCACCAGTCGAAGGCGGCCTTCATCACCTGGCGGGCCCGGCGCCCGACCCAGTGCCCGGAGGCGGCCGGATCGAGGGGCTCGCTGCCGATGGTGGCGAGGACGCGGAAGCGCTCGGCGTGCGCGACGACCGGCAGAATCGCCAACGGCGAGTCGGCGGGGGCCTGTTCGGCGGACCAGTTGGCGAAGTCGTACACCTCGTGCAGCGGGTCCTGGCCGGCCGCGGCACGGCGCTCGGCGAGCCGGGCGACCATCAGATGATGCGCGTGGTGGTGGTCGGGACAGCGATGGCGCACCTCGTCGAAGAGCCGGACCACGTCCTCCTCGGTGCCGCGCGAGCGCTCCAGGATCAGCAGGCCGAGCCAGGGCGTCGGGTCGGTGGGGGCGAGCGCGGCCGCGGACCGGCAGGCCTCGCGGGCCCGTTCGGGGCGCTCCTTGCCGTTCAGGACGCGGTGGACCATGGCACAGGCGAGCAGTACGGAGGCGTCGGCGGACTCGGGTTCGGCGAGCCGCCAGTCGCGGGCCCAGGCGAGGGTGGCGGACTCCTGCGCGAGAACGGTGACGCGGTGCCCACGGCGGTCCCAGTCGTCGCCGGTGGCGGCGAGCAGCGAGCGGACCGCGGTCCACCGTCCCTGGTTCAACGAGGCGCGCGCCGCGACGAGTTCGGTGTCGTCGAGCGCGGCGTCGAAGGACAGGGCGGTGCGCTTACGGCCGCGACCGCGGCCGAGAGGGGGTGGGGGCACCGCGGGCATTCCTCACAGGGGCGATGCTGGTCAGGATTTGATCACGCACAGCAAACCCCCACCCAAGGCTTTAGTCAAGGGCTCCCCAAGAAGGCTCACGCACCAACTGGCTTGCGGCGCAGGCGGATTGCCTCCGGCCCGGGAGAGGCGGATCTCCCGGGACGGCAGGGCTTGAGAGGACTTCAGGGGACTAGACGGGACTTGGGAGGGCTCAGCCCAGCGCCTTCGCCGCCGCCCGCCCCGCCGTACGCCCCGAGAAGAGGCAGCCGCCGAGGAAGGTGCCTTCGAGCGAGCGGTAGCCGTGGACTCCGCCGCCGCCGAACCCGGCGGCCTCACCGGCCGCGTACACGCCCTCCAACGGGTCACCGCCCTCGGTCAGCACACGCGAGGAGAGGTCGGTCTCCAGGCCGCCGAGGGTCTTGCGGGTGAGGATGTTCAGGCGCACCGCGATCAGCGGGCCCGCCTTGGGGTCGAGGATGCGGTGCGGGGTCGCCGTGCGGATCAGCTTGTCGCCCAGGTAGGTGCGGGCGCCGCGGATCGCCGTCACCTGGAGGTCCTTGGTGAAGGGGTTGGCGATCTCCCGGTCGCGCGAGACGATCACACGGCGCAGCTCCGCCTCGTCGATCAGGGGTTCCTTGGTGATCGCGTTCATGCCGCGGACGAGCGCGGCGAGGTCCTTCTCCACGACGAAGTCCGCGCCGTTGTCCATGAACGCCTTGACGGGACCGGGGACGTCCGCGCGGGCCCGGCCGATGACGTCCCGGATCGACTTGCCGGTGAGGTCGGGGTTCTGCTCCGAGCCCGAGAGCGCGAACTCCTTGCCGATGATCTTCTGGTCGAGCACGAACCACGTGTAGTCGTACCCGGTCCGCATGATGTGTTCGAGCGTGCCGAGCGTGTCGAAGCCGGGGAAGAGCGGGACCGGCAGCCGGTTGCCGCGGGCGTCCAGCCAGAGCGAGGACGGGCCGGGCAGGACGCGGATGCCGTGGTTCTCCCAGATGGGGTTCCAGTTCTGGATGCCCTCGGTGTAGTGCCACATCCGGTCGCGGTTGATGAGGTGCGCGCCCGTCTCCTCGGCGATGGCGAGCATCTTCCCGTCGACGTGCGCGGGAACGCCGGAGATCATCTTCTCGGGCGGGGTGCCGAGCCGCTCCGGCCAGTTGGCGCGGACGAGGTCATGGTTGCCGCCGATGCCGCCGGAGGTGACGATCACCGCCTGCGCCTTGAGCTCGAAGGCGCCGGCGACCGCCCGGCTGCTGGCCTGGCCGCGCTCGATGCCGGACGGCTCCAGGATCTCCCCGGTGACCGTGTCGACGGCGCCCGCGCTGCGGGACAGCCCGGTCACCCGGTGCCGGAACCGCAGCTCGACGAGACCACGGGCCACCCCGGCCCGCACTCGCCGCTCGAAGGGCGCGACCAGCCCCGGCCCGGTCCCCCAGGTGATGTGGAAGCGGGGTACGGAGTTGCCGTGCCCATTGGCGTCGTAGCCGCCGCGCTCGGCCCAGCCGACGACCGGGAAGAAGCGGACGCCCTGCTTGTGCAGCCAGGAGCGCTTCTCGCCGGCCGCGAAGTCGACGTAGGCCTCGGCCCACTGGCGGGGCCAGTGGTCCTCCGGGCGGTCGAAGGCGGCGGTGCCCATCCAGTCCTGGAGGGCGAGCGCGTGGCTGTCCTTGATCCGCATCCGGCGCTGCTCGGGCGAGTCCACGAAGAAGAGCCCGCCGAAGGACCAGTGCGCCTGGCCGCCGATCGACTGCTCCGGCTCCTGGTCGAGAAGGATCACCTTGCGGCCCGCGTCGACGAGCTCCGCGGTCGCCGCGAGCCCGGCGAGGCCCGCCCCGATCACGATCACATCTGCGTCGTACGCCATGAGCAGGCCCTCCTCGACATTGTTACTGGTCGGTCAGATCCTTGGGCAACGAAGTGACCCAGTCAACTGCCGGTTTCCGGGGACTCGGCTACAGTCTTCCGATACCCGTAACCCCGCCCGTCCCCGTCCCCGATGTATTGAGGTACGCAGCGTGTCGGTACTGGTTCTCGTCCTCGCCGTGAGCGCGGCCTGCTGTCTCGGCTTCGGCTTCGTGCTCCAGCAGAACGCTGCCTCGCACGCGCCGCTGGGCGACTTCCTCTCGCCGCGCCTGCTGCTCGACCTCATCCGGGTGCCGCGCTGGCTCGGCGGCATCGGGCTCATGGTCTGCGGAATGGTGCTCGGCGCGATCGCGCTGAGCCACGGAGAGATCTCCCTCGTCGAACCCCTGCTGGCCACCAACCTGCTCTTCGCGATGGCGCTGTCCCGTCGGCAGACGAAACAGTCACTGGGGCGCCAGGGCTGGACGGGGCTCCTGCTGCTCGCGGGCGGCGTCTCGGCGTTCATCGTGGCGGGGCAGCCGCGCGGCGGCGACGCGGTCGCGGATCCGGCGCGGCACTGGCTGATCATCGGGCTGATGGTGGGCGGCGCACTGCTGCTGACGGCGTACGCGAAGCGGTCCCGGCTGAGCGCCGCGCCGGTCCTGCTGGCGCTGGCGGCCGGACTCCTCTACGGCGTGCAGGACGCGCTGACCCGAGTGAGCGGGCAGCTGGTCACGGAGGGCGGCGGCTGGCTCACGCTCTTCTCGACCTGGCAGCCGTACGCCGTCGCGGCGCTCGGCGTCGTCGGGCTGATCCTCGTGCAGAGCGCCTTCGAGACGGCTCCCCTGCGGATGTCCCTGCCCGCCCTGACCGCCGCCCAGCCGCTCGCCGGAATCGCGTGCGGTGTCGGCTTCCTCGGCGACCGGCTGCGCACCGACAGCGGCGCACTGGCCTGGGAGGCGGCGGGCCTCGCGGCGATCGTCGTGGGCATCGTGCTGCTCGGTCTGCATCCGGCGATGCCCAGCGGCGCGGCACCCGTGGAGCGGGTACCGGCGCCGGCGTTGAAGGGCTGACCCTCCCCCACCCCGCCGTCCGCGGCGTGCTGCTTGGATGGCCCCATGAGCGCCGCCGACGAGATCCTCGACATCGTGGACGAGAACGACCAGGTCATCGGGCAGTCCCCGCGTGGTGAGGCGTACGCGCGCGGTCTGCGCCACCGCTGCGTGTTCATCCAGGCCCGGGACGCCGCCGGCCGGATCTTCGTCCACCGCCGCACCCCCACCAAGCTGGTCTTTCCCTCCCTCCACGACATGTTCGTAGGCGGAGTCGTCGGCACGGGCGAGACCTACGACGACGCGGCCCTGCGGGAGGCCGAGGAGGAACTCGGCGTCTCCGGGCTCCCGCGGCCCGTCCCGCTCTTCAAGTTCCTCTACGACGGCGGAGCCCGCGGGAGCTGGTGGTCCGCCGTGTACGAGGTGCGCTGCGACCTCCCGGTGAACCCGCAGGTCGAGGAGGTCGCCTGGCACGACTTCCTTCCCGAGGACGAGGTGGAGCGCCGGCTGACCGACTGGACCTGGGTGCCGGACGGTCTTGCCGCGTACGAGCGCCTGAAGGCCTACCGGGCCAAGGGCTGACGCCACCGTCCTCGGGGCGGCGGGCAGGCGGCCGGTAGGGTCCAGGGCGTGATCGAATTCGTACGGAACGTCCGGCTGTGGTTCGCCCCGGAGGACGTCCGGGAGGAGGGCGAGACGCCCGACTACCGCTTCTCGCTGGCCAACGAGCGGACCTTCCTGGCGTGGTTGCGCACGGCGCTCGCGCTGATCGGCGGGGGCTTCGCCGTGGACCAGTTCCTGCCGGACCTGCGCTGGGGATGGCGGGTGGGTCTCGCGCTGGCCCTGCTGGCGGCCGGCGTGCTCTGCTCGCTGCGTGCCGTCAACCACTGGGTGCGGTGCGAGCGGGCGATGCGCAACGGCGAGGACCTGCCGGTGTCCCGCTTTCCGGCCCTGCTGAGCGTTGCCGTCGCGGTCGTCGCCATCGCCATGGTCGTCGTCGTCCTCGTCGGCTGGGAAGGGTGACCGCTCCCGCCCGGGACCGGGACCCGGGACTCCAGCCGGAACGCACCCGGCTCGCCTGGCGGCGTACGACGCTGGCGAGCACCGTCGCCGCCGTGCTCGCCGCGAAGGCGTCGCTGCGCGCCGGAGGGGTGACCGGAGCCGTCCTCGGCGCCCTGTGCTGCATCCTCTGGCTGGGGTTCCTGGCCGTCGCCCACCGCCGCATCCGGACGCTCGCCGACCTGCGGTCCGGTCACCCGGCGGCGCTCTCCGCCCGGCACGGGGCGGCGGCGGCCCTGTGCACGGTGGCGCTGGCCGTGTGCGCGGCGGCGCTGGTGCTCTGAGGCTGAGGTACTCAAACGGGACGCAGGCCAAATGAAAGGGAAATGCTGGACTTTGTCCCGATATCCTGAGGCCTCGTTTCCCGCCGTTTCCCGCCTCTTTCAAAGGTGAGCCCCATGACCACCCTCCACCACGAGCACCCCACGCACGCCCACACCCACGGCCCGGCCTGCGGCCACCCGGCGGTGCCGCACGGTGACCACACCGACTACGCGCACGACGGGCACCTGCACCGCGAGCACGCCGGACACTGGGACGAGTGCGAGCCGGGCGGGCATGTGACGCACGGCGGGCACGGCCACCAGCACGGCGAGGACTGCGGGCACCCGCAGGTGGCCCACGGGGATCACGTCGACTATGTGCACGACGGCCACCGGCACGCCGCGCACGAGGGCCACTGGGACGACCACTAGGGCCTCTCCGGCCCTGGCGTCACCTCCCGGTCCTGGCCGGTTCCGGCACCCTCCGGGGGGAGACGCCGATCACGTTTCGCCCGCGCACTGGACGGCATACCGACCGGTCGGCATCATGGTTGACGTCCGGTTTCCGTGCGTTGAGGAGAAACGATGAGCCCCGACCACCCGCCTGGTCTCGATCTCGACCGGCTGCGCGGCCTGCTCGACAGCGAGCGGCCCGGCCTGGTGACCGGCCCGCTGACCGGCCGACTGATCGAGGGCGGACGGTCGAACCTCACCTATTCCGTGACGGACGGTACCGCGAAGTGGGTCGTACGGCGGCCCCCGCTGGGCCACGTCCTGGCCACCGCGCACGACATGAAGCGCGAGCACCGGGTCATCAGCGCGCTGCACCCGACGGCCGTGCCGGTGCCCCGCACGGTGCTGCTCTGCGAGGACGACGAGGTGCTGGGCGCGCCCTTCTACGTGATGGAGTTCGTGGAGGGCACCCCGTACCGCACCGCCGAGCAGCTCGCCCCGCTCGGTCCCGAGCGCACTCGCGACGCCGTGCTCGGGCTGGTCGACACGCTCGTCGAACTGCACGCGGTGGACCCCGCCGCGGTGGGCCTCGCCGACTTCGGGCGGCCCGAGGGCTTCCTCGACCGGCAACTGCGCCGCTGGGGCAAGCAGTTGGACGCCTCCCGCAACCGCGAACTCGCCGGGATCGACGAGCTGCACGCCGCCCTGGGCCGCGAACTGCCGGATTCCCCCGCGGCCACGGTCATCCACGGCGACTACCGCCTGGACAACGTGCTGATCGGCGAGGACGACCGGATCAAGGCGATCCTGGACTGGGAGATGTCCACGCTGGGTGATCCGCTCACCGACCTGGGGCTGCTGGTGATGTACAGCGCGCCGCTGGATCTGCCCAACTCCCCCATCAGCACCACCGCTTCGGCCGCCGGGCACCCGCAGCCGGCCGAGATCATCGAGCGGTACGCCGCGCGCTCGGGGCGCGACGTGTCCGCCGTCTCCTGGTACACGGCGTTCGCCTGGTTCAAGCTCGCCGTGATCCTCGAGGGCATCCACTACCGGTACACGCTGGGCCAGACGGTCGGCGCGGGCTTCGACCGCATCGGGGAACTCGTCCCCTTCTTCATCGAGCACGGCCTGACCACCCTTCAGGAAGGCTGATCCGCCATGGACTTCGCATTCGACGCGCGCACCGAGGAGCTGCGCGGGAAGCTGCTCGCCTTCATGGACGAGTACGTCTATCCGGCGGAGGCGGTCGAGCACGAGCAGCGCGCGCAGCTCGCCTCGCCGTGGGACACCCCCGCGATCGTCGGGGAGTTGAAGGCCGAGGCCCGCCGCCAGGGCCTGTGGAACCTCTTCCTGCCGGACTCCGAGTACGGCGCCGGGCTCACCAACCTCCAGTACGCGCCGCTCGCCGAAATCACCGGCCGCAGCCCGCACTTGGCTCCGACGGCGCTGAACTGCGCGGCGCCGGACACGGGCAACATGGAGGTGCTCGCGCAGTTCGCCGACGAGCAGCAGAAGAAGCAGTGGCTGGAGCCGCTGCTCGCGGGCGACATCCGCTCGGCGTTCGCGATGACCGAGCCCGAGGTGGCGTCCTCCGACGCCACGAACATCACCACGCTCATCGAGCGGGACGGCGACGAGTACGTCGTCACCGGGCGCAAGTGGTACATCTCCGGGGCGATGAACCCGGACTGCAAAATCTTCATCGTGATGGGCAAGACGGACCCGGACGGCTCCGACATCCGCCGCCAGCAGTCGATGATCCTGGTCCCGCGCGACACCCCGGGGCTCGAAGTCCGGCGCGCCATGCAGGTGTACGGCTACGAGGACCACTCCCACGGCGGGCACGCCGAGGTCGTCTTCGACCACGTCCGGGTGCCCGCGAGCAACCTGATCGGCGAGGAGGGCGGCGGCTTCGGCATCGCGCAGGCACGGCTCGGTCCGGGGCGCATCCACCACTGCATGCGGCTGATCGGCATGGCCGAGCGGGCGATCGAGCTGATGTGCAGGCGGGCGGTGTCCCGCACGGCGTTCGGCAAGCCGCTCGCCCAGCAGGGTGTCGTGCAGAACTGGATCGCCGACGCCCGGGTGGCCGTCGAGCAGCTGCGTCTGCTGGTGCTGAAGACGGCCTGGATGATGGACACCGTCGGCAACCGGGGTGCCCACACCGAGATCCAGGCCATCAAGATCGCCACACCGCGCACGGTCGTCGACATCCTCGACAAGGCCGTCCAGCTGCACGGCGCGGGAGGCGTGAGCCAGGACTTCCCGCTGGCCGAACTGTGGGCCAGCGCCCGGACGTTGAAGCTCGCGGACGGTCCCGACGAGGTGCACCAGCGGTCGCTGGCGCGGCGGGAGATCAAGAAGTACGTGTAGCGCGAGGGCCGGTGCGGGAGGTCCAGAAGTACGCGGAGAGCAAGGGCCGGTGAGGGTGTGCGCCCTCACCGGCCCTTGCTCTCCGACTTCCCGTGCCTTCGTGTCATGCGCTCCACGCGTCGGCCGGGCCGACGCGTGGGGCCGCCTACGGCCGCAGCGCGCGCAGCAGCAGGTCGGCGAGCTGGTCGGCGACCTCCTGCGGGGCGAGCGGGCCGTCGGGGCGGTACCACGTCGACAGATGGTGCACCGAGCCGAAGTGGTAGTCGACGACCAGGTCGGCGGGGGTGGCCGTGGAGAAGACGCCCTCCTTCTGGCCCTCCTCGATGAGGGCGCGGAAGCGTTCGTGGTAGCGGCGGCGCTCGGCGCGTACCTGCTTGTTCTTCTCCGGGCTCAGGTGGTGCATGGAGCGGAAGAAGATCATCGCGTCGTCGAGGTTGTCGATGGTGGTGACGACGACATCGGCCGCGGCGCGCCGCAGCCGCTCCTCGACGGGCTCGTCCGCGTCCGCGAAGGCGTCCAGGCGCTCCTGCTGAACGCGCAGCACGCGCGCGTACACCTCGTGCAGCAGATCGTCCTTCGAGCCGAAGTAGTGGTACAGCGCGCCCTTGGTGACGCCCGCCGCCTCGACGATCTCCTGCACGGACGTGCGGTCGTAGCCCCGCTCGGCGAAGAGCCGGGTGGCGGCGGCGAGCAGCCGCTGCGGGACGGGCGTACCGTCTCCGTCCGTCGTCCTGGGCACTGCCGCCACCTGCCTTCCGTATCGCTGTATCAGTTGTTGTGCGAGGTTATGCGCTCCTACGCGTCGTCCGGACGCGAACGCAACTCCCGCCGGAGGATCTTCCCACTCGCCGTCTTCGGCAGGTCGGGCAGTATCTCCACCTGGCGGGGGTATTTGTAGGCGGCCAGTCTCTCCTTGCAGTACTCCGCGAAGTCGTCCGGGTCCGCCGCGCTGCCGGGACGGAGGCTGACGTACGCCTTGACGGTCTCCCCGCGGTAACCGTCGGGTACCCCGACGACGGCCGCCTCACGGACCGCGGGATGCGTGTACAGGACGTCCTCGACCTCGCGCGGCCACACCTTGAAGCCGGAGGCGTTGATCATGTCCTTCTTGCGGTCGACGACGTACAGCCACCCCTGGGGGTCCATGAAGCCGATGTCGCCGGTGCGCAGCTCCCCGTCGGGGAAGGTCTCGGCGGTGGCCTCGGGGCGCCGCCAGTAGCCCGGCACGACCTGCGGGCCGCGGACGAGGATCTCGCCCTGCTCGCCGAAGGGCACTTCCCGGCCCTCGTCGTCGACGATGCGCACGACCGTGTTCGGGCCCGGCAGGCCCACGGCCAGCGTGCCGGAGGCCGGGTCGACGGGTGCCTCCAGGCCCGGCGGGACGGAGGCGCAGGGAGCGGTGCACTCGGTGAGCCCGTAGCCGTTGCGGATGTACGGCCCGAAGCCTGCCCGGAACTTCTCCACCAGGGCCGGCGGCAAGGGAGCGCCGCCCGAGGAGATGTTCACGAAGGAGGAGAAGTGGTCCGGGCTCACGTCCGGGTGGGCGGCCAGTGCCATGAAGGCGGTGGACGGGCCGACGGTGTACTGCGGCCGGTGCTCGGCAAACGCGTCGAGGACGACCCCCGCCTCGAAGCGGTACGTCAGCACGAGCGTGCCCGCGCTGTTCAGACAGGCGCCGAACTGGCAGACCATCCCGGTGATGTGGAACAGCGGCGCCATCGCGTAGTACACCGGCGCCTCCGGGAGGGCGAGGCCCGTCCGCTGCCGCTCGGCGTTGCACATGATGTTCCCGTGCGTGTTGGTGGCGCCCTTGGGCGCGCCGCTGGTGCCCGAGGTGTAGCTGATCAGCGCGATGTCGGACGGCCCGAGGTCACGGCCCTCGGGTGCCTTGTGCCCCGCGCGGGCCACGGTCACCAGGTCGTCGGCGTCGGCGGCCCCCGGCAGCCGCTCGAAGGTCAGCACGCGCGCGTCGTTGCGCGTTTGGAAATCCAACTCACAGCCGGTCAGTACGATCCGCACCGGCGATTCCGCGGCCGTGTCCCGCAGGTACGACTCCCACGCCCGGTCGGAGCAGATCAGCGCCGCCACCTCGCCGTCCCGCAGGACGTGCGCGACCTCCCCCGACTTGTACATCGGGTTGACCGGCACCACGATCGCGCCCGCCTTCCACGCGCCCAGCAGGGCGAGCACGAAGTGCGGGGAGTTCTGCAGCAGGATCGCGACCCGGTCGCCGCGCTCCAGGCCGCGGGCGGCGAGGTGCCCGGCGACGGAGTCGCTCAGCTCGTCCAGCTCGCGGTAGCTCAGCCGCCCGTCGAAGTAGGCGAGCGCGGCACGGTCCGGAGTGTCCGCGACAACCGCGCGAAGGGCGTGCACCAGGGAGTCGGCGGGGTCTATGGGGCCGCGCTGCGCGTCGTTCAGCAGGGCCACCCACGGCTTGTCGGCGTAGGTCGGGGCGGTCACCGGCCGGCCTCCCACTTCTGCTGGATGTGGTTCATGTTCGTCAGCCAGCGGTCGGGCTCCGCGGCCCGCGCCCGGTAGTACCCCGCGACCTCGGGATGCGGCAGGATCAGGAAACGGTCCTCCTCGATCCCCTTGAAGAGGGCGTCCGCGACGTCGTCGGGCTCGATGGCGGTCGGCCGGAGCACGATGTCGCCCGCACTGCCGGTGGCGTCGAGCATGTCGGTGCGCACGCCCTGCGGGCAGATCGCGTGGACCTTCAGGCCCCGGTGGCGGTACGTCAGCGACAGCCACTCGGCGAAGGCGTACGCGCCGTGCTTGGTGACGCTGTAGGGCGCGGCGCCGATCATGGTGAGCAGTCCGGCCGCCGAGACGGTGGAGACGAAACGGCCACTGCCGCGCTCCAGCCAGCCGGGGAGCAGCTCGTGGGCCGCACGGACGTGCGCCATCACGTTGACGTCCCAGGCGAGCTCCCAGACCTTCTCGTCGGCCGCCTCGGTTCCGCCGGAGCCGAGGCCCGCGTTGGCGCAGTAGACGTCGATGGTGCCGCCGAGCGCGTCGCGAGCCTCGGCCACGATCGCGGACGCGTCGCCCGGGACGGCGACGGCGCCTATCTCGTCGGCGACGGCCGCGGCCTTGGCGGCGTCCAGGTCGTTGACGACGACCCTGGCTCCCTCGGCGGCGAAGCGGCGGGCCAGCGCGGCCCCGATGCCGCCTCCCGCTCCGGTGACGACCACTCCCGCACCCTGCACGGCTTCCACCATCGGTCTCCTTCGACGCGACTTCGACACCAGGCGATTCAGCACTGCTGCCTCGCCAGACTAACCAGTCGGTATGTACGGATGGAAGGGCGGCTTCGGTCGCGTTCGTTCTCCGCGGCCCCCTCGCACGCTAGCGTGCGTGGTCATGACAGCCGCAGGGAACACGGAGGTCACCGCATGAAACTGTCCAGACGAGGTCTGCTCGCCGCGACGGGAGCGATCGGCGCCCTGGCCACCACCGGATCGTCGGCCGCGTCGGCCGCACCTGCCACGTCCGCCACACCTGCCGCACCTGCCGCACCCCAGGGCGGTCACCGGCTGCGCACCGGCTTCGAGCGCCTGGCCGCGGACGGCTATGCGCTCCTCGACGGGCAGCGCGTCGGCATCGTCACCAACCCGACCGGCGTCACCCGCGACGTGCGCCACATCGTCGACGTCATGCACGCCGACGCACGCGTGGACCTCCTCGCGGTCTTCGGACCCGAACACGGCTTCCGCGGCACCGCGCAGGCGGGCGGCTCGGAGGGCCGTTACGACGACCCGGCGACCGGACTGCCCGTCTACGACACGTATTTGAAGAGCGGGCAGCCGCTCGCCGACATCTTCACCGCCTCGGGCGTGGACACCGTCGTCTTCGACATCCAGGACGCGGGCGCGCGCTTCTACACGTACATCTGGACGCTGTACGACTGCATGGAGGCCGCACAGCTCGCGGGCAAACGCTTCGTGGTGCTCGACCGGCCTAACCCGGTGACCGGGCGCGCCGCCCAAGGGCCCGTCCTGCACAAGGAGTTCGCGACGTTCGTCGGACGGCAGCCGATCGCGCAGGCGCACGGTATGACGGTGGCGGAGCTGGCGCGGCTGTTCAACGGGGAGTTCCTCACGGTGCCCGTCCCGCTGGAGACCGTACTGATGACGGGCTGGAAGCGGTCGGAGTTCTACGACGCCTCGGGCCTGCCCTGGGTGCCGCCGAGCCCGAACATGCCGACCGCCGACACCGCCCTCGTGTATGCAGGGACCTGCATGTTCGAGGGGACCAATCTGTCGGAGGGGCGCGGCACGACCCGCCCGTTCGAGCTGCTCGGCGCGGAGGGCATCGACCGGAAGTGGGCCCTGGAGGCGGAGCAACTCGGGCTGCCCGGCGCGCACTTCAGGGAGGCGTACTTCGCGCCGACCTTCTCCAAGTTCCAGGGCAAGACCGTCGGCGGGGTGCAGATCCATGTGCACGACCGGGCCGCCTACGACCCCGTACGCACCGGCGTCGCGCTTCTTGTGAGCGCCAAGAAGGTCTGGAGCGGCTTCGCTTGGCGGTCCGACAACTGGATCGACAAGCTGACGGGCTCCACGCGGGTGCGCACGATGATCGACGCGGGGGCGAGCGCCGGCGAGGTGGTGGCCGGCTGGCAGGAGGAGCTGGCGGCGTTCCGGCGGGTGCGCAAGGAGTACCTCCTGTACCGATGAGGTCCGCTGCAGAGCGGTCCGACGGATGTCACGGGTGAGATCCGTGGACACCGGGATGAGATCCGTGCAAGCGCCTACGTCGTGACGTATGGCCAACCTTCCCCACCAGCAGGACGATGCGCCCATAACGCATCGAAGCGTGGGGCAAGGGGGCCTGTCATGGCGGCACCGGCAGTGAGCGTGACTCCGTACTGGGAGCTGACCTTCGACGCGGACGGGGACGTGGACGGCGGGGAGCGCGACCGGCTGCTCGCGGAGGTGACGCAGCGCGGGATCCGCGACCTGATCGTCTTCGCGCACGGCTGGAACAACGACCGCTCCGGCGCGACCCGCCTGTACAGCGAGTTCTTCGCACCGTTCCCGGCACTCACCCCGAGGGCCCGGCTCGGATACGTGGGCGTGGTGTGGCCCTCGATGCGGTTCTCGGACGAGCCGATCCCCGACTTCGACCCGTCGGCGGTCGCGAGCGCCGCGGCCGCTCCCGCGGGCCCGGTCCTCGACAAGCGCACCCGGCACGCGCTCCTGGAGGTGTTCCCGGGGCGGGCGACCGTGGTCGAGCAGATCGCCCGGCTGCTGGACCAACGACCCGACGAGGGTGCCTCGTTGGAGGAGTTCGGCCGTCTCGTACGGCTGCTGGTCGAGGTGCGGCCGCAGGGCCCGCAGACCGCGTTCGCCGCGGACACGCTGGCGGAAGGGGTGCCGGAGGGCGACCCGCAGATGCTGTTCGGGGACACCGCGACAGTCTGCGACGAGTTCGCGCAGGCGCTGGCGCTGACCGCGTCGCCGGACGGCACGGAGACGTCGTTCGCCATGCCCCGGCTGTGGGACGGGGCGCACGAACTGCTGCGCCAGGCCACGTACTTCGCCATGAAGCGGCGCGCCGGGACCGTCGGCGAGCGCGGCCTCGGGCGCGTGGTCGGCCAGCTCGCCCACACGGCGCCCGCGGTACGGGTGCACCTGGTCGGGCACAGCTTCGGCGGCCGCCTGGTCTCCTTCGCGCTGCGCGGACTGCCCGAGGGGGTGCGCACGGTGAAGTCCGTGACGCTGCTCCAAGGGGCCTTCTCGCACTACGCGTTCGCGGCGCGGCTGCCGCACGACGCACGGGCCGGCGGAGTCCTGCACGGACAGCAGAACCGCATTGACGGCCCCCTCGTGTGCTGCTACTCCCACTTCGACTCGGCGCTCGGCACGATCTACCCGCTGGCCTCACGGATGTCGGGCGACGGCGCGTCGCTCGCGGATTTCGACCTGGGCCGCATGCTGGGCGCCAAGTGGGGCGCGATGGGCCATGACGGGGTGCAGGCGGTGGACGGTACGCGCGCCCTCAAACTGGCCGACGCCCTCAAGACGAAGCTGCCCGCCTCGGGCTGCGTGAACATCGACGCCGCCGCGGTGGTGAGGCGCGGCGGGCCCCCGGCGGGGGCCCACAGCGACATCTGCCACCGGGAGCTGGCCCAGGTGGTGCTGGCGGCGGGACGGGTGCAGTAGCGAGACCACCGGCCGTTGGCCAACGTGCGTAGGCAAACGGCCGTCGGCCAACGTACGTAGGCAAACGCCCGTCGGCCAACGGGAGCAGGCAAACCCCCGTTGGCCAACAGTCGTAGGTCAACGGGGGTTGGTCAACAGCCGTAGGCACCGTCACCGATGTGACGAGTACTCCACCACCTGCTGGTAGGTCGGCCGGTTCTGCCAGGTGATCTTGCCGTGCTTGATGCCGCCGAGCGTGCGCTGCACGATCGAGTCGGCACACCACTGGTCGCCCGCCGAGCACTGGTCGTCACCCGGGTAGACGGCGGACGCGGTCTTGCCGGCGGCCTCCTTGAGCGTGCTGATCAGCAGATCCCGGCAGGCGCTGAGGTTGCCGCCCCCGCAGTACGAGTGCGCGAGGCCGCCCTGTACGGACTCCCCCAGCACCGTCCGGATGTCCTTGTCGACGTAGCTCCACCAGCCGTACTGGAAGGAGCTTCCGGCGTGTGCGCCGGTCGGGCCGTGTGCGGCCGACGGCGACTCGTCGATGGGGATGTTGTTGCCGATGGCGGCGTACAGGTCGCTGCCGAGGCCCGGTTCGAACTCGGCCTTCACCAGCAGCGGCCACCAGGCGTCCAGGATGCGGATCGCGTCGGCGTCGGCGTAGGCGTGCGAACCCGCCGACGTCTCCGTGCGCTTGGCGCCGGCCGAGATCCACGCCTGCAACTTGCTGACCGCCGCCGCGGCCGTGGAGTCGGTGACCGTCGAGCTGTTGACGACCTTCAGCAGGTCCGGGAGCACGTCCTCGGCCCGCAGGTCGGCCAGGGCCGCGTCCGCCATCGCCTTCACCAGCGCGGTTCTGGTGACACCGCCCGCGGAGACCAGCTTCTTCACCCGGTCCTCCAGGAGGTCGCCGCGGTGCACCGAGCCGTCGCCCCAGGGCGCGGTCGTGTAGTTCTTGGCCTGCTTGTTGTTCCAGGAGATGTAGTAGTCCTGGTCGATGGAGTTGGGGTGGGCGGAGGCCGCGGTGTACGTGGCGGTGTTGGTCGCCGGGTCCCAGCCCTTCCACTCGTACGCCGACTGCGCCCAGACCGGGAACTCGGCGTCGACACCGCTCGCGCGCACCGGGTTGTCACCGCTGTTGTAGTACGCGGTGTGCGCGGAGTCGGCGTAGAACCAGTTGAAGGTGTAGTTGATGTGCTGCGCCGCGCTCTGGAAGGTCGCCGGGCTCTTCACGTAGTCCGGGTCGTTGAGCATCTGGAAGCCGATGATCGAGTCGGCCTCGTGCATGTAGGAGGACCGCAGGGTGGTGTACGCGACCTTCTTGCCGCCGACGGTCGCGCGGTACTCCACCGGGCCGTACTTGGTCCGGTAGACCTGCATCCGGTACGAGCCGGCGGCGGTGCCGTCGGCGACGGTCGGCTTCCAGGAGTTGGTCTGCTCGACCTTGTCCATGGCCGTACAGGTGCCGTGGTAGAGGTAGTGGTAGTCGTCCTGGCACAGCTCGACGGCGTACGTGTCGATGATGTCCTGGCCGGAGGTCGTGGCGCTCCACGAGTAGTCCTGGCCGCGGCCGAGTTCGACGTACATGCTCAGGCCCGCGAAGGAGGCGCCGCGGGCGCTGAGACCCGGGCCCTGGATCTCCTGGAGCATGAGCAACTGCGGCGCGAAATAGCCGGTTTGGGGACCGAAGACGGCGATCGGGTGGCCGCTGGCGGTGTGTTTGCCGCTCACCACGAGGGCGTTGGACATCCCGCGCTTCGCCGAGGTGAGAGCCGTCTTGGCGGCCGTGGTGGAGGCGCCGGTGGCACTTGCGGTGGCCGCGCTGCCGGTGCGGTCGTAGACCAACGGCTCCTGGGTCACCGAACCGGCGTCGGGCAGCGCCTCGCCCTGCGGGTCGTCGGGCTTGGTCGCGTACGGGAAGCTCTCGCCGTTGTGGACGGTGAGGGCCGCCTCCGGGTCGTTGCGCTCGCGGAAGGACTCCCAGACCTTGGTGCCCTCGGCGACGCCGTACTTGGACTGCGCGGCGATCAGCGAGAGGGCGTTGTTGACCTCGCCGCCGCCCCCGGAGCCGAAGAGCGAGCCGATGACGGAGGCCAGCGCGACCAGGTCGGTGAGCTTGAAGTGGTCGATGGTTCCGGCGTTGGTGACCGAGTCCTTGTGCCCGGTCAGGACGTACTCACCGGGGAAGTACCGCCCGCTGTCGGAGGCGTCGATGTAGGAGTTGATGCCGTCGAGGTAGGCGTTCGCGTCGGCGAGGGCCTGCTGGCCGCGGGCGCCGTTGTTGGCGATGGCCCGGTCGATCTGAGCCTGGAGGTCGGCCTCGGTGTACGGCGCGTTGCGCCAGAACTCCTGCTCAAGGCCCTGGTTGGAGGCCGCGCCGCCCGCGAAGGTGGTCAGCTGGCCGCGTCCGACGTGCCGGAAGACGTCCATCAGCCACAGTCGGTCCTGAGCGGCTGCGTACCCGGCTCCGTATTCAGTGCCGTAGCGGGTGGTGCCCGTGATGTGCGGGACGCCCGTCTTCTTGTCGCGGACGATCGTCACGTCGCTGCGCCCGCCCGGCTTGGTGGTCGAGGCGACCTGGTCGGACGCGACGCCGAAGGAGGCGTCGTTGAAGAAGTTGTTGATCTTCGCGTCGGTCAGCGACGAGTAGCCCGAGGGCAGATTGCCGTAGGGCGCGAGCTGGTCCTCGGCGTGGTCGGGCTGGGTGCCGAAGGCCTGGTTGAGGAGGACCTGGGCGAGGGTGGCGTTGCCGTTCTCGCCGGGCGGGAGGATGTCGGAGCACTGGCCGCCGCAGTAGTCGTTCGCGGCGGTCGCGCCGGCGGCCGAGGCCGGGGCCTGGGTGAGCGGGGACAGAAGCCCGGCAATGAGGGCGCATACGGATGCGGCCTTCAGGAACCCCGGGAATCTGCGGGGAGTTCTCAGTCTGTCCAGGGTGGTACGTGGGGTGCGCCGTGGCATGGCAGCTCCTCCCGACGGGGGTGGGCCCGGACGTTACCGCCGGTATCCCCGAGATTGAAGATGAACATGCGTCACTTTTTGGAGTCGTCACGGCAGACATGGGGTCATCACGGCAGAAACATGGGTCACGGCAGCCGTCTGAGGTGTCATCACGACCCGCTGATGGAGGTCATCGGAAAACGGATGGAGCCGAATCGCTTGTCGATACGTCTATTCGGCGACGTCCGTTCGACGACGCCGAAGTGACCGAAGTAAAGGTGCAGGTGTGACGGAGGTGCAGGGCGATGGCGGGTTTCCGGAGTCTGGCGAGACAGGTGCGAGATCCGAGGTGCGATCTGGCGCTGCGGCGGTACTCACTGCGCAAGTGCCTTGAGAGGTTCGCCCCTTACGGGCATCGGGCGACCTGGGACCATCTGTGCTCCCGGGCCGGGTTCGGTCCTGAGGACCGTTCTCCCGATCCGGCGCGGCTCGTGGCCGCACTGGACGAACTGGAGGAGGCCCGCTCCGTCTGGCTCGCCTATGAGGTCGAGTTCGCGCAGCGCCGCAAGAAGGAGAAGCACGACGGGCTGCGCAGGCCGGGCACGGTCGACGACTGGCACCGGCTGACCTGGGGCGGTTGCGGCGTCGCCTGGTGCGACGACCCTGAGGTCCACCCCCATGAACCACTGGCCGAGGTACTGCGCCGGCTGATCGCCGCACTGGAGCGCGAGCCCGGCGCCTGGTGCCCGGTGTGCGGCGGCGAGCGCCTCATATGGAAGTACGACCTGGCCCATGAACCCTCATCGGGCCCGGTCTGCACCGGCTGCGGGATCGTCGTGCCGCGGCCCGTCCTGACGGCCGAGGCCCTGGCGGACGCCAGGCGCGGGCAGCTGCTGATGTCGGCGTAGGCACGACGGGGGTGCGTTACGAGGGCCGCACCCCCGAGCTGGTGTCTGCTGCACCCTGACCCATCGGCTGTGATCAGCCGGATTGTCAGTGGCGGCTGGCACCATCGAGGCATGGTGCAGGTTTGTCTGAACGGAGCGCGCGGGGCGGTCGACGGTGCCGTCGTTCCGCTGTCGCCGGGGGCAATGGCCCGGTCCGCGGACGAGGCCGTCGCGGCCGGGGCCTTTGACGTCCATGTCCACCCCAAGTCCCCCTGTGGACAGGACACTTTGTCGCCGAAGGCGGTCGCGGCGACGCTCGAGGCGATACGCGCACAGGTGCGGGTGCCGGTCGGGGTGAGCACGGGTGCGTGGGCCGAGCCGGATCCCGCGGCCCGGGTGGAGCGCGTCCGCTCCTGGACCGTGCTGCCCGACCACGCCTCGGTCAACTGGCACGAGCCGGGCGCCGAGGAGGTCGCGGCGGCCCTCCTCGACCTCGGGATCGGCGTGGAGGCGGGCCTCTGGTCCGGCACGGACGGCGCGGCACGGTTCGCGGCGTCCCCGCTCCGGTCGCGGGTGCTGCGCGTGCTGGCCGAGGTGACGGACGCGGACCCGGCGACGGCCGAGGAGTCCGCCCTGGCGCTGCTGGCCGACCTCGGCTCCGGCACCGACCCCGGCCGCCCCGTGCTGCTGCACGGCGAGGAGGGCGGTGCCTGGCCGGTGCTGCGGCTGGCCGGACGGCTGGGGCTCGCGACGCGCGTCGGCCTGGAGGACACGCTGGTCCTGCCGGACGGGCAACGGGCGCTGTCCAACGCTCAGTTGGTGGCGGAGGCGGTTGCCCAGTACGGATGGGCCCAGCGCTCGTCGTAGGGGAGGGCGAGGAGTTCGGCGCGTATGGCCAGGTCGGGCTGCCCGCAGGCACGCAGGCGCGGGGCGGCCTGCTGCGTCAGCCAGGTCCGCAGCCGCGCGACGCCCGCGTCGCGGCTGTCGTCGTACCACCAGCGGAAGGGGTCGGAGTCGGAAAGCAGGTCGTAGAGCCAGTCGTCGACGCAGTGGGCTAGGTGCCCGTCGGCGACCGGTCCGGGTACCCATCCGTCGAGGAACGGGGTCACGGTCCGGGCGACCGAGGCGCACGTCTCGAAGACGTCCTCCATCGGGTACGGCGGCTCGGGCGCCGTGAGCTGGTCCTGCCACCAGGCGTGCACGAACGCCTCGACGGCCGCGGCCTGCTCGGCGGGCCAGGAGCGCCAGTTCACCCGGCTCAGCCCATGGGCTCCCCAGCCGATCCCGTCCAGGCTGCCGTCGGCCATCGCCCGTGCCAGCTGCGGCATCAGGCGGCGCATCGCGGCGGCGTGGTCGTCGAAGTGGTCGCTGACTTCGTAGACCCACATCCGCAGCACGTCCGCGGGCATGGCGACGTCCGCAGTGCGCAGATAGGCCGTCTCCTCCGGCAGATGGCAGCGGCCGCAGCCGGTCTCGCCGGGGGGGGCTGGCGAAGCCGTGGAAGACCGTGTCGATGTCCGCGAGGGCGGCCTCAAGTGCCGGTGAATGCATGGGAGACGTCCCGTCAGGACTCCGTGCACGGCGTCGCCGCCGGCCGAAGATCGCGACGTTACCAGCCGCAAAACTCCTCGCTCCACCCCTTTCCCGTACGGACAGTTGGGGGCGATGAAACACAACTGAGCCACCACACCGTGTAACCGAGGAGTCCCCGATGTCGACGCTGCGCGTCACCGCCGAAGTGCTGACCATCCACAAGCATCCCAACGCCGACGCGCTGGAGCTGGCCCAGGTGGGCCTGTACCGGGCCGTCGTCGCCAAGGACGCGTACCGCACCGGTGAGACCGCCGTCTACATCCCCGAGCAGTCCGTGCTCCCGGACCGGCTGATCGAGGAGCTGGGGCTGACCGGACGCCTGGCGGGCAGCAGGTCCGACCGGGTCAAGGCGGTGCGGCTGCGCGGTGAGCTGTCGCAGGGAATCGTGTGCCGGCCGAAGGCGCTCTCGGACGTCGACCTGGCGCGGGCGGCCGAGGACGGCACCGACTTCGCGGAGGCGCTCGGCATCGTCAAGTGGGTGCCGCCGATCCCGCCCACGATGAACGGCGAGGTCGAGTCCGCGCCCGATCTGCTGCCCTGGGTCGACATCGAGAACATCCAGCGCTATCCGGACATCTTCACGCCGGGCGAGCCCGTCGTCCTGACCGAGAAGCTGCACGGTTCGGCCTGTCTGCTGACCTATCTCGCGGACGAGGGCCGCGCGCACGTCTCGTCGAAGGGCTTCGGCGCCAAGTCCCTCGCCCTGAAGGAGGATCCGCGCAACCTGTACTGGCGGGCCGTGCACAGTCACGGGGTCGCGGAGGCCGCGGCCCGGCTCGCCGAGCGGCTCGGCGCGCGCCGGGTCGGCATCTTCGGCGAGGTGTACGGGGCGGGCGTACAAGATCTGGCGTACGGCGCGGACGGCCGCCGCGAGACCCTCGGGTACGCCGTCTTCGACGTGTCGGCGGAGATCGACGGCGAGGTCCGCTGGCTGGACGCGGCGCGGCTGCTGGAGGGTGAACTGCCGCTCGTACCAAGGCTGCATGAGGGCCCGTACGACATCGGACGCGTCCTGGAGATCGCCTCGGGCCGGGAGACCGTCTCGGGGCGCGAGCTGCACCTGCGCGAGGGTGTCGTCATCCGTGCCAGCCCCGAGCGGTACAGCCCGGTGACGGGTGGCCGGGCGATCGCGAAGGCGGTCAGCCCGGCGTATCTGACGCGGAAGGGCGGCACGGAGTACGAGTGACGGCGTGACGCCCTCGCCGGGCGTCACGACCTCGCCAGACGTGACGCCCTCGCGAGGGCGTCACACCCAGCGCCCGGGGGCTGCTCAGCGGCAGTCCTCGGGCTCCTTCTGCTGTGGGGTCCGGTCCGGTCGGCCGTTGGTGCGGCGCTCCACCATGAGGCGGGAGCCGGACTGCCGCTCGCCGAAGACGTCGTCGGGGTTGGAGAGCACACAGCCCTCCAGGGAGAGACAGCCGCAGCCGATGCAGTCGGTGAGGTGGTCGCGGAGCCGGTTCAGCTGCTTGATGCGCTCGTCGAGTTCGGACCGCCAGACCTCGGAGAGCCGGGCCCAGTCCTCCCGGGTCGGGGTGCGTTCCTCGGGAAGCTCGGCGAGCGCCTCGCGGATCGTGGCCAGCGGGATACCGACGCGCTGCGCGGCCCGCACGAAGGCGACCCGGCGCAGCGCGTCACGGGAGTAGCGGCGTTGGTTGCCCGTGGTGCGGCGGCTGCTGATCAGGCCCTTGGACTCGTAGAAGTGCAGAGCGGAGACGGCGGCGCCGCTGCGGGCCGACAGCTGGCCGACCGTGAGTTCATGGATCTTCTCGGGAATCTGGGGCACCCCTCGAACCCTACCTACCGCGTCACACCGTGGTTCCGTTGACATGGGCTTCCCGTCCGACCATGCTAAGCAGTTGCTTAGGCATGTAGTTGCTTGGACATTGCGACGTGGGAGGCCAGGGACATGGCAGAGCCGAGGATCTTCACATCCGCCGACGAACTGACGGCGGCGGTGGGCGAGCAGTTGGGGCACAGCGACTGGCTGGAGGTCGACCAGAAGCGGATCGACCTGTTCGCGGACGCCACCGGCGACCACCAGTGGATCCACGTGGACCCGGAGAAGGCGGCCGCGGGCCCGTTCGGCACGACCATCGCGCACGGCTATCTGACGCTGTCGCTGCTGCCCGCCCTGGTGCCGCAGGTGATGCGGGTCGAGAACGTGAAGATGGGCGTCAACTACGGCACGAACAAGGTCCGCTTCCCCGCTCCCGTGCCGGTGGGCTCCCGGGTGCGCGCCACCGCGGTCGTCACGGACGTCACCGAGACGGGCGGCGGGGTCCAGGTCACGGCGGCGGTGACGGTGGAACGCGAGGGCGGCGACAAGCCGGTGTGCGTGGCGGAGTCGGTCTCGCGCTTCTACTTCTGAGCCGCGCTACGGCGTCAGGGGCGCACCCCTGCCTCTGACGCTTCTGATGCCTCTGAGCCCTAGCTCTTGGCTCCCACCATGCGCAGGACGAGGTCGGCGTAGAGCTCGCCGACCTCGTCGGGGGTCCGGGGGCCGTTGACGTTGAACCAGCGGGCCACGTCGATGCAGAGGGAGAGCACGGCGAGCGTGGTGCCCGGGATGTCGGGCACGTCGAACTCGCCCGCCGCCACGCCGTCCTGGATGATCCCGCGCACCTCGGCGTCGACCTGGCGGCGCAGCCCGAGGATCTCGGCGCGGGCGTCCGGGCCGAGCGAGTCCAGTTCGTACTGCACGACGCGTGCGGTGGTGCGCCCGCCGGCGTGCCAGCGGACGAAGGAGCTCACGGCGTCGGCGAGCCGCTCGGCCGCGTCGCCCTCGCCCTGGGCGGCCGTCCGCAGGATCTCCACGGCCTTCTCGTGGCCGATCCGGCTGATCCGGTGGAGCAGCTCTTCCTTGGTCTTGTAGTGGATGTAGAGCGCTGCGGGGCTCATGCCCGCGCGGCCCGCGATGTCCCGGGTCGTCGTCGCGTGATACCCGCGCTCGGCGAAGGCCTCGACGGCGGCGACGAGCAGTCGCCGTGCCGCGTCCGGGGTGACCTCGGCCCACGGCTGCATGTCGCCGCCGACCGTCTCCTCCGCCGTACTCATCGCTCGCGCCCCTTCCAGTGGCATGACGAACACCATACCTCTGAAGGTGAGCGAGCGCTTAGAGTGCCCGCTCAGGGCCGTGGCCGCGCGGGCACGCCAAGCCGTCAGATCTTCTCGAAGGGGTCGTGCTCGGCGAGCAGCTTCTCCAGCCTGGCCTGGTCGACGCGGCTGACGATCTGCCCGGCCTCCTGCCGGTCGCGGATCACCTTGGCGAGCGTGAACGACGAGGTCACCAGGTAGAGGACGGCGATGGCGAGGAAGCCGCGCACCCATGCGTCGGCGTGCAGCCGGAAGATGCCGATGGAGGTGGCCGCCATGGCGACGGCGAAGGAGGCCACGGCCTGGCCGTAGAAGGCCGCCGTGGACTGCTGCTTGACCGGTGTCTCACTCATGGGGACAGCCTCGCCGCGCGGACCGGCGGCCACATCCGTCGGCGTACTCAGAGCGGTACTCAGAACGCCGAAATCCCCGTCAGCGCACGGCCGATGAGCAGTTTCTGGATCTGGCTGGTGCCTTCGTAGAGGGTCATCACGCGGGCGTCGCGCAGCAGTTTGCCGACCGGGTACTCGTCGATGTAGCCGTAACCGCCGTAGACCTGGAGGGCGTTGTTCGCGGCGCGCACGGCGGCCTCGGAGGCGAAGAGCTTGGCCTTGGAGGACTCGGTGGCGAACGGCAGCCCGCGGTCGACGAGATCGGCGACCCGCCAGGTCAGCAGCCGTGCCGCGTCGACGTCCACGGCGATGTCGCTGATCAGCTCCTGGACGAGCTGGTGGTGGGCGATGGTCTTGCCGAACTGCCCGCGCTCGGTCGCGTACGTCACCGCCGCGTCCAGCGCCGCCTGGGCGATGCCGACGCAGCCGGCCGCCACCGACATCCGCCCCTTGGCGAGCGCGGACATGGCGACGGAGAAGCCCTTGCCCTCGGGGGCCAGCATGGCCGAGGCGGGGACGCGCACGTCCTCCAGGACCAGTTCGGCGGTGGCCTGGCCGCGCAGGCCGAGCTTGCCGTGGATGGTGCGGCGGGACAGACCAGGGGTGTCCGTCGGCACGAGGAAGGCGGAGACGCCCTTGTGGCCGGGGGCGTCCGTGGAGCGGGCGAACAGCAGCACGACGTCGGCCCAGGTGCCGTTGGTGATGAACATCTTGGTGCCGTTGACGACGTAGTCGCCGCCGTCGCGCACGGCCCGGGTGGACAGGTTTCCCGCGTCGGAGCCGGTGCCCGGTTCGGTGAGGCCGAAGCAGCCCACCAGCTCGCCCGCGGTGAGCCCCGGCAGCCACTGGCGCTTCTGCTCCTCGCTCCCCCACGCCGCGATGGTCTTGGCGACGAGCCCGAGCGAGACGGACACGATCCCGCGCACCGAGGAGTCGCCGCGGCCGAGTTCCTCGGTCACCAGGCAGTAGGCGAGGTGGTCGCCGCCCGAGCCGCCGTACTCCTCGTCGACGGTCAGGCCCAGGAACCCGACCGCGCCGAGCTTCTTCACGATGCCGCGGTCGACGTCCTCCGCACGGTCCCAGGCGATGACGTGGGGGGCGATCTCGCGCTCCACGAAGTCCCGGGCGAGCTGCCGTACGGCGGTCTGCTCCTCGCTGAGCTCCAGGTTCATGCCGAGTCACCCCACAGAAATTAAATTAGCACTGCTAGTTTTCAGGCGCAGCCCTACTATGTGCGCCATGGCCCGACCGCGCAAGCCCCTCCTGAGCACCGACCGCATCGTGGACACGGCCCGGGCGCTCGTGGACGCGGAGGGCCTCGCGGCCGTCTCCACGCGTCGGCTCGCCGCCGAACTCGGGGTCAGCGGCCCGTCCCTGTACAACCACTTCCCCACCAAGGACCAGATCCTGGAGGCGGTGGCGGACTCGGTGAGCGCGCAGGTCGACCTGTCGATGTTCGAGGACGGCCGCGCCTGGCGGACCGCCCTGCACGACTGGGCCGTCTCCTACCGGGCGGCCCTGCGCGACCACCCGAACATCGTCCCGGTCCTCGCCCGCGGCCCCGGCCGCAGGCCCGCCGGGCTGCGGGTCGCGGACGCCGTCTTCGGCGCGATGGTCGCGGCGGGCTGGCCGCCCGCACAGGCCACCTCCATCGGCGCGCTGATGCGCTACTTCGTCATGGGCTCCGCGCTGGGCTCGTTCGCCGGGGGCTTCGTCGACGACGCGACGGCGTACGACCCCGCCGACTACCCGCATCTCGGGCAGGCCCATCTCCTCGCCGAGCAGCAGGAGAAGATCGACGAGCGGGCCTTCGAGACGGGGCTGACCGCGCTGCTGGACGGGCTGAGCCAGCAGTACGCGCAGCTCGCGCGGGGGGCGTGAGCGGGACTCGGGGCCGTTGTCCGGGCGCCCTCGATGGTTCGGTGAGTGCCGAACCGTTCGTGTCGCATGCTGGGTGGCATGACGAGGCCGAAGGATCCCGCAGCCCCCGGGCTGGCCGCGCTCGCCGGGCTGATCGCCGACGAGACGCGCGCCGCCTTCCTGCTCGCGCTGCTCGACGGGCGGGCGTGGACCGCCGGAGAGCTGGCCCGGTCCGCGGGCGTCGCGCCCTCGACCGCGAGCGAGCACCTCGGCAAGCTCGTCGCGGGCGGACTGCTCACCGAGGAGCGCCAGGGGCGGCACCGGTACGTACGGCTGGCCGGAACCCGCGTCGCGCAGCTCGTGGAGGACCTTGCCGCCCAGGTCGCACCGACCGCCGCAGGGCGACCGCGGACGCTGCGCGCCTCCACCGCCGGTTCCGCGATGGCCCGCGGGCGCACCTGCTACGACCACCTCGCCGGGCGGCTCGGCATCGCGGTCACCGATGCCCTGACCGGGCGCGGGCTGCTGCGTACGCAAAAAGAAGGGGCCGCGGGGTTCGTGCTCACGGACGCCGGTGTGCGGTGGTTCGCGGACGCCGGGATCGGGCTCGAACGGGCCGGTCGCCGTCCGTTGGCACGGGCCTGCCTCGACTGGACCGAGCGCCGTCCCCACCTCGCGGGCATCGCGGGCGCCGCCCTGTGCCGCCATGCCCTGGACGCGGGCTGGTGCGTGCGCATCGGGTCGGAGCGGGCCGTCAAGGTCACGGGTGAGGGCGAGCGGGCGCTGGCGGAGCTGTTGGGGATCGAGGCGGGTGTGTTGCGTTGAGGCGGCCGCCGGGGTCTACGGCGCAAGGCAGTACGGCTTCGGGCTGGACCGCTCTGAGCAGTACGGCTCCGGGCAGCCCCTCGCCGTAGATCAAGGCCCTACCCAGCAGGGCGTCCGAAATCCGCGAGTCATTGTCGTACGTCACCTCTAGCCTCAGGAGCATGATGAACACGTCCCCGACCGTCCCCGGCCGTCGCGCGGAGCTGCTCGCCGCGGGAGCCGCCACGGTCACCGTCGTCCTGTGGGCCTCCGCCTTCGTGTCGATCCGCAGCGCGGGGGCCGCGTACTCGCCGGGCGCGCTGGCGCTCGGACGGCTGCTGGCCGGAGCCGTCGCGCTCGGGGCCATCTGCCTGGTGCGCAGGGAGGGTTGGCCACCGCGGGCCGCCTGGCGCGGGATCGCGATATCCGGGCTGCTGTGGTTCGGCTTCTACATGGTGGCGCTCAACTGGGGCGAACAGCAGGTGGACGCCGGTACCGCGGCGCTGGTCGTGAACATCGGCCCGATCCTCATCGCCCTCCTCGGCTCGCGGCTCCTCGGCGATGCCATGCCGCCGCGGCTGCTCGCGGGCATGGCGGTGTCCTTCGCGGGCGCCGTCGCCGTGGGGCTGTCGATGTCCGGCGGGGGCGGTTCGTCGGTGCTCGGTGTGGTGCTGTGCCTGCTGGCCGCCGTGGGGTACGCGGGCGGGGTCGTCGCCCAGAAGCCCGCGCTCGGTCGGGCGAGCGCGCTGCAGGTCACGACGTTCGGGTGTCTGGTCGGCGCCGTCGTGTGTCTGCCCTTCGCCGGGCAGCTCGTGCATGACGCAGCCGACGCGCCTGTCTCCGCGACGCTCAACATGGTCTATCTGGGCGTCTTTCCGACCGCGCTGGCGTTCACGACGTGGGCGTATGCGCTGGCCCGGACGACCGCGAGCCGGATGGGTGCCACGACGTATGCCGTGCCTGCGCTTGTGGTGCTGATGTCCTGGCTGGTGCTCGATGAGGTGCCGGGGTTGCTCACGCTGGCCGGGGGTCTGCTGTGTCTCGCGGGAGTGGCGGTTTCCCGGTCTCGGGCCCGGGTTCGTACGGCCGCGGGGGCCGAGCCCGTGGAGGTCGCGGTTCCGGAGGCGGCTCCGGAACCGCGGGGCTAGCGGCCTCGTCCTCGAACGCCTGACGGGCTGAAACCTAGAACGTCGTGATCAGCGCCCTTCCCCCCTTGCCCGCCACCATGTTCTCGAATGCCCTCGGGATGTCCTCCAGGGTGATGCGTTCCGTCACCATGGAGGTGAGGTCGAGGCGGCCCTCCCGGATGTGTTCGGCGAGGATCGGGAGGTCCTTGGCCGGGTCGGAGTTGCCGTAGACGCAGCCTGCGAGGGTTCGGCCCCAGTGGAAGAGTTCCAGGGCGTTGAAGGTGATCTGCTGGTCCTTGCCGCCGATGCCGACGACCGTGGTGCGGCCACCGCGACGGGTGGAGTCCCAGGCCGTGCGGATCGTGACCGCCCGGCCGACGCACTCGACGGCCACGTCGACGCCCTGCTTGTTGGTGAGGGCGCGGATCTCGCGGGCGGTGTTCTCGGAGGCGACGACGTAGTCCGTGGCGCCGGCCTCGCGGGCGAGGGACTCCTTCTCGGGCGAGACGTCGACCGCGACGATCTTCGAGGCGCCCGCGATCCTGGCGGACTGCAGGGCGGCCAGGCCGACTCCGCCGGCGCCGAACACCGCGACGGTCTCGCCCGCCTGGACCTTCGCCGAGTGGTGGACTGCGCCGTAGCCGGTGAGGACGGCGCAGCCGAGGAGGGCCGCGTCGGTGAGCGGTACGCCGTCCGGCGCCGGGAGCACGCAGGCGGCGGCCACGACGGTCTCCTCGGCGAACGCGGCGACGTTCAGGCCGGGATGCAGGTCGCTCCCGTCGGACACCCGCCGCGCGTACACGTCCGCCGCGCCGTTCAACGCGTTGGCGCACAGCCACACCTCGCCGAGCGAGCAGGCGTGGCAACGTCCGCAGGAGGGAGCCCAGTTGAGCACGACCCCGTCACCGGGGGCGACGTGCGTGACGCCCTCACCGACGGAGACGACCGTGCCCGCGCCCTCGTGCCCGAGTACTGCCGGCACCGGCACGCGCATGGTGCCGTCGGACAGGGACAGGTCGGAGTGGCAGACCCCGGCGGCGACGAGGCGGACGCGGACCTGGCCGGGGCCCGGCTCGGGCAGTTCGATGTCGGTGATCTCCAGCGGGGCGCCGATGGCGGGCAGGACGGCGGCACGGACAGCCATGAGGGCAACTCTCCAGAATGTGGGGCGGCTTGGACTGCGGTACGGCGAACCGGGTCAGAACTGCAGGGACTTGGTCTGGAGATACTCGCCGAGGCCGTGCGGGCCGAGTTCGCGGCCCACGCCCGACTGCTTGTAACCGCCGAAGGGCGCCAGAGGGTTGAAGCGGCCGCCGTTGATGTCGACCTGTCCGGTCTCCAGGCGGCGGGCGAAAGCGACCGCCTCCGACTCCTCCCCGGCCCAGACGGCTCCCGCGAGGCCGTACACCGTGCCGTTCGCGATCCGCAGGGCGTCCTCCTCGTCGTCGTACCGGATGATCGAGAGGACCGGGCCGAAGATCTCCTCCTGGGCGATGGTCATGTCGAAGGTCACGTCGGCGAAGACGGTCGGGCTGACGAAGTAGCCGCGCTCACAGGGGGATTCGGGACCGCCGGCGACCAGCCGGGCTCCCTCGGCAACACCCTTCTCGATGTAGCTCCGCACCCGCTCCTGCTGCTTGGCGTTCACCACCGGGCCGATCCGGTCGCCGTACTTGGCCGCTGCGGCGGCTGCGAGGTCGACCGCCTCCTCGTACCGCTCCCGGTGCACGAGCATGCGCGTCCAGGCGCTGCACGTCTGGCCGGAGTTGGACATCACGTTGGCGACGCCCACGGCCACCGCCTTGGCGAGGTCGGCGCTCGGCAGGATGACGTTGGCGGACTTACCGCCCAGTTCCAGGGCCACCTTCTTGACCGCGGCACCGGCGGTGGCGCCGATCTGCCTGCCGACGGCCGTGGAGCCGGTGAAGGAGACCAGGTCCACGCCCTCGTGCTCGGCGAGGGCCTGGCCGGCGACCGGGCCGAGGCCGGTGACCAGGTTGAAGACGCCCGCCGGTACGCCCGCCTCGTGCACCGCCTCGGCGAAGAGCTGCGCGGTCAGCGGGGTGTCCTCGGCGGGCTTCAGCACCACCGTGCAGCCCGCCGCCAGCGCGGGGGCGACCTTGGCGACGATCTGATGCAGGGGGTAGTTCCAGGGCGTGATGGCGCCGACCACGCCGACCGGTTCGTGGTGGACGGTCGAGTTGCCGATCTTCTCCTCGAAGGCGTGTGTCGCCGCCAGTTCGGCGTAGGACCCGGCGACCGCGATCGGCACGCCCGCGTGCACCGCCTGCGAGAACGCGAGCGGCGAGCCGAGTTCGGCGGTCACCGTCTCGGCGATCTCGTCCTTGCGGGCCACCAGGACGTCCCGGAGGGCGGCCAGGCGCGCGGCCCGCTCGGCGGGCGGGGTCGCGGCCCAGCCCGGGAGGGCGGCGCGGGCGGCCCGTACGGCGGTGTCGACGTCCTCGGCCGTGCCCGCGGGGACCCGGCCGATCACCTGCTCGTCGACCGGGTTCACGACCTCGATCGTGTCCCCGCCCGCGGCGGGGCGCCAGCCGCCGTCGATGTACATGCCGTCGTGAGCCTGCATGGTGAGTCCTCCTGGAGGGGTCGCGTCGTCCGGCACACAAACTAGCGATGTTAGTTTTCGCGCGCCAGGCACCCCTGCCTCACCACGGCCGCTCACTCCTCCAGGTCCGGCAACCGCGCCGGGGCCGGGCAGATCCGTTCGCCGTGCTGGTCGAAGACGAACAGGTGGGCGAGGTCGACGAGGAGGGGGATCTGCATGCCGTGGCGGAGGTCGAAGTCGGGGGTGGTGCGGACGACGAGGTCCCCGGGGAGGCGGCCCTCCGGGGGCGCCGGTTCGGGGCGCTCGGGTCCGGTGTCCCCGGGGTGTTCGAGGACCACGACAGGCCCGGCCCGCAGGGCGCCCGCGCGTTCCCTCAGGCGGTCGATGACGGTGCCCTCGCGGCGTCGCCGCCGGGCCGCGCGGACCGGGCGCGGCGCCTCCAGGTCCGGTACGACGGCGGGCCGCGAGCCGGTGTTGAAGTGGACGAGGACCTCGTGGCCCTGGAACTCCACGTGCTCGACGAGACCGCTGATCGCCACCTCACCGGGGCGGGCCGCGGCGGGCTTGGCGATGCGGACGGCCTCGGAGCGCAGCCCGACGATGACCTCGCGCCCCTGCTGCACCCGCAGCAACTGGTGGTCCAGGGTGAGGGGTTCGGGCAGCCGCAGGTACTGCTTGCCGAGGCTGATGGACATGGCGCCGTCGAGCGGGGCGCGGACGACGCCGCGCAGCAGGTTGATCCGCGGGGTGCCGATGAAGGCGGCGACGAAGACGTTCACCGGCAGTGCGTAGACCTCCCGCGGGGTGGCGAGCTGCTGGAGGACGCCGCCGCGCAGGACGGCGACGCGGTCGCCGAGCGACATGGCCTCGGCCTGGTCGTGGGTGACGTACACCGTGGTGACGCCCAAGTCCCGGGTCAGGCTGGATATTTCGGCGCGCAGATGGTTGCGGAGCTTGGCGTCGAGGTTGGACAGCGGTTCGTCCATCAGGAAGGCCGACGGGTGGCGCGCGATCGCCCGGCCCATGGCGACCCGCTGGCGTTCGCCGCCGGAGAGCTGGCTGGGGAAGCGGTCGAGGAGGTCCTCGATGCCGAGCATCCGGGCGGTGGCGTCGACGCGCGGGCGCGGGTCCGCGCCCGGCGCCTCGATGCGCAGCGGGAAACCGATGTTGTCGCGGCTGGTCATGCTCGGGTACAGGGCGAAGTTCTGGAAGACCATCGCGATGTCCCGCTCGGCGGGCGGCAGATCGTTGGCGTACTCGCCGTCGAGGCGCAGCTCGCCCTCGGTGACGTCCTCGAGTCCGGCGATCATTCTCAGCACGGTCGACTTGCCGCAGCCGGACGGCCCGAGCAGCACCAGGAACTCACCGGGCCGGATGTCGAGCGACAGCCGCTCCACCACGCGGGTGCCGCGCGTGTAGACCTTGCTGACGTTGTGCAGGGAGATGGCGCGTGTCATGAGGGGTGCCCCCGGGGGCTCACAGGACTGAGGTGCTCCACGGTCGGACGTCCCGTGCGGGTCGTACGGGGCGTATGAGTCACGGAAGCTAACGGACCGCACATGCCCAGGGGAAGACGCTCGGCGGGATCGGACGGCTCCGTCCAGCCCGTGAGAAACCGGACGATCAGCTTCAGCTCCCCTTCCGCCCCTTTCCGGCCGATTCCGACCCCTCGGCGGTTGTCCCCCGGCCTCGGTTCACGCCCCGCGCGCCGGGCCGCGGGTCGCCGTCAGATGCGCGAAGACGACGATGTTCCCGGCGTAGCCGGTCTTCGGGTCGTAGGCGCCGCCACAGGTGATCAGACGCAGTTCGGGGCGGTTCCTGGCGCCGTACACCTCCTTGTCGGGGAAGTGCGCCTTCTCGTACGTCCGTACCGCGTCCACCGTGTAGACGGCGGTCCGTCCGTCGGCGCGGTGGGCCTCGACCAGACGGCCGGGCCGGAGTTCGCCGAGCCCGGCGAAGACGGCCGGCCCGGTCCTGGTGTCGCGGTGCCCGACGACAACCGCCGTGCCGGTCCCGCCCGGCATCGGTCCGCCGTCGTACCAACCGACCAGCTTGGGGTCGTCCACGGGAGGTGCGGTGAGCCGGCTGCCACCGTCGAGCCGGAGCCCGACGACCGGCGCCTCCAGGCCGAGATACGGAATCGCGAGGGTGGTGGGCCGGGAGGGCGGCAGCGGCGTCGGCGGGGCGGGAGGCCTGGCCGGCGCCGGCCGGGATCCGGCGCCGCCCGCGGCGGGGCGGGCGGACGCGCGGGCGTCCCCCGGCCCCGCGGCGGCCGATGCGGCGGGCGCGGTGGTCTCATCAGCGCCCGCCCACCAGACGCCGCCCACCACCAGGCCGATCGTGACCACGATCGTCCTCGTCAGGCGGTAGGCGCGCGTCCGGTACCAGGGCCTGCGTCGTCGGTTACGCCGCGCCATCGGGGCGGCGGCGCAGCCGGAAGTACACGGCTCCTCCGACCACGACGAGTCCCGCCGCGGCCGCACCCGCGACCGGCGAGAAGTCCTCGGTGCGGGCGAGACCGCCGCCGCCCGCGGGCGGGCCACCGTGCGGGCCGCCCGGACCACCCGGATGCGTTGAGGTGGGCGTCGGGGTCGGGGTCGGGGTGGGGGTCGGGGTCGGGGACGGCGAGGAGCCCGTGCAATCGACCTTGAAGACCTTCATCTTGCCCGCGCCGTTCTCGCCGGTGAACGTCCACGTGAGCTTGTACTGCCCGTTGTCCAGCGGCACGTTGTCGGTGTGGGCCGCGCCGTTCGCGTCGGCGACGAGGTCGCCCGAGGCCGTGTCGCCGCCGTTGACGTGCGGCTGGGTCTCGATGGACCAGTGGACGTTCTGCATCGCGTCGAAGCCGGTGGCGTCGAGGTAGAACTCGCAGACCTTCGGCTCGTCCTTCGGGTCTCCGGGGTCCGTGTCCGGCGTATGGATCTTGACGGTGCCGTTGTCTCCGGGCACCGGAGCGGCGAACGCGGCCGGGGCCCCGGCGAGGGCGGTTCCCGCGACGGTGAGCGCGGCGAGAGCGGTGGCGGCGGTCAGACGCGCGCCGCCGCGGCGGGCAATGGACGAGGTGAACATGCAGAATCCTCCGAGTCAGACGATTTTCATACAAATCGCACTTCGCCTGACTCTCTTTCACATCCCCCCGCGAAAACCGGAAGCAGCGCCCGACGCTCCGTCAGATATCGCTCTTCCGGCGCAAGCGCGCCCCGACCCGGGAACGGGACGGCAGCGGCTTCGCGCGCCCCCGGTCCGGCTCCCCCGGCGACCGCAGCGCGACCCCCGACGACAGCAGCAACAGCGCCCCGAGCATCACGAACGGCGCTGCCACACCCGCGATTCCGGCGACCAGACCGGCCGCGGCGGGTGCGGCGACCTGGCCGAGCCGGTTGCCGGTCAGCCGCAGGGCGAGGGCGGTGGAGCGCGCGCCGTCCGGGGCCGCCTGGACGACCGTGGTCATGGACAGCGGCTGGCCGACTCCCAGACAGAAGCCGAGGACCAGCAGCATCGCCGCGAGCGCCCAGACCGGCACCGGCAGCGCGATACCCGCGCACAGCACGCCCGCCACCAGACAGGTCACGGTGAGCAGCGCGGCCCTGCCGAGCCGGTGCAGCATCGGCGTCATCACCAGCCGGCAGGCGATGGTCGCCGCCGCGCGCAGGCTCAGCAGCAGACCGATCACGGACGGCGCGATGCCCCGGTGGTCGCCGACGACCGGCAGATACGCGGTGAGGATGTCCGTCGCGGACAGCACGGCGAGGCTGATGAAGATGCCCGCGGGCACGCCCCGGGTGCGCAGGATGCGACGGACGGGCACGCGGTCGCCGTACGACACAGGGGACTTGGACGGCGTACGGCGTTCGATGCGCCACAGCGAGGTGCAGGAGACCGCGGCGACCGCGCCCGCGACGAGCAGGGCCAGCGCGCTGGTGGCCGCCCGGTCGGGGCCGCCGATGAGGGCGCCGGCGGCGATCGGCCCGACGAGCTGGCCGAGGGACGCGCCGATGGTGAAGTGCCCGAAGTTGCGGTCCTGTTCGTGCGGTGCGGACTGGCGGGCGACGATCGACTGGGCGCCGATGACGAAGCAGAGATGGCCGAGGCCCATCACTCCGCTCCACGCGGCCATCGCCGTCAGCGAGTTCGCCGTACCGCTCAGCGCGCACCCGCCCGCGATCAGCACGACACCGACGGGCAGGAGCGGGGCACAGCGCCCGTGGTCGGTACGGCGCCCGAGCGGTACCGCGGCGAACAGCGGGAGCAGTGCGTACACGCCCGCGATGACGCCGATCGCGCGCTCGTCGGCGCCCAGCGCGAGGGCCCGGTAGGAGACGGCCGGCCGCGCCATCGACACCGCCCCCTGCGCGAAGGAGAAGGCGATGACGAGGCGCAGCAGCCAGCCCCTGCCGGGCCCGGAGGCGTCCTTCATCAGATGATGCCGAAGAGGATTCCCGCGCCGAGCACCACCAGTGAGGTGAGCGCGGCCCACTTGACCACGAACCTGGTGTGGTCGCCGAACTCGACCTTCGCCATGCCGACGAGGACGTACACGGCGGGGACGAGCGGGCTCGACATGTGCAGCGGCTGGCCGATGAGGGAGGCGCGGGCGATCTCCAGGGAGGAGACGCCGTGCGCCTGGCCCGCCTCGGCGAGGACCGGGAGGACGCCGAAGTAGAAGCCGTCGTTGGACATGAAGTACGTGAGCGGGATGCTCAGGACGCCGGTGACGAAGGCCATGTGCGGGCCCATGCCGTCGGGGATGTTGTTCACCAGCCACTTGGCCATGTGGTCGACCATGCCGGTGCCGGTGAGGACGCCGGTGAAGACGGCGGCGGCGAAGACCATGCCGGAGACGTTGAGGACGTTCTCGGCGTGGGCGCCGAGGCGGGCCTTCTGGTCGGGCATGTGCGGGAAGTTGACGGTGAGCGCGAGCGCGGCGCCGAGCAGGAAGAGGACCGGGATCGGCAGCCACTCCATGATCATGGCGGTCAGCAGGGTGACCGTGAGCAGCGCGTTGAACCAGTAGAGCTTGGGGCGCAGGGTGGCGCGGTGGGGGTCGAGGCCCTGGAAGCCGTCGTCGTCCGTCTCGGGGGCGTCGGCGTCCGTGCCGGAGCCCGAACCGCCGGTACGTGCCGCCTTCTTGCCCTCGGCGCCGCCACCGGCGCCGACCAGCACCGTCTCGGACTCGGCGGGCTCGAGGACCTCGTCCAGCGTCAGCACGCCGAGCCGCTTGCGCTCGCGGCGGCCGAGGACGTACGCGAGGGCGAAGACACCCAGCAGGCCGACGGCGAGGGCCGGGATCATCGGGACGAAGATGTCGCTGGCGTCGAGCTTCAGGGCGGTCGCGGCGCGGGCGGTCGGGCCACCCCAGGGCAGGGTGTTCATCACGCCGTTGGCCATGGCGGCGACGCCGGTCATCACGACGAGGCTCATCTTCAGGCGCTTGTACAGCGGGTACATCGCCGAGACCGTGATCATGAAGGTGGTCGAGCCGTCGCCGTCGAGCGAGACGATCGCGGCGAGCAGGGCGGTGCCCACCACGATCCGCAGCGGGTCCGCCTTGCAGAACTTCAGGATTCCGCGAACGATCGGGTCGAAGAGGCCGACGTCGATCATCACGCCGAAGTAGACGATCGCGAACATGAGCATCGCCGCCGTGGGGGCGAGGCTGGTGACGCCGTCGATGACGTAGTCACCGAGGTGGGCGCCCTTTCCGACGAAGACACAGAAAAGTGCCGGTATCAGCACGAGCGCCGCGATCGGCGACATCTTCTTCAGCATGATCAGGACCAGGAAGGTCGCGATCATGGTGAAGCCGAGGATGGTCAGCATGAGTGGATTACCTAACGTTCGCCCTTGAACTCCCACCAGGGCCGGCGGTTCGAGTGACGTTAGGTCGCGCCATCCAGCGTTAACAAGACGTTGACGTGAGAGCAATAAGCGCAAAACTCCAGGTCACAGCGTTGTCTCGGTGAGTGCCAGCTCAACGGGGACTCCGTTGAGTACGGCGTTGCCCGACAGCGGGTCAAGGAGCGAGCCGTCGAGGAGCTGGTTGACGTTGACGCCCGGGTCCAGGGCGGCGTGGCTCATCCGGGTGCCCGGCCGGTCGTGTCCCCACCCGTGCGGCAGGCTCACCACACCGCTGCGGACGCCGTCGGTGACCTCCGCCGGGGCGGTCACCTCTCCCCCGGCGCCCTTGATACGGACGGGCGCGCCGTCGGTGATGCCGAGGCGTTCGGCGTCCTCGGGGTGGATGTGCAGGGTGCAGCGGTTGGTGCCGCCGGTGAGGGCGGGCACGTTGTGCAGCCAGCTGTTGTTGGAGCGCAGATGGCGGCGGCCGATGAGCACGAGCCCGGCCGGGCGCTCGCGCAGTGCCTCGCGCAGCCGCGGCAGGTCGCCGGCGATGGGGTCCGGCAGCAGTTCGACGCGTCCGCTGCGGGTCTTCAGGGGACCCGGCAGGCGCGGCTGGAGCGGTCCGAGGTCGATGCCGTGCGGGTGGGCGAGCAGCTTCGCCAGGCTCAGCCCGTCGGGGTGTGCGCCGAAGCCGTCGCCGTAGGGGCCCAGGCGCAGCATCAGGTCGAGGCGTCGCTCGGGTCCGGACTCGCCGGTGAGGGCGGCGGCGAGTTCGTGCGGGTCGCGGCCGTGGACGGGCGAGTGCGCCTCGGTGACGGACTTGCCGAGGGTCTGGTCGATGACGAGGTCGTCCACGGCGGAGGGGTCGGCGCCGTGCATGCCGGTGGCGGCGAGGGTGAGGCGGGCGAGGATCTCGGTCTCGGGCATGCGGCCCGGTTGCAGGGGGATCGCGGCGCGGCCGTAGCGGACCTGGTTGTGTACGGCGAAGGCGTTGAAGGCGAAGTCGAAGTGCGGCGCCTGCGAGGGCGGGGGCGGCGGCAGGACGACGTGGGCGTGGCGTGAGGTCTCGTTGAGGTACGGGTCGACGCTGACCATGAAGTCCAGTGAGCCGAGGGCCTTGTCGAGGCGGTCACCGTCGGGTGCGGAGAGCACGGGGTTGGCGGCGACGGCGATGACGGCGCGCACCGGGCTGCCCTCCGGTGTGGCGGTGTCGATCTCCTCGGCGAGCGAGGACAGCGGCAGTTCGCCCTTGGCCTCCGGGTGTCCGCTGACGCGGCTGTGCCACCGGCCGAGGGCGAAGCCGCGGCCGGGTCCGGCCGGGCGGGGCGTCTTGTCGGTGGCGGAGAGGGGGAAGAGGGCGCCGCCGGGCCGGTCGAGGTTGCCGGTGAGGATGTTGAGGACGTCGACGAGCCAGCTGGCGAGGGTGCCGTGCGGGACGGTGCAGCTGCCGATGCGGGCGTACACGGCGGCGGTGGGCGCGGCGGCCAGCTCGCGGGCGAGGGCCCGGATGGTGTCGGCGGGCACGTCGCATGCCTCGCTCGCCGCCTCGGGGGTGAAGTCCCGTACGGCTTCGGCGAGTTCGTCGACGTCCTGGACGTGCGGGGCGAGGTCGCCGAGGTCGACGAGCTTCTCCTCGAAGAGGACGTACGCCATCGCCGCGAGCAGCAGTGCGTCGGTGCCGGGGCGGATCGCGACGTGCTGGTCGGCGAGCTTGGCGGTGCGGGTGCGGCGCGGGTCGATGACGGTGAGGGTGCCGCCGCGGGCCTTCAGGGCCTTCAGCTTGCCGGGGAAGTCGGGGGCGGTGCACAGACTCCCGTTGGACTCCAGGGGGTTGGCGCCGATGAGCAGCAGATGGTCGGTGCGGTCCAGGTCCGGGACGGGGATCGCGACGGCGTCGCCGTACAGGAGGCCGCTGGAGACGTGCTTGGGCATCTGGTCGACGGTGGAGGCGGTGAAGATGCTGCGCGTGCGCAGCGCGCCCAGCAGGACGGGCGGGTAGAGGGCGCCGGCCATGGTGTGCACGTTGGGGTTGCCGAGGACGACGCCGACGGCGTTCGGCCCGTGCTGCTCGACGACCGGCCGCAGCCCGGCCGCCACCGCGTCGAAGGCCTCCTCCCAGGTGGCCTCGCGCAGCTCGCCGTCCCTGCGGACGAGGGGGGTGCTCAGCCGGTCCGGGTCGCCGTCGGCGGCTCCGAAGGAGGCGCCCTTCGGGCAGATGAACCCCTGACTGAACACGTCGTCGCGGTCACCGCGCGCTCCGGTGACCCGGGTGCCCTCGATGGTCAGGGTGAGCCCGCAGGTCGCCTCGCAGAGTGGGCAGACGCGGAGCGCTGTGCGGGAGTCGGTGGTGGGCACGGGTCCTCCCGGAGGACGGTGGCGGCGGTGACACACGGACAGCGTTGAGCATACCGACCGGTATGCACGACGGGGAGGCCCCCCGGGGGGTGAGGTCGGAAACTTGCGAGGGGCAGCGCCGGGTGCCCGTCTCGGGCGAATCCGGCCTGAATCAGTCGAGAACCCCGGCCAGATACGCCCGCAGCAGCGCCCTCGTCTCCGCGATGATCCGCTCGTCGCCTTCCGGGGCGACCCGGAAGGCCAGGTGGACCAGGGTGTCGGCGGTCTCCACGGCGATCAGGAAGGCACGGCGCAGGTCCTCGTCGGGAGCGCGGTCCAGGTAGACGGAGAGCAGGTCGGTGAGACGGTCGGCGACGCGGTGGTTGGGTTCGGCGTGCCGGGCGCCGACCGGGATCTGGTTGCCGAAGTCGACGAGGGAGAAGCCGGGGGCGGTGCGCTTCATGGCGAGGTACTCGTCGAGGACGGCGTCCATGGCCGTACGCCAGCCGCCCCTGCCCGCGTCCCCGCCCGCCTCCCGCAGCCGCTCGGTGACGCGCTCGGTGTAGCGGTCGAGGTTGCGCTGGGCGAGCGCGTCCGCCATCGCACGCTTGTTGCCGAAGAAGCGGTAGACGGAGCCGATGGGCACGCCGGCGCGCTGGGCGACGGCGCGGGTGCTCAGGGCGTCGTAGCCGACCTCGTCGAGGAGGTCGGCACAGGCGTCGAGGATTCTGGTCAGTCGTTCGGCGCTGCGGCGCTGTATGGGGGCTCGGCGCAGCGAAGTCGCTTGGGGCACGGGCTTCATGATGCCTTTCCGCCGGGGTCCGGTGAACCTCCCGTACCAGTACGGGCCTCGGGGTCGTCATCGCTCACCGTCGGCGTCGGCGTCGCCGCGGACTGGGTGATGTCCGCCGTGCTCTCGACGGGCTTGCCGCCCACGGCCCACACCGTGCGGTCGTCCGCGTACAGGCGAGCGGTGACGTGGTGCGTGCCGCGCGGGACCAGGTCGGCGGCGAGGCGGTACTCGGCGGTGCGCAGTTCGGCGAGGGCGTGGCCGTCCAGGGAGAGGACGGCCACGCCGCGGCCGGCCACGGCCTTGTGCGGGGCCCCGGCGGGCGAGAAACGGAAGTCGTGGACGGTGAGCGTCACGTCCCAGCTGTCGTCGGAGTCCGGCTGGACCTCGATGCCGACCTTCGGCGCACCCTTCTTGCCGACTTCCCGGTAGTGCCGGCCCTGCTCGTCCGTGTTGTCCAGCAGCTTGCCCACGGGCGAGGGCGACGCCTTGCCCCCGCGCCCGTGCGCGTCACTGGAGCCGCAGCCCGCCGATCCGGCGAACAGGGCGCAGACCACGAGCGCGGCGAGCGGTACACGCGTCCACGACATGCCGGGGAGAGTAGAACACCGCTCGGACAGTCGGATCCCCCTGAAGTCTGGTTCTGCCCTCTTGCACACCCGAAACCTGAATCCTACGGTGATGCATAGGAATGAGTTCGTGGCATCGGTGTACGCCATCCGTCGCAAGGGAGCGATCATGAGCGGGGACGCGAGGAAGACGGCCGAAGGGCTGAGCTACCTCTCCGGATTCGGCAACGAACACGGCTCGGAGGCGGTTCCGGGCGCGCTGCCGGTGGGCCGCAACTCCCCGCAGCGGGCGCCGCTCGGGCTCTACGCCGAGCAGTTGAGCGGTACGGCGTTCACGGAGCCGAGGGCGCACAACCGGCGCTCGTGGCTGTACCGGATCCGCCCGTCGGCCGCGCACCCCGCGTTCACCCCCACGGAGAACGGCGCGATCCGTACGGCGCCCTTCACGGAGACGGTCCCCGACCCGAACCGGCTGCGCTGGAACCCGCTTCCGGAGCCCGCGCCCGGCACCGACTTCCTGGCCGGCCTGTGGACCCTCGGCGGCAACGGCGACGCGACGCAGCGCACGGGCATGGCGGTGCACCTGTATCACGCCAACGCGTCGATGGAGCGGGTGTTCAGCGACGCCGACGGGGAGCTGCTGATCGTCCCCGAGCGCGGCGGGCTGCTGTTGCACACGGAGTTCGGGCTGCTGCATGTGGAGCCCGGCCACATCGCGCTGATTCCTCGTGGGGTCCGCTTCCGTGTGGAGCTGCTGGATGCTTCAGCCCGCGGTTATGTGTGCGAGAACTATGGGGCGCCCTTCCAGCTGCCCGACCTGGGCCCCATCGGTGCCAACGGGCTGGCCAACGCGCGGGACTTCCTGGCGCCGGTTGCCGCGTACGAAGACGATGAGACCGCGGCGGGCCCCGTCGAGGTGGTGAACAAGTTCTGCGGCAACCTCTGGACGGCGACGTACGACCACTCGCCGCTCGACGTGGTCGCCTGGCACGGCAACCATGTGCCGTACGTCTATGACCTGCGCCGTTTCAATGTGATCGGCACCATCAGCTACGACCACCCCGACCCGTCGATCTTCACGGTGCTCACCTCGCCGTCGGACACCCCCGGGCTCGCGGGCGTCGACTTCGTGGTGTTCGCGCCGCGCTGGCTGGTGGGCGAGGACACGTTCCGGCCGCCGTACTTCCACCGGAACGTGATGAGCGAGTACATGGGGCTCATCGAGGGCGCCTACGACGCGAAGGCCGAAGGCTTCGTGCCGGGCGGCGGCTCGCTGCACAACATGATGTCGGCGCACGGTCCCGACCGTGAGACCTTCGACAGGGCGAGCGCCGCCGAGCTGCGGCCGCAGAAGATCGACGACGGCCTCGCGTTCATGTTCGAGACCCGCTGGCCGGTCACCGCCACGCCTCAGGCGGCACGGGCGGAGCACCTCCAGCAGGGGTACGACGACGTCTGGCAGGGCCTCCAGCGTCACTTCCGCCCGGCGGACTGAGCAGTACGGCCCGTTGCACTGACCGCCCGCGACCGGTACGGATAGCCCTCGTGACCTCCTTCGCTCCGGACTCGATCGTCCTGAACCGCAAACTGCCGCTCTGGTATCAGGTGTCGCAGTCCCTGCGCGCCTCGATACTCGGCCGGTCGCCACAGGACCCGCTGCGCCTGCCGACCGAGGAACAGCTCGCGGGGCACTACGGAGTGAGCGTGCTGACCATGCGGCAGGCGCTCAAGGAGCTGGAGGACGAGGGGCTGATCACCCGGCATCGCAGGCGGGGCACGTTCATCGAGCCGAGCGCCCGGCGGGGCGCGCCCGTGCGGCTGCTCGGTTCGGTGGACGCGATCGTGGCCCAGCAGTCGGGCATGACCACCGAGCTGCTCGACCACGGCACCTCGGCGGTGTCGGCCGAACTCACCGAGTTCTTCCCGGATCTGGACCGGGTGGGGACCTACCACCGGCTGCGCAGCGACGAGAAGACGGGCGAGCCGACGAACCACGCGCGCAACTACGTCCGTCCCGAACTGGCCGCGCTGATCGACCCGGAGGACCTGGTGCGCTGGCCCATGACCAAGGTGCTGCGCGATGTGGTCGGCGTGCGGATCAGCCGGATCACCGACACGGTGGAGGCCCGCCTCGCGGATCCGGAGACGGCACGGCTGCTCCAGGTCCCGCTGCTGAGCCCGATCCTGCACTACACGGGCATCGTGCACGGCGAGGACGGCCGCGCCCTGGACGTGGCCCGCATCCACTACCGCGGCGACCGCTTCTCGTTCACCGTCACGCTGGACGCCCACTGAGCCGGCTTGGACAGCCGGCGTTCCCTGACCCCGGCATGGTCCACGGAGGACGTCGTACGATGCCGAGCGTGACGCACGACGACGCTCCGCTGCTCGCGGACCTCATGCCGTGGTCCGTCGCCCCACCGAGGCTGGGCCGGGGGTGGCCGACGGCCCCCGATGCCGCGTCCCTGAGGGCGCGGTGGGACGCGCTGGTGAAGGCCGAAGGGCCGGACCGCGAGGCGCTGTTCGCCCCCACCCGCTCGCGCACCCTGCACACGGCGGTGGCGCAGCTGCCGGGCCAGTCGAGCGGAACGGTCCGGCTGGCCCGCGAGTCGGGCCCCTGTCCGGAGCCGGTGCGCGTCCTGCACAGCCCGTTCGACGAGCAGTGGCTGATCCCCGACCACCGGCTGATCGACTCGGCGCGCCCCGAGTTGTGGCGGGTGGCCGACGAGCGGCAGGTGTTCGCCGTCGAGCAGACCGTGGTGCCCGAATCGTCGGGACCCGCGCTGCTGGTCTGCTCCGTTCTACCGCTGAGCGCCGGTCGCGGCGGCCGGGTGCGGCCCCTCTACCGGCGCCCGGGCGGCCTCGAACCGAACCTGGCGCCGGGCCTGTTGGAGCACCTGGGAAGCCGGCTGGGCCACTCCCCCGGCCCCGACCCCCTCGACGTACTCGCCTGGACGGTGACGGTGGCGCGTGCGGGCCGCGGCGGCTGCACGGTCCCCCTGACCGCCGACGCCGACGTATGGGCGCGCGGCGTCGAACTGGGCCGCAGGATGCTGTGGTTGATGCGCCGCGAGGGCGAACGCCCCAAGCTTCCCGGGGGCCGTCGCCCGTACGTCCGCGCCCCGCTTCCCGCGCGACCGCTCGACGTGCACTACGACCGCGACGACGAGACCCTGCACCTCGACGAGGGTTTGATCTCCCCGGTGCCGCCGGAGGTCTGGGACTTCGAGGTGGGCGGCGTGCGCGTCCTGGAGCAGTGGTTCGCGGCCAGGACCGCAGGACCCGAGGCGGGAACCCTGGAGGCGGTACGGCCCGTCACCTGGCCGCAGGTCTGGACGTCCGAGCTGCTGGAACTCGTGACGGTGCTCGCTCTGCTCGCGGAACTACGGCCGCAGCAGGCCGAGTTGGCCGAGGCGACCGTGGCGGACACGCCGGTCGGTGCGGCCGAACTGCGCGCGGCGGGGGTGCTGCCGGTGCCGGACGCGGCGCGCAGGCCGGCGTCCGTGCTCGATCACCACGAGGAGGGCCCGGAGGGCCAGTTCGCGCTGATCTGAGCCTGCTGGTCACGGATCACGCCTCAGACCTCCGGGTCGAAACCGTCCAGGACGCGCGCGAGCGCCCGCTCGAACACCGCCTCCAGGTCGATCGGTCCGCTGCTCTCCATGAAGGCCGCGGCCAGCCGCGGATAGGCGCCGGTGGCCACCTGGCTGCCCAGGTAGGCGAAACGGACCGCGTTCTCCTCCTCCTCGGACCAGGGCATGGAACGGGTGCGCTCGGCGGTGGCGATCTCGTTGGCGGTGTACGTCGTCACGACACCGTTGATCAGCGCGATCAGCTCCATCTTGACGCCGGCGGGCACGGCGAGCGGTTCGAGGCAGGCCAGGCAGTGCTCCAGGTAGCGCAGGCTGTTGGGGCTGAAGCCGTACACCCCCGACATCAGACGCGGCACCCAGGTGTGGCGGCGCATGATGGCGCGCGTCTCGTGGGCGTTGCGGAGGATGTCGGCGCGCCAGTCGCCGGAGGGCTCCTCGATGACGTGCTCGGCGCCGATGGCGTCGATCATCAGCTCGTACAGGTCCTCCTTGCGCGGCACGTAGTTGTAGAGCGACATCGTGCCGCAGCCCAGCTCGGCCGCGATGTGCCGCATGGAGACCCCTTCGAGCCCCTGCGCGTCCGCGATGCGCACCGCGGCGGCCGCGATGTCCGTGCGGCTGAACGCGGGCCGCGGGCCACGGCCCGCCCGCTCGGGACGGGCCCAGATCACTTCGGGTACGGCCTTGCGCCCTGCCATTCGTCGATCACCTCGCGACCATCCTAGTTACGTACACCGTACGTAGTGCGCTATGGTCGAGCCATGACTACTACGTACGCTGTACTTAGTGAGGGTCTGGAGAAGAGCTTCGGCACCGTGCGTGCCCTGAGCGGACTGGACCTGGCCGTGGCCGAAGGCACGGTCTGCGGAGTGCTCGGGCCGAACGGCGCGGGCAAGACGACGGCGGTACGGCTGCTCGCCACGCTGCTGAGGCCCGACGCGGGGTCCGCGCGTGTCGCCGGACACGACCTGGTGCGGGAGGCCCGCGCCGTGCGCGGCGCGATCGGGGTCACCGGCCAGTACGCCTCCGTCGACGGCGACCTCACCGGGCGGGAGAACCTGCGGCTGTTCGCGAAGCTGCATCGCGTCCGGGACACCGCGGCGCGGGCGGGTGAGCTGCTCGACCGGTTCGGTCTGGGCGAGGCGGCCGACCGGCCCGCGTCCACCTACTCGGGCGGCATGCGGCGCCGCCTGGACCTGGCGGCGAGCCTGATCCGCCGCCCCGCCGTGCTCTTCCTGGACGAGCCGACCACCGGGCTCGATCCGGCGAGCCGCAACCAGATCTGGGAGGCGGTGCGCGCACTCAAGGACGACGGCACGACCGTACTGCTCACCACGCAGTACCTGGAGGAGGCCGACCAACTGGCCGACACCATCGCCCTGATGGACCGGGGCAGGGTCGCGCACACGGGTTCGCCCGACGAACTCAAGGCGCTCATCGGCTCGTATGCCGAGGTGGTCGTCGCCCACGCGGACGCCCTGCCCGGCGCGGCGGCAGTCCTGGACCAACTCACCGGCTCCGTACCCGACTTCGCCACCGATCGGCATGCCGTGGGCGCGATCACCACCGACTCGACGTTGACGCTGCCCCGGCTGGTGCGCGAACTCGACGCCGCCGGGGTGCCGTTGCTCGACGCGAGCCTGCGGCCGCCGACGCTCGACGACGTCTTTCTGCGCCTGACGGGCGGCTCGGCCGACGGACGAAACGACAACCCGAACGACCACAAGGAGCTGGTGGCATGAGCACGTTGGCGTACGACGGCACCGCGATGCTGGGCCGTCACCTCCAGCGGATACGGCACAACCCCGGGCTGGTCATCCTCACCCAGACCATGCCGATCACGATGCTGCTGTTCTTCGGCTACGTCTTCGGCAGTGCGCTCGCGATGCCGGGCGGGGAGTACCGCGCGTTCCTGGTGCCGGGCCTGCTGGTGGCGACCGCGGCCAACGGGATCATGACCGGGATGTTCCAGGCCGCCCAGGACTCGCACCGGGGCGTGATGGACCGGTTCCGTACGCTGCCGATGAGCCGGGCCGCCGTACCGCTGGGGCAGGCGGTCGCGGATCTGGTGGTGACCGCCGCGGGAACCGTCCCGCTGCTGCTGGTCGGGCTCGCGGTGGGCTGGCGGATCGAGGGGTCCGCGCTCGAAGCGGCCGGCGCGGTCGGTCTGCTGCTGCTCTTCCGGTTCGCCATGACGTGGGTCGGCATCCTGCTGGGGCTCGCCTCGGGGAGCGAGGAGGCGGCCGGGCAGCTGGGCAGCGCCACGTTCATGCTGCCGCTGCTGTCGAACGCGTACATCCCCACGGACAACCTGCCGGGCTGGCTGCGCACGGTGGCCGAGTGGAATCCGATCAGCGCGGTGACGACGGCGCTGCGCGACCTGTTCGGCAACGCGCCGATCCCCGACGGGGCCGCCTGGCCGGTGGCACATCCCGTCGCCGGATCGCTCGCCTGGTGCGCCGTGCTCATCGCGGTGTTCCTGCCGCTCGCCGTCCGCCGGTACGCGCACGGCGGACGCTGAGCATCGGCAGCTGTCCGCACGCCGGGGAGCTTCCTCAACGGGTGGTGGGTGAGCCGGAGTTGGCGTGCGGAGCAGTGTTCAGCACAAAGCCGCGTCCCGGCCGGGGGAGCTCACCGGGGCGGCGGCACTGTGGGCATGGGGGAATGTCGGGTGCGGCCACGGCAGCACCGCGCCGTGGCGGTGGGCCGCCTGAGCGCGGGTCAGGAAACCGCCTGACCGCGCTGCTCAGTGGCCGCCGAAGAGCGTACGGCGCAGCCGCTTCAGCGGTGCGAAGAGCGAGACCCGCCTCACTCGTGCACCCCTGCTGGTGCCGTCGCGCGCGGTGTCACGCGCGGTGAGCTCACGCATCAGCAACGTCGCCTCGGCCGTCTCGCGCTGCGGGAGGGCGGGGCCGCCCAGCACCGAGAGATGGCGGTCGAGGCGCGAACTGGTCGCACTGCTCCCGCAGGTGATCGCAGGGACCCGTGCCCTGCTGCGCACTGTTATCTGTTCCATGTCACTCCCCACCCGTACGAGTCACCCGGCCCGGGCAGGCTAACCCTATCGCTCCCTCGTGGCACTCGTGTATCGCGGTCACAGGATTCACCTTCCCTGTAAGGGTGTTGACGATTACTCTCCGAATCCAACTGATTTCAGGTCGACTTGGGCAATTGGTGCAGTGGTGGGCTGGTGCGAGCCGCCAGGCGGCTCGACGGTCACAGCGAGTGACTTGGCGTCAGTGTTCAGGCCCCCGGTGACCAAGGGCGTGTCGCCCTCGAAGAGCCCGAGGGAGCGTGGTTGCACGTGGGGGCGCATGAGCCACAGCTGGTGCACGCGCCCCCCGGCGGGGGTGCCGAGCCCGCTCGGTGTCACGACGGCGCGCCGCTCGGACGCGGAGGCGACGACGGCGACGCCGTGCCCCTCGGCGTCCCGGGCGCTGGTCGCACGGGCGTCGGGCGCCGCGAGAACGTGTGCGATCTCACGTGCCTGGGCCCGCTCCTGGTCCAGGGTGTCCTGGATCTGCGTCGCCTGGACGGCGAAGAGCGAGGCCACGACGAGCGCGGCGGCGGCCGTGGCGGTGGCGAGCGGGGCGAGCAGCGGGCGGAAGCGGGGGGCACGCGCCCGCGGGGGCTGCCGCTCCCCTCGCGCGCGCGGCGGTTGCCCGGCGCCGCGTACGAGGAGTTCGCCGTCCCGGTTCGTGGCCTCCTGCGGAGTGGTGCGTACGGCGGTCAGGACGCGGTCGCGCAGGGCCGGCGGGGGCGGGGCCGCAGTGGACCACGCAAGGCGCACGGCGTCCTCGGCGAGGGCGCGCACCTCGGCCGAGCAGCGCGTACAGCGACGCAGGTGCCGCTCGAAGCGGCGCCGCTCGTCGGGTTCCAGGGCGTCCAGCGCGTACGGGGCGGCCAGCGAGTGCGGGTCGCGGCCCAGCAGTCGGTCGAGCACGCTCATGCGACTCCTCCCAGGCATTCGCGCAGCCGCGTGAGTCCGTCCCGCATCCGGGTCTTCACGGTGCCGAGCGGCAGGGAGAGCCGTTCGGCCACTTCACGGTACGTGTAGCCGTCGTAGTAGGCGAGGGTGACGGACTGCCGTTGCAGTGCCGTCAGGCGGTCCAGGCAGCGGCGGACCCATTCGCGTTCGAGCCCCGCCTCGACCTCCTCCGCGACCTGGTCGAAGGCGGGGTGATGGGCGCGCCGACCCTCGCGCTGCTCGCGCTCGGTGGCCGCGCGGGCGCTGCGCACCCGGTCTACGGCGCGCCGGTGCGCGAGGGTGAGGACCCAGGAGAGGGCGCTGCCGCGGCCGGGGTCGAACCGGGCGGCGGAGCGCCACAGTTCGAGGAGCACCTCCTGGGCCACCTCCTCCGACTGGGCCGCGTCCCGCACCACGCGGCGTACGAGTCCGAACACCGGCCCGGACACCAGTCCGTACAGCTCCTCGAATGCCTTCTGGTCGCCTCCGGCCACGAGCACCAGAAGTTCGTCCGCCTCCACCCGCTCCCCCTCTCCGGCCGCGCGCGGCCCGTCCCCTCGGTCACCCAGGTATTCGCAGCGAGTGCGCCTTCGGATGGGGTTACGGATCAGCGGGGCGAAAACGCGGGTCCGCGGGGGACCAACCGGCCGCCTCGGCAAGAAGGTTCACGCAACATGTGTCGCCGCCGGTGAAACAAGATTCGAAAGCCGACGTAAGAACGTTTGAGATTCGACCAATCCACCCCGGCGGGCGCTCCGAATGGCGTTGCGTCAGGCAATTGGGACGTGAGGACGGACGGCATGACACCTATCTTCAGGAGTGGCTCGCGACGCAGGAGCATCGCGACACTCGTCTGTGGTGCGCTGGCCGCCGGGGGGCTCGCAGCCGCCGGCGTGACCGCGCTGGAACCGGGGGCGGCCACCGCCTCCAGCCACCGCGAGGCCCCGCTCATCTCGGGGCAGCCGCAGTACGACAACACGGACGTGTACGCGTTCGTGAGCCCGGACAAGCCCGACACGACGACGATCGTGGCGAACTGGATCCCCTTCGAGGACCCGGCCGGCGGACCGAACTTCTTCACGTTCGCGGACGACGCCCAGTACGACCTGCACATCGACAACAACGGTGACGCGCAGGGCGAGCTGGTGTACCGGTACACCTTCAAGACGCACCGCAAGAACGGGGACACGTTCCTCTACAACACGGGTCCGGTCGACAGCCTCGACGATCCCGACCTCAACATCACGCAGACGTATGACATCGACCTGCTGCGACTGCACAACCAGAAGGTGGTCTCCAAGACCAAGGTCGCGGACGACGTGCCGGTGGCTCCGTCGAACGTCGGCAAGGCCTCGATGCCGAACTACGGCAAGCTGCGCGACCAGGCCGTGTACAAGCTGCCGGGCGGGTCCACCACGTTCGCCGGCCAGGCCGACGACCCGTTCTTCCTGGACCTGCGCGTCTTCGACCTGCTGTACGGCGGGAACCTGACGGAGGTCGGGCGGGACACGCTCAAGGGCTACAACGTCAACTCCATAGCCCTGCAGGTCCCCAACGACATGATCCGCGAGTCGGCCGGGCAGCCGATCGTGGGGATCTGGTCCACCACGCAGCGCAAGGACGCGCGCGGCTACTGGACGCAGGTCTCCCGGCTGGGCAACCCGCTGGTCAACGAGGTCGTCAACCCGCAGAAGGACAAGGACAAGTTCAACGCGTCCGCGCCCTGGTACGACGCGCAGTTCCTCAAGAACGTGACCAACCCCGAACTGCCCAAGCTCATCGAGGCGATCTACAAGATCAAGGCGCCCGCCGAGCCGCGCAACGACCTCGTCGACGTGTTCCTGAAGGGCGTGAAGGGCCTCAACCAGCCGCCCAACGTCCGTCCGGCGGAGGAGCTGCGGCTCAACACCTCGATCAAGCCGGCCATGCATCCCAAGCGGCTCGGTGTGCTCGACGGCGACAACGCGGGCTTCCCGAACGGGCGCCGGCTCACCGACGACGTGATCGACGCCTCGCTCCAGGTCGTCGAGGGTGAACTCGTCGGGTCCAAGAACGACTTGGGCGACGCGGTCGACAAGAACGACAAGAAGTTCGAGAACTACTTCCCGTACGTGGCCGAGCCGACCTCGGGCTCGCGCGGCGCGCTCGCCAAGGGCACGACCAGCGGCACCGACGTACGCAACCAGCTCGGCGACGCGCTCCAGCCCGCGGGCGCCTCGGGCGGTTCCGGCGACACCACGCTGATCGCCCTCTCGGCGGGCTCCGGCGCGGCCGGAATCCTCCTCGTCGGCTCCGGCCTGATGTGGTGGCGCCGCATGCGGACCCGCGCGTACTGATCCCCACCACCGACTGGCGCGGCCCGCACCTACTCATCCCCCACGGCGCGGGCCGCGCCGCTCCACCCCCGACAACCGTTCCGACCAAGGACTTTGAGGAGAGGGCATGTCCCCGCGTAAGAACAACAGCGCGCCGACAACCGACCCCGGTGACGCCCCGACCGGCCGCCCGGCGGCCCGTGCGGGGGAAGTGCCTGGGCGGACCGACGGTGAGACGGGGGCGGCTGCCGAAGCGGGGGCCGGCGTCTTGGCGACGGGCCTTGCCGAGGGGGGCGCCGACGGTGGGTCGGAAGCAGACGATGACGCGGCGGCCCGCGTCGAGACGGCAGCCGCCAACAGCGAGGCGACACCCCTCGCTGACGCGGCAACCGCCGGCGAAACGGCGGTCCACGCCGAGGCGGCAGCCGGCAGCAAGGCCGCACCCCCTGCCGAAGCAGACGCGACACCTTCCACCGAGGCGGAGCCCGACCGCGACGCCGCAGGCGGTGGGCGCGCCCCGGGCGCCGATGAGCGGATCGTCGCCGTCCGGCGCGTAGCAGCTGCCGGGCGGCGTTGGCGGGTGGCTCAGCTTGCCGGGTGTGCGGCCTTGCTGGCCCTTGCGTTCACCGGGGGGTCCATCGCGTTGGGGGCCGCCCGGGACGGCGGGACGGCGGCCGTGGCGGCTGCGCCCTCGGGGCTGTCGCCGGAACTGCTCGCGAGCGGCAGCCTCGACGCGAGCATCAGCTCGCTGCAAGCTCATCTGCGCGCCCAGCCGCAGGACTTCGGCTCGTGGGCGACTCTCGGGCTCGCTTATGTGGAGCAGGCGCGCACGAAGGGAGATCCCGCACGCTACCCGCAGGCGCAGCGCGCGCTGGACCGCTCGCTGAAGCTGCGGCCGGACAACGACGCGGCGCTCGCGGGACGCGCGGCCCTCGCCGCCGCCCGGCACCGGTTCGCCGAGGCGCTGAAGTACGCCGACGACGAACTCGCCCAGAACCCGTACAACGAGCGCGCCCTGTCCTCCCGTATCGACGCCCTGGTCGAACTCGGCCGCTACGACGAGGCGTCGAAGGCCGCAGACGAGGCCGACAGCCGCCGCCCCGGCGTACCGGTCTTCACGCGCTACGCCTACGTGCACGAACTGCGCGGCGATGTGAAGACCGCCCAACGCGTTCTGAAGCAGGCCCTGTCCACGGCGACTTCGCGCGGTGATGTCGCGTACGTGGCGTCGGCGCTCGGTCAACTCGCCTGGAACCAGGGTGAGTACGGCAGCGCGCTGACGTACTACGCACGGGCGCTGGCCGCCGACGACGCGTACCTTCCGGCGCTGGAGGGCCGGGCGCGCGCGCAGGCCGCGCAGGGCGACCGCGCCGGGGCGATCCGCGCCATGGAGAACGTCGTGGCCCGCTTTCCGCTGCCGCAACCCCTTGTCGAACTGGGCGAGTTGTACGAGGCGCGCGGCGGCAAGGGCGACGCCCGAAAGGCCCGCGAACAGTACGCCCTGGTCGACGCCTGGATCGCGCTGGCCCGCGCCAACGGCGTCAACGCCGACCTCGACACGGCCCTCGCCGCCGCCGACCACGGCGACCGCAAGGCCGCGCTCACCGCGGCCCGCGCCGAATGGGCCCGCCGCCACACCGTGCACACCGCGGACGCCCTCGCCTGGGCGCTGCACGTCAACGGACGGGACGCGGAAGCCCTTCCGTACGCCCGCCGCGCCACGGCCACCGGCTACCGCAACGCGGCCTTCCTCTACCACCGCGGCATGATCGAGCGCGCCACCGGCCACCGGAAGGACGCCCACGACTCCCTGAAGGCTGCACTGAAGCTGAACCCCGGCTTCTCACCGCTGGGCGCCCTCGAGGCCCGTAAGGCTCTGGAGGCCGCAGAGTGAACCCCCGTCGCCTCTTCGCGTCCTGCGCGGCCGTCCTCACGGCGGCCTGCGCCCTCGTCCTCGTGCCGTCGGGCGCCGCCAGCGCCCACCCGCTCGGCAACTTCACCGTCAACCGCTACGACGGCCTGGTCGTCGCCCCCGGCGAACTGCGCATCGCACACGTCGAGGACCTCGCGGAGATCCCGGCGACACAGGCCAAGCCCGCCATCGAAGAGCGGGGCATGAGCACCTGGGCCCGGCAGCGGTGCGAGACGGCCGCGGTCGCCAGCAAGGTCACCGTGGCCGGACGCCGGGTCGCGCTCACCGTCGAGTCGAGCCGCGCCCGCGTGCGGCCTGGTCAGGCCGGCCTCGACACTCTTCGGGTGGAGTGCGCGCTGAAGACGCCGCTCCCCGAAGGGGACACCGTTTCCGTGGGCTTCCACAGCGCGGGGGCGTCGACCGGTCCCGGCTGGCGGGAGATCACCGCACGCGGCGACCGCATGACGCTCACGAAGTCCGACGTACCGAAGAACTCGGTGTCGCACGAACTCACCAGCTATCCCAAGGAGTTGCTCTCCTCCCCCGCGGACACCTCGTCCGCGTCCCTGCGGGTGCGCCCCGGCGGTCCGGCGCTCGTCGAGGCGCACGCGGACGCGCCTGCCGCCTCCGTGCTCCCCCGCGGCGCCGACCGCTGGACGCGCGCGCTGGACAACCTGGTGGCCCGGCACGACCTCACGCTCGGCTTCGCCGCGCTGGCCCTGGTGATCGCGATCGGCCTCGGCGCGATGCATGCGCTCGCGCCGGGCCACGGCAAGACGCTGATGGCGGCGACGGCCGCCGCCCGCGGCGGTCGGGCCGGTCTGCGCGACGTCCTGCCGCTGGCCGCCTCGGTGACGATCACGCACACCCTCGGTGTGGTCGCGCTGGGCCTGCTCGTCACGGCCGGCTCGGCGGCGGCGCCCTCCGTGATCGCCTGGCTGGGCCTCGCGAGCGGCCTCCTCGTCACCCTGGCCGGCGCATCCCTCGTACGCCGCGCCTGGCGAAACCGCGAACACGCGCACGGACACAAGCACCCGCACGAACACCCCCACGGTCACGACCACCATCACGAGGACGACCACACCCACACCCACGAGCACGGCCACACGCACTCCCACGGCGGCGTCACCCACACCCACCCCACCGCCCCCACCATCCGCGGCACGATCCTGCTCGGCTTCGCCGGCGGACTCGTGCCGAGCCCCTCCGCCGTCGTCGTGCTCGTGGGCGCCGCGGCGCTCGGGCAGGCATGGTTCGGCTTCCTGCTCGTCCTCGCGTACGGCGTCGGGCTCGCCCTCACGCTCACGGCGGCCGGGTTCGCCGTGGTCAGGCTCGGCGGCGGGATGACCCGGCTGATGGCGAAGCGGCCTCGCTGGACGGGCGGCCCCGCGGCGGCGCTGATGCGCAGGGCCGCACCGCTGGGATCCGCGTTCGTCGTCGTAGCTCTTGGGGCTGGATTGGTGTTCAGGGGGGCGGCATCCGCACTCGGCTGAGCTACTTTTGGGGAGAAATCACGCGGAGTGGAGAATTTCGCGCGGATGCGCATGCGGATGCGAAGAGAGGGAGCCCGTGTCCGAAGCACCGGGCAGTGAACGTGTGATCGCGGGGCGCTACCGGCTTCTGTCCCCCTTGGGCGAGGGCGGCATGGGGACCGTGTGGCGCGCCCGCGACGAAGTGCTGCACCGCGAGGTCGCCGTCAAGGAGGTGCGCGCGCCCGCCGGAATCCCGGACAGCGAGGTCCAGCGGATGTACGCCCGCCTGGAGCGGGAGGCCTGGGCCGCGGCGCGGGTCTCGAACCGCAACGTGGTGACGGTGTACGACGTGGCGAATGAGGACGGCCGCCCCTGGATCGTGATGGAGCTGGTCCGCGGTCTGGCCCTCTCCGACGTCCTGGACGCGGAGGGCCCGATCAGCCCGCAGCGCGCCGCGCACATCGGCGCCGAAGTGCTGTCCGCCCTGCGCGCCGCCCACGAGGCCGGCGTCCTGCACCGCGACGTGAAACCGGCCAATGTGCTGATCTCGAACGACGGCCGGGTCGTGCTGACCGACTTCGGGATCGCGATGGTCGAGGGCAGCTCCGCGCTGACCATGACCGGCGAGGTCATCGGCTCGCCCGAATTCCTCGCACCCGAACGGGCGTTGGGGCGCACGCCGGGGCCCGAGTCCGATCTGTGGTCGCTCGGCGTGATGCTGTACGCGGCGGTCGAGGGCAACTCGCCGTTCCGGCAGAACACCCCGCTCAGCACCCTGCGGGCGATCGTCGACGAGGAGTTGCCGCCGCCGTACCGGGCGGGTCCGCTCGCCCCGGTCATCGAGGGGCTGCTGCGCAAGGATCCGGCACAGCGCATCTCCGCCGAACAGGCCGAGCAGGACCTGCGGATCGTCGGCGCGGGCGGCACACCCCGCGCGGACACCCCGCCGGTGACCCCCTACCCGCCGGCGGTACACGCCTTCCCGGCGGAGCCGCCGACCGCACCGCTCCCCTCCCCCGCGCCCACCGTCCCGGCCCGGGCCGCGGGGTCCTCCACGACGACCACGGCGGAGCCGCAACGCAACCGGCGAGCCGCCGTCGTGCTGATCGCGGGCCTCGCCGCCCTCGCCCTGGCGATCGGCGGGCTGACGTACGCACTGCTGAACGGGAACGACGGCGGAGGCTCCCACAACAACGGAAGCACCAAGGAAAGTGGGAGTGCCGGGAGTTCGAGCGGCGGGAACAGTAGCACGCAGAGCAGTCCGCAGTCGGGCAGTGCCGGACCGTCCAGCAGCTCGCCCAGCAGCAGCGCCACGACGGCACAGCCCGAGCAGTCCGTGTCGGTCAGGGTGACCGGCTCACACACCGACTACTCCGGCAGTTGCCCGCCGCCCGACGCGCAGGCGCCCACCTTCACGGCGACGTTCACGGTGGGCCGCGTCCCGGTGGACGTCGACTACCGCTGGGTGACGAAGACCGGCGAGGTGTCCGACCCGGGCTGGAAGACCCTCTCGTTCCCCGCGGGCGGCGCCAAGACGCAGCAGAAGACGGTGATCGTGACGACGTACGACGCGGGTGGGACGTACAACAACGAGATCAGCGTGGAGGTGCGCAGTCCGCTGCACGCGACGTCCGACTCGGTGCCGTTCTCGGTGACCTGCGAGACGGAGACCCCGACGGGCGGGGCCTCCGCATCCACCTCCTCATCCCCTTCGACACAGGGGAATTCCGGCTGAGCCGGGTGGTCAGGCCGAGCCGGTGAGGACCGGCAGGAAGCCGCCGGACTGGCCGGCCGCGGTGGGGTGGTACGACTCGCCGATGTTCAGCCATTCCAGGCTGTGCAGCCAGGAGTCGCCGGAGCAGATCTCGTGGCCGGTGAAGGTGCTCCTGACATCGCCGAAGGTGAAGCCGTGGCCGGCGGCCTTCTTGGCGATCGCGCTGTCCAGGTAGTCGGCGGCGCCGTTGATCGCGGCCCGCTTCGTGTCGGAGAGACCGGTGAGGCAGCTGCCGCCCAGCTTGTAGAAGCGGGGGTAGCCGAGGACGACGACATGGGCCGAGGGGGCCCTCGAACTGATCGCCGAGTAGACGGTGTCGAGTTGGCCGGGCAGCGTCGAGTCGACGTACGCCTTGGCCGTGGCGATCCGGGACAGACAGGAGCTCTCGGACTGGAGTACGCACGTCGTCATGACGTCCGAGAAGCCCGCGTCGTTGCCGCCGATGGTGATCGAGACGAGGCCGGTCGAGGAGCTGAGGGTGCCGAGCTGGCTGCTCATGACATCACCCGTACGGGCGCCCGAACAGGCCAGAAAACTGAACGACGAGGGTGAATGCGCGGCCTGCCACAGGTACGGATAGGCCTTCGTGCTGCGCTTGCAGTCACCGCTGGAGCTGATGTAGCTGCCGGATCCGACACCGGAGGAGTAGGAGTCGCCGAGGGCCACATAGCCGGTACCTGCGGCCAGTTGGGACGCCTGCGCCGTCGCCGCCCCGGTGAGGGCGACGCCGATGGCGAGGAGGAGCGAGGTCACGTATGCCGTAAATCGGGAACGTCTCATGGAACCTCCCTTTAGCAGGATCTCTGCCACAACCGTCGTAGCAGCTACGCGTGTTGACAGGAAGTGTCCATGCCAAGACTTTCGGCCCCTTGACGAAACCCCCGCCGCTCGTTCACCTTGACGACCCCCCGCCCGCTGCGCGACATTGAAGCCCGGCATCCGGCGCTTCAGGGGGCAAAGTCGCCAATGCAGACGATAGGCATCAACTCGCCATCAGACGGTGACGAGCGGTCGGGACAGGGTCCGGGGAGGGACCTGCTTCCGTTGCTCGCCGGCGTGGCGGTGGCTGTTGCGGGAGTCGGTGCGGTCCTCGCACTCACCGACGTGGACTCACCCCTGCGCGGCCCCTTCACGCTGTTCTTCCTGATCGCCGCGCCGGGAGCCGCCGTCTGGGCGGCGCTGCACGGGCTCGAACCGTGGGGCCGCACCGTCGCGTCCGTCGCGGGAGCGATTGCGGTCGACCTCCTGGTCGCCCAGGGAATGCTGGCAGTTCACCGCTGGTCGGTGCACGGCGGTATCGCGGCGGTGACCGTGATCAGTTCCTTGATTCTTTTTCTGGTCGCCCTCAAACGGATGGGGAAAATCCGTTCGAGGGGTTAGGTAACAGCCAAAACAACAAAAACGTGAGGCCACGTTCCAGGTCTTGCCATACGCACACAATCGTCAATACCGTCGTACATCTCACCCGCATCGGTCCATCATCAAGCGGCTCATGGGGAGGGCTCAAGGACCGCGATGGATCCCGGCGCGGGGCGCGGTAGGGGGGTGCCGTGCTCGGTGACCACACCTGTGCCGAGTCGTGCCGCGCGACCGACTACCGACTTCAGTGGTCGGCCAGCTTTGCCAGCTCACCCGGCATGCACGGAGATCGAATTCGTCATGCCGTAAGTGAGAACCCCCCTTTCGAACCGGACTAAAAGCCGGACCGCCCAGGGGCGGGCGGTCCACCGGACGAGAGGGACCAGACTCATGAGTTCATTTCTGCGACCGGCGATCCCGGGTCAAGATCCGTTAATGGCCGCCAAGTACCGGCCCATCTCCTCTCACCTGGCCATTGCGCCTCCGGTGAGCGTCGTGATTCCCGCCATGAATGAGGCCGAGAATCTTCCCTACGTCTTCAAGACCCTTCCTGACTGGATTCACGAAGTGGTGCTGGTCGACGGCAATTCCACCGACGACACCGTCGAAGTGGCACGTGGGCTGTGGCCGGACGTCAAGGTCGTCGAACAGCGCGGCAAGGGCAAGGGGGATGCCCTGATCACCGGATTCGAGGCCTGCAGCGGCGACATCATCGTGATGGTCGACGCGGACGGCTCGGCCGACGGCAACGAGATCGTGTCGTATGTGTCCGCACTGGTGTCCGGGGCGGACTTCGCGAAGGGGTCGCGGTTCGCAAACGGCGGCGGCACCTCCGACATGACGCCGATCCGCAAACTCGGCAACCACGTGCTGTGCGCGGTCGTCAACGCCAAGTTCGGCGCCCGCTACACCGACCTCTGCTACGGATACAACGCGTTCTGGCGGCACTGCCTCGACAAGATCGACCTCGACTGCACCGGCTTCGAGGTCGAGACCCTGATGAACATCCGGGTGGTCAAGGCCGGCCTCAAGGTGCAGGAGATACCCAGCCACGAGTACCTCCGCATCCACGGCACCAGCAACCTGCGCGCCGTGCGGGACGGGTTCCGGGTGCTCAAGGTGATCCTCAAGGAGCGCTCCAACCGGCGTGCGCTGCGGCGCAGGCCGCACGCGGTGGCGCTCAACTCGGGCCGGGGAGAGATGTCTTGAGCGAGCCGGACATCTCGGTGGTGATCTGCGTCTACACCGAGGACCGCTGGGAGGACATCCTCGCGGCGGTCGCCTCGGTGCGGGCGCAGTCCCTGCCCGCCCTGGAGACACTGCTGCTCGTGGACCACAACGCGGCGCTCCTGGACCGGCTGACCAGGGAGTACAAGGAAGCCGGGGACGTACGGGTCCTCGCCAACGCGGGCCCGCGCGGCCTGTCCGCGGGCCGCAACACCGGCATCGCGGCCGCGCGCGGCGAGATCATCGCGTTCCTCGACGACGACGCCGTCGCCGAGCGCGACTGGCTGCGGCACTTCGCCGAGGGGTACGCGGATCCGCGGGTGATGGCCGTCGGCGGCCGTACGATGCCGATCTGGGCGTCGGGCCGCCGCCCGGCATGGTTCCCCGAGGAGTTCGACTGGGTGGTGGGCTGCACCTACAAGGGACTGCCGCCGGGCCGCGTCCGGGTGCGCAACGTCCTGGGCGGCAACGCCTCCTTCCGCCGTACGGCGTTCGACGCGGCCGGCGGCTTCGCGACGGGCATCGGGCGCGACGGCGACAAGCGTCCGCTGGGCTGCGAGGAGACGGAGCTGTGCATCCGCCTCACCCGCGCCAGACCCGACGCGGTCCTGCTGATCGACGACCGGGCGGTGATCCACCACCGGGTGCCCGAGGCGCGCGAGCACTTCGGGTACTTCCGCACGCGCGCGTACGCCGAGGGCCTGTCCAAGGCACTGGTCGCCCGAAGTGTCGGCGCGGACAAGGGACTTGAGTCGGAGCGCCGCTACACCACCCGCGTCCTGCCCGCCGGAGTGGTCCGGGGGATGCGCGACGCGCTCGTGGCCCGTGGAACGCGTCCGGGCGGCGCGGGCCGCGCGGGTGCCATCGTCGCCGGAGTGCTGACGGCGGCGGGCGGGTACGTACTCGGGAGCGTCCGGGCACGCAGGGGTGGCGCCACGTTCTCAGTCGTCGGGATCGAGGAGGCTCCGGACGGCGAGGGGGCTGCTGCATGAGCATGCGCATCCTGTACGGGGGTGGCCGATGAACGCCCCCGTGCCCATCCTCATGTACCACTCGGTGGCGACCGAGCCGAGCGACGCCACCCGGACCCTGTCCGTCGCGCCCGAGGCGTTCGCGGAGCAGTTGGCTCTGCTCGCCGACCAGGGGTTCACGCCGGTGAACACGGCTCGGCTGGCGGCGAGTTGGCGGTCGGGCGAACCGCTGCCGCCGCGCCCCGTCCTCATCACCTTCGACGACGGCTACGAGGGCGTGCACCGGCACGCGTTGCCCGTGCTCGCGGGGCACGGCTTCGCCGCCACGCTCTTCGTCTCGACGGGCTGGCTGCGCGGCGCGTACGACACCGGCGGCGGCCTCGACACCATGCTCGACTGGGACCAGGTGCGCGAACTCGCCGCCGCGCAGGTAGAGATCGGCGGGCACAGCCACACGCACCCGCAGCTCGACCAGCTCGACGACGACGCGCTCCGCTTCGAGCTGCTGCGCTGCAAGGAGATCATCGCCGACGAACTGGGCACCCGCCCCGTCTCGTTCGCGTACCCGTACGGCTATTCCAGCCGCCGGGTGCGCCGCACGGTGCGCGAGGCGGGCTTCGCCCAGTCGCTCGCCGTCGGCAACGGCCTGGCACGCCGCCGTCAGGGCCCGTACGCCCTGCAACGGGTCACCGTGCGCCGTACGACCGGTATCGAAGAGTTCGAGCGGCTGGTCGAAGGCCGTGCGATCGCCCGCAACTTCGCCAGGGACCGCGTCCTCACCAAGGGGTACGCGTTGATCCGAAGAGCACGACAGGTCCGCCGGAAGGCCATCCGTTCCCGTGTCTGACACGACCACAACCCAGGCGAAGTCGCCCGCGCCCGAGGCGCCCGAGCAGCAGTCCGGGCGCCGTCTCCGGCTGCCCGGCCGGGGCAAGGGCGCGGGGGGCGGCAACCAGCTGTTCCGCAACGCGTACGCGCTGATGCTCAACACCGGCATCTCCGCGGTGCTCGGGCTCGGGTACTGGCTGATCGCCGCGCGCTACTACTCCGAGGACGCGGTCGGACAGGGCTCCGCCGCGATCGCCGCGATGAAGCTCCTCGCGGGCCTGACCGCGGTCACCCTGACGGGCGCCCTGGCCCGCTTCATCCCGGTCGCGGGCCGCCACACCGCACGGCTCATCCTCCGTACGTACGCGGGCAGTTCGGTGGTCGTGGCGCTGGCCGCCGTGGTCTTCCTGCTCACCCTGGACGCGTGGGGGCCGTCGTACCGCTTCCTGCACGGGCCGCTCAACGGCCTCGGCTTCATCCTCGCCGTCGTCGCGTGGTCGCTGCTCACCCTCCAGGACGGGGTGCTGACCGGACTGCGCAGCGCGCTGTGGGTACCGGTGGGCAACACCGTGTTCTCCGCGGTGAAACTGGGGCTGCTGGTCGTCCTGGCCGCCGCGATCCCCACCACGGGCGTCTTCGTGTCCTGGGTCGCCGCGATCGCCATGTCGGTGATCCCGCTCGGCATCCTGGTCTTCCGCCGACTGGCCCCCCGGCACATCAAGGCGACCGAGGACCACGCGAAGCCGCCCACGCTGAAGGAGATCGGGCGCTTCCTGGCGGGCGACTACACCGGCTCGCTGTTCTCACTCGCCGTGGTCTACCTCGTCCCGGTGATCGTCGCCTCGCAGGTCAGCTCCACCGACAACGCGTACTTCTACATCACCACCACGATCGGCGGCACGGTCAACCTGCTCGCCATCAACATGGGCGCCTCGCTCACCGTCGAGGGCTCCCACGATCCGAGCCGGCTCGCCGCCAACACCCGGGCGGCGCTCAAACGGATGGCCCGGCTCATGCTGCCGGTGTGCGGCGGGCTGTTCCTCGGGGCGCCGTACATCCTGCACGTCTTCGGCCAGGGGTACGCCGACGCGGCCACACCCCTGCTGCGCTGGTTCGCCGTCGGCGCACTGCTGCGGGTCGTGATGGAGACGTACTTCGCGGTGCTGCGCGCCCAGAGCCGCACCTCCGGACTCGCCTATCTGCAGGGCCTGTTGTGCCTGCTCGTGCTCGGGCTGACCGTGCTGCTGCTGCCCCGCATGGGCCTGACCGGCGCGGGCGTCGCGGAGATCTCCAGCCTCGCGGTGATCGTCGCGATCGCGGCGCCGAAGCTCTACAAGACGGTCAGGGCCGCTCCGCCCGCCGCGGTGCCCGAGGCCGCGGCCCCCGACGGGGACCTCGCCGACCTGGGGGCGCGCGAGGTCCCCGCGTCGAAGTCCCGCGAGCCGCGGCGGGGGCCCGCCTGGGCCCTCGACTCGGACACCCTCGCGCTCGGCGTGCACGTCGACTTCGACCACCAGGAGCGCCGCCCCGACGTCCGCCCGGGCCCCGGGACCCCGCCCACCGGGACGCCCCGGGCCCGGCCCGACCACCGGCCGGCCTGGGCGCTCGGGCCGCCGGCGCGGGTGGGCCTGCCCGTGGAGGAACGCGAACCCGGGTCCGAGGCGTCGCTCGGACCGGCCGAACTGCCCGAGGTGGACGCACCGTTCGGCGAGGCGTCCGTACTGGCATCCGTGCACGGATCCGCGCAGGAGCCCATGCGGGAAGCCGGACGGGACTCCGGACGGGACTCCGCACAGGCGTTCGTGCGGGAGTTCGCGCAGGAGGAGGAGCCGCCCGGCGCACCCGAGCCTCCGCAGTCCCTGCGGGAACGTCTGCGGCACCCCACCCGGCCCGGTGTGGTCCTCGGCTGCCTGCTGACGGCCGCGCTGCTGCTCTACTGGGTGCCCGTGCTGGGCCTCGGCGAGTCCGACCTCGACCGCATGGGCGGGCTCGGACTGATCTCCGTACTCCCCCTGCCGACCCTGGTCGGAGCCGCCCTGCTGATCACGGTCTTCGCCTCGCTGCTGTGGACGGCACGCGAGCACAAGGGGCTGCTGCTCGTCACACTGCTGGCGACCGTGGTGTCGCTGCACGCGCTGCCCGCCGTGATCGAGACCGAGCCGCGGTTCGCGACAGCGTGGCAGCACCTCGGGTTCATGGACTACATCGACCGGACCGGCTCGGCCGTGCCCGACCTGGACGCGCGCTGGAGCTGGCCCGGCTTCTTCGCAGCCGCCGCGTTCGTCGCGAAGGCCTGCGGTGTCACCGACCTCAGCGAGGTGATCCGCTGGTGGCCGCTGGCCATCCAACTCCTGTACCTCGCACCGATGTTCCTCCTGGTGCGCTCCATGCGGGCGGGCTGGCGCGCCAAGTGGACCGGCATCTGGATCTTCGTGCTCAGCGGCTGGGTGGGCCAGGACTACTTCTCCCCGCAGGGCTTCACGTACCTCCTCTATCTGGCCTTCGTGGCGATCCTGCTCGTCTGGTTCCGGGCGCCGCGCGTGCTGTGGACGAAGCGGCGGCCCGGCGAGGCGGAGGTCGAGCCGACCGACCGGCGCCAGCGGTCCGTGCTCCTCATGGTCCTGATAGGGCTGTTCGCCGCGACGGTGCCCGCCCACCAGCTCACCCCGTTCGTGATGCTGGGCGTCCTCGCGGTGCTCGTCCTGGTCGGCCGCTCCGAACTGCGCGGCCTGCCCATCCTGTTCGCCGTGCTGGTGGCCGTCTGGGTCGGTTTCATGGCCGAGCCGTACTGGTCGGGGCACTTCGATGACCTGTTCGGCGGGGTCGGCGGCGTCGGCAGCAATGTGTCGACCTCCGTCTCCGGCCGTATCCAGGGCGGCAGTTCGAGTCACAAACTCGTCCTCTACGCGCGCGTGCTGCTCGCCGGCGGCGTGATGGCCTTCGCCTGCTGGGGCTGGTGGCGGCGCCGCGACCACAAGTACCGCGAACGCTCGCTGCTCGTCCTCACCTTCGTGCCGTTCCTGGGCTTCGGCATGCAGTCGTACGGCGGCGAAATGGCCCTGCGCGTCTTCATGTTCGCCCTCCCGGGCGCGGCCCTGCTCGCCGGTCTCGCCCTGTTCCCGCGCACCGGCATCACCGCGAAGGAACGCGAGAAGGACCGCGTCAGCCTCGCCCCGATCGCCGCCCTCATGGCGGGCCTGATCCTCATGGGCGGCTTCCTGGTGGCCCGTTGGGGCAACGAGCCCTTCGAGCGGATCCGACCCGGCGAGGTCACCGCCATGAACTACGTGTACGCGCACGACGATCCGACCGTGCGGCTGCTGTGGCTGAGCAACGACACCCTCGACAACGTGACGCCCGCGATGCCGTGGGGCGCGCGGGACATGGAGAAGGTGCAGTACGTGCCGACGCTGGCGCCCGCCGACCCGGTGCTGGTGTCGGGGCTCGTCAAGGCGCTCAAGGATGCGGGCCCGAACTCGTATCTGATGATCAACCGCAGTCAGGTGGTCTATCTCCAGATGGACATCGGCTACTCGGCGACCTGGGATGCGCGGCTCGTCCACAACCTCGACGACCGGCAGGAACTGAAGAAGGTGCTCGTCAACGACGACGTGACGATGTACGCACTGCGCAAGCAGCCCGCCGGCAAGGTCCCGAAGGCCGAACCCGGCCCGATCGGGCCCCAGGTCACCTGGACGCCGTGGTCGGTCGTCGGCGCTCTCGCGGCGATCGCGCTCATCGTGATGCTGACGGCCCGCGAGATCGTACGGGTCGCGGTACGGCCCAGCGTGCGGCAACTGCGCTGGCTGCAGAGCACGTTCTGGTTCTCGCTGCCGCTGCTCGCGGTGCTGCTGGCCTCGCTGGTGCAGCGGTTCCTGACCATGAAATAGGGCCGGGAGACGACGTACCGTACGGGGTGAAACGGCTCAGCGCTGGAGCCACTTCACCCCGTACGCCTGCATCTCGAACCGTTTCCCGTCGATCTTCGCGCTGATCGACCGGTCGAGGGTGTTCACGACCAGGACGACCTTGTCGGTGGCGAGCACGCGGACGTTGGGCACGTCGTCCGCGGCGACCGACACCGTCCGGTACTGCGTGCCCGGCGGGAACTCCTTGCTGAAGCGGGAGATCAGGTCGTACATCGGAAGCGGTTTTCCGCCGTCGCCGGACGAGGTCGGCGTCCACAGGCAGCCCGCGCAGCCGGAGCCCTTCTCGTCCTCCGGGTTCCAGTAGAAGCCGGAGGAGGCGCCGCCCTTGACCATGGCGATCATTCCGGAGGCCTGGACGGCGACGCGATGACTCTCGGACCAGCCCTTGCGGTCGTCGTTGCCGTCGGCGGGCTCGACGTAGTACTCCGCCCACCACAGCGGCAGGTCGCGGGTCTGTGCGCGCACCCACTGGCTGACCGCGGTGAGTTTGTCGGTGGCGCCGAACTCGTCGGGCAGCAGCTCGTCGTCGTTGGTGTAGCTGGAGCCGTCCACGACGACGAAGTCGGCACCGGCCTTGTTCTTGTTCCAGTAGTCGAAGGCGTCCAGGATCCGCTGGTCCATGGCGCCCCAGGGGCCCTTGACGGTCTTGGAGGCGTCGCCGTCCCTCGGGTCGAGACTGTCCATGACCAGGTAAGGGCCGCCGACCATGATGTCCTTGTCGACCTTCTTGAGCGCCTTGTAGACCAGGTTGTAGAGCTCGGTGTAGCCCTCGTAGTCCCAGCGGGCCTCGCTGTTGTTCCAGAAGCCCTTGAACTCGTTCCAGACGACGAAGTGGCGCACGTCCGGATAGCGCTTGGCGACGGTCGCGGCGAGCGCGGCGAAGTCCTTGTAGTGCGCACGGTCCGGGGCCTTCTCCAGGGAGTCCTGGCTCCAGTCGGTGTTGTCCGCGCCGGCCTTGCCGCCCTTCATCCAGTCCGGCGCGCAGCACAGGGTGACCACCGGGGTGCCGCCGGACTTGCGGATGAAGTCGATACGGCGGTCCATGTCCTCGAAGTCGTAGCGCCCCTTGACCGGTTCGGGGTTGTCGGAGCCCCAGCCCATGATGTGCTGGATCTGCGGCAGCCCCTGCCCCTTGAGCAGCCCCTCGACGCGCTCGGTCGCGGCGGTGCTGCCCTCGTCGGCGCTGTACTGGGTGTGGGTGAAGCCCCAGCCCACCTCGGGTTTCGGCGTTCCGTGCGGCACCACCGGCGTGCCGTGCACCTTGTCGCCGTCGCGGGTCGTGCCCGCGGTGCTCGAACCGTCTCCGGGCAGGGTGTTGAGCAACGTCACCACCAGCGCCAGCGCGGCCACCCCCACGCCGAGCAGCGCGGTGAGCCGCCACCGCAGTGCCCCCGAATTCCACCCATGACGTCCCATCAAGGGCAACAGTATCCGTGTGTATCGGCCGTGGGACAGGCTTCGTATATGCACAGCCCTGTAACAGGAGGGAAGGGGCGAATCCGGTGCGCGGGGTGCGGCCGACCCGGTGACTCCGGTCCGCTCCGAGGCGGCGCGCACTGCGGAAACCGGGTGCACGGGGCGTTCTCGTGACGGATCATGGCGACATGTCTGCGAACCCACACGACGCTCTGCCGATCCGGCTCAACGTCGACGACAGCGACTCACCGTCGGACGTCGTCGACGCGCTGTTCCTCGGCCGCTTCGCGACGGGCGAGCAGCCGCACTCGCACGCGGCGAACATCGACCGGGTACGGTCCGGGGCCACCCTGCTCCCGCCCGGCGCCCGCGTGCTGCGTTCGGCCCGCGACGACGACCGCAGCGCCACGCTCGCCGAGGGCGACGGCTGGACGCTGCTGGTCTCGCGCTGGAACCGCGGCGCCGACATCACGGTGACGGCCACCAGCCCCGAGCTGGCCGAGAAGGTCCTCGACCAGGCCACGGACGGCGCGGCGGACGAACCCGAACCGCAGCCGGAGAACGTCACGATGGGGTTCTGGTACGTCTCGCCGAGGCGCGGCCCGCACCGCACCACCCGCCAGATCTCCGCGGGTACGTGGGACGAGGTGCGGGCCAACTACACGGCACCGGTGGCCGGCGCGATGGACCACCTCATGAAGACGACCCCCGAGGACATCGCGGGCCGGCTCCTGCTGCTGCACGGCCCGCCGGGCACGGGCAAGACCTCGGCGCTGCGCACCCTCGCCCGCTCCTGGCGGGACTGGTGCCAGGTGGACTGCGTACTCGACCCGGAGCGGCTCTTCTCCGACGTCGGCTATCTGATGGACATCGCGATCGGCGAGGACGACGGCACGGGGAAGGGGCGTTGGCGGCTGCTCCTCCTCGAGGACTGCGACGAGCTGATCCGGGGCGAGGCCAAGCACACGGCGGGCCAGGCCCTGTCTCGGCTGCTCAACCTGACGGACGGTCTGCTGGGCCAGGGCCGCAACGTCCTCGTGGGCGTCACCACCAACGAGGACCTGGAACGCCTCCACCCCGCCGTCGTCCGCCCCGGCCGCTGCCTCGCCCGCATCGAGGTCGGCGCACTGACCCGGCACGAGGCGGTGAACTGGCTCGGCACGGAGGAGGGCGTCGGCCGCGAGGGCGCGACCCTGGCGGAGCTGTACGCACTGCGCCGAGGAACGACACCGACGTCGGTGCCGGACCCTCGGGAGGGGGCGGATGCGGGGTTGTATCTGTGAGGGGCGGTTCGGTGGGGTCGGGCGTCTGCGAGGGCGGTTCGGTGCTGCTTCGGTAGGCGCGGCGCGGTGGCGCGTCACCAAGGGGGCGGCCCCCGTTCCGGGGCGACGGCGGCGGTGCCTTTCCGCCACGACGGCGAGGTCATCTTTCCGCCCCGCCAGAGAAGGCTCCTTCCAGCCGCGGTGGCGGTGCCTTCCCGCCGCGGTGGCGATGCCTTCGCGGCCACGACGTCAAGGCCTTCTTCCTGCCGGACGGCGAAGGCCTCTTTCCGCCGCGACGGCGATCAACCACCGCGACGGCATGCGGCGGTGCCGAACCCTGCGCAACCCGGGTCCGTCCCTCCCGTAGCCGCTCCGGCCCACCGTCCCGCAGACGGCAACCCACAGTCCCAAGCCCAGGCCTAGCCGAGCCGAGTCGTGCCGAACCGGGCCGAGCCGAGTCAGGCCGGGCCAAGCCCGGGCTCCTAGGCCCCGTAAGCCGCCCGCAGGGCATCCCGTACGGCGGCGAGCGCGTCGGCCTCGCTGAGCCCGAGGCGCCGCACGCGCTCGGCGTAGCCCTGCGCGGCGTTGGCCGCCTCGCGCTCCGCGGCCGACCCCGCGGCGGCCACGAACGTTCCGTTGCGCCCCCGCGTCTCGATCACCCCGTCCGCCTCCAGCGCCCGGTACGCCTTGGCGACCGTGTTCGCGGCGAGGCCCAGCTCCTCGGCCAGCCCCCGCACCGTGGGCAGCTTGTAGCCGACGGGCAGCGCGCCGGACCGGGCCTGCTCGGAAATCTGGGCGCGCACCTGCTCGTAGGGTGCGGCCCCCTCTTCGATGTCGATCTTCAGCGTCACGGAGCGATTGTCCCGTACCCCCGGGGAAATGACCCGCCGCGGCGTCCCTCGGAAAGGCCGCGGCCCCCGTGAAAATAGGAGGCGCCCGCACGCGCGGCGCGCGTAGCGTGCGAATTCATGACTGTGATCATTCGCGACTTCCGCCCCGACGACCGGCAGGACGCCGAGGGCTTCGCCCATGTCCGGCACCTGGCTCTCCCCTTCATGCTGCACACACCGGAGTCCGTCCCCTACGACGTCCTCCACGCGCACCCCGACGCCCACTATCAGCCGCTGGTCGCCGAGGCCGACGGCGAGATCATCGGCACGGCGCAGGTGGGCCTCGCTCACGACAGCCCGGATCCGGGCCAGGGTTACGTCAACGTGTACGTGCACCCGGAGCGGACCCGCCGCGGCGCCGGCGCGCTCCTCGTCGCCACGGCCGAGCGACGGCTGGCCGCGCTCGGCGCGACCAGGCTCTTCGCCTGGGTCCTGGACTCGCCCGAAAACCGTGCCTTCGCCGAGAAGCACGGCTACCGTCCGAGCCGGTCCGCGCACTTCCTCCGTCTGGACCTGGCGAACGGCACCCTGCCGACCCTCCAGGAACTCCCGGCGGACGTGGAGCTGCGCAAGGGCTCGGACTTCGCGGACGACCCGCGCCCGCTGTTCCTCGTGGACGCGGAGACCATGGCCGACGAACCCAGCGACATCTCCCACGAGTTCACGGACTATGAGGCCTGGCTCGAGGAGACCTGGCACCACCCCCTGTTCAGCGCGGAGCTGACCTCGGTCGCGGTCGTCGACGGCCGGCCCGCCGCGTTCAGCATGGCCCGGACCGACGGCTCCACCCGCTACGGCACGGTGATGACAGGCACCTCACGCGCCCATCGCGGCCGCGGTCTCGCCAAGCTCGCCAAGAACGACTCCCTGCACCGCGCCCGCGCCGCCGGCTTCACCGAGGCCTTCACCGGCAACGACGACGGCAACGGGCCGATGCTGGCGATCAACAAATGGTTCGGCTACGAGATCTGCGCGACGGAGGTCCGCCATGTCCGTGAACTCACCTGAGACAGCTGCCACTTTGGACGTCGTCCTGGTCAAGGCGGGCCGTACGAAGATCCGTTATCCCGCCGAGCTGCTCGCCGACGACGGCACCCGGATCACCGTGCGCGCCCCGTGGGCGGGCGACGGGGTCCGCGACTTCGGCTTCGTGCGGTTCGAGCCCGGCGATGTCTTCACCGAGTACTACTGGCGCGACCGCTGGTACGCGGTGAAGGAGGTCCGCGATGCCGAGGGCGTACTGAAGGGCTGGTACTGCGACATTACCCGCCCGGCCACCGTCACCGGTGGCGAGCTGGTCGTCGAGGACCTCGACCTGGACCTGTGGCGCTCCGCCGACGGCACCGCCGTACTCCGGCTGGACGAGGACGAGTTCGAGGCGAGCGGCCTGTCCGCCACGGACCCGCAGGCCGCGGCCGCCGCACAGAACGCCCTCGACACCCTCGAACGCCTCGCCCACGAGGGCGACTTCGAGGCGCTGGTGTCCTAAGGCCCGTGCGTGCCGGCCATTTCGGCCATGCCGGCGACCACCGCGTACCGCTCGTCCGCCACCTCCCGTCCCCACAGTCGCGCGTCGTCCGACAGCGGCTCCAGGTGCACGTCCGCGGCAAGAGGTGCGAGGAGAGCGGTGAGGCGGTCGGCGGGTATGCCGACCGGGCTGACCGTGCCCCAGACGCCCTCGACCAGGACGAGCCGTCCGCCGGGGCGCAGAAGTCCGCACCAGTGCCGCAGCACGCGCCCGGGGTCGGGCAGCGCCCACAGCACATGGCGTACGAGTACGACGTCGAAGCGCTGTTCGCCGACGGGCGGTGCCACAGCGTCACCGATGAGGAACACCGCGTCACGCCCGGCGAGCTTGGCGCGGGCGAGATCGATCATGCGGGGCGCGAGGTCGACCCCGGTGACCTGGTGGCCCCGCTCGGACGCGAGGAGTGACAGGCTGCCGGTGCCGCAGCCGAGATCGAGCACGTCGGAGGGGGCTTTGGGCAGCCACTCCCGCAGCCGGGCAGCCCAGGCCGCGCGCACCTCGGGATCGCGCAGCCCGTGGTCCGGCTCGTCGTCGAAGGCGGCGGACTCCGCGTCCCAGTCGATGTCCGTCCCCACACCGGCACCGCTGCTCACGCCACCGCTCATGCCGCTGCTGATGTCGCCGTTGATCTCGTCGTCACTGGTCATGGCCCCAGAGTGACACCCGCCACTGACAATCGAATCGTGACGGCCGCCACTGACAATCGAATCGTGACGGCCGCCACTGACAGACCGCGACCGATGAGGAACCCTCGCCGAAAGCGTCTACCTCCGTGCAACCGCGGAACTCGGGTAGGCACAAGGAGGCAGCCATGCGCCGTGTGACCGTGCAGAAGCCCCTGAAGAAGTCGGACTCCCGGCGTGTGCGGGAGGAGGCCGACGAGCGTCCGGCCGAGCGACCGGAGGTCCGAAAGGACATCCATCGCACCTGGTGGCCGGGCGGGTGAGTCGCGGCCGTGCGCCCCGCCGCGAGACCCGGAACCGTCAGGCCAGCCGCTTGCGGTAGTGGAAGCGGTCGTATGGGCCCTCCACGCGACGCTCCACGACCTCGTATCCGTACTTCGGGTAGATCTTCTGGTTCTCCCACATCATCGCGTTGGTGTAGAGCCTGACCTCGGGCAGACCGAGTTCACGCGCGCGTGCGTCCACGAACTCCAGCAGCCGCCGCCCCACGCCCTTGCCATGGGCGTCGGGGTGCACGGCGATGCTGTCGAGGAACAGATGGTCCTCGTACGCCTCGACCACCACGAGACCGATCACGGGCTCCCCCGTGACGAACACCCGCCCTGCGGCCACGTTCGCCGCATGGTCCGCCTCCATGGGCACGGGCACCACACCGATGCGCGCGATGTAGGGCTCATACGCGGCATCGGTCACCGACTTCACGGCGGCCACGTCTGCGTCCACGGCCGGCCGGATCTTCTCGTCTGTCATGCGCCGAACGGTACCTACCTGATCGCAGCCTGAGCACTCCCTTAACGGCGTCATAAGGATCTCCATCCCCCGCCTCCAGCAGGCGATTTCACGGTTTCTTGGGGCTAGCTTGCTGATCACCCCCCACGGGTTCACCCCACGTATCGAGGCCGTTCCTAGGAGTTCCCCATGCCCGCACGCCGCCAGGTCGCCATGGTCGCCGCCGTCGGCATCGCCCCGCTCGCCCTGACCGCGCTCGCCGCCGCGCCCGCGGCGGCGCACGGCTCGATGGGCGACCCCGTCAGCCGGGTCTCCCAGTGTTATGCGGAGGGCCCGGAGAGCCCCAGGTCGGATGCCTGCAAGGCGGCCGTCGCGGCGGGCGGCACCCAGGCGCTCTACGACTGGAACGGCATCCGGATCGGGGACGCGAACGGGCGGCACCAGGAGCTGATCCCTGACGGGAAACTGTGCAGCGCCAACAGCGACGAGTTCAAAGGGCTCGACCTGCCGCGCGCCGACTGGCCGGCGACCGGCGTGACCACGGGCTCGTACACCTTCAAGTACCGGGTGACCGCCCCGCACAAGGGCACCTTCAAGGTCTACATCACCAAGGCCGGTTACGACCCGACGCAGCCGCTCGCCTGGGACGACCTGGACCTGGACCACCCTGTCTCGACGGTCACCGATCCGGCCGCGTCGGGCGGCTTCTACACCTTCTCCGGCACGCTCCCCGAGCGTTCGGGCAAGCAGCTCCTGTACGCGGTCTGGCAGCGCTCGGACAGCCCGGAGGCGTTCTACTCCTGCTCCGACGTCAGCTTCGGCGGAAGCAGCGAAGGGGGTGCCGACGGCGGTACGGCCGGCGGCTCCGCCCCGACTCCGGCCCCGACCGCTTCCGCACCCTCCGACGCGCAGATCGAGGACGGTGCCGACAAGTCGACCGTCGAGCACCACGGGCACGGCGACTCCGACGCCAGTACGTCGGCGGAGCCCAGCCGGGAACCGAGCGCGGCCGCCGGTTCCGGGGACGGTGACGGTACCGCGGCCAACCGGCCCGAGGCCGCGGGCGCCTCGGCGAACCTCGCCGAGACCGGCGGCGACGGCAGCACGCCGTACGTCGCGATCGGCGGAGCGGCCGCCCTGGCGATCGGCGCCGCGGCGCTGTTCGCCTCGGTCCGGCGCCGCGCGACGAGCGGCCGCCACGGCCGATAGGCGGCAGGAACGGGGGAGGCTGTCCGGCGGCTCAGGCCGGACAGCCTCCCCCGGTCAGGTGGGCTAGGACAGGCAGTTCGTCGTGCTGGCGTGCGCCGGATCGAGCGCGTTCGCCACCTCGTGGTACGCGACGCGGTCGAGGAGCCCGATCGTCACGTGCTCGGAGAGGTCGATCGCGCACAGGTCCTGGAGCAGGACGTTGTGAACGTCGGATCCGCTGAGGAACTGCGAGCGGTACGGCGTGACCACCTCGTCGTACTTGGTGGCGATGACCGTGTAGTGGACGCCCGCGACGGTGTCCCCGCCGGCGTTGAGCTTGGTCAGGAACGCGGAGCCGGCGACCTGGTCGGCGAGCCCCGGGGCACCCGAGGAGAGCGCGTCGGCGGCGCCGGGGAAGTAGGGCAGCAGGTTGGCCAGCCCGGAGAGGGTGGTGCCGTGGTTGTCGGGGGCGATACCGACGAGGGCGTTCACCTTGGCGGCTCCGCCGAGGAACTTCAGGTAGTAGCGCGGCATCATCCCGCCCTGCGAGTGACCGACGAGGTCGGCCTTCGTGGCGCCGGTCGCGGCGAGCACCCGGTCGACGAAGACCTGGAGCTGCCCGGCGGACTTGTCGATGGGGCCGAGGCCGTTGAAGATCGGGACACCGGGCAGCTGGCCGTAGTCGAGGGAGAAGACGCAGTAGCCGCGGTTCTCCAGGTACGGCGCGAGGGCCAGCCAGTTGTCCACGGAGTTCCCGAGGGTGCCGTGGACGAGGACGACGGGGCGGGGATGGGCGGCGGACGGCTTGCACGAGTAGTCGTTCCAGCCGGTGCTGGGGGCGGAGTCGGCCCGGGCGGTGGCGGCTGCGGGGACGGCGGTGACCGCGGCGGCCAGCAGTACGGCGGCCAGCGGTCTGAGAGCTCTCTTCCAGGGCAGCATCGTGTGATCTCCTTGCGGCTCAAGGGAGTTGCGACGGCGTACGCCCTGTGATCCGGATCACGAGGATGCTGTTCACCCGTCAAGTTACGGACGAGTAGTGCAAGTGTGAAGTTACGCGTCAGTAAAAAACTTGCAGTGTTAGTTGGCGCGTCAGTTGAGGCCGTTCGAGAACACTGACAATGTCCGATAACGCTGACTATTACTGATGAACCGTCACCAGGCGGGCCTGATGGGACCATAGGGCGCGATGCGCAGCAACTGATCACGCAACACGCGCACTTCACCCTCACCGAGCAGCTCGACCCACGGACGGACCGCCTCTGCCGCCGCCTCGTCCGCGGCCCGCGTGCAGGCCCAGCCCAGCTCGGTGAGGACCAGCAGCCGGGCGCGTGCGTCATCGGGGTGCGGCCGCCGCTCGACATACCCCTTGCGCACCAGCTCGTCGACGAGCTGACTCGCGGCCTGCTTGGTGACCCCGAGGTGCGCGGCGACGTCGGTGACGGTCCCCCCGGCGGGGGCGAGCCGGGCGAACGCGAAGCCGTGTGCGGGCCGCACCCCCTCGAATCCACGGGCGACGACACCCTCGTGGATGCGCTGAGTCAGCTCGCCGGCGGCGGCGAGCAGGGCGACTGACAGGGTGACGGCCTCGGAGTTCTGCACGGAAGCATTGAAACACCCTTGACAGAGTGGTCAAGCGGCTTGACTATTAATCCATATAGTCAAGCTGCTTGACCACTTCACAGGGGAGAGACCTTGCCCATCGTCCGTTCATCCGAAGCCGTCACCCACGAGATCCACGGCGCCCGTTTCGTCTCGTACGCCACCCCTCTCAGCGGCAGCAAGGAGCTGTGCGCCTGGCGCGGCGAGATCCCGGCCGGAACGAAGGCCCCCCTGCACACCGTCAACCGTGAGGAGATCTTCCACCTGCTCGGCGGCGAGCTGCTGATCACGCTCGACGGCCGCACCGAGCGCATCACCGCGGGCGACACGGTGATCATCAACCCCGGTGCGACGCTCGGCGTCGAGAACCCGACCGAGGAGACCGCGATCTCCTGGGTCACCACGTCCATCGGCCTGGAGGCGGAGTTGGCCGACGGCACCCGGATCACTCCGCCGTGGGCCAACTGATCCGGAGCCGCCGGCGGATCACGCGGCCAGCGTCCCCGGCACGATCACATGCGGGCCGAACTTCGCCCGCGCCCGGTCCGCGACCTCCTCGATTCTGCGGACCTTCTCGTCCACCGGGTCGAAGGTGAGCTGGTGGGAGGCCTGTTCGGCGGAGCCCAGCCCCTCGGCACGCAGGGCGATCGAGCGGACCCGGGCGCGTTGCAGGCCGAGCGCCTCGTACATGCGGTACGCCGTGGCGGTGAGCGCCGAGGAGTGGGCGGTCGGTTCCTTGAGGGTGCGGCTGCGGGTGGTTGCGATGGGGGTCCCCCCGCTCGAGCGAAGTCGAGAGTGGGGGAGGTCGGCGTAGCGCACGGTGAGGGTCAGGGTGCGGCAGACCTTCTCCAGGGCGCGCAGCCGGGTGCCCAGTTCCTCGGTGGCACAGAGCAGGGCGCGGCGGTGCAGGACCGGGTCCAACTCGTCGCGGGTGAAGGGGCGTTCGGTGGTCAGGGAGTGCGAGGTGGCGTTCGGCACGACGCGGCCGCGGTCGATGCCGGACGCCTTCTCGTGCAGTTCGCGGCCGGTACGCGCACTGGTGAGGCGTTGCAGTGTGGACAGAGGGGCGGCGGCGACCTTGCCGAGGGTGTCGAGGCCGTACTCGCACAGGGTGCGGGCGGTGGCGCCGCCGACGCCGGGCAGCGCGGCGACGGGCCGCTCGGCGAGGAACTCCGCGACGGCGTCCGGCTCTTCGGGCACCATGCGGGTCGTGCCGGGGGCGGACTCCCGCAGGGCCATCCGCGCGAGCATCGGTCCCGGTCCGGCGCCGATCACGCAGTCGACGCCGTACCGCGCGAGCGCCCGCACCCGGATCAGCGAGGCGAACTCCACGGTCCCCCGCCCGAAGTACCGCTCGGCGCCCCGCAGGTCCACCAGCGCGCCGTCGGGCGGCAGCGCCTCGACGACGGGGGTGAACTCCTCAAGGAGACCGAGGAGTTGAGGCAAGGCCGCCTCGTGCATCGGAGGCAGTTGGAAACGTACGCAGAGGATGGTCATCCCGCACTCCCCGGACTCTGGTGCCACAACTTCTTTCCTCCCGAGGGCCCTTCGCCCGCAGGACGCAGATCGGCCCAGGGGTGCATCACATACCCCGTGGACATACGGATCTGCCTGCTCTCCTTCGCCTCGCCCTGTTCCGGCTCCGGCACCGGCTCCGCCAGCCGCGCCGCCACCAGGTCGATGCCGCCCTCGGCGCGCAGTTCGACGAGTTCTGCGAGGTTCCAGGCGGCCGCGCCCACCACACTGAGGCTGCGCGGGCCGCGCCGCTGGACGACACCGCGCACCAGCAGCAGCCAGGAGTGGAAGACGGTGTGGGCGCAGGCGTCGTGCGAGTCGTCGAAGAAGGCCAGGTCGACCAGGCCGGTGCCGTCGTCCAGCGTGCTGAAGATGACCCGCTTGCCGGAGCGGATCGGCGGGGTCTGGGTGGCCGCCTTGGCACCCGCGACAAGGACCGTCTCGCCATGCCGCGCCTCGCGCAGCCGGCGGGCCGTCACCACGCCCAACTCGTCCAGGAACTCCCGGTGGTCGTCCATCAGGTTGCGCGAGGCGTCCATGGAGAGCACGCCCAGCTCGGCGCTGAGTTTCTCCGCCGAGGAGAGGTCGGGCAGCCCGGCCGAGGCGGTCTTCCGACCGCCGGACAGCGGGAGTTGGCCCCCGCGAGCGCCGCGCGCGCCCCGGTGCAGTTCGGTCAAGTGCAGTTGCAGATCACGGCGGTTGGCGCCGAACGCGTCCAGCGCGCCGACCTGCGCGAGCCGCTGCGCCAGCGGCCGGCTCGGCCGGGCCCGTTCCCAGAAGTCGAGCAGCGAGGCGTACGGCTGTCCGTCCGCGATCCGTACGGCCTCGGCCTCGCTGATGCCGTGCACGTCACAGAGCGCCAGCCGGACACCCCAGCGGCCTGGAGACGGGGCCGATTCAGACACCAGTTCGATACGGTGGGCGACCGCCGACCGGTTCACGTCCAACGGCAGCACCGGCACCCCGCGCCGCCGCGCGTCCGCCAGCAGCAGCCGCTTCGGGTACATCCCGGGGTCGTGCGTGAGCAACCCGGCGTAGAACGCGGCCGGGTGATGGGCCTTCAGCCACGCCGACTGGTACGTCGGTACGGCGAAGGCGACCGCGTGCGCCTTGCAGAAGCCGTACGACCCGAAGGCCTCGACGATCTCCCAGGTGCGCGCGATGATCTCCGCGTCGTATCCCTTCGCGGCCGCGTGCTGCGCGAACCAGAAGCGGATCCGCCCCTGCGACTCGGGGTCGGAGAGCCCGCGCCGCACCCGGTCCGCCTCGGCGCGCCCGCAGCCGGTCATGATGTCGACGATGTCGATGATCTGCTCGTGAAAGACGACGACTCCGTACGTCTCCCTCAGCGGCCCCTCCAGGTCCCGGTGCGGATAGCGGATCGGCGCCCGGCCGTGCCGTGCCGCGATGAACGGCCGCACCATGTCGGCGGCGACCGGACCGGGCCGGAAGAGCGAGATGTCGACGACGAGGTCGTGGAAGGTGGCGGGCTGCAACCGCCCGACCAGGTCCCGCTGGCCCGGCGACTCGATCTGGAAACAGCCCAACGTCTCGGTGGACCTGATGAGTTCGTACGTCGCCGGGTCGCCCGGCTCCACCGCGTCCAGGTCCAGGGAGGTCCCCGTCGCCCGCTTCACCTCGGCCACCGCATGCGCCATCGCGGACTGCATCCGCACGCCCAGCACATCGAGCTTGAGCAGTCCGAGGTCCTCGACGTCCTCCTTGTCGAACTGCGACATGGGGAACCCCTCGCCGCTGGTCGGCATGACCGGCGTACGGGCGAGGAGCGAGGCGTCGGAGAGCAGGACCCCGCACGGGTGCATGGCGACGCCGCGCGGAAGGGCGTCGAGGGATTCGACCAGCTCCCACAGCTTGCCGTACCGCTCCTTCTCCCCTGCCAGTTCCCGGAGTTCGGGCAGTTCCTCCATCGCCGCGCGGGCGTCGCGGGCGCGGATGTGCGGGAAGGACTTGGCGATGCGGTCGATGTCGGCCGGGTCCATGGAGAGGGCGGCGCCCACGTCGCGGATCGCGTGGCGGACGCGGTACGTCTCGGGCATCGCCACGGTCGCCACCCGTTCGGTGCCGAACCGGCCGATGATCGCGCGGTAGACCTCCAGGCGGCGCGCGGACTCCACGTCGATGTCGATGTCGGGCAGCACGGAGCGGCGCTCGGACAGGAAGCGCTCCATCAGCAGCCCGTGCTCGACGGGGTCGGCGTGCGCGATGCCGAGGAGGTGGTTGACGAGGGAGCCCGCACCGGAACCGCGGGCGGCTACCCGGATACCCATCTCCCGTACGTCGTCCACGACCTGAGCGACCGTCAGAAAGTAGGAGGCGAAGTCGTGGTGGGCGATGACGTCCAGCTCGCGGTGCATCCGCTCCCAGTACGCGCGCCGGCCGGTGTAGCCGCGCAGCACCATGCCCGCCACGGCCCGGGAGGCCAGGGCGCGCTGGGCGGTGCGGCGGCCGGCTCCGACGAGGTGCGGCTCGGGGAAGTGGACGGTGCCGATGCCGAGGTCGTCCTCGGGGTCGACGAGGCACTCGGCGGCGGTGGCCTCGGTCTGCTCCAGCAGGCGGTACGCGGTGTCCCGGCGGAACCCCGCGGCCTCCACGATCCGTTCGGCGGCGCCCAGCATGGCGCCCGCGTCCTTGAGCCAGGCCTCGCCGGAGTCCAGCTCGCGGCGGGGGTCGACGGGGACGAGGCGGCGGGCGGCGTCCAGGACGTCGGCGACCGGACCCATGCCGGAGTCGGCGTACCGGACGGCGTTGCCGAGCACGGGGCGAACGCGCTGCTCGGCGGCGAAGCCGACGGTGCGGGCGGCGAGCCGCAGGGAACCGGGGCCGGTGCCGGTGCGGCCGTGCCAGACGGCTTCGAGGCGCAGGGCGTCGCCGTAGATCTCCCGCCAGGGCGTAAGCAGCTTCGCGGCCCGGTCGGGGCGGCCCGCGGCGAGGGCGCGGCCGACGTCGGAGGAGGGGCCGAGCAGCACGGTCAGGCCGTCGGCGTGGTTCTCGGACCCGGGCAGCAACGGTGGGCCCTCGTCCGCATGGGATGCCGTAACGATTCTGCAGAGGTCGGCCCAGCCGGCCGCGCCGTCCCGGGCAAGGAAGGTGACACGAGGTGTCGACTCATCGATGAAGGCACCGCCACGGACGGGAGCGCGCCGCCGGACACTGCGGTCGGACTCCCCCACCGAAGCCACCGAAGCCGCCGAGCCCACTGAACCCGCCGGCTCCACCGACCCCACCGCGAGCTCCACCCCGAACAGCGGACGGATGCCCGCCTTCGCGCAGGCCTTGGCGAACCGGACCGCCCCCGCGAGGGTGTCCCGGTCGGTGAGCGCGAGGGCGTCCATGCCCCGCTCGGAGGCGCGCTCGGCAAGGCGCTCCGGATGCGAGGCGCCGTACCGCAGGGAGAACCCGGAGGCGGTGTGCAGATGCGTGAAACCCGGCACACGCACCTCCAGTCCCAGGGGCTCACAGGTGAGCCCTGCGCAGCCTTCGAACATTCGTTCCCAACATTCCCACCCCCACCATAGACCAATTTTCGAACTCCTGTACGACATCCGTTCGGACCCCTCCCACCTGCGCAAACACCGGGTGGACCAGACCGTGGGGTCATGACGCAGACAGCCGACGCCGACGCCCCGCGCACGCCCTTCCTCGCCGAGGTGAAGGGGGCGGTCACCCCGCGGGCCACCCTGCTCGTCATCGGTGTGGTCGCCCTGCAACTGCTCTTCATCGCCTCCTACGTAGGCGCGCTGCACAACCCGAAGCTCAAGGACGTCCCCTTCGGAGTCGTCGCACCCCAGGTGGCGGCCACACAGGCCGTGTCCCGGCTGGAGCAGATCCCGGGCGACCCGCTGGACCCGCGGGCGGTCGCCGACGTGGCCACGGCGCGGAAGCAGATCATGAACCGTGACATCGACGGCGCCCTGGTGATCGACCCGAGGGGCACCACCGACACGCTTCTGGTCGCCTCCGGCGGCGGCACCGTCCTCGCCAAGGCCCTCGACACCCTCGTGACCACGCTGGAGAAGGCCGAACGGCGCACGGTGCGGACCATCGACGTGGCCCCGGCCTCCTCCGAGGACTTCGACGGACTCTCGTCCTTCTATCTGGTCGTGGGCTGGTGCGTGGGCGGCTACCTCTCCGCCTCGGTCCTGGCGATCAGCAGCGGGGCGCGGCCGGCCAACCTGCGCCGCGCGGTGATCCGGCTCGCCGTGATGGCGCTCATCGCGATCGTCGGCGGAATCGGCGGCGCGGTCATCGTCGGGCCGATCCTCGGCGCCCTGCCCGGCAGCGTCTGCGCCCTCTGGGGCCTGGGCGCCCTGATCACGTTCGCGGTCGGCGCGGCCACGCTCGGCCTCCAGGGCGTCTTCGGGATCGTCGGCATCGGTCTGGCCATCCTGCTGATCGTCATCGCGGGCAACCCGAGCGCGGGCGGCGCCTTCCCGCTGCCGATGCTGCCGCCGTTCTGGCGGGCGATCGGGCCGGCGCTGCCGCCGGGCGCCGGCACCTGGGTGGCCCGCTCGATCGCGTACTTCAAGGGCAACGACGTCACCGCCTCCCTGCTGGTCCTCTCGGCATGGGCGGTCGCCGGAACAGCCGTCACGCTGGCGGCGGCCTCGCTGCGCAGGAAGCGCGAGACCGCCTGAGGCCGGGCCGCGGTCGGACCCGCCCGTCTGCGAGCTGAGACCGGGGCCATTGTCAGACCCACCTGCGAGCCTGGACGCATGATCAGCACCCTCGCCGTCGAGAACTACCGCTCCCTGCGCCGCCTGATCGTCCCGCTGGACCGACTGAACGTGGTCACGGGGGCGAACGGCACGGGCAAGTCGAGCCTCTACCGCGCCCTGCGGCTGCTCGCCGAGTCCGCGCGCGGCGGCGCGATCTCGGCCTCCACCCGGTGCAGGGCACCGTCCGCTCGGAGCCGGTCAGCCTGCGACTGGGCTTCGCGGGCGACGAGTTCGGGTACGCGGTCGACTTCGGGCATCCGAGTCCGACCCTGGGCGCGGACGGCGCGCCGTCCATGTTCGGCCTCGACCCGGAGATCAAGCGGGAGTGCATCTGGAGCGGCCCCGTGCTGCGCCCGGCCGCGGTGCTCTCCGACCGCGCGGGCGCGGCCGTGAAGGTGCGCGGCGCGGGCGGCGGCTGGTCGAGGGCGCACGGCACCCTGCGGCCGTACGACAGCATGCTCGGCGAGCTGGCGGACCCGCAGCACGCGCCCGACGTGCTGGCGGTGCGGGAGTTCGTCAGATCCTGGCGGTTCTACGACCATGTCCGCACCGACGCGCACGCGCCGGCCCGCTCTGCCCGGATCGGCACCCGTACGCCGGTGCTCAGCGGTGACGGCTCGGACCTGGCGGCCGCGCTCCAGACGATCCGCGAGGTGGGCGACGCCCGGGCGCTGGACGCCGCGGTGGACGCCGCGTTCCCGGGCAGCCGGGTCGAGGTGGTGGACCACGGCGGACGCTTCGAGCTGGCCCTGCGCCAGCACGGGCTGCTGCGTCCGCTCGGCGCGGCGGAGCTGTCCGACGGCACGCTGCGCTATCTGCTGTGGGCGGCCGCGCTGCTGACCCCCCGGCCGCCCGCGCTGCTCGTGCTGAACGAGCCGGAGACCAGCCTCCACCCGGACCTGATCCCCCCGCTCGCCGATCTGATCCTCACCGCGACGAAGGACACCCAGATCCTCGTCGTCACCCACGCCCGGCCACTCGCCGAGGCGCTGAAGAAGGGCGCGATACGCCACCGCATCGACGCCAACTCCATAGAGCTGGTCAAGGAGTTCGGGCAGACGGAGGTGGCGGGCCGCGAGGGCCCGCTCGACGAACCGCTGTGGTACTGGCCCAAGCGCTGAGCACCGCCCCGCGGCAGCGAAAAGTCCCGCCCCCCGAGGCCTGCGCGGGGGGCGGGACCAGAGCACCACTGCCGTGAGGCCTCCTGAGGATCCTCAGGAAATGGCGCTCTGCCGGATCGGTGAGCCCGTCAGCCGATCTGGGCGCCGAAGGCCGAAAGCGCCTCGGTGACCGGCTGGAAGAAGGTCTCGCCGCCCACGGTGCAGTCGCCGCTGCCACCGGAGGTGAGGCCGATCGCCTTGTCCCCCGAGAAGAGCGACCCGCCGCTGTCACCGGGCTCGGCGCAGACGTCGGTCTGGATCAGGCCGTTGACCACGTCGCCGTTGCCGTAGTTGACGGTGGCGTCCAGGCCCTTGACCGTGCCGTCGTGCACCTTGGTCGTCGAGCCGCTGCGGGTGACCTTCATGCCGACGGTGGCCTCGGCCGCGCCCGTGATCTTCTGCGCGGAGCCGTTGTAGAGGTCGACCTCGCTCGGGTGGTCGACGCTCGCGGTGTACTTGACCAGGCCGAAGTCGTTGTCCGGGAAGCTGGACTGCTCGTTCGTGCCGATCTGGTTGCCGCTGGAGTCCGACCAGGTGGAGATCGCCTCGGTGCAGTGCCCGGCGGTGATGAAGTACGGCTGACCGCCCTTGACCACGTTGAAGCCGAGCGAGCAGCGCCCGCCCGAGCCGGAGATCGCGTCACCACCGGCGATGAAGGGCTTGAACTCCCCCTTCGTGCGCTGGAGTTCGGCCTTGGAGCCGAGTCCGCCGACGACCTTGGTGAGCTTGGCCCACTCGGCCTCGGAGACCGTGCGGTCCGCGGTCACGACGACCTTGTTGTTCGCCGGGTCGGTCGCCCAGGAAGTGCCGGGGATGGTCGCGTCCTGCTTGAGCGTCGTACGGGCGCCCTTCAGCTCGGCCAGGGAGTTCTCCACGACTCTGGCCTTGGCGCCGGCCGCCTCGACGGCCTTCGCCGCGTCCTCGTCGAGCACGTTGACGACGAGGTGCTGTGCCTTCGCGTCGTAATACGTTCCCGCCGCGTCGGTGCCGAGGTCCTTGCCGAGGGTCGAGGCGAGCTTTCCGGCCGCCGCGATCGAGAGGGTCTGCGGCGCCGAACTCTTGGGCGCCTCACTGGCGTTCGCAGTCTGGAAGGTGACTCCCGCGGCGACCAGTGCGGCGATGCCCGCACCTACCGCGACGGCACGCCGCTTGGGTATGCGTCGGTGCTTCAAGTTACGTCCTCCTGTGGGGGGTCGGCCAAGGAGGTTGTGGGGACCTCCAGGACCGGAAGGCGTACGGGCATGGAGGCGGCGCACAACAAAAAGCCGTGTCCATGCCCATGGTTCGGCGCCCACTATTCCGAGGCACACAGGGAGCGCACAAGGTCGACTTCAGGACGCGCGTAGAACAACGGGCGTGCGCTCCCTGCGCCGTGACTCTTGGGTGGTCACCCCCTGTGGGTTCCCGCTGCAAACGTCAGGGGGCGCGTTCAGCCGTACCGCCCACGAGGTCTAGTCCTGTCCGGATTTCGATGCCTCGGAGTCCGGATCCAAGCGCGAGGCACGCGGCGGCAGTTGCTCCTGCACCGATTGCTGAGCCTCCTGCACCGCTCGCAGCGGCTCCGGCGCCGGCTGCTGAGGTGCGGGCGGCGTCTGCGGTGCGGGCTGCTGGGCACGCTCCAGGAAGCGCAGGAGTTCCACCGGGAACGGCAGGACGAGCGTGGAGTTCTTCTCGGCCGCGACCGCCACCACGGTCTGCAGCAGCCGGAGTTGGAGTGCGGCGGGCTGCTCCGCCATCACACCGGCAGCCTCCGCGAGCTTCTTGGAGGCCTGCAGCTCGGCGTCGGCGTTGATGACCCGGGCCCGGCGCTCGCGGTCGGCCTCGGCCTGCCGGGCCATCGACCGCTTCATCGTCTCCGGCAGCGACACGTCCTTGATCTCGACGCGGTCGATCTGCACACCCCAGCCGATCGCCGGACTGTCGATCATCAACTCCAGGCCCTGGTTGAGCTTCTCGCGATTGGAGAGCAGATCGTCGAGGTCGCTCTTGCCGATGATCGAGCGCAGCGAGGTCTGCGCCATCTGCGAGACCGCGAAGCGGTAGTCCTCGACCTGGATGACCGCGTCGGCGGCGTCGATCACCTTGAAGTAGATGACGGCGTCCACCCGGACCGTGACGTTGTCCCGGGTGATGCCGTCCTGCGCGGGCACCGGCATCGTCACGATCTGCATGTTGACCTTCTGCAGCCGGTCGACGAAGGGCACGACCATGGTGAACCCGGGCCCGCGCACCTCCGAGCGCAGCCGTCCCAGCCGCAGCACCACACCACGTTCGTACTGTCTGACGACGCGGGCCCCCGCCATCACATAGACCAGCCCCACGGACGCGAGGGAAACTCCCGCGACCACCAGCTCCTCGACCATGACGACCCCCCGGGGTCCAAAGTCGGCGCACCAGGCATGTACTTCGACGGTAACTCCCGGCACACACAAAGGGGAGGGATCGGTCGGCACACCCGTGGGGAGGGCTCAGTCCGTGAACCCCGCACGTTCCACTCTGGCACTCCGCAGAAGATCCATGGCCCGCTCATGACTGTCGCCCACGGCGTCGGTGACCCGCACCCTCATGAGCAACACGTCTATCTCGTCGATGAACCGCTGCGCGAACACCCCTGCCGTCACGGTGCTGTGCCCGGTGCTGCCCGCCAGCGGAAATCCCCGGCTGAACGTCCCCATCCGGTAGTCCTTGCCGAAGACGAACCCTGCCGCCGTCAACTCGGCGATCAGCCCGGCGTAATCGGCCCACGGGCCGGGTTCCCCGCCGCGCGGCACGCACTGGTAGTCCACCCGCTCCACCACCGCGTGGTGCTGGCCGCCGTTGAGAATGCCCACCTGCCAGGCGCGTTCGTCGGGCTCCAGCTCGCCACGCACCCAGGTGGAGCGCCAGCCGAGCGCGGGCCGCACCGTGCGCGCGTACTGCGCCCGGCCCAGCACACCGGCGACGGCGACCGCCAGCAGGCTGCCCAGCGCGTTCATGTCCATGAGCCGCAGCCGCCAGGGCCACTGCCGGGAAAGCTCCCCGGTCACGTTCGCGCGCACGGTCTCCCAGAGCAGGACCAGGATCAGCAGGACGAGGAGCACGATCGGCGCGGTGTAGAGCAAGGGATTGCGGCGGACCCGGCGTTGGGCGTCATCGTGCATTCCTCGTCCCCCTGAGGTATGGCGGCGCGACGAGCCCCCGCACGCCGTCGCGTACGGGGGCTCGCCTGCTGCTGGCTGGTCGAAGTGTCAGCCGACGCTCACGCCGTAGTAGCTCAGAGCCTCGGTGACGGGTTGGAAGAAGGTGGTTCCGCCGGAGGAGCAGTTACCGCTGCCGCCGGAGGTCAGACCGTAGGCGACGGTGCCCGCGTACAGCGGACCGCCGCTGTCGCCGCCCTCGGCGCAGACCGTGGTCTGGATCATCTGGTAGACGACGTCGCCGCCGCCGTAGTTGACCGTGGCGTTCAGCGCGGTGACCCGGCCGCTGTGCGTGCCGGTGGTGGAGCCGCGACGGTAGACCGTCGTGCCCACGCTCGGCGTGGCGGCGCTGCTGATGGTCTGGCTGCCGACCGCGCTCGGGTGGGCGGTCGAGCCGGTGTAGCGCACCAGTGCGAAGTCGTTGGTCGGGAAGCTGTAGCTGACGTTCGTGCCCAGGGTCGTGGTGTGACCCGAGTTGGAGTACCAGGTGGAGGCGACCTCACCGCAGTGCCCGGCGGTCAGGAAGTAGTAGGTGCTCCCGCTGTGCACGTTGAAGCCGAGCGAACAGCGGTACTGGCCGCCGTAGATGGCGTCGCCGCCGGTGATCAGCTTCTTGAACTTGCCGGGGGTGTGCTTGATCGTGAGGGCGCCGGCGTTGTCGCCCGCATCCTGCCTGATCTTCGCGATCTCGGCCTTGGAGACCGTGCTGTCGACAGTGACGACCACACGGTTCGTCTTGGCGTCGACCGCCCAGGCGGTGCCCGCGATGTCGGACTTGAGTACCGAGGCCTTGGCGCTGCTCAGCTCGGTGGTGCTGAACGTGTGGGCGTCGGACGCGCTCGCGGTGGGGACGGCGAACGCTGCGGCGGCCGCGAATCCGGTGGCCACGGCGATCAGCCGGGTCCGTCTCGCTATACCGCTGCGGGGGGTGGTGCGCTTGATCCTCACTTTTCGTTCCTCCAACTGGGGAAGTCGGGGGCCCGCGTGGGGTCGGGGCCCGTGAGGCGCAGCCAGGGGCCCACCTGTCCGGATTCCGGACAAGCCGTGCTCCTGACAAGCGCTGTGGGGGAGTATTCGGCCGCACGGCCGACGGGCGCAAGGGCGCCTTTCGGCCGTGCAGCGTTCAACTTGCGTACGCTTTGCGTGGGTTGATCTTGTGGTGGCGACGCTTTGTGCCCTGCGAGCGACTACCCCCCGAGGACTGGTAGATGCTCACTGGTCCTCCTCGTGGGAAGCGGAAGGCCCTGCGGGGTGGGGCCCGTGAGAGGCCCTCCGAGAATGGCGTGTTCCTGACATGTACTGTGCGCACGAAAACGCGAGCCGACGGTCGTCTCCGTCGGCGCGCGCACCGGGCCGGGCTTCTCAGATCAGGTTCCGCTCCCCTGCCGCGACCGCCGCGTCCAGGTTGTTCCCGGGCGGCGGGAACGGGCAGATGAAGTGGTCGGCGAAAGCGCAGGGCGGCAGCTGCGCCCGGTTGAAGTCGACCGTCGTACGCCCATCTGCGTCAGGCGCCGCCGGATACAGGAACCGGAAGCGGTAACTGCTGTCCCCGCTCGTGGCGTCGGCGAACACGGCCCACAGCGTGCCGTCGCCCTGCACGGACACCTGGAGCGTGCGGTCCTGCCCGTCCAGGGTGAAGGCGAGTTCGCCGCCGAGGCCGAGGCCGCGCTCGCGCCCGTCCGCGTTCTCCACGCGTACGGTGCGGTCCTCGGCGTACGGCGTGAAGCGGCCCGGCACCGACCAGCGCGGCTCGTACGGGGTCGCCTCGATGCCCCGGAAGGCCACCCGCGCGGGCGCGTCGGGGTCGAAGTCGCGGATGCCCCAGACCCCCTCGCGGACGAGAACGACGAGGCGGCGCCCGCCGTGCGCGACGCGGGAGGCGGCCACGGGCCCGGCGTCGGCCCCGAGTCGGAGCTCGCCGCTGAAGGGCTTCCCGTCGACCGTGAGGCCGTCGGCCTCCTCGGCGGTGAGGCGCACCGCGTCACCGTCATCGGCGGCGGTCCATCGCCCGGGGACGTCCGGAAGTTGACCCTCCGGATAGTCCTCCAGCCAGTGCGTGCCGGTCAGCGAGAGCGGTCCGTGGGGCGCCGACACCGTCCCGGTGCGATGCTCGTGCCACTGCTTCCAGTCGTCGGATGCGTCCGTCGTCATGTGATCAACCTTTCCATACGGGGTGCGGCAGCCCGAGGTGTGAGCGCAGCTTGGTCCCGGTGTATTCCGTGCGGTAGACGCCCCGTTCCTGGAGCAACGGCACCACCCGGTCCACGAACTCGCCGAGCCCGTCGGGGGCCGGATGCGGTACGAGGACGAAGCCGTCGGCGGCGCCGGTGCGCACGAACTCGTCGAGTTCGACGGCGACCGCCTCCGGGGTGCCGATGAAGGACTGCCGGCCGCTCGCCTCGATGACGGTCCCCCGGATGGACAGTCCCTTCGCGCGTGAGAGGGCCCGCCATTCCTCGGCGAGGGCGGTGGGGTCGGCGAGACCGATGGGGCCGATAGGGCTGGTTGGACCAGTGAGGTCGGTGAGATCGGGGGGGCCTTCCCGCTCCGGGCCCGTCACCGGATCGATGTCGGGGAGCGGGCCGTCGGGGTCGTACGACGACAGGTCGGTGCCCCAGATCCGTTCCAGCGCGTGGAGCGCGAGCTGCGGCGAGATCTGCTGCCGGCGCATCTCGAAGGCCCGCTCCTGCGCCTCGGCGGCGGTGTCGCCGAGTACGAACGTGGCCCCGGGCAGGATCCTCAGGTCCTCGGGGGCCCTCCCGTACCGCGCGAGCCTGCCCTTGACGTCGGCATAGAACTCCCGGCCCGCCTCCGGCGTCCGGTGCCGGGCGAGGACGACGTCGGCGGCCGACGCGGCGAACTCACGGTCCGCCGGCGAGTCCCCGGCCTGGATGACGACGGGGTGCCCCTGCGGCGGGCGCGGGACGCCGAACTCGCCCGCGATGTCGAAGTGCCGGCCCCGGTGCGCGAAGGGACGGGCCACACCGTCCGGGGTCCAGGAGTCCCACAACTCCCTTGCTGTCTCCACTGATTCAGCGGCGCGCTCATGACGTCCGACCCTGTCGAGCACACCGAGGGAGTCACCCCGCCGGAAGTTCCCGCCGGTGCACACGTCCTGGGAGGTCGCCACGTTCCAGGCCGCCCGACCCCCGCTGAGATGGTCCAACGTGGCGAGTCTGCACGCGAGTTCGTACGGCTCGTTGAACGTCGCGTCGGCGGTGGCGGCGAGGCCGATCCGCTCGGTGACCGCGGCCAGGGCGGCCAGCACGGTGACCGGCTCGGGGCGCCCGGCCACGTCCAAGTCGTGGATGCGGCCCCGGTGTTCACGAAGCCGCAGCTCGTCGGCGAGGAGGAGGAAGTCGAACAGCCCGCGTTCGGCGGTGCGCGCGAGGCGCTCGAAGGGGGCGAACTCGATCTGGGAACGCACCCGGGAGCCCGCCCAGTCGGCGCCGCTGCCCTCACCCGCGTACGGCAGCGCGGCGAGGTGCAGCTGTTTCCGGGGCCGTACGGTCATGACGTTCCCCCTGTCACGGCGTACCGGTTGGCGGGTCGGGCCAGGCCCAGGTGCTCGCGGAGTGTGCTGCCCGGGTAGAAGGTGCGGAACAGGCCCCGGTGCTGCAGCAGCGCCACCGTGCCGTTGACCAGCCGCTCCAGGTCACGGAGCGGCTCGATGGGGGTGAGGTGGAAGCCGTCGACGGCGCCGGCCTGGTGCCAGGCGGCGATCAGTTCGGCGAGGTCGACGGGGCCGCCCCGGTACAGCGGCCCCTGCGCGGTCTGCCGGGGTCCGCCGCCGCCGTGGCCCGGCTCGGCCGCGTGCTCGCCGCCGCCGAGGTCGACGGCGAGCGAGCCGAGAACGCGCAGAGTGTCGGGGTCGCGCCCGAACTCCTGGGCCGTGGACCGCAGTTCGGCTCGTACGGCGGCGGCCTGGGCGGGGCCCGCGACCCGGACGAGCGCCACGTCGGCGTGCCGGGCGGCGACCTGCCGCGCACTCCCCTCCGTGGCATCGACGACCCGTACCGGATGGCCCTGCGGGGGCCGCGGCACGGTCGAGGGGCCCTTCACGGAGAAGTCGGCGCCCTCGAAGTCGACGGGGTGCAGCATGTCCCGGTCGACGAAGCGGCCGCTCGGCACGTCGCGGATCTCGGCGCCGTCCTCCCAGCTGTCCCACAAGCGGGCGGCGGCGTCGGCGACTTCACCGGCCTCCTGCCACAGCGCGTCGGCGGCCGCGGCATGGCGGCGGCCGAAGAGCCGGGCCTCGCCCTCGGTCGTCGACACGTCGATGCGCCAGCCGGCGCGGCCACGACTGACCCAGTCGAGGGTCGCGACGGCCGCCTGCACCTGGAAGGGCTCGGTGTGCGTGGTGGTGACGGTCGGCACCAGGCCGATCCGCCGGGTGGCGGGCGCGACCCGGGACAGCACGGCGAGAGCGTCCGGCCCGGGGCGCGCGAAAGTGTCGCCGAGCGTCACGAAGTCGAGGCCACCGCGCTCCGCGAGCCGTGCCGCCTCCTCGTACGGAGCGGCGTCGTACACCTCCTGCTGGTCGAGGGCTGCGGCCAGGTGCAGCAGCCCCCGGCCGTGCGATGCGGTCATGTGACGAACTCCTGGTCGGGGAAAGGGGGTTCACAGAACCTTCGAGAGGAAGGTGCGGGTGCGGTCGTGCCGCGGTCGGTCGAGTACGTCGCCGGGGGCGCCCTGTTCGACGATGCGGCCGTCGTCCATGAAGACGACGGTGTCGGCGACCTCGCGGGCGAAGCCGATCTCGTGCGTGACGACGATCATCGTGGTGCCCTGGTGGGCCAAGTCCTTGATGACGTCGAGGACTTCACCGACCAGCTCGGGGTCGAGCGCCGAGGTCGGTTCGTCGAAGAGCAGCAGCTTCGGCTCCAGGGCGAGCGCACGGGCGATGGCGACACGCTGTTGCTGGCCGCCGGAGAGCTGCCCCGGGTAGGCGTCGGCCTTGTCGGCGAGCCCGACCCGGTCGAGCAGACGGCGCGCGCTCTCCACGGCGTCCTTGCGGGGGCGCCGCAGCGCGGAGACCGGGGCCTCGATGATGTTGTCCACCACCGTGAGGTGCGGGAAGAGGTTGAAGTTCTGGAAGACGAAGCCGATTTGGGTGCGCTGCCTGAGGATCTCCCGCTCGCCCAGCTCATACAGCCTGTCGCCAGAGCGCCGGTAGCCGACGTACGAGCCGTCGACGCTGATCGAGCCCTCGTCGGCCTTCTCCAGGTGGTTGATGGTGCGCAGCAGCGTCGACTTGCCGGAGCCGGAGGGGCCGAGGATCACGGTGACCTCGCCGGTGCGGACTTCGAGGTCGATGCCCTTGAGCACCTCCAGCGAACCGAAGCTCTTGCGCACGGACTTGATGTCGACCATGGCGGACGTGGCGGGGGTGACAGGTGTGCTCATCACGCTACTCCTCGGGCGTAGTGAAGGTCGCGCAGGAACACCAGCGCGGCGCGGGCCGTCGCGTCGTTCTGCCGGAAGGCCGGGCCGCCGGTGCGAGGCCGGGTGAACGCGCCGGAGCCCCGGGCGTCGGTGTGCGGGCCGAGCGCGAAGCGCCGGGGGTGCGGGGTGCCGGATCGGTCCAGAACGCGGCCGTCGACGGGGTCGACGGCGAGCAGTCCCTCGGGGGTGGCCGCCGCACCGTCCTCCCACAGCTCGCGCAGCAGCACGTCCCGGGTCCGGGCGACCGTGGGGTGCGGCAGCCGCGCCTCGACGAGGGCGCGAGCCTCGGTCACCGCGCCGGGCAGGGTGGCGCTGCCCGCCCGGAAGACGCCGTCCTCGGCGGTGACGGTCATGTCGGCGCCGAGGAACTTCAGGATGCCCGCCCGTGAGAGAGCGAGCATCTGGCGCAGCCGCGGCCCGGGCGGCCCCGACGCGAGATAGCTGAAGAAGCCGTGCCACCAGGAGCCGATGTCTCCGAGCCGGACAAGCTGGCCGTAGACGGAGAGCAGCCCGATGAAGACCGCCAAGTCCGGGCTCTTCGAAGGATCGTGACGTCTGTTCAGATCGTCCTCGATGTAGGTGCGCAGGCCGGTCTGGAGTTTCTCCCGCGAGGTGTGGCGCACCCCGTCCAGCGGGTGGTCGAGCGCGGCGAGGTCGAGCCGGTCGGCCGGGTCGGGCACGGCGGACGCCACCAGGGCCTGCAGGTCGGCGCCGTCGCCCGCCGCGTACTTCTCCTCGAAGTCCGCCCAGGGAAGAGCCGTTCGCTCGGGGTGGGCGGTGAACAGCCGGTGGTAGTGCGCGAAGCCCAGTTCCTTCTCGACCAGCGGCCACACGTCACGGCGGAAGTCGAAGCCTCCCCCACTCTCGGCTTCGCTCGACCGGGGGGACCCCCATCTGCGCGCGAGCAGTTCGTCGACCTCGCCGGGCCCGAAGAAGCGTGGCAGCGGCGGGCGTTCGCCCTCCCAGTCGTAGCCGATCTTGGAGTGGTAGGGGACGCCGCGCCGGGAGCCGACGTACAGGACGGGCTCGCGTCCGGAGGGGACGTACTCCTCGCCGTCGTAGCGTCCGCCGCGTCCCTCCGTCAGCAGCACCATCAGGTCGACGAAGGCGAGCCCGAAGCCACGGACGAGCACCGGTTCGCCGGGGGCGAGTGCGGAGAGGTCACTGTCGGCGGTGAAGTCCGGCGGCAGGTGGAGCAGCCCGTGTTCACGGGCGTACGCGGCCAACTCGCGCTGTTCCTCGTCGAGTTCGGCGTCGAGGTGGCCGAGCGCGAGAACGACGAGGTCGGCGAGGAGCGGACGGGGGCGGCCCTCCAGCCAGACCTGCTGGCGGCCCTCGCGGGACCCGCCGACGCGCAGGGCGCGGGTCGGGTGGTGGTGGACGGTGATGCCCGGGGGCAGGGCGGCCACGGTCTTCTCGTACACCCAGCGCATATAGGCGCCCTGTCGCTGCCGGTCGGCGAAGGTACGCCCGTCCAGGCCCGCCCACTCGTGCAGGGTGGGGCCTTCGAGGACCGGCCCGGCCATGGCGACCGTCTCGTCGGTGAACATCGTGACGTCCTGGGCCTGCGAGTTCATCCACAGCAGCGGCGACTGCTCCTCGCGCCAGATGCGTCCGCCGCCCGGCGGATGGGGGTCCACCAGATGCACGTCGAGGCCCGAATCGGCGTACAGCTCAGGCGCGTTGGCGGCGATCCGCTCCAGAAGACCGGTCCCCCGCGGCCCGGCACCCACGATCACCAGGGAAGGGCGTCCGCCGCTCATCGCGTCCGCTCCGAACCGCGCGCGTAGTGCTTCTCGACGTAGTACTGGCCGACGCCGAGCACCGAGGTGACGACGATGTACCAGAGGGTGGCCACCATCAGCAGGGGGATGACCTGGTAGGTGCGGTGGTAGACGAGCTGCACGGAGTAGAGCAGGTCCTGCACGGCGATGACGCTGACGATGGAGGTGCCCTTGAGGGTGCCGATCAGCATGTTCCCGGCCGGCGGCACGATGGAGCGCATCGCCTGCGGCAGCACGATCCGGCGCCAGCGGCGCCACCGGCTGAGGCCCAGTGCCTGCGCGGCCTCGATCTGACCGCGGTCGACGGAGAGGATGCCGCCGCGCACGACTTCGGCGGCGTACGCGGCCTCGTGCAGCGTCAGGCCGACGATGGCGACGGTGACCGGGCCGAGCAGGTTCACCGTCCGCACTCCGAGGATGTGCGGGTACAGCGCCCCGATGTTGAACCAGAACAGCAACTGCACCAGGATCGGCATCGACCGGAACAGCCAGACGTAGCCCCAACTCACCGTCCGCAGAACCGGGTTGGACGAGAGCCGGGCCGCGGCGAGCACGGTGCCCAGCGCGAAGCCGAGGGCCATCACGACCGCGGTCAGCCACAGGGTGAGCCACAGGCCGCGCAGCACCGAGGCCGAGGTGAAGTACTCGCCGACGACGTCCCACTGGAACGCCTCGTTGCGGACCACGGAGTTGACGGCGAGTCCGAGCAGTACGAGGACGGCGGCGGCGGTGGCCCACAGACCGGGGCGGCGTCGCGGAACGATGCGCAAGGGCGCCGCTTCGTGCGGTGCGGCCACCTTGACGAGGGTGTCGGAGGACATGCGAAGGCTCCGTGATGCGTCGAGTCGAACACGGTGATGCCTTCACACGCGGCGCCTGCGAGGGCGCCGTACGGCCGAGCCCCTCAGCAGGGCCGTCCGTCGAGAGTACGGGGCCGTTTCCCCTCGCTGTCAAGGCTGTCCAGACTGTGAGCCGTACGTCTCACGTCAGTTGACGCGGAAACGGATGCCTGTTCCACTTGGGCTCATGCATCCGCAGCAGTGGCTGGTCACGCGCTCCCACATCGACTTCGGTCGAGTGTGGTCCTCTTCCTGTTGAGCTGACCTCCTGCGCCCTTTCTGAACGGGCGTTCTCCGCGTTGTCCCGGCGCCTTCGCGCCGTTGTCCACGCCTTCACACACGCGTAGCCCGCGCCTCCCCTCCCCTCGCGCGCCCAGCTCGGTTCGACTCTCGCCTGCCTGCTCTGGAGATCCGTACGCCATGAGTACGTCCGCGCGGCCCCGTCGCCGCATTTTCATGCCTTTTGCCCTGATAACGTCCGCCACTCTGCTGCTCACGGCCTGCGGCTCCGGCGACTCGAACGGCACCGGCGGCTCGGGCACCGCCCAGGCCGCGGCCGGAAGCGACAAGATCCCGACCACGGACGTGGTCTCGTCCATCCCGAAGGACGAGACGGCGGCGAAACTGCTGCCCTCCGGCGTGAGCAGCCTGACCGTCGCCATCAGCGTCGGCGGCACACCGCCCGGCACCACCTACCTGGACGACGGCAAGACCCTGACCGGCCAGGACGTCGACTTCGCGGACGCCGTCGGCAAGGTGCTCGGCATCAGACTCAAGCACGAGGCCGCCGGTTTCGAGGCGATCCTGCCGGCCCTCGACAGCGGCAAGTACGACTTCGGCGCGAGCAACTTCGGTGTCACCGACGAGCGGCGCAGGACGATCGACTTCGTCACGTACGTCAACGACGGCCAGGGGTTCGCCGCCCGCGACGACAGCAAGCTGGGGAAGGTCACCGACCTCAGGCAGCTGTGCGGGCTGAACGTCGCGACCGGAGCTGGCACCACCTTCGAGGCGACGCTGGAGGACGGCAAGAGCGTCTGCACCGACGCGGGCAAGAAGGCTTACAAGGTGCAGACTTACAGCGAACCGGGCGCCATCTGGTCCTCGCTCCAACAGGGCCGCAGCGACGTCGTGATGAGCACCATCAACGGACTGCGCTACGCCGTCGCCCACCAGGAAGGCGTGAAGTTCCTCAGCGAATACCACCGCCTCGACGTCGGTTTCGCCTTCAAGAAGGGCACGAAGCTGGCGCCCGCCTTCCAGGCCGCGGTCAACAAACTCATCGCGGACGGGACATACGACAAGATCCTCAAGAAGTGGGGCACGACAGGCTCGGCGATCGAGAAGTCGCAGATTTCTCCGCCGGAGCTCAAGGGCTAGAGAGGCTGGGGCTCCCCGCGCCCCTGGGGGAGTGTCCCGTCAGGGGCGCGGGGAACTGCGCGACCAGCCACAGCCGGCCCGCGGCCAAAGAACAACCAGCAGCTGCAATACGGCGCTACCGCGCCAACACAGTCGCCCGGCGCCGAGGCGCCGACCTCGCCCCGATCACCCGGTCCATAAGCGCTGCCAAGACATCCCGTACGGAGGCCCGCGCCCGCGCGTCGCAATCCAGCACCGGCACATCGGGGCCGAGCCCCAACGCCTCCCGCACTTCCTCGACGTCGAACCGCTCGGCCCCGTCGAAGCGGTTCACGGCGAGGACGAACGGCGCGTGATGCGCCTCGAAGTAGTCCAGCGCCGGGAAGCAGTCCTCGATCCGGCGGGTGTCCGCGAGGACCACCGTGCCGAGCGCACCCTCCACCAGGTCGTCCCAGAGGAAGGAGAACCGGTCCTGCCCGGGTGTGCCGAACAGGTACAGCGCGATCGTCGGGTCGAGCGTGATCCGCCCGAAGTCGAGCGCGACGGTCGTGGTGGTCTTGGATTCGACGCCGTCGAGCGAGTCGACGCCCACCGACACCTGGGTGATCGCCGCCTCGGTGTCGAGCGGTTCGATCTCCGAGACGGCACCGATGAAGGTCGTCTTGCCGACCCCGAGGCCGCCGCTGACCACGATCTTCACGGCCAGCGGCACGATCTTGTCAGAGCGCGCGGACATGGTCCCTGATCCTCTCGAGCGTGTGGAGCGGCAGCTCCGCGGGTTGTTGACAGGCGAGCCGCCCGGCGACGACAAGGTCGGAGATCAACACCTTGGCGACCCCCAGCGGCACGCCCACGCGGTCGGCCAACTCCGCGACGGTCATGGGCTGTTCGCACAGCGCGACGATGTGCTGACGCTCGAGGGCGAGCGGTTCGCGGGACGTCCCGACCGCGACGACGAGCGTTTCGAGACGCAGGTCCGCCTGCGCGGGCTCGGACCGGCCGCCGGTGATGATGAACGGCCGTACGAACGTCGCGTCCTCGACCTCCGCCGGGGGACCGTCGCCGCTCACCGTGGCAGCACCTGGCGCAGGTCGGCGATCAGCGTCGGGGTGAGCAGATCACCCGCCCGTTCCGCGAGCACCGCCATCTCATAGCCGACCAGGCCGAGTTCACCGCTGCTGTCGGCGAGAACGCCCAGGCAGCTGCCGTCCCGGACGGCCGAGACGAGCAGGAAGCCCCGCCCCATCTCGATCATGATCAGCTTGACCCCGTCGAAGCTGTACCGCTTCGACGCGCTGCGCGCCAGGCTGCTCAGCCCGGACACGATCGCCGCGAGATGGTCGGCCTCGGTCCGGCCGAGCCCGTCCGACACGGCGATCAGCAGCCCGTCCGACGAGACGGCGACGGCATCGCGTACGCCGTCGGTGTTCCGGACGAAGTTGGCGAGCAACCAGTTGAAGGTCTGCGAGTCGTTGTGGGTGTCGAGCGTGGTCACTGGCGACGGCCCTTCTCGTGCGAGCCGTTGCCGGCACTCCGGTCGGCGGTCTGGTCAGCACTCTTGTCGACGGCGCCGGTCGAATCCCCCGAGACCGCGGTCGCGACCGCGTCACCCGATACGCCGGACCCAACCGCGTCACCCGATACGGCGGTCCCGACCGAGGCCGCCGAACCCGTCCCGGCGACCGTCACATCACCGCGCTCCCTCTCCCGTTCCTTACCGCGCTCACTGTCGCGCCCCTTGGCTTTCCCCTTTTCCTTCTCCTTCTCCATCTCCACGCTGATCCCGCCCCGCATGTGCGCGCTGCGCAACGTCGAGAGCATCCCGGAGATCTCCTCGGGGCTGCGGTCGGGGGTCGGTTCGGTGGGCGCCGGACGGGTGGGCCGGTCGGTCTCGCTGACCGCTTCGGAGATGGCGCTGCGCCGCGGACGCTTGACCAGTCCGTTGCGGGTACGGGCCGCGGAGGCGCCCCGCGAGGGTTCACCCCGCTGAGCGGCACCCTCCCTGGCACGCGACGGCGAACCCTCTTGATCACCAACTGCCCGGCCACCAGGGCCGGTTGTCGTACCCATCGCCACCGACACCAGATCGGCGGACGACTCCTGCGGCTCGGCATTCCGCGGAGCGGGCAGCACCGCCCGATCCGGCGCTACCTCGGCAGCGGTCCGACTCCCGGTCCCCGCAACGGCCTTGGCGGCCCCCTCCGTGAGGAGCGAGGTCGGGATCAGTACGCGCGCGACGACACCGGCGGCCGGTGCCTCGCCGAGCCGCACCTCGATGCCGCACTTGCGGGCGAGCGCGCCGACCACGAAGTGGCCCAGGAACCGGGTGGGTTCGGCCATGAAGCTGGCGGTGCCGGACAGCCGTACGTTCGCCTCGGCGAGCGCCTGGGTGTCCATGCCGAGCCCATGGTCGACGATCGCGACGAGATAGCCCGCGCTGGTGCGCCGCCCCTCGATCTCGACGTCGGAGTCCGGCGGCGAGAAGCTCAGCGCGTTCTCCACCAACTCGGCGAGCAGATGGGCGATTTCGGCGACGACGGACCCGGTGATGTGGACGGGCTCGATCCGCCGCAGCGTGACCCGCCGGTACTCCTCGACCTCGGAGAGCGCGGCCCGCAGCACGTCCGTGACGGACAGCGGCGTGGACCAGGGCCGGGGGCTGGACTCCCCCGCGAGGACGAGGAGGCTCTCGGCGTTGCGACGCATACGGGTGGCCAGGTGGTCGAGTTCGAAGAGGTTGGCGAGGGTCGCGGGGTCGGCGTCCTCGTGCTCCAGCTTGTTGATGAAGCTGATCTGACGGCGTACCAGGTTCTGGTTGCGGCGGCCGAGGCTGACCAGCGAGTCGGTGGCGTTGCGGCGCAGCACGGCCTGTTCGGTGGCGAGGTCGAAGGCGGCGCGCTGCACCCGGTCGAAGGCCTCGGCGACCTCCCGCACTTCCGCACCGGCCTTGTCGGTGACGGCGAGCGACGCGGGCGGTTCGGGGCTCTCCCCCGAGGAGGCCGCCTGCACCCGGGCCACGGCCTGCGGCAGCCGCGCGCCGGCGACATCGCGCGCCTGCTGCGCGAGATCGGTGAGCGGTGTGGACACGGACCGCACGCAGTCGAGGGCGAGCGCGCCGAGCGCGGCCACGGTGCCGAGCGCCAGCAGCACGAACAGCAGCAGGTCGCGCTGGGCCGAACTCTCCAGCTCGGCGGCCCGGTTCTCGACGTCCGCGCCGAGGGAGATCTGCACGTCCCGCAGTCCGTTGATGGTCGAGGTCATGCTGGTCCACCACGCCATCGGCTGGATGCCGCGCGAGCTGAGCCGGCCGCCACCGCCCACGGCGATTTCCTCGTACGACAACGCATGCTCGGCGTCGGGCGTGGTCAGGGCCGCGTCCAGGCGCCGTTCCTGCGCGTCGGAGGCCGAGCGGGGGAACGCGTCGAGGGCGGCGAGCCGTCCGGCGCGGATCTCCATGAACCGGCTGTAGTCGTCGCCCCGGAACCGCCCGGCGCGCACCGAGCCGAGCACGATGGCACGCTCCTCGCCCATGAACTCCTTGGAATTACCGAGGACTTGGAGCGCCTGGTAGGCGTCGCGCAGGGTGCCGTCGTGGACGTCGTCAAGGCCGAGCCCGAGCCGGTCGAGGACGGTGATGGTGGTGGTGAAGTAGTCGAAGGTGTCCTTCACCACGCCCGTTCCGTCGTCGGCGTCCCGGCGGATCCCGACGAGGCCCTTGAGGCGGTCGAGGGACTCGCGCACGGAGTCGGCGGCCGCGTCGTCGCGGCCGCGGAGAGCCCGGTCGAGCTCCTTGCGTGCGCCGTCCGTGGCCTTGCGCTGCGCGGGCAGCTTGCTGCTGAACTGCCGTACGCCGCCCACGTATCCGGTGGTGAGCCCGCGCTCCTTCTGCAGCTCGTGGACGAGGCCCTGGAGGGTGATCTCCAGGCGTGCGTTGTCGGCGGTGGCCGCGGCGTTGCGGTAGGCCGCGATCTGCTCGGCAGCGGCGGTGCCGAGCAGCGCGAGCAGGACGGCGAGGGCGAGGATCAGGATCCTGAGGAGCCTGGTACGGATGGTGCGGGGAGCCGTACGGCCCGTCCCGCCGCGGGCGCCGGGCTTGCGCCCGGTTGCCGCTTTCGGTGTGACGTCCACTGAAGTGCCTTATGGGGAGGACGAGTTGCTGGCAGGGCAGAAATGGTTCTGCGCTCTACCAACGACCCTCACGGCACCCTGGTCACCGGATCATGTTTTTGTTTTACCGTCCGGAAACAGAAGGCGCCCCGCCCGGCAGGACTGCCGCGCACGACAGAACGGTCGTATGCGGGCCCCTATCAGGGGCGTCACACTTCGCGGTCGTATACGGAATTCGTCACAGTCCGCAGTCGCAGCATGAGCAGCACTCGCAGCATTCGCACGCCTCGCAGCAGTCGCAGCAACTGCAGTCACAGCCGCTGAGGCACCCTTCGCGCTTCTTGCGGGACCACGGTCCCTCGAACTCGTCGGCGCAGCACACCTTGCAGGTGCAGCACACCCCGATCGCGGCCGCGCACCCCGCCCAGAAGCCGCGCTTGCCGGGCCGCGGCGGTTCACCACCGAAGGGGTTGCCTCCGCCATACGGATTCTGTGGGTTGTAGGGACCGTGCGGCGCCTGCGGACCGCCCGGCTGCGGCGGCCCGAAGGCGCCCTCGGCGGTGCCCGCCAGGGTCCCCTCCGCCAAGTGCGCTCCCCCGTGCGAGCAGGCCTCGGTCCCGAACGCCCGGTCCACCGAGCGCCCCAGCTCGTGCGCGAGCAGCAGATGCGCCAGCTTGCCGTCGGTGAATTCCGTCTCGCGCAGCGCGAGCCGTATGCCGTGCAGCGCGTCGTCGGCGAGCCGTCGTGCCTCGGTCAGCGAGGTCCCCGTGGCGGTCAGCGGGTTCCAGGCGCCCGACGCGGCGTCAGTTTCCCTGTCCTCCACGGCGTCCAGCAGATGCGCGAGCCGTCCGAAGAGGCGTCCGGCCTCGGCGAGGGGCTCGGCGTTGCCGGGCCGGCCGGCCAGGATCGCGGTGTGCGCGAAGGCCGCGGCGGTCGCCGTCTCGGTCGGCTCGGTGACCGTCAGGATCGGCGTGCCGAGCCCGGCGAGCGTCTCGATGCCGAGCTGCCGGTCCACGGCGTCGACGAGTACGGCGGTGTCGAACCCGACGTCGGATCCGGTCCGGGCGCCCGCCTTGCCCCAGCTCGCGGCGACCTTGCGCGCGGCGAGCGCCACGGGCCTGCGCGCCAAGAGGCCGTCCCCGTCGGCGACATGGTCGCGCACCTTGGCCGACGCCAGCACGAGCGAGACGGCGGCGGCCAGGCGCGCGCCCTCGCCCTGGGCGACGGAGGCGGTGCGCATGCCGCGCAGCGGACAGGGCCCGGCGGTCCGTCGCCCGCCGCTCGCCCGCTCGGTCTGAGCCTCCGTCAAAACCGAGATGAGCAGCCCGTCATAGTTGGTGACGACCCGGGCGAACTGTCCATGATCCCCGCGCAGCGCGAGGCAGAGCCCGCACAAATGCGCCATCCACTGCGCTTTCAGGCCTTCCCCGAGACGGTGGCTGCATGGCCTCACAATTCCGAACACGACACTCCCCCGTGAACCCGTGACCCGTGACTGGTACGACAACACGCACTTCGGCATGTACGACGTTGAGCTGCGGCATCGTATCGACCACCCCGTTCACCCGTACGCACCACCCGTCACCCATCCGCCGAGAGAAATCATATTTCACTCTCAGTCAGCAGCCGTTCACAGCAAGACCCTTGGGAAACGCGGGCTCTCGACGGATTCGTTGTGCACCAGTACCGTCACGAAACCCCCGCGCGGCGTCTATCCACTTGGCGCGACATCCGCATCATGGACGACCATGGGGATGCGGAAAGCAAGAAAGACCGCTGTGAGAGGAGGCGTCCATGGGATCGGTGCGCAAGGCGAGTGCCTGGCTTGGCCTCGTCGACGACAACGATGACGAGCGTTACTACGACGACGACGACAACTACGCGGAGGGTCAGCAGTCCGGGGAAGTCTGGGTCACCGACCCGCGCGTGAAGGTCGCGTCCGAAACGGCGGAGGAGAAGGGCCGCCGGATCGGCACGGTCACCCCGGACAGCTTCCGGGACGCACGCGGTATCGGCGAACTCTTCCGGGACGGCGTCCCGGTCATCATGAACCTCACGTCCATGGAGGCCACCGACGCCAAGCGCGTCGTGGACTTCGCGGCCGGCCTGACCTTCGGCCTGCGCGGCACGATCGAGCGGGTCGCCAACCGTGTCTTCCTGCTGACTCCCGCGAACACGGAGATCGTCAGCGGCGAGGCCGCGGGCCGTCAGCAGGACGGTTTCTTCAACCAGAGCTGAGGCAGGGCCGCTCACCGGCCCTGCCCCCGCAGGGTTGTCCCTCAGGGGCAGCTCCGCAGGGGTCTACCGGAAGGCATCCAGCCCGGTGAGCGCCTTGCCCAGTACCAGTTGGTGCATCTCGACGGTGCCCTCGTAGGTGAGCACGGACTCCAGATTGGTCGCGTGCCGCATCACCGGGTATTCGAGCGAGATCCCGTTGGCGCCGAGAATCGTCCGTGCCGTACGGCAGATCTCGATCGCTTCCCGGACGTTGTTGAGCTTGCCGAAGCTGACCTGCTCGGGACGCAGGCGCCCCGCGTCCATGCGCCGCCCCAGGTGGTGCGCGAGCAGAATCCCCTTGTGCAGCTCGACCGCCATGTCGGCGAGCTTGGCCTGGGTGAGCTGGAAGCCGCCGATGGGCTTCCCGAACTGCTCCCGCGTCTTCGCGTAGTCGACGGCGGCCTCGAAACTGGCCCGCGCCGCGCCCATCGAGCCCCACACGATTCCGTAGCGCGCGTGGGAGAGACAGCTCAGCGGCCCCTTCAGCCCCACGACCTCGGGCAGTACGGCATCGGCGGGCAGCCGTACCTCGTCGAGGATCAGCTCACTCGTGACGGACGCCCGCAGCGACCACTTGTGCTTGATCTCGGGTGCGGAGAACCCGGGTGCGTCGGTGGGCACGACGAATCCGCGGATCCCGTCGTCGGTCTGCGCCCAGACCACGGCGACCCCGGCCACCGACCCGTTGGTGATCCACATCTTCCGCCCGCTCAGCACCCAGTCCCCGCCGTCGCGCTTGGCGTAGGTCCGCATGGCGCCCGGGTCGGACCCGTGGTCGGGCTCGGTGAGTCCGAAGCAGCCGATGATCTCGCCGGCGGCCATGCCCGGCAGCCAGCGCTGCTTCTGCTCCTCGCTGCCGAAGCGGTGGATGGCGTACATGGCGAGGGAGCCCTGCACCGACACAAGAGACCGGATCCCGGAGTCGGCGGCCTCCAGCTCCAGACAGGCGAGCCCGTACTGCACGGCGGACGCGCCCGCGCACCCGTACCCCTCGAGGGACATCCCGAGCGCGCCGATGGAGCCCAGCTCCCGCGCCAGCTCCCGGATCTCCGGCAGCTCCCCCTTCTCGTACCACTCGGCGACGTGCGGCAGCACCCGGTCCGCCGCCCAGGTCCGCACGGTGTCGCGGATCGCGAGGTCCTCCGCGTCCAGCAGATCGTCGATGCCGAGGGGGTCGGCGGGGTCGAAGGCGGGCAGCTTCGAGGACGCGGACATAGGGACAGCCTCCGGAACACTAAAACTAGCACCGCTAGTTACGATGTCGACCCGACGTTACGACGCAGTGTCCCGCAAGTCCAGAGGCCCCGAACCCCGGGGCTCGAACCCGCAGCCGCCAACGAGGAGCAACCCCCACAGGAGAGCCGCACTGGTAAGCCGAGTAGCACGGGCGGTGCGCGGGTGGGAGACATCCGCCGGGCCGAAGGCCCAGGCGGCAGCCCTAGGCAGAAACCCGCGACTCCACAACAACCTCCCGGGGCCCGGGAATATCAGCCGAGCCCGCCGCAGGCGCCCCGCACTCCATGACCCGAGGCAACCGCAGCGCCATCACCGCCCCGAGCAGCAGCAGCCCCGCGCTGACCAGCAGGGTCACATGCAGCCCGTGCACGAAGGAGTCCCGTGCGGCGTGCCGCAAAGCCGCCCCGCGCGCTCCGCCGAGGCGCTCCGAGACGTCGTAGGCCTCCCCGAGCGAGTGCCCCGCGGCCGCGGAGTCGGCGGCCGAGACCCCGGGCACCGACGACAGCCCGGGCGCGTAGGCGGCATTCATCACGCTGCCGAGCAGGGCGATGCCGATGCCGGCGCCCAGCTGGTAGGAGGTCTCGCCGATGGCCGCGGCGCCGCCGGCCTGGGAGGGCGGAGCCTCGCTCAGCATGGACTCGTACGCCCCGAAGAGCGTCGTCTCCAGTCCGAACCCGAGGAGCAGGAACCCGAAGAGCAGCAGCCCCGCGTTGTCGTCACCGCCCATCGCGGTGAGCGTGACGACCGCGGCGGCGGTGAGGCAGAAGCCGAAGCAGACCATCGAGCGCGGCCCGAACCGCCGCAGCATCTTCGCCCCGGCGAGCCCGGAGGCCATCGCCGCGACGGTGAGCGGCAGCAGCCGCAGCCCGGTCTCCAGCGGGGAGAGTCCCAGCACCAGCTGGAGGTACTGCGCGGCGATCAGCTCGAGCCCGACGAGGGCGAGCATGGCGAGCACGATGCAGCCGACGGACGTGCTGAAGGCGGGCCTGGCGAACATGCGCAGCTCGACGAGGGGGTGTTCGCGCCGTCGCTGCCGTCGTACGAAGCCGGCCATCAGCGCGCCGCCGACCAGCAGCGGCAGCAACGTGAACGGACTGAGCGGCGCCTCGCCGCCGCCGAGCCGCTTGACGCCGAGGACGAGCCCGAAGAGTCCGGCGGCGGCCATCAGGGCGCCCACCACGTCCCAGGGGCCGTTGCGGTCGCCGCGCGACTCGGGCAGCAGTATCCGGCCGACCGGCAGGCTGACCAGCATCAGCGGGATGTTGATGAGGAAGACGGAGCCCCACCAGAAGTGTTCGAGGAGGAAGCCGCCCAGCAGTGGCCCGACGGCCGCTCCCACGGCGGCCACGGCGCTCCAGATGCCGATGGCGAGCGCCCGCTCGCGCCGGTCGGGGAAGACCTGGCGGAGGATCGACAGGGTCGCGGGCATGATCATCGCGCCGCCGACACCGAGCAGGGCGCGTGCCGCGATGAGGACCTGCGCGTTGTCGGCGAGGGCGGCCAGCGCCGAGGCGACGCCGAAGAGGGCGTATCCGATGAGGAGAATCCGTCTGCGGCCGACGCGGTCGCCCAGCGTGCCGAAGAGGATCAGCAGCGAGGCGCAGACGAGCGGGTAGATGTCGACGATCCAGAGCAGTTCTATCGCGCCGGGCTTGAGGTCCTCGGTGACGGCGGGCACCGCGACGTGCAGCACGGTGGCGTCGACGGCGACAAGGAGCAGGCTGACGCACAGCACCACAAGGACTACCCAGCGGTTGGCACCGGCCCCGGCCTCCCGACGGCGACGCACTGCGGCCGTGGTCGTCCCGGACATGTACGTACCTCCCAGCTGATCCCTCGCGTTCGGCGGGACCGCGGGGTGGGGACTCCCTGCGGCCGTACCCGGGAGGAGCGGTGTCTCCCGGTCCACGCAACAAAGGCGAGTGAGCGGCCAGCGTACGCGAGTTCTCGCCATTGACACGTGGCGGACCTCTCACGTTCTCCTTGCGCGGAGTGTGGCGTACACCACGCTCCCCCGTGGTGCACCACGCCCCGTGGGACCGCCCGGTTCCGCATGCCGTCGATAATCGGCCTCGTGACCGATCTTGAGACGCCCCTCGTGACGCGGCCCCGTGCGGGCGCCCTGCGCCGGGCCGCGCCCGCCCTCCTCGGGTACGTGGCGGTGCGCGGCCTGGGCCTGATCACCCTCGCCGTGTGGAGCGCGGCGAACGGCAAGAGCGCCCACACGCTGCTGAGCGCCCGCTGGGACTCGCTCTGGTACACGCGGGTCGCCGAGCTCGGCTACGGCTACGAGGTCCGCCTCCCGAACGGTGACGTGCACTCGAACCTGGCGTTCTTCCCGCTGCTGCCCTGGCTGGAGCGGCTTATTCACGCACTCTCCCCGCTGTCGTACGCGGACGCGGGGCTGCTGGTGAGCACGCTCGCCTCCCTGGCAGCGGCCTGGGGCGTCTTCGCCGTCGCGGACCACGTGTACGGAACCCGGGCCGGGGTCTGTGCCGTGCTGGTGTGGGCGCTGCTGCCCGTCGGCGTCGTGCAGTCGATGGCGTACAGCGAGTCCCTGTTCACGGCGCTCGCCGCCTGGTCGCTGTACGCGGTGCTGACCGGCCGCTGGCTCACGGCGGGCCTGCTGGCCGCGCTGGCGGGCCTGACCCGTCCGGTGGGCGCCGCGGTCGTCGCGGCCATGTGGGTGGCCGCGATCGCCTCGTTCGTGCGGGAGAGAAGCGCGCCCCCGGCAGGCGGCGCGCCCCGGTGGCGACGCGCCCTCGGCATGCTGCTCGCGCCGCTGGGCGCCGCCGGGTACGTCCTGTGGGTCGGCCACCGCACCGGGGACGGCCCGCTGGGCTATCTCGACGTCCAGGCGGGCTGGCGCAACGGCTTCGACGGCGGCTACGCCTTCGCCCGGTTCGCCGGCGACAAGTTCACCTCGTTCCCCTCGGCGCTGGCCGGCATCGGGATCGTCGTCGGGGTCGCGCTGGTGATCTGGCTGTACGTCGTGGGCGTACGGCAGGGGCAGCCGCTGCCGCTTCTCGTGTACTCGGGGGTCGTCGTCGCGCTCGCCCTGTGCGCGTCGAGCTACTTCGGCTCGAAACCGCGCCTTCTGATGCCCGCCTTCCCTCTGCTGCTGCCGCTCGCACTCGCCCTGTCCCGGCTGCGAACGTCCAGGTCGGCGCTGGTGGCCGGGGGTGTGGCGGTGGCGTCGGCGGTCTACGGGGCCTTCTGGCTGAACGGCTCGGGACCGCCATGATCGACGTGCGCCGTCCGCGGCTCCGGTGAGCGGCCGGGTAATTCCGGCCCAGCATTCGGTGAACGAATAAATAAGGGCCATAAAACGGGACGGCCGTTGATCAATGGAATTGAAGGCCGGGCGCTCCGGTAAATAGGGAATCCATAGAAATAAACCTGATCCTGAGAGCAATCCCACATCACATCGTCATCACAAACACAGTGATTCGGCCTGGAACGCAGCTCACTCGCTGTAACGTCGATTGGGTGCGTACCGAACGAAACCTCACCCGTCTGGACCGGGTCTTCGCCCGGCTGGACCGTGAGCCGGAACGACCGGCCCACATCGATGTGCCGCACATGAGTCGGCACAGGGTGGTGCTCCTTGTAGCCACCCTGGCCTTCTACGTGGCCATCGTGTGGGCCGTGGCGATCACGTCATGGCTTGTCCGCTTCGACTGGCAGGTCATGTTCTTCCGGCCCTACCAGCAGTGGCCGGAGATCCACGCGTTCCTCGACTACTACGTGGTGCTCGGCCAGCGCGGCCCCACCGCGGTGATGGTCGCGGCCTGGCTGGGCTGGCGCTCCTGGCGGCAGCACACGCTGCGCCCGCTGCTGACACTCGGTGCCTCGCTGCTGCTGCTGAACATCACGGTCGGCGCCGCCAAGCTGGGCATGGGCCGGCTCGGCCCGCACTACGCCATCACGATCGGCTCGAACGAGATGGGGATGGGCGGCGATATATTCCCTTCCGGCCACACCGCGAACGCTGTCGTGACCTGGGGAATCCTGGCTTATCTGGCCTCCACTCCGAGGGCCCGGCGCTGGCTGTCCGCCGTGTCCGCCGTCACCTCGCTGGGCGTCGGTCTCACCACCGTCTACCTCGGCACGCACTGGCTGAGCGATGTACTGCTGGGCTGGGCCGCCGGTCTGCTGATCCTGCTGGCGCTGCCCTGGTTCGAGCCGCTGATCGCCCGCGCCGAGGACGGGATCTTCGGTCTGCGCGACGCCTGGCGCAACCGCCGCGGGCGCACCGCACCCGCCCCGGTCACCGTTCCGGTCAACGCTCCCGCCCCGCTCACACAGCCCGTGCCGGCCGCCACGGAGGAGGACGTTCCGGTGCGCGAGCCGGTGGGCGCCGCCCGCTCGGCCAGAGCGCCCGGCTACCTGGCCCCCGGACCGCACACGGCCCGCTCGGAGCGCACCCCGGTCACCCCGGTCGGCAGCCGCCGCCCGCCGCACTCGGACCGCGTGCCGCGCGGCGCCAGCCCGGCCCGCCCCCTGACGGGCGGCTGAGCACCCAGGAACAGCGGGGTCGGTACGCACAGCCTCTCCCCGCACCGCGAAGGCCCCCGGCTCCTGACGAGCCGGGGGCCTTCGCACCGCAGGTCGGCACAGAGCAGCAGGTCAGCCCTTCCAGCAGCGGGTCACTCTGCCGTCGGTGACCTCGAAGTTCAGCCGTCCCACGCGGTACTCCATGGTGATGATCGCGCCGGGCGGCAGCGAGCGCACCGAGGGCCAGCCGCGCTCCCGGGCACGGCGCTCGGCGCTCGGCTCGTCCAGTCCGACGTAACTGTCCGGGCTGTCGTGGGGTTCTGCGGGCGGGGTGGGAATGGGTGCCATGACGGCCACGTTAGGCGGCCCTTCGCGGCCGGGGAAGTGCGGGCCCCTTTGCCGTACCCCGCCTATCGCCCGGCGGTCCGCCCGCGGTCACGCTTCTGTCACAGGATCACGACACGCGTATCGGCCGAACTCCGTCACACGTACGAGGGGTTCCGTACGTGTTCCGCACGCCTTCGAACGTAATTCCCAGCTAGCCTTCCACCGCTTCGAACAATCCAATGGAAAGCCGCCGAGGGCCTTGCGACGGGACACCTTTTCCTTCCGATTCCGGTGTTCTCCGCGGAAGCTGACGCCGCATGAGAAATACCCGCTTCGCGCACACAACCCCCGTACGCCCCCTGTCGGAGCACCGGGAGACGCGAGCATCATGGCGTGAGCTTCAGCAGGCCCGGGACGCGATGGCGAAGGGGCGCTCAATGGGGACGGACACCGTGCAGGCGACGGAGCGACCCGAGGCGGTGAAGCAGCCGGGGCGGCTGATCGTGGACTGGCTGACGACCACCGATCACAAGAAGATCGGCCACCTCTACCTGATCACGTCGTTCGCCTTCTTCCTGATCGGCGGCACCATGGCGCTGCTGATGCGCGCCGAACTCGCCCGCCCCGGCCTTCAGCTCATGGACAACAACCAGTTCAACCAGTTGTTCACCATGCACGGCACGATCATGCTGCTGTTGTTCGCGACGCCGACCTTCGCCGGGTTCGCCAACGAGATCATGCCGCTTCAGATCGGCTCGCCGGACGTCGCCTTTCCCCGGCTGAACATGCTGTCGTACTGGTTCTTCCTCTTCGGCGGCCTGATCGTGCTGGGCTCGATCGCCGTCCCCGAGGGCCCCGCCAGCTTCGGCTGGTTCGCCTACGCGCCGCTCAACAGCCTGACGCGCTCGCCGGGCATCGGCGCCGACATGTGGATCATGGGGCTGGCGCTGGCCGGCTTCGGCACGATCCTCGGCGCGGTCAACTTCATCACGACCATCATCGGAATGCGCGCACCCGGCATGACGATGTTCCGGCTGCCGATCTTCACCTGGAACATCCTCTTCACCTCGATCCTCGTCCTCTTCGCGTTCCCGGTGCTCGCGGCGGCGCTGCTGGTCCTGGAGGCGGACCGGCGGTTCGGTTCGGTGGTGTTCGAGGCGGCCAACGGCGGTGCGCTGCTGTGGCAGCACCTCTTCTGGTTCTTCGGCCATCCCGAGGTCTACATCATCGCGCTGCCGTTCTTCGGCATCATCACGGAGATCCTCCCGGTCTTCAGCCGGAAGCCGATCTTCGGTTATCTGACGCTGGTCGGGGCCACCATGGCGATCACCGGTCTGTCGGTCGTCGTGTGGGCGCACCACATGTTCGCGACGGGCGCGGTGCTGCTGCCGTACTTCTCCTTCATGTCGTTCCTGATCGCGGTGCCGACGGGCGTGAAGTTCTTCAACTGGACCGGCACGATGCTCAAGGGCTCACTGTCCTTCGAGACACCCATGCTGTGGGCGACCGGCTTCCTGACGACGTTCCTGTTCGGCGGTCTGACGGGGGTGATCCTGGCGTCGCCGCCGCTCGACTTCCATGTCACGGACTCGTACTTCGTGGTCGCGCACTTCCACTACGTCGTCTTCGGCACCGTCGTCTTCGCGACCTTCGCGGGGTTCTACTTCTGGTGGCCCAAGTTCACCGGGAAGATGCTCGACGAACGGCTCGGCAAGATCCACTTCTGGACGCTCTTCGTCGGCTTCCACACCACGTTCCTGGTGCAGCACTGGCTGGGCGCCGAGGGCATGCCGCGCCGGTACGCGGACTATCTGGCGGCCGACGGCTTCACGGCGCTGAACACCGTCTCGTCGATCGGTGCGTTCCTGCTGGGCATCTCGACACTGCCGTTCCTCTACAACGTCTGGAAGACCGCCAAGTACGGCACGAAGGTCGAGGTCGACGACCCCTGGGGCTTCGGCCGCTCCCTGGAGTGGGCGACCTCGTGTCCGCCGCCGCGGCACAACTTCACGACGCTGCCCCGGATCCGCTCCGAGTCCCCGGCGTTCGACGAGCATCATCCCGAGTACGCGGCGGTGTCGGCCGGCCCCGTTCAAGAGCCCGAGTCAGCCGGTCCCGCGCCGTCCTGACCGCCTCGGTGAACTCGGCCGGCTCCAGGATCTCGAACTCGAAGCCCATCAGCATCACGTGAATCACCATCACGTCGAGGCTCGCGGCCCCCGTGCGCAACAGACACGTCCCGGTGCTCTCCGCCTCCAGCGTTCCCGCCGAGGGCGAGATGCGGTCGGCGGCCTCTTCGACGGGCACGAAAAGGCGGACGACGGCGTGCGAGGCGTACGCACGCACGGAGACGCCCTTGGAGACATAGGCGGCGAGGTCCTCCGCGGGCGGCTTGCGCGGCGCGAACCGCGGCCCGTGCGGCGGCTTCGGCACGATGCGGTCCACCCGGAACGTACGCCAGTCGTCACGGTCGACATCCCAGGCCACCAGGTACCAGCGGCGCTCGGTGCACACCAGGCGGTGCGGTTCGACGGTACGGCGCGTGGTGGTGTCGTCGTGGCTGCGGTACTCGAAGCGCAGCCGTTCCGCGTCGCGGCACAGATGGGCGATCTCGGTGAGTACGGCGGGGTCGACGGCGGAGGGCTGCGGGCCGCGCAGCATCGGCACGGTGAAGGCATTGAGGGCGCCCACGCGGCGGCGCAGCCGGCTCGGGAGCACCTGTTCGAGCTTGGCGAGAGCGCGTACGGAGGTCTCGCCGATGCCCTCGATGCCCTGCCCCGCGGCCGTGCGCAGGCCCACCGCCACGGCGACCGCCTCGTCGTCGTCGAGGAGCAGCGGCGGCAGCTCGGCCCCCGCACCGAGCTGGTAGCCGCCGCCCGTGCCGGGGCTGGCGTTGACGGGATAGCCGAGCTCGCGCAGCCGGTCCACGTCGCGGCGCACGGTCCTGGGGGTGACACCCAGGCGGTCCGCCAGATCGGCCCCGGACCAGTCGCGGTGGGCCTGCAGCAGCGAGAGCAGGCGCAGCAGTCGTGCCGATGTCTCCAACATGGGTCCGAGTCTGTCAGCGGTTGAGGACAGTGACTGTCCTCAAGCGTGCGTAGCGTGGACGGTATGGCAGACAACAGCGCGAACCACGAGATACGGCCCTTCCGGATCGAGATCCCCCAGGCGCGGCTCGACGATCTGCACACCCGACTGGACCTGACCCGCTGGCCCGACGAACTCCCGGGCGTGGGCTGGGAGTACGGGACCCCGCTGTCGTACGTCCGGGACCTGGCGGCGTACTGGCGCAGCGGCTACGACTGGCGCAAGCACGAGGCCGCCCTCAACGAGATCCCGCAGTACGTCACGGAGATCGACGGCACCGGGGTGCACTTCCTGCACGTCCGCTCCCCCGAGCCGGACGCCCTGCCCCTGCTGCTCACGCACGGCTGGCCGGGCTCGGTCGTGGAGTTCCTGGACGTCATCGGCCCGCTGTCCGACCCGCGCGCCCACGGTGGCGACCCGGCGGACGCCTTCCACCTGGTGATCCCCTCGCTCCCCGGCTTCGGCTTCTCCGGTCCCACCCGGGAGCGCGGCTGGAACGTGGCACGGATCGCCCGGGCGTGGGCCGAGCTGATGCGCCGGCTCGGGTACGAGCGCTACGGCGCCCAGGGCGGCGACTGGGGCGCGGTGATCTCGCCCGAGCTGGGCCGGGTGGCGCCGGACGCCGTGGTGGGCGTCCATGTGAACGCCGCGTCGGCCGGCTTCACGCCGTTCGGGCCGCTCTCCGCCGAGGACGCGGCGGCGCTGAGCGACCGGGAGCGCGAGCGGCTCGCCCAGCAGCAGTTCGGCCGGGACCAGCTGGGTTACGCGGCGATCCAGTCGACGCGCCCGCAAACGCTCGCGTACGGGCTGACGGACTCGCCGGCGGGCCAACTCGCCTGGATCATCGAGAAGTTCCACGAGTGGACGAATCCGTCGGTCGAGCTGCCCGAGGACGCGGTCGACCGGGACCGGCTGCTGACGAACGTGATGCTGTACTGGCTGACCGGGACGGCGGGCTCCGCCGCCCGGCTCTACTACGAGTCCGCGAGCACCTGGGGAGGCCCGCCCCGGCGCTCCGAAGTGCCCACGGGCGTCGCGAACTTCGCCGCCGACCGGGCGGTCCGGGTGATCGCCGAGCGGTCCAACTCCGTCGTCCACTGGGCCGAGTTCGACCGGGGAGGGCACTTCGCGGCCCTGGAGGCGCCGGACCTGCTGACCGGTGACGTCAGGGAGTTCTTCCGTCCGTTGCGGTGACGGGGCCGCTCGCGACGACGGACACGGACAGGTCGTTGTCGCGCGTGAAGTACGGCCCGGCGTGTACCGGGCCGTGCTCCGCGGTCAGGGCCGCCCGCGGATACGTGAGCACCGGCTTCTTGTCGGCGATGTCGTCGAGAAGGCGGGCGATCCGCACCCGCGGCCCGTTCTCCCCCGTCGGGCGCAGCCACAGGTCCCAGGTGCCGGGCGGCAGCACGCCGTAGGCCAGCGTGAAGGTGAACTCGGCTTGTTCGGCGGCCACTTCGGCGTGCAGCAGGACGCCGGAGCCGCGGTGGCTCGCCTCGGCGCGGGCGGCCGGGGCGAGCGCGGTGCCGTACACCCGGCCGCGTACCGTCAACCGGCCCTCGCCCGAGCCCAGTTCGTGCGCCTCGGCGTGCGGGGCGCGCAGCCAGCTGCGGACGGAGAGGTTGCCCTGCCGGGTGACGTACGGGATGCGGACGGCGACATGGCCGAGGGAGCCGCTCGGCACCCGGTCGACGAGGGAGCGCAGGTCGTTGGCGCCGGGCATCAGGCGGCGCGGCTCGCCGCCCGCGACCTGCGCGTAGGCGTCCCAGCGGCCCTCGGCCAGGGCGACGCTGCTGGGCAGCGCGGCGCGCAGCCGGCCGTCCCCGGCCGGGGTCAGCGGCAGACTGACCTCCTCGTCGCGGCCGCGGCGGCGCAGCACCAGGAGCGCGTCGCCCGGCTCGCCGGTCTCGGTGACGTCGAAGGTCAGACCGCCCGCGGAATCGGCGACGCAGTCGGCGTGCGGAGGCATGGCGATGTCCTCTCCGGAGCGCTGCTGCGCGGTCCGCGGAGCCGACGTCGTCATGCGGGGCGCCCCCTCGTGCGTGCGATGCGTCCGGCATCGCGTGCGTCCGCCTACAGGAAGTCAGACCGCCGAACCGGGCCTTTGGTTGCCCCAGCACGCCACTTCACAATGGGCAGGGCACACTCCGCTTCACGGCGTGTAGGGCAACTGCGGTACGTCGAAGCAGTTCCCGTTCATCTCGCCCTGCGGGACCCAGCCCTTGCCGTCCTCCCAACGCGCCACCGACAGACACGTCCTGCGGGTCTTCGGGGGCTCGGACAGGTGTTCGTAGACGACCGGGACGAGCAGGCCGCCGGCGGTGTAGGGCTCGCTCCGGTTCATGAAGCGGTCGACGCACGCGCGCGTGACGCCCGTTTCGGCGCAGGACTCGGCAGCGTCCGTGAACCACTTCGCTGCCGCCCAGCCCTCCAGCTGCCACTGGGAGTGCGTCTTCAGGCCCTTGGTCGCGTCCCGGAACTCCCGTACGGCCCGGTTGCCGGTGTCCTCGTAGTCGCGGCTGGAACCGGTTGCCCAGAGGGCGTTGCGGCAGTGCGGGGCGCCCTTGTAGTCCTCGGGGACAGTGGACGTCCAGTTCTGCACGTTGGTGACCTTGGCGATGACCTTGGCGCCTGCGTCGTCCATCGCCTCGCACAGCTGGGCGTTGCCGTGCGTGTCGATGGCGTCGAAGACGAGGTCGGCGCCCTGTTCCTTCAGATCGGCCGCGACGGCACGGAAGTTGGGCAGCGCGAAGTCGACCTGTTCGGTGACCACCTTGTAGCCCTCGGCCTTCAGCCCCTGGGCGACGAGCCGGGCGTAGGAGGCGGACGCGGACTGGTTGTAGGAGACGACGGCCGCCGTCCGGGCGCCCTGCTCGCGCTTGAAGTACCGGTAGACCTCGGTGCCGCCGTACAGCTTTCCGTCCCAGCCCGGGGTTCCGCCCCGGGGCGCGAGGCTGCCGTAGATGCCGTACAGGTGCGGGTAGGTGTCGTAGGCCGCGCCGATGGGCTGGCCGCCGATGTCGGGCACGCGCGCGTGGGACACCCGGGAGGCGCCCGCGTAGTCGAGGGCGGTGGTGGCGACGAGAGCGGTCACCTGGTCCTCGTCGATCAGCTGGTGCACGCACTCGTTGTTGCCGACTCCGCTCCCGCCGTCGTCGCAGGTGCGCACCTCGACCGTGCGCCCGCCGACGCCACCGCGTGCGTTGAGGCGGTCGAAGTAAGCCTTCGCCCCGTCGCGCGGGCCGGTGAACGTGGAGCCGCCGACCGGGCTGGTGGCGCTGGTGATGATGCCGACCCGGATCGGTTCGGCGCTGCCCGGTGCGGACGGCGTGGCGCGGTGCTCGAAGTCGCTTTCGGGGAGGCGGCTGCCGCAGGCCGTGCCCACGAGGAGCAGCAGGCCCGCGGCAACCGACTCAGCAGCCCGCCGCCGGGCTCGACGACGCATCGCCGCTCAGCTGCACGAGCGCGCACAGGGTCTTCACGGAGACCTTCCAGGTGCCGTCCTGCTCGACGGAGGTCCCGGCGGCACCGGGCAGCGCGGTGGCGCCTTTCAGGAGCAGCGAGTAGGTCACGTTCGCGTCGGTCGGCGACGTGAACTCGATCTTCTCGACGTGCGCCTTGACCTGTTGGCCGCGCTGGTCCCCGCTGAAGCCCTTCAGGACGGCGGTCATCTTGTCGCCGTTCTCCAGGACGGCCTGCTTGTCCTTCGTGGAGACGGCCGGGTCGAAGAACTTCTCCCAGTTCTGCTTGATCTCCTTCTCGGCCGCCGCGGGGTCCGACGGGGCCGTCGGGCTCGGCTGGGCACTGGTCGGCTTCTCGACCGTGGGGGTCGGCGGTGCGCTGTTGCTCCCGCCGCTGTCGTCGCTGCACGCCGCGAGGGCCGGGGCGAGGACGAGGACGGCGGCGGCTCCCAGTGCCGTCAGCCGTCCCGTGGCCCTCCCGGGCCCGCGTCCCCGCCTGCCGTTCCCCCGCCTGAGGTCGCTCCCGAGAACCATCTGGCTCACCACCGGGTGTCGGTCCGGGCCATGTGCGCCCGGTGCTTTCAGGGTCAGCTTCCAGAAGGCATAGTGCAAGCCATTGGCTGACATGGACAGATACACGACGTGTGGGAGTCCTGGATGCGGACAGCTCGACTGCGGACCGTGCACCCCGTCCTGTGGGCCGGGTGGGCCGCGCTCGCCGCCGGTGCGGTGCTGTGCGTCATCGGCTGGTACGGCATCTCGGGCGAGCGGTACGCGGAGCGGCAGCTGCCCTACCTCGCGTCCTGCACGGTGCCCGGAGCCGCGCTGATCATCGCGGGCGCGGTGCTGCTCTCGCACGGCAGGAACGCGCTGGCGGCGGCACGCGTGGAGGAGCTGTACGGCCTGCTCGTGGCGGCCGAGCCCGCCGACGGCGAGGAGTCCGGACAGGCCGCCGCCGAGCCCGTCGCCACCAGCGCGGAGCTGCTGATGGTGCCGGGCGGCACGCTGTGGCACCGCGCGGACTGCCCGCTGGTCGCCGGGAAGGCCGAGGCCGTACCCGTGGACGCGCACCGCCTGGCGTGCGGGGACCTCGGGCCGTGCCCGATCTGCGAACCGCCCACGACCGGCCGCGCGTCCGGGTGAGTGATGGCGTCCCTGACGTACGACCTCACGCTCGCCGGACTCTCGGTCGGCAGCGCCGCCGCGCTCACCGGAATCGGCCTGATCGTGACGCACCGCGCGACGGGCGTCCTGAACTTCGCCCATGGCGCGATCGCGATGGTCTGCGCGTATGTGCTGCGGCAGTTCACGGTGGAGTGGCACTGGCCGCTCGCGTTCGGCGCCGCGGTGACGCTCCTGGTGGTGGCCCCGGCGATCGGTGTGGTCCTGGAGCGCTTCGTCTTCCGCCCGCTGTCCGTACTGGGCAGTGATCCCGCGCAGACCCTGGTGGCCTCCATCGGGCTCTTCGTGCTGCTGGTGGGCGGGGCGGCGCTGATCTGGGGGACCGGGGCGCGCGCGGACGCGCCGACGCCGGTGTCGGCGGACCCGTGGGGGCAGCTGGCGGTGGCGGTCGTCCTGGCCGTCGGCGTCGGCGCCGTCACCCGCTGGACGCGTTTCGGCCGGGAGCTGCGCGCCGTCGTCGACGACCGCTCGCTCGCCGTGCTCGGCGGCATCGACGCGGACCGGGTGGCCGCGGCGGGCTGGGCCTTCGGCTCGTTCACGGCGGGCCTGACGGGCGTGCTCCTCGCCCCCTACGTCCGCCTGGACCCGTACGGCATGCCGCTGCTCGTCATGGAGGTCATGGCCGTCGCGGTGGCCGCCCGGATGCGCAGCCTGCCGGTGGCCGTCGTGGTGGCGCTGGGCATCGGGGTCGCCCAGAGCCAGCTCACCCGTGTGCACCCGTCGGGCTGGGCGGAGCCGCTGTTCCAGGCCGTGGGCGCGAACCTGTTCGTGGTCGCCCTGCTCGTCGCCGCCCTCGTGCTGCCCGGCGTGGGCACCCGGGACGCGCTCCCGCGCACGGCGACGGCCCGGGTGCCCACGCCGCCGGGGGCGTGGATCGTCGCCGCGGTCCTCTTCCTGCTCCCCCTCGGCTTCGCCGGCTCGGACCTGCACACGTCGGTCCAGGTCCCGGCGCTCGGTGTGGTGCTGCTGTCGCTGGTCGTCGTCACCGGACGCGGCGGCCAGATCTCGCTCGGCCAGGCGGCGTACGCGGGCCTCGGCGCCCTCTTCACTGCCCTGCTCGCCGCCGGTCGCTTCCCCGGGCTGCCGCGCCTGCCCGAACTGGCCGCGCTGGCCCTGGCGGTCGTGCTGGTCGCCCCGCTCGGGGTCCTGACCGGCTGGCCGGCGATCAGCCGCCACGGCCTGGCGCTCGCCCTCGCCACCTTCGCGGTGGGCGTCGGCGTCAGCCGCTTCGTCTTCGCCCAGCCGTACGCCACGGCGGGCCTGTCCCTCGACCGTCCCACGGGCTTCGACGGCGACCGCGCGTACTACGTCCTCGAACTCGGCCTCCTCGGGGCCGCGTTGCTGGCCGCCCACGCCCTGCGCCGGGGCCGCACCGGCCGGGCCCTCGCGGCGATGCGCGACCACGAGTCGGGCGCGTCCGCGGCCGGGGTCCGCGTCCCGGCCCTCAAACTCTCCGCCTTCGTCGCGGGCGCCGCGCTGGCGGCGCTCGGCGGCGGCATGCTCGGCATGGGCCTGCGTGCCTTCGACCCCGGCGCATACGACCCCGTCCGCGGCCTCCTCTGGTTCGCCGCGATCGTCGTCCTCGGCGCCGACAGCACCCTCGGCGCCCTGGCCGCCGCGGCCCTCCTGGTAGGCCTCGACGCAGGCACCCGCGGAGGCCTCGCCGCCGCCCTGATCGGCCTCCTCGCCGTACTGGTGGGCCGCTTCCCCGGCGGCCCGTACGAGGCCCTGCACACGGCGGCATCCCGACTCCGCCTCCGCCGGAGGGTGACGCTCACGCCGGTGGGTGCGGGGGTGCGGAGGGAGTTGCGGGCAGGGTTCGGCAGGGCCCCGGAGGTGACCGGGAGAGGCGCGACTCCCTTGGAGGCACCGCCTCCCGGCGGCGGCCGGGCCACGCCGGAGGCGGAGCGGTCGGGCGAGGGGGCGGCCCGGCCCGCGAGCCACGGCGTCGCTGCGCACGCAACCGGGACATCGAGCAGGCAAGGCCCGGGCGAAGCCCGGATCTTGCCGGGCGCAGGCGGCACCGCACAACCGGGGCCAACGCCCGGCAGCGGCCGGGCCGCACCGCAAGCGGAGCAGCCCGGAGTCGCCGGGGCGCGAAGCGGTCGGGGCCCGGGTTCGGGCACAGCCGGCGCCGGACAACCGGGCGGTCCGGAGCAGTCGCGTCAGGACTCGCGGCCGGACGGCACTGCTGAGACGGCGGGCTCAAAGCCGGCCGCGGCGCAGTCGAGGTGGGCCCGAAGGGCCTCGGCCGGCTCCCCCCTGCCGGAGGCTGCCCAGGTCCTTCACCCCCTCCTGCGGGCCCGCCGGTTGCGCGTCAGCTACGACGGGTTCGCCGCGCTGGACGGGGTCGACCTCGACGTTCCGGCGGGGCGGATCACCGCGGTCGTGGGGCCCAACGGGGCCGGGAAGAGCACCTTGTTCCACTGTCTTGCCGGGACCGTGCGGCCCGACGGCGGGCGGGTGCTGCTCGGGGAGCGGGACATGACGCGGCGGGCGGCGCACGCGCGGACGCGGCTCGGGGTGGCGCGCACCTTCCAGCAGCTGGCCGTCTTCCCGTCGTTGACCGTGGCCGAGAACGTTCGGGTGGGCGCCGAGCAGGGCCGCGTCGCCGACCCGGCGGCCGTGGAGCGGGCGTTGCGGCTGCTGGGCCTCGCCGGACCGGTACGAGCGCTGCCCGCCGCGGAGCTGCCCACAGGAACCCTGCGCCGGGTCGAGCTGGCGCGGGCGCTCGCCGGCAGCCCGCGCGTGCTGCTGCTCGACGAGCCGGCCGCCGGGCTCGACAGTGCTGAAGTGACCGCGCTGACCCGGGTGTTGCGGGCCCTCGCCGCGGACGGCATGGCCCTGCTCGTCGTCGAGCACGACCTCGATCTCGTCGCCGACCTCGCCCACACGGTGCATGTGATGACGGCAGGCCGCATCGTGGCCTCCGGACCCGCCGATCGCGTACTCGCGACACTCGGGACGGTCGAGACCACGATCGAGACAGGATTCGGCCGGTGATCATCGCCCTGCGGCACGCGCGCGTGCGCTACGGCCCCCTTGAGGCCCTGCACGGCGTGACCCTCGTCGCACCGGGCCCCGGCCTCACCGTGCTGCTCGGCCGCAACGGCTCCGGCCGTACGACCGTGCTGCGCGCCCTCGCCGGGACGGTCCCGTTGTCCGGCGGCGCCGTCGTCTGGGACGGTACCGACGTGACCCGGCTGCCCGCGTACGAGCGCGCCCGCCGCGGTCTGTGCCTCGTCCCGGAACGCCAGGCCGTCTTCGGCTCCCTCACGGTCCGCGAGAACCTCGAACTCGCCTCGGGGGCACGCCCCTTCGACCCCGCCCTCGACTCCTACCCCCAGCTCGGACCCCTGCTCCCCCGCCGCGCGGGCACCCTCTCCGGCGGCGAGCAGCGCATGCTCGCGCTCTCCCGGGCCCTGCTGGCACGCGCGCGCGTGGTGCTCGTCGACGAACCCGCGCAGGGCATGTCGCCGACGGTGGCGGCCCGCACGTACGAACTGCTGAGCGGCCTCGACGCGTGCGTGGTGATCGCGGAGCAGCGGCTGCCGCCCGGCCTGCGCGCGTCGGCGGGCCGGACGACGTACGTGCATGAACTGCGCCGCGGAGCGGTCGTGTTCAGCGGAGAGGAAGCGGAGGCGACAGGGGCGGCCCGAACAGGGCGGGCCCCGGGATCTGAACGTCGCCCGGCCCCATAGACGTACCCGGGCTTCCAGGAGCACCCGGGCCTGTCGGCACACCCGTCTCCTTCGGTACGCCCGACACCTGCGGAACGCCCGATCCCTTCGGGATCAGCAGCAACGTCCCCGGGTTCAGCCGGTCCGGACGGGGCCCGACCATCTGCTTGTTGGCCTTGTACAGGGCCTGCCAGCCGCCCTTGACCTGGTACAGGCGGGCGATCGACGACAGCGTCTCGCCGGGCTTCACCACGTGCATGCGGCCGGCCAGCCCGTACCTCCTGGAGCAGACGGGCCAGGCCTCCCACCCCTGGGCCGCGAGGACCTTCTCGGCCACCGCGATCTGCTGCGCGCGCGTGGCCAGGTCCGCGCGCGGCGCGTACCCGAGGCCGCCGAAGTCCTCCCAGGTGGGCTGCCAGAACTGCAGTCCTCCGTAGAAGCCGTTCCCGGTGTTCGCGTCCCAGCGCCCGCTGCTCTCGCACTCGGCGAGGCAGCCCCAGGGCCACTGGTCCTTGGCGCAGTCGTACGGGACACGGACCCCCAGGGGGCCGGGAAGCGGCGGCGGTGGTGCCGCGCTCGCCCGGACGGGGTCGAGGACGGCCAGCGCGGCGGCGACCACGGCCGCGTACCGAACACGCTTGCTCGTCGGCATGAGGTACGGCAGGAGGTACGACATGGGGAACATCGGCTCACGCTAAGCAGCCCGCCCCGCCCGCCCGTCGAGCCGCGCCCGCCCCGGCCGGCGCCCCACCCGGTCGGAGGACCGGGCGGGGCCCCGTTGCCCGGGGACGGGAGGAGCGGGGCTCAGAGTGCGAGCCGCTGCCCGGGCAGAATCAGGTTGGGATCACCGCCGATGACGGCCCTGTTGGCCGCGTAGACCGTCCGCCAGGTGGTCCCGTGCGCTGCCGCGATCGTGCTCAGCGTGTCGCCGCTGCGGACGGTGTAGTTGGCGCGGGACATACCGCGGTCGGCGTGGCCCTGCGAACGAGTCGGCGCCTTCGGCGACTTCGTCTTCGCGGGGGCGGACTTGTACGACTTCTTGGTCTTCACGGGGGCGGACTCGGTGCCGGCCGATCCTGAGCCGGCCGAGCCGCCCGAGGAGGCGGGTGCGCCTCCGTACGCTCCGGCGCGCGCCGAGCAGGTGGGCCATGCGCCCCACCCCTGTGCGCGCTGGACCTTGGTGGCGATGGCGATCTGCGCGGACCTGGAGGCCTTGTCGGCGGTCGACGCGTAGGCCGCTCCGCCGTACGCACGCCAGGTGCCGGCGGAGAACTGGAGCCCTCCGTAGTAGCCGTTGCCGGTGTTGATGTGCCAGTTTCCGCCGCTCTCGCACTTGGCGATGCGGTCCCACACTCCGCTGTCGGCCGCGGCGGCGTTGCCGGTCGCGGCGAGCAGTCCGAGCGGGGCGAGCAGGGCCGCGCCGGCGAGGACTGCGGTCGTACGAGTCGTACGAGCCTTACTGGGCCGACGAGTGTTCTCGGCACATTCGGACATGTATTTCCCTCTCGACGAACCCGGGGTCCCCCAAGGCGGGGCGCGGCTCCCGTCGCACTGGACGGGGGCGTCACGCTCCGCCCCGTCCGCCGGAGGTCGTGCTGCGAGCTGGCTGTGGTGCGGCCGGCGGACGTGCCCGAGCGGTGCTCGTTGCACACGGCCGTGAAATCTAGAGAGCCCAGTGGTCCGATATCAACCAACTCCTTGTCATTCCAGGCCAGTTCGCCGTTACCGGGGGTATCGTCGATTTTCAGCCACCCACTTCATTCACTGATATCCGGATTTGTCGACCTGTCGCCCTGGTGATCTGTGAGCCACTTCACGCAACCAACTTCCTTGGAACTCCAACAAGTTGGCGTGGAGTGACGGATTCCGGGGTCCGCTTCACCCTGTGCGTCGGATGGTTCGATTCCGTTCGCTCCCGGGCGTGACTCCGGCCACAGATCGCCCGTTGTCTTCTTCATGAGCCGGGCCCCCCGGCTTCATGGGCCGGGAGCCACCCGGCATCGCCACGCACCGCATCCCGAGGAGCCACCCGTGCCGCGCATGCTCGACGTCGGCGACGACGTACGCGCCGAGATCGGCGACGAAGAAGCCGACCGGCTGCTCGCCGGAGAGAACGCCCCCGGCAGCTACGACTGCACGTCCTGCCGCACCCCGGGCGACTCGGAACAGGAGCGCACCAGCACCGTCCTGTTCATCGGCGACGAGACCGCCGTCCTCGCGTTCGCCCACGCCACCTGCCTGCCCTCGCAGGTCGTCCAGGTCACCGAGGAGCAGCTCCAGGGCGCCGTCCGCTCCTTCACCGCCGAGGGGCGTCCCGCGAACGCGGCCCCCGAGCAGGCCGTGCTCGGTGTCACCAGCGGACTCGTCCTGATCGCCGGGGAGTTGCACCCGGCGCTCGTCGTCGAGCCGACCGGGCCGATCGTGCGCCCCGGCTCGACGGACATCGGCGACGACTTCCTGCCGCTGCTCATCGAGCAGGGCTTCATGCCGGTGACACAGCTGGACTCGGTGCCGCCGGTGCTGCACGGCTGGTCCGTGCTGCTCGCCATGGGCCAACTGCACGCCGTGCTGCAGCCGGGCACCGGCGGCGGCTCCCCCGTCGCCTGGTGGCAGGCCCACCAGGCGCTCCAGGTCACCGAAAGCTGGCGGGCGGCCGCCAACAAGCACCAGCAGGTGCTTCTGTTCGCCGCCCCCGTCGGCTCCATCGGCCGCCAGCCCCGCGAGGACCTCCTGCGCGACGCGCTCGACAAGGCCGCGGCCAACGGCAAGCTGGTCGCGAGCGCGATGCCGCTCGCAGGGACCTGAGCGGCTGCCCCATCGGGGCACTGCCGCCGGGCGGTCGCCCTCCCCGCAGCGGGGGGGGCGACCGCCCGCGTAACCCGAGCCGGGGCTTGCGCGCGGGCTCGCGGTGCGCCCGGCACGCTCCGGACAACCTGCGAAACCGGGGCCCCGGCCGCATCTGTTGAGCGGCGGGGTCGTTGGCACATACGTGCACGCATACGACGTCCCCCGCCGCCAGTCGTTCCAGCCGGTCCTGTCCTCGCGACCGGCGCAGGACCCCCCTGGCAGCCCATCGGCCACGCCGATCTACGACGCGCTCTACTCGGAGTGGGTCAGGTCCTTCAGGTCACTGCCCGGCGACCGCCACGGCGAGGAGGAGCTGGGCTTCACGGCCTTCGGCAGCCTCCCGCGCGGAGCGAGTTCGTACGGCGGTTCGTACGGCGGCTCGTCCGGCTCATTCGGTTCGTTCAGCTCCTACAGCGCGTACAGCGCGGGGGCGTCCAACGCGCGCCACGGTGCCGCCCAGCACGCGGCCGGCCACCTCGCCACCCGCTCCGAGCCGCAAACCGCCCACGCGACCGCCGTATGGCAGTCGAGCGGGCGGCAGCACTCCACCGGGATGCACCACATCCCGGCCGCGCTGCCCCCCGCTCCGCGCCGTGGGCTCTGAACGCAGGCTCCGAACACGCGTACACGGGTTGTGAGCGCGAAAGAGGGCGGCTCCTGAAGGAGCCGCCCTCTTTCGCGCTCGTACCGCTGCTACTTCTTCTTGTTGCCGCGCTTCTCGCGCACCCGCACGGAGATGTGGATCGGCGTCCCCTCGAAGCCGAACTCCTCGCGCAGTCGACGCTCGATGAAGCGTCGGTAGCCCGCCTCGATGAAGCCGGAGGCGAAGAGCACGAACCGCGGCGGCTTGGTGCCCGCCTGCGTGCCGAAGAGGATGCGCGGCTGCTTGCCGCCCCGGACCGGGTGCGGGTGGGCGGCGACCAGCTCACCGAGGAACGCGTTCAGCCGGCCCGTCGGAACGCGGGTCTCCCAGCCGTCCAGCGCCGTCTCGATCGCGGGGACGAGCTTCTCCATGTGGCGGCCGGTGCGCGCGGACACGTTCACCCGAGGCGCCCACGCCACCTGGCCGAGCTCCGTCTCGATCTCCCGCTCCAGGTAGTAGCGGCGCTCCTCGTCGAGGGTGTCCCACTTGTTGAAGGCGAGGACGATCGCGCGGCCCGCGTCGACCGCCATCGTGACGATGCGCTGGTCCTGGATGGAGATGGACTCGGAGGCGTCGATCAGGATGACCGCGACCTCCGCCTTCTCGACGGCTGCGGCCGTACGCAGCGAGGCGTAGTAGTCGGCACCCTGCTGGAGGTGGACCCGCTTGCGGATGCCCGCCGTGTCGACGAACTTCCAGGTGATACCGCCGAGTTCGATGAGCTCGTCGACCGGGTCGCGGGTGGTGCCCGCGATCTCGTTGACGACGACACGGTCCTCGTCGGCGACCTTGTTCAGCAGCGACGACTTGCCGACGTTCGGACGGCCGATCAGCGCGATGCGGCGGGGGCCGCCGACCGCGGTGCCGAAGGTCTGCGCCGGGGCCTCGGGCAGCGCCTCCAGGACGGCGTCCAGCATGTCGCCGGTGCCGCGGCCGTGCAGCGAGGAGACCGGGTGCGGCTCGCCGATGCCGAGGGACCACAGAGCGGTGGCGTCGGCCTCGCCGCTCTGGCCGTCGACCTTGTTGGCGCAGAGCACCACGGGCTTGTTGGCCTTGCGGAGCAGCCGGACGACGGCCTCGTCGGTGTCGGTGACGCCGACCTTGGCGTCGACGACGAAGACGACCGCGTCGGCCGCCTCGATCGCGTACTCGGCCTGCGCGGCCACGGACGCGTCGATGCCGAGGACGTCCTGCTCCCAGCCGCCGGTATCGACGAGCTTGAAGCGGCGGCCCGCCCACTCGGCCTCGTAGGTGACGCGGTCACGGGTGACGCCCGGCTTGTCCTCGACGACGGCCTCGCGGCGGCCGATGATGCGGTTCACCAGGGTCGACTTGCCGACGTTCGGACGGCCGACGACGGCGAGGACCGGCAGCGGGCCGTGGCCCGCCTCGTCGATCGCGCCCTCGACGTCCTCGACGTCGAAGCCCTCTTCCGCGGCGAGCTCCATGAACTCCGCGAACTCGGCATCGCCAAGTGCCCCGTGCTCGTGCTCCGAGCCGTCGGGCTGAATCTGGTCGTTCATGAAGTCCGTACCTCGTCGTTCATCGTGGTGATCGGTGGAACGCCCGGATATCGGGTGATCCACTACTCAAGTGTCGCCTAGTGCTCGGTGGAGCGCCCGGCGTTTTCCGGGCGACCGGTCAGCCGCCTGGCATGCTCCAGGTGCGCGGTGAGCTGCTTCTGGATGCGCACGGTCGCCTCGTCGAGGGCCTTGCGCGTACGTCGTCCGCTGCCGTCGCCCGCTTCGAAGGGGTCGCCGAAGACGACGTCCACCCGGCTCCTGAGCGGAGGCAGCCCCTTTATCAACCGTCCGCGCCTCTCCGTGCTTCCCAGCACCGCGACCGGGACGATCGGGGCGCCGCTGCGCACGGCGAAGTACGAGAGCCCGGCGCGCAGCGACGCGAAGTCGCCCTCGCCGCGCGTGCCCTCCGGGAAGATCCCGAGGACGCCGCCGTTGTCCAGCACGCCGAGGGCGTGGGTGACCGCGGTGCGGTCGGTGGTCGTACGGTCCACCTTGACCTGCCCGATGCCGAGCAGGAACGGGTCGAGCGGGCCGATGAACGCTTCCTTCTTGATCAGGAAGTGCGTGGGCCGGGGCGCCACGCCCATGACCATCGGTCCGTCGATGTTGTGCGAGTGGTTCACGGCCAGGATCACCGGGCCGGCCACGGGGACCTTCCAGGCGCCCAGCACGCGCGGCTTCCACAGGCCGTACATCAGGCCGACGCCGATACGGCGCCCGACCTCGGCGCCCCTCAGTGTCGGGGCGGACGGGGCTTGGCTCACTTCGCGGCCCGCTTCTCCTCGACGAGGGTGACGACGCACTCGATGACCTGCTGGAGCGTGAGGTCGGAGGTGTCCACCTCGACCGCGTCGTCCGCCTTCGCGAGCGGCGAGGTCTTGCGGCTGGAGTCCGCCGCGTCCCGCTTGATCAGGGCCTCGCGGGTCGCGTTTATGTCGGCGCCCTTCAGCTCACCGCTGCGGCGGGCGGCACGCGCCTCCGGCGAGGCGGTGAGGAAGATCTTCAGGTCCGCGTCGGGCAGCACCGTCGTACCGATGTCGCGGCCCTCGACGACGATGCCGTACTCGGCGTTCGCGGCGAGCGAGCGCTGCAGTTCGGTGATCCGGGCACGCACTTCGGGCACCGCGCTGACCGCGCTGACCTTGGAGGTGACCTCCTGGGTGCGGATCGGGCCCGCGACATCCGTGCCGTCCACGGTGATCGTCGGCGCGGACGGGTCCGTGCCGGAGACGATCTCGGCCTTGCCGGCCACGTCGGCGATCGCGTCGGGGTCCGTGATGTCGATCCCGTTGTTCACCATCCACCAGGTGATCGCCCGGTACTGGGCCCCCGTGTCCAGGTAGCTGAGGCCGAGCTGCGCGGCCACGGCCTTCGAGGTGCTCGACTTGCCCGTGCCGGAGGGGCCGTCGATGGCGACAATCACTGCCGGGGCGGTCCGGGCGGCGCCGTTTTCCACGGTGGGGACACCTTCCTGGTGCGGGGTGGTGGGTGCGGTGGGCACGGAGCGTGCCCTGCACAAGGTTACCGGGCGCCCTGTGCCGCCTTGTACGCCGCCGATACGGGGCTCCGCCCCCGGACCCCCGTATCGGCCTGAACGGCCTCGTCCTCAAACGCCGGACGGGCTTTCAACCCCTCAGGGCCCAGCCCCGCTCCCTCAGCGCCGTGCTCAGCACCTGGGCCGCCTTCGGCTCGACCATCAGCTGGACCAGGCCCGCCTGCTGGCCGGTCGCGTGCTCGATGCGTACGTCCTCGATGTTGACCCCGGCCATTCCGGCGTCGGCGAAGATCCGGGCCAGCTGGCCGGGCTGGTCGTCGATGAGGACGGCGACGACCTCATAGGCGCGCGGGGCGGAGCCGTGCTTGCCGGGAACGCGGACCTGGCCCGCGTTGCCGCGGCGCAGGACGTCCTCGATACCGGTGGCGCCCTCGCGGCGCTTGGCCTCGTCGGAGGACTGCAGGGCGCGCAGGGCCTGGACCGTCTCGTCGAGGTCGGCGGAGACGTCGGCGAGGAGGTCGGCGACCGGGCCCGGGTTCGCGGAGAGGATGTCGATCCACATCCGGGGGTCGGAGGCCGCGATGCGGGTGACGTCGCGGATGCCCTGTCCGCAGAGCCGTACGGCCGCCTCCTCGGCGTTCTCCAGACGGGCGGCGACCATGCTGGACACCAGGTGGGGCATGTGGGAGACGAGGGCGACGGCACGGTCGTGGGCGTCGGCGTCCATCACGACGGGCACGGCACGGCAGTGCGAGACCAGCTCCAGCGCGAGGTTCAGGACCTCGGTGTCCGTGTCGCGGGTGGGGGTGAGCACCCAGGGACGGCCCTCGAAGAGATCTCCGGTCGCGGCCAGCGGGCCCGACTTCTCGCGTCCCGACATGGGGTGCGAGCCGATGTAGCAGGAGAGGTCGAGGCCGAGGGCCTCCAGCTCGCGGCGCGGGCCGCCCTTGACGCTGGCCACGTCGAGGTAGCCACGGGCAGCGCCGCGCCGCATGGCGTCGGCGAGCGTCGCGGCCACGTGGGCGGGCGGGGCCGCCACGATCGCGAGGTCGACGGGCCCCTCGGGTGCCTCGTCGGTGCCTGCGCCCAGCGCGGCCGCCGTACGGGCCTGCTCCGGGTCGTGGTCGGCGAGGTGGACGACGACGCCGCGCGAGGCGAGCGCCAGCGCGGCGGACGTGCCGATCAGCCCGGTTCCGATGACGAGTGCGGTTCTCACTGGGCGATGTCCTTGCGCAGCGCGCCCGCGGCACCGAGGTAGACATGCGCGATGTCGGCGCGCGGCAGGTCGGACTCGATGTGCGCGAGGATCCGTACGACCCGGGGCATCGCGCCCTCGATGTCCAGTTCCTGGGCGCAGATCAGCGGTACGTCGACGATGCCGAGCTTGCGAGCGGCCGCCGCCGGGAAGTCGCTGTGCAGGTCGGGCGTCGCCGTGAACCAGATGCTGATCAGGTCGTCGGTGGTGAGCCCGTTGCGCTCCAGGACGGCGGTGAGCAGCTCGCTGACCTGCTCGTCCATGTGCCCGGCCTCGTCCCGTTCCAGTTGGACGGCGCCCCGGACCGCTCGTACCGCCACGGTGATGCTCCTTGCTGATGTACGGAAGCTGCTTGTCACACCAGCGTAGTCAGGCCGCAACGGGCCGGTGCGCGGCGCCCGCCTGACGAGACGGCCGGGAGTGCTGCGCGGCTCAGGGGTGCTGCCGCTCTCAACGGTTCTGCTGCTTGACGAGGTCCTCCAGGGAGCCGGCCGGGACCTCACCGTTCGGGGTCAGCCTGTCGACCGCCTGGGGCAGGGTCCGGGCGATCTGGTCGGCGGCCTGCTCGGGGGTGACACCGGCGTCGGCCGCGACCTTCTGGAGGGTGTCGTCGGGCAGCGCCTGCCGGACCTGCGCGCCGGTCACGGACTGGTTGTCGCCGGAGCCGATCCAGGACTGGGCCTGGTCGGCGAGGCCCGACTTGGTCAGCATGTCCATCAGGCCGCCCAGTGGGTTGCGGAGAAATGCGGCCGGGCGCAGGTCGCGGATTCCGGCCTCCAGACCATGACAATGTCACCCGAATGTCCCTATTCCGCTACTTGGGGTGAGAACACCCCAGTGCGCCACTGGACGCGGGGGCGCCGGTCCGCTCTCATGGCAGAAGACTCGCCTCGGGGGAGGCCCGAATGAAGCGTCCCGGACCACTGTTCACCCTTCTCGCAGGGCTGTTGCTCGGCCTGTTCATGCTGTCGCTCAACGCGACGACAGGGACGAAGAGCGCTTCGACGTACCAGGAGGAATCACCCGGCGTCACGGTGTCGCCGAGCACGACGGCCCCGCCCGCCACGACCACACCGCCGCCGAGCCTGTCCCCGTCGAAGCCCCCCGTCCCCAACGCCGACTACGCGGGCCGCACCGACGACGACTCCTCCGCGGTCGCCGTGTCGCTGCGCGACGGCAGGGCCATCGCCTACTTCTGCGACGGCCACGACAAGGAGTCGTGGCTCAAGGGCGACGTCAAGGACGACGGCACCATGAAGCTCACCGGCAAGAACGGCGCGGTGCTGAACGGCACGCTGAAGGACAACAAGCTGATCCGCGGCACCGTCGACATCGCCGGCGGGCACTACCCGTTCACCGCCGACAAGGCGATCAAGCCGTCCGGGCTGTACCGGGCGACGGCCACGGTGCGCGGCGCCAAGATCGACGGCGGCTGGATCGTGCTGCCGGGCGGCCGCCAGGTCGGCATCCTCGACCGCGACGGCGAGCCCGAGGCCGCTCCGAGGATCGACCCGGACAGCGGTGCGGTGACCGTCGACGGACAGCAGCTCACGGCACGGCCGGTCACACCCTGACCGCCCCCGCAACCCCTGACACCTCTTCCGCTCCGCCAGGGAGTCGAACATGACCGTGTTCCCGACGTACGCAGGGAGTCGGCGATGACCGTCGATCCGAACGCCGCCACCCAGGGCTTCCCGTCCCCGCAGCCCGCCCATCGCCGCCCCGGCGCGGCCCGCTATCTCGTCCCGGCCCTGGTCGCCGCCGCGGTCGCGGTGGGTCTCGGCGTGTACGGGAAGGTGCACGACCCGCAGGGGACCGCCTTCAACCTCGCGGGATTCAGCAGCACCGGGGCCGTGAAGTCATGGCTGGCGACGACCGCGTTCGCCTTCGCGCTCGTCCAGCTCGTCTCCGCGTTCATGGTGTACGGGAAGCTGCCGGGGCCGAGCTGGGCGGCGGTGCTGCACCGCTGGTCGGGCCGGATCGCCTTCCTGATCGCGGTGCCGGTCGCGGTGCACTGTCTGTACGCGCTCGGCTATCAGACGTACGAAACGCGCGTCATGTGGCACTCGCTCCTGGGTTGCTTCTTCTTCGGTGCCTTCAGTGCCAAGATGCTGCTGCTCCGCTCGGAGCGGCTTCCCGGCTGGCTGCTGCCGATCGTCGGCGGCCTCGTCTTCGCTGTTCTCACGGCCATCTGGCTGACGTCCGCCCTCTGGTTCTTCCGTACGTTCGGAGTGACGACATGACCCAACGCTCGACGCGTCGCACGGTTCTCGCGACGGGCGCGGCCGCTCTGGTCGCCGGATGCAGCAAGTACGGCGACAACAACTCCTCGGGGGCGGCCGCGGCGGCCTCCAGCGGTCAGGAGCTGGCCAAGACGGCGGACATCCCGGTCGGCGGCGGCAAGATCTTCAAGAAGGAGAAGGTCGTGGTGACCCAGCCGAAGAAGGGCGAGTTCAAGGCCTTCTCGGCGGTGTGCACGCACCAGGGCTGCACGGTGGGCTCCGTCTCCGACGGCATCATCGAATGCCCGTGCCACCACAGCAAGTACCGGGTCGCGGACGGCTCGGTGGCCGGTGGCCCGGCGCCGAAGCCGCTGCCCGCCAAGGAGATCAAGGTGAAGGGAAATTCGATCAACCTGGCGTGAGGGGGCACGTACGCTCGCGTCCATGCCCGCCACCGACCTGGTCCGCGACCACACGATCTACTCCTGCGTCATGGGCTCGCGTGCCTTCGGTCTGGCCACCGACGACAGCGACACGGACCGGCGCGGTGTGTTCCTGGCGCCCACCGCGCTCTTCTGGCGATTCGAGAAGCCGCCGACGCATCTGGACGGGCCCGCCGAGGAACAGTTCAGCTGGGAGCTGGAGCGCTTCTGCGAGCTGGCCCTGCGCGCCAACCCGAACGTCCTGGAGTGCCTGCACTCCCCGCTGGTCGAGCACGTCGACGACAGGGGCCGTGAACTCCTGGCCCTGCGCGGCGCGTTCCTCTCCCGGCAGGCCCACGGGACCTTCGCACGCTATGCCCTCGGCCAGCGCAAGAAGCTGGACGCGGACGTCCGCACACACGGCGCCCCGCGCTGGAAGCACGCCATGCACCTGCTGCGCCTCCTGATGAGCTGCCGCGACCTGCTGCGCACGGGCGCACTGACGATCGACGTCGGCGACGGACGCGAACCGCTGCTCGCGGTCAAGCGCGGCGAAGTGCCCTGGCCGCAGATCGAGTCCTGGATGACCCGGCTGGCGACGGAGGCGGACGAAGCGGCGGCCTCAAGCCCACTGCCACCGGAGCCCGACCACGCACGCGTGGAGGACTTCCTCATCCGCACCCGCCGCGCCTCGGCCCTGCGCGAAGTCATCTCCTAGGCGTCCCAGAGGGCTCCCAAGGACATCAGGTCGCCTTGGTACTCGATGCGGTCGGCCCATTCCGTGGGCCAGGCGTCCGAGCCGTGATAGGCGCCGGCGAAGGCGCCGGCCAGGCAGGCGATGGAGTCGGAGTCGCCGGAGGTGCAGGCGGCCCGGCGCAGGGCGGTGACGGGTTCGTCGACGAAGAGGAGGAAGCAGAGCAGGCCGGTGGCGAGCGCCTCCTCGGCGATCCATCCCTCGCCGGTGGCCAGGCACGGGTCGGTCTCGGGCGAGACCGTGCGCACGGCGTGCCGGACGCGGTCGAGGGCCTCCAGGCACTCGTCCCAGCCGCGCGCGATGAAGTGCTCCGGCGTGGGGTCCTGGCTGCGGGTCCACAGGTCGCCGAGCCAGCGGGAGTGGTAGCGGTGGCGGTTCTCGTAGGCGTACGACCGCAGTTGTCCGATCAGGCCCATGGGCTCGGCGCCCGTCGCGAGGAGCCGGATCGCGTGCGCGGTGAGGTCGGAGGCGGCGAGCGCCGTGGGGTGTCCGTGAGTGAGCGCGGCCTGCAACTGGGCGGCGCCGGCCCGCTGTTCGTCGCTCAGACCCCGGATGAGCCCGACCGGGGCGACCCGCATGTTGGCGCCGCAGCCCTTGGAGTTGATCTGGCTGGCCTCCTGCCAGGGCCGCCCCTCGGTCTTGAGGAGATTGCAGGCGACGAGGCACGTACGGCCGGGAGCGCGGTTGTTGTCGGGCGACTGGTACCAGTCCACGAACTCCTCGCGCACCGGCCGCTCCATCCCCAGCGGTCCCAGCAGCCCGCGGTCCGTGGCCGTGCGCAGCCCCCGTGCCAGCGCGAGCGTCATCTGCGTGTCGTCGGTGACGTACGCCGGCCTGGGCAGCTCCATCCCGCGCCAGGGCCCGCACTTGGCGAGGATGGACGGCACGTCGTTGAACTCGGTCGGGAAGCCGAGTGCGTCACCGAGGGCGAGGCCGATCAGTGTTCCGGTGGCGGCACGCTTGGCGAGCGTCGTGGTGGTCATGAGGGCCGTCCTTCCGAGGTCGGGCGCAGCAGGGGCGGGTGCAGAGCGGTGGCACCGCCGGCCCGGTACAGGGCGGCCGGCTTCCCGCGGCCGCCGGTGAGTCGCGCGGCGCCCGGGATCGGTTCGACGAAGCCCGGCGTGGCGAGGACCTTGCGCCGGAAGTTGGGGCGGTCGAGCGAGGTGCCCCACACGGTCTCGTAGACCTGTTGCAGCTCCCCGAGGGTGAACTCGGACGGGCAGAAGGACGTGGCGAGACAGGTGTACTCGAGCTTGGCGCCGACGCGGTCGTGGGCGTCGGCCAGGATGCGGTCGTGGTCGAAGGCGAGCGGGCCGAGGGCGTTGAAGCGCAGCCACTGGGCCTGTGCCGCGTCGCCGCCGCCGCGCGGTTCGGGAGCGTCCGGGAGCAGGGCGGCGAAGGCGACGGAGACGACCCGCATCCGGGGGTCGCGGTCGGGTTCGGTGTAGGTGCGCAGCTGTTCCAGATGGAGCCCGGAGGTGTCCGACAGGCCGGTCTCCTCGGCGAGTTCGCGCCAGGCGGCCCGCTCCGCGGACTCGTCCGGTTTCACGAAGCCGCCGGGGAGAGCCCAGCGGCCCAGGTACGGCTCCTGGCCGCGTTCGACGAGCAGCACCTGGAGCACGCCCGCGCGGACGGTCATGACGGCCAGGTCGACCGTGACGGCGAAGGGCTCGAAGGCGTACTTGTCGTAGCCTGCGGGCGCCTCGCCGCCGGGTGCACGATCCTGCTGCCTCAGCACGCCCACTCCCCTTAATGGTCAATGTGACTAATAGTCACTCCGACTATAAAGAGAGCGGGCGTGTTCGCACAAGGCTTGGCCGGGCTCAACTTGTGCGAGCGGAAAGGTTTTTGCCGTCGGCTAGGCCACCCCGCCCGAGCGGGACGGGGCGAGCGCCGCCACCACGGCCCCCACCGCCGCGGCCGAGGCCGAGACCCACAGCGCGGGCCCGCATCCGTCGACGAAGGCCGCGGGCGAGGCATAGCCCCCGTAGTGGGCGAACACGGCTGCCGCGACGGCGATCCCGAAGACCCCGCCCAACTCGCGCAGTGCCATGTTGACGCCCGCCGCGACACCCGCGTCGGCCACCGGCACGGCCATGGTCACGGCGTTCGCGGCGGTGGGGAACACCATGGAGATACCGACCCCGGAGATGATCAACGGCACGATCAGGTCCCCGTATCCGACCCCCGGCTCGACCTGCCACGCCATCAGCGCGTAGGCGATCGCCTGGAGCGCCAGGCCCCCCAGCATGAAGGGCCGGTTCCCGAACCGGTCCGCGAGCGCCCCCGCGGCCGGCGCCACCAGCAGCGGCATCCCGGTCCATACGAGGATGCGCACGCCCGCCTGAAGCGGCGACTCACCGAGCCCGAGCTGGAAGAGCTGCGTGATCATGAACAGCGCGCCCAGCAGCGAGAACATCTGCAAGAAGATCGCGCCGTTGGCGGTGGAGAACCCGCGCACCCGGAAGTAGCCGAGCGGCAGCATCGGATACCGGGCCCTCGACCGCTCCCAGCCGAGGAAGGCGGCCACGAACACGACCCCGGCCACCAGCGCGCCGATCACCTCGGCGCTCCCCCACCCGGCCTCGGGCGCCCGCACCGGCGCCCAGGCCAGCCCGGTCAGCGCGACCGCGGCCAACAGCAGCCCGACGATGTCCAGTTGAGGCCGCGGTCCATGACTCTCGCGCAGCTTCCGCGCCGACAGCGGGAGCATGGCGATCCCGAGCGGCACGTTCAGCCAGAAGATCCACTGCCACGACAGGCCTTCGGTGACGGCCCCGCCGAGCACCGGCCCGGCTGCCACCCCGACCCCGGTCACCCCGCCCCACAGCCCGATGGCGACGCCCCGCTTCTCGGCCGGGAACGCGTCGCTGATCAGTGTCAGCGTGAGCGGCAGCAGCACCGCAGCCCCGGCGCCCTGCACCATGCGCGCGGCGATGAGCTGGCCGGGCCCGCCCGAGAGCGCCGACGCCGCCGAGGCGAGGGTGAAGACGGCGAGCCCGACGACGTACATGCGCCGCCTCCCGAACCGGTCGCCGAGCGCGGCGCCGGTCAGGGTGAGGCAGGCGAAGACGAGGTTGTACGCGTTGATCGTCCATTCCAGATCGGACAGACTCGCCCCGAAGTCGGCCCGCAGGGCGGGCAGCGCGGTGGAGACGACCACCACGTCCAGCGAGCACAGCAGCGCGCCGAGCCCGGCCAGCACCACGGTCCACGCGCGTCGTGGAGGCGCCTGCCGTACGGCGGGCCCGCGGACCGGGACGGTCACAGTGTCAGCCATGACGGAACCTTTCGTGAGAATGCGTGAAATTCCACGGGATTCCGCGAAATTCACGGTCTCCCTCACGAAAGGCAGACCGAAGCCGTCCCGGAAAGGAATCGCGGCGGACCCGGCCGTCGCCCGAGGAAGGCGACGAGCCGGTCGCCGGGGCAGGCCCGCGCCGGCACACCGACCGGCTCGGCGAAGCGCACGCCCCGGTCGGCGTCCGCCACGATGCACCGCGCGACGGGAAACAGGTCGGCGGCGAGCGACGGCGGCAGCGGGCGTGGCCGCCCGGACGCCTGAGCCACGTCCCATCCGTGCACGGCGATCTCGACGGCGCCCACAGCGGCCAGCAGCCCCAGCTCCAGCGCCCGGCCGCCCACGGCCACCGCAACGCCGTCGCGCGGCGGCTCCCCGGCCGCGACCGCCCACGCCCCCAGCAGCGCCCCCGCCCGCTCCCGGAACGCACACACCGGATCGACCGCGTCCTGTCCGGGACGCAGTCCTATGCTCCCGCTCGCGACCCCCTCGTACAGCGCGTCCACCGAGTCGTCGAGGTGACACAGCAGATCCCCGAGGTCCCACTGCGCGCACGGGGTGGCCCGCCCCAGGCTCCCGGGCACCACGGCGGCGACGCTCCCGAGCGCGTACGCGAGCGAACGCTCCAGCAGCTCGGCGGAGTTCACGCCCGCACCTGCGGCATTCCGAAGCGCTCGAAGAGCCCCGGGTCGTCGAGGAAGGCGGTGATCCGGGCGATGTCCCGTCCGCCGGGGGCGAGTGTGAGCACCTGCATGAAGTAGGCCCGGTACACGCCGTCGGCACCTCGTTGGTACGTCGCCAGGGCGGGCTGCCCGTTGGCCCGCGTGGGCACCATCCGCAGGCGGCCCTCCCCACCGACCCGGGCGGCCAGGAAGCGCACGACGTCCTTCTTGCCGCTGAACCACTCCAAGTAGGGCGGCATCTCCAGTTCGACACCGTCCTGGAGGAGGTCGAGCAACGCGTCCATGTCGGCGTGCTCGAAGGCCGCCACATAGCGGTCGATCAGCTCCCGGTCCCCCGTGACGTCGGACTCGGTCACCAGGTCCTCGTCGGGCGCCACCTCGTCGAGCCGGGCACGCGCGCGTTGGAGGCTACTTTTGACGGCCGCCGTCGAGGTCCCGAGCAGCGTGGCGACCTCGGGTGCCCGCCAGGCCAGCACGTCCCGCAGGATGAGCACGGCCCGCTGCCGCGCGGGCAGATGCTGCAGCGCGGCGATCAGCGCGAGCCGCAGGCTGCCGCGCGCCGCCACGACGGTCGCCGGGTCGACGAGCGTGTCGGGCAGCGGCTGGAGCCACGGCACGTCCGTCGCAGGGGCCCTCAGAGGCCCCTCAGGGGCGTCTGAAGGCCCTCCGAGCCCGGCGGGCAGCGGACGGCGCACACGGCCCTCCAGAGCCGTCAGACACGTATTCGTGGCGATCCGGTGCAACCAGGTGCGCAGGGAGGCGCGGCCCTCGTACCCGCCGTAGGACCGCCAGGCCCGCAGATACGTCTCCTGCACCAGGTCCTCGGCGTCGTCCACCGAACCGAGCATCCGGTAGCAGTGCGCGAGGAGCTCCCGCCGGTACTTCTCGGTCAGCCGTACGAACTCGTCGCGGTCCGTCGTCGCAGCCATGGCCGCTCCCTTCGTCACCGTTACAGACCGGCGGGACGGCGCAAACGAATCGGCCGGCCCCGGAGAAATCCGGAGCCGGCCGCCACGCGTGCGTGGGATCCCGTGGGACCTACAGATCGACTTCCTGCATCAGCATGCCGACCTCGGTGTTGGACAGGCGGCGCAGCCAGCCCGACTTCTGGTCGCCCAGGGTGATCGGGCCGAAGGAGACGCGCACCAGCTTGTCGACCGGGAAGCCGGCCTCGGCGAGCATGCGGCGCACGATGTGCTTGCGGCCCTCGTGGAGGGTCACCTCGACCAGGTAGTTCTTGCCGGTCTGCTCGACGACGCGGAAGTGGTCCGCCTTCGCGTACCCGTCCTCCAGCTGGATGCCGTCCTTGAGCTGCTTGCCCAGGTCACGCGGGATGGGACCCACGATGTGCGCGAGGTAGACCTTCTTCACGCCGTACTTGGGGTGGGTCAGGCGGTGCGCCAGCTCGCCGTGGTTGGTGAGCAGGATCACACCCTCGGTCTCGGTGTCGAGCCGGCCCACGTGGAAGAGCCGCGTCTCCCGGTTCGTCACATAGTCGCCGAGGCACTGACGGCCCTCGGTGTCCTCCATGGTCGAGACGACGCCGGCGGGCTTGTTCAGCGAGAAGAACTGGTACGACTGCGTGGCCACGGTCAGCCCGTCGACCCTGATCTCGTCGTTCTCCGGGTCGACGCGCATGCCCTGCTCCAGGACGATCTCGCCGTTGACCTCGACCCGAGCCTGCTCGACCAGCTCCTCGCAGGCGCGCCGGGAGCCGTAGCCCGCGCGCGCGAGCACCTTCTGCAGGCGCTCGCCCTCCTGCTCGGCGCCCGGGAAGGTCTTGGGCGTCTTGACCTCCGGCTTGCCGGCGTACCGGTCCCGGTTGCGCTCCTCGGTCCGCGTCTCCAGCTCGCGGGAGCGGGCGGGAGCCGTACGTCCGCCGCGCTGCTGCCCCTGCTTGGGGCCGCCCTTGGCGCCGCCGCGGGCCGCGTTGCCGCGCCCCGACTTCGGACCCTCGTGGGTGGCGCCGGGGCCCACGTCGTAACGACGCTCCTCGGGACGGGGCTTTCCGGCGCGCTTCGGCCTGTCGTCGCGCCCTCCACCCGTCGTCGGCCGGCCGCCCTGCTTGTCGTCGCGGTCGTTCCCGGCACCGCGGTAGTTACCGCGGCCACCGCTGCTCCCGCCGCGGCCGCCGCTGTTGCCACCACGGCTCCCGCCGTTGTTTCCGCTGCTGTTCCTGCCGCTACTGCTTCGCATCAAAGTTCCGTCTAGTCGTCTGCGTCGTCTTCACCCGGCGCGTCAGGAGCGTCCGGGTCGAACGACGGAACACCTTCCAGCGTCTCGGCCTCGATCGCATCCGCCTCGGGAAGGAAGGGCGCGAGCTCCGGGAGTTCGTCCAGACCGCGCAGGCCCATCCGCTCCAGAAAGTAGTTCGTCGTCCTGTACAGGATCGCACCTGTTTCGGGTTCCGCGCCCGCCTCCTCGACCAGACCGCGCTGCAGGAGGGTGCGCATCACACCGTCACAGTTCACTCCGCGGACCGCCGAGACCCTGCTGCGGCTGACCGGCTGGCGGTACGCGACGACCGCGAGGGTCTCCAGGGCCGCCTGGGTGAGCCGGGCCTGCTGGCCGTCGAGCACGAAGCGTTCGACGGCCGCCGCGTACTCGGGGCGGGTGTAGAAACGCCAGCCCCCGGCGACGAGCCGCAGCTCGAAGCCGCGCCCCTGGAGCGTGTAGTCGTCGGCCAGCTCCCGCAGCGCGTCCGCGACCTGTCGCCGCGGCCGCTCCACGATCTTCGCGAGGTGTTCCTCGGTCGCGGGCTCGTCCACGACCATCAGGACGGCCTCCAGGGCGGGCTTGAGGTCGAGGTCGGCGACGGTGCGCGGGCCCGCCGGTGCCTCACTGATCTGCTCACTCACGCCTTCTTCTCCTCCTTGGCGTCCTCGGGGGGCCGGTCGAACTCGTCCGTCACCCTCGGCTGGTCCCCGCCTTCGCCGCCGGTCCAGCGCACGATCAGGTCCCCGAGGGCGTCCTCCTGGTCCAGTGCCACGGCCTTCTCGCGGTACAGCTCCAGCAGGGCGAGGAAGCGGGCGACGACGGTGAGCGTGTCGTCGGTGTCCTCGACGAGGGTCCGGAAGCTGGCCTCGCCGAGCTCCCGCAGCCGCGCCACGACGATCCCGGCCTGTTCCTGCACGCTCACCAGCGGCGCGTGGATGTGATCGACGTACACCTGCGGCTTGGCCTTCGGCTGCATCGCCTTCACGGCGAGCTTCGCGAACCCTTCCGCCCCGATGCTGATCACGACCTCGGGCAGCAGCTCGGCGTGGTGCGCCTCCAGGCCCACGGTACGGGGGTAGCGGCGGGCCTCCTCGTCCAGGCGGGCGTTGAAGATGTCGGCGATCCGTTTGTACGCCCGGTACTGCAGCAGCCGCGCGAACAGCAGGTCCCGGGCTTCGAGGAGCGCCAGGTCCGCCTCGTCCTCCACCTCGGCGGTGGGCAGCAGCCGCGCCGCCTTGAGATCCAGCAGGGTCGCGGCCACGACCAGGAACTCGGTCGTCTGATCGAGGTCCCAGTCCGGCCCCATCGCCCGGATGTGCGCCATGAACTCGTCGGTCACCTTGGAGAGGGCGACCTCGGTGACATCGAGTTTGTGCTTGGAGATCAGCTGGAGGAGGAGGTCGAAGGGCCCCTCGAAGTTCGAGAGGCGGACCTTGAAGACGCCGTCGCCGGGTTCTTCAGGTTCGGGAGATGGTTCGAGAGACGGCTCGGGAAGCGGCTCGGGAAGCGGCTCGGGAGGCGCGTTGCCCGTCGCGGGAGGCTCGGGCGCCGTCGCGGGAGGCTCCGACGCCACAGCCGGTCGCTGGGGCTCCACAGCCGGTCGCTCGGGCTCCACCTCAGGCGCCTCGGGCTGCGCCACGGGCGCCTCGGCCGGGCCGACCGCCTCCTCGACAGGAGCCGGAACGGCCCCCGGCCCCCGCCCCAGCGCGCGCCGACGGCCGGCGGAGCCGGGAGCGGAGGTGGGGGTGTCGTTCGAGGTCATGGCGGTCGCAGGCTATCGCCTAACGGCCGCGAAGCCGCCGTACGAGAATGCTCGCGTCGCCGCGGGACTCCAGGTCCGCGAGGACCACGGCGACCGCCTCGCGGACGATCCGCCCGCGGTCCACGGCGAGCCCGTGCTCGCCCCGGAGCACCAGGCGGGCGTGCTCCAGGTCCATGAGCTCCTCGGCGGACACGTACACGGTGATCTTCTCGTCGTGCCGCTCCCGCCCGCTGGGGCGGCGGTTGGCGGCGCGCTGGCGCTTGTTGCTGCGGGCGGCGGCAGAACCTTCCTGCGATCCCTGACGTCGCCCGGCGCCCTCCGCTCCCGCGGCCCGGCTGCGGGATTCCCCCGCGTCGGACTCGGAGTCGGTGGCGACATGTTCGTCGCCCTCGCCGTCTCCGCCCTGGACGGGCACCGACGGCGGTGCGTCGTCACCGGCGGCGGCCGCGTCGCTCTCCCCCGCCGGCCCCGGCACCCGGGCCTCGCCATTGGCCTGGCGCCTGGGGGAGGACGCCTGGAGCGCCATTCCCCCGGTGGTACGGAACAGTTCGTCGGCCCCCGGCAGACTCACTCGGCGTGACACCGGGCGAGCACCTCCCTGGCGAGCTGGCGATAGGCGGCGGCACCGACGGAGTTGGAGGCGTACGTGGTGATCGGCTCACCGGCGACGGTGGTCTCCGGGAAGCGGACGGTCCGGCCGATCACGGTGTGGTAGACGTGATCGTCGAAGGCCTCGACCACGCGCGCGAGCACCTCACGGCTGTGCACCGTGCGGGAGTCGTACATCGTGGCCAGGATGCCGTCGAGCTCCAGCTCGGGGTTGAGCCGCTCCTGGACCTTCTCGATGGTCTCGGTGAGCAGCGCGACTCCGCGCAGTGCGAAGAATTCGCACTCCAACGGCACTATCACCTTGTGAGCGGCCGTCAGGGCGTTGACGGTGAGCAGGCCGAGCGAGGGCTGACAGTCGATCACGATGTAGTCGTAGTCGGCCATCAGCGGCTTGAGCGCACGCTGGAGCGTGGACTCACGCGCGACCTCGGAGACGAGCTGCACCTCGGCGGCGGACAGGTCGATGTTGCTGGGCAGCAGGTCCATGTTCGGAACCGCTGTCTTCAGGAGCACCTCGTCTGCCGCCATGCCCCGCTCCATGAGCAGGTTGTAGACGGTGAGGTCGAGCTCCATCGGGTTGACGCCGAGGCCCACGGACAGGGCGCCCTGCGGGTCGAAGTCGACGAGCAGCACCCTGCGTCCGTACTCCGCGAGGGCGGCACCCAGGTTGATGGTCGACGTCGTCTTGCCCACGCCGCCCTTCTGGTTGCACATCGCGATGATCTTCGCGGGTCCGTGATCGGTCAGCGGGCCCGGGATCGGGAAGTACGGCAGCGGGCGCCCGGTCGGGCCGACGCGCTCGCGGCGCTGACGGGCAGCGTCGGGCGCGAGCGTGGCCGCGTACTCGGGATCGGGCTCGTACTCGGCGTCGGGGTCGTAGAAGTGCCCTTCGGGCAGTTCGTCGTAGTCGGCGAAGTGGGTGTGGTTCTCGCCACTTCCGTTGCCGGCCATGGCGTTCACGTGATGGCCATCCATGCTCGGGTGTGCTGTCTGAGTCATCCGGGGACTCTTTTGGGCTGCGAAGGTTCGGACAGCGACGGAGCCGACAGCCTGAAGCCCCGTGGGGCTCTGGCCCCGCGCCGGCATTCCTGGTTGACCACCCCCGGGAGTAAATGTCGACTCATTCACAAGTCGTCTTACCTCCTTGGTGACCAGGAAACTTCTCGATAGGTCAGCGTGGCACCATGCCGACGGTTGGCGACTCTATGGCGTGTCACCGGTCCGCAGCAACACAATCCGCCGGACCCGGCCCGATGTGTCGGCAACCGAACACCCCTCTGTCAAGGGCGTAAGGCCGTCGCACAGCAGGTTTCACCGGTGTGCGAATCGGTTAAAGAGTTACGTTCGCGGCAAGTTGATCGAGTGTCGCAAAGTGACCCGACACACATCCGGCCGGACCTTGTCTGGCAAGGTCCGGCCGGGTGCGCGGTGTTGACGACCTGTGTTGACGTATCGCCTTTTGTCGGCCGGGAGTCGGCCGTGCGGGAGCCGTGAGTCAGCGGTTAAGTCGACTCCTGGCGCCCTCGGCGGGCTCAGCCGAGCAGGGTCTCCAACTCGACGTGCTCCAGGCCGTGCGCCTCGGCGACCTCGCGGTAAACCACCTTGCCGTCATGGGTGTTGAGACCCTTGGCGAGCGCGGCGTCGCGGCGCAGCGCCTCGACCCAGCCGCGGTTGGCGAGTTCCACGATGTACGGCAGCGTGGCGTTGGTCAGCGCGTACGTCGAGGTGTTGGGCACCGCGCCGGGCATGTTGGCGACGCAGTAGAAGACCGAGTTGTGGACCTGGAAGGTCGGCTCGGCATGCGTGGTGGGACGGGAGTCCTCGAAGCAGCCACCCTGGTCGATCGCGATGTCGACAAGGACACTTCCGGGCTTCATCCGGGAGACCAGCTCGTTGGTGACCAGCTTCGGGGCCTTGGCGCCCGGGATGAGCACCGCGCCGATGACGAGGTCGGCGTCCAGGACGGCCTTCTCCAGCTCGAAGGAGTTGGACATGATCGCCCGGACCTTGGTGCCGAAGACCTTGTCCGCCTCGCGGAGCTTGTTGATGTCGCGGTCGAGCAGCGTGACGTGGAAGCCCATGCCGACGGCGATCTGCGTGGCGTTCCAGCCGGAGACGCCGCCGCCGATGACGACGGCCCGCGCGGGCTGGGTGCCGGGGACGCCGCCGGGGAGCACGCCACGGCCGCCGACCGAGCGCATCAGGTGGTAGGCGCCGACCTGCGGGGCCAGCCGGCCCGCGACCTCGGACATCGGGGCGAGCAGCGGCAGCGCGCGGCTGGGGAGCTCGACCGTCTCGTATGCGATCGCCGTGGTGCCGGACTCGATGAGCGCGTCCGTGCACTCCTTGGAGGCGGCCAGGTGCAGGTACGTGAAGAGCGTCTGGTCCTTGCGGAGGCGGTGGTACTCCTCGGCGATGGGCTCCTTGACCTTGAGCAGCAGGTCGGCGGTGGCCCACACCTCGTCGGCGGTCGGCAGGATCTGCGCGCCGGCGGCGACGTACTCGCCGTCCGGGATCGACGAGCCGACACCGGCGTTCTGCTCGACGAAGACCTGGTGGCCGTGGCGCACCAGCTCGTGCACACCGGCGGGGGTGATGGCCACCCGGAACTCGTTGTTCTTGACCTCGCGGGGGATGCCGACCTTCACGTCGATCACGGTCCTTGGCTCAGAGGGTTCTGGGGCTGCGGTTGCCAGGCCCATGCGAGCCGGGGCAATGCATGTCATACCCGGATACACGGGGCGCACCGGGAGACACCACGAAAGAACGCGGCGGAGCCAGTCTAATGAAGGGATTCTCTCTGTCTAGCCTTTCAAAGCATCAATCTTCTTCGGATGCACTACGGATTTCGCAGGCGTTAGCGTCCTGTTCCCTGGCTGTCACGCTCTCCGGGAGCTCATCTCCCAGCATGCGCTCGGCCGCGCCGCGGTGCAGTCGGGCGGCGGTGGAGTCGCCGAGCCGGTCCAGGGTGTCGGCCAGCCGGAGCTGGAGCGCGGCCTGCAGACGTACGTCCTCGGCGCGGCGCGCCCACTCGACCGCCTCCTGGCAGGTGCGCAGCGACTCCTCGGGCCGCCCCGCGTACTCCTGCACCCGCGCCATCTCGCTCAACGCCCTTGCCTGGGCGCCCACATCGCCGTTCTTGCGGTGCCCGGCGAGCGCGGCGCGCCAGCCCCGCAGCGCCTCCCCGTAGCGGCCCGCGTAGGTGTGCACGGTGGCGATACGGCCGTACAGCCGGGCGGCGTCCACGCGCTCGTCGCGGGCGAGGCGCTGGGCGAGCGCCCTGCCGTACCAGTCGGCGGCCCGGTCCCAGTCCTCCAGCTCCTGGTGGGCGCCGCCTACGGATTCCATCGCGCGGCCGGTCGCATACGGGTCGTTCGCCTCGCGTCCGGCGTCCAGGGCGGCCCGGTAGCGGCCCAGCGCCTCGGCCGTACGGCCGGTCTGCGCGTCCAGGTCGCCGAGGTTCAGCAGCGCCGCGGCCTTCTCCCGGGGCAGGTCGCGGCGCTCTGCGACATCGAGGACCAGCCGGTGGATGCCGTACAGCTCGGGCGCCGCCGCCTGCGTACCGAAGTGCGCGACCATCGCCCGCACCAGCGCGGCCATCAGGCGCCGGGCGAGGGTGTCCAGCTCCCCGTCGGCGACCGCGAGCCGGGCCGAGGCGAGCAGCGCGGGCCGGCGGATGCGCAGCCAGTCCTCGGCGGCCCGGGGGTTCGGGAAACGCAGGGCGCGGGGCATCCCGGCGAGCTTCTCGCGGGCGGGCGAGCTGTCGGTCTCGGTGATGGCCCGGCAGGACACCAGCAGCCGTACGGTGCGCTCCAGCATGCGGGCGCGGGCGAGCTGGAGCTCGGCAGGGCGGTCGTGGGTCTCGGTGAGGGCGCGCAGCAGCGGGAGCAGGCAGCCGGGCACCTCGTACTGCGGCAGCGGCGAGTCGACGGTCCGGACGAGGCCGAGCGCCACGAAGTCGTCCAGGGTGGTGCGGGCGGCGTTGACCGAGCAGCCGGCGAGCGCTGAGGCGGTGTGCGGGTCCACGAGGCCGGCGGGGGCGAGGGAGAGCAGGCGCAGTATCCGCGCGGCGGCGCTGGGCAGCGAGGCGTACGTGAGGCGGAAGACCCGCGCCGTCGGCGTGCCCTCCTCGTTCTCGGTGTGCAGGTGCTTGGCCAGGTCGGCGACGGCGGCCTGGGGTCGGGCGGCCAGCCAGCGCCCGGCGAGCTCCAGGGCGGCGGGCTGGGCGGCGCACTCCTCGACCAGACCCTCGGCGGCGCGCGGGTCGACGGTGATGCGCACCGAGCCGGTGTGCCGGGTGAGCAGTTCCAGCGCGGACTTGGTGTCCAGGCCGCCCAGGGTGCAGGGCCGGACGTCCGCGATGCCGGTCAGCGGCCCTCCGGAGACGGCCACGACCAGGCACTCGGGGCGGTCCGGCAGCAGCGCGTCGACCTGTTCGGCGTCCGCCGCGTCGTCGAGCAGCAGGACGGCGCGGCGGGTGGCGAGGGCCTCGCGCAGCGCCTCGGAGAGGTCGTCGGCCGAGGCTCCGGCCGGGGTGCGCAGCTCCAGCGCGGTGAGCAGGTCGCGGGCGGTGCGTTCGGTGGGCACCGGCGTGCCGTCGGGTTCGGTGAGCCGGGCGCGCAGCACCCCGTCGGGGTAACTCTCGGCGACCTGCCGTACGAGTTCCTCGGCGAGCGCGGTGCGGCCGGAGCCGGGCTTTCCCGCGATGAGCAGCACGCGGGCACGGGGCGCTTTTCGGCCGGAGAGGGTGTCCAGGCCCGCGCGCTCGATGTCGGCCCGGAGTTCCTTCAACTCTCTTGTACGGCCGAGGAACTGACTCTCCGTGGGAGCGGACCCGGCAGCCGGGCGCTGCCCCTGTGCCGACACTTTCGTGCCGCCGTTGTCCACCGCCTGATCCGTCACGGGCCACACTCCCGTCCCACTGCGCGCGCAAACCCGCCGGGACTCCGGACGAGGCGTTTTCAGAGCCTAGTTCACGCTCTGCGACGATCCGTGTGGAGCGCGGCGGACACATCCCCCGATCGGATCAGCCGATCGTCACACCGGGAGGGCTGATGTGGTGGGTCACGCCTCGAAGGGCCGGGCTGGCCAGGAGGCCTCCGCGGGGCGCAGCGCGTCGAGTCCGTCGCCGTTCCTGGCCGCGACCAGCGAAAGGACACCGACGACCAGGCAGTTGTTGTGCAGGTCGCCGACGAGGACGCCACGGACGAGTTCGTCGACGGAGACCCGGGCGAGCTCCATGTCGGCCTCCTCGTCCTCGACCTCGAAGCGCTGCCCCTCGGCCTCGGACAGGTCGCGGGCGAGGAAGATGCGCACGGCCTCGTCACAGCCGCCGGGGGTGGTGTAGACGTCGGTCAGCACCCGCCAGTCCCCGGCCTTGATGTGCGCCTCTTCGTAGAGCTCGCGCTGGGCCGCGTGCAGCGGGTTCTCACCGGGAATGTCGAGGAGTCCTGCGGGGATCTCCCAGAGCTTGTGGCGCACGGGGTGGCGGTACTGACGCAGCACCACGACGCGCCCGTCGTCGTCGAGGGCGAGGACGGCCACGGAACCGGGGTGGACCTGGTAGTCGCGGTGGACGACCGAGCCGTCGGGCATGACCACATCGTCGGTGCGGACAGAGGTCTTGTTCCCGACGAACGGGGTCGCGGTCGCCTTGACCTGCCACTCCTCGGCGGTGTCCTTGATCGTCATGTCGACTCGTCCTCCTACGCACCCATTGAAAACCGGGGCGCGCACCTCGTGAAAGACGCGCACCCCGGCCACCGTACAACTCTTGAACTACTTGCCCGTCTTGCGCTCCACAGCGGCCTTGACCAGGCCCGCGAAGAGCGGGTGCGGGCGGGTCGGACGCGAGCGCAGCTCGGGGTGCGCCTGGGTCGCGACCAGGTAAGGGTGCACGTCACGCGGGTACTCGACGTACTCCACGAGCTTGCCGTCGGGGGAAGTGCCGGAGAACTGCAGACCGGCCTTCTTCTCCAGCTCGCCGCGGTAGGCGTTGTTCACCTCGTAGCGGTGGCGGTGGCGCTCCTCGACGTACTCCTTGCCGTCGTACACCTCGCGCACGATCGAGCCCTCGGCGAGCTTGGCCGGATACATGCCCAGGCGCATCGTGCCGCCCATGTCGCCCTCGCCGGCGACGATGTCGAGCTGCTCGGCCATCGTGGAGATGACCGGGTGCCCGGTCGCGGAGTCGAACTCGGTGGAGTTGGCGTCCGGGATGTCGGCCAGGTTGCGCGCGGCCTCGATCACGATGCACTGCAGGCCCAGGCAGAGGCCGAGCAGCGGGATCCGGTTCTCGCGGGCGTACTGGATGGCGCCGACCTTGCCGGAGACACCGCGGTCGCCGAAGCCGCCGGGGATGCAGATCGCGTCGACGTCGCCGAGCTGCCCCGCGGCGCCGGACGGCGTCTTGCAGTCGTCCGAGGTGACCCACTTGATCTTCACGCGGGCCTTGTTGGCGAAGCCGCCGGCGCGCAGCGCCTCGGTGACCGAGAGGTAGGCGTCGGGCAGGTCGATGTACTTGCCGACCAGCGCCATGGTGATCTCGTGCTCGGGGTTGTGGACGCGGTCGAGCAGGTCGTCCCAGGTCGTCCAGTCCACGTCGCGGAACGGCAGGTCCAGCTTGCGGACGACGTAGGCGTCGAGGCCCTCGCCGTGCACGGTCTTCGGGATGTCGTAGATCGAGCGGGCGTCGGGGCAGGCGACCACGGCGGCCTCGTCGACGTCGCACATCAGCGAGATCTTGCGCTTGATCGCGGTCGGCACCTCGCGGTCGGACCGCAGCACGATCGCGTCCGGCTGGATACCGATGTTCCTCAGGGCCGCAACCGAGTGCTGGGTCGGCTTCGTCTTCAGCTCTCCCGACGGGCCGATGTAGGGCAGGAGGGAAATGTGGACGACGAAGACGTTGTCGCGGCCGACCTCGTGCCGGACCTGGCGGACCGTCTCCAGGAACGGCAGGGACTCGATGTCGCCGACCGTGCCGCCGACCTCGGTGATGACGACGTCGACCTCGTCGGTCGCCATACGCCGGATGCGGTGCTTGATCTCGTTGGTGATGTGCGGGATGACCTGCACGGTGTCGCCGAGGTACTCGCCGCGCCGCTCCTTGGCAATCACCGTCGAGTAGACCTGGCCCGTGGTGACGTTGGCGGAGCCGTCCAAGTCGCGGTCAAGGAAGCGCTCGTAGTGTCCGATGTCCAGGTCGGTCTCGGCACCGTCGTTGGTGACGAACACCTCACCGTGCTGGAAGGGGTTCATCGTGCCCGGGTCGACGTTGAGGTACGGGTCGAGCTTCTGCATCACGACGCGCAGGCCCCGCGCCTTGAGCAGCATGCCGAGGCTGGAGGCGGTGAGGCCCTTGCCGAGAGAGGAGGCGACACCCCCGGTGACGAAGATGTGCTTGGTCGTCGTGGCTGTGCTGTTTCGGAAAGCAGCGGGCGGCATGGCCAAGAGGGGGCTCCCGTGGTCGCGGTTTGGGGTGCGTGCCGGCGTCCCACCCGGAAGATTCCGGAGGTGCCGTCGCTGCGGTTCGGGGGTTTCTTGCCCACCGGTCCACGGGCTACCAGGGTATCAGCGACGGGACGAGACCGCTTCCGGCCACGCTCCGCGCACACGTCGACACGGAGCCCGCACGGCGCTCACCCGATCGGCTCAGCCGGGTTGCCGGGAGCGGCACGCGGATCTTCCACGTGCGTCGTATCCTGCTCGGACACTCGCTGCCGAGCCCGGCCGGCACACGGCACCATCCCCGTCCGTATCCCGGAACAACGAGAGCTCGTCAGTTCGTTGCGCAACGACAATCGCACCGCCCATCGCACCGACAATTGACGTTTCGCACCGACGCTTCTACACCGACCCCTTGACCGCAGAGCGACCGCCCCTCGGGGGGCGACGTGGCCGTTCGACTGGAGATGCACGTGGCCGGGCGCATCGAGGACTACGCACTTATCGGAGACATGCAGACAGCAGCGCTGGTCTGCCGGGACGGCACAGTCGACTGGCTGTGCCTGCCCCGCTTCGACTCGCATGCCATTTTCGCGGGCCTCCTCGGCACCGACGAGCATGGTTTCTGGCGCCTCGGCCCGGCGCACGCCGCCGACGCGGAGCCGCCGAGAGCCTCCCGCCGCAGTTACCGCGGCGACTCGCTGATCCTCGAATCCGAGTGGGACACCCCGCGCGGCACGGTCCGCGTGACCGATTTCATGCCCCCGCGTGACGGCGCGCCGCAGCTGATCCGGATCGTCGAGGGCGTCACCGGCCGGGTGCCGATGCGCTCCGCGCTGCGGATGCGTTTCTCGTACGGACGTGTGGTGCCCTGGGTGCACAAGCACGAGGGGCGCACGGTCGCCGTCGCCGGGCCCGACTCGGTGTGGTTCGACACGGCCTGCGAGACGTACGGCAAGGCGCTCACCACGTACGCCGACTTCACGGTGGCGCCGGGCGACCGGATCGCGTTCACCATCTCCTGGGAGCCCTCGCACAAGCAGCCGCCGGCGCTGCCCGAGCCGGAGCAGTCGCTGGAGGCCACCGAGGAGTTCTGGCGCGAGTGGGTGGAGCAGTGCACGTATCACGGCCCCTACCGCGAGGCCGTGGTGCGCTCCCTGATCACGCTGAAGGCCCTGACGTACGCGCCGACCGGCGGGATCGTCGCCGCGCCGACGACGTCGCTGCCGGAGGAGATCGGCGGCGTCCGCAACTGGGACTACCGCTACACGTGGCTGCGCGACGCCGCCATCACCCTCTCCTCACTGCTGCGCACCGGCTACCGCGAGGAGGCGCGCGCCTGGCGTGAGTGGCTGCTGCGGGCGGTCGCGGGCGACCCGGAGAACCTGCAGATCATGTACGGCATCGCGGGCGAACGGGAGTTGGGCGAGGCGGAGCTCGACTGGCTTCCGGGGTACGAGAATTCGGGCCCGGTGCGCGTCGGCAACGGCGCGGCGCACCAGCTCCAGCTGGACGTGTACGGCGAGGTCACCGAGGCGCTGCACCTGGCGCACATGACGGGCCTGTCCCGCAACGACTACGCCTCGCTGCTCCAGTTGAAGCTGATCCGCTATCTGGAGGACCACTGGGACCAGCCGGACGAGGGCATCTGGGAGGTGCGCGGCCCGCGCCGCCACTTCGTGCACTCCAAGGTGATGGCCTGGGTCGCCGTCGACCGCACGATCAAGCTCATCGAGTCCGGTGACGCGGACGGCCCGCTGGAGAAGTGGCGCGAACTGCGCGACGACATCCACCGGGACGTGTGCGAGAAGGGCTACGACAAGGAGCGCAACACGTTCACGCAGTCGTACGGCTCCAAGGAGCTGGACGCCTCGCTGCTGCTGATCCCGCAGATGGGCTTCCTGCCGCCGGACGACAAGCGCGTGATCGGCACGATCGAGGCGATCCAGCGCGAACTGTCCACGGAGGACGGCTTCATCCTGCGCTACCCCACCTCCGGTGAGGACGCGGGCGTGGACGGTCTGGAGGGCGACGAGGGCGCGTTCCTCGCCTGCTCGTTCTGGATGGCGGACGACCTCGCGATGATCGGCCGTGTGGACGAGGCGCGCAAGCTCTTCGAGAAGCTGCTGGCCCTGCGCAACGATCTCGGGCTGCTCGCCGAGGAGTGGGACCCGCGCCTGCAGCGTCAGGTCGGCAACTTCCCGCAGGCGTTCAGTCACGTGCCGCTGATCGACACAGCGCTGAGGCTGACCGCTTCGGGGGCGTACGGCGGCTGAACAGGACCGGCACACCGCGCCCGCCTAGGCTGGAAGCAGACGAAAGCCCCTTTTCGGAAGGTGGCGGACATGGCTTCCCCATCGAAGGCGGGCGCGGCCCTCGCCGCGCTTCGCGAGGATCTGGTCGGCGACGTGTTCGCCCCGCAGGACGCGGGATACGACGGGGCCCGCGTCGTCTTCAACGCGATGGTCGACCGGCGCCCGGCGGTGATCGCGCAGTGTGCGAACGCGGGCGATGTCGTACGGGCCGTGCGCTTCGGCCGGGAACTCGACCTGCCCATCGCGGTCCGCGGCGGCGGGCACAGCGTGGCGGGCATGGCCCTGGGTGACGGCGCGCTCGTCGTCGATCTGCGCCGGATGCACGAGGTGACGGTCCATCCCGGCTCGGCGAGCGTACGCATCGAGGGCGGCGCCACCATGAGCCATCTCGACCGGGCCACTCAGCCGTACGGCCTGGCGACCACCGGCGGGCGGGCCTCGACGACGGGCGTGGGCGGGTTCGTGCTGGGCGGCGGCACCGGCTGGCTCGACCGGGCGTTCGGCCTGGCCGTGGACAACCTTCTCGGCGTCGAGCTGGTCACCTCCGAGGGCGCGACCGTCCTGGCGAGCGCGGAGGAGAACCCGGAGCTGTTCTGGGCGCTGCACGGCGGCGGCGGGAACTTCGGCGTCGCCACCGCGCTCACCCTGAAGCTGCACGAGCTGCCGGCGTTCTCCATCGCCATGGTGCTGTGCCTTCCGGAGCACGCGCCCGAGGTCACCCGCACCTACCGCGAGCTCATCGAGACCGGCCCGCAGGAGGCGAGCGGCGGCGTCATCTTCCTGACCGGGCCGCCCGAGGAGTTCGTCCCCCCGCACCTACAGGGCAAGCGGCTGTGCGGCGCCCTCGTGGCGTACGCGGGCGCCGAGGAGGACATGCGCAAGGTGGCCCAGCCGCTGCTGGCCCTGCCGCACGAGGTGGAGATCGTCACCGCCATGCCCTACGCCGACTTCCAGACCATGTTCGACGACCCGCCCAACATGCGGAACTACTGGTCCGCGGAGTACCTGACGGGCGCACCCGACGAGCTGCTGGACGTCTACTGCGAACTCGGGGAGACGCTGCCGGTGCCCACGGGCACCCAGCACGTCCTGTTCCCGCAGGGCGGCGCGATCGCCGCGGGCCCGGCCGAGTACCCGATGCCCTTCCGGGACGCCCCCTGGGCCGTGCACCCCTTCGGCATCTGGGAGGACCCGGCCGACGACGAGCGGTGCATCCAGTGGGTCAAGGACGTACGCGCCCGCGTCCAGCCGTGGAGCACGGGCGCGACCTACCTCAACTTCATCGGGAACGAGGGCACGGACCGGGTGGTGGCCGGCCTCGGCGCCGAGAACACCCGTCGCCTGGCCGCGGTGAAGCGGGAGTACGACCCGGACAACGTCTTCCGCTTCAACCACAACATCGCTCCGGCATAGACCACACCGGTCTGGGCGGTCCGCTCAGGAGACGGCCGCGATCACCTCCTTCGCGGCGCGCTCGCCCTCCGTGGCACCGCCCTCCATGAAGCCCTGGAAGTCGTACGAGCAGTGCTCGCCGCCGATGTGCACGGCTGACATAGGGATCGTTCTCGTACGAGAACGGCGCCGCCGGCGTCAGGGACCTGGCGAGGCTGCCGCCGCGGTACTGGAGCAGGATGCCGCCCGTGCCCGGCTGGACCTTGGTGGTGTCCCAGGTCTGCTGGACGTCGGTGTCGGTGAAGCAGTCACCCGCGGAGACGCCGGGCCAGGAGCCGGTGCCGCGCCAAGGGCGGCTGGAGAACTGCATGTTGAGCTTGGTGCAGAAGCCCATGCGGGCGTCGCGCAGCAGGTTCGTCATGCGGGTGTCGAACGTCGGGCAGGAAGTCCGCGATGGCGTGCGGGAGTTGGTCGTTGCCGCCGGTGATGTGGTACCGCTCGTTGGACAGGCCCCAGACGTTGAAGTTTCCCGGATTGGTCTGGTGGCCCATGAGCAGGACGAGGGCGAGCGAGGACTGGTCGGCGGTGTCGGCGCCGTACTCGACGTTGTAGGCGACGTCGAAGAACCGTCCGAGGGGTGAGCCGTGGCCGCCCGGGACGCGCGAGTCGATCCAGTCGTACAGGGACATGTTGTCGAGGGCGGTGCCCGTCGCCGTCGTCTGGTTCCAGAAGACCTCGCCGGAGTTCTGCAGGGCCTGGTGGAGGGCCTGGTAGACCGCCTTGAAGTCCTCGTCGGCCTGGGCGCGCGGGTAGTACTCGTCGTTGAACCAGAGGACTTCTTCGGCCCCGTTGGGACCGCCGCCGAGGAAGTCCTCGGTGGGCAGCGAGAAGCGGCGGCAGAGTTCCAGCATCTTCTTGTGGCTGGTGTCGATCAGCTCGCCGCCGATCTCGGAGGTCTGGCCGTACGCCCAGTGGTCGCGCTGGGAGTACATGCGACCGCCGACACGGTCGGGGTTGGCCTCGTAGAGCGTGCAGGCGTAGCCCGCGTCGTGCAGGGTGAGGGCGGCGGTGAGGCCTGCGATTCCGGCGCCCACCACGGCGATCCGAGGCGCGGACGCGGCGCCGGCACTGGGGGCTGCTGCCGCCACGCTCGCGGTACTGGTCGCCGCGAGGGCCGCGGCCCCTTTCAGGAGGGAGCGCCGGCGGATCCGCGCCTCCTCCACCGGAAGGCCGTATCGCTGTGCGGCGGCATGGTCGGCGACGAGGGTGCGCAGGGCGTGCATCGTGTGCGTACGGGACACGGTGTGAGCTCCTCAGACGGTGGCGGAGGGTTCCATGACGTCGTCCGTGCGCTCGGCCGCGTCCTCCAGGACGATCCGGCCGATGATGTCGTAGCGTTCCGGCTTCCTGGCCTTGAGGTAGAAGCCGAGGCCGAGGCCGCCGAAGAAGACCAGGCCCACGATCCACGGGATGGCCTTGAAGAGGAGCGAGTCGGCCGCCGTACCCGCGGCGGTGTCCAGGTTCATGACCAGCAGCACGACGACCGCGATCATGCCGATGCCGCCGATCAGCGGCGCCGTGAAGGTCCTGAACCAGTGCCGGTCCTCGGGGTGGTTCCTGCGGAAGTAGCCGATGACCGCGAACGAGCAGAGCGTCTGCACGATGAGGATCGCCATCGTGCCCAGGATCGCGAGCAGCGTGTACAGATGGACGTACGGGTCCTGCCCGGTCAGCCAGAAGGCGCCCACGAGCGCGACCGCGATGACGGACTGGACGAACGAGGCGATGTGCGGGGAACCGTGCCGCGGGTGGGTGCGGCCCAGCGCCGGGTGCAGGAAGCCCTCGCGGCCGATCGCGTACAAGTACCGGGCCGCGCACTGGTGGAAGGCCATCCCGCAGGCGAACGAGCCGGTGATCAGCAGCCACTGGAAGGCGTCGACCGCCCAGGCGCCGATGAAGGCGTGCGCCGGGTCGAAGAACAGGTCGAGCGGGCTGGTCCCGGAGGAGATCTTGACGGACCCCTTCAGCCCGTTGCCCGCGATGGTCATCCAGGAGACGTAGATGTAGAAGAGACCGACGCCGACGACCGAGATCAGCGTGGCCCGCGGGATCACCCGCTTCGGATCGCACGACTCCTCGCCGTACATCGCCGTCGACTCGAAGCCGACCCACGACCAGAACGCGAAGAACAGGCCGAGCCCGGCGGAGGTGCCGGTGAACGCGTTCTTCGGGTTGATCGGCTCGACCGGGATGCCGTCCGGGCCGCCGCCGTGCACCAGCACGGCGGTGGCCACCACGAACAGCACGGCGATCTCGGCGATCAGCATCACGCCGAGCGCCTTCGCGGTCAGGTTGATGTCGAAGAACGACAGCACGGCCGTGACGGCGAGCATCGCGGCCGCGTAGAGGATCCACGGCACGTCGACACCCAGCTGATCGTTGACGGTGGTCTTCGCGAAGTACGAGAAGACGCCGACGATGGACGCCTCGAAGACGATGTACGCCATCACGGCGAGCATCCCGGAGGCCATGCCCGCGATCCGGCCCAGGCCGTGCGAGATGTAGCCGTAGAAGGCGCCCGCCGCGGTGATCCGCTTGGCCATGGCGACGTACCCGACGGAGAACACCGTCAGCACGAGCGTCGCGAAGAGATAGCCCGCCGGCGCGCCCGTGCCGTTGCCGAAACCGACGGCGATGGGGAGGTTGCCGGTCATCGCGGTGATCGGGGCGGCGGTGGCGACCGCCATGAACACCACACCGACCAGACCTACGGAATTCGCTTTGAGGCGATGTACCTCTCGCGTGGGTGTCTCTGCCATTCCCGCCCCTCTCAACGTGCCGACTCAACGGAATCCGAAGATCCCTACGCGGTTGCCTTGCGGATGCGACAGTCTGGCGGTGGGGTGACGCACGCCACAACAGACACGAGGTCGCGCAATTCCGGGGCTGGGGCGACGCATTGTCGCGCACATGCCGCCCGTGATCGTCCCCGCAACCGCCAGGAGATGTCACCGGAACGCGTCCGCGGGTAGCGTCCGCTGCATGGACAGCCGTACGGACACCCGTTTCGACACTCAGGGCGCCGGAATCACCGTGCAGCGGGCACTGGAGCTGCCCGGGCTGCGCAGCGGGCTGCCGGAGATCCTCGCCGGGGCCGACCGGCTGGGGCGCACGGTGCGCTGGGTGCACGCGGGCGAGGTCCCGAACATCGCCTCCCTGCTCAAGGGCGGCGAACTGCTGCTCACGACCGGCTACGGCCTCGGCACCCGCCCCGCCGAGCAGCGCGCCTTCGTGCGCACCCTGGCCGAACGCGGCATCGCGGCGCTCGTCGTCGAACTCGGCCCGCGCTTCACCCGGCTGCCCGCCGCCCTCGTGGAGACCGCCCGCACGACCGGGCTCCCCCTCGTCCAGCTGCACCGCGAGGTGCCCTTCGTGACGGTCACGGAGGAGATCCACACCGAGATCGTCAACGGCCACTACGCACTGCTCCAGCAGGCGGAGGAGGTCCACCGGCGATGTACCGAGGCCCTCCTCGGCGGCGGCGGAGTGCCCCAGGTCCTCGGCATCCTCGCGGACTTCAGCGGCAACCCGGTCTTCCTGGAGACGGCCGACGGACAGCTTCTTTACGCCGCCGGGGCCGGGCCCGCGGGCGCCGATCCGCTCCAGGTCTGGGAGGGCCTGCGCGGCCAGCACAAGGAGGAGCCGCCCGCGGGGACGACGATCGTGGACGTGCCCGGCGGCGGCCCCGGCACCGGCTCGGTCCGCGCCCGGCTGGTCCTGCTGCCCGTCAGCGCCCCGATCGCCCCCGTGCACCGCATCGCGGCGGAGCGGGCCGCGGGCATCCTGGCCGTGGTCCTGATGCAGGCCCGTCAGGAGGAGGAGCTGGCGGCACGCGGTCGCGGCGACTTCCTCACCGACCTCGCCGAGGGCCGCATCGCCGCGGAGGACGCGCCCGCGCAGGCCCGCGTCCTCGGCTTCAAGCCCGGCACCAGCCCGCTCCTGCCGGTCGTCATGCGACTCGCCGACGGCCTTGCCCCGGGCGGCGGTTGGGCCGTCCTGGCACGGGCGGTCGCCGAGGAGCTGGCGTCGGTGGGGGTGCCGGTCCTGTTGGGCGTACGTCCGGTCGAGGGCCGTGTCCCGCTGCTGCTGGGCCTGCGCTCGGAATCCGAACGCGCGGCCGTCGCGGACCGGGTCGCGGCGGCGCTGCGGGCGGGCGTGGAGCGGGCGGGCATGCAACGGCCGGGCGCGCAGCCCCCCGTGGTGGTCGTCGGGGTCGCGGGAGGCTGGGCGGCGGCCTCGGCGGGCCTGCGGCACGCCGCCGAGACGGCGACGGCGGCGCAGGGCCTGTCGGACCGCCCCTGGTACGACGCCCGCCGCCTCGACATCGACCTGCTGCTGTGGCGGCTGCGCGACCACCGGGACCTGGCGGCGTTCGTGGAGCGCGCGATCGGGCCGCTCCGCGACCACGACAACCGCTCCAAGCCGCCTCTGCTCCCCACCCTGGAGACGTACTTGGCGCACGCGGGCCGCAAGGCGGAGACGGCCCGCGAGCTGCACCTCAACCGCCAGACGCTCTACAACCGCCTCGCCCGGATCGGGGAGTTGCTGGGCACCGACCTCGACGACCCGCAGACGGTCCTGGCGTTGAGCCTGGCACTACGGGCGCGCAGACACGTGCCGTAGCGGCGACGACGGCCCGATCGCCTCAGCCGCCGAGCGGCCGCGGCTGGGTCAACTCGTCGTAGACACTCAGCACTTGGGCGACGGTCTCGTCCTCGGTGGGCCACGTGGCAGCCTGCTGGACACCCCGCTCCTGCAGCCACTCGCGGCGAACGGGATCCTCAAGAAGACGTACGACGGCTTCGGCGAGGGCCCGCGCGTCGCCGTAGGGCACGAGTTCGGCCGCGTCGCCGACCAGCTCGGGGATGCCGCCGACGTCGGTCGCGACGAGCGGCACGCGCGCGTGGAGGGCTTCCTGCGCGAGGACGGAACGGGACTCCCAACTGCTGGGCAGCAGTGCGAGATCGGCGGCGGCGAGCAGCTCCGTGATGTCGTCGCGCCGCCCGACCAGCCGGACCGGCAGCTCCTCGTCCTCGATACGCCGCTGAAGAACCGCCCGCAGCGGCCCTTCTCCCGCGATCACGAGCAGAGGCATCGGGTCGAGGCCCCGCCACGTACGCGCCGCATCCAGCAGGGTCTCGTAGCCGCGATGCCGGTCCAGGGAGCCGACCGCCATGAGCAACGGCCGGTCGGTGGCGCCGAGTTCGGCCCGCGCCTTGTGCCGCAGCCGGTCGGGGTCCTCGAACTCGACGGGCCCCCGCGGGGCGGGAAAGGTGACGGCGGCGAGGCGGGCGTCCCGCGCTCCCCGGCTGCGGGCCCGGTCCACCAGGTCGGACGAGGTCCCGAGAACCACGGCGGCCGCCCTGGCGACCCGCCGCTCCAGCATCCGCAGCAGATGCGCGCGGGCGCCTTCGGCGTAGGAGCGGGTGTGCCAGGTGACGACGAGCGGGGTGTGCCGCCGTCCGCTGAGCGCGAGAGCGGCCCGCAGCGCGGCGTGCAGCCCGTGCGCGTGCACGAGGTCGGCCTCCGCGCAGGCCGCCCGCAGCGCGGCCACGGAGGCCGGGTCACTGCTGCGCGGTACGGGCACATGCTGGGCGCCCACACCGGTGAAACCGTACGCACGGTCGGCCTCATAGGGGGCGCACACGGTCACCCGCACGCCCCGGGCGACGAGCCCCGAGGCCAGCGACCGCACATGCGCGCTGCTGCCCGCGCTCCCGCCGCCGAGCACCTGCACGGTGCGCAGCGGCGACTGACCCTGCGGTGAGTGGCTGCTCACGTGGCTCACGTGGCCGGGGCTCCTGGTTCGGCGTCGGACGGTCACGAAGAAAAGTACAGAAAGATCGCGCGGCGGGGGTGTACCGCACGTCGTACTCCGCGTACTCCGTCAAGGATGCCAGCACGCACGGCTGTTCCGGCACCACCGACGGACCCCGCACACGGAGAAGCACCGGAGCACACGACGCCGGTCACTCACACGAGTGAGAAGTGCGGTGCTTTCGGGCGGTCTTGGGGTACTTTGGCACGGCCTCCACAGATTTGAAGGATCGGGAGCGCCCGAGGGCGCGGGGGCGCTGGGGTTCGGGGTGGGGGCGGAAGGTGGGGTGGGAGCCGGGGCTGGGAGGGCTTGTTCGATGAGGGTTCGACGGACTCCATGGACTCGACGTGGGCTTGGTGAAACGGACGAAGGGGGTTGGGGGGATCGGCTGATGGGGGGGGGGGGAGGGGCGGGCGGTAGAGGGGGGCGAGAAGGGATCAGGGCGGGGTGCGGTTGGGCGACGTGGGGGTGCGCGAGGGGCGGTGGACGGGGGCGAGGCTCGGGCGACGCAGGTCCCCGGGGGGGGCGGCCGACGGAGGGCGAGGCTCGGCCGGAGCGGGTTCGAGGGGCAGCCGACGAGCAGTTCGAGGCTCGGCCGGAACAGGTTCGAGGGGGAGCCAGGGCGGGAGCGAAGAGCGGTGGACGCAAGTTCGAGTGGCGGCCATCGCGGGGGCGAGGAGCGGTGGGCAGGGGTTCAAGAGGCGGCCGGCACCGGGGCGAGGAGCGGTGGATGAGGGTTCGCGACCCGGCCTGCGCAGGTTCGAGGGCCGGCCGACCCGGGCCCGAGAGGCGGCGGATGCGGGGTCAGGGGACAGCCGACGCAAGTCCCAGGAACGGCCCACCCAGACCCGAGGAACGGCCGACCCGTCGAGGGACGGACAGCGCAGGTCCCAGGAACGGCCGACCCGAGTCCCAGGGGCTGTGGACGTGGGTTCGCGGCTCAGTCAGCGCGGGGGCAGGGCGCGGCCGGCGGCCGTAGGACGGTCGGTCGGCCCTAGGACGGTCGGTCAGCCGTGTTGTTCAGGAGCCGGCTCGCCCCAACGACCGTGCCGCGTCGCTGACCCTGTCCCCGTACACCGTCGCGGTCACCAGCACCGCCGCGTGGGCGAGGAGTCCCGCCCGCCCGTTGCCGGCGACGATGGCGGCGCCCAGGGTGGCACCGAGGGCGTGGGCCCCGCTGTCGCCGATCATCGTGCGCTCGCCGAGGTCGTCGGGGAGTACGGCTCCGGCCGCGCCCATGGCCACCGCGGACAACTCCCCCGCCGACCCGCCCCGCAGCAATCCGGGCGCCCCCAGGACGAGCACCGCGCCGGCGGCCCGCCCCGGGTGGACGTCCACGAGGTTGACGAAGTGCGCGGTCCCCGCGATCACGACCCCGGCGAGAACCTTGTCGAGGGGCCGTTCTTTGAGAAAGGCGCCCGCCACCAGCCCGGCCGCCGAAATCCCGAACAACTTGACGGCGCCACTGGTCACTTCACCGTCCCGCAGCGCCCCGAGATGGGCCCGGAAACCGCGCCGCGGATCACCCGCCCCGGCGACATCGTCGTAGCCACCGCACACACCGGCGGCGAATACAGCCAGGCCCGCGCCCCCGTGAACGCGGCCGGCGCCCAGCGCGGTTCCGGCGACCGTGGCGGGGCCCGCGTACAACTCGACCGTACGGCCCGCGTAGTTCGTGCGCTGCCAGCGCTCCGGGCCGCCCGGGGCCCACGCCCGCAGGGCAGCGATGCCGGCGCGGGTGATGGCCGCGGTGAGGGCGAGGGCGGTGGCTCTGCGGCGGGTGGCGATCATGAAAGCCACTCTACGAAGCCGGGAGCGGGACCCACGGCGCAGGCCGGAGCCAGCTGGGAAACCGCCGCGGAGCGGCGAGGATCCCCCACCGCTCCCGGGGACTACGCGTCCGAGCGAGCCGTGGCCAACAACTCCTCCGCGTGTGCCCGAGCCGTCTCGGAGTCCTCCTGCCCCGCGAGCATGCGGGACAGCTCACGGATGCGTTCCTCGCCCTCGAGGACCTTCACCCCGGACCGGGTGACCGACCCGTCGTTGGTCTTCTCCACCAGCAGCTGCCGGTCGGCGAACGCGGCCACCTGCGGCAGATGCGTGACGACCACGACCTGCGCGGTCCTGGCCAGCCGCGCGAGCCGCCGCCCGATCTCGACCGCGGCCTTGCCGCCGACCCCCGCGTCGACCTCGTCGAAGAGATACGTCGGCACCGGATCCGTCCCCGCGAACACGACCTCCACCGCGAGCATCACCCGCGAGAGCTCACCGCCTGAGGCGCCCTTGGCGATGGGCCGCGGCGGCGCCCCGGGGTGCGGGGCGAGCAGCAGCTCGACCTCGTCGACGCCCGCCGGGCCGTAGGCGACCGTACGGCCGCCGAGTTCGACCCCTTCCGGGTCGTCGGTCTGCCGGATCTCGAACGACACGCGCGCGTGAGGCATGGCGAGCGAGGCCAGCTCGGCGGTCACGGCGGCGGCGAACCGCTCGGCGGCCTCGGTGCGGGCGTCCGTCAACGCCTGGGCGAGCCCGCCCAGTTCGGTCCGCAGCGCGTCCCGTTCCCCGGTCAGCTCGTCGATCCGCTCGTCGTCGCCGTCGAGTTCGAGGAGCCGCGCGGCACTCTGCTCGGCCCATGCCAGCACGGCGTCGATGTCCGTGCCGTACTTCCGGGTGAGCTGGGTCAGCGCGGCCCGGCGCTCCTCCACCGCCGCGAGCCGCAGCGGATCGGCGTCGAGGTCGTCGGCGTACCCCGCCAGCTCCCCCGCCACGTCACCCAGCAGAATCCCGATCTCCCCGATCCGCCCGGACAGCGCGGCGAGCGCGGAGTCGTGGGACCGCACCGCCTCCAGGGCCCGGTGCGCGCCCGCCACGAGCGTGGTGGCGTCGATGCCCTCCGGGTCCTCGGGGTTGCCCGCGAGCGCGGCATGCGCGGCCGTGGCGGCGGACGCGAGCGCCTCAGCGTGCCCGAGCCGCTCGGCCTCGGCGGCCAGCTCCACGTCCTCACCGGCGCGCGGCTCCACGGCCGCGATCTCGTCGAGCCCGAAGCGCAGCATGTCGGCTTCCTGGGCGCGTTCCCTCGCGCGCGTGGTGATCTCGTCCAGCTCGGCCGAGATCGCCCGCAGCCGGCGGTACGCGCCCACGTACTTCGCGAGCGGCGCGGCGACCGCGTCCCCGGCGTACCGGTCGAGCGCCTGCCGCTGCCGGGACAGCTTGAGCAGTCCCTGCTGGTCGGTCTGGCCGTGCACGGCGACGAGTTCGTCGGCGAGTTCGGCGAGCACCCCCACAGGCACCGAGCGGCCGCCCAGGTGCGCCCGCGAGCGCCCCTCCGCGGAAACGGTACGGCTGATCAGCAGCGCCCCGTCGTCGAGTTCGGCGCCCGCCTCCTCGGCCCGTAGGACCGCCGTCCCGCCCGGGGGTACGGCGATGCGCCCCTCCACGACCGCGTTCTTCGCGCCGATCCGCACCAGGGCGGCGTCCGCGCGTCCACCGAGCAGCAGCCCGAGGCTGGTGACCACCATCGTCTTGCCCGCACCGGTCTCACCCGTCACGGCGGTGAAGCCCGGCGACAGCTCGACGACCGCGTCGTCGATGACTCCGAGCGACCGTATCCGCATCTCCTCCAACACGGACACGACCTTACGAGGTCAGGGCCCGGCTGTGCGACGGGCCCTGCCCCGCTTGTGCGAAGGCGCAGGTGACAAGGGCACGCAAACAGACCATGTCACCCGCGGGAGTGGGCCTCCGGCGCGCCCCGGAAGCCGTACGACGCCCTCAAAACCGTACGACTGAGCCGTACGACTGAGATAGACGACCGAGATGGACGGCTAATGCGGTGCTCCCCGCCACCCCGCCACCGGCAGCGCGAACTTCGCGACCAGCCGGTCCGTGAACGACGCATGGTGCAGCCGAGCGAGCCGCACCGGCACCGCCCCGCGCCGCACCTCGACCCGAGCCCCCGGCGGCAGCTCCACCGTCCGGCGCCCGTCGCACCACAGGACGCCCGGTGGAATGTGCGGCAGCACCTCCACCGCGAGCACCGAGTCCGGCGAGGTCACCAGTGGCTTGGCGAACAGGGCGTGTGCGCTGATCGGCACCATGAGCAGCGCCTCGACCTCCGGCCAGACCACGGGTCCGCCGGCGGAGAAGGCGTACGCCGTCGAGCCGGTCGGGGTCGACAGGACGATGCCGTCGCAGCCGAAGCCGGTCACCGGCCGCCCGTCGATCTCCAGGACGACTTCGAGGAGCTTCTCGGCGCCGGCCTTCTGCACGGCGGCCTCGTTGAGCGCCCAGTCGGTGTGCACGATGTCGCCGTTGCTGTGCACGACGACGTCGACGGTCATGCGCTCCTCGACCTCGTACGCCTTCGTGACGACCCGGTCGACGACCTTGTCGAGGTCGTCGCGCTCGGCCTCCGCGAGGAAGCCGACCCGGCCCAGGTTGACGCCGAGCATCGGGACACCGGACGCGCGGGCGAACTCGGCGCCGCGCAGCAGCGTCCCGTCACCGCCGAGCACGATCAGCAGTTCACACCCGTCGAGGCACTGCGGGGTGGCCTCCTTCACCAGCTCCACGGCCGACGGCAGCGGCAGGTCGGCCGCCTCCGCCGCCAGGACCCGCACGCCGATCCCGGAGCGCAGCAGCCCCTGGACGACGAGCTCCGCGCTGCGGATGGCAGCGGGGCGCCCGGTGTGGGCGAGCAGGAAAACAGTACGAGCTCGGGTCTGTGTCAACGCGGCCCCTCCGCCACTGCACGGTCAACGTCGGCCGGGTCCAGGTCGGGTGCCCCGGCCCGCAGCCACAGAAAGTACTCGACATTGCCCGACGGTCCGGGCAGCGGACTGGCGGTGACACCGTTCACGCCGAGTCCCAGTTCCCCCGCGCGCCGCGCGACCTCGCGCACCGCCTCGGCCCGCAGCTCCGGGCTGCGTACGACACCACCACTCCCCAGCCGCTCCTTCCCCACCTCGAACTGCGGCTTGACCATCATCACCAGGTCGGCGTCGGGCGCCGTGCACCGCGCGAGGGCGGGCAGCACCAGGCCTAGTGGGATGAAGGACAGATCCCCGACGACAAGATCCACGGGCTCCCCATCGATCGCCTCCAACGTCAACTCGCGTACGTTCGTACGGTCCTTGACGGTGACCCGTTCATCGCTCTGCAGAGACCATGCGAGTTGTCCGTAGCCGACGTCGACGGCGACGACGTGTGCGGCACCGGCGCGCAGGAGCACATCGGTGAAGCCGCCGGTGGACGCGCCGGCGTCCAGCGCCCTGCGCCCCTCGACCTTCAGCCCCTGCGGCACGAACGCCGCGAGGGCACCGGCGAGCTTGTGCCCACCGCGCGAGACGTAGTCGGGGTCGCTGTCGTCCTGGGTGACCACGATCGCCGCCGCGGTCTCCACCTGGGTGGCGGGCTTGGTCGCCAGGTTCTTGCCGACGGTGACCCTGCCCGCGGCGATCAGCTGGCTCGCGTGCTCGCGCGAGCGCGCCAGCTTCCGGCGGACCAGCTCGGCGTCGAGGCGGCGTCGTGCCACTCCTGCCACGTTCGGTTCAGCTCCTGCGGTCGTACGAAGAGGGGGCGGCCGGAGGTCCCGGGCGGGCGTCGAGCGCGGTCAGCGCGTCACGCAGCCCCCGGTGTACATCCTCGTACACCTCGACGTGTCCGTCGGTGGCGAGGTGGTCCGCGTCCGTCAACCGGTCGAGCAGGGCCTCCACCTCGGCGTTCCCGGTGGGGGTGCGCGGGACGTTCAACGGGGCCGGGGCGGCGGGGTCGTACTCGGGCTCACTCTGAAGCTCGGGCTCACCCGGAAGGTCGGGCCCACCGGGGAGGTCGGCCTCGTCGGTCCGCTCGGGCTCACCCGGGAGCTCCGGACCGGCCGCCACCGGCTCCGGGCCCGTGAAGGAGTAGCTCATGCCCCGACGCTACCCCGAAGCGCTGGGGTACCGTCGATCACGATGGCGACGATTGAGGAGTGCCGCAGCGCACTCGAGAAGCTCTCCGACAACCTGGCGGGCGCGGAAGGGGACGTACGCACTGCGGCGGCCCTGGACCGCTCGCTGAGCTGCCGTGTCACCGACCTGGACATCACCTTCGTCGGACGCCTCAAGGACGGCCGGATCGAGGTGGTCGACACCCTCCAGGGCACTCCGCGCGACAAGGCCCAGATCCGGCTCACCATGGCGGGCGACGACCTGGTCGCGATGGTCGACGGCGAGCTGAACTTCGCGAAGGCCTGGAGCGCGGGCCGGGTGAAGCTGGAAGCGAGCTTCCGCGACCTGTTCCGGCTCAGGACACTTCTCTAGCCGCGGCGGCCGCACCGACCGGGGCTCCGACTGCCTGCCCCGCCTTGGCCGTACGTGCCTTCCGCGCCGCCGGCACCACCAGCGGCGTCCCCGTCTCCGGGTCGTCGATGACCTGGCAGCGCAGCCCGAAGACGTCCTCCACCAGCTCGGCGGTGACGATGTCGCCGGGCGCACCCTCCGCGATCACCTTGCCGTCGCGAAGCGCGATCAGATGGGTGGCGTACCGGGCCGCGTGGTTGAGGTCGTGCAGCACGGCGACGAGCGTGCGGCCCTGCTCCTCGTGGAGTTCCGCACACAGGTCGAGCACGTCGATCTGGTGCTGGATGTCGAGGTAGGTGGTGGGTTCGTCGAGCAGGAGCAGCGGGGTCTGCTGGGCGAGCGCCATGGCGATCCAGACGCGCTGGCGCTGGCCGCCGGAGAGTTCGTCGACATAGCGGTCGGCCAGCTCGGCGACACCCGTCGAGGCCATCGACTCCTGTACGACCCGTTCGTCCTCGGTCGACCACTGGCGCAGCAGCCCCTGGTGCGGATACCGCCCCCGGCCCACCAGGTCGCCGACCGTGATCCCGTCCGGCGCGATGGACGACTGCGGCAGCAGCCCCAGCGTCCTGGCGACCTTCTTCGCCGGCATCGACTGGATGACCTGCCCGTCAAGGAGCACCCGGCCCTGGCTCGGCTTCAGCATCCGCGAGAGGGCGCGCAGCAGTGTCGACTTTCCGCAGGCGTTCGGGCCGACGATCACGGTGAAGGAGTTGTCGGGGATCTCCACCGACAGGTCCTCCGCGATGACGCGCTGGTCGTAGCCGAGGGTGACATGGTCGGCGGACAGGCGGTTCACTGTGCTCCTCTTGTTGTTCAGCCCGCTGGTGGTATTTCTGCTGTCGGTGCTCCGGCTGGTGGTGCTCCGGCTGGTGGTCCTCATATCCGGCCGGCCTTCCGCTCGGTGACGAGCAGCCACAGCAGATAGAGGCCGCCGAGGACTCCGGTGACGACGCCGACCGGCAGCTGGTCGGCGCCGAAGGCCCGCTGCGAGGCCCAGTCCGAGACGACCAGCAGGGTCGCGCCCATACACATCGACGGCACGAGGTTCGGTCCCGGCGAGCGGGTCAGGCGGCGGGCGAGCTGCGGCGCGGTCAGCGCCACGAAGCCGACCGGGCCCGCGGCTGCGGTGGCGCCCGCGGTGAGCAGCACGGCCGACACCAGGAGCAGCAGTCGTACGCGCTCGACGCGCACGCCCAGGGCGTACGACACGTCGTCGCCCATCTCCGTCATCCGCAGCCCGCGCGCGTTCCCCAGGACGAGCGGCACGAGCACGGCGCACAGGCCGAGCAGCGGCCAGACCTGGTCCCAGTCGCGGCCGTTGAGCGAGCCGGTCATCCAGACGATCGCGCGCGTCGCGTCGACGATGTCGGCCTTGGTCAGCAGATAGCCGTTGACCGCCGTGACGACCGCGGAGACACCGATGCCGACCAGGACGAGCCGGTAGCCGTGCACGCCCTGCTTCCAGGCGAGCGCGTAGATCGCGAACCCGGTGGCCAGGCCCCCGACGAGCGCCCCGAGGGCGACCGCGTCGGCGTCCCCGGAGAACAGCACGATGACGACGAGCGCGCCGGCCGTCGCGCCCTGCCCGAGACCGAGCACGTCGGGACTGCCCAGCGGGTTGCGGGAGACGGACTGGAAGAGCGCGCCGCCGAGTCCGAGCGAGGCGCCCACCAGGAGTCCGACGAGGACCCTCGGCAGCCGCAGGTCGTTGACGATGAACTCCTGGCTCGCGGTGCCGTTCCCGGCCAGTGTCCTGAGGACGTCCGCGGCCGGGATCGGGAAGTCGCCGGTGCCGATCAGCACCACGCTCGCCATGAGCGCCGCCAGCAGGAGCAGGACGACGACGGTGAACGCCCGGACGTCGAACCGTACGGAGAAGCCGCCGCGGGTACGGATCGCCCGAGCCGGACGGACGGAGGTCGGCTTGTGTGTGGTCGTCACAGCTGCGCGGTCCTCCGTCGTCGTACGAGATAGATGAAGACCGGGCCGCCGATGATCGCGGTGACGATGCCGACCTGGAGCTCCGAGGGCCGCGCCACCACTCGTCCGATCACATCGGCGCCGAGCAGCAGCACGGGCGACAGGACGGTCGCGTACGGCAGGATCCAGCGCAGGTCGGGCCCGGTGAAGGACCGGACGACGTGCGGGACCATCAGCCCGACGAACACGATGGGTCCGCAGGCGGCGGTCGCGGCGCCGCACAGCACGGTGGCGGCGGCCATGGCCAGCGCCCGGGTCCGGTTCAGGTTGGCGCCGAGCGCGCGGGCGGTGTCGTCGCCCATGGCCAGGGCGTTCAGCGGCCGGGCCAGGGCGAGCGCGACGGCCGTGCCGACCAGCAGGAACGGCAGCACCTGATTGATGGTCGTGCTGTTGGCCGAGGCGAGCGAGCCGACCGTCCAGAAGCGCATCTTGCCGAGCGCGGCGTCATCCATGATCATCACGGCCTGGAGGTAGCCGTAGAGCCCGGCGCTGATGGCCGTACCCGCGAGCGCGAGCCGTACCGGGGTCGCACCCCGGCTGCCGCCCAGGAACCACACCAGGGCACCGACCGCGGCGGCGCCGAAGAAGGCGAACCACACATAGCCGCTCAGCGAGGTGACGCCGAAGTACGTGATGGCGGTGACGACCGCGGCGGAGGCGCCCGCGTTGATGCCGAGCAGCCCGGGGTCGGCCAGGGGGTTGCGGGTGAGCGCCTGGAGTACGGCGCCGGACAGCCCGAGCGCGGCGCCGACGAGCAGCCCGAGGACGGTACGGGCGACCCGCTCACCGACCACCACGTCGCCGTACGTCCCCGTGTCGTGGAACAGGCCGTGCCAGACCTGGTCCAGCGGCAGCTCCTTCGCACCGATCGCGATGCTCGCCAGCGCGACCGCCGCGAGGACGGCCACGGAGGCGAGCAGCCCAACGGCACGTATCGCCCGGCGGGTTGGGGGCGCGGGGGCGGTCGCCGCGCGCTGTTCGGGGGGACTGTCGACCAACACGAGGTTAGGTTAGCCTACCCTCGCATCAACACTCGATGCCGTACCCAATTACCTGGGCCCTTGCACCGACCGCCCTCCGACTGCCGCGCGGAGCCCCTCACAACCCCAGCCGCGCCAGCGCCTTCCCCCCGTCCAGCTCGCACGAGCCCTCGCCCGCCGCCGTCCAGGCCGCCGCGCACAACGCCCGCAGCCCGTCGAGGGCCTCGCCTTCGCCCTCCAGCTCCAGCCGCTCGCTCCCGGCCGTCGCCGTCCAGCCACCGCACCGGAACCCGTCCCCCGCCTCGACGACCTCCGGCTGCCCGGTGAGCACACCGCGCAGATCCGCGTCGACGTACGTCGGCCGGTGCTGCGGCGGGGCGGCGAGGAGCTGCGCGCCATCGGTCACGCCGGTCAGCACGAGCAGCGAGTCCACCTCGCCGTTGAACGCGCCCTCGATGTCCGTGTCCAGACGGTCGCCGACCACCAGCGGCCGCTCGGCCCCGGTCCGCAGGATCGTCTCGCGGTGCATCGGGGGCAGCGGCTTACCCGCGACCTGCGGCTCGGCGCCCGTGGCGATGCGGACGACTTCCACGGCCGCGCCGTTGCCGGGAGCGATCCCCCGGGCGCTCGGGATCGTCAGGTCGGTGTTGGACGCGAACCACGGCACCCCGCGCGCGATCGCGAAGCTCGCCTCGGCGAAGCGGCTCCAGGGCAGGTCGGGCCCGCCGAAGCCCTGCACGACCGCCACCGGCTCGTCGTCCGCCGACTCGACCGGAACGAGCCCGCGCTCGCGCAGCGCGACCCGCAGCCCGTCCCCGCCGATCACCAGCACGCGGGCACCGCCGGGCACCTGCTCACTGATCAGCCGGGCCACGGCCTGCGCCGACGTGATGACGTCGGAGGCATCCGTCGGTATCCCCAGCTCGCTGAGGTGCTCGGCCACCGCGTCCGGCGTCCGCAGCGCGTTGTTCGTGACGTACGCGAGGTGCATCCCGCCCGCGCGGGCCGTGCCGAGGGACTCCACGGCGTACGCGATCGCGTTCCCTCCCGCGTACACCACCCCGTCCAGGTCGAGCAGGGCCGTGTCGTACGCCTCGCTCAGAGCCTGGCCACTGCCTGCGGGCCGCGTCCTGACGGTCTGGCTCATTACGCATCGCTCCTCGTTCGATCCCATTCCCCCGATCATCGCGCATGCCACTGACACACTTACGATGCCTCAATGAACTATGCAGGTCCCGCGGAGGAGACCCCGGCGCGCAGCGGCCTCGAACTGACCCCGTTCCGGGGGCTTCGCTACGACCCCGACCGGGTCGGCAGCCTCGCCGCCGTGACCTCACCGCCGTACGACGTAGTCGTACGGCCCGACGGCCTGCACCACCTCGAATCGGCAGACCCTTACAACATCGTCCGGCTGATCCTTCCCCAGGACACCACGCCCACCGCCCGCAACCAGCAGGCGGCCGACACCCTGAGCCGCTGGCTGTCGGAAGGCGTCCTGGCCGCCGACTCCCAGCCGGCCCTGTACGTCTACGAGCAGCGCGACGGCGCCGGCCTGCTGCAGCGCGGCATCATCGGTGCCCTGCGCCTGTCGGAGCCGTCGGACGGCGTGGTCCTCCCGCACGAGGACGTCATGCCCCACGTCATCGCGGACCGCGCGGCCCTGATGCGCGCCACCTCCGCCAACCTCGAACCCCTGCTGCTGACCTACCGAGGCAACGGTTCCGGCGTCGGCGCGGCCTCCGTCGTGGAGCGCACCGCCCAGCGCCCCCCGCTCCTCTCGACGACCACGGAGGACGGCTTCAGCCACCGCCTGTGGGCCGTGACCGAGCCGGCCGACCTGGCCGAGATCCAGACAGATCTCCTCCACCACCAGGCCCTCATCGCGGACGGCCACCACCGCTGGGCAACGTATCTGCGTCTACGCGCGGAGCACCCCTCCCCCAGCCCCTGGGACTACGGCCTCGTCCTCCTCGTCGACACCGCGCGCTACCCGCTCCGCGTTCGCGCCATCCACCGCCTGCTGCACGGCCTCCCGGTGGCGGACGCCCTGGCGGCCCTCGCGGACACCTTCCGCGTACGCCACCTCGACGTCCCCCTCCCTGAGGCCCTGGACGCCCTCGCCGCGGCGGCCTCCGAGGGCAACGCCTTCCTCCTCGCGGGCGACGGCGCGTTCCACCTCGTCGACCGCCCGTCCCCGGATCTCCTGGCCCGTACGATTCCGGGCGGCCGCCCGGAGGCCTGGCGCACCCTCGACGCGACGGTCCTGCACGCCACGCTCCTCGACCATGTCTGGGGCATCCCGGAGGACTCCCCGGCCCATATCGCGTACATCCACGACACTGCGGCGACGGTCGACAAAGCGGTACGCGACGGCGGCACGGCCGTCCTGATGCACCCGGTCCACGAGGAGGTCGTACGGGATCTCGCACGCCAGGGAGTCACGATGCCCCGCAAGTCGACGTCGTTCGGCCCGAAGCCTGCATCGGGCCTGGTGCTGCGGGCGCTCGCCCTCTGAAAACGCCAGTGGGCGGGACCCCTTCCGGGATCCCGCCCACCTACGTCTGAGAAGCGTCAGCTCTCGGAGCCGTCCTTGTCGCCTTCGACGGGCGACTGGTGCTCGGCGGCCTTCGGCGCCTCTTCGACGACGTCGACCTCACTTACGTCGTCAAGGTCGTCATCGCTGTCGGTGTCGTCGTCGCTGTCGACATCGTCGTCGGCTTCGACCTCGACATCGGCCTCGACATCGGCCTCAATCGCGGCCTCGGTGTCGGTCTCGGTCTCGGTGTCGTGCACGACACGGACCGCGACCTCGCTCTCGTCCTCGTCCTCGTCGAGCGCGTCGACGAACTCGACACCGTCCAGCTCCGCGAGCCGGTCCGAGGCGTCCGTGCTGCCGTCCTTGTCGGACTCGATCGCCTTGGCGAACCACTCACGCGCCTCGCCCTCCCGACCGGCGGCGAGCAGGGCGTCGGCGTACGCGTAGCGCAGCCGCGCGGTCCAGGGCTGTACGGAGCTGGAGGCCAGCTCCGGGCTCTGCAGGGTCACGATGGCCGCGTCGAGCTGCCCCAGATCCCGTCGCGCTCCGGCTGCCACGAGCCGCATCTCGACCTGGCTGGCCTTGTCCAGCTTCTGCACCTCGGGTGCACCGGCCATGTCCAGCGCCTTCTCGGGGCGGCCGAGGCCACGCTCGCAGTCGGCCATGACGGGCCACAGCTCCACGCCGCCGGTCATCCGACGCGCGGCCCGGAACTCGGCGAGCGCCTCGCTGAACTTCTGGTTCGCGTACGCGGCGAAGCCGGCCGCTTCCCGTACGGCGGCGACGCGCGAGGCCAGGCGGAGGGCCACTCGGGAGTAGCCGTACGCCCCCTCGGGGTCCTCGTCGATCAGCCGGGCGACCATCACCAGGTTCCGGGAAACATCCTCGGCAAGCCCCTTGGGCAGGCTCTGAAGCTCCTGCCGTACGTCCTTGTCGATCTCGTCGCCCGTGACGTCATCGGGGATCGGCAGCCGCTTGATCGGCTCGCGGTCCCGGTCCCGGTCGTCACGGAAACGGCCGCCACCACGGCGGTCGTCACCCCGGTGGTCGTCACGGCCGCGGAAGCCACCGCCGCCGGCGGGACGGCCACCACGGTCGTCGCGGCGCGGACCGCCCCGGCGGTCGTCACGACCCCGGTCGTCACGGCCACCCCGGTCGTCCCGGCCACGGAAGCCGCCACCGCCGCCACCACGGTTGTCGTCGCGACGGAACCCACCTCGGTCGTCATCGCGACGGAAGGCCGGGCGGTCTCCGCTGTCGCGCCGGTCGCTCCCGCGGTCGTCGCGACGGAACGGGGGCCGGTCGCCGTCGCGGTTGAACCCACGGCCCCGGTCGTCACCACGGTCATCACGACGCGGGCCACCGCTCGGACGGTCATCACGACGGAAGGGCGGACGATCGCCCTCACGACGATCACCACCACGGAACCCACCACGATCGCCGCCACCCCGGTTGTCGTCACGACGGTCATCGCGACGGAACGCGGGCCGGTCACCGCTGTCACGACGGAAGGGCGGACGGTCACCGTCGCGGTTGAACCCACGGCCCCGATCGTCACCACGGTCGTCACGACGCGGGCCACCGCTCGGACGGTCGTCACGGCGGAAGGGCGGACGCCCTCCTCGGTCACCGCGGTCGTCGCGTCCGCGGAAGCCGCCGGCGGCACCGCCGCCACCCCGGTTGTCGTCACGGCGGAAGCCACCGCGGTCGCCCCGGTCACCACTGTCGCGACGGTCGTCACGCCGGAAGGCGGGACGGTCTCCGCTGTCGCGCCGGTCGCTCCCGCGGTCGTCGCGACGGAACGGGGGCCGGTCGCCGTCGCGGTTGAACCCACGGCCCCGGTCGTCACCACGATCGTCGCGGCGCGGGCCACTGGGACGGTCATCACGACGATCGTCGCGACGGAACCCACCACGGTCGCCGCGGTCACCCGCGTCACGGCCGCCACCGCTCCGGTTGTCGTCACGTCGGCCGTAGTTCCCGCCGCGGTCGTTGTCGCGGCGCGGGCCTCCGCGGTAGCCGCCGCGGTCACCACTGTCCCGGCGGCGCTGATCGCGCTCCGGTCGCTCGTCGGGAGAGTTGGTGGACATGGGGTGACTCCTGTCTTCGGTACCGCAAGTCATTCTCGCGCAGCCGGGTACCCGGCGCGCTTCGGAAAAACAAAAAAGGACCTCTGGTCCCAGCGAGTCGCTGGGACCAGAGGTCCTCAAAGATTGTTCGGCGGCGTCCTACTCTCCCACAGGGTCCCCCCTGCAGTACCATCGGCGCTGTGAGGCTTAGCTTCCGGGTTCGGAATGTAACCGGGCGTTTCCCTCGCGCTATGACCACCGAAACCCTGTCAGACATCCCGTTATAAACGGGACCTCGAACGGGCAGCGAACAAGCACACTATTCAATTGATTAGTGGAACTGTTCAGCCAGCACAACCGTTCGTTGTCTGGGAACTACACAGTGGACGCGAGCAACTGAGGACAAGCCCTCGGCCTATTAGTACCAGTCACCTCCAGCGGTTGCCCGCCTTCCAGATCTGGCCTATCAACCCAGTCGTCTACTGGGAGCCTTAACCCCTCAAAGGGGGTGGGAATACTCATCTCGAAGCAGGCTTCCCGCTTAGATGCTTTCAGCGGTTATCCCTCCCGAACGTAGCCAACCAGCCATGCCCTTGGCAGGACAACTGGCACACCAGAGGTTCGTCCGTCCCGGTCCTCTCGTACTAGGGACAGCCCTTCTCAATATTCCTACGCGCACAGCGGATAGGGACCGAACTGTCTCACGACGTTCTAAACCCAGCTCGCGTACCGCTTTAATGGGCGAACAGCCCAACCCTTGGGACCGACTCCAGCCCCAGGATGCGACGAGCCGACATCGAGGTGCCAAACCATCCCGTCGATATGGACTCTTGGGGAAGATCAGCCTGTTATCCCCGGGGTACCTTTTATCCGTTGAGCGACGGCGCTTCCACAAGCCACCGCCGGATCACTAGTCCCGACTTTCGTCCCTGCTCGACCCGTCGGTCTCACAGTCAAGCTCCCTTGTGCACTTACACTCAACACCTGATTGCCAACCAGGCTGAGGGAACCTTTGGGCGCCTCCGTTACTCTTTAGGAGGCAACCGCCCCAGTTAAACTACCCATCAGACACTGTCCCTGATCCGGATCACGGACCCAGGTTAGACATCCAGCACGACCAGACTGGTATTTCAACGACGACTCCACCATGGCTGGCGCCATGACTTCACAGTCTCCCAGCTATCCTACACAAGCCGAACCGAACACCAATATCAAACTGTAGTAAAGGTCCCGGGGTCTTTCCGTCCTGCTGCGCGAAACGAGCATCTTTACTCGTAGTGCAATTTCACCGGGCCTATGGTTGAGACAGTCGAGAAGTCGTTACGCCATTCGTGCAGGTCGGAACTTACCCGACAAGGAATTTCGCTACCTTAGGATGGTTATAGTTACCACCGCCGTTTACTGGCGCTTAAGTTCTCAGCTTCGCACACCCGAAAGTGCACTAACCGGTCCCCTTAACGTTCCAGCACCGGGCAGGCGTCAGTCCGTATACATCGCCTTACGGCTTCGCACGGACCTGTGTTTTTAGTAAACAGTCGCTTCTCGCTGGTCTCTGCGGCCACCCCCAGCTCAGAGAGTAAATCTCGTCACCGGTGATGGCCCCCCTTCTCCCGAAGTTACGGGGGCATTTTGCCGAGTTCCTTAACCATAGTTCACCCGAACGCCTCGGTATTCTCTACCTGACCACCTGAGTCGGTTTAGGGTACGGGCCGCCATGAAACTCGCTAGAGGCTTTTCTCGACAGCATAGGATCATCCACTTCACCACAATCGGCTCGGCATCAGGTCTCACCCACATGTCATCCGGATTTGCCTAGATGACGGGCTACACCCTTACCCCGGGACAACCACCGCCCGGGCTGGACTACCTTCCTGCGTCACCCCATCACTCACCTACTACAGGTCTGGTCCGTCGGCTCCACCACTCCCCTTTGCCCGAAGGCTCCGGGGCGGCTTCACGGACTTAGCATCGCCTGGTTCGATGTTTGACGCTTCACAGCGGGTACCGGAATATCAACCGGTTATCCATCGACTACGCCTGTCGGCCTCGCCTTAGGTCCCGACTTACCCTGGGCAGATCAGCTTGACCCAGGAACCCTTAGTCAATCGGCGCACACGTTTCTCACGTGTGTATCGCTACTCATGCCTGCATTCTCACTCGTGAACCGTCCACCACTAGCTTCCGCTGCGGCTTCACCCGGCACACGACGCTCCCCTACCCATCCCAGCAGGCGTTGGCCCTATTACTGGAATGACACGACTTCGGCGGTACGCTTGAGCCCCGCTACATTGTCGGCGCGGAATCACTAGACCAGTGAGCTATTACGCACTCTTTCAAGGGTGGCTGCTTCTAAGCCAACCTCCTGGTTGTCTGTGCGACTCCACATCCTTTCCCACTTAGCGTACGCTTAGGGGCCTTAGTCGATGCTCTGGGCTGTTTCCCTCTCGACCATGGAGCTTATCCCCCACAGTCTCACTGCCGTGCTCTCACTTACCGGCATTCGGAGTTTGGCTAAGGTCAGTAACCCGGTAGGGCCCATCGCCTATCCAGTGCTCTACCTCCGGCAAGAAACACACGACGCTGCACCTAAATGCATTTCGGGGAGAACCAGCTATCACGGAGTTTGATTGGCCTTTCACCCCTAACCACAGGTCATCCCCCAGGTTTTCAACCCTGGTGGGTTCGGTCCTCCACGACCTCTTACAGCCGCTTCAACCTGCCCATGGCTAGATCACTCCGCTTCGGGTCTTGAGCGCGCTACTAAACCGCCCTATTCGGACTCGCTTTCGCTACGGCTTCCCCACACGGGTTAACCTCGCAACACACCGCAAACTCGCAGGCTCATTCTTCAAAAGGCACGCAGTCACGAGAGTGCATGCAAGCATGCACTCCGACGCTCCCACGGCTTGTAGGCACACGGTTTCAGGTACTATTTCACTCCGCTCCCGCGGTACTTTTCACCATTCCCTCACGGTACTATCCGCTATCGGTCACCAGGGAATATTTAGGCTTAGCGGGTGGTCCCGCCAGATTCACACGGGATTTCTCGGGCCCCGTGCTACTTGGGTGTCTCTCAAACGAGCCGCTGATGTTTCGACTACGGGGGTCTTACCCTCTACGCCGGACCTTTCGCATGTCCTTCGCCTACATCAACGGTTTCTGACTCGTCTCACGGCCGGCAGACCGTAAAAGAGAGATCCCACAACCCCCCAAGCGCAACCCCTGCCGGGTCTCACACGCTTGAGGTTTGGCCTCATCCGGTTTCGCTCGCCACTACTCCCGGAATCACGGTTGTTTTCTCTTCCTGCGGGTACTGAGATGTTTCACTTCCCCGCGTTCCCTCCACATACCCTATGTGTTCAGGTATGGGTGACAGCCCATGACGACTGCCGGGTTTCCCCATTCGGAAACCCCCGGATCAAAGCCTGGTTGACGACTCCCCGGGGACTATCGTGGCCTCCCACGTCCTTCATCGGTTCCTGGTGCCAAGGCATCCACCGTGCGCCCTTAAAAACTTGGCCACAGATGCTCGCGTCCACTGTGCAGTTCTCAAACAACGACCAACCACCCATCACCCCGAACCAACCGGTTCGAGTGCACTGGGGCCGGCACTGAAGGCAGCCGTATTCGGCCGTACCTTCAGACACCCAACAGCGTGCCCGGCCAGACTCCGCCCGGAGATCATGCTTTCCACGCTCCTAAGAGCAGTACTTGCAAGCCTCCGACCCGAGAATCCGGCCGAATAATCAACGTTCCACCCATGAGCAACCACCGTCGAACGTGTGCCGACGTAATGGCCCTGGACCACCAGACAATGCCTGGCGGCCTAGATGCTCCTTAGAAAGGAGGTGATCCAGCCGCACCTTCCGGTACGGCTACCTTGTTACGACTTCGTCCCAATCGCCAGTCCCACCTTCGACAGCTCCCTCCCTTACGGGTTGGGCCACCGGCTTCGGGTGTTACCGACTTTCGTGACGTGACGGGCGGTGTGTACAAGGCCCGGGAACGTATTCACCGCAGCAATGCTGATCTGCGATTACTAGCAACTCCAACTTCATGGGGTCGAGTTGCAGACCCCAATCCGAACTGAGACAGGCTTTTTGAGATTCGCTCCACCTTGCGGTATCGCAGCTCTTTGTACCTGCCATTGTAGCACGTGTGCAGCCCAAGACATAAGGGGCATGATGACTTGACGTCGTCCCCACCTTCCTCCGAGTTGACCCCGGCGGTCTCCTGTGAGTCCCCATCACCCCGAAGGGCATGCTGGCAACACAGAACAAGGGTTGCGCTCGTTGCGGGACTTAACCCAACATCTCACGACACGAGCTGACGACAGCCATGCACCACCTGTACACCGACCACAAGGGGGGCACCATCTCTGATGCTTTCCGGTGTATGTCAAGCCTTGGTAAGGTTCTTCGCGTTGCGTCGAATTAAGCCACATGCTCCGCTGCTTGTGCGGGCCCCCGTCAATTCCTTTGAGTTTTAGCCTTGCGGCCGTACTCCCCAGGCGGGGAACTTAATGCGTTAGCTGCGGCACCGACGACGTGGAATGTCGCCAACACCTAGTTCCCACCGTTTACGGCGTGGACTACCAGGGTATCTAATCCTGTTCGCTCCCCACGCTTTCGCTCCTCAGCGTCAGTAATGGCCCAGAGATCCGCCTTCGCCACCGGTGTTCCTCCTGATATCTGCGCATTTCACCGCTACACCAGGAATTCCGATCTCCCCTACCACACTCTAGCCAGCCCGTATCGAATGCAGAACCGGGGTTAAGCCCCGGTCTTTCACACCCGACGTGACAAGCCGCCTACGAGCTCTTTACGCCCAATAATTCCGGACAACGCTTGCGCCCTACGTATTACCGCGGCTGCTGGCACGTAGTTAGCCGGCGCTTCTTCTGCAGGTACCGTCACTTGCGCTTCTTCCCTGCTGAAAGAGGTTTACAACCCGAAGGCCGTCATCCCTCACGCGGCGTCGCTGCATCAGGCTTTCGCCCATTGTGCAATATTCCCCACTGCTGCCTCCCGTAGGAGTCTGGGCCGTGTCTCAGTCCCAGTGTGGCCGGTCGCCCTCTCAGGCCGGCTACCCGTCGTCGCCTTGGTGAGCCACTACCTCACCAACAAGCTGATAGGCCGCGGGCTCATCCTGCACCGCCGGAGCTTTCAACCCTCACAGATGCCTGTAAGGGTGGTATCCGGTATTAGACCCCGTTTCCAGGGCTTGTCCCAGAGTGCAGGGCAGATTGCCCACGTGTTACTCACCCGTTCGCCACTAATCCCCACCGAAGTGGTTCATCGTTCGACTTGCATGTGTTAAGCACGCCGCCAGCGTTCGTCCTGAGCCAGGATCAAACTCTCCGTGAATGTTTTCCCGTAATCGGGACGACACCACGAGAGCGGAACCGCCGGGCGGAATAAGCCCCACGGTTCTCAGCGTCCTCGCTGTGCGCCTTCCCCAAGGGGAAGGACTTTTTCAAAGGAACCTCGCCCCGACCGATCGGCCGGAGACGGGGTATCAACATATCTGGCGTTGATTTTTGGCACGCTGTTGAGTTCTCAAGGAACGGACGCTTCCTTTGTACTTACCCTCTCGGGCTTTCCTCCGGGCGCTTCCCTTCGGTCTTGCGTTTCCGACTCTATCAGATCCTTTCGGGCCTGATTCCCAGTCAGCGGGCTTTGTCGTTCTGGCTTTGAGTGCTTTCGCCTCGCGGCCTTTCGACATTCACTACGTTAGCCGATTCCCGTCGCGACTCATAATTGAGTTCCGCGAGTTCGAATTCAGGCATGAAGACACGCCGAATTCGCCCCCGCTGAGGGGAAGTCGTAGGTAGTGGGTTGGCCACTTCCGGCTGCTGGCTGATCGCCGTACCCGGTTCAAGCGGCTCGGGCTACATTACGGATCCCCCAGAGGCGCGTCAAGTTGAGCGGCGTCGGGGGGTATGGGCCCGATATGGGCTCACCGTCGGGTCGTTGGCGACCCAGAAGCGCCACGGGTGAACACCTCCGCCGCCGGCCACTCCGGTGCGGGGACCACTGCGTACCTGGTCGGGACGGACGGGGGTGCCGGTCAGGAGAGTCAGCGGGCCCTCGTCGGGGGCGCAGGCGTCGGCGCCGTCGAGGGTGCGGTCCACGTCCAGGGCGGTGGCCAGCCGGGCAGGCCCTTTGGCCAGTTCCTTGTCATTTCGGGCTGAAAGTCGACGTTTGCGTGCCAGTTCGGCGCCCTCGGTGATCTCTCCGGCGCGGAGCAGGACTCCGCTGGCCGTGCCCTCCGGACCGCACACCAGGTTCATGCAGTGCCACATGCCATAGGTGAAGTAGACGTACACATGGCCGGGCGGACCGAACATCACGCCGTTGCGGGGCGTGCGGCCGCGATACGCGTGGGAGCCGGGGTCGTTCGGACCGTCGTATGCCTCCACCTCTGTGAGGCGCAGCTCGATCGGGCCGTCTGGGCTGGTGCGCACGAGGATGCGCCCGAGGAGGTCGGGGGCGACCTCGACTACAGGGCGGTCGAAGAACTCCCGGGTGAGGGGCGTACGGTCAGGGGCCGCGATCATGGCGTACGAGCGTAGTCCAGACGGGTTCCTGTCTGTGGGCTGGCCAGGCCGCCTCTCCCTTGGAAGGGTGAGGACGCGGAACCGGCCGGGGCCGGATCGCGTTTGTATGGATCAAGGGTTCAGACGGAGTACAGGCGTTGCCTGGGGAGGAAGTGACATGGGGTTCAAGCGGCTGCTCGCGAGCATGGGAGCCGGTGGGGCTTCGGTCGAGACGGTGCTGACCGAGGTCAACACCGTTCCGGGCGGCGTCGTCCAGGGTGAGGTGCGGATCCAGGGCGGGTCCGTGAACCAGCAGATCGAGGGTCTGTCGGTCGGTCTTCAGGCCAAGGTCGAGGTCGAGGGCCACGACGACCAGGAGTACAAGCAGGACATCGAGTTCACCAAGCTGCGCCTCGGTGGGGCCTTCGAGCTGCAGGCGGGCGCCGTGCACGCGGTCCCCTTCGGGCTCGAGATCCCGTGGGAGACGCCGATCACGACGATCGACGGGCAGAGCCTGCGCGGGATGCACATCGGTGTGACCACGGAGCTGGAGATCGCGCGTGCCGTGGACTCGGGCGACCTGGACCCGATCAACGTGCACCCGCTGCCGGCGCAGCAGGCCATTCTGAACGCCTTCATCCAGCTGGGCTTCCGCTTCAAGAGCGCGGACATGGAGCGCGGTCACATTCGTGGGACGCGTCAGCGGCTGCCGTTCTACCAGGAGATCGAGTTCTTCCCGCCGTCGCAGTACCGCGGGCTGAACCAGGTCGAGCTGAGTTTCGTCGCGGACGACCGCGAGATGGACGTCATCCTGGAGATGGACAAGAAGCCGGGGCTGTTCAGCGAGGGCAGCGACTCGTTCCGCTCCTTCCAGGTGGGGCTGCACGACTACCAGGGCACGGACTGGGCCGCGTATCTGAACCAGTGGCTCTCCGAGGTCGGCAGCAAGCGCAGCTGGTTCTAGGGTTCCTGGGGTCCGCGACAAACTGTTCCATCGACTTGGAGGTGCCGAGGTGACCGAGCTGAAGAGGCCGCCGCTTCCCCACGACTTCCATCCGTCCGTGCCGTCCTTCACGGTCACGAGTGAGGATGTCGAGCCGGGTGGGGTGTTGAAGGACGCGCACGTCTACGCGGCCGGAAACACTTCGCCTCACCTTCGATGGGAGGGCTTCCCGCCGGAGACCAAGAGCTTCGCCGTGACCTGCTTCGATCCGGATGCCCCTACGGGGAGCGGATTCTGGCACTGGGTCGTGTTCGACATTCCGGCGTCGGTGACGGAGTTGGCGACGGGTGCGGGCACCGGCAAGTTCGAGGGGCTGCCGGAGGGCGCGGTCCAGGCGCGCAACGACTACGGGTCGAAGGACTTCGGTGGTGCCGCGCCGCCGGCCGGGGACCCGGCGCACCGGTATGTGTTCACGGTGTACGCCGTGGATCAGGAGAAGCTCGGTCCGGACGCGGACGCGAGTCCCGCGGTCGTCGGCTTCAATCTCCGGTTCCACACGCTCGCGCGTGCCCAGCTGATCGGTGAGTATGCGGCTCCCGCCGAAGACTGACGTTCACTGAACGTTTGCCCGCCTCTGGTCTTGGAAGTGATCAGAGGCGGGCATTTTTTGTGCCGGGGGCCTGGGGGTGGTTCCCGGGTGAGCACAGATATTGCGTTGTCCATCTCGGCGTGCCCGGCCAGAGTTGATCCAAGCCCGCCAGCTGGTGGGCCGGTGCGCATGGGAGGTGGGCTGGGATGCGGGACACGCTGGTACTGAACGCGAGCTTCGAGCCGCTGTCGACGGTGACGTTGAACCGAGCCGTCGTTCTGGTGCTGCAGGACAAGGCCGTCGTCGAGCAGACCCACCCCGAACTGCGCATGCGCGGCGCCGCGGTGGACATACCCGCACCCCGGGTGATCAGGCTCTGCCGCTATGTACGGGTGCCTTTCCGAAGACAAGCTCCGTGGTCGAGGCGGGGCGTGCTGGTCCGGGACCGGCACCGGTGCGCGTACTGCGGCAGGCGGGCCACGACCGTGGACCACGTGGTGCCGCGGGCGCAGGGTGGCCAGGACTCCTGGCTGAACACGGTGGCCTCGTGCGCGGAGGACAACCACCGCAAGGCGGCTCGTACGCCGGAGCAGGCCGGGATGCCGCTGCTGCGGCTGCCGTTCGAGCCGACGCCGGCGGACGCGATGCTGCTGGCTCTGGGGCAGGACGACTTCGAGGCGCTGCCGGAGTGGCTGGCACAGCCCGCCGCGTGACGTGTGTGTGACTGGGGCCCACCTCCTGCGGGAGGTGGGCCCCAGTCACGTACAGACGTGGACGTCGTCAGTCGGTGATCGACGGCTTCTCGCGGCGCTCCGAGCCACCGGAGCCGGACGACCCTCCGGAGTTTCCGCCACCGCCCGAACCGCCGCCGAAGTTGCCGAAGTTGCCCATGGCGCCGGACAGGCCCTTGAGGGCGTCGCCGATCTCGCTGGGCACGATCCAGAGCTTGTTGGCGTCGCCCTCGGCGATCTTCGGGAGCATCTGGAGGTACTGGTAGGAGAGGAGCTTCTGGTCCGGGTCGCCGGCGTGGATCGCCTCGAAGACCGTACGGACGGCCTGGGCCTCGCCCTCGGCGCGCAGGGCGGCGGCCTTGGCCTCACCTTCGGCGCGCAGGATCTGGGACTGCTTCTCACCCTCGGCGGTGAGGATCGCCGCCTGGCGCGTACCTTCGGCGGTGAGGATCGCGGCGCGCTTGTCACGGTCGGCGCGCATCTGCTTCTCCATCGAGTCCTGGATGGAGGTGGGCGGCTCGATCGCCTTGAGCTCGACGCGGTTGACGCGGATGCCCCACTTGCCGGTGGCCTCGTCGAGGACGCCGCGCAGGGCCGCGTTGATCTCCTCGCGGGAGGTGAGGGTGCGCTCCAGGTCCATGCCACCGATGATGTTGCGGAGCGTGGTGACGGTGAGCTGCTCGATCGCCTGGATGTAGCTGGCGACTTCGTACGTCGCGGCGCGTGCGTCGGTCACCTGGTAGTAGATGACGGTGTCGATGTTGACCACCAGGTTGTCCTGGGTGATCACCGGCTGCGGCGGGAAGGGCACGACCTGTTCGCGGAGGTCGATGCGGTTGCGGATCGAGTCGATGAACGGGACGACGATGTTGAGGCCCGCGTTGAGTGTCCGCGTGTAGCGGCCGAACCGCTCGACGATGGCGGCGCTCGCCTGTGGAATGACTTGGATGGTCCTGATCAGGGCGATGAAGACCAACACCACCAGAATGATCAGGACGATGATGATCGGTTCCATCGTTGCTCCCCGTACCCTTCTCCGCCTCGGTATTCCCTGAAGATCTTATGGTTGTTGAAGATCTTGCTGGACGAGTCTGACAGACCGTCGTCTGCGACGTGGGGCGTTCGGTTCAGTTGCGTTGTACGAGGTCACATGACGATCGCCGTGGCTCCCTCGATCTCCACGACGTCCACCTCTTGCCCTGGCTCGTAGGCCTGTTCGGCGTCGAGGGATCGGGCCGACCAGACCTCTCCGGCGAGCTTGATCCGGCCGCCCGCGTGGTCCACCCGCTCCAGGACGACCGCCTGCTTGCCCTTCAACGCGTCGATGCCCGTGGCGAGTTGGGGCCGTTGGTTGCGGTGTCGGTTGGCGATCGGGCGTACGACCGCGATGAGCGCGACCGAAACGGCGGCGAAGACGAGGACTTGGAGTACGGCACCGCCGCCCAGTCCCGCGATGGCCGCGGCGGCGACGGCTCCCAGGGCGAGCATGCCCAACTCCGGCATTGCTGTCACCACAAGGGGAATTCCGAGCCCGGCCGCGCCGATCAGCCACCACACCCATGCGTCGATGTCACTCACACGGTCATGGTAGGACCGCGCTCCCCTCGCGGACAGGGCGCGCGATCAAGTCGGGCCGTCCGCCCCTCGGTTCGGGCCGGACGGCTCGCTGTTTCCGCTGCGGTCAGGACAGCGGAAGGCCGTGCGCGGTCCAGCGCTCGCCGACCTGCTCGACGACGAGCGGGAGGCCGAAGCAGAGGGAGAGGTTGCGCGAGGTGAGTTCGAGTTCCAGCGGGCCCGCGGCGAGCACCTTGCCCTGACGGATCATCAGGACGTGGGTGAAGCCGGGGGCGATCTCCTCGACGTGGTGCGTGACCATGATCATGGAGGGGGCGATCGGGTCGCGGGCGAGGCGGCCGAGACGGCGTACGAGGTCCTCGCGGCCACCGAGGTCGAGACCGGCGGCGGGCTCGTCGAGGAGCAGCAGCTCGGGGTCGGTCATCAGGGCGCGGGCGATGAGGGTGCGCTTGCGCTCGCCCTCGGAGAGCGTGCCGAACTTGCGGTCCAGGTACTCGCTCATGCCGAGGCGGTCGAGGAAGGCGCGGGCGCGCTGCTCGTCGATGTCCTCGTAGTCCTCGTGCCAGCCGGCGGTCATGCCGTACGCGGCGGTCAGCACCGTCTGCAGGACCGTCTGACGCTTGGGGAGCTTCTCCGCCATGGCGATGCCGGCCATGCCGATGCGTGGGCGCAGCTCGAAGACGTCGACCTTGCCGAGGGTCTCGCCGAGGACGGTGGCGGCGCCCTTGCTGGGGAAGAGGTAGCTGGACGCGACGTTCAGGAGGGTCGTTTTTCCGGCGCCGTTGGGTCCGAGGATGACCCAGCGCTCGCCCTCCTTGACCGACCAGGAGACCTGGTCCACCAGAGCCCGGCCCTCGCGGACCACGGATACGTCCTCCAGCTCCAGAACATCGCTCATGAGCGCGCTGTCTCCCATTGCAGTCTTGGCCTGTCTCGGCAGTCGCGTGCGCCTGTGGACGCAGCCCCCAGGGAAATCTACGCCACCGGTCGGGCGGTCCATTCCATCGGTCCGGTCCTTAGGGTGGAGGGCATGCTTTCGGAACCACGCTCAGGACGCCTGGCCGCATGGGGAAACGCCCTTTTGGCCGGACTTGTATCGCCCGACGACGCGGTGCTCGCCATCGTCGGTGAGGACGCGGTGCACCGGGTCGAGGGACTGCCGGGCGAGTCGGGGCTCGTCGGGCTGACGCTCGCTCTCGGCCGGCTGCGCACGCTCGGGGTGACCGGACTGCGGGTCGCGCTGCCCGCGCCGGGGCATCCGCTGGGGCTGAGCGGGCCCCCGGACTTCAACGCGCGCGCCCTGGAGGCCGAGGAGGCCGTCGTCTGCCACGGGAGCGCGCTCGGGCTCGTTCCCGAGGTGTACGAGGCGGGGCCCGACGGTGATGTGCACGTCGAGGTGGTGTGGCACTGCCTCGCCGTGCGCGAGGCGCCGCCCGCCGACGTGCCGTCCCTCGGAGAGGCCGAGCGGGAGCTCGCGGAGGCGCTGCGCGACGCCACGCAGGTGTTGTCACAGCTCGATGTGGCCGGGTCGGGGCCGGTGGCGGAGGCGGCGATCGAGGCGTACCGGGCGCGGGCCGAGCGGGGGCGGGAGGTGCTGGCTCCCGGGTATCCGCCGCGTGCGGTGCGGGTGCTGGAGCTTGCGCAGCGGGTGGGGCTGCTGATCTCCGTGGCGTACGAGAACGGGCACGGCGGGGCGGTGAGTGCGTCCGAGATCGCGGCTCGGGGGGAGGCGCTGCGGCCGGTCGAGCGGACGGCTCGACGGGCGCAGGTGGCTGCGTACAACGCGTTTGTGGAGGAGCGGGAGCGGGGGGTTCGGTGACGGTGGGGTTGCCATCCGGGGCCTCGCTGACGAGGCGCCGCCTGCGCCCACCCGTGACGCCCTTGGGGCAGTGACACAGGCACGCTTGCCCGCAGCTTGAGCGGCTGCGCAGAAGAGCCCCGCTGACCAGTGTGGTCGGCGGGGCTCCTACAGGGTGGAACAGGTCAGTCGTTCACGCCCGTGTTGCCGAAGGCGGGGTTGAGCAGGGCGATGAGGTTGGCGGTGTTGCCGACCACGTTCACCGGGACGTGGACCGGGACCTGGACGAGGTTGCCCGAGCCGACGCCCGGCGACTTCACGGCCGCGCCGTCGGCACCCGAGTCGGCGACAGCCGCACCGGCGGAAGCGCCCGCGGCGATACCGGCGACGGTGATGGCCAGGGCGGCCTTCTTGGCGATGTTCATGGGAAGTGTTCCTCCTGCGTTTGCGGATCCGACCCGGCCGCGGGTCGTACGCTGAGGAACGCCTGCCGGTCCCAAACGGCACGGGAGGCCCCGCCGAAGTGCCCGTTCGGGCCATTGGCCCGATGGATCGACAGGACTACCGACCGACAGGGCTACGAGCCGACAGGGCTACCGGCCTACAACCTGACCGGCCTCCCGGGGTACCCGGGAAGCCGGTGGTCATGATCGTGCGGTGCGGAACCTCAGCGGTTGACGCCCAGGTTGCCGAAGGCCGGGTTCAGGGCACCGATGACGTTCACGCTGTTGCCGACCGCGTTCACGGGGACGTGGACCGGGGCCTGGATGAGGTTGCCCGAGACGACACCCGGCGAGTGCTCGGCCGCGCCACCCGCCTGCGCCCCGTTGGTGGCGGAGGCCATACCGGCACCAGCGGCAACCAGGCCGCCGGCCACCATCGCGACTGCCGTGGCCTTCTTCAGGTTCTTCACTTCTAAGCCCTCCCTTGGCGATCACCGCGGCAAGTCGCCGCAGCACGCACTGGAGAACGGCGGGGGTCGGCCGAGGATGCGCCATCCGGGGGACATACACCCGACGGTATGAATCTCAGCCCGGAGGGAGACCCTCCGAATTGCCGGTCGCGTGCCGCTCGTCAGGCCACGCCATGACGTACGGCCCAGAGCGCGGCCTGGGTGCGGTCCGCCAGGTCGAGCTTCATCAGGATGTTCGATACGTGCGTCTTGACGGTCTTCTCGGAGAGGACGAGGGCGCGGGCGATTTCCCGGTTGGAGCGGCCGTCGGCGATCAGACCGAGCACCTCGCGCTCCCTCTCGGTGAGCGAACCACCCCTCCCCTGCCCGGAGTTGGACTCCTCCTGGGACAGCAGGGCACCCGCCACCTCGGGCTGCAGCAGGATGTGCCCGGCGTGCACGGAGCGGATGGCTCCGGCGAGGGCGTCGGGGTCCACGTCCTTGTACACGTACCCGGCGGCGCCGGCTCGCAGGGCCGGGACGACGGTGCGCTGCTCGGTGAAGCTGGTGACGATCAGCACCCGTGCGGGGTTGGCCAGTTCGCGGAGCTTGCGCAGCGCGTCGATGCCGTCCATGCCCGGCATCTTGACGTCCATGAGGACGACGTCGGGCCTCAACTCCTCGGCTCGGGCGACTCCTTCGGCGCCGTCGGACGCCTCGCCCACGACCTCGATGTCGTCCTGCACTTCGAGGAAGGTGCGCAGGCCGCGGCGGACCACCTGGTGGTCGTCGACCAGCAGCACCTTGATTGCGTCAGCCACCAGGGACCTCCATGTCGATCGTGGTGCCCTTGCCGGGCGCCGATTCCACGGTGAGGGTGCCACCGACCCCGCTCGACCGGTCGCGCATGGACACCAGCCCGAGGTGGCGCCCTGCGCTGCGTATCGCCTGGGGGTCGAACCCGCTGCCGTCGTCGGTGACCCGCAGCACGGCGCCCGGGCCGCTCCTCTCCAGGGTCACGTCGACGCGGGTCGCCCCCGAGTGCCGCAGCGCGTTGTGCAGGGCCTCCTGGGCGACGCGCAGCACGGCCTCCTCCTGGGCCGCGGGCAGCGCGCGGACACCGCCGCTGTCGAAGGTCACGTGCGCGGAGTGGGCGCGGTCGAGGACCTGGATCTGGGTGCGCAACGTGGCGACCAGGCCGTCGTCGTCGAGTGCGGCGGGGCGCAACTCGACGACGGCGGCGCGCAGTTCCTCGGTGGCTTCCGCGGCGAGCGCGGCGACCTGCTGGAGTTCGCCCTTGGCGCGGGACGGATCACGGTCGACGAGGGCGGCGGCGGCCTGTGCGGTCAGGCGCAGGGAGAAGAGCTTCTGGCTGACGGCGTCGTGCAGTTCGTGGGCGAGCCGGGAACGCTCCTCGACGATGGTGAGTTCGCGGCTGCGCTCGTAGAGCCGGGCGTTGGTCAGGGCGATCGCGGCGTGCTGGGCGAGGATCGTCAGCAGTTCCTCGTCGTCCTCGGTGAAGCCGCAGCTGCCGTCCGGCTTGGCGCAGTTCTTGTTGGCGAGGAACAGCGCGCCGATCACCTCGTCGCCGTCACGGATCGGCAGGCCCAGGAAGTCGGACATGTCGGGGTGGGCGGCGGGCCACCCCTCGAAGCGCGGGTCCTTGCGCACGTCGGCGAGACGCTCGGGGCGGGCCTCGTGCAGCATCGCGGCGAGAATGCCGTGCTGGCGCGGGAGCGGGCCGATGGCTTTCCACTGGGCGTCGCTGATGCCGTCGACCACGAACTGGGCGAAGCCTCCGTGGTCGTCGGGGACGCCGAGCGCCGCGTACTGCGCGTCGAGCAGCTCGCGGGCCGAGGCGACGATCGTCTTGAGGACGTCGCGCACCTCGAGGTGCCTGCTCATGGCCAGCAGCGCGGAGCTCACCGCGTACAGGCCGGACCGTGGACCTTGACTCATGACCCCAAAGTACCGGCGGGGTGCGACAACGCGGATCGGACCTGTGACGGCCGCCGCCTAGGCCGGTGGGCCTAGGGCAAAGGGCCCCGGATCATTGCGGCCCGCGGACGAGGCGGCGGGCACGGTCCGGTTCCTACGTTGAAGAGGCCGGCCGGGAACGGCGGGCACGGGACGAGGGGACGGATGTCATGCCGGTAGCGATCATCACGGGGGCTTCGAAGGGGCTGGGGCGGGCGCTCGGCGCGGCCCTGGCGGAGCGCGGCTGGGATCTGGTGCTCGACGCCAGAACCGCGGACGTGCTGGAGCGGACGGCGGCGGCGCTGTCGGAGTACGGGACGCGGGTGGAGGCGCTGCCCGGGGACGTCACGGACGCCGGGCACCGCGTCGAGCTGGTGGCGGCGGCGCGGAAGCTCGGGGGCGTGGACCTTCTGGTGAACAACGCGAGCGCGCTGGGCGCCGAACCGCTCGTACGCCTGGAGGATCTGCCGCTGGAGGGGCTGCGGCAGGCGCTGGAGGTCAATGTGGTCGCCGCGCTGGGCCTGATCCAGGAGGCGCTGCCGCTGCTGCGGGCCTCGCGGGCGGGCACGGTCGTCGATGTCAGTTCGGACGCGGCGGCCGAGGCGTACGAGACCTGGGGCGGGTACGGGGCGTCGAAGGCGGCGCTCGACCATCTGTCGGCGGTGCTCGGCGAGGAGGAACCCGGGCTGCGGGTGTGGGCGGTGGATCCGGGGGACATGGGGACGGACCTGTACGCGGCGGCCGTACCGGACGACGGTGATCCGCGGCCGACGCCGGACAGTGTGGTTCCGGCCTTTCTGCGACTGCTGGACGAGCGTCCGGCCAGTGGCCGGTATGGGGCGCTGTCGCTGCTGGAGGTGACCCGATGACCGATACCACCACCGACGGACGGAGTCCGGCGCAGCCGTCCCGAAGCCTGGGAGGCCCCCCGGGGCCGAGCAGTGCGAGGGCGGCGTCAAAAGGATCAGCCGAGCGTCCGGCCAGTGGCCGCTATGCGGCGCCGGCCCTGCTGGAGGCGCGGTGACGACCTCCGCGGTGCAGGTTCCCAAGGAGCTGTCGGCGCGGGTGCCGGCCGAGCAGCGCGGGGCGGGGCTGGACCGGGACGCGGTGCGGATGCTCGTCTCGCGCGGCCCTGAGGTGTCGCATCACGCGTTCGCCGAGCTGCCCGGGCAGCTGAGAGCCGGGGATCTGCTCGTCGTCAATACGTCGTCCACGCTGGCCGCGGCGGTCGACGGGCGCGTCGGGCACGCGCGCGTGGTGGTGCATTTCTCCACACGGGGCGACGACGGGCGATGGGCCGTCGAGCTGCGGGATCCGGACGGACGGGGTACTACACGTGCGCGGGCGGGCGGGCCCGCGGGGACAGAGGTGCGCTTTCCCGGGGACGTACGACTCGTACTGGAGGAGACGCTGGCGGCGGGCAGCGCGCGGCTGTGGTGGGCGCGGGTGCCGGGCGGGGACGTCCTGGGGATGCTGGGGCGGCACGGGCGCCCCATTCGTTACTCCTATACAGAGAGGGATCAGCCGCTGTCCGTCTACCAGACGGTGTTCGCGCTGCCGTCCGCCGACGGTGCGGGCAGCGCGGAGATGCCGAGCGCGGCGCGGCCCTTCACCGCGCGGCTGGTGGCGGAGCTGGTGAGCCGGGGCGTGCAGTTCGCGCCGGTCACCCTGCACACGGGGGTGGCATCGGCCGAGTCGCACGAGCCGCCGTACCCGGAGCGCTTCGCCGTGCCCAGGACGTCGGCGCGGCTGATCAACGCGGCGAGGGCGGGCGGTGGGCGGATCGTCGCGGTCGGTACGACGGCTGTGCGGGCCGTGGAGTCCGCGGTCGGCGCCGACGGGGTCGTGCGGGCCGTGGAGGGCTGGACGGACCTCGTGGTGACCCCTGAGCGCGGGGTGCGGGTCATCGACGGGCTGCTGACCGGGCTGCACGAGCCGGCGGCCTCGCATCTGCTGATGCTGGAGGCCGTCGCGGGGCGGGCGGCGATCGACCGCAGCTATGAGGAGGCGCTGCGTGGGCGCTACCTGTGGCACGAGTTCGGGGACGTGCACCTCATCCTTCCGAACGAGAACCCTCACGTTGAGCATTGCGCCAGCAACTGCCGGTGACAGCGCCGCATGGCCGATGTGACGCCGCGCATAGGACGCACATCACGTACGAAGGCGCATAGGAGATAAAGGGGACCGGGGTGAGCGGGGCAGACGTGACACTCTGCCCCGATTTGCCCTTCTGCGGTCCACTATGCAGCTTCGTACGTCACACCTTTGCCACAGGATTTTGCGGCCGCTAAGAATGGCAGCCGTCGCTCAACGCCGCGGGTTTCGCCCCGCGGCGTTTGTTCCGGAAAAACTCAGTCCCCCACCGGACCGTGAGCGACCTCCGCGCTATTCGAAGAGGTCCATCAGTCATGCCCAAGCACACCAACGCTCCTGGTCATAGTCCCGCGCTGACCAAGACCCACAAGCTTTCGATGGCCGGTGTGGCCGCCCTCGGCGCCGCCGCCCTCGCCTTCACCCTGGTGCCGAGCAACGGATCGACCACGACGAGCGAGGCCGCCGCCTCCACCACCCCCGTGGTCTTCAGCCAGCAGCAGATCAAGGACACGAAGGACAGCTTCGCCAGCCAGCTGGCCAGCGCCGACCTGGCGGCCAAGTCCTTCACGGCGAAGAAGGCCGCGGACGACGCTGCCGCGAAGAAGAAGGCCGCCGCCGCGGCCGCCGCCGCCAAGAAGAAGGCCGCAGCGAAGAAGGCCGCCGAGAAGGCCGCTCAGGAGCGCAAGGCGAAGGCCGCCGCGAGCCGGTCCGCGCAGCGAGCCAAGGTCAAGGCGATCGCCGTCAAGACCTACGCCAACAACCTGGACGGCTGGATCCACCAGTCGCTGGACATCATGGCGAAGCACGGCATCCCGGGCACGTACGACGGCCTGTACCGCAACATCATGCGGGAGTCGACGGGCAACCCGAACGCCATCAACGGCTGGGACGTCAACGCCCAGAACGGTACCCCGTCGATCGGTCTGCTCCAGGTCATCCAGCCGACCTTCAACGCCTACCACGTGGCCGGCACCTCGTGGAACATCTACAACCCGGTCGCCAACATCACGGCCGCCGCCAACTACGCGGCCGACAAGTACGGCTCGATGGACAACGTCAACAGCGCGTACTGAGGTCGGCGCGGACCTCTGACACGCACGTACGCCGAAGGGCGGCACCCCGGTGGGGGTGCCGCCCTTCGGCGTACGACAACGTGTGACTACTTGCGCATGACCTCGGGCTCGTGGCGGCGCAGGAAGCGAGCCACGAAGAAGGCGCAGACCACGCCGAGGACGATCAGCGCGATCATGTCCATGCCCCAGGCGCCGACCGTGTGCTCCCACAGCGGGTCCGTGTCGCCGATCTTCTTGGGCGGGCTGATGTTGTTGAAGTCCAGCGTGGCGCCCGCACCGGCGACCGCCCAGCGCGACGGCATCAGATACGAGAACTCGTTGACGCCGACACTGCCGTGCAGGGTGAACAGGCAGCCGGTGAAGACGACCTGGATGATCGCGAACATCACCAGCAGCGGCATCGTCTTCTCGGAGGTCTTCACCAGCGAGGAGATGACCAGGCCGAACATCATCGACGTGAAGCCGAGCAGCATGATCGGGATGGAGAGTTCGAGCATGACGGCGGCCTTGCCGGTGCCGAAGATCAGACCCTTGTCGGGGATGACCCGGCTGGAGAAGCCGATCACGCCGACCATGGCCCCCTGGAGCATGGTGACCGTGCCGAGGACGATGACCTTGGACATCAGGTAGGCCGAACGGGACAGACCCGTCGCGCGCTCCCGCTCGTAGATCACCCGCTCCTTGATCAGCTCGCGGACGGAGTTGGCGGCGCCCGCGAAGCACGCGCCCACCGCGAGGATCAGCAGCACCGTGGTGGCTGTGCCGTTCGGGACGGGCTGGTGGGTCTGCGGGCTGATCCCCCGCACCAGCAGGTCCTTGTCCGCGTCGATCAGCAGGCTCACCGCACCGAGCACCGCCGGCAGGATCACCGTCAGCGCCAGGAAGCCCTTGTCGGACGCGATCACCGACACATAGCGCCGGATCAGCGTCATCAGCTGTGAGCCCCAGCCCTGCGGCTTCGGCGGCCGCATCGCCTGCGCCGGCGGCATCTGCACCGACTGCGGGGCGATGGCGTCGATGTCCGCGGCGTACATCTGGTAGTGCTGCGAGCCCTTCCAGCGGCCCGCCCAGTCGTAGTCGCGGTAGTTCTCGAAGGCGGAGAAGACGTCGGCCCAGGTGTCGTAGCCGAAGAAGTTCAGCGCCTCCTCCGGCGGGCCGAAGTAGGCCACCGAACCGCCGGGCGCCATCACGAGGAGCTTGTCGCAGATCGCCAGCTCGGCCACGGAGTGCGTGACGACGAGGACCGTACGGCCGTCGTCGGCGAGGCCGCGCAGCAGCTGCATGACGTCGCGGTCCATGCCCGGGTCGAGGCCGGAGGTCGGCTCGTCCAGGAAGATCAGCGACGGCTTGGTCAGCAGCTCCAGGGCCACCGAGACGCGCTTGCGCTGGCCACCGGAGAGGGAGGTGATCTTCTTCTCTTTGTGGATGTCCAGCTTGAGCTCGCGCAGCACCTCGTCGATGCGGGCGTCGCGCTCCTGGCCCGTGGTGTCGGCGGGGAAGCGCAGCTTGGCCGCGTACTTGAGGGCCCTCTTGACGGTCAGTTCCTTGTGCAGGATGTCGTCCTGCGGGACCAGACCGATGCGCTGGCGCAGCTCGGCGAACTGCTTGTACAGGTTTCGGTTGTCGTAGAGGACGTCACCCTGGTTGGCGGGGCGGTAGCCCGTGAGCGCCTTCAGGAGCGTCGACTTCCCGGAGCCCGAGGGGCCGATGACCGCGATGAGCGACTTCTCCGGTACGCCGAAGGAGACGTCCTTGAGGATCTGCTTGCCGCCGTCGACGGTGACCGTCAAGTGCCGTGCGGAGAAGGAGACTTCACCGGTGTCGACGAACTCTTCGAGGCGGTCGCCGACCAGCCGGAACGTCGAGTGGCCGACACCGACGATGTCGTTCGGGCCGAGCAGCGCGGAGCCGCCCTTGGCGATCGGCTGGCCGTTGACGTAGGTGCCGTTGTGCGAGCCGAGATCGCGGATCTCGTAGCGGCCGTCGGGCGTCGCGTGGAACTCGGCGTGGTGGCGGGAGACCTGGAGGTCGGAGACCACCAGCTCGTTCTCCAGCGCACGACCGATGCGCATCACGCGGCCGAGGGCCAGCTGGTGGAACGTGGTCGGGCTGCGGTCGCCGTACACCGGCGGCGCCCCCGCGCCACCACCGGGGCCGCCCTGCTGGGGCGGGATGTGTGCGGCCTGCTGCGGCGGCTGCCAGCTCTGCTCGGGCGCCTGCACCTGCGGCTGCTGAGGCTGCTGTGCCCAGCCGGGGCTCGCGCCCTGCGCCGCGAACGGCTGCTGCTGGGGCTGCGCCTGCTGCGGCGCCACGGCCGCGGCGGCACCCGAGAGGTTCAGGCGCGGGCCGTCGGTCGCGTTGCCGAGGTGCACGGCCGAGCCGGGGCCGATCTCCATCTGATGGATCCGCTGCCCCTGCACGAACGTGCCGTTGGTGCTGCCGTGGTCCTCGATGACCCAACTGCGGCCGCCCCAGCTGATCGTGGCGTGACGCCAGGACACCCTGGCGTCGTCGACCGCGATGTCTCCCTGCGGATCACGTCCGAGGGTGTATGGCCTGGACGCGTCCAGCGTCCAGGTCCGTCCATTCAATTCCAGTACGAGTTCCGGCACTCCAGCCCCACTGAGTTGTCCCCCGAGTTACCCCCATCACAGGGAGTCTAGGGATGTCGAACATCGTGGGGAACTATTTCAGTAGGAGCCCCCTGACCGAAAGTCGGGCCTTGTGAAGGATGCGTACGGGCGGGTTGTCCGTTCCCGTTGACGGGGTTGAAACCGGCCCGGAGAGTGGTAATCCCACGCGAGGGGGACACCGCGGTCCGAAACCGCGGCGCGGATCGGGGGGTCTGACGATGAGCATCGACAGGGCTGACCACGGCCGGAGGGTTCCATGGGGTGACGTGCTGGTGTCCGCGATCGCCTCTGTGAGCTGGGCGTTGATCGGAATGGCGGGCGTCGCGGCGCTCGGACTGCATCTGCTGGAGGCGGACACGGCGGGCTCGCTCGGGCCGATGACCGCGGCGGTTGTGGCGCTAGGTGCGGGTGGTTCGGTCACCCCGGCCGGCGATGTCTCGGCGTTCGGCCTGAAAGGAGCGGAGGCGCACACCGCCATTCAGATCACGCCACTCGGCGTGGGGCTGGTGGGCGCGCTCCTGCTGTCCTGGTTCTTCCTACGGTCCTTACGCGGCGCGGGAGTTGTGATCGCTCTGCCCGAACTCGTGACGCGCGCGGTCGCGGTGGTCGTCCTCTTCGTGGCGACCCTGGGCGGGCTCGCCTGGGCCGGTCACGACATCATCACGATCGACGGCGGCAAGCTCGGACTCGACAAGGCGGGCGGCGGACTCGGCGACATCACGGACAAACTCCCCGGCGGGCTGGGGAACATCGGGGGGCTGCTGCCGGACAAGATCGGCGATCTCGTGAACGCCAAGGCCGCGGTCGGCTTCACCGTCGACACCGTGCCGACGCTGCTGGGAGGCGCGGCCTGGGCGGCCGGGGTCCTCGTGATCGCTCTGCTGGCCTCGCGCCGCACTCCGCTGCCGCGCGGCTGGGAGGCCGTGCACCGCGTCGTCAGGCCGGCCGCTTCCGCGCTGGTCGCGGTGTTGCTGGTGGCGGTCGCGGCGGGGTTCGCGGCGGCGGCGTACGCGGCGATCGGCGACGCCCACCCCAAGCGGATCGCGGGCGCGGCACTGCTCGGGGCACCCAACGGCGTGTGGCTGGGCATCCCGATCGGCCTCTTCGTGCCCTGGGACGGCAAGGCCACCGGCGAACTCGCCAAACTGCTTCCGGACCCCCTGGACAAGCTGCTGAGCATCGACTCCGACCGGCCCGTCACGGTGGGCCGCCTCGCCGAACTGGACAACCGTGTCTGGCTGTTGGCGGTCGCGACGGCGGTCATGATGCTGTTCGCGGGCGTCCTGACGGCCGCGCGTACTCCGTTCGTACGGTCCGAAGGGGGCGCCGCCCTCGCGGGAGACCCGGGCGCCGCGAACGTACGGCGCGGTGGCGTCCTCGGTTTCGCCGGGCGCTGCGCGCTTCCGCTCGGGATCGTGACGGCCCTGGCGCTGCCCCTGCTGGCGTGGCTGACGGACGTCTCCGCGAACGCCTCCCTGTCGGTGCTCGGCTTCGACGCGTTCGGTGCCGGGATCGAGTTGCACGGCCATCCGGGCATGGCCCTGGTGCTCGGCGCGGCCTGGGGCGCGGGTGCGGGGGCGGCCGGGGCGCTGCTGGCCTGCGCGAGCGGGGCCGCGGGGCGGCGGGCGGCACCCCTGGCACGGGGTGACGCGGCGGCGGCCGGGCCGGTGGCGGCCGAGCTGGACCTCGTGCACCCGTCGGGCCCCTACAACCCCGCCACACCGTTCCGTCCGGCGAACCCCGACACCAACCCGTATCTGCGCCTGCCCGACGAACTCCGGGAACCGGACAACCGCCGGCCGCCGGGAACGCGTGGGCCTCGGGGTGCGCGGCAGTCCGGGGCGCCCGGGGGCACATGGCCGTCCGGGAGCGGGCGGCCACCGGGGAACGTACGGCCGCCCGATCCCACCCGGTCGCCTGAGGGACCGCGCCCACCCGACAACGTGTACGGCGCGCCCACGGTCGTAGGGCCGATCGCGCCGCCACCGCGGCCGCCGAAGCAGCGGGGGTCCCGGTCCGGGAGCGTGCCGCCGCCACCTCCGCCGCCTCCGTCCTCTTCTCCGCCCTCGTCCTCGTCCTCGTCCGAGGAAGGCCCGCCGCCTCCGCCGCCGGGGAGGCCTCGGCGGAGGGACTGACCCAGCCCGACACTCCCGGGCAAAGTGCGCGCCACCGTGGTGACACCAAGTGTTCCCTGTCCGTCAGGCGGACCGCAGGGGCGGAAGGCACTGGGTGCCGGATACGGTGGGAACACCATGAGCGCTTCGCAGACCTCTGATTTCCCTACCGTCCTCGTCAAGATCTTCGGCAAGGACAGGCCGGGCATCACAGCCGGTCTCTTCGACACCCTCGCCGCCTACTCGGTCGACGTGGTCGACATCGAGCAGGTCGTCACCCGTGGCCGGATGGTGCTGTGCGCGCTCGTGACCGAGCCGCCCGCCGGGCTGGAGGGTGATCTGCGGGCCACCGTCCACAGCTGGGCGGAGTCGATGAAGATGCAGGCGGAGATCATCTCCGGCCTCGGTGACAACCGGCCGCGCGGCCTCGGGCGCTCGCTCGTCACCGTGCTCGGGCACCCGCTCACCGCCGAGTCGACGGCCGCGATCGCGGCGCGGATCACGCGGACCGGCGGCAACATCGACCGTATCTTCCGGCTCGCCAAGTACCCGGTGACGGCGGTCGAGTTCGCCGTGTCCGGCACGGAGACCGAGACGCTGCGCACGGCCCTGGTGACCGAGGCCTCGGCACTCGGTGTCGATGTCGCGGTGGTGGCGGCGGGGCTGCACCGGCGGGCCCAGCGCCTGGTCGTCATGGACGTGGACTCCACGCTCATCCAGGACGAGGTGATCGAGCTCTTCGCCGCGCACGCCGGCTGCGAGAAGGAGGTCGCCGAGGTGACGGCCGCCGCGATGCGCGGCGAGCTGGACTTCGAGCAGTCGCTGCACGCGCGCGTGGAGCTGCTCGCGGGTCTCGACGCCTCGGTCGTGGACAAGGTGCGCAGCGAGGTCCGGCTGACGCCGGGGGCGCGCACGCTGATCCGTACGCTGAAGCGGCTCGGCTTCCAAGTCGGTGTCGTCTCGGGCGGTTTCACTCAGGTCACCGATGATCTGAAGGAGCGGCTCGGGCTCGACTTCGCGCAGGCCAACACGCTGGAGATCGTCGACGGGAAGCTGACGGGCCGGGTCACCGGGGAGATCGTGGACCGGGCGGGCAAGGCGCGGCTGCTGCGCCGGTTCGCCGCGGAGGCTGGTGTGCCGCTGGCCCAGACCGTGGCCATCGGCGACGGCGCGAACGACCTCGACATGCTGAACGCGGCCGGTCTCGGCGTCGCGTTCAACGCCAAGCCCGTCGTCCGCGAGGCCGCGCACACCGCCGTGAACGTGCCCTTCCTGGACACGGTCCTGTATCTGCTGGGCGTCACCCGCGAAGAGGTCGAGGCCGCGGACATGCACCTGGGCGACCACTGAAGGTCACGTGATCAGGCGCTCATGACGACGCCCGACGGGGCCCGGCACCGCGATGGTGCCGGGCCCCGTCCACGTAGGGATACGCGGGGGTGCGGTTACTCGGTCGGCGCCCAGTAGTCGAGGAGCGTGCCCACTCCGGGCTCCAGGGATTTCCAGGAGCCGTCGAAGGAGAGCACCGCGAAGGCACCGGCGTGGAAGCCGTGCGCGTTCATCCGGGTGCGGGCGTCACTCTCGGCCTGACCGGCCAGGATCTCGGCGAGGCCCTGCACGCCCGGATTGTGTCCGATCAGGACCACGTTCTGCGCGTCGTCGGGCGTTTCGTTGAGTACGGCGATCAGCTCGCCGGGCGAGGCCTCGTAGAGCCGCTCCTCGTAGACCGTTTTCGGCCGGTGCGGGAACTCCTGGACGGCGAGCTTCCAGGTCTCGCGGGTCCGGACCGCGGTGGAGCAGAGGGCCAGATCGAAGGGGATTCCGGTGTCGGCCAGCTTGAGTCCGGCGACGGCCGCGTCCTTGCGGCCCCGGTCGGCGAGCGGCCGCTCATGGTCGGACACCTGTGGCCAGTCGGCTTTCGCATGCCGGAAGAGGACAATCCTGCGGGGTTCTGCGACGCTCATGCGTCCCAGCTTCGCATGAAACACGCCATGGGGCGCAGGGAGTTGGCGGGGTCCCCCACCATGGGTGACAGGGCCCCGTGGCAGGCCCGGTCAGGGCTGCTCAGGAGGCCGGGGACGCAGCGGCCGGGGGCTCAGGACGCCTGGTGCAGGACCGCCTGCTGGATGCGCTCGAAGACGTGGGTGATCGCCGGGTCGCCACCCGCGGCCTGCGCGTCCGACGGGTTGAGTATCAGAAGAAGCAGAGCGACGAAGGCGAGGGCCGGCAGGGCGAGGGCCCACCAGGGCAGCCGGCTTTCGATGCCGCCCGTGGTCGCCGGGTGGGGCCGGGTGTACGTACGGGCCGACATGCCGCCTCCGTGGGTCTTCGGGTGGTGCGTGCTCCACGTCCTCGCGGGCACAACTCGAAGCTACGGAATCCGGAGCCCTCAACCCATCCGGAGATCCACCCACTTGACCCTGACACTCACCCCCTAGGGGATGGGGGGTTAGCCCCACCTCCGGCGATGGAGGAGCACGTTCCACGGCGAAGCGACGGTCACGGCGAGGCGATGATCATGGCGAGGCGATGATCATGGCGAGGCGATGGTCGCGATGATGCCGATGATCACGGTGATGGCCAGCATCGCGCCGAGCACGAGCAGCATCTTCTTCTGGCCGTTCTGGGGGTTCGGGTCGAGCAAAGGCATACGGCAAGTCTCGCACCCTTCGTCCGCCTTGCTGCTGCCGGGGGCAGGTTCAGCGGGCGGCGTCCCCCTGGCCCGGTTTCAGCGGGCCGCCTCGTCCTCCACCGTGCGGTTGCGCCCCGCCAGGACGCCCACCACGATCTGCGGGACCATCAGCGCGGCCATGAGCGCGATGGGCAGGCCCCAGCCGCCGCTGTGCTGGTAGAGCACGCCAACCAGGAGTGGGCCGGGGATCGAGATCAGGTAACCGGTGCTCTGTGCGAAGGCCGACAGCTGGGCGACGCCCGCGCCGCTCCTGGCCCGCATGCCGACCATGGTGAGGGCCAGCGGGAAGGAGCAGTTGGCGACGCCGAGCAGCACGGCCCAGGCCCAGGCCCCGCCCGCCGGGGCGAGGTAGAGGCCCGCGTATCCGGCGAGGCCCGAGACGCCCAGCGCGACGACGATGGGCCCCTGGTGGGGCAGCCGGGCGGCGAGGCGCGGGATGACGAAGGCGAGCGGCACGCCCATCACCATCGTGACGGCGAGGAGCAGACCGGCGGTGGAGGCCGGGACGCCCGCGTCGCGGAAGATCTGTGCCATCCAGCCCATCGTGATGTACGCGGCGGTGGCCTGGAGTCCGAAGAAGACGGCCAGAGCCCAGGCCGTACGGCTCCGGGTGATCCGCAGTGCCGGGGGCTCCTCCCGGGCGGGGGCACCCTCGGCGGCGGCCGGACCCCGTTCGCGGACGAGGAAGATCCACGGCACCACGGCGACCGCCGCGAGCCCCGCCCAGACGGCGAGTCCCGACTGCCAACTCCCGCCGAGGGCACCGGTCATGGGCACGGTCACCGCGGCGGCGGCCGAGGTGCCCAGAGCGAGCGCCATCGAGTAGAGCCCGGTCATGGAGCCGACGCGGTCCGGGAACCAGCGCTTGACGATCACCGGCATCAGGACGTTGCTGACGGCGATGCCCATGAGTGCGAGTGCGCTGGCGGCGAGGAAGCCGGCAGTGCTCCCGACGTAGGGCCGGATCGCCAGGCCTGCCGTGATGGCGACCATTCCCGCGCAGACGACCGCGCCGGGCCCGAAGCGGCGGGCGAGCCGCGGCGCCATGACACCGAAGAGGGCGAAGCAGAACGGTGGCACGGAGGTGAGCAGTCCGGCGACGCTGCCGCTCATGCCGAGCCCGTCGCGCACCTCTTCGAGGAGGGCGCCGAGGCTGGTGATCGCCGGGCGCAGGTTGAGAGCGCTGAGGACGATGCCGGCGATCACCAGTCGCGTCGCCCACGCGCGCGTGGCGGCCGTTTCGGTCTCCGGGTCCGTGCCCGCGGAGCTGCGTATCGGTGGGGACTTCGTCGTCCCGGTCGTCCGGGTTTCCTCACTGGCCATGCCGCCCATCATAGAATCATGGGATGATTGGTTGTCCACTCCTGCACGGCTGTCCACTCGCGTACGAAGGAATGCCATGGCGTTGAACCACCCCCGCCGTTCGGCGCTGTCCGAGCAGGTCATCGCAGAGCTGCGGACTCAGATCACCTCGGGCGAGTGGCCGGTCGGCTCACGCATCCCCACCGAGCCGGAGCTGGTGGAGCAGCTGGGCGTCGCCCGCAACACGGTGCGTGAGGCCGTCCGCGCGCTCGCGCACAACGGCCTGCTGGACATCCGGCAGGGCTCGGGCACCTACGTCGTGGCGACCAGCGAGCTGGCCGGCGTGATGCACCGCCGCTTCGCCGACGCGGACCCGCGGCACATCGCCGAGCTGCGCTCCACGCTGGAGTCGAGCGCGGCGAAGCTGGCCGCCGAGCGGCGCACCGAACGCGATCTGAAGCAGCTGGACGCCCTCCTCGTACGCCGCGACGAGGCCTGGGAGTCGGGCGACGCGGAGGCCTTCGTGACCGCCGACGCGAGCTTCCACATGGCGGTGGTGGCCGCCTCCCACAACGACGTCATGACGGCGATGTACGCGGACCTGGGCGAGGTGCTGCGCGACTGGCTGCGCGAGGACGTCGGCGAGGAGCTGACGCCGGAGACCTACATGGACCACACCCGGCTCGTCGACGCGATCCGCACGGGCGACGCGACCGCGGCCGCCGCGGAGGCCGCGGGCTACCCGTTCCTGTGCCGCCCGGGAAGACTGGACTCTGCTAGCGCTGGTGGCTGACCCACACGGAACGGATCTCCTTCCAGCACCGTCCGGTCAGCCGCACGGTGGCCGCGGGTCCCGCCGCCACCGGGGAGCTGTCGCTGTCGATGTCCCACCAGCGGTCGCACTCGATGTGCAGGCGCACGCGATCGGTGTCCACATAGGGGTTGTGGCAGTACGCGACCGCGTGCGAGCCGATGACGGAGGTACGGCACTCGGCGCCGAACGGCTGTGGCTCGACGGGCTTTTCGGCGTGCACGCGCACGTGGGAGGTGGCGTCGTACGGCAGGGTCATCAGGAGGGCGACAGCGGCGAAGACCGGGGCCAAGCTGCGGGACAGGCGCACAAGGGGACCTCCTCGGCCGTACGGCTGCGGGGCGGTGCGTTCTCCCAGCGTGCGCGGTGCGCCGTCCCGGCCGCCCGGTCAGCTGCGCCGAACGGGCGACGCCCCGCTCCCCGCACACTGCGGGAAACGGGGCGTCGACGCCGTACGCAAGCGATTGCGCAAACGCTTACGCGCCGATCGCGTGCAGACCGCCGTCGACGTGGATGATCTCGCCGGTGGTCTTCGGGAACCAGTCGCTCAGCAGGGCGACGATGCCCTTGCCGGCCGGCTCCGGGTCCTTGAGGTCCCACTCCAGCGGGGAACGCTCGTCCCAGACGGCGGCCAGGTCGCTGAAGCCCGGGATGGACTTGGCGGCCATGGAACCGATCGGGCCCGCGGAGACGAGGTTGCAGCGGATGTTCTGCTTGCCCAGGTCACGCGCCATGTAGCGGCTGGTGGCCTCCAGGGCGGCCTTGGCCGGGCCCATCCAGTCGTACTGCGGCCACGCGTACTGGGCGTCGAAGGTCAGACCGACGACGGAGCCGCCGTTCTGCATCAGCGGCAGACAGGCCATGGTCAGCGACTTCAGGGAGTACGCCGAGACGTGCATGGCCGTGGCCACGGACTCGAACGGCGTGTTGAGGAAGTTCCCGCCGAGCGCGTCCTGCGGCGCGAAGCCGATGGAGTGCACGACGCCGTCGAGACCGCCGAGCTCCTCACCGACGAGGTCGGCCAGGCGCCCGAGGTGCTCCTCGTTGGTGACGTCGAGCTCGATGACCTTGGTGGGCTTGGGGAGCTTCCGAGCGATGCGCTCGGTCAGCGTCGGCCGCGGGAACGCAGTCAGGATGATCTCGGCGCCCTGCTCCTGGGCCAGCTTCGCGGCGTGGAAGGCGATGGAGGACTCCATCAGCACACCGGTGATCAGGACGCGCTTGCCCTCGAGAATTCCGCTCATGGTGATCAGTGACCCATTCCCAGTCCGCCGTCAACGGGAATGACGGCTCCAGTGATGTACGAAGCGTCGTCGGAGGCGAGGAACCGCACCGTTGCGGCGATCTCCTCGGGCTGCGCGTAGCGACCGAGCGGCACCTGCTTCACGATGCCCTCGCGCTGCTCGTCGGTGAGCGCCTTGGTCATGTCGGTGTCGACGAACCCGGGGGCGACGACGTTGAAGGTGATGTTGCGCGACCCGAGCTCACGGGCGAGCGAGCGCGCGAAGCCGACCAGACCGGCCTTGGACGCCGCGTAGTTGGCCTGGCCGGGGCCGCCGTACAGACCGACGACCGACGAGATGAGCACGACGCGGCCCTTCCTGGCGCGCAGCATGCCACGGTTGGCGCGCTTGACGACCCGGAAGGCGCCGGTGAGGTTGGTGTCGAGGACGGACGTGAAGTCCTCCTCGGACATGCGCATCAGGAGCTGGTCCTTGGTGACGCCGGCGTTGGCGATCAGAACCTCGACCGGACCGTGCTCGGCCTCGATCTCCTTGTAGGCCTGCTCCACCTGCTCGGTGTCGGTGATGTCGCACTTGACGGCCAGGAAGCCCGACGGGGGCTCACCCGAACGGTACGTGATCGCGACCTTGTCGCCGGCATCGGCGAACGCGCGGGCGATGGCGAGGCCGATGCCCCGGTTGCCTCCGGTGACGAGAACCGAGCGGCTCAACGGATCACCCTTTCGATATCGGTCTGATTCCCCTGCGGGGACAAGTGCCTTCCTCGAAAATCTATCGGTCCCGTCCCCCGGGCGGGGAATCGGGCACCGACAGTGGCTCAGGGGCCTCACTGTGGGATCCCTACAGTCAGGTCGCCCGAATCAGTCCGTCATCAATCCCCACGCGCTGTGCATACCTGCCGTGTTTGACTTCGGACTGGCGTTTTCGACGGCCTGAACGAAGGGAAACCCACCCGTGCCCCACGAAGTCGATCAGTCATTCCTGGCACTGCCACTACGCGCCCTGGCGGACGCCGCGCTGGCCCGCGCCCGCGCGCTGGGCGCCGCGCACGCGGACTTCCGGTTCGAGCGGGTGCGCAGTGCCGCCTGGCGGCTGCGGGACGCGAAGCCCGCGGGGTCGTCGGACACCACGGACCTGGGGTACGCGGTGCGGGTGGTGCACGGCGGGACCTGGGGTTTCGCGTCGGGGGTGGACCTGACGATGGACGCCGCCGCGAAGGTGGCGGGTCAGGCCGTGGCCATGGCGAAGCTGTCCGCACAGGTGATCAAGGCCGCGGGTTCGGACGAGCGGGTCGAGCTCGCGGACGAGCCGGTGCACGCCGAGAAGACATGGATCTCGTCGTACGACATCGACCCCTTCTCCGTACCGGACGAGGAGAAGTCCGGGCTGCTCGCGGACTGGAGCTCGCGGCTGCTGGCGGCGGACGGCGTGAACCACGTCGACGCCTCGCTGCTGACCGTGCACGAGAACAAGTTCTATGCCGATACGGCCGGGACCGTGACCACGCAGCAGCGTGTGCGGTTGCATCCGCAGCTCACCGCCGTCGCGGTCGACGAGTCGAGCGGTGAGTTCGACTCGATGCGGACCATCGCTCCGCCGGTCGGGCGCGGCTGGGAGTACCTGATGGGCACCGGCTGGGACTGGGAGTCCGAGCTGGGCAGGATTCCCGAACTGCTCGCCGAGAAGATGCGCGCGCCGAGTGTGGAGGCGGGGGTGTACGACCTGGTCGTCGACCCCTCCAACCTGTGGCTGACCATCCACGAGTCCATCGGCCACGCCACCGAACTGGACCGCGCGCTGGGCTACGAGGCCGCGTACGCCGGGACCTCCTTCGCCACCTTCGACCAGCTGGGCAAGCTCCGCTACGGCTCCGAGCTGATGAACGTCACCGGTGACCGCACCGCCGAACACGGGCTCGCGACCATCGGGTACGACGACGAGGGGGTGGCGGGGCAGTCCTGGGACCTCGTCAAGGACGGCACACTCGTCGGCTACCAGCTGGACCGGCGCATCGCGAAGCTGACCGGCTTCGAGCGGTCCAACGGGTGCGCGTACGCCGACTCCCCCGGGCATGTGCCCGTGCAGCGCATGGCCAATGTGTCGCTCCAGCCCGATCCCGCCGGGATGTCGACCGAGGATCTCATCGGCAGCGTGGACCGCGGGATCTATGTGGTCGGCGACCGGTCATGGTCCATCGACATGCAGCGCTACAACTTCCAGTTCACCGGACAGCGGTTCTTCAGGATCGAGAACGGCCGGATCACGGGCCAGCTGCGGGATGTCGCGTACCAGGCGACGACCACCGACTTCTGGGGTTCCATGGCCGCGGTGGGCGGGCCGGGGACGTACGTGCTGGGCGGCGCCTTCAACTGTGGCAAGGCTCAGCCGGGACAGGTCGCGGCGGTCTCGCACGGCTGCCCGTCGGCTCTCTTCAAGGGCGTCAACATTCTCAACACCACGCAGGAGGCCGGTCGATGAGCGCGCGTACGAACAAGCCGCACGAGGTCGTCGAGCGCGCCCTCGAACTGTCCCGGGCCGACGGCTGCGTGGTGATCGCCGACGAGCAGTCGACCGCCAACCTGCGCTGGGCGGGCAACGCGCTGACCACGAACGGGGTCACGCGCGGGCGTACGCTCACCGTCATCGCGACCGTCGACGGCCGTGCGGGCACGGCGTCCGGCGTCGTCTCCCGCGCGGCCGTGACCGCGGACGAGCTGGAGCCGCTGGTGCGGGCCGCCGAGGCCGCCGCGCGCGGAGCGGGCCCCGCCGAGGACGCCCAGCCGCTGGTCACGGGCGTGGCCGAGTCCCCCGACTTCACGGACGCGCCCGCCGAGACGTCGTCCGCCGTCTTCGCGGACTTCGCGCCGGCGCTCGGGGAATCGTTCGCACGCGCGCGTGCCGGTGGCCGCGAGCTGTACGGCTTCGCCAACCACGAGCTCGTCTCCAGCTATCTGGGTACGTCGACCGGGCTGCGCCTGCGGCACGACCAGCCCAACGGGACGCTGGAGCTCAACGCCAAGTCGCCGGACCGTAAGCGTTCGGCGTGGGCGGGGCGCTCCACGCGGGACTTCAAGGACGTCGATCCGGCGTCGCTGGACGCGGAGCTGGCGGTCCGGCTCGGCTGGGCCGAGCGGCGCGTGGAGCTGCCCGCGGGGCGCTACGAGACCCTGCTGCCGCCGACCGCCGTCGCGGACCTGCTGATCTACCAGATGTGGTCGGCGGCGGCCCGGGACGCGGCCGAGGGGCGGACGGTCTTCAGCAAGCCCGGCGGCGGCACCCGCCTCGGCGAGAAGCTCACCGAGCTGCCGCTGACGCTGCGCAGCGACCCGAACGAGCCGGGCCTCGAGTCCGCGCCCTTCGTGCTGACCCACTCCTCCGGGGACACCGCGTCGGTCTTCGACAACGGGCTGCCCCTCGCAGCCACCGACTGGGTCCGCGAGGGCGAACTCGCGCATCTGTCGACGACCCGGCACAGCGCGGGCCTCACCGGGCTGCCCGTCGCTCCGACGATCGACAACCTCATCCTCGACGGCGGCGCGGACCGCTCGCTGGAGGAGATGGTCGCGAGCACCGAGCGCGGTCTGCTGCTGACCTGCCTCTGGTACATCCGCGAGGTCGACCCGGCGACCCTGCTGCTGACCGGCCTGACCAGGGACGGCGTGTACCTGGTGGAGAACGGCCAGGTCACCGGCGAGGTGAACAACTTCCGGTTCAACGAGTCGCCCGTGGACCTGCTGGGGCGGGCCGTCGAGGCCGGGCGCACGGAAAAGACGCTGCCGCGCGAGTGGAGCGACTGGTTCACTAGGGCTGCGATGCCCGCCCTGCGCATCCCGGACTTCAATATGAGCTCTGTCAGTCAGGGCGTATAACCTCGTACGAGATTCACCGGACCTTTCAAGGAGATACGAGAACCGTGACGGACATCGTCGACGAACTGAAGTGGCGCGGGCTGATCGCCCTCTCCACTGACGAGGACGCATTGCGCAAGGCGTTCGCGGACGGTCCCGTCACGTTCTATTGCGGCTTCGACCCGACCGCGCCCAGCCTGCACCTCGGCAACCTGGTGCAGATCCTGACGATGCGACGGATCCAGCAGGCGGGGAACCGTCCGCTGGGCCTGGTCGGGGGCGCCACGGGCCTGATCGGCGACCCCAAGCCGAACTCCGAGCGCACGCTCAACGCACCGGAGGTCGTGGCCCAGTGGGTCGAGCGGCTGCGCGCACAGATCGCGCCGCTGCTGGACTTCGAGGGTCCGAACGCCGCGATCATGGTCAATAACCTGGACTGGACCCAGGGCCTGTCGGCCATCGAGTTCCTGCGTGACGTCGGCAAGCACTTCCGGGTCAACAAGATGATCGCGAAGGAGGCCGTCTCCCGGCGGCTCAACTCCGACACGGGCATCAGCTACACGGAGTTCAGCTACCAGATCCTGCAGGGCATGGACTTCCTGGAGCTGTACCGCAGGCACGGCTGCACGCTGCAGACCGGCGGCAGTGACCAGTGGGGCAACCTCACCTCGGGCACCGATCTGATCCACCGGGTCGAGCCGGAGGCCGCGGTGCACGCCCTGGGCACCCCGCTGATCACCAAGGCGGACGGTACGAAGTTCGGCAAGACCGAGTCCGGCACGATCTGGCTCGACCCCGAGATGACCACGCCGTACGCCTTCTACCAGTTCTGGCTGAACGCGGACGACCGTGACGTCTCCAAGTTCCTGCGCATCTTCAGCTTCCGGTCCCACGAGGAGATCGAGGAGCTGGAGAAGCAGACGGAGGAGCGTCCGCAGGCCCGCGCCGCGCAGCGCGCGCTGGCCGAGGAGCTGACGACGCTGGTGCACGGCGCCGGCCAGACGGCCGCCGTGATCGCCGCGTCCAAGGCCCTCTTCGGGCAGGGCGAGCTCGGTGAGCTGGACGACGCGACGCTGACCTCCGCCCTCTCCGAGGTGCCGCACATCAAGGTCGCGGAGCTGGGCCAGGTGGTCGACCTGTTCGCCGAGGTCGGTCTGGTGGCGAGCAAGTCGGCCGCGCGTCGCACGGTCAAGGAGGGCGGCGCCTACGTGAACAACGTCAAGGTCACCGCCGAGGACGCGGTCCCCGCCGCGGAGGATCTGCTGCACGGGCGCTGGCTGGTGCTGCGCCGGGGCAAGAAGAACCTGGCCGCGGTGGAGGTCACGGGCGTCTGAGTCCGCGTACGGCATGACGAAGGGGGGCGGCTTCCCGTGTGGGAGGTCGCCCCCTTCGTCGTAGGCGCGCTTTCGTCGTAGGCGCGCTCAGGCCCGCTGTTTGTTGCCCCGCACCGCCATGTAGGCCATGTCGCCGAGGAAGACGATCACGATCGCGGCCACGAGCTGGAACGCGTGCCGGGTCCAGTCGATGCCCGAGGTCGCGTCGACGCCGAACCCGCGCGCGATCGCATTGCCGGCGATGGCGCCGAGCATGCCGAAGATGGTCGTCAGCCAGAGGGGGCTGTGCTGCTTGCCCGGAATGATCGCCTTGGCGATCAGACCCAGTACGAACCCGACGATGATCGCCCACAACCAGCCCATGGCTGCCTCCTAGTACGGCTCTACGTGAGCATTACGCCCAGTCTTGACCGGTCCGTCGTACGGCGCATGTCGGGCAGGGCCGTACGCGGTACGGCGCAGGTCGGCCAGCCAGGAAGGACCCGACCCGGTCTCGAAGCCGACGCAGTCGCGGCGTAACGTGGAACGTGTTCGGGCCTGGTTCCCTGACCGGGTACGGGGCAGGTACGGGCCGGGGAGAGTCCGACACAGGCGGGTGGTGGAATGTCATGCGGAAGCAGACCAAGAGCCAGGTCTTCCGGATCACCGGAGCCAGGCAGGGACTCGAGGACGACGTACGGGGCCGGCAGCGCCGGTACGTCATCTCCATGTCCGTCCGTACGGTCTCCGTGATCCTCGCCGCTACGCTGTGGAACGTCGAGCGGCACGTCGCGCTTGTCGCGCTGGTACTCGGCGCGCTGCTCCCCTATGTCGCGGTGGTGATCGCCAACGCGGGCCGGGAGAACGTGCCGTCGCTGCCGTCGACGTTCGTCACCACTCCCCTCCGGCCGATGATCGCGCCGCCCCGGCAGGACGGCTTCGCCGCGCCGCGCGACGGCTTCGCGGACCCCGTCCCGGAGGACGTCGTGGCCGACCCCGGGGCGGGTCCTCGGGGCGAATCGCGCGAGCGGACCTGACCACCGGGGATCCGCCGGAAACGGAATCCAATGGCTCGCCAAGCTCAAGAAAAGCTCAGATCAATCATGTAGTTCAGGTGCCGGGCACCGGGTCCCCCGTGACATACTTCGTACGCGCTCCGCATCCCCCGTCGGAGCGACGGACCGACGCCGGGCAGCTCCCCCCGTGGCTGCTCGGCGTCGCCTTTTCGGAGCCGTTTAGGGTTGCGGTGTGAACCTTCCCCTCCCTGACTCCGCCCCCCTCACCGCACAGTGCTCGGCCAAGGGCTGCCGTGCCGACGCGGAGTGGGTGCTCGCCTGGAACAACCCGAAGCTGCACACGCCGGAGCGGCGCAAGACATGGCTCGCGTGCGAGGAGCACCGGGAGCATCTGTCCAAGTTCCTTGGCATACGCGGGTTCTTGAAGGACGTCGTGCCGCTGGCGGAGTGGGAGGACTCGAACACGCCGGGCTCCCCCGAGGCCTCGCACTCGCCGGAGCACCCCGAGGCCTAGCTCAGCCGCCGATCGCCGACATCGGCCGGTCCGGCTGGACGAAGGTGGGATCGTCCAGGCCCGCGCCCGCCTTCTTGCCCCACATCGCCAGGCGCCAGATGCGGGCGATCTCCTCGTCGGGGGCGTCCGAGCGCAGGGCGGCCCTGAGGTCGGTCTCCTCGGTGGCGAAGAGGCAGGTGCGGATCTGGCCGTCGGCCGTCAGTCGGGTGCGGTCGCAGGCGGCGCAGAACGGGCGGGTGACGGAGGCGATGACACCCACGCGGTGCGGGCCGCCGTCGACGAGCCAGCGCTCGGCGGGGGCGGAGCCGCGCTCGTCGGCGCCCTCCTCGGTGAGCTCGAAGCGCGTACGCAGTGAGGTGAGGATGTCGCCCGCGGTGACCATGCCCTCGCGCTTCCAGCCGTGCTGGGCGTCCAGCGGCATCTGCTCGATGAAGCGCAGTTCGTAGTCGTGCGCCACGGCCCAGGCCAGCAGGTCGGGGGCCTCGTCCGCGTTCAGTCCGGGCATCAGGACCGAGTTGACCTTGACCGGGGTGAGGCCCGCGTCGCGGGCGGCTTCGAGGCCGTCGAGGACGTCCTTGTGGCGGTCACGGCGGGTGAGGGTCTTGAAGACGTCCGGGCGCAGCGTGTCCAGCGAGACGTTGACCCGGTCCAGGCCCGCGGCCTTCAGCGCGGTCGCGGTGCGCTTGAGGCCGATGCCGTTGGTCGTCAGGGACATCTGGGGGCGCGGGGCGAGGGCCGCGACGCGCTCGACGATGCCGACGATGCCGGGCCGCAGCAGGGGTTCGCCGCCGGTGAAGCGGACCTCGGTGATGCCGAGGCGCGTCACGGCGATGTCTATGAGGCGGACGATCTCGTCGTCCGTGAGCAGGTCGGGCTTGGCCAGCCACTGGAGGCCCTCTTCGGGCATGCAGTACGTGCACCGGAGGTTGCACCGGTCGGTCAGTGAGACGCGCAGGTCGGTGGCCACCCGGCCATAGGTGTCGATGAGCACGTGGGCCCCCTCCCTCGTTCAGGATCACAAGTTCCGGACAAGACCGAGCCTACGTGACGGGACTGACAACAACACCGGCCCGATCCCACGAGACACCGCGCGGCCCCGTCGTAGGGACCTACCAGCAGTGATCTGCCGGTGGCCTACGGCGGGGCCGCGCGGTGCCGGGACTCAGTGCGCGCCGGTACCCGTGAGGGAGCGGACCTCCAGCTCGGCGTACTTGCCGGTGTCGGGCTCCTCCTTGGACAGCAGCGTGCCGAGCCAGCCCAGCAGGAAGCCGACCGGGATGGAGATGATGCCGGGGTTCTCCAGCGGGAACCAGTGGAAGTCGACGTCCGGGAACATCGAGGTGGGCTTGCCGGAGACGACCGGCGAGAACAGCACGAGGCCGACGGCGGTGACCAGGCCGCCGTAGATCGACCACAGCGCGCCCGGGGTGGTGAACTTCTTCCAGAAGAGGCTGTAGAGGATCGTCGGCAGGTTGGCGGAGGCGGCGACCGCGAAGGCGAGCGCGACGAGGCCTGCGACGTTGAGGTCGCGGGCGAGTGCGCCCAGCAGGATGGATACGGCGCCGATGCCCACCGTGGCGTACCGGGCGGCGGTCATCTCCTGCTTCTCGGTGGCCTGGCCCTTCTTGATGACGTTCGCGTAGATGTCGTGGGCGAACGACGAGGAGGAGGCCAGCGTCAGGCCCGCGACGACCGCGAGGATCGTGGCGAAGGCGACGGCGGAGATGGAGGCGAGCAGGATGGCGCCCCAGTTGGAGTCGACTCCGCCGAGATGGAGCGCAAGGAGTGGTGCGGCCGTGTTGCCCGCCTTGTTGGAGGCGATGATCTCGTCGGGTTTGATGAGCGCGGCGGCGCCGAAGCCGAGCGCGAGCGTCATCAGGTAGAAGCCGCCGATGAGGCCGATCGCCCAGTTCACGGACTTCCGCGCGGTCTTGGCGGTGGGCACGGTGTAGAAGCGGATCAGGATGTGCGGCAGGCCCGCGGTGCCCAGGACCAGGGCGATGCCGAGCGAGATGAAGTCCAGCTTGGTGGTCGAGGTGGCGCCGTACTTGAGGCCGGGTTCCAGGAAGGGGCTGCCCTTGCCGCTGTTCTCGGCCGCCTTGCCGAGCAGGTCGGAGATGTTGAAGTCGAACTTCAGCAGGACCAGGAAGGTGAGCAGCAGGGCGCCGATGATCAGCAGGACGGCCTTGACCATCTGCACCCAGGTGGTGCCCTTCATGCCGCCGATGGTGACGTACACGATCATCAGGACGCCGACCAGGGCGACGATGCCGACTTTGCCCGCGTCGCTGGTGATGCCGAGGAGCAGCGAGACGAGGACGCCGGCGCCCGCCATCTGGGCCAGCAGATAGAAGATCGAGACGACGATCGTGGAGGTGCCGGCGGCCGTGCGCACCGGGCGCTGGCGCATGCGGTACGCGAGGACGTCGCCCATGGTGTAGCGGCCGGAGTTGCGCAGCGGTTCGGCGACCAGGAGCAGGGCCACCAGCCAGGCGACCAGGAAGCCGATGGAGTACAGGAAGCCGTCGTAGCCGAAGAGGGCGATCGCGCCCGCGATGCCGAGGAACGACGCGGCGGACATGTAGTCGCCGGAGACGGCGAGGCCGTTCTGGAATCCGGTGAACTGGCGGCCGCCCGCGTAGAAGTCGGCGGCGCCCTTGGTCTGGCGGCCCGCCCAGACGGTGATGACCAGGGTCGCGACGACGAACACCGCGAAGAGGCTGATGATCAGCGGCCGGTGCTCGCTCGCCTCACCTGCGGCGAGAAACGTCTGTGCGGGGCTCATGCGCCGCCCTCCATCCGGGACTTGATCGCATCCGCCTTGGGGTCGAGCTGGGCAGCGGCGTGCCGCGAGTACCACCAGGCGATGAGGAACGTGGTGAGGAACTGGGCGAGACCGAGGACCAGGGCGACGTTGATGTTGCCGACGACCTTGGTGCCCATGAAGTCGCCCGCGTAGTTGGAGAGCAGGACGTACAGCAGGTACCAGGCGATGAAGCCGACGGTCAGCGGGAAGGCGAAGGAGCGGTGGGAGCGGCGCAGTTCACCGAACTCCGCGCTCTCCTGCACCGTGACGAACTCCTCGGTGGAGGGGAGTTGGGTGGGGGATTTCGGGGGAGGTGGTGCGTCGGTGGCCACGGAGTCTCCTCGCGTTGCGGCGGCTGTTGCGACGGTGGACGCACGCGAGTCGGGGTTCGCGGACGCCGGGTGCGAGTGGGGGCTCGCGGAGGACTGGCTGGGCATGGACATGACTGATCTGACCTCACAGTGACGTGGATCACGTGAGCCGGGGGTGATGGTAGGACCCCGGAGCGTGATCCGACAGGGGGCTCGATCGTGCTCGCGCTCCCTGCTCAAGGTCACGGCGCCACGCGAGGACCGGTTCAACTGGCCGCGTTTCTTTCGGAAGTCATCGGCGGAAGCCATTGCTGGCCAGGTCGGGCGGGAGATAGCTTCGGCCTGCACCCCCCGTCATGTACCTGCCCGAGCACCACCTGTGTTCGGGCTGTTCCGTTTCCGGATGATGTGGAGACCCCATGGCTCATCTGCGCTCAAGACGTCGCCTCGCCCTGGCCGTTCCGGTGGTTCTGTCCCTCACCGCCTCCCTCGGATTCCTGCCGGGCGTCGCGTCGGCCGCTCCGCTCACCACGGCCGCGTCGACGACCGCGGACGGTCCGAATCTGGCGTACGTGGTCAACACCAAGGCCGACCACCGCACGATCGAGTCGGTGAAGAAGGCGATCTCCGCGGCCGGCGGCAGTGTCGTCATCGCGTACGAGAAGATCGGTGTGATCGTCGTCCATTCGGCCAACCCGGACTTCGGCAAGCAGATACGGGGAGCGCGCGGGGTGCAGTCGGCGGGTGCCACGCGGACGGCGCCGCTGACGGCCGCCGGCACGACCGACGAGGGCGCGGTGCAGAAGCTGTCCGCCGCCGAGGCCGCCAAGGTCTCGGGGGCCGCCACCGCGGCCGAGGAGCCGCTCGAGGCCGACCAGTGGGACCTGCGCGCGATCGGCGCCGACAAGGCCGCGAAGATCAACCCGGGCAGCAAGAACGTGACGGTCGCCGTGATCGACGTCGGCGTCGACGACACCCACCCGGACCTCGCCCCGAACTTCTCCGCCTCGCAGTCCGCGAACTGCGTGGGCGGCAAGCCGGACACCACGTACGGCGCCTGGCGTCCGGTGGACGCCGACCACTACCACGGCACGCATGTGGCGGGTGAGATAGCCGCCGCCCGCAACGACATCGGCGTCGCGGGCGTCGCGCCCGGCGTGAAGGTCGCGGGCATCACGGTGGGCGAGCCGGACTCCACCCAGCTGTTCTACCCGGAGAGCGTCGTCTGCGCCTTCGTGTTCGCCGCCGACCACGGCGTCGAGATCACCAACAACAGCTACTACGTGGACCCGTGGCTGTACAACTGCCTCGACGATCCCGACCAGCGTGCCATCGTCGACGCGGTCAACCGCGCCCAGCTGTACGCCCAGAGCAAGGGCACCCTCAACGTCGCCTCGGCGGGCAACTCCAACGACGACCTCGACGCCGACTCGCTCGTCGACGACTCCAGCCCGGACGACTCGACCCCGGTGCCCCGCACGGTCGACCCGCACAAGTGCTTCGACGTGCCGACCCAGCTGCCCGGCGTCGTCACCGTGAGCGCGACGGGCGTCACCGGCGCCAAGTCGTACTACTCCAGCTACGGCCAGGGCGTCGTCGACGTCGCGGGCCCCGGCGGCGACAAGTACAAGATCCCGGACACGCCGTCGAAGAACGGCCGCATCCTCTCCACACTGCCGAACAACCAGTACGGCTACCTGCAGGGCACCTCGATGGCGTCGCCGCACGTCGCCGCGGTGGCCGCGCTGCTGAAGTCCACGCACCCGTGGGCGACTCCGGCCCAGCTGCAGGGGCTGCTCAAGGCGCAGGCGGACAACCCGGGTTGCCCGACCGACCCGTACGACGGTGACGGCGACGGGGTCGTGGACGCCACCTGCGTGGGCGGCAAGGTGCGCAACGGCTTCTACGGATTCGGCATCGTCAACGCGCTGAAGGCGGTCAAGTAACCGATCGCACGCGGCGGCCGGTTGTCCCACGTGGTCGTCCCGCGACGACCGGCCGCCGCTCCGGGCTTCCGCACGGCTCGTACAGCTCGTCACGCGAAACGAACTGGAGATCCTTCATGACAGCGCCTCACCCGCGCTCCCGCCGCGCGATAGCCGTCCCGCTCGGGATGGCTCTGGCGACGGCACTCGCCTTCCTGCCGAACGTCAGCGCGTCCGCGGCCCCCGCGGCCGCACCGCAGGCATCGGCGGCGGATGCGCCCTCGCTCAGCTATGTGGTCAACATCCGCCCCGGGAAGGGCACTTCGTCACACGTGAAGAAGGCCGTCGCCGACGCGGGCGGCACGATCGTGGCGTCGTACGACCAGATCGGCGTGCTCGTCGTCCACTCGTCGAACGCCGGCTTCGCCAAGACCGTCCGCACCGTGCGCGGTGTGGAGTCGGCCGGCGCCACCCGCAACGCGCCGCTGCCCGCGCAGTCGACCACCGATGTGGGTACGCCGAAGGTGCTGACCTCCGAAGAGGTGGCGAGCGCCGAAGCCGTCGACGGGCAGGACCCGTTGGAGCCCCTGCAGTGGGACCTGCCCGCCATCAAGGCGGACAAGGCGCACGAGGTGACGCTCGGCAGCAGGGACGTCACGGTCGCCGTGATCGACACCGGCGTCGACGACACACACCCCGACATCGCGCCCAACTTCGACCGCGACGCGTCGGTCAACTGCGTGTCGGGCAAGCCGGACACGACCGACGGGGCCTGGCGGCCCAGCGCCTCGGAGAGCCCGCACGGCACGCATGTCGCCGGTGAGATCGCGGGCGCGAAGAACGGCGTCGGCATCACGGGTGTCGCGCCCGGCGTGAAGGTCTCCGGCATCAAGGTGGCCAACCCGGACGGCTACTTCTACACGGAGGCCGTGGTCTGCGGCTTCGTGTGGGCGGCCGAGCACCACGTCGACGTGACCAACAACAGCTATTACACCGACCCCTGGTACTTCAACTGCAAGGACGACCCGGACCAGAAGGCCCTGGTCGACGCGGTCACCCGCGCCTCGCAGTACGCGGAGAAGAAGGGCACGGTCAACGTCGCGGCGGCGGGCAACGAGAACTACGACCTGGCGGCCGACTCGATCACCGACCCGGTCTCGCCCAACGACGGGACGCCGAGCGACCGGGTGATCGACCCCTCCAAGTGCTCTGACATCCCGACCCAGTTGCCGGGCGTCGTCACGGTCGCGGCGACCGGTGCGAAGGGCATCAAGTCGTCCTTCTCCAACCACGGCCTGGGCGTCATCGACATCGCCGCGCCCGGCGGCGACTCGACGCGGTTCCAGACCCCGGCCCCGCCGGCCACCAGCGGCCTGATCCTGGGCCCGCTGCCCGGCGCCAAGTGGGGCTACATGGCCGGTACGTCGATGGCCTCGCCGCATGTCGCGGGTGTCGCCGCGCTCATCAAGTCGACGCACCCGCACGCTCCGGCAGCCCTGGTGAAGGCACTGCTGTACGCGGAGGCCGACGCGACGCCGTGCACCGACCCGTACGACATCGACAGCGACGGCAAGGTCGACGCGGTGTGCGAGGGCACGAAGAACCGCAACGGCTTCTACGGCTGGGGCACCGCGGACGCGCTGGATGCGGTGACGAAGTAACGACAGGCACGCGCGTGTGAAGGGGTCGGGGACAGCTTCCCCGGCCCCTTTGCGCGTGAGGCAAGATCTACGGCCATGGACAGGTACGAAGATCCCGCCACCTGGATGCCGGAACGAGTCCGGCCCAAGGGGCAGTTGGTGGTCCGTTTTGCTCTCACGGTCCTGTACACCCCCGTGCAGATCGTGATGTGGATCGTGGCTCTGGCCGCCTTCTTGGCCGTCGGCCTCGTCACGGAGATCATCACCGTGTTCAGCACCTCGTACGAACAAGGCTTCTTCAAGGCCATGGACCGCGTACTCGACCCGTTGGCGAAGTGGCCCGCCTGGTGCGTCAGCTGGCCGGAGCTGCGACACGAGGGCGACACCGCGTACTACAGGGCGCGGGTCGAGAAGGCGGTCGGCCGCTGGACCACGAAGGCCTCCGCCCCGCGCGAACCCAAGAAGCCACGGCCACCGGTCGAATGCACCATCCCGCTGCGCGACTACCGCGGAGTGGGCGGGAGTTACGTCGCCCAGGTCGCCCTGGCCCAGGGGTGGGAGCTGCGCCCGACGGACGTGCACAAGGAGGTGCGCCTGTGGTGGACGGCCGCCTCCCATGTTGATTGAGTCAATACTGCATAGTGCTGTCATGACCGACATCACGTTCGCATGGTCCGCACTGGGCGGTGACCCCGCGCTGCCGTCCCGGGTCTCGACGGTCGCACGGGACGGCGCGCTCGACGCCCGGCTGCCCGTACGGGAACTGGCCAGGATCTGCGTGGGGGTGTGCTCGCTGGCCGCCGCCGAGCTCGGGGCGCGGAGGGCCGGCCGTGCGGACGTGCCGGAGGTGCGTCTCGACGACGGGGCCGTCGCCACGGCGTTCGTCAGTGAGCGGCATCTGCTGATCGACGGGCGGGCGCCGGTCAACTTCGCGCCGCTGTCGCGCTTCTGGCACACCGCGGACGGCTGGGTGCGCACCCACGCGAACTACCCGCACCATCGCGCGCGGCTGCTCGACGCGCTGGGGCTGCCCGCGGACTCCTCCGTGGAGACGGTCGCCGCCGTGCTCGCGGAGCGGCCCGCCGAGGACGTGGAGAACGCCGTGTACGCCGCCGGGGGCCTCGCCGTGGCGCTGCGTACGGCCAAGGAGTGGACGGCGCACGAGCAGGGCGCCGCGGTCGCCGGCCGGCCCCTGGTCGAGCACGAGCGGCTGGACACCGGCCACGCGCGCGTGCTCGCGCCGATCGGCGACGATCCACTGCTGCCCGCCGCCGGTGTACGCGTCCTCGACCTGACCCGGGTCATCGCGGGCCCGGTCGCCACCCGCACCCTCGCCCTGCTGGGCGCGGACGTCCTGCGGGTGGACGCGCCCCAGTTGCCCGAACTCCCCGACCAGCACGCGGACACCGGCTTCGGCAAGCGGTCGGCGACGCTCGACCTCGGCGCCGACCGGCGCGCCTTCGAGGAGCTGCTCGCCACCGCCGACGTGGTGATCACCGGCTACCGGCCGGGCGCCCTGGACCGGTTCGGGCTCTCGCCCGAGGCACTGATCGAGCGCCGACCGGGCCTGGTCGTGGCCCAGTTGTCGGCGTGGGGCGCGTACGGGCCGTGGGGCGGGCGGCGGGGGTTCGACAGCCTCGTGCAGGTGGCCACGGGCATCGCGGCGATCGAGGGATCGCCGGAGCAGCCCGGCGCGCTCCCCGCCCAGGCACTCGACCACGGCACGGGCTACCTGACGGCGGCGGCCGTGCTGCGTGCGCTGACGGAGCAACTGGAGCAGGGGCACGGCCGCGTCGTACGACTGGCATTGGCGCGGACCGCGCACTGGCTGCTGAACGGGGTCGAGCGGGAGAGTGCGGAGGGTGACCTTTCGAGCCTTCCACGCCTTCCGTACGACCGGCCGGAGCCCTGGCTCGCCGAGACGGACAGTGCACTGGGCCGGCTGCGGTACGCCCTGCCGCCGGTCTCGTTCGAGGGCGGGCCGGTCGACTGGGCGCGGCCTCCGGGGCGCTGGGGGGCGGACTCGGCGCGCTGGGCCTGAGTCACGGGGCGGGCCGGAAACGTACGAATGGGCGGAATGCCGTTCCGCCAGTTGTTTCCCTGCACTTGCCCGGATCTGTGACGTCTGGTGAAGATCCTGAGGTGACGTTGATGAGACCGATCACCGAGGCGGCCGACGCGGAGGGTCCCGGGCGGCGCCCAGGCACCGGCCGTGCCGTCGCCCTCCTCGCCCTGGTGGGACTCGCCACGCTGATCCCACTGCTCGGCCCGCGCGCCGCACTGCACGGAACCGGCGAGGCGGCGGCTCCCGGCGTCGGCGGGATCGCCCTGCTGCGTGCGGTCCTGTTCGCCGCGCTGTGCGTTCCGGCGGGCGAGTTACTGGCGGCCCGGCTGGCCCGCCGGGTGCCGGGCGCGCCCCTGGAGCAGGCGCCGCGCAGCTGGGCGCCGTACGCGGCCATCGCCGGCTTCGTGGCCGCGCTGGGGCTTGCGTCAGTCGTGGCCACGGGGAACCTGCTGCCACACCACCTCTCGGACATCGACGTCGGCGGGCTCTACCAGTCCCGGGACGGCAAGCTGGCGCTCCTGGAGGTCAACGCGTTCCTGGCGGCCGGACTGTGTGCCCTCTCGCGCCGGCCCGGCACCCAGGTGTGGCCGCTGGCCGCGGCGGCCGCGGCGGAGGCGCTGCGCGCGCACCCGGCGACGGAGCACGGCCCTCTCGTGGGCTCCGGCCTGACGCTCGTTCACGTGACCTGCGCGGCGCTGTGGGTGGGCGGCCTGCTGCATGTGCTGCGGCTGTTGCGGAGGTGGCGCGGCGGCCCGGCGGGTGCCGCGCTGTTGGGGCTCTACGCGCGCGTGGCGGCCGTTCTGCTCGCGGCGCTCACGGCGACGGGGCTGTGGAGCGCGCTGCGCCGGATGCCGCCGGGCACGATCGTGGACCAGCTGACGACGACGGCGTACGGGCGCACCCTGCTCGCCAAGGTGCTCCTCGTGGCCGCCGTCGCCGTCCTCGCCCTGTGGGCCCGCCTCCGTCTGCGCCGGGCGCCCGACCCGCTCAGCGCCTGCTCCCCCGCCCGCGGCGAGGTCGTGGCGCTGGGCCTGGTCGTCACGGTCTCGGCGCTGCTGACGGCGCTGCCACTGCCGATCCGCTGGTCGTGATCAGCTGCCCGCGACCAGGACCTTGAGCGCGGTGCGCTCGTCCATCGCCTTGTAGCCCGCCGGGACGTCCTCCAGGCCGACGGTCCGGTCGAAGACGGGCGACGGGTCGATGGTGCCGTCGAGGACGTCGGGCAGCAGCTCCGGAATGTAGGCGCGCACCGGGGCGACGCCGCCGCGCAGGGCGATGTTCCGGTCGAACAGCACGCCCAGGTCCAGGCCCGTGCCACTGCCGTGCGGCACGCCGACGAAGCCGATGGCGCCGCCGTCGCGGGTGATGTTCACGGCCGTCCGCATGGACTGCTCGGTGCCGACCGCCTCGACGACACCGTGCGCGCCCTGGCCCCGGGTCAGCTCGCGCACGGCCTCGACGGCCGCGTCGCCGCGCTCGGCGACGACGTCGGTGGCGCCGAAGCGGCGGGCGATGTCCGTACGCACCTCGTGGCGGCCGAGCGCGATGATCCGCTCCGCGCCGAGCCGCTTGGCGGCCAGGACGGCGCACAGGCCGACGGCGCCGTCCCCGACGACGGCGACGGTCGCGCCGGGCCGGGCGCCCGCTCCGAGGGCGGCGTGGTGCCCGGTGCCCATGACGTCGGAGAGGGTGAGCAGGGCCGCCAGCATGTGGTCGTCGGAGGCCGCGTCCTTGGGAAGCTGGACGAGTGTGCCGTCGGCGTGCGGGACGCGCACGGCCTCGCCCTGCCCGCCGTCGGAGCCGACGGAGCCCCAGAAGCCGCCGTGCTCGCAGGACGTGGTCAGCCCCTCGCGGCAGTAGTCGCACACGCCGTCCGACCACATGAACGGCGCCACGACCAGGTCGCCGCGCCGGACGGTCGAGACCTCGGAGCCGGTCTCCTCGACGATGCCGAGGAACTCGTGCCCGATCCGCTGCCCCGGCTGCCGCGCGGCCTCGCCGCGGTACGCCCACAGGTCGCTGCCGCAGATGCACGAGCGCAGTACGCGCACGACCGCGTCGGTGGGCTGCCGCACCTCGGGCTCGGGCACGTCCTCCACACGCATGTCGAACGGGGCGTGGATGGTGGTGGCGCGCATGGCGGGGTCCTTCTTGTGCGGTGCACGAGGATCCTTCTCGTGCGGGGCGACGGGGTGAGATGCGCTCAGGGGGTGGTTGAGCGCATCTCACCGTACGCCGCCGCGGGCGCGGGTCGCGCGCCGAGGGCTCCCAGCACCCCGCGGGCCAGCAGGTACTGGGCCGCGACGTACGTGAGCATGATCCAGAAGTCCGGCCTCGGGAGCTGCGGCCAGTCGGCGACCCCGGTGGCGATGAGCGTGTCCGAGACCATGAAGAGGGCTCCGCCGAGACCGGCGACGAGGCCGAGCCGGGTGGCCTCGTACGCCATCGCGGTCAGCAGCAGGCTGTAGCCCGCGACGGGGACGCGCAGTTCGGCGGGGAGGCCGGGCCACAGGAGGGCGACGGTGGCGACGACCGCCACGCCGTAGGCGCCGACGAGCCACCCTCCACGCGCGCGTGCCGTCTTTCGGAAGAGGACGAGGTAGCACACGTGGCCCGCCGCGAAGGACGCCATCCCGGCGAGGAAGGCGGAGTCGGCGTCCGAGAGGAGAAACGTGTCGCCTCCCCACCCGAACAGGAGCGCGGCGACAAGGAGCCGGGGTCCGCCGCCTGCGACGACGAAGAGCGCGAGCAGGGGCATGAGGAGCGGCTTGGCCACGAGGTGGCCGGGGGTGAACCCGCAGACCAGCGAGACCAGGTCCACGGCGGCGGTCACGCCGAAGCCGACGAGCAGCACGCGCGCGTGGCGTGGGTTCACGCGACGGGCTCCGTGACGGGCTGCTCCACGGCGGCCGCCGATGCCGGCTGCCAGCCCGGTCCGCGGAAGACCCGCCCCGCCCGCTCGCGCCAGTTCGCGGCCTTCCTCACGTCCCTGGCGATGGCGGCGTACTCGTGGGTGGCCACGCGCAGCGGGTTGTACGTGGCGATGTTCTTGGTCAGCCCGTACACCGGCCGCTCGGTCTCCGCGACGAACGACCCGAAGAGGCGGTCCCAGACGATGAGGATGCCGCCGAAGTTGCGGTCCAGGTAGCCGCCCTGGGAGGCGTGGTGGACGCGGTGGTGCGAGGGCGTGTTGAAGACGAACTCGAAGGCCCGGGGGAGCTTGTCGATGCGCTCGGTGTGGATCCAGAACTGGTAGACGAGGTTCGTGGAGGAGCAGAAGGCGAGCGCGGCCGGGTGCACGCCGAGGGCGATGAGCGGGACGTAGAAGGGCCAGACGGTCCAGGTCGTCCAGGGCTGGCGCAGGGCGGTGGTCAGGTTGAACTTCCGGCTGGAGTGGTGCACCACGTGGCAGGCCCACAGGAGGCGGATCACGTGGTGGCCGCGGTGCGACCAGTAGTAGAAGAAGTCCTGGCCGAGCAGCATCAGCGGGACGGTCCACCACAGGACCGGGACGTGCAGCGGGGTCAGTTCGTAGACCGCGGTGTAGATCGCGACGATCGGGATCTTCCACAGGAAGTCGAAGACGAGGCTGCCGAGCCCCATGCCGACGCTGGTCGCGGCGTCCTTCGTCTCGTACCCCGCTTCCTCCTCGTCGGGATGGATCCGGACGCTCACCATCTCGATGACGGTGAGCAGCACGAAGGCGGGTATCGACCAGACCACGACGTCGGGGAGGTTGGGCATGGGTGCACCGTAGAGCCGCCGGTCGGCCGCGGCTAGACGTTGTTACCCACAAGTATTACCGGCGGTACGCGCTTGCTTGTTGGTGATCTCCGCCAATCGCCCCGGTATTCCTGGGCCGTACGCCGCCCGCTCACACCCCTGCGGCCCCCAGCAGCGCTCCCGCCGCGTACGTGACCGCCATGGCCAGCGCTCCGCCCGCCACGTTCCGCAGCATCGCGCGTCGCGCGTCGGCCGAGCCCAGCCGTGCGCTCGCCCACCCGGTGACGACCAGGGAGGCGAGCACCGAGATCACCGTGACGAGCAGCCGCCAGCTGGTCGGCGGGAGGACGATCGCGAGCAGCGGCAGGAGCGCGCCGACGGTGAAGGCCAGGAAGCTCGCCCAGGCCGCGTGCCACGGGTTGGTGAGGTCGTCGGGGTCGATGCCGAGCTCCACGCGCGCGTGGGCGCGCAGCGCGTCCCGTTCGGTGAGCTGCTCCGCCGCCTCCCGGGCCACCTCGCGCGACAGCCCCCGCTCCTCCAGCAGGCCGGTCAGCTCCAGAAGCTCCGCCTCCGGCTGTTCCCGGAGTTCGCGCCGCTCCGTCGCCAGCGCGGCCATCTCCGAGTCCCGCTGCGTGGACACGGAGACGTACTCCCCCGCCGCCATCGACATGGAGCCTGCCAGCAGCCCCGCGAGGCCCGCCGTGAGCAGCGCGGAACGGTCGTCGGTGGCTCCTGCCACGCCCACGACGAGACCCGCCGTGGACACGATGCCGTCATTGGCCCCGAGGACGGCGGCCCGCAGCCAGTTCAGCCGCGAGCCGAGCGTCCCGCCGTGGGCCTCGTCGTGCGTCGAGTCGGTCACACGGGGAGGATCGCACTCCGGGCGCCCCCGGTCGCGTACCGACCCGGTACGCCGTCACCAGACCCGTACCGACCCCCCCTTCGCGAACGCCGGGCTGGTCGCGTCGGCCGGTGGCTCCTCCAGGGGCTCGGCGAGTTCCTCGACGGTCGGGCCGACCTTGGCCGCGATCGGGTCGAGGAGGTCGAGGTCGAAGCCGTACACATGGGCCGCGTTGCCGCCGGCCATCGCGGCGATCTCCTCGCGGGGCAGGCCGGCGTAGGCGATGCGCAGGCCCTCGCGGGAGTACGGGTAGGTGCCCTCGTCGTGCGGGTAGTCGCTGCCCCACATGATCTTGTCGAGGCCGATGCGGTCCCGCAGCGGCACCTCGTGCGGGCGCATGAAGCTGGCGCCCACGAAGCAGTTGTCGCGCCACACCTGCGAGGGCCCCTTGCCCATGGAGTCGGCGAGGCCCGCGCCGAACTTCGACTCCGCGGTGGAGGACTTGGTGGCGGCCGCGACCAGCCTGCCGTGGTAGTAGTCCAGCATGTCCAGCACCCCGGGGATCCAGCCCGAGCCTTGTTCGGTGAGGACCAGCTTCAGCTCCGGGTGACGGCGGAACGCGCCGCCGAACACCAGGTGCCACAGCGCCCGGTGCGAGAACCAGGTGGTCTCCACCATGAAGACCGCGCGGGCGGCGGGCTCGTCGCCCAGCGGCGGTGAGGCCGAGCCCGCGTGGTGGTTCACCGGCACGCCCAGCTCGGCGCAGACGGCCCAGATCGGGTCGTACGCCGACGAGTACAGCTCGGGCAGGCCCGAGCCCGGCGGTGTGCCGGGCAGCAGGAGCCCGCCCTTGAGGCCCGCGCCCGCGGCCCAGCGGATCTCCTTCACGGCCTCCTCGACGTCGTTCAGGAGGATCTGGCACACGCCCGCCCGGCGGCCCGGCGCGGCCGCGCAGAAGTCCGCCAGCCAGCGGTTGTGGGCCCGCAGGCCCGCCCACCGCAGTGCGAGCTCCTCGGCCGTGGGCGCCGGTGCCATCAGGGACGCGGACGGGAAGAACGGCGGGATCGTGTTCGGGAAGATGACCTCCGCGACGATCCCGTCCCGCTCCAGCTCGGCGAGGCGCCGCTCGGAGTTCCAGTTCTTGTCGGCCGTGTCGGCGAGCAGATCCTCGTACGGGTTGACGTAGGTGGCCGCCCAGGCGTCGAACGCGTCGTGGTGTTCCTTGGCCAGGTACGGCCGGTAGTCGAGGAGATCGGCGCCCGCGTGGCAGTCGGCGGAGATCACCGTGTAGCGGTCGGTCATGAAGTCGCCCCCAGTACCGGGAAGTCGTGGTCGGTCAGCCAGTGGCGGCCGACCTCGCGCGAGCGGGCCCAGGACGCCTCGACGGCGCTCTGGTCGGCGCTCTGGCCGAGGTCGGCCGGGGTGGGGCCGATGCGGCGGGCCAGCGGCGCCAGCTTCTGCGTGTCGAAGCCGAAGACGTCCGCCGCCGCCAGGCCGAGCATCCGGCGCGTCTCGGCGACGGGGATGTCGTGGAAGGTCCGCGACAGCCACGCGCGCGTGTCGGGCCAGGTGCCCTCGGGATGCGGGAAGTCGCTGCCCCAGAGGATGTTGTCGACGCCGATCTCGTAGCGCTGGGCCAGTTCACGGCGCTTGGTGTTGGTCGCGCAGATGAAGACCTGGCGGTCGAGGTACTCGTGCGGCGGACGCTTCAACTCCGCGAAGGGGGACAGCTTCTTGCCGCCGTGCGCGCCCAGATAGAGGCGGTCCATGAACCACAGCAGGTTCGGGAGCCACCAGCAACCCGACTCCGCGACACCGAACTTGAGGCCCGGATGGCGCTCGAAGACACCGGACCAGAGCAGGAACCACAGCGGCCGGGCGGGCCACCAGGTCACCTCGCTGACGTAGATGCCCAGATGGTCGCCGTATTCGTGGCGCGGCGCCGCCCCGGAGTGGGTCATCACCGGCATCCCGCACTCGGCCGCCGCCGCCCACACGGGGTCGTAACGGCGGTCGTGGTACGGCTCCTTGTCGACCCACATGGAGGGGATCATCAGGGCGCCGAGGCCCGACTCCTTGGCCCGGTACACCTCGGCGACCACACGCGCGGGCTCGGCGGTGACGGGCAACAGGGCGACACCGCAGTGCCGTTCGGGGTGCTGCCCGACGAACTCCGCCAGCCAGCGGTTGTGCGCCTGGGCGCCCGCCATGCCGAGGTCCGGGTCCTGGTCGCCGGAGAGGCCGAGGCCCACACCGAAGGGCGCGGCGGTCTGGCTGTCCACGGCGTCGGCGTCCGGGAAGACGACCTCGGCGGCCACACCGTCGCCGTCGAGCTCCTTGAGGCGCTGCGCGGACTCCCAACCGCCGCGCAGCCCCTCCTCGTTGTCGTGGAACCACTTGCTCGCGAACGCCTCGTTGCGGATGCCCAGGCGCGTCATCTCCTCGCGGCGCCGGTCGCGCCCCGCGAGGAAGTCGTCGAAGTCCCGGTGGAAACGGGCGTCCAGATAGGGCCGGTACTCCTCGGTGGGCAGCCCGGCGTGGCAGTCGGAGGAGATGATCAGGTACGGGTCCTGGCCGGTCACAACAGCCTCCTCAGTCCTTCGGTGGTCCTTCAGTCGAGGATGAAGTTCTCCAAGTACGACGGGTCGGCCCGGTCGAGCATCGACTGCGACCGCGCGCGGATCTGCCGGTCGCTGTGCTCGCTCTCGGGCAGCAGCCAGAAGCGGTCCGCCGCGATGCCGTCCGCGACCAGGTCGGCGACCTCCTCGACCGGCGTGAACATCACCTCGTGGCCGGCCTCCTTCATCGCGGCCTCCCACTGGCCGAGGCTGCGGTACGGCGTCTTGCGCGGCCTCTCCTTCGCGTACCGCTCGGGCCGGTTGCGGTGCGACTCCCACAGGCCCGTGCGGAGCATGTGGGGTCCCGGGAAGAGCACGGAGGCACCCACGCGCGCGTGCTCCGCCTTCAGATGCGCGTACAGCGACTCGGTCATCGTCACGACGGCCGCCTTGGTGACGGCGTACACGGAGGCGGTGGGCAACGGGGCGATCCCGCCGTCGCCCGACGAGGTGTTGACGACGTGCCCCGGCTCCCCCGAGGCGATCATCCGGGGAACGAAGGCCTGGATGCCGTGGAAGACACCCCAGACGTTGACCGCGAAGGCCCACTTCCAGTCATTCGGGTCGTGCTCCCACATGCGGCCCTCGGCGCCGGAGCCGACGCCCGCGTTGTTGCACAGCACGTGCACCGCGCCGAACCGGTCGTAGACGTCCTCGGCGAGCGCCAGCACCCGCGCGCGCTCCCCGACGTCCACCACGCGCGCGTGCACGACGGCCCCGTCCTCTCGCAGCCCCGCGGCGGCCTTCTCCAGCGCGCCCTCCTCGACGTCGGCGAGGACCACCTTCAGCCCGTCCGCCGCGAACCGGCGCGCCATGGCGAGCCCGATACCGCTCGCCGCGCCCGTGACGACCGCGACCTGTCCCTCCCGCAGCCGCATCAGACACTCCCCGCGGGCGGCCCGTCGAGGATCTGCTGCGGGTCGTCGTAGCGCTGGTGGATGTAGGGCAACAGGGCCTGCCCGCTGACCCGTTCGACGACCCGGCCCTGCTGGTCGGTGGTCTTCTCGCCGATGGTGATCTCGACGAGTTCGCGTACGGGGAGGTCGGCGACCGGGTCGTACATCGACTCGCGCAGCACGACGTCCCCGGTGACGCGCTCCAGCTTGCGCACCTTCTCGCCCCGCACGCAGTGCACCAGGACGGGGTCGGCGTCGAAGCCCGAACCGTCCACCGCGGGAAGGAACTTGAAGTAGAAGTCGGTCTTCCGGGTCGGCTCGGGCAGCGGCAGGGCTCCGCTCACCGCGCCGCGCACCTCGACGAACGCGATGCCGTGCCGGGCGAGTGCGGCGCGTACGACGAGGCCGTCGCGCTCGACCGTCACCTCGCCGAGCTTCTTGGGCTCCCCGAAGACCTCGCGCCCGCCGATCAGCGCCCGCTCGTGGGTCATCGGCATGACCAGCGGATACCAGCCCTCGACACCGTCGTGCTGGGCGGCGACGCCGAACGAGCCCGCACCGAGCGGGTATCCGGGCAGGTCGACCCTGCTGATGTTGACCCGCACCAGGGGGCGCCCGGTGGGTTTGAGCGGGGGCGGCAGGACCGCCGCGACCGCGTCGGGATCGCTCTCCCAGACGGCCACCACTCCGGTGGACCAGATGTCGGGGAGCCTGGAGCTCGCGGTGCGCGCGGCCGCGATCTCCGCCTCGGTCCGCGCGCCGTACCGCACTCGTGCCATGTGTGCCGCCCTTCGTAGGTCGTGCCTCTCACCGGGGGTCTGTAACAGAGTTACAGCACAGTGCGCGATGGGTAAATACGCGTGCACGAGCGAGAGTTGGGGGCACCATGGCGAGACCGGCACTCACCCGCGAAGAAGTCCTGGAGACCGCCGCGAACCTGGTGAAGCAGCACGGTCCCGAGTCCCTGACGATGCGCAAGCTCGCCGCGGAGCTGGGCACCGCCGTCACCTCGATCTACTGGCACGTCGGCAACCGCGAGTCCCTGCTCGACGCGCTCGTCGAGCGGACCGTCGCCGACCTCGGCGAGATCCGCCCCGCCGGGCGCACACCGGCGCAGCGCGTCGTGTCCGTGGCGCGCGCCCTGCGCCGGCGGCTGCGCGACCATCCGCACCTCGTCGCGATGGTGCACGAGCGCGGTCTGACGGAGCGGATGTTCCTGCCCGCCCAGCAGGTGCTGGTGCGCGAGGTGCACGCGGCGGGGCTGCGGGGCGCCCGCGCCGCCGAGGCGGTACGTGCGGTGCAGTTCCAGGTCGTCGGCTTCGTCCTGGTCGAGCGCAACCGCGAACGCGCTCCCGTGCAGCGGCCCGCCGAGGAGGAGCTGTGGGACGCGGGCGCCGCCGGGGACGACGGGGCACTGGCCCGCGCGCTGGCCCGCCCGGTGGACCAGGAGAGGCTGTTCACCGTCTCCGTACGGGCGCTGGTGGAGTCGCTGCTCGGGCCGGGGGCGGGTCCGGGGCCGCGGAGATGAGCCCGGAGTGGATCTTGCTGCCGGGGCGGGGCCGTCAACTCCGTGACAGCCCGGCGCGATTGCGGGCTCCACGCGCGCGTGGCCGCCCGACGAGCCACGAAGGCCCCCCGTTCCAGGACGGCGGCTACGGCGCTGTCAGTCATGGCCCGTATCCTCAGGGACCATGCTCGAAGACCTGACGACCGCAGCGTCCCCAGCCTCCTGGCCGGCCGCGTATCCACAGGGGTACGCGGTCGTCGACGTGGAGACCACCGGCCTGGCCCGGGACGACCGGATAATCTCGGCCGCCGTCTACCGGCTGGACGCGCGCGGCGAGGTCGAGGACCACTGGTACACGATGGTCAACCCGGAGCGGGACCCGGGCCCGGTCTGGATCCACGGTCTGACGACCGAGATGCTGGAGGGGGCGCCCCTCTTCCCGGACATCGCCGAGGAGTTCGCCGGCCGCCTCGCGGACCGCGTGCTCGTCGCGCACAACGCGGTCTTCGACTGGTCGATGATCGCCCGGGAGTACGCGCGTGCGCAGCGCGAGGCGCCGGTGCGGCAGCGGCTGTGCACCATCGCCCTCTCCAAGGAGCTGGGGCTTCCGCTGCCCAACCACAAGCTGGAGTCGCTCGCCGCGCACTTCGGTGTCGTCCAGCAGCGCGCGCACCACGCGCTGGACGACGCGCGCGTGCTCGCCGAGGCGTTCCGGCCCAGCCTGCGCGCCGCCGCCCGCGGCGGGGTACGGCTGCCGCTGCTGGAGTGCCTGCCGCTCAAGGAGTGGTCCGACAGCACCTCCCCGCGGATCGGTCAGCAGTCCTCCGGGGGCTACCGGCCGACCAGTTGGCGCCCTTCACGCAAACGTCCCGCATGCCCCCATCCCAACCCAGGTCGCTACGAAGACGGCAAACCGCTCAAGCAGGGCATGCGGGTCGCGTTCTCCGGGGACACCTCGGTCGACCGCGAACTGCTGGAGGACCGCGCCGTCGAGGCCGGGCTCCATGTCGCGACGAGCGTGTCCCGGCTGACCAGCCTCCTCGTCACCAACGACCCGGACTCGGCCACCTCCAAGGTGGTCAAGGCCCGCCAGTTCGGCACCCCGGTGATCGACGAGGCGGCCTTCGGTCAGCTGCTGCGGGACGTGGAGCCGGCGTCACCGGCGTGATCGCGGTCCCGCTGACGGACGTACGGGTGATTGCCGGGCGACTCGCCCGGCGCCCGCTCGCCCGGGCCGCGTCGGCACCCCACCCTGTGGCGCATGGCGAGATGCGAAGTATGTGGCAATGACTACGGCATGACGTTCGAGGTGCACGCGCAGGGCGCGGTGCATGTCTTCGACTGCTTCTCCTGCGCGATCCACCGGATGGCCCCCATCTGCGAGCACTGTCGCGTCCAGGTCATCGGCCAGGGAGTCGAGGTCGAGGGCCACTGGTTCTGCGGCGCGCACTGCGCCCGCGCCGAGGGGAAGGTGGGGATCGTCGACAAGGTGTGAGCCCCGCACCAGCGGGCCCGCGGCTCTCGACGGGACCCTCCCGTCGGGAGCCGATTCGCCCCGAGTACCGTCAATGGGGTGTACCGCTTCCTGTTGTCCCGGCAGTGGGTGATCCTCACCCTCGTGACGCTTCTGCTGATCCCGACCATGATCAAACTGGGCTTCTGGCAGCTGCACCGGCACGAGCACAAGGTCGCCCTGAACAAGGTGATCTCCAACTCGCTGTCCGCGAAGCCGGTGCCCGCCGAGTCGCTGACCTCCCCCGGGCACCACATCAGGCACGACGACCTCTATCGCCGCGTCACCGCGAAGGGCACCTTCGACACCGCGCACGAGGTCGTCGTCCGGCGCCGCACGAACTCCGACGACGAGGTCGGCTTCCACGTCCTGACGCCGTTCGTCCTCGACGACGGCCGGGTGCTCATGGTCAACCGCGGCTGGATCCCGGCGGACGGCGCGCAGACCGCGTTCCCGAAGATCCCGAAGCCCGCGAAGGGCGAGATCACCGTCACCGGGCGGCTGATGGCCGACGAGACGACCGCCGACAGCGGCATCAAGAACGTCCAGGGCCTGCCCGACCGCCAGGTCATGCTGATCAACAGCGAGCAGCAGGCGAAGTCGCTCGGCAAGCAGGTCCTCGGCGGGTACATCGAGCAGACCTCGCCCGAACCCGCGCACAACTCCCCCGAGCTGCTCTCCGACCCCGAGCACAGCGACATCGGCCCGCACATGGCGTACGCCATCCAGTGGTGGCTGTTCTCGGCGGGCGTCCCCGTCGGCTGGGTGGTCCTGGCCCGCCGCGAACGCCGGGACCGCGAGGAGGCCGCCGCGAAGGAAGCAGTGGAAGAAGCTCCCGTCGCCGTCTGACGCCGGGACAGCCCGAGCCTCAGGAGCGCCCGTGTCACCCTCCCGGCCCTTGCACGGATTGCGCCCGCCCGCCGCAGGGAACCCGGCACACGTGCATCGACGTATCGAGGACTACGCGCTCATCGGCGACGAACGGACCGCTGCCCTGGTGGGGCGCGACGGCTCCGTCGACTGGCTCTGTCTGCCACGGTTCGACTCGGGAGCCTGCTTCGCGGCGCTCCTGGGCGACAAGGACAACGGCCACTGGCGGATCGCACCGAAGGGGGCGGGCCTCTGCACCCGGCGCGCCTACCGGCCGGACACCCTGGTGCTCGACTCCGAGTGGGAGACCGACGAGGGCGCGGTCCGTGTCACCGACCTGATGCCGCAGCGCGACAAGGCATCCGATCTCGTACGCGTCGTGGAGGGCCTCAGCGGCCGTGTGACGGTGCGCAGCACGATCCGGCTGCGCTTCGACTACGGCTCGATCGTGCCGTGGATGCGCAGGGCGAACGGCCATCGCGTGGCGATCGCGGGCCCGGACTCGGTGTGGCTGCGCAGTGAGCCCCAGGTGCACACCTGGGGCAAGGACTTCGGTACGCACTCGGAGTTCACGGTCGCCGAGGGCGAGAAGGTCGCCTTCGTACTCACCTGGCATCCCTCGCACGAGCCGCGTCCGCCGCTCATGGACCCGTACGACGCGCTGCGCTGCAGTGTCGAGGAGTGGCAGGAGTGGGCGGCCCGCTGCCGCTACGACGGGCCGTACCGGGACATCGTCGTCCGCTCCCTGATCACCCTCAAGGCCCTCACGTACCAGCCGACCGGCGGCATCGTGGCCGCCCCCACCACCTCGCTGCCGGAGGAATTCGGCGGCGTCCGCAACTGGGACTACCGCTACTGCTGGCTGCGCGACTCCACCCTGACCCTCGGCGCGCTCCTGTCGGCGGGTTACCACGACGAGGCCGAGGCCTGGCGCGACTGGCTGCTGCGCGCGGTGGCGGGCGATCCGGCCGATCTGCAGATCATGTACGGGATCGCCGGGGAGCGCCGCCTTCCCGAGCAGGAGTTGGGGTGGCTGTCCGGCTTCGCGGGCTCGGCTCCGGTCCGGATCGGCAACGACGCCGTGAATCAGCTGCAACTGGACGTGTACGGCGAGGTCATGGACTCGCTGGCGCTGGCCCGGGAGTCGGGCCTGTCCGTGAAGCCGCACATGTGGCGGCTTCAGTGCGCGCTGATGGAGTTCCTGCAGACGGCGTGGCGGCAGCCGGACGAGGGGCTGTGGGAGGTGCGCGGCGGGCGCCGCCACTTCGTCTACTCGAAGGTGATGGCCTGGGTGGCCGCCGACCGCGCGGTGCGCACCCTGGAGGGCGATCCGAAGCTGCGCGGCGACCTGGACGGCTGGCGCGCGATGCGCGAGGAGGTGCACCGCGAGGTGTGCGAGCGGGGCTTCGACGTCGAGCGGAACACCTTCACGCAGGCCTACGGTTCGCGGGAGCTGGACGCCGCGCTGCTGCTCATCCCGCGCGTCGGTTTCCTGCCGCCCGACGATCCACGGGTGATCGGCACCATCGACGCGGTGCGCGAGGAACTGGGCCACGCCGGGTTCATGCGCCGCTACAGCTCCGAGGAGACGGTCGTCGACGGGCTGCCGGGCAGCGAGGGAACGTTCCTGGTCTGCTCGTTCTGGCTCGCCGACGCGCTGCACATGACGGGCCGCACGAAGGAGGCCCGGGAGCTGTTCGACCGCGTGGTGGGCGTCGCCAACGACGTCGGCCTGCTCTCGGAGGAGTACGACCCCGTCAGTGGCCGCCAACTCGGCAACTACCCGCAGGCGTTCAGCCACATCGGTCTGGTGAACACGGCCCTCGCCCTCTTCCACGAGGAGGGGCAGGATGGGGCGTCCAGTGCCGACGAGGCAGGATAGAGGCCATGGATCTTGGACTGAAGGACCGGGTGTACGTCGTCACGGGGGCCACCCGTGGCCTGGGCAGCGCCGCCGCGCGTGAGCTCGTCGCCGACGGCGCGAAGGTGATCATCACGGGGCGGGACGAGAAGAGCGTCGCCGACGCCGCGTCCGCGCTCGGCCCGAACGCGGTCGGGGTGGCCGCGGACAACGCCGACCCGGCGGCCGCGGCCCGGCTGATCGCGGCCGCGCGTGAGCACTTCGGCGGCTTCGACGGCATCCTGATCAGCGTCGGCGGCCCGGCGCCCGGGTTCGTCGCCGACAACACCGACGAGCAGTGGACGGCCGCGTTCGAGTCCGTCTTCCTGGGGGCCGTACGGCTGGCCCGGGCGGCCGCGGCGGAACTCGACGAGGGCGGTGTCATCGGTTTCGTGCTCTCCGGCTCGGTGTACGAGCCGATCCCGGGCCTGACCATCTCCAACGGTCTGCGCCCCGGCCTCGCGGGCTTCGCCAAGTCCCTCGCGGACGAGCTGGGCCCGCGCGGCATCCGCGTGATCGGCCTGCTCCCGTCCCGCATCGACACCGACCGCGTCCGCGAACTCGACGGCTACTCCGCCGACCCGGAGGCCACTCGCGCCGCCAACGAGTCCCGCATCCCGCTGCGCCGCTACGGCACCCCGGAGGAGTTCGGCCGCGCGGCCGCGTTCCTGCTCTCACCGGCGGCGTCGTATCTGACGGGCATCATGCTGCCGGTGGACGGCGGCATGCGCGCCGGGTTCTAGACCCGGCGCATCAGCTCACCCGCTCGGCCCGGTGTTTGACCCCGCGGAGGCGTACCTCCGCGGGGAGGGCGGCGAGTCCGGCCGAGTCCCGTGCGTGGGCGAGGGCCTCCGTGGTCAGCGAGTGCAGGGCCCGGCCGGGGTCCACATGGGGTTCCAGCAGGAGCTGCACCCGGGTCTCCGGGCTGCTGCGCCGCCCGGTCAGCAGGACCTGCGCCCGCTGGACACCGTCCAACTGCCCTGCCTCATCGGCGAGTACGCCTTCCAGGGCCCGGCCGCGCAGCAGCGCCCCCTCTCCGTCGCCGGTGTCGACGAGCACCTCCGCGAGCCGGCGCCGGCGCAGCACCGCGGTCAGCCACCACAGGGCGAGCAGCACACAGACGGCGAGTACGGCGATGACGGTCGGCCACCACCAGCCGTCGTCCCGCCAGCGGGTGCGTTCGGCGTCGCTCAGCAGCACGTCGTGCCGGCCGTCGTGGATCCACCAGGACGGCGGCTTCAGCCCGAGTCCCACGGCGAGCACGGAGCCGCCGAGCAGCACGAGGACCAGCCCGGCGAACCCGAGCAGGACGCGGTTGACGATCCTGAGCATCGCGCTCACCCCTTCCGGCCGGGACGCCCGACGTGCACCGACAGGGCGGGCCGCCGGGACAGCCCGAGCCCCCGGATGCCGTCAGCGAGCGTGGTGTCCAAGTCGGCCCTTACGTCGTCGAGTTCACGGAAGTGCGAGACCGCGCGGACGTCGACCCGGGAGCGCCCCACGCGGACCCGGACCGACTGGACCCCGGAGACCTCCATGGCCCGGTCGCGCAGCGCCGTCGCGGCGGCGCCGCGGTGCAGCCCGGCCCGTACGTCGGCGTGGGCGCGCCGCATGGACAGTACGTCGCGAAGTCCGGGGGTGGCCGCGAGCACGAGCAGCCAGATCCCGAGAGCGGTCGCGACGCCGGCTCCGACGAGCACCCAGGTGTCGTCGAGGGGGCGTTCGGCGAGCTGCCGGGCGAGGGTCCGGCGCCACTCCATGGCGGGATGGTCGGCCCGGACGGCGGCGATGTCGTAGAGGAGGACGCCCGCGCCGGCCAGGATCAGCAGCGCGAGGATTCCCGCGGGGACGCGGCGCGCCGACCAGAACCGGCCTTCGCCGCCGTCCTCGTCGTCCATCGTGGGCAGCGGTTCGTACGCCGCCGCGGAGGCCGACTGGCCGAGTTCGCTCTCGGCGGTCTTCTCCAGGACGGGAAGCCGCTGGGTACTGTTCTCGGACGGGTTCTCGGAGCCCTGGGGCTCGGTCATCGCGTCCTCCCCTCTGCCGCGCCGGGTGCCGCTCTCAGGTGCAGTCGCTCCACGCGGACGGCCACCTCCGGCACTTCCATCCCCGCCAACGCCTTTACCCGCTCGGCGACTTGGCGACGCACCGCGTTGCACCGGCCACCGATGTCGGCGGGGTAGCCGAGTTCGACGCTGACGCGGACACGGACACTTTCGTGGTGCACGACGACGGTGGCGTGCGGGGGTACGGCGCCGGGGGGCAGCACGTCGAGCGCCTCGCGGGCCGCCTGCGAGGCGATCTTGGCGACGACGCGGTCGGCGATGCGGGTCGCGCCGCGTTCGGCCGCGGCGACGGCCGGCGGGGGCCGACGGGTCTCACCGGGCCGATCGGTCACGGGGGTCACCGGCGCCGGTCGTGGCGGGTGCGGAAGAAGTCACCGACGTCCAGGTCCCCCTCCAGGAACCGTCCGACGACGAAGCCGATGGCGCCCAGCGCGGCCACCAGCAGGAAGGCCCCGAATCCGCCGAAGTAGCCGGCGAAGCCCAGCGCCATTCCGGCGATCATGCCGATCACGGCTGTGCTCATGGTGCGCTCCTCAGCGGTCTGGTGGCCGGGGTGTCACTGGAGCCGGGACTCGGGCTCGTCGTCCTCCTCGTCCGGCAGCTTCACGTCGCTGACGGCGATGTTGACCTCGACGACTTCGAGGCCCGTCATGCGCTCCACGGCCGCGATCACGTTCTCCCGTACGGCCTGGGCGACATCCGCGATGGACACCCCGTAGTCGACGACGATCTCCAGGTCGAGCGCGGTCTGCAGCTCGCCGACCTCGACCTTGACACCCCGGGTGACGGATTTCGTGCCACCGGGCACCCTGTCGCGCACCGCTCCGAAGGTCCGGCTCAGTCCGCTGCCCATCGCATGGACGCCGGGGACGTCTCGGGCGGCCAGCCCGGCGATCTTCTCCACGACACCGTCGGCGATCGTGGTCCGTCCCCGGGTGGCGGGATCGCCTCCGCCGCGCCTGGTGGGCTTACGGGTCCCCAGCTGTTCCGTCTCGCCCTCAGGAGTCTCCGGTCGCTTTCGTTCGGTCATGTCGGTCATCGCCGTACGTCCCTTCCGGTCGTCTCCGGTTGTCCTCCTTTGCCCACAGTAGGTGGGGTTGCCCGGTCGCGCGCCAGGGATGCGGCAGGCTGGAGGAATGACGGCGGATCAATGGACACGTGCGGTGAGGCAACAGCTCGGGGTCGGCAGGGTGCTGCCGCTAGGCGGGCCGGGTGACGGCGCCTGGATCACGGAGGAGGCGGCCGGGGCGGTGCTGCGGCGCGCGGCGGCCGCTGTGCGCGGTGTGCGGCTCGGCGCGCTGCGGATTGCCCTCGCCGATCCGGCGGACACTCCCGCGGCCGCCGTCGTACCGCCGCCTCCGAGCGCGCTGCCGCCGGGCCCGCTGCGCGTCGGCGCGGAGTTCGCGGCCTCGGCGGACCCCACGGCTCCGGGGGGCGAGCCGCTCCCGGTGACCGCGGCCCGTCTCCGCGCCGCCCTCGCCGCAGCCGCTGCGGAGCGGCTGGGCCTGACGGTCACGGACGTGGACCTGCGGGTGACGGGGCTGCTGGACAGCGAGGAACCCGTCGTCACCGGCGCGGACAAGGAGCCGGCGGCGCCCCCTGGCCGCGCGCCGGAGGACATCGCGGACACCGACGAGTCCCGGGTGGCCGCCGCCGCGCTCTCCGTCCCGGGCGTGACGCGTCTGACCGGCGTCCTGGGCGGCCTCGGCCGTGCCGTGCACATCGAGGACCGCCCCGGCCCGGAAGCCGCCCTGCCCCGCCGGCACGTCCGCGTCGAACTGGCGGTCGCACCCCACCTGCGCACCCTCGACGTGACGCACGAGGTCCGCACCACGGTCACCGCCGCCCTGCCGGACCACCCTTCGGTGGCCGTGCTGGTGACGGCGGTGGGCTAGGGCCCGTCCGGCGGGGGCAGTGCTATTCGCCGACGCCGGCCAGGTCCCGCAGGCGTCGTGCCTGGGCCGCTCGCTCGGCGGTGCGCTGGTCCTCGTAGGTGCGGTCCTGGGCGCCGCGCAGGAGTGCCTTCGTCTCGACAACCGCGTCGCGAGGCGCGGCGAGAAGCGCGGACGCCAGATCGCGTACGGCGTCGTCGAGCTGGTCGGCGGGCACGGAGAGGTTGGCCAGGCCGGTGCGCTCGGCCTCCTCGGCGTGGACGAAGCGGCCCGTCGCGCAGATCTCGAGCGCGCGGGCGTACCCCACGAGGCTCACCAGGGGGTGGGTGCCCGTGAGGTCGGGGACGAGGCCGAGGCTGGTCTCGCGCATGGCGAACTGCACGTCGTCGGCGACGACGCGCAGGTCACAGGTGAGCGCGAGCTGGAAACCCGCGCCGATGGCGTGCCCCTGCACGGCGGCGATGGACACGATGTCGCTGCGCCGCCACCAGGTGAACGCCTCCTGGTACTCGGCGATGGTCGCGTCGAGTTCGGCATCGGCGCCGCGCGCGAGGTCGATGAACGACGGCTCGCCGTCGAAACCCTCGGGCGTGAACGCCTGTCGGTCGAGCCCCGCGGAGAACGACTTGCCCTCCGCACGCAGCACCACGACACGGACGGTGCCCGGCAGCAGCCGCCCGGCTTCCGTCAACGCCCGCCACAGCGCGGGACTCTGAGCGTTGCGTTTGGCCGGGTTGGCCAGCGTCACCGTGGCGATCGCCTCGTCGACGGTGAGCCGTACGCCGTCCTTGTCGAGTACCGGACCGAGGTCCGTGCCGAACGAAGCCATGGGGCGCCTCCGATGGGTGCGGTCAGATCGGATCCCGTACGACCCGCCTGCCGGCGAACCGTACGAGGACATCCTTAAGTGACTGCACAGTAACCACCCGGCCGATCAACCGACCGACCGGGTGGTCACCACCGAAGCCGATGGGGACGCCCGGCCTCAGGCCGAGGCGGCCTTCTTGCCCCGCGTCGCGCCGCCACGCCCTCGGAGCGTGACACCCGACTCGCTGAGCATCCGGTGCACGAAGCCATACGAGCGGCCGGTCTCTTCGGCCAGCGCTCGGATGCTCGCACCGGAGTCGTACTTCTTCTTCAGGTCTGCCGCGAGCTTGTCGCGCGCGGCGCCGGTTACCCGGCTGCCCTTCTTCAGAGTCTCGGCCACCCGTGCCTCCTCATGGGAAGTGCGCTCTGGACTTCTCATGATCACCCCTCCCGGCCTTCATGGCCACCCATTCGGCAAGGTCCGTAAGACAAGGTTTTGACGACAGGAGCCGGTCCCCACGAACGGAATACGACCTTCCGCAGGGCCCTGTCCGTACGGCCGAACGAGTGGTTCCGCAAAACAGCAGGTCAGCGACGCACGACGGCCGAGCCCTTGGCGGCAAAGGGCTCGGCCGTGAATTCGATGTAGGACACACCTCGGTACGAGGAGATCTCACACAGATGATGGATCACGGATCGGCCGAATGATCCATACGCAGTGGATCAGTCATTCGATCAAGAAGGGATGACCTGCCGGATGACCCCTTACAGGGGGCCCGGGAAGGGGTCGCCCCGGGTCAGGCGAGGGCGACCAGGTCGGCGTAGTCGGCGCCCCACAGGTCCTCGACGCCGTCGGGCAGCAGGATGATGCGCTCCGGCTGGAGCGCCTCGACGGCGCCCTCGTCGTGGGTGACGAGGACGACGGCGCCCTTGTAGGTGCGCAGCGCGCCGAGGATCTCCTCGCGGCTGGCCGGGTCGAGGTTGTTCGTCGGCTCGTCGAGCAGGAGGACGTTCGCCGAGGAGACCACGAGGGTGGCGAGGGCGAGACGTGTCTTCTCGCCGCCGGAGAGGACCCCGGCGGGCTTGTCGACGTCGTCGCCGGAGAACAGGAACGAGCCGAGCGTCTTGCGGACCTCGACCAGGTCCAGGTCGGGGGCGGCGGAGCGCATGTTCTCCAGGACCGTGCGCTCCGGGTCGAGGGTCTCGTGCTCCTGCGCGTAGTAGCCGAGCTTGAGGCCGTGGCCCTCGACGACCCCTCCGGTGTCGGGTGTCTCGACACCGCCGAGGAGCCTGAGGAGCGTGGTCTTCCCGGCGCCGTTGAGGCCGAGGATGACGACGCGGGAGCCCTTGTCGATGGCCAGGTCGACGTCGGTGAAGATCTCCAGCGAGCCGTACGACTTCGACAGGCCCTCGGCCATGAGCGGGGTCTTGCCGCAGGGCGCGGGCTCCGGGAAGCGCAGCTTGGCGACCTTGTCGGAGACCCGCACCGCGTCGAGCCCGGCGAGCAGCCGGTCGGCGCGCTTGGCCATGTTCTGCGCGGCGACGGTCTTGGTGGCCTTGGCGCGCATCTTGTCGGCCTGCGAGTGCAGGGCGGCGGCCTTCTTCTCGGCGTTCTGCCGCTCGCGCTTGCGGCGCTTCTCGTCGGCCTCGCGCTGCTGCTGGTAGAGCTTCCAGCCCATGTTGTAGACGTCGATCTGGGCGCGGTTGGCGTCCAGATAGAAGACCTTGTTGACGACCGTCTCGACGAGGTCGACGTCGTGGGAGATCACGATGAAGCCGCCGCGGTACGTCTTCAGGTAGTCGCGCAGCCAGACGATCGAGTCGGCGTCGAGGTGGTTGGTGGGCTCGTCGAGCAGCAGGGTGTCCGCGTCGGAGAACAGGATGCGGGCCAGCTCGATACGGCGGCGCTGACCACCGGAGAGTGTGTGCAGGGGCTGGCCGAGCACCCGGTCGGGCAGGTTGAGCGCGGCCGCGATGGTGGCGGCCTCGGCCTCGGCGGAGTACCCGCCCTTGGTGAGGAACTCGGTCTCCTGGCGCTCGTACTGGCGCAGCGCCTTCTCGCGGGTGGCACCGCTTCCGTTGGCGATGCGCTGCTCGTTCTCCCGCATCTTGCGGATCAGGACGTCCAGGCCGCGCGCGGACAGGACGCGGTCGCGGGCGAGCACGTCGAGGTCGCCGGTGCGCGGGTCCTGCGGGAGGTAGCCGACCTCGCCGGAGCGGGTGACGGCGCCGGCGGCCGGCTGGCCCTCACCTGCGAGGACCTTGGTGAGGGTCGTCTTGCCCGCGCCGTTGCGACCGACCAGGCCGATGCGGTCGCCCTTCGTGATGCGGAAGGTGGCGGACTCGATGAGGATGCGGGCGCCGGCGCGCAGCTCGATACCGGAGGCGGAGATCACGGACAGACTCCAGGGCAGGTCGTTGGCGGGGTGGACGGCTGAGGACGTTCCCGCCGTCTAATGCGCGAGGAGAATGGCCATGGGCCAAGTCTAACGGGGCCGTGCAACCACTTTTCCGGTGTGCAGGGGTTCGGCACTGTGATGCTCGCCCCGTCGCGAGGCGGCGACGGACCCCTCCCGCAGCGCATCGCCCGTTCGGACCTCCGCCCGGCGCCGGGCTCCCGGGAGCGGGCGACGATGGCGGCACGGAGCCGTTCGGCAGAGAGTGGTGCGCCCATGCAGTTCGACGACGACGCCGACCTGGACACCTCCGAGGTGCAGGATGTGCGCGGCAGTCGGATCCCCGGCGGCCGGGGAGCCGTCGGCGGCGGCATCGCCGGTCTCATCGCCCTGGTACTGGGCCTGCTCTTGGGAGTGGGCCCCGATCAGCTCGGGCTCTCCTCCGGCAGCGACGAGCCCGCGGCGACCGCCTCCGCCCTCGCACAGGTCCAGCAGAGCTGCCGTACCGGGCAGGACGCGAACACCAAGGACGACTGCCGGATCGTGGCGGTGGTCAACAGCGTGCAGGACTACTGGACGCAGGAATTCCAGCGCCGCAGGGGTACGTACGCGCAGTCGCCGACGGTGATCTTCAGCCGACAGGTCGGCACCGCCTGCGGGGCCGCGACCTCGGCGGTCGGGCCCTTCTACTGCCCCGGCGACCGCAAGGTCTATCTGGACCTGGGCTTCTTCGAGGAGCTTCGCACCAAGTTCGGCGCCGGCGGGGGGCCGTTCGCGCAGGCGTACGTGGTGGCGCACGAGTACGGGCATCACGTGCAGGACCTGATGGGCACCCTGAGCAGGTCGCAGGACGGGCGGACCGGCGCGAACAGCAACGCGGTGCGGGTGGAACTGCAGGCCGACTGCTACGCCGGGGTGTGGGCGCACCACGCGACGACCACGAGGAGCGAGTCGACGGGCAGGCCACTGATCACCAGCCTCACGGACGCCGACATCCGCGACGGTCTGGACGCGGCGGCGGCCGTCGGTGACGACCGGATCCAGGAGAGGTTCCAGGGCCGGGTGACCCCGGAGTCCTGGACCCACGGGTCGGCCGCGCAGCGCGGGCAGTGGTTCCAGCAGGGCTACGGCACCGGCGACATGGCGCGGTGCAACACCTTCCGCTGAGGGAGAGGAAGGTCGGCGGCAGGGCGTTGTCAGTGCCCGGTGCAAGACTGTGGAGCAGCTCACATTCCGGCCGCGGGACGAGAGGAAGTGATCGGCATGGCAGGCATGCACGGGGCGCGCCCGAGCATCTATCCGTCACTGCTGTACGGGGACGCGAAGGCGGCGATCACCCAGCTCACGGAGGCTTTCGGCTTCACCGAACTGTCGGTGTACGAGGGCGAGGACGGCTCGGTGCTGCACGCCGAGCTGGTGCAGGGCAACGGCGCGGTCATGCTCGGCTCGAAGGGCCGCGGCGGCCGCTTCGACGAGGCGATGAAGAGCGCGGGTCCCTGCGGGGTGTACATCGTCGTGGACGACGTCGACGCCCATCACCAGCGCGCCGTGAGCCACGGCGCGGAGATCCTGATGCCCCCGACGGACCAGGACTACGGCTCACGGGACTACATGGCCCGGGACGTCGAGGGCAACATCTGGAGCTTCGGCACGTATGCCCCCGAGATAGGGGGCTGACGCCCGGGTTCAGCTCCCTCCGGTGTGCACCTGGAAGGCGGCTCGGCGCACGGCCTTGGCCAGCGCCGGGTCGGGGTGGGCGGCGGCGAGCGCGACCAGGACCTGCACGGTGCGGGGGTGGCCGACGGCGCGCACCTCGTCGAGGAGCGCGGGCACCGTGGGCTGCACGGCGGACTCCAGGTGGCGCACGAGCAGCGGCGCCTCGCCGTGGTCGGCGACGGCCGCGGCGGTGTCGACCCACAGCCAGGTGGCCTCGTCGCGGGTGAGCACCTCGTGGGCGTCCTCGGGGTCGTGCCCGTCGTGCTCGGCGAGCCACAGCAGGGCGTAGGGGCGCAGCGAGGTCTCCTCGGCCGCGGCGCTCACATCGGGCTCGGCGGGGGCGCCGACCACGCGCAGCGCCTCGAAGGCGAGGCCCCGGCTGAGGGCGTCGTCGCCGCGGGCGGCGTCGAGGAGTTCGGTGACCGCGCTGCCGACAGGGCGGGCGGCGAGCCAGGCGCGGTACTCGGCGCGGGCCGCGTTCGGGCGGAGCTGGGCGCAGCCGCGGAGCATGTCCTCGGCGGACGCCTCGATGTTCCCGGCGGGGCTCTGCGCGGCCACGCAGATCTGCTCCAGCTTGACCCAGACCGCCCAGCTGCCGAGCGGGGTGAGGGTGGCGTGTCCGCCGGCGCAGGTGAGTGCGCCCACGGAGGCGAGGGCGTGCAGGGCCCAGTCGAGGAGAGGGGCGAGCGGGGTGTCGGTGGGGGCCTCGACGGTGGCTGCCGGCTCGGGGCCGTAGGGAACCTCGCAGCGCTCGGTGCGCAGTTCCGTGACGCGCTGTTCGAGGAGGTCGAGGAGTTGCTCCACGGGGACGGGCCCCGCGGAGAGCTGGAGGAAAGAGAGCACCTGGGGCATCGCGGAGACGACCTCGGCGACGGCGGCGGGCTCGCGGTCCGCGGGCTCCGGATGGGCGAGCGACCAGGCGTCGAAGAGGGCGACCCAGCCGCGCAGTACGGCGCTGTCGTCGCGGTTCCAGGCGCGCAGCCGCCAGCCGGGGCGGGCGCTGTCGCCATGCACCTCGACGAGGCCCGCGAGGCGTGCGGTGTCCCAGTCCGCACGGACCTGAGCCGGGGTCAGGCCCAGTTCCTCGGCGGCCCGTTGGGCGGTGGCATCGGAGAGGGTGCCCTTGCCGTCGGGCGTCGCACCGTCGCGCCCGGGGCGGAGTGTGGCGTCGGCCCAGCGGGCGACGCGGGCCGCGCCGGCGAGGCCGGTGCGCGCCATGCGGGCCAGTTCCGAGGGGGCCGGTGTGCCCTCGGGGGGCCGGGGCGCGGGGCGGCGTGAGCGGCGCTGGGTCACCGCTCGGGGGACGGCGGCGAGGGGCCGCGGGCTGACGAGTCGGAGCCTGGAGTCGCGCGGGTTACGGGACGTCACAGGTGCAGTCTTCCGGTTGACAGTCCGAAAACCCAAACGGAATGCCGCTGCGGGCGACGGGGCGGTGGACAGACGGGGCCTTCCGGGCGCTCGACACGAGTGAGCGATCAGTTGGGCGCAGCGCCAACCGGAAGGGGTCGAGTGGCGTCCCGGCCGACCCCCGCCCCGGGCCTTGGCCGGGTCCGACGGGGCGTCTGCGGACCTCTGTGTCGGACGTCTACATCAGGCGTCTACATCAGGGGGGTGAGGAAACGGCGCAGGGCTTCCTCGTAGCCGGTGGGGTCGGCGTTCCACATGGCGCCGTGCGGGGCGCCGGAGACGGTGTGCAGGGTGACCAGGTTCGGGCGGCGCTGGGCGAGGCGGCGGGAGGGGCCCCAGGGGGCGATGGTGTCGTCGGGGCCGTGCACCACCAGGGTCGGCAGGGCGAGGCGGGCGGGGTCGGCGGCCTCCTGGATGCGCTCGCCGTACAGGCCGGTGCGGCCCTGGGCGGCGCGGACCGCGAGGGGCAGCAGGGCGCTGGGGGTGCGGCGGGCCGTGGCGAGGGCGCGCAGCGTGGTCTCCCAGTCGAGGACGGGCGAGTCCAGCACCAGGCCGGAGATCCGCTCGCGCAGCGCGGAGTGCGCGGCGGCGCGCAGGGCCATGGTGGCGCCGGTGGACCAGCCGTACAGGACGACGTGGTCGGCGCCGTAGCGCACGGCGTAGCGGATCGCGGCGTCCAGGTCGCGCCACTCGGTCTCGCCGAGGTGGCCGAGGCCGTCCGGGGAGCGGGGTGCGCCGAGGTCGCCGCGGTAGGCGAGGTCGAGGACGGGGAAACGGTGGCGGTGCAGGAACTCCAGCACGTTCATGGGGTGCTCGCGGGTCGTGCCCAGACCGTGCACGGTGATCACCCAGGTGTCCCGGTGGCCGGGCACGAACCAGGCGGGCAGGGCGCCGAGTTCCCCGGGGACGTCCACGTCGGCGTGGTCGAGGCCGAGCGCGGAACTGGGGTTGCCGATGTGCACGTTCGGGGTGAACCACACCTTGTCGCCAGGTTCCAGCGTGCCGTGGGTGACGCGCTCCAGCCGTCGTACGACCGTGTCGGCGGGGTGGGGCGTGGCGTCGAGAACCGGACCGACGACGGCATGGGAGCCGTCGCCGCTGAGGCCGTAGATGCCCGGTCTCAGCGCGGCCAGGTCCCGGGTGAGGGAGATCCGGCCGGCGGCCGTGGCGTGCACGGTGAGCCGGGGTTCGGTGGGCAGCGGCCTGCCCGGCGGCGCCTTCAGCGCGGCGTCGCTGGCGAACCGGCCCGCCGCCACGGAGGCTGCGCCCGCGGCCAGGGCAACGGTGACGGCCGCGGCCGTCGCTTTGACTGTGCGCACGGGTCCAGTCTCCTGGCGGAGCCCGCTACCGGCCAGCGGAAGGACACCTTCGCGTGGGGGCGTGCTTCCGGTGGGGCGGGAGGTGCGGGTGGGGTGGTGCGAGTGGGAGTGGACCCGCGGGCGGGTGGCCGGAGGCCCGCGGTGGGTGGGCGTTGAGCCCGCGGTGCGGGTGGGGCCGCCCCGGAGACGGGCGCCTGCGCGGTCCGCAGCGTGGGCGGAGCGTTCGGGCCGCCGTGCGTGGGCTCGGGCCCGCGCACGGGTCGGCCGGGCCGCGCCGGGAACGTGCCTCGCGGCCGGGCGTCCTCGCGGCGGGCGAGGGGCTAGCCCGGCTGGCCGTACCCGCTCAGGCGCTGCCCCGCCTCGCGCAGTTGGGCCGGGGTCAGGAGGTTCGGGGAGAGGCCGGGGACCGAGGTGGACAGGAGCCAGACCTGGCACATCCAGTTGAGCTGGGCTGTGCGGTCGTAGGCCGCCGAGAGGGTAGCGCCGTAGGCGATCGTGCCGTGGTTCTGGAGGAGGCAGGCGGTGCGGTCGGTGAGTGCCCGGAGCATGTTCTCGGCCAACTCCGGGGTGCCGTATGTCGCATACGGGGCAACACGGACGGGTCCGCCGAGGGCGCCCGCCATGTAGTGGATCGCCGGCAGCTCCCCCACGAGCGTCGAGACGGCCGTCGCGTGCGCGGCGTGGGTGTGGACCACGGCGCGCGCGTCGGTGGCGCGGTAGATCGCGAGGTGCATCGGGAGTTCGCTCGTCGGAACCAGCGAACCGAGTACCTGCCGACCGTCGAGGTCGACCCCGACGACGTCCCCCGGCGCCAGCCGGTCGTACGGCACTCCCGTCGGCGTGACCAGGACGGTGTCACCGACCCGCGCCGAGACGTTGCCCGACGTCCCGACGACCAGCCCCTCGGCCACCGTCCGGCGGGCCGTCGCGACGAGCTCGTCCCACGCTCGCGCGATCTCGTCGTCCGCGCCCCGCTTCCCCGTACCCCGTTCGTCCCCTGCGTCCCGCCGCCGCTCAGCCATGCCGCGATCCTGCCAGGCGTGGGTGCCGGGCCGGGGGCGGCGAGGTCACTTTAGGGCGGAAGCCGAGCGTCCGTAAGGGCGCATATACGGATACATCACCGTCTGCCGGTGATTGGCCGACGATCGACAGGCATTCGATGATCTTCCAGTAATCTCTGGTGGATTTGTCGCGCACGTCACCATTCCGGGGGGAAATGTGGCTCGTGATCACCAAACGTCCCGCCGCCACGCCCGCGTCATCGCGGCGGCCGTGACGGCACTCGCCGTCGGGGGGATCGCCCTCGCCGAGGCGCCCGCCTCGGCCGCGGGCAAGCCCAGGGGACATGACGTCTCGTCGCATCAGAAGAACGTCAACTGGCAGAGCGCGAAAGCGAAGGGCGCCCGTTTCGTCTACATCAAGGCGACCGAGGGCGGCACCTATCGCAATCCGTATTTCGGCTCGCAGTACTCCGGGGCACGCAACGCCGGCCTGCTCCGCGGCGCCTACCACTTCGCCCTGCCGAACAAGTCGTCCGGCACCGCCCAGGCGAGGTACTTCGTGCGCAACGGCGGCGCCTGGAGCGCGGACGGCCGGACGCTGCCGCCCGCGCTCGACATCGAGTACAACCCGTACAGCGGCAAGCACAAGTGCTACGGGCTGAGCAAGGCCGGCATGGTGAACTGGATCCACGCGTTCAGCAACGAGGTCAAGCGGGAGACCGGGCGCCGTCCGGTGATCTACACGACCACGCGCTGGTGGAACACCTGCACCGGCCACAGCCGCGCCTTCGCCGCGAACCACGCCCTGTGGCTCGCCCGCTACGACTCGGGGGGCGCGGGATCGCTGCCCGCCGGCTGGTCGTACTGGACGTTCTGGCAGTACGACAACGGCGGCAGCCTGCCGGGTGACCAGAATCTCTTCAACGGCTCCATGGGCCGGCTCAAGAAGTTCGCGAAGGGGTAGCGGAACCCGGTATTCCGCCTCAGTTCGAACCGGGCGTCACCCCTGCGGCACATCCGGAGGAGTGGCGCCCCGATTTGAGTCACCCTACGTCCCGTCTCAGTTCATCTTCCGTTCATCCAGGTTGCCTACGGTCTCCATGCCACTGACGTCCAACAGAAGCCTGGGTAAATGGAACACATCACGCTCCTCCTCGGAATCGTGATCGTCACCGCTCTCGTGTTCGATTTCACGAACGGTTTCCACGACACCGCCAACGCGATGGCCACCACCATCTCGACCGGCGCACTCAAGCCCAAGGTCGCGGTGGCCATGTCCGCCGCCCTCAACCTTGTCGGCGCGTTCCTCTCGGTGGAGGTCGCCAACACGATCTCCAAGGGCCTCGTCGACGAATCCGGCATACGGCCGGAGGTCATATTCGCGGCGCTGGTCGGCGCCATCCTCTGGAACCTGGTGACCTGGCTCGTCGGGCTCCCCTCCAGCTCCTCGCACGCCCTGATGGGCGGCCTGATCGGCGCGACCATCGCCTCGGCCGGTACCGGCGCGGTGCACGGTGACGTCCTCGTCACCAAGGTGCTGCTGCCCGCCGTCGCCGCCCCGCTGGTCGCGGGCATCGCCGCGCTGATCGCCACCCGGATGATGTACAGGCTCGGCAGGAACGCCAGTGGCAAGTCCACCGAGAAGGGCTTCCGCGCCGGTCAGATCGCCTCCGCGGGCCTGGTCTCGCTGGCCCACGGCACGAACGACGCGCAGAAGACGATGGGCATCATCACCCTGGCCCTGGTCGCCGGTGGCGCGATCGCTCCCGACTCCGACCCGCCGGTCTGGGTCATCCTCTCCGCCGGTCTCGCCATCGCGGCCGGCACCTCTCTGGGCGGCTGGCGCATCATCCGCACGATGGGCAAGGGCCTCACCGACCTCCAGCCGCAGCAGGGCTTCGCCGCCCAGACCAGCGCGGCCACGGTCATCCTGGCCTCCTCGCACATCGGCTTCTCGCTCTCCACCACGCACTCGGTCTCCGGCTCCGTGATGGGCGCGGGCCTCGGCCGCAAGGGCGGCGTGGTCCGCTGGTCCACCGCCACCCGGATGTTCGTCGCCTGGGCGCTGACTCTGCCGGCCGCCGCGCTCGTCGCCGCGCTCGCCGAGTGGGTGACCGGCTTCGGTGACTGGGGCACCGCTCTCGTCGCCGTCTTCCTCGTCGCCTCCTGCGGCGTGATCTGGAAGGTCTCCCGCCGCCAGGTGGTCGACCACACCAACGTCAACGCCGACGCCGACGAGGAGCCCGCCGGTGTGGTGACCACGGCCATCGCCGCCGTCACCCCGCCCCCGGTCGGCACCGTGACCGACGACCTCACCGCCACCATCCCGTCCCCGGACGCGGAACCCACCCGCCCGGCCACGGTGTAAGGAACGAACAGCATGGACATCGACTGGGCAGCCCTCGGCTCCGTCTTCGGAGTCAGCCTCGTGGTCACCGTGGCCCTCGTCGGCCTCTTCACCCTCGGCATCGTCGGCCTCTCCAAGCAGGAGTCGGCCTCGGCCAAGGGCAACTCGGCGGCCCTCGCGGTCACCGGCGCCTACGCCTGCTTCGCGGCGTGCGCGGCGGCGGTGGCGTACGGGATCTATCTGATCGTCGCCTGACGACCGGACAGAAACCGGACAGAACACGTAAATCAAGCATTGCTTCGAGTGGGGTGCGGGACGCGACAGCGTCCCGCACCCCACCCGTATGTGGGCCTTCGCACACTCTCCCCTCGCAGGTCAACAGCGAGTTGACGGGTGTTCTCGGCCCATGGTGGACTGCCGGAGCCATGTACGGCGGCAGAAGAGGAAGCCGGTGTGAATCCGGCGCGGTCCCGCCACTGTCACCGGGGAAGAAACTCCCCGGGAGCCAGGAACTCTCACCGCCGGTCTCGTCGAACCAGGGCGCGGACACCCTGAGTGAGGACAAATCGCCATGCGCGGCTGCCCCAGTGCCTTCAGTACGGCCCCCCTGCCTGACGTGCCGGTCGGCTGACCCATGCGTGCCGATCGCGTCTTCGCGTACGGCGCCGCCGCCGGCCTCCTCGGTGACCTCCTCCTCGGCGATCCGCGCCGCGGACACCCGGTCGCCGCGTTCGGGCGGGCCGCGGGTGCCGTGGAGCGGCTGCTGTGGCGGGACCACCGCGGGTGGGGCGCACTGCACACCCTGGTGTGCGCCGGCGGAGCCGTGTCCCTCGCGGCCGCCGCAAGCCACCGCGTACGCAACTTTCCCGCCGCCTCCGTCGCGCTGACCGCCGCCGCCACCTGGGCCGTCGTCGGCGGCACATCGCTCGGGCGCGAGGCGCGGGCCATCGGCGCGGCGCTCGAAGCCGGGGACGTCGACACCGCCCGGGAACTGCTGCCCCATCTGTGCGGCCGGGATCCACAGGCCCTCGACGCGGACGGGATCGCGCGGGCGGTCGTGGAGTCCGTCGCCGAGAACACCTCCGACGCCGTCGTGGGCGCGCTGGTCTGGGGCGCCGTCGCCGGAGTTCCGGGGCTCGTCGGGTTCCGCGCCATCAACACGCTCGACGCCATGGTCGGGCACAAATCCCCCAAGTACCGGCGCTACGGCTGGGCTTCCGCGCGCCTCGACGACGTCGCCGGATGGCCGGGGGCGCGGCTGACCGCCGTGCTCGCCACCGTCGCCGGAGGCAACCCGCGCGGGGCCGCCCGGGCCTGGCGCGCGGACGCCCCGAAGCATCCGAGCCCCAACGCCGGTCCGGTGGAGGCCTCGTTCGCGGGCGCGCTCGGCGTGCGCCTCGGGGGCACTCTCTCGTACGGCGGCCGGGTCGAGCACCGGCCGGTGCTGGGCGGCCGAGGACGGCCGGTGCGGACCACGGACATCGAGCGGGCCGTACGGCTCTCGCGCCGGGTGGGCCTGCTCGCCCTCGGCGTGAGCGTCGCCGCACGCGCCCTGACACGACGGGGAGGCACGTCATGAGCGGCGGGCTGCTGATCGCGGGGACCACCTCCGACGCGGGCAAGAGCGTCGTGACCGCCGGGATCTGCCGGTGGCTGGTGCGCCAGGGCGTGAAGGTGGCGCCCTTCAAGGCGCAGAACATGTCCCTCAACTCGTTCGTCACCCGCGAGGGCGCCGAGATCGGGCGCGCGCAGGCCATGCAGGCGCAGGCCGCCCGCGTGGAGCCGACCGCGCTGATGAACCCCGTACTGCTCAAGCCCGGCAGTGACCGCAGCAGCCAGGTGGTGCTGATGGGCAAGCCGGTGGGCGAGATGACGGCGCGCGGGTACCACGGAGGTCGGCAGCAGGCGCTTCTCGGGACCGTGTTGGACTGTCTCGCCGAGTTGCGGGGCACGTATGACGCGGTGATCTGTGAGGGGGCCGGCAGCCCTGCCGAGATCAATCTCCGGCGGACGGACATCGTGAACATGGGGATCGCGCGCAATGCGCGGCTGCCCGTGCTCGTCGTCGGCGACATCGACCGCGGCGGCGTCTTCGCGTCCTTCTTCGGGACCGTCGCGCTGCTGTCGCCCGAGGACCAGGAGTTCGTCGCCGGGTTCCTCGTCAACAAGTTCCGCGGGGACGTCTCGCTGCTGGAGCCGGGGCTCGACATGCTGCGCGACCTCACCGGGCGCCCCTCGTACGGTGTGCTGCCCTTCCAGCACGGGCTGGGCATCGACGAGGAGGACGGGCTGCGCGTCTCGCTGCGCGGGGCCGTGCGGGAGTCCGTCGTGGCCCCGCCCGTCGGCGAGGACGTGCTGCGGGTCGCCGTGTGCGCGGTCCCGCTGATGTCCAACTTCACGGATGTGGACGCGCTGGCCGCCGAACCGGGCGTCGTGGTGCGGTTCGTGGACCGGGCCGAGGAACTGGCCGACGCCGACCTCGTCGTCGTACCGGGCACCCGCGGGACGGTGAAGGCGCTGGAGTGGCTGCGCGAGCGGGGGCTTGCGGACGCGCTGCGGCGCAGGGCCGCCGAGGGGCGGCCGGTGCTCGGGATCTGCGGCGGCTTCCAGGTGCTCGGCGAGCACATCGAGGACGAGGTCGAGTCCAGGGCCGGTGCGGTCGACGGCCTCGGGCTGCTGCCCGTGCGCGTCCGGTTCGCACGCGAGAAGACCCTCACCCGGCCCGTCGGCGAGGCGCTCGGCGCGCCCGTCGAGGGGTACGAGATCCATCACGGCGTCGCCGAAGTCAGCGGTGGCGAGCCTTTCCTGGACGGCTGCCGGGTCGGCGCCGTCTGGGGCACGCACTGGCACGGCTCGCTGGAGTCGGACGGCTTCCGGCGCGCCTTCCTGCGCGAGGTGGCGGCCGCCGCGGGCCGCCGCTTCGTGCCGGCCGCCGACACGTCGTTCGGGGCGCTGCGCGAGGAGCAGCTCGACCGGCTCGGCGATCTGATCGAGGAACACGCGGACACGGACGCGCTGTGGCGGCTCATCGAGTCCGGCGCGCCTTCAGGACTGCCTTTCATTCCACCGGGAGCACCCGCATGAGCACAGTGTTGTTGTTGTCGACCGCCGACACCGATCTGCTGGCGGCTCGTGCCTCCGGCGCTCCGTACCGGATCGGCAACCCGACCCGCGTCGATGTCGCGGAGGAGCTTCCGTCACTCATCGAGGGCGCGAACATCGCCGTCGTACGGCTGCTCGGAGGCAAGCGCGCCTGGGAGGACGGGCTCGCCGCCCTCAAGGCTTCCGGGATCCCGACCGTGCTGCTCGGCGGAGAGGCGGTACCCGACGCGGAGTTGATGGCCGAGTCGTCGGTGCCCGCCGGTGTCGTCGCGGAGGCGCTGCGCTATCTCGTCGAGGGCGGCCCGGAGAACCTGACGGAACTCACCCGCTTCCTCTCCGACACCGTGCTGCTCACCGGCGAGGGCTTCGTCGAACCGCAGAAGATGCCGGAGTACGGCGTCCACGGCGACCCGGTGCTCGAAGCGGGGCGCCCGACCGTCGGCGTGCTCTTCTACCGGGCGCACGAGCTGTCCGGGAACACCGGCTTCGTCGAGACGCTGTGCGAGGCGATCGAGGCGCGGGGGGCCAACGCCCTTCCGGTGTACTGCGGTTCGCTGCGCGGTGCCGAGTCGGGCCTGTACGAGATCCTCGGCAGGGCCGACGCGCTGGTCGCCACCGTGCTCGCGGCGGGCGGCACACACGCCTCCGAGGCGTCCGCGGGCGGTGCCGAGGAGGCCTGGGACATCGGGGCACTCGCCGATCTCAACATCCCTGTGCTGCAAGGACTTTGCCTGACCTCGTCGAAGGACACCTGGGACGCGTCGGACGCCGCCCTCTCCCCCATGGACGCGGCGATGCAGGTCGCGATCCCGGAGTTCGACGGACGGCTCATCACGGTGCCGTTCTCCTTCAAGGAGCAGGGCCCCGACGACGTCCCGGTGTACGTCGCCGACCCCGAGCGGGCCGCGCGCGTCGCCGGAATCGCCGTACGGCACGCCCTGTTGAAGCACAAGCCGAACGCGGAGAAGAAGCTCGCGCTGGTCTTCACCGCCTACCCGACGAAGCACTCGCGGGTCGGCAACGCGGTCGGCCTGGACACGCCCGCCTCGGCGGTACGAGTGCTCGACGCGCTGCGGGACGCCGGGTACAGCCTCACCGAATACCCCGACAACGGCGACGAGTTGATCCACACGCTCATCGAGGCCGGTGGCCACGACGTCGAGTGGCTGACGGAGGACCAGCTGGCCGCCGCCCCCGCGCGCGTGCCGCTCGCCGACTACCGGGCGTGGTTCGACAAGCTCGACCCCGAGCTGCGCGACGGAATGCTCGAAGCGTGGGGCGAGCCGCCGGGCTCGCTGTACGTCGACGGGGACGACATCGTGCTGGCCTGCCTCCGGTTCGGCAACGTCGTCGTGATGATCCAGCCGCCGCGCGGCTTCGGCGAGAACCCGATCGCGATCTACCACGACCCGGATATGCCGCCGTCGCACCACTACATGGCCGCCTACCGCTGGCTGGACAACTCCTTCGGCGCGGACGCCGTCGTGCACATGGGCAAGCACGGCACGATGGAGTGGCTGCCGGGCAAGGGACTCGGGCTGAGCGGCGGCTGCGCGCCGGACGCCGTGCTCGGTGAACTCCCCCTCATCTACCCGTTCATCGTCAACGACCCCGGCGAGGGCACCCAGGCCAAGCGCCGCGGACACGCCACGGTCGTCGACCACCTCGTCCCGCCGATGGCGCGCGCCGACACCTACGGCGACCTCGCGAAACTGGAGCAGCTCCTCGACGAGTACGCGCTCGTCTCCGACCTGGACCCGACGAAGGCCCCGGCCGTGCGCGCCCAGATCTGGACGCTGGTCAAGGCCGCCGAGCTCCACCACGACCTGCATGTCGACGAGCAGCCGGACGACGGCGACTTCGACTCGTTCGTGATGCACATCGACGGCTACCTCTGCGAGATCAAGGACGTGCAGATCCGTGACGGACTGCACATCCTGGGCGGCGGCCCGGAGGCCGAGCCGCGCGTCAACCTGGTCCTGGCCGTGCTGCGCGCCTCCCAGGTGTGGGGCGGCAAGGCGAACGCCCTGCCCGGCCTGCGCGCCTGCCTCGCCGAGCACTTCGGCCTGGTGGAGAAGGAGTTGCTGGGCGAGCCGGGCGCCCCGGTGAAGGTGGCGGACGGACTGACCTCGCTCGTCGAGGGGCCCGCGCGGACCGGAGCCGACGCGATCGACCTCCTTGAACAGCTGTGCCGCCGGTTCGCCGAGGGCATGGAGGAGCGCGGCTGGCAGGCATCTGCCGTGCCCGCGCTCGTACGCGAGGTCGTGGGCGTCGAACTTCCGGACGCCGTAGCGGTGTTGGAGTTCGCGTGCAACGAGGTCGTGCCGCGGCTGGCGCGGACGACGGACGAGATCGATCACATTCTCAAGGCACTTGACGGCGGTTACATCCCGGCGGGCCCGTCCGGATCGCCGACCCGCGGACTGGTCAACGTCCTGCCGACCGGCCGCAACTTCTACTCCGTCGACCCCAAGGCGATCCCGTCCAGGCTGAGTTGGGAGGTCGGGCAGTCGCTCGCCGACTCGCTCGTGCAGCGCTACCTGCAGGACACCGGCGACTACCCGAAGTCCGTCGGCCTGACCGTGTGGGGAACGTCCGCGATGCGCACCCAGGGCGACGACATCGCGGAGATCCTCGCGCTGCTCGGCTGCCGCCCGGTGTGGGACGACGCGTCGCGCCGGGTGACCGGTTTCGAGGTGGTCCCGCTCGCGGAGCTGGGTCGGCCCCGCATCGACGTCACCGTCCGCATCTCCGGCTTCTTCCGGGACGCGTTCCCGCACGTGGTCGGCCTGATCGACGACGCGGTGCGGGCGGTCGCCGAGCTGGACGAGCCGGTCGACGCCAACTACGTCCGCAGGCACGCCGACGAGGACACCGCCGAGCACGGCGACCGGCGGCGCGCGACGGCCCGTATCTTCGGCTCCAAGCCGGGCGCGTACGGCGCCGGGCTGCTTCCGCTCATCGACGCCCGCAACTGGCGCTCGGACGCCGACCTCGCCGAGGTGTACGCGGTGTGGGGCGGCTACGCCTACGGGCGCGGGCTCGAAGGGCGGGCGGCGCGCGGGGACATGGAGACCGCGTTCAAGCGGATCAACGTGGCCGCGAAGAACGTCGACACCCGCGAGCACGACCTCGTCGACGCGGACGACTACTTCCAGTACCACGGCGGCATGGTCGCCATGGTGCGCCACCTGACGGGCGCGAGCCCGGAGGCGTACGTCGGCGACTCGGCCGTACCGGACCAGGTGAAGACGCGCACCCTCGGCGAGGAGACGCACCGCGTGTTCCGCGCCCGGGTGGTCAACCCCCGCTGGATGGCGGCCATGCGGCGCCACGGCTACAAGGGCGCCTTCGAGATGGCGGCGACCGTCGACTACCTCTTCGGGTACGACGCCACCGCCGGGGTCGTGGACGACTGGATGTACGAGAAGCTCAGCGCGGAGTACGTCTTCGACGCGGAGAACCGGGACTTCATGAAGAAGTCCAACCCGTGGGCGCTGCGCGGGATCACGGAGCGGCTGCTCGAAGCCGCCGACCGGGGTCTGTGGGCCGAGCCGGACGCGGACACCATCGAGCGGCTGCGCGCCACCTATCTGGAGCTCGAAGGCGACTTGGAGGGCGACGAGAAGTGAGTACCCCGTTTCCGTTCACGGCCGTTGTCGGCCAGGACGACCTGCGGCTCGCGCTGCTGCTGAACGCCGTGTCGCCCGCCGTCGGCGGCGTGCTCGTGCGCGGCGAGAAGGGCACGGCCAAGTCCACGGCCGTACGCGCCCTTTCGGCTCTCATGCCGGAGGTGGACGTCGTCGCCGGGTGCCGGTTCTCGTGTGCGCCCACCTCGCCGGACCCGGCGTGCCCGGACGGGCCGCACGAGGCGGGGACCGGTACGACGCGTCCCGCACGGATGGTCGAGCTGCCGGTCGGCGCCTCGGAGGACCGGCTCGTGGGCTCGCTCGACATCGAGCGGGCGCTCGCCGACGGCGTGAAGGCCTTCGAGCCCGGACTGCTGGCGGACGCCCACCGCGGGATCCTCTACGTCGACGAAGTGAACCTGCTGCACGACCACTTGGTCGACCTGCTCCTCGACGCGGCCGCGATGGGCGCCTCCTACGTGGAGCGCGAGGGGGTCTCCGTACGGCATGCCGCGCGGTTCCTGCTCGTCGGGACCATGAACCCCGAAGAGGGCGAGCTGCGGCCGCAGTTGCTGGACCGGTTCGGACTGACGGTGGAGGTCGCGGCCTCACGGGAGCCCGACCAGCGGGTGGAGGTCGTACGGCGCAGGCTCGCGTACGACGACGACCCGGACGGGTTCGCGGCGCGCTGGGCCGACGAGGAGTCGGCCGTGCGGGCGCGGATCGTCGCGGCCCGCGCGCTGCTGCCCTCCGTGCGGCTGGGCGACGGGGCGCTGCGGCAGATCGCGGCGACCTGTGCGGCGTTCGAGGTCGACGGGATGCGCGCCGACATCGTGATGGCGCGTACGGCGACGACGCTGGCCGCGTGGGCCGGGCGGACCGACGTGCTCGCGGAGGACGTACGGCAGGCGGCACTGCTCGCGCTGCCACACCGGCGGCGGCGCAATCCCTTTGACGCGCCGGGACTTGACGAGAACAAGCTCGACGAGACCCTGGAGGAGTTCGGGGGCCGGGATCAGAACGAGAACGACCCCGGCAACGACGAGGATCCGGATCCGGACGGGCCCGGCGGTGGCGGCGGGCAGCCTCCGCAGGAGGGGCCCGAGAGCCCCGAGGGCGGCGACACGGGCGCCCAGCCCGAGGCCGGCGAGGCGGGGCAGCCGCAGGCCTCCGGCGCCGGGGAGCAGCAGCCCGCACGGGCCGGTGAGCCGTTCCGTACGAAGGTGCTGAGCGTGCCGGGTCTGGGCGAGGGTGCCGCCGGGCGGCGCTCGCGTGCGCGGACCGAGCACGGCAGGACCACGGGCGCCAGGCGGCCCCAAGGTGCCCTGACCAAGCTGCACTTGGCGGCCACCGTGCTGGCGGCGGCTCCGCATCAGCGGGCGCGCGGCCGGTCGGGGCGCGGTCTCGTCGTACGGCGGGACGATCTGCGCCAGGCCACCCGCGAGGGCCGCGAGGGCAACCTCGTGCTGTTCGTCGTGGACGCCTCCGGGTCGATGGCGGCGCGGCAGCGGATGAGCGCCGTCAAGGGCGCCGTGCTGTCGCTGCTGCTCGACGCCTACCAGCGGCGGGACAAGGTCGGGCTCGTGACGTTCCGTGGGTCGGCCGGGGAGGTCGCGCTGCCGCCGACCTCGTCGGTGGACGCGGCGGCGGTCCGGCTGGAGTCGCTGCCCACGGGCGGCCGTACGCCGCTCGCGGCCGGGCTGCTGAAGGCCCATGACGTGCTGCGGGTCGAGCGGCTGCGGGATCCCGCGCGGCGGCCGCTGGTCGTCGTCGTGACGGACGGGCGGGCCACCGGTGGCCCGGAGCCCGTGGCGCTCGCGGGGCGGGCGGCGCGGCTGTTCGCGGCCGAGGGCGTCGCGTCCGTGGTCGTCGACTGCGAGTCGGGGCCGGTACGGCTCGGTCTCGCGGGGCAGCTCGCGGGTGAACTGGGCGGTACGGCGGTGACGTTGGACGAGCTGCGAGCGGATTCGATCGCCGGACTCGTGAGGGATGTTCAGGGCGACAGCAGGAGGGCCGCGTAATGCCGCAGGGGCAGCCGAGTGTGGTGCCGGACGACGGTCTGACGACTCGTCAGCGTCGTAACCGGCCGTTGGTGATCGTCCATACGGGCATCGGGAAGGGCAAGTCGACCGCCGCGTTCGGGCTCGCTCTGCGGGCCTGGAACCAGGGGTGGCCCATCGGGGTGTTCCAGTTCGTCAAGTCCGCGAAGTGGAAGGTCGGCGAGGAGAACGCGCTGCGGGTGCTGGGTGCGTCCGGCGAGGGCGGCACCGTCGACTGGCACAAGATGGGCGAGGGCTGGTCCTGGGTGCAGCGCGACGCCCAGATGGACAACGAGGAGAAGGCGCGCGAGGGCTGGGAGCAGGTCAAGCGGGACCTCGCCGCCGAGACGTACCAGCTGTATGTGCTGGACGAGTTCGCCTACCCCATGCACTGGGGGTGGATCGATGTCGACGAGGTCGTGGCCGTTCTCCGGGACCGGCCCGGGACCCAGCATGTCGTGATCACCGGGCGCAACGCCCCCGAGAAGCTCGTCGAGTTCGCCGATCTCGTCACCGACATGTCCAAGGTCAAGCACCCGATGGACGCGGGGCAGAAGGGGCAGAGGGGCATCGAGTGGTGAATGCCTCGTCCGTGCCCCGGCTGGTCATTGCCGCGCCCTCCTCGGGCAGCGGCAAGACCACCGTTGCCACGGGGTTGATGGCCGCGTTCGCCGAGCGCGGGCTTGCCGTGTCCCCGCACAAGGTGGGGCCCGACTACATCGACCCCGGGTATCACGCGCTCGCCACGGGGCGAGTGGGACGCAACCTCGACGCGTATCTGTGCGGGCCGGAGCTGATCGCTCCGCTGTTCGCGCACGGGGCTCGGGGGTGCGACCTCGGCGTCGTCGAGGGTGTGATGGGGCTGTACGACGGGGCCGCGGGGGAAGGTGAACTGGCGTCCACCGCCCATGTGGCGAAGCTGTTGCGGGCGCCGGTGGTGCTGGTGGTCGACGCGTCGGCGCAGTCGCGCTCCGTTGCCGCGCTGGTGCACGGGTTCGCCTCGTGGGATCCCGAGGTGCGGGTGGCCGGGGTGATCCTCAACAAGGTGGGGTCCTCGCGGCACGAGGAGCTGCTGCGGGAGGCGTTGGACTCGGCCGGCGTGCCGGTGCTGGGTGTACTGCGGCGGGCGCCTCAGGTGGATACACCTTCCCGGCATCTTGGGCTGGTGCCTGTTGCCGAGCGGGGCTCAGCCGCTGTGGAGGCGGTGGCCGCGATGGCCACGCAGGTGCGGGAAGGGTGCGACCTGGAGGGGTTGTTCGCGCTTGCGCGGAGTGCGCCTCCGTTGTCGGGTGCGGCTTGGGATGCGGAAGCTGTGGTTTCTTCGCCTCCTCCGCCCCTTCCCGTCCCGACCCGGGGCTCCGCCCCGGACCCCGCTCCTCAAACGCCGGAGGGGCTGAAATGCCTCGTCGCCGTTGCCGGTGGGCCCGCCTTCACCTTCTCCTACGCCGAGCATGCCGAGTTGCTCAGCGCCGCCGGGGCCGAGGTCGTCACCTTCGATCCCCTCCGGGACGAGCAACTGCCCGACGGGACCGCCGGGTTGGTCATCGGCGGGGGCTTTCCCGAGGTGTACGCCCCCGAGTTGTCCGCCAATGAACCGTTGCGGAAGGCCGTGGCCGCGCTCGCCGCGAGGGGAGCGCCGATCGCCGCCGAGTGTGCCGGGCTGCTGTATCTGTCGCGGGAACTCGACGGGCAGCCCATGTGCGGGGTTGTCGACGCGAAGGCCCGTATGGACGAGCGGCTCACCCTCGGCTACCGGGACGCCGTGGCCGTCAGCGACAGTGTGCTCGCGGTGGCCGGCACCCGGATGCGCGGGCACGAATTCCACCGCACGGTGGTCGAGCCCGGCGCGGGGGCGGCTCCCGCCTGGGGGGTGCGCGCCCCGGTGCGGCGCGTCGAAGGTTTCGTACAACAAGGTGTGCACGCGAGTTATCTGCACACGCACTGGGCGTCCGAGCCCGGTGTCGCCCGTCGGTTCGTGGAGAGGTGCCTGACGTCATGAGCAGCAAGCTGATCGGAGTCGGGGTCGGGCCCGGTGACCCGGAGCTGGTGACCGTCAAGGGTGTCAACGCCCTGCGCGCGGCCGAGGTCGTCGTCGTACCCGTGATGGACACGGGCGAGCGGGGGCGCGCCGAGGCGACCGTGCTGCACTACGTGCCCGAGGAGAAGGTCGTCCGGGTCGTGTTCGCGCTGAACGAGCGGAGCGACCGGGGGCGCCGGGAGGCCGCCTGGGACGCGGCGGGCGAGCGGGTGGCCCAGCTGCTCGGGCAGCACGCCACGGTCGCCTTCGCCACGATCGGCGACCCGAACGTGTACTCGACGTTCACCTATCTCGCGCAGACCATCGGCGAGGCGGTGCCGGGGACCGTCGTGGAGACCGTGCCCGGAATCACCGCCATGCAGGACCTCGCGGCGCGGTCGGGTGCCGTGCTGACCGAGGGGACCGAGCCGCTCACGCTCGTGCCCGTGACGGCCGGGTCGGCCGTGCTCAAGGACGCGTTGAACGGTCCCGGCACCGTGGTCGCGTACAAGTTCGGACGGCAGGCGCAGGAGGTGGCCGAGGTGCTGCGCGAGACCGGGCGCATCGACGACGCCGTGTGGGGCTCCGCGCTCGGGCTCCCCGAGGAGTCGATCCGCCCTGCGGCCGAACTGGACGGCGGCCCGCTCCCCTACCTCTCCACGCTCATCGCGCCCGCGCGGCGCGACGGCACCCGGGGCGGGAAACTGTGAGCGGTCCAGGAAGCGGGTCAGCCCGCGAGGCCCACCACCAGCCAGATGAAGGCCGCCCCGGCGACCGTGCACAGCAGCGTGGAGCGGGCCGGGTGCTCATGGTGGGCCTCGGGGAGGATCTCGGCGGCGGCGAGGTACAGGAGTACGCCGCCGAAGAGGCCGAGATAGCAGCCGAGCAGTTGCTCCGGAATGGTGAAGAAGAGCGTCGAGGCGGCACCCACCACGGGAGCCGCCGCGTCCGCGAACAGCATCGTGAGCGCCTTGCGGCGGGCGTTCCCGTACAGGCTCGTGATCGTGTACGTGTTGAAGCCGTCCGCGAAGTCGTGGGCGATGACCGCGAGCGCGACGGCCAGGCCCATGCCGCCGCCCACCTGGAAGGCGGCGCCGATCGCGACGCCGTCCATGGCGCTGTGGCCGACCATCGCGGCAGCCGCCGTGAGGCCGACCTCGGGCGCCCGCCCGCCGTTCTCCGCACCGCCGTGCGCGGCCTGGCGGGCGGCGAGCAGACGCTCCACCAGGTGCGCGAGCAGAAAGCCCGCCACGAACAGCAGCAGCGCGGCCGGTACGCCGAAGATCTCGTCGCCCGCCGCGTGCAGCGCCTCCGGCAGCAGATCCAGGCCGACCACGCCCAGCATCAGCCCGCCGGCCAGGCCCAGGACCAGGTGGCGGCGGTCGGTCACGCGCTGTGCCGTCCAGCCGCCGGCCAGCGTCATCAGGAACGCGCCGAGCGCGACGAAGACCGCCATACGCCCTTGCTATCCGATCAACCCCCGTTCACGCACGTCCAACGGCTGATCACGCACTGACTTGTTGCTTTTGCTCGTAAGAGACGGGGCCTGAGAGCCCGCTCGTAAGAGTTGTGAGAGAGGACCGAATTCCATGGCCGATGCCCCCACCGGCAAGGTGACCATCGTCGGTGCCGGCCCCGGCGCCGCCGACCTGCTGACGTTCCGTGCCGCGCGCGCCATCGCCGAGGCCGACGTCGTGATCTGGGCGGCCAGCCTGGTGCAGGCGGAGGTCCTCGACCACGCGCGCGAGGGCGCGGAGATCCTGGACTCGGCGACCATGTCCCTGGAGGACGTCGTCGCCGTGTACGAGCGGGCCGCGACCGAGGGGCTGAAGGTCGCCCGGATCCACTCCGGCGACCCGGCCCTGTGGGGCGGCACCCAGGAGCAGCTCGACCGGTGCGCGGAGATCGACGTCGAGACCGAGATCATCCCCGGCGTCTCCTCCTTCTCCGCCGTCGCCGCGCTCGCGCAGCGCGAGCTGACCATTCCCGAGGTCGCGCAGTCCGTCATCCTCACCCGGCTGGGCGGCGGCAAGACGCCGATGCCGCCCGGCGAGGAGGTGCGGGAGTTCGCCCGGCACGGCACGACCATGGCGCTGTTCCTGTCGGCGGCGCGCAGCGGGCAGCTCGTGCGGGAGTTGCTGGAGGGCGGCTATCCGACCTCGACGCCGGTCGTGGTCGCGTACCAGGCGACCTGGCCGGAGGAGCTGATCGTGCGGTGCACGATCGAGACGCTCGAGGAGACGGTCAAGGAGCACAAGCTCTGGAAGCACACGCTGTTCCTGGTCGGCCCGGCCCTCGACGCGAGCGGCACCCGCTCGCACCTCTACCACCCCGGCCACTTCCACGGCTTCCGCAAGGCCGACCCGCAGGCGCGCGCCGAGCTGCGCGCGGCGCGGAAGGGCAGTCCGTCGTGATCACCGTCGTCGGTACGGGGACGGGGGCGCCCCTGTCCCGGGACGCCGAGTCCGCCCTTGCCGAGGCCGGGCTCGTGGTGGGCGCCCGGCGGCATCTGGAGGCCGCGCGGCCGCCGGACGCGGCGGAGCGGATCGTGCTCGGGCCGCTCGCTCCCGCCCTGGACGCGATCGAGCGACACGTGGAAAAGGCGGAGAAGCCCCAGGAGGGGCAGCGGGTGGTCGTGCTCGCCTCCGGGGACCCCGGGTTCTTCGGGATCGTGCGGGCGCTGGCCGAGCGCTTCGGCGCCGACCGGCTGGACGTACGGCCGGGTGTGTCGTCCGTCGCCACCGCCTTCGCGCGGCTCGGGCTGCCCTGGGACGACGCGGTCGTGGTGAGCGCCCACGGGCGTGACCTGCGGACCGCCCTGCACGCCTGCCGGTCGCACCCGAAGGTGGCGGTGCTGACCGGCCCCGGCGCCGGGCCCGCCGAACTGGGCGCCGGCCTCGCCTACCGCTCCGGCGAGCGCGTCTTCGTCGTCGCGAGCGCCCTGGGCGACCCCGAGCACGAGCGCGTGGAGCGGGTCACGCCCGCCGAGGCCGCGGCCCGCGACTGGGGATCCGCGGTGAGTGTCGTGCTGTGCCTGGACGAGTCGCGCGCTCTGGCACCGGCCCGCACGGTCGCCGGACCGCCTTCGGGGCCCGACCGCTGGGCCCTGGACGAGGCCGAGTTCACGCACCGGGACTCGATGATCACCAAGTTCGAGGTACGGGCGCTGGCGCTGGCCCGGATCGGTCCGCGGCTCGGCGATCTGATCTGGGACGTGGGCGCGGGGTCCGGTTCGGTCGCCGTCGAGTGCGCGCGGTTCGGCGCCGCCGTCACCGCGATCGAGAAGACGCGGGACGGAGTGGACCGGATCCGCGCCAACGCCGCCGCGCACGGCGTGGACGTGCACGTCGTGCACGGGGCGGCGCCCACCGTACTGACCGATCTGACGGACCCCGACGCCGTGTTCATCGGCGGCGGCGGCCGCGAGCTGCCCGCCATCGTCATGGCCTGCGCGCGGCGCGCCCGGCGGTCGGTCGTGGTGGCCATGGCCGCGCTCGACCGGGTCCCGGCGGCCCGGGACGCGCTCATCGGCGCCGGGTTCGACTGCGACGGCGTGCTGCTCCAGTCGTCGCGGCTCGCACCGCTGCCGGGCGAGGTCAGCCGGCTCGCGGCCACCAACCCCGTGTTCCTGCTGTGGGGCGTACGGCTCCCGGCACCCGGTTCCAGCAGCCCCAGTGCTGCCGGTAGTTCGAGCAGTTCGAGCAGTTCCAGTGAAGGAGTCTCCCTGTGATCGGCCTCATCTCCGCGACTGCGGCGGGCGCCGCGGCCCGTGACCGGTTGGTCGCGGCCTGGCCCGCCCGCACCCGGGTCTACGACGGCCCGGTACGGGACGCCGTCGAGCGCGCCTTCGCGGAGTGCGAGCAGCTCGTGTGCTTCCTCGCCACGGGGGCCGTGGTGCGGCTGGTCGCGCCGCTGCTCGGCGACAAGACGTCCGACCCCGGCGTCGTGTGCGTCGACGAGGCGGGCCGGTTCGCGGTGTCCCTGGTCGGCGGCCACGGCGGTGGCGCCAACGAACTCGCCCGCGAGGTGGGTGAGTTGCTCGGCGCCGAGCCGGTGGTGACCACGGCGACCGACGCGGTGGGCGTGCCGGGCCTGGACACGCTGGGCTTCCCGGTCGAGGGCGATGTCGCCGGGGTGACCCGGGCACTGCTCGACGGTGAACCGGTCGCCCTGGACGCCGAGTTGGCGTGGCCGCTGCCTCCACTACCGGTCGCGGATCACGGGGCGTACATGATTCGCGTCACCGATCGGCTCGTGCAGCCCGCAGAACAGGAGGTCGTGCTGCGGCCGCCGTCCCTCGTCGTCGGGGTCGGCGCCTCCAAGGGCGCTCCCGTGGGCGAGGTGTCGGGGCTCGTCGAGGCCGCCCTGCGGGACGCGGGGCTGTCCGTGCGGTCCGTCGCCGAGCTGGCGACCGTCGACGCGAAGGCCGAGGAGCCCGGCATCGTCGGGGCGGCCGAGCGGCTCGGGGTGCCCGTGGTGACGTACACCGCCGAGGAGTTGGCTGCCGTCGACGTCCCGAACCCCTCGGACGCGCCGCTCGCCGCCGTGGGCACACCGTCCGTGGCGGAGGCCGCCGCCTTGGTGCGCGGGGGTGAACTCCTCGTGCCCAAGCGGAAGTCGGAGCGTGCGGAGGGGCCCGCGATGGCGACCTGCGCAGTCGTACGGCGGACGGCGCGCGGCCGGTTGGCCGTCGTCGGGCTCGGCCCCGGCGCACGCGATCTGCTCACGCCGCGCGCCAAGGAGGAGCTGCGGCGGGCCTCGGTGCTCGTCGGGCTCGACCAGTACGTCGACCAGATCCGCGATCTGCTGCGCCCCGGCACCCGGATCCTGGAATCGGGGCTGGGCGCGGAGGAGGAGCGGGCGCGTACGGCGGTGGCCGAGGCGCGGCGCGGACAGGCCGTGGCGCTGATCGGCAGCGGTGACGCGGGCGTGTACGCGATGGCGTCGCCCGCGCTCGCGGAGGCGTCCGACGACATCGACGTGGTCGGCGTGCCCGGCGTCACGGCGGCGCTCGCGGCCGGGGCGATCCTGGGCGCGCCGCTCGGCCACGACCACGTGTCGATCAGCCTCTCCGACCTGCACACTCCCTGGGAGGTCATCGAGCGGCGGGTGCGGGCCGCCGCGGAGGCCGACATCGTCGTGACGTTCTACAACCCGCGCAGCCGGGGCCGCGACTGGCAGCTCCCGAAGGCCCTCGCGATCCTCGCCGGGCACCGGGAGCCGACGACGCCGGTGGGTGTCGTGCGCAACGCCTCGCGGGCGGATGAATCCAGCCGTCTCACCACGCTGGCAGGACTCGATCCGGCGACGGTGGACATGATGACGGTCGTGACCGTGGGCAACACGGCGACCCGTGAGATCGCCGGGCGCATGGTGACACCGCGCGGCTACCGCTGGCAGGAGGAGCCCAAGTGACCCAGGTGAGCCAAGTCGGCCCGGCGAGCGCGGAGTTCGCGCCCGAGCAGCGGGTCGTGCACCCCATCGAGCAGGAGTCCTTCCGGCGGCTGCGCGCCCGCCTGGACACCGCGCACTTCGCGCCGCTGACGCGCGCGGTCGTGGAGCGGGTCATCCACTCCGCGGCCGACCTCGACTACGCGGCCGACCTCGTCACCGACGAGGGCGCGCTGGAGAGGGCGCACGCGGCCCTGCACGGCGGCGCGCCGGTCGTCGTGGACGTCGAGATGGTGGCCGCCGGGATCACCCGGCGCGACACCGTCTGCCGTCTCAGGGACGCCAGGTCCGGCCCGGGGCTGACCCGTTCGGCGCACGCGATCCGGCTCGCCTACGAGCAGGTCGGGCCCGGCGCTCTCTGGGTGATCGGCTGCGCGCCGACCGCCCTGGAGGAACTCCTCACCCTGAACGCCGATCCGGCGCTCGTCATCGGTCTGCCTGTCGGTTTCGTCGGCGCGGCCGAGTCCAAGGCCGCGCTGCGCGAGAGCGGGCTGCCCGCTGTCAGCAACGTGTCCGAGAAGGGCGGTTCCGCGGTCGCCGCGGCCGCACTCAACGCCCTCCTGTACCACCCCGTATCCGCCTCCAAGGAGCTTTCGTGACTACCCCTCCCCCCGCCCTGCTCGTCGCCGGCCACGGCACCCGGGACGAGGCCGGAGCCGAGGCCTTCCGTGACTTCGTACGGGAGTTGGGGCGCCGTCACCCCGAACTGCCCGTCGCGGGCGGCTTCATCGAGCTGTCCCCGCCGCCGCTGGGTGACGCCGTCGCCGAGCTCGTGGAGCGGGGCGTACGCCGGTTCGCGGCCGTTCCGCTGATGCTGGTGTCCGCCGGACACGCCAAGGGAGACATCCCGGCGGCGCTGTCCCGCGAGAAGGAGCGGCACCCCGGCATCTCGTACACGTACGGCCGCCCGCTGGGCCCGCACCCGTCGCTGCTGAACGTGCTGGAGCGGCGGCTCGACGAGGCGCTGGGCGGCGGGGCCCGCACCCCCGAGGACCGGGCCGACGTGACCGTGCTGCTGGTCGGCCGCGGCTCCACCGACCCGGACGCCAACGCCGAGGTGCACAAGGCGGCGCGGCTGCTGTGGGAGGGCCGGGGGTACGCGGGCGTGGAGACGGCGTTCGTGTCGCTGGCCGCGCCGGACGTGCCGTCGGGGCTGGACCGCTGCGTCAAGCTGGGCGCGCGCCGCATCGTCGTCCTGCCGTACTTCCTGTTCACCGGGATCCTCCCGGACCGGGTGCGGCAGCAGACCGAGGGCTGGGCGGCCGCCCACCCGGAGGTCGAGGTGCGCTCCGCCGATGTCATCGGCCCGGAGCCGGAGCTGCTCGACCTGGTGATGGAGCGCTACCGCGAGGCGGTCAAGGGCGACCTGCGGATGAACTGCGACTCGTGCGTGTACCGCATCGCGCTGCCCGGCTTCGAGGACAAGGTCGGCCTGCCGCAGCAGCCGCACTTCCACCCGGACGACGACGGCCATCACCACGGGCATGGACACGGGCACCACGGGCATGCGCACTCCCATGCGCACTGAGGGAGTCGAGGACCCGGACGGGGAGATCGGCAGCGCGCACGATCTTCGCCACCACGGGGACGCTGAAGTGCGGGACGAGGGGTCCGCGCTGGTCGATCTCGCCGTGAACGTCCGCGCGGACACGCCTCCGGTGTGGCTGCGCGAGCGGATCGCCGAGTCGCTGGGCGGTCTCGCCGCGTACCCCGACGGGCGGGCCGCGCGGGCCGCGGTGGCGGCGCGGCACGGGCTGCCCGTGGAGCGGGTGCTGCTCACCGCGGGTTCCGCGGAGGCCTTCGTCCTGCTGGCCCGCGCCCTGAAGGTCCGCCGGCCGGTGGTCGTGCACCCACAGTTCACCGAGCCCGAGGCCGCCCTGCGGGACGCCGGGCACACCGTCGACCGGGTGCTGCTCCGTGCGGAGGACGGCTTCCGGCTCGACCCTGCGGACGTCCCCGAGGAGGCCGACCTGGTCGTGATCGGCAACCCGACCAATCCGACGTCGGTCCTGCATCCGGCCGCGTCCATCGCCTCACTCGCCCGGCCCTGGCGGACGTTGGTGGTCGACGAGGCGTTCCTGGACGCGGTGCCGGGTGAGCGGGAAGCCCTTGCCGGGCGGGTGGATGTGCCCGGTCTGGTGGTGTTGCGCAGTCTCACGAAGACATGGGGTCTCGCGGGGTTGCGGATCGGGTACGTCCTGGCTGCGCCGGAGACGGTGGCGGAGTTGGAGCGGGCGCAGCCGTTGTGGCCGGTGTCCACGCCCGCGTTGGCGGCGGCGGAGGTGTGCATGTCCCCTCGGGCTCTCGCGGAGGCTGCGCACGCGGCGCACCGTGCGGCTGCGGATCGTGCGCATCTCGTGGCGGGGCTGCGGGAGTTCGACTCCGACGGGTTGCAGGTCGTCGAGCCTGCCGAGGGGCCGTTCGTGCTCGTACGGCTCCCTCGGGCGGCGGCCGTCCGCGGCCACCTCCGCACCCTCGGCTTCGCCGTGCGGCGCGGGGACACGTTCCCCGGGCTGGGGAACGAGTGGCTACGCCTCGCGGTCAGGGACCGGGCCACGGTGAATCGGTTCTTGCAGGCGTTGGATCGGGCGGTCACTTTGGCGGGAGGGTGAGTGGGGGCGGGGGCCGGGGGCCCTACGGGGTTTTCGCCCCCTCCGCCCCTACCCGACCCGAACCTGGGGGCTGCGCCCCCAGACCCCCGCTATCGGCCTGAACGGCCTCGTCCTCAAACGCCGGACGGGCTATTCAGCCCGTCCGGCGTTTGAGGACGAGCGCGTCAGCGCGATGCAGGGGGAAAGGGGGCGCAGCCCCCAGGACAACGGGAAGGGTAGGGGCGGAGGGGGCGAAGAAAGCCCCCGGTCAGCCGCGGCCCCGGCGCGCCAGCAGCACCGCTCCCCCACCGCCCGCGAGCAGCACCACCGCACCGCCGGCGATGTACGGCGTCATCGACGACCCCCCGGTCTCGGCGAGCCCCGCCTGCGCGGGCTCGCCCTGCGGCCGCACATCGGCCGCGGGGTCGGCGCCCGGCGCGGTCTTCGCCTCCACGACCGGGGCTTCGCAGGTGGCCGCCGCCAACGTCACCGTCCCCTCCACCTCGGCGACGTTCAGCTTCAACGGGTTGATGGAGACCTTGAGTTCGAGTGCGGAGGCGGCCGCCGTACGGGTGGTGGTCTGCGTCTTGGAGAGGTCGAGGCGGACCTCTCCGACGCCGGGCACCTTCACCTCGGTGGGGCCGCCGACGCTCAGGGTCACCTTCTTGCCGAGGACGGTGACCGAGCCCAGCAGGTTCGCGGAGGCGACGGGCTTCTTGCCCGCCTCGCACGTCGCCTTCGAGGTCACCTGCTCGACCTCGATGAGCGAGAGGAGCGGCAGCCCGGGGACATGGAGCGCCGCGTGGGCGAGGTGCGTGGAGCCCTCGGCCCTGGTCGAGGTGACGGTCGCGTGCGCGGTGGCGACGTCCGCGCGCAGGACGCTGAAGGGCTTTCCGCCGTCGACACCGTCCAACTGGGCGGAGAGCGCGGTCTTCTCGGCGCTGGCCGGAGCCTGCACCTCGTTGAGCGAGAGCGCGAGCGGGACGTTCACGGACTTGTTGAGCAGGGACACGTCGAGCCCGGTGCGCAGCACGACGGCGCTCGCGCGACCGTGGTCGGTGGTCGCGTGGGCGGAGCCCGCACCGGCCAGCACAGCGGGACCCGCGGTGAGGACGGTGGCAGCCGCTGCGGCTGCGAAACGGCGTGCGGGCATGCGGAAGTTGTTGCTGTTCAAGGGTGGGACCCCCATAAGAGAAAAGCTTGGGACCCGCAAAGAATTACGCACTCAGAGTGAACAGTCAGCAATCCTGTGTGACTTCACCCCATCGTGGGGTTTCCGTGAACCTTTTCGATTCTCCCGGCACGGATGTTCCCCGGCATCACTCCCGTACCCCCTTCTGTGCGAGGGCGCCGGTTGACGCCCCGGCACACGAAACGGAGTGCACAACGACGCGTTTCGGCCAGGGGTAACGCTCCGTCAACGCGAGTCCCATGCGGCGTCAGCTCACGACCCGCCCGTTCAGCACCACCCGGCTCGGTGCCGCGAGCACCCGTACGTCCGCCCGCGGGTCCCCGTCGTAGACCACGAGGTCCGCGGGTGCCCCCTCGTCGAGGCCCGGGCGGCCCAGCCACCGGCGGGCGCCCCACGCGGTGGCGGACAGCGCCTCGACGGGCGGGATCCCGGCGGTGACGAGTTCGGCGACCTCACCGGCGACGAGGCCATGCGCGAGAGAGCCGCCCGCGTCGGTGCCGACGTAGACGGGGATCCCGGCGTCGTAGGCGGCACGCACGGTGTCGTAGCGCCGCTCGTGCAGTCGCCGCATGTGCTGCGACCAGCGCGGGAACTTCGCCTCGCCGCCGGCCGCGAGCTGCGGGAAGGTCGCGATGTTCACGAGGGTGGGGACGATGGCGACACCGCGCTCGGCGAAGAGCGGGATGGTCTCCTCGGTCAGGCCGGTCGCGTGCTCGATGCAGTCGATGCCCGCCTCGACCAGGTCCCGCAGGGACTCCTCGGCGAAGCAGTGCGCGGTCACCCGCGCGCCCAGCCGGTGCGCCTCGGCGATCGCGGCCTCGACAGCCCCGCGGGGCCAGCAGGCGCCCAGGTCGCCCGTGCCGCGGTCGAGCCAGTCGCCCACCAGCTTCACCCAGCCGTCGCCGCGCCGGGCCTCCTGGGCGACGTACGCGACGAGGTCCTCGGGCTCGATCTCCCAGGCGTAGTTGCGGATGTAGCGGCGGGTGCGGGCGATGTGGCGGCCCGCACGGATGATCTTCGGGAGGTCCTCGCGGTCGTCGATCCAGCGGGTGTCGGACGGTGAGCCCGCGTCCCGGATGAGCAGGGTGCCGGCCTCGCGGTCGGTCAGGGCCTGCTTCTCGGAGACGTCGTCCGGGACCGGGCCGTGCGAGTCGAGGCCGACATGGCAGTGCGCGTCGACAAGGCCGGGCAGCGTCCAGCCCTCGACGGTGCGGACGTCGCGGGCGCCGGCGGGGCGCTCGTAGGAGATTCTCCCGCCGACGACCCAGAGTTCGTCCCGGATGTCGTCGGGTCCGACGAGCACCCGTCCCTTCACGTGCAGCACCGTGCGATCGCTCATACGGGGAACTTTAGTGAGCGGGGTTCCCCTCGTCCTTTCCGACCTGGTCCGACGTCTCCTCCTCCACGTCCGCCATGGCGGGGTCGAGGAGCCGGGACAGGAAGTGCCGGGTGCGCTCGTGGGCCGGGTTGCCGATCACCTGTGCCGGGTTGCCGTCCTCGACGATCACGCCGCCGTCCATGAAGAGGACGCGGTCGGCGACCTCGCGCGCGAACGTCATCTCGTGCGTCACGACCATCATCGTCATGCCCTCGTTCGCGAGCATCCGCATGACCGCGAGGACGTCGCCGACGAGTTCCGGGTCGAGCGCGGAGGTGGGCTCGTCGAAGAGCATCACCCCGGGGCCCATCGACAGCGAGCGCGCGATCGCCACGCGCTGCTGCTGGCCGCCGGAGAGGGAGGCGGGGTAGGCGTCCGCCTTCTCCGACAGGCCCACGCGCTCCAGGTTCTCGGCGGCCACCTTCGCGGCTTCCGCCTTGTCCCGCCGAAGCACCCGGCGCTGCGGCAGCGTGAGGTTCTCGGTCACCGTGAGGTGCGGGAAGAGGTTGAACTGCTGGAAGACCATGCCGATACGGCGGCGTACGGCGTCGATGTCGACGTCGGGGTCGGTGAGTTCGGTGCCGCCGACGAAGACCTGGCCCTTGGTGGGCTCCTCCAGGAGGTTCACGCAGCGCAGCAGCGTCGACTTGCCGGAGCCGGACGGGCCGATGACGCACACCACCTCGCCCTGTCCGATCTCCAGGTCGATGCCGCGCAGCACCTCGTTGTCGCCGAAGGACTTGTGCAGGTCCCGTACTTCGATCTCGGGTCGGCTCATGTCACGGCCTCCTGGGCCTTCGCCTCCAGGCGGCGTACGACGAAGCCGAGCGGGACCGTCACCAGCAGGTAGCACAGGCCGGCGACGAGGATCGGCGTGGAGTTGGCGGTCGTACTGGCCAGGTCGCGACCGTACTTGGACAGGTCGCGCTCCTCCAGGGTGACGCCGAGGAGCAGGACCAGGGAGGAGTCCTTGAAGAGGATCACGAACTCGTTGGTCAGCGGCGGGAGAATGATCCGGAACGCCTGCGGGATGATGATCGAGATCATGGCCCGGGCGGGCGAGAAGCCGAGCGAACGGGCCGCCTCCATCTGCCCCTTGGGCACCGCCTGGATGCCGGCGCGGAACGTCTCCGCCAGGTACGCGGCCCCGACCAGGCCGAGTGCGATGGCGGCCTTGCCGTAGGTCCCGCCGACGATCTCCGTGCCCGGGAAGGCCAGCGGGACGCCCACGCCGATGAAGATGAAGATCAGCAGGGCGGGCAGGCCACGGAAGATCTCGATGTAGACACCGGCGACCCAGCGGTAGGGGCCGACCGACGACAGCCGCATCAGCGCGACCACCAGGCCGACCACCAGCGCGAAGACGAACCCCGACACGGTGTACAGCACGGTGTTCTTCAGCGCCAGCGTGATGACGTCCGGGAACATCTGGCGCGCGATGTCCTTCTGCGCGAACTGGTTCTGCAGCCGGTCCCAGTCGGCCCCGAACGCGAACGCGAGCACGGCGGCGACGAAGACGACGTACTGCACAGCACGCGACAGGCGGCGCTTCTGACGCCGGGTCAGGCCCTTCTTCCTCGGCTGGAGTTGTACGTCGGTCGAGGTCATGAGGCAGACGGGGAAGCCGCGGTCTCGCTGTACGGGCCGATCCACTTCTCGTACAGCTTCTTGTAAGTGCCGTCGGCCTTGGCGTCTCCCAGAGCCTTGTTGATGGCGGCCACGAGCTTGGTGTTGCCCTTCTTCACCGTGAAGCCGTACTGCTCACCGGTGTTGAGGTTGTCCACCACCTTGAAGGCACTCGCGTTGGCCTTGTCCTTCAACCAGCCCTGGACGACCGGGTAGTCGATGATGACGGCCTTGACCTGGCCGGTGCGCAGTCCGTTGAGGACGGCGTCGGAGGACTCGAAGGAGACCGGGTCGAAGCCCTTGCTCTTGGCGTAGTCCTCGCCGGTGGTCTGCGCCTGCGCGCCGAGCTTCGCGCCCTTGGACTTCACGTCGGCAAGGGAGTTGATGCCGCTCTTCTTGTCGACCAGGACGGCCTGGGTGGCATCGAAGTACGGGTCGGAGAAGTCGACGTTCTTCTTGCGCTCGGCGGTGATGGTCATGCCGGCCGCGGCCAGGTCGCACTCGCCGGAGTTGAGGAACGCGCCCGTCTTGAAGTTCTCGAAGGGCGTGTCGAGGACCACCTGCTTCACGCCGAGGTCCTTGGCGACGAGGTCGATGAGCGACACGTCGAAGCCCTGCACCTTGCCGTCGATCTCCGACTGGAAGGGCGGGTAGGGGAGGTGGGTGCAGGTGGTGAGCTGACCGCCCTTGACGAGCGTGACGCCGCCCGCCGCGGTCTTCTTGCCGCCCCCGTCGTCCGAGGTACAGCCGGCCACGAGCAGCAGCCCGGCCGTCGCGGTGGTGGCGGCCAGAATGCGTGTCCGGCGTCCGAGGACCGTGTTCACGGGGACCTCCTGTGAGGGAACTGAGGGTTCCGATTATAAGGATTTGTTTGAGTCCCTCAAATCAATCCCATGGTTGCTGAGCCGTATGGCCTCAGAACTCGGCGGTCCGAAGGGGCTGGGGAGCGCCGGTTACGCTCTGATCCGTCGATCTGACTGGATCCGACCGTCGATCCCGTGAGCGAAGAGAGCACCGCCGTGACCCACCCCTTCCTGGACCTGGCGCCGCTGAGCGCCGCGCACTTCGCCGCCATCGAGGACCGTGTGGCGCGACTGCTCTCCACCGAGCAGGACGTCGTGATCATGCAGGGCGAGGCGCTGCTGCCCCTGGAGGGCGCCATCCGCGCGACCGCCGGACCCGGCACGACGGCGCTCAATGTCATCACCGGCCCGTACGGGCAGACCTTCGGGAACTGGCTGCGGGACTGCGGGGCGACCGTGATCGACCTGGCGGTGCCCTTCCACACGGCGGTCACGGCCGCGCAGGTCCGGGAGGCGTTCGCCGCGCACCCGGAGATCGACTTCGTGTCGCTGGTGCACGCGGAGGCGGCGACCGGGAACACCAACCCCGTCGCGGAGATCGGTGAGGTCGTACGGGAGCACGGCGCCCTCTTCTACCTCGACGCGGTCGCCTCGATCGGGGCCGAGCCCGTGCTGCCGGACGCGTGGGGTGTCGACCTGTGCGTGATCGGGGCGCAGAAGGCGATGGGCGGGCCCGCGGGCGTGTCGGCGGTGTCCGTGAGCGAGCGGGCCTGGGCGCGGATGGCCGCCAATCCCGCCGCCCCGCGACGGTCCTACCTCTCGCTCCTCGACTGGAAGGAGCGGTGGGTCGACGGCGGCCGCAAGACGCTGCTGCATGCGCCGGCGCAGCTGGAGATGCTGGCGCTGGAGGCGTGCGTCGAGCGGATCGAGAGCGAGGGGGCGGCCGCGGTGATGGCCCGCCACGCCTCGGCCGCCGCGGCCACCCGGGCGGGGGCGCTCGCGCTGGGCGGCGGGCTTGAGCCGTATGTGTACGAGGCGGTGGACGCGGCGCCCGTCGCCACGACGCTGCGGGCGCCGGTCGGCGTCGACGCGTCCGATCTGGTCGCGCGGGCGCTGGCCGCGGATCCGGTGCTGCCGCTGGTGGCGGGGGGCGGGGCGCTCGCGAAGGAGATGATCCGCGTGAACCACTACGGCCCCGATGCGACCCGGGGTGTCGTGCACTCCTGCCTGGCGGCACTGGGCGCCGCGCTGGCCGAGGCGGGGGTGGCGGTCGACCTGGAGGGGGCACGGCGCACGGTGGCGGAGGTCTGGGTGTAGGGGGTTCGGTCGCACCAACGGCCCGTCCCCAAATTCCGGACGGGCCAAAACTCCCGACCCCTGCCCGACAGGAATTCATTCACCTTCTTCACACGCTTATCCGCATATTGAATGAGCGTAGCTTCCCGTATTCTTCTGCCCGCTTTCTTCGCCCCTAAACGCAAAGATTTCGCGAACGCCAACCGACGTAATTCGGGCAGGTCTCATGGCGGTTACATGCCTGTGACGCACTCCACAGGGTGACCGCTTTCGCCCCTATTTTCCGGGCAAAACGGTATCAATGGATACCCCGCCGCGCGGCTGGGCGCGCCCGCGTGATAACACACGAGGGCTTCGCACGTAACCCCGTACGGCGATGCAATTTGAACTTTCCCTCGGTAAATTCACTCCGCATGACCGCCGCACAAGCAGACCTGCAAGCGGAATTCCTGGAAATGCCGGAGGGCCTGCGGACCGACCGTCCGGAGGTGGCGGACGGGGCCGCACTCTGGCGCATCGCCAGGGACTCCAGAACTCTCGACCTGAACTCCTCGTACAGCTATCTGCTCTGGTGCCGTGACTTCGCCGGCACCTCGGTGGTGGCGCGCGACACCGAAGGGACACCGGTGGGTTTCGTCACCGGATACGTCCGCCCCGACCGGCCGGGCACCCTGCTGGTGTGGCAGGTGGCCGTCGACGCCGCGTACCGCGGGCGCGGGCTCGCCGCGGCGATGCTCGACGGGCTCACCGCGCGCATCGCGGGCGAGCAGCCGCTGACCGCCCTCGAGACCACCATCGCGCCGGGCAACACCGCTTCCGAGCGGCTGTTCACCTCGTACGCCGCACGCCACGGCGCCACCGTCGAGCGTGAGGTCCTGTTCGACACAGGGCAGTTCCCGGACGGCCCGCACGACCCCGAAGTCCTGTACCGCATCGGCCCCCTGCCGCAGACCCCCCATTCGCCGAGGAGCGATTCGCTGTGACCATCACCCAGCCCGACCTGAGTGTCTTCGAGACCCTGGAGTCGGAGGTGCGCAGCTACTGCCGCGGATGGCCCACCGTCTTCGACCGGGCGCAGGGCAGCCGGATGTTCGACGAGGACGGCCACGCGTACCTGGACTTCTTCGCGGGCGCCGGCTCCCTCAACTACGGCCACAACAACGCCGTGTTGAAACGCGCGCTCATCGACTACCTGGAGCGGGACGGCGTCACGCACGGGCTCGACATGTCGACCACCGCCAAGCGCGCCTTCCTGGAGTCCTTCCAGAACCTGGTGCTGCGACCGCGCGATCTCCCGTACAAGGTCATGTTCCCCGGGCCGACCGGCACCAACGCCGTGGAGTCCGCGCTGAAGCTGGCGCGGAAGGTGAAGGGCCGCGAGGCCATCGTGTCCTTCACCAACGCCTTCCACGGGATGTCGCTGGGCTCGCTCGCCGTGACCGGCAACGCCTTCAAGCGGGCCGGCGCGGGCATTCCGCTCGTGCACGGCACGCCGATGCCCTTCGACAACTACTTCGACGGGCAGGTCCCGGACTTCCTGTGGTTCGAGCGGCTCCTGGAGGACCAGGGCTCCGGGCTCAACAAGCCCGCCGCCGTGATCGTCGAGACCGTGCAGGGCGAGGGCGGCATCAACGTCGCCCGCCCGGAGTGGCTGCGCGCGCTCGCCGAGCTGTGCGAGCGCCAGGACATGCTGCTGATCGTCGACGACATCCAGATGGGCTGCGGCCGGACGGGGGCGTTCTTCTCCTTCGAGGAGGCGGGCATCGTGCCCGACATCGTCACCGTGTCCAAGTCCATCAGCGGCTACGGACTGCCCATGTCGCTGTGCCTGTTCAAGCCCGAGCTGGATATCTGGGAGCCGGGCGAGCACAACGGGACGTTCCGCGGCAACAACCCCGCGTTCGTGACGGCCGCCGCCGCGCTGGAGGCGTACTGGGCCGACGGCTCCGCCATGGAGAAGCAGACCCGTGCCCGCGGCGAGCAGGTCGAGCAGGCGCTGATCTCCATCACCGAGGAGAACCTCGCCGACGTGAAGGAGTACCGGGGCCGGGGCCTGGTCTGGGGCATCGAGTTCAAGGAGAAGGACCGTGCGGGGCGCATCGCGCAGCGCGCCTTCGAACTCGGGCTGCTCATCGAGACGTCGGGCCCGGAGAGCGAGGTCGTCAAGCTGCTCCCCGCGCTGACGATCACCCCCGAAGAACTGGACGAAGGGCTGCGCACCCTCGCCCGCGCCGTCCGCGAAACCGTCTGACCGACGCAACCGACTGCCGAGGAGGCATCGCACCACCGTGATAGTCCGTTCGTTCCAGGAGATCGAAGGCACCGACCGGCACGTCAAGGCCGCGTCCGGTACCTGGGAGAGCAAGCGCATCGTCCTCGCCAAGGAGAGGGTCGGCTTCTCCGTGCACGAGACGATCCTGTACGCGGGTACGGAGACGTCGATGTGGTACGCGAACCACATCGAGGCCGTCGTCTGCGTCGAGGGCGAGGCCGAGCTCACCGACGACGAGACCGGGCAGAAGTACACGATCACGCCCGGGACCATGTACCTCCTCGACGGGCACGAGCGGCACACGATGCGGATCAAGGAGGACTTCCGCTGCATCTGTGTCTTCAATCCGCCCGTGACCGGACGGGAGGACCACGACGAGAACGGTGTCTACCCTCCCCCAGAGCCGAATGCCTGGGGGGACCCCCATCTGACCGAACCCGAGGAGGTCTGAGACCCATGACCACCATCACCGATCTGTACCCCAGCCGCGGCGCCACCGAGGTGTCCGTGCCCCGCCGGGACCCGGTCGTCTGGGGTGCCCCCGGCACGCCCGGCCCCATCGAGGTGTCCGGCCTGCAGTCCTTCGAGCGGGACGGCTTCCTCGCGGTAGGGGACCTCCTCGCCGATGACGAAGTCGCCGTCTACCGGCAGGAGTTGGAGCGTCTGGTCACCGATCCGGCGATCCGCGCCGACGAGCGGTCGATCATCGAACCGGCGACGCAGGAGATCCGCTCCGTCTTCGAGGTGCACCGGATCAGCGAGGTCTTCGCCCGGCTGGTGCGCGACGAGCGGGTCGTCGGACGGGCCCGGCAGATCCTCGGCTCGGACGTGTACGTCCACCAGTCGCGGATCAACGTCAAGCCCGGGTTCGGGGCGAGCGGCTTCTACTGGCACTCGGACTTCGAGACCTGGCACGCCGAGGACGGTCTGCCGAACATGCGGACGGTGTCGGTGTCGATCGCGCTGACCGAGAACCACGACACCAACGGCGGTCTCATGATCATGCCGGGGTCGCACAAGACGTTCCTCGGGTGCGCGGGGGCCACTCCGAAGGACAACTACAAGAAGTCCCTGCAGATGCAGGACGCGGGCACGCCGTCCGACGAGGCGCTCACCCGCTTCGCCACCCGGCACGGCATCAAGCTCTTCACGGGCAGGGCCGGTTCGGCGACCTGGTTCGACTGCAACTGCATGCACGGCTCGGGCGACAACATCACCCCGTTCCCGCGCAGCAACGTGTTCATCGTGTTCAACAGCGTGGACAACGCGGCGGTGGAGCCGTTCGCTGCACCGGTGCGCCGACCGGAGTTCATCGGGGCTCGGGACTTCACGCCGGTGAAGTAGGGCCTCTCACAGCCACGCCAGCGACGCGGCGCGCTCCAGCACCTGCTGTACGGCGGCCGCGTCGCCCGTGGCGCCCCGCGGCACCTCCTCGGGCGCGTACCGTCCGCCCACCAGGAGACAGAAGTCGACCGGGTCCAGGACGAGTTCGGCCCGCACCGGCTCGTCCTCGGAGCCCAGCACCCACTGGGCGTCGTCGCCTCCCCGGGCCAGCGCGAAGAGCACCGGGGGCGCCGCGGGCCCCAGCGCCAGGCCGAGGATGCGGACGGCGAGGCGGACCAGCTGCCCCAGGTGGGCGTCGGGCGGCGGAGGCACGGCCAGGCCGAGTGCGCGGCCGATGTCGTCGGTGTGGATCCACGTCTCGAAGGCCCGCACCACGAAGTGATCGGCTACCGGCAGCCGTACGCCCATCAACGTCGTCGCGTGCGCGGCCAGTTCGGGATCGCGTGCCTCGGGTGTGGCGAGGAGCGCAGCCGCCTGCCCGGCCCAGGTGGCGACGGTCTGCTCGGGGGCGCGCTCGTGCTCGTACGCGATCACGTCGGCGGTCCGGGCGCTCCACGCCTCCTCCCACGGCGCCTCCTCGGCGCCGTGCGCGTCCGGCACCCGGGTGTCCAACCCGAGCCGTCGCGCCAGGTGTTCGTCGGCGGCGATCAGATGGGCGACGGTGCCGTGCACGTCCCAGTCGTGCACGACCGGGGTCCCCCAGGCTCCGTGAGTCTCCAACTCCCGTAGCAGCGCCCGGAGTCCGGAGACCGCGCCGGCGTACGGCGCCGCGTGTGCGGCGACCCGCGGGGCGGCGGGCCGGGAGCGCAGCGCGAGGGCGAGGACGCTCGCGGTGCCGTTGGCGTGGGTACGGGAGGCGCCGCCCATGACGGGGTCCGCGCCGCCGCCGAGCTCCGTCGGGTGTCCCGCGGCGGCGCCGGACGCGGCTCCGCCCGCCCGGTGGTGCCCGTCCAGCAGCCGTACCGTCTCGCGCAGCCGTTCGGCCTCCGCGGCGCAGGACTCGCACTCCGCGAGGTGCAGCGGGACCCGCTTCTCGTCCCCGGGCAGCAGTGCGCCGACGGCCCAGGCGGCCAGCAGCTCCCGTACGTGGTCGTGCTCGGTGCTCATCGCGTGCCGCCCTTCCGAGGCGTGGCCGGTCCTGTCCCGCATCCTGCCCGCGCCGCCATCACGCGCCCCTCTCCCACGCCGGGTCCGGCGGGTCCGCCAGGGATTCCGCCAGCTTGCGCAGGGCGGAGCGCAGCCGGGTCTTGGCCGTGCCCTCGGGGATGCCGAGTTCGACGGCGGCCTGGCGGTAGGTGCGGCCCGCGAAGTAGGCGAGGTGGACCACCTCGCGCTGGGGCGCCGGGAGTTCGGCGAGGGCGGTGTGCAGCAGCAGCGAGCGTTCGCGGTCGACGACCGTCTCGTCGGGGCCGGGCCCGGTGTCGGGGATGGCGTGCAGCGCCGCGTCGTCCGCGCCGGCCTTGCGGTGCCGGGCCTCGCCGCGCACCCAGTCCACGGCTCGCCGGTGGGCGAGCATGGACAGCCAGGTGCGCAGCGTGCCGCGGCGCGCGTCGAAGGCGTACGGCCTGCTCCACAGCTGGGCGAAGACCTCCTGCGCCACATCCTCGGCGGCGGCCGGGCTGCGCGTGACCCGGGCGGCGACGCGCCGGACCAGCCCGCCGTACGCGGCGTAGACCTCGCCCAGCGCGGACTCGTCGCCGTACACCAGCCGTCGATGCAGCTCCGCGTCGACGTACGGCTCCGCGGACTTCTCGGCCGTAGGCTCCACCGGCACCACCACCTCGTGGTGCCTTCCTAGCGTTCCCGCGCGGCCCGCGCCAGGGTGTCAGCCGGACAGACCGGACAGGGCGTCAAGGAGCCGGTCGACATCGGTGGGCGTGTTGTACAGGTGGAAGGCCGCCCGCAGGTTGCCCGCGCGGTCGGAGACCTCGATGCCCGCCCGGCTCAACTCGCTCTGGTGGCGGCCGAGTCCGGGCACCGACACGATGGCCGAGCCGGGTGCGGGGACCGGTTCGTGGCCGAGTCCGTGCAGTCCTTCGCGGAAGCGGTCGGCGAGTGCGAGGTCGTGGGCTCGTACGGTGTCCACGCCGAGTTGCTCGATGAGTTCGAGGGAGTGCCGGGCACCGGCGTAGGAGAACAGGCTGGGGCTTTCGTCGAACCGCCGTGCGGAGTGGGCGAGTTCCTCGACGGGGCCGTAGCAGCTGTCCCAGGGGCGCTCGCCCGCGACCCAGCCGGCGAAGACGGGCGTGAGTCCGCCGAGGTCCTCCGGGACGACGAGGAAAGCCACGCCGCGCGGGCAGACGAGCCACTTGAAGGCGACGGACGAGACGTAGTCGTAGGCGTCCGCGTCGACGGGGAGCCAACCGGCGGCCTGCGAGACGTCGAGGTAGGTGCGGGCGCCGTGCGTCCGGGCGGCCTCCCGGATCGCGGCGAGGTCGGCGATCCGCCCGTCCGCGGACTGCGCGGCGCTGACGGCGACCAGGGCGGTGCCGGGGCGCACCGACTCGGCCATGGCCTCCAGCGGCACGGTGCGGACCTTGAGGTCCCCGCGGACGTGGAAGGGGTTCACGACGGAGGTGAAGTCGGCCTCGGCGGTGAGGACTTCGGCGCCCGCGGGGAGGGAGGCCGCGATCAGGCCGGTGTAGACGGCGACCGAGGCGCCGGCCGCGACCCGGCGGGCCGGGACACCGACCAGCCGGGCGAAGGAGGCCCTGGCCGCCTCCACGTCCGCGAACATGTCCTGCGGCTGCCCGGCCGCCACGGATTCGACGCCGGCCCGCATGGCGTCCACCGCGCGCACCGGGAGGAGGCCGGTGCTCGCGGTGTTGAGGTAGGTGTTCTTCGGGGCGAACTCGGCTCGGACGAGGCTCTCGAAACTCTCGAAGGTCTCCATGCCCCTACTCTGCGGCCCCACGAACTCCCCGTCCATTGCGGACTTTTACGTGGATTCCCTAAGCAGCGCTTATGCGACGTCCCCGACCTGCGCTTTTGTGGTCCGGACTCAGTGCTGCGGTACGGCGCATCCGTCCGGGCCGCAGGCCTCCGCGTCGGCGGACGCGTCCTGGATCAGCTTCAGCGGCGGGCGCTCGCCCCAGGCCTGGGTCAGCGCCTGGGTGAAGACCTCGGCGGGCTGGGCGCCGGAGACGCCGAACTTGCGGTCGAGGACGAAGAAAGGGACGCCGTTCGCGCCCAGCTCGGCGGCCTCGCGCTCGTCGGCGCGCACGGCGTCGGCGTAGGCGGCGGGGTCGGCGAGGACCTTCCGGGCCGCGTCCGCGTCGAGCCCGGCGGCGACGGCCAGCTCCACGAGCCGCTCGTCGTCGTCGAAGACGGTCCGCTCCTCGGCGAAGTTCGCCTTGTACAGCAGGCCGATCAGCTCGTCCTGGCGGCCCTGCTCCTTGGCGAAGTGCAGCAGGCGGTGCATGTCGAAGGTGTTGCCGTGGTCGCGGTCCCGGGTGCGGTAGTCGAGACCCTCGGCGGCGGCCTGCGTACCGAGGTTCTCCTCGCCGGCCTGCGCCTGTGCCTCGCTCATGCCGTACTTCTTCGTCAGCATCTTGATGACGGGCTGGATGTCACCCTTGGCGCGCCCCGGGTCGAGCTCGAAGGACCGGTGCACCACCTCGACCTCGTCACGGTGCGGGAAGGCGTCGAGCGCCTTCTCGAAGCGGGCCTTGCCCACGTAGCACCACGGGCAGGCGATGTCGCTCCAGATCTCGACGCGCATTCTTCGACTTCTCTCCAGGTCACAGGGGCGCGGAGACTCCCTCCGCCGACTGGATGAACGTTCAAGCAGCGGGGTTCATTCCCCGGTCGGTTCCTCCCTGGTGACGGAGAAGCGCAGGTAGCGGTGGCTGTCGCCCTCGGCGGGCGGGTTCTCGGGCGACATGGAACTGGAAGAGCCGCACGCTGTCGGCCGGCCTGCCGTCGTCGGTGCGGAAGGCGGCCACGCCCACGATCCGCCCGTCCCGCACGGCGCACAGGACATGGCCGTCCGAGCGCTCGATGGAGCGCCGCCAGGCTGCCGCATAGTCCGTGTCCGCGTCCGGCAGCCCGTCCCGGTAGTACGTCGAGCGAGCCCGGACGTGCAGCTCGGCGATGGTGACGGCCTCGGTCGGCAGGGCGGTCCTGATCACGAGGGACCCGACGGTGCGATGCGGTCTGATCATGCAGCGGATGACGTGGCGGCAGCGGCCCCGGTTCCCAGGCGGCTGAACTGGGCGCGGTACGCGCTCGGGGTCAGGCCCGTGCGGCGGACCAGGTGGGAGCGCAGGGAGTCGGCTGTGCCCAGGCCGGAGGATCTGGCCAGCTGGTCCATGGGGAGGGTGGTCGTTTCCAGGAGTTCCTTGGCGCGCTCGATGCGCTGGTGGAGGAGCCACTGCAGGGGGCTCACGCCGCTCTCGGCGTGGAAGCGGCGGGTCAGGGTGCGGACGCTGACGCCCGCGTGCCGGGCGAGATCGGTGAGGGTGAGCGGCTTGTCGAGGTTGCGCATCGCCCAGCCTCGGGTGTCCGCGCAGACGTTGCCCCGTTCCGCCGGGAGCGGGGTCTGGGTGAACTGGGTCTGGCCGCCGGGCCGTACGGGTGCGACCAGGGCGAGGCGGGCCACCTGGTTGGCGACGGCGGCGCCGTAGTCGGTGCGGATGATGTGCAGGCAGAGGTCGATTCCGGCGGCGTACCCGGAGGAGGTCATGATCTCGCCGTCCTGGACGTAAAGGACGTCGCCCTTCAGGTCGAGCGCCGGATAGCGCCTGCGCAGCTCGTCCGCGAGTTCCCAGTACGTCGTGGCGCTGCGCCCGTCGAGCAGGCCCGCCTCGGCGAGCACGAAGGCGCCGCTGCAGATCGAGGCGATGCGCTTGCCCGCGGCGGCGGCCTCGCGGACGGCGGTCACGGTCCGGGGATCGGGCGCGTGCCGCTGTCCGGTGCCGGCGACCAGCACCGTGTCCGCGTCCTGTACGGCGTCCAGGCCCCGCCCCACGTGCAGGTCGAGCCCGCCGGTGGTGGCGACCGGACCCGGCTCCGGCGTGCAGAAGGTCACCTCGTACCCCGGGGCCCCGTCCACCTCGGCCTTCGCGAAGAGCAGCTCGGGGATGGCCAGGTTGAACATCGACACCGGGGAGGGCGCGACGACGGCTACCCGGTGCGGTGTCCGCTGTGCGGCATGCATGGCCAGAACCTCCGGACGTATGGCATTCGGGCCACTACTGTACGCCGCCGATCGTCCCCAACATGAGGGCATGGCTACGAAAACGGTTCTCGACAGCCCCGCAGCGGATCATCAACTCCCCTCCAGAGGAGGAGAGCTGAAGCGTCCCCCCTCCCCCGCCCTCACCCTCGTCGCGGCCCTTCTCGGCTTCGCGCTGATCACTCTCGACGCCTCGGTCGTGAACGTGGCGCTCCCGGCGATCGGCTCGGCGCTCGGCGGCGGGATGACCGGGCTCCAGTGGGTCGTGGATGCCTACACGCTGGCGTTCGCAGCGCTCATGCTGTCCACCGGGGCGTTCTCGGACCGGGCCGGGGCGAGCCGGGCGTACGGGATCGGGGTCGCGGTGTTCACCGTCGCGTCCGCGGCCTGCGGGCTGGCCCCCAACCTGCCGGTGCTGATCGCCTCGCGCGTGGCGCAGGGCGCCGCCGCGGCCGTGGTGCTGCCGGCGTCGCTGGCGCTGGTGCGGCAGGCGTACGCGGACGCCGCGAAGCGAGCGCGGGCCGTCGCGCTGTGGGCGGCGGGCGGGTCGGTCGCGGTGGCGCTCGGGCCCGTCGCGGGCGGTGCGCTCACCACCGTCTGGGACTGGCGGGGCATCTTCTTCATCAACCTCCCGCTGGGCGCGGTGGCGCTCGCGCTGCTGCTGCGGGCGCCGCGCTCCGAACGGCGCCCCGCACCGCTGGACCTGCCGGGCCAGCTGACGGCCGTCGTCACGCTGACCGCGCTGACCTTCGCGGTCATCGAGGGCGGCACGACGGGCGCGGTCGCGCTGGGCGTGGCGGTGGTGGGCGCGGCCGTCTTCCTGCGGATCGAGGCGCGGCATCCGCATCCGGTGGTCCCGCTGGAGCTGTTCCGCAGCCGCAACGTCAGCGTGCTCGTCGCGGCGGGGGCGGCGTGCAGCGTGGCGTTCTACGGGGTGGTGTTCCTGTTCTCGCTCTTCTTCCAGCAGGTGCAGGGGAAGTCCGCGCTGTACGCGGGGCTGATGTTCCTGCCGATGTCGGGGCTGATCGCGGGGACGAACATCGTGGCGGGCAAGCTGGCGGGCCGGTACGGGGCACGGTTGCCGATGCTGCTCGGGCAGCCGCTGGCCGCCGCGGGGCTGCTCGTTCTGCTGTACGTCGACTCGTCGACTCCGGCGGGCCTGGTCGCGCTGCTTCTCGTGCCGGTGGCGTTGGGGTGCGCGCTGACGGTTCCGCCGCTCACGGCCGCGATGATGGAGGCGGTGCCTGCGGGGCGGGCGGGGCTGGCGGCGGGTGTGCTCAACTCCGCCCGGCAGGTGGCCGGGGGGCTCGCCATCGCTCTGTTCGGAGCGCTGGTGGGCGGGGGGTTCGAGGCGGGGATGCGGTGGAGCCTTGTGGTGAGTGCGGGGCTTCTTCTGGTGACCGGTGCGGCCACGGTGGGGTTGCGGGTGCGGCGGTAGCCGGACGGGCCGAGATCAGCTGCCGTCTCTCAGGTCCTTCGGCCACGTGTCGCGGAACTCCACGTTGTCGTACGTCACCACGCAGCCCTCTCCCATCGGGGACTGGGTCATGAAGCCGACCAGGGCCGCCGCGGTCTCCTTCTCCTCCGCGAGGGTGAAGAGGCGGATGAAGGTCCAGTGGCTGCCGTCGCGGGAAGCGTGGAAGGCGAAGGCCCGGCCGGTGCGGCTGATCCGGAGCCAGACGGAACTGCCGTCCACGGTGAAGGAGTTGGCGTCGTCGGAGTGGCCCCGGGTGACGACCGTGCAGACGGTGGGCACGTCCGGGGAGTACTCCAGGCAGAGCTTGGCCCAGGCCCGCTCGCCCACGTGGACGTACAGGACCCCCGCGTCGAAGGACGCCGCGAAGCCGACCGTCACGCGGGCGATCAGCTGGAAGTCCCCCTCCGGCGCCCCCAGGAGGCGAGGCGCGTCGGAGGCGGGGTCGAGGGCCTCACCGGTGGGCGGCACGAAGCGGTCCTGCCGCGCGCCTGCCCAGCCGGTGAGCACTCCGCCCTCGTAGGACCAGTGCCCGTCGGGGCCGTAGGTCCGCAGGGGGAAGGGGAGTTCGGGAAGTTCCACGTCCATTGAGTGAGTGTCCCAGCTCGGAGCGATTCTGGTGGAGTACTCGTGGAGTTCAGTGGAGTTTCGGTGAAGTCCCTGTCCCGAAGCCCCTGTCCCTACGGGGGTGTTGGGCTCAGCGCTCCAGCACGCCGTCGTAACGGCGCGGCAGGCCCAGCGGGTTGTCGTCGCGCAGTTCCGGCGGCAGGAGTGCCTCGGGTGCACCCTGGTACGCCACCGGACGCAGCCAGCGCTCGATCGCCGTACCGCCGACGGAGGTCGACGTGGACGTCGTCGCCGGGTACGGGCCGCCGTGGTGCTGGGCGGGGGCGACCGCGACACCGGTCGGCCAGCCGTTCACCAGGACGCGTCCGGCGAGGGGGGTCAGCTCGGCGAGGATCTCGGCGCCCCGGCCCTCGCCCGCGGCCTCCTCGGCGGAGAGGTGCACGGTCGCGGTGAGGTTGCCGGGGAGGCGGGACAGGACCGCGCCCGCCTCCGCGTCGTCCTCGTAGCGCACGACGACCGTGAGCGGGCCGAAGCACTCCTCCAGGAGGAGGTCGTGGACGCCCTCGGCCGTCAGCTTCTGCGCCGGGACCGTGAGGAAGCCGGGGCTCACCGTGTGCTCGCTGCCCGCGCCCGGGGTCACCGGGGCCTCCACGTCGGGGAGTTCGGCGCGCTCGGCGACACCGGCGATGAAGTTGTCGCGCATGCGGTGGTCGAGGAGGACCCCGGCGTCGGTGTCGCTGACGGCGTCCGTGAGCGACTTGAGGAAGCGGTCACCGGCCGCGCCCGCGGGCGCCAGGACCAGGCCCGGCTTCACGCAGAACTGGCCGACGCCCAGCGTCATCGAGCCCGCGAGCCCGGCACCGATCGCCTCGGCGCGCTCGGCGGCGGCGGCCTCGGTGATGACGACGGGGTTCAGGGAGCCCAGCTCGCCGTGGAAGGGGATCGGGACCGGGCGGGCGGCCGCCGCGTCGAACAGGGCGCGGCCACCGCGGATGGAACCGGTGAACCCGGCGGCGGCGATCAGCGGGTGCCTGACCAGCTCGACGCCCGCCTCGAAGCCGTGCACGAGGCCGATGACCCCGGCGGGGATGTCGTACTCGGCGGCGGCCCGGCGCAGCGTCGCCGCGACCAGCTCGGAGAGCCCCGGGTGGTCCGGGTGCGCCTTGACGACGACCGGGCAGCCCGCGGCCAGGGCGCTCGCGGTGTCGCCGCCGGCGACGGAGAAGGCGAAGGGGAAGTTCGAGGCCGAGTAGACGGCGACGACACCCAGCGGCACCTTGTAGCGGCGCAGGTCCGGGATCGGCGGCGTCGCGGTGTCGTCGGGGTGGTTGATCACCACACCGAGGAACTCGCCCTCGTCGACGATGTCCGCAAACGACCGCAATTGGTAGCAAGTGCGGGCGAGTTCGCCGGTGAGCCGGACCGGGCCGAGCGCGGTCTCCGCGTCGGCGGCCTCGACGAGCAGGTCCTTGGCGCCCTCAAGGAACTCCGCGGCGGTGCGCAGGAAGGCCGCGCGCACGGCGCGGTCGGCGAGCGCGGGGCGCGCGGCCTGCGCGGCGCGGACGGCCTCGTCCACCTCCTGGGCTGTGGCCTCCACCGCAACCTGCTCGCGCTGCTTCCCGGTTCGGGGGTCGACACTCCAGACTGGTGCTGCTGCCACCGCGGGTCCCTCCAGATGTGATGCCGCAGTACTTTCACCGCAGTATTTACTGTCACTCAGTTCTTATGTCACCGACCAGGGCTGTTCGATATACTGAACGCTGTCTCTGATGGTGAATATGATGCGGAGACTATTTCCCGTACAACGAGGGGGTCAAGCGCGATGTCGGCAGGCGAGACAGGCGGCGGGGCGCAGGTCAAGTCCGCGGTACGGACCGTGGAATTGCTGGAGTACTTCGCCGGTCGGCCCGGAATGCATTCCCTGGCGGCGGTCCAGGAGGCCGTCGGATATCCCAAGTCCAGTCTGTACATGCTGCTTCGGACGCTCGTGGAGCTCGGCTGGGTCGAGACGGACGCGACGGGGACGCGGTACGGCATCGGCGTACGGGCGCTGCTCGTCGGCACGTCCTACATCGACGGCGACGAGGTGGTGGCCGCGGCCCGGCCCACCCTGGACCGTCTGTCGGACGACACCACGGAGACCATCCACCTGGCGCGCCTCGACGGCACGAACGTCGTCTACCTCGCCACCCGCCAGTCGCAGCACTACCTGCGCCCGTTCACCCGGGTGGGCCGCCGGCTGCCCGCGCACTCCACCTCCCTGGGCAAGGCGCTGCTCGCGACCCACACCGACGAGCAGGTCCGCAAGATGCTCCCGGAGACTCTTCCCGCCCTCACCGAGCACACCATCACCGACCGGGAGAAGCTCATCGAGGAGCTGCACCAGGTGCGGGACCAGGGCTTCGCCGTGGACCGCGAGGAGAACACGCTGGGCCTGCGCTGCTTCGGCGTCGCGATCCCCTACCGCACGCCGGCCCGCGACGCGATCAGCTGCTCGGTGCCGGTGGCACGGCTGACGCCCGCGCACGAGCAGATGGTGAAGGACGCGCTCTTCGACGCCCGCGACCGGCTCACGCTGGCGACCCGGAGGCTCTGATGGACATCACTCTGCGCCAGATCCACGACAGCGATCTGCCGGTCTTCTTCCGGCACACGAACGACCCGGAGGCGCTCCTCATGGCCGCCTTCACCGCCAAGGACCCCGCCGACCGGGCCGCCTTCGACGCCCACTGGGAGCGGATCCGGGCCTCCGACGTGGTGGCCCGCACCGTCCTGGCGGACGGCGACGTGGTGGGCAACGCGGCGGTCTACGGGGAGCCGGGCGAGCGCGAGGTCACGTACTGGATCGACCGGGCGTACTGGGGCCGCGGCATCGCCACCGCGGCTCTGCGGGTCCTGCTGGACGAGGTGCGCGAACGCCCGCTGTACGCCCGTGCGGCGGCGGACAACGCCGGGTCGCGACGCGTCCTGGAGAAGTGCGGGTTCCGGGTGACGGGCGAGGACCGCGGGTACGCCAATGCCCGCGGCGAGGAGATAGCCGAGGTCGTCCTCACGCTGGACGGCTGAGCGCGGCGCCGTGGAGGGGGAGGCGCCCCTCCCACGGCACCGGGGAGGGGTGAGGCGCCTCTCCCCCGTGCGGCGGAGGTGGATCGTCGCGGCGCAGGACGTGGTGCGAGGGGGTGCCGCGGGAGCGTGGCGGCATGACGCAGACGCTGCCCTCCGGATCCCCCGAACACCCCGCCCCCGGCGGCTCCTCAGCACCGGTGAAAGCGCCCCCGGTGGCCCTCGGTACGAGCCGGCTGCGGCGGGTGCTGCGCGCCCTGGCCCTCGTGTCCTGTGTGCCGTACCTGTCTCTCAAGATCGTCTGGATGGCCGGGAGTCATCTCGGGATCCCCGACGACAGCTCGCTGCTGGACCACCGGGGTGCCATGGTCGTCGCCAACGGCGTGACCGTACTGCTGGACGGCACCGTGATCGTGCTGGCGCTGCTGCTGACCCGGCCGTGGGGGCTTCGGGTGCCCGCCTGGCTGCTGGCGTTCCCGATGTGGGTGGCCACCGGGCTGCTCGCGCCGATCATGACCGGGTTCCCGCTGCAACTGCTCGTCCGGCTCCTCGGCGGCTCGGCGAGCAAGGCCTCGGGCACGGGGCACCGGCCGTTCCTGGACGAGTGGGTGTTCGGGGTCGTCTACACGGGGTTCATCGTGCAGGGGCTGACCCTGGGCACGCTGTTCCTGCTGTACGCCCGGGACCGCTGGGGCCGGCTGTGGCGCGGGCGCGTCGGGGAGCTGCCGGGCATGTCGGTGGAGCCGGCGCACCGGGCGGCGGCCGTGGCGGCCGCCGGGCTCGCGCTGTTCCCCCTCACCATGCATGTGCTGTGGGCCTGCGGGAGCACGGCGGCGCTGAGCAGCGGGCGGGCGGCGGACCGGACCGGTGACTTCTACGCCCTGGAGGCCGCCTACGCCGTGTTCGTCGTGGCCGCCGTCGCGGGCGCCTGGATGCTCGCCTTCCGGCGCGGGCCCGCCCTGCCCGTGAAGGTGCCGCTCGCGCTCGCCTGGATCGGCTCCGGCGTCCTTGCCTGCTGGGGCGGCTGGCTGTCGCTGGCCTCGCTCGGCGGCGTCGACGACATCGCCGACCGCCCGACGGAGCTGATGAACCTCACCTACGCTGGCCAGATGATCGTCGGCCTGCTCGTCCTCGCTCTCGGGGCGTACTTCCTCGCGGAGCGGTCCGGCACCCCGGCACCGAACGGCTCCGCCACGTGAGGGAGTTCGCCCGGTTCCTGTTCGGACGGCGGGCGCGTCGGCGGTGGGTGCATCTGATCCTCGGCGGCGCGCTCGCGATGCCGTACGTCTTCGTCGGCGAGGTGATCGTCGGGCCGCTCCTCGACTCCCGGTACGGGTTCGACTCGCTGCCCCTGCAACTCCCGTCCTTCCTGGTCGGGTTGCCGCTCGCGGCGATCACCGCGCTGTTCCCGCTGACCCGGCCGATGTCGGCGGCCGCGGTGCGGGCGCTGTGCGGGGTCGACGGGGACCGGCTCGCCGACGGGCCCGCACGGACCTGGCCCGCCCGTCGGCGCACGGCCGCCTGGTTCGTGCTGCATCTCGGCTTCGGCGGGGTCATCAGCGGGATGTCGCTGGCGCTGCCGCCGTTCGCGGCCGTGCTGATCGTCCTCCCCCTCGTCTCGTGGCTGCGCGACACACGGCTCGGGCTGCCCGAAGTGCTCGACCACACCTGGGTGGTGGCGCTCTCACCGGTCGTCGGGGTCGCCTCGCTGATCGCGCTGGCGGCCTGCGCCGCCGGGTCCGGCCGACTGCTGGCGCGCCGGGCGCCGGAGCTGCTGGGGCCCACGCCGGAGGACCGGCTCGCGGAGGCCGAACGGCGCGCAGCCGACCTGGCCGTGCGCAACCGGCTCGCCCGCGAACTGCACGACTCCGTCGGCCACGCCCTCAGCGCGGTCACCCTCCAGGCCAGCGCCGCCCGCCGCGTCCTGGACAGCGACCCGGACTTCGTCCGCGAGGCGCTCGCCGCGATCGAGGACACCACCCGGCGGACGGTGGGTGAACTCGACGCCGTGCTGGGCGTGTTGAGGGAAGGAGACGACCGCTCGACGGCTCCCGCGCCCACCCTCGCCGACCTGGACGCCCTGCTGCGCCGCACCCGCGCGGGCGGCCTGTGCGTCACCGCCGCCCTGGACCTGGATCCGGCGGAGCTGCCCGCGCTGCTCTCCCGCGAGGCCTACCGCATCGTCCAGGAGGCGCTGAGCAACGCCCTCAAGCACGGCGGCGCCGAGGGCCCCGTCACCCTGTGCCTCGCCCGCGACGACGCGGCGCTGGGGATCACCGTCGAGAACCCGGCGTCGCCCAACCCCCGCTCCCGGCCGGGCGGCGGCCACGGTCTGCGCGGCATGACCGACCGGGCCCGCCTGCTGGGCGGCACCGTCGAGGCGGGCCTCGCGGACGGGGTCTGGCGCCTGGCTGCCCGCCTCCCGCTGAAAGAAGGATGCCCATGACCGTCCGTATCGTCCTCGCCGACGACGAACGCATGGTGCGCACCGCGCTGCGCGTGATCCTCGCGGCCGAGCCGGACCTGGAGGTGGTGGGCGAGGCGGCCACCGGCGCCGAGGCCGTGTCCGTCGTGCGGGAGCTGAAGCCGGACGTCGTCCTCATGGACGTCCGCATGCCCGAGGTCGACGGCATCCGGGCCACCGAGCAGATCCTCGCCACCCTCCCCGACCCGCCACGCATCGTCGTCGTGACCACCTTCGAGAACGACTCCTATGTGTACGAGGCGCTGCGCGCCGGAGCCTCCGGGTTCCTGCTGAAGCGGGCGCACGCCGACTCGCTCGTCCAGGCGGTACGGCTGGTCGCGCACAGCGACAGCCTGCTGTTCCCGGCGGCGGTGCGTGCCCTCGCCGCCGAGCACGCGCGGGCCCGGCCGGCCCCGCCGCCCTGGGTGGCGAAGCTCACCGGACGGGAGAGCGAGGTGCTGCGGCACATGGCGGCCGGGCTCACCAACGCCGAGATCGCCGGGCGTCTGGGAGTCGGTCCCGCGACGGTGAAGACGCATGTGGCGGCGGTCCTGGCGAAGACGGGAACCCGGGACCGTACGCAGGCGGTGATCGCCGCGTACGAGGCGGGTTTCATGAACGGGACATGAGAAATCAGGGCGGAAGGGAACGATTCGCTCCCCTCCGGTCGTCCTTCTAAGCGCGATGAACAAGACGATCAGGCGAACCGCCGTCTTCAGCCTGCTGCTCGTGCTCGCCCTGTTGGTCAGGGCGACATGGGTGCAGTTCTACGACGGCAAGGCACTCGCGGACGACAAGAAGAACCGGCGCAACGCGATCGAGCAGTACGCGAACCCGCTCGGGAACATCATCGTGGCCGGAGACGCGATCACCGGTTCCGCGCAGACGAAGAACGGCGACCTGAAGTACAAGCGGACGTACACGAACGGCAGTCTCTACGCGGCGGTGACCGGCTACAGCTCACAGGTGTACGGGGCGACGCAGCTGGAGGGCATCTACCAGGACCTGCTCGACGGGACCGACACCCAGCTGAAGAACCCGCTGGACGCGCTCACCAACAAGCGCGCCGACCCCGGTGACGTGGTCACAACGATCGACCCGGACGTGCAGAAGGCGGCGTATCAGGCGCTGGGCGGCAACAAGGGCGCGGCCGTCGCGATCGACCCGAAGACGGGCAAGATCCTCGCGGTCGTCTCCACACCGTCGTACGACCCCACGGAGATCAGCACCAGCAACGACAGCGTCTGGGAGAAGCTGCGGAAGAACTCCGACAAGCCGTTGGTGAACCGGGCGCTGCGCCAGCCGCTGCCGCCGGGCTCGACGTTCAAGCTGGTCGTCGCCGCGGCCGCGCTGGAGGACGGGCTGTACTCGGACGTGGACGAGAAGACGAAGAGCCCGCTCCCGTACACGCCGCCGGGCACCACCCGGGTGCTGCCGAACGAGAGCAAGTCCGCGCCCTGCGAGAACGCCACGATCCGCGTCGCGCTGCAGTACTCGTGCAACAACGTCTTCGGGAAGATGGCGGTCGACCTGGGCCAGGACAAGCTCAGGGCGATGGCCGAGAAGTTCGGCTTCAACGACAAGACGCAGGACGTGCCGGTGCGGGCGTACACGAGCGTGTACCCCTCGGGCATGGACAAGGCGTTCACGGCACTGACCGGCATCGGCCAGTACGACGTGACGGCGACCCCGCTCCAGATGGCCATGGTGTCCGCGGCCATAGCCAACGGCGGCGAGCTGGTCTCGCCCCATATGGTGTCGCAGACCAGTGACGCCGACGGCAATGTGCTGAAGAACTACGACGACAACACGTCGACCAAGCGGATCATCGACTCGCACACGGCCGAGCAGCTCCAGTCGGCGATGCAGACGGTCGTCGAGGACGGCACGGGCACGAACGCGCAGATCTCCGGCGCGACGGTCGGCGGCAAGACAGGTACGGCCCAGCACGGCGAGAACAACAGCAAGACGCCGTACGCCTGGTTCACGTCGTACGCGAAGTCGGACTCGAGCAACAAGGAAGTGGCCGTCGCGGTCATGGTCGAGCAGTCCGACGCGGCCCGCTCGGAGGTCAGCGGCAACGGGCTGGCGGCGCCGGTCGCCAAGGCCATGATGCAAGCGGCGCTCAAGGACTAGCACCGACCATGAGCGAAGGGCCGCCCTCACACCCCCGGAGGGCGGCCCTTCGCGTGCCCGGCCTGCTTCGTGCCTGACCTGCTTCGTACCCGGTCTACTTCGTGCCGAGGATCTGCTCGATCGGATCGATCGCGAAGTACACCAGGAACAGCGCCGAGGCCGCCCACAGCAGCCAGTGCACGTCCTTCGCCTTGCCGAGGACCGTCTTGATCAGGGCGTAGGCGAGGAAGCCCGCGCCGATGCCGTTGGTGATCGAGTACGTGAACGGCATCACGGCGATGGTGAGGAACGCCGGGATGGCGATCTCGTACTTGTCCCAGTCGATGTGCTTGACCTGGGTCATCATCAGGAAGCCGACCGCGACGAGCGCGGGGGCGGCCGCCTGGAGCGGGACGATGGTCAGCAGCGGGGTCAGGAACAGGGCCAGGGCGAACATGCCGCCCGTGATCAGGTTCGCGAAGCCCGTACGCGCGCCCTCCCCGACACCCGCCGCCGACTCGATGTAGGAGGTCGAGGAGGACGCCGAGGCGGCGCCGCCCGCGACCGCCGCGGCACCGTCGATCAGCAGCACGCGGCCGAGGTTGGGCACCTTGCCCTCGTCGTCCAGCAGGCCCGCCTCGGCGCTGATGCCGACGACCGTGCCCATGGTGTCGAAGAAGTCCGACAGGATGAGCGTGAAGATCAGCAGGACGACGGTGATCGCACCGGTCTCGCCGAAGGCACCGAACAGGCTGAAGTGGCCGAGCAGTCCGAAGTCCGGTGAGGCCACCACGTCGTCGGGGACCTTCGGCGTGGTCAGGCCCCAACTCTTGATGTCGGCGATGGAGTTGATGATGATCGCCACGACCGTCATGGTCACGATGCTGATGAGGATCGCACCCTTGACCTTGCGGGCGAGCAGTCCGATGGTCAGCAGCACACCGAGACAGAAGACCAGGACCGGCCAGCCGGCCAGGGTGCCCGTGCCGCCGAGCTGAACCGGCACGGTGGTGTTCGCGATGTCCGGGATGCGCGTGACGAACCCGGCGTCGACGAAGCCGATGAAGGCGATGAACAGGCCGATGCCGACGCTGATCGCCTGCTTCAGCGGCTGCGGGATGGCGTGCATGACGGCCTCGCGAAGCCCGGTCACCACCAACACGCAGATCAGCAGGCCTTCTAGGACGATCAGACCCATCGCGTCGTCCCAGCTCATCAGCGGGGCGATCTGGAAGGCGACCACCGCGTTGAGGCCGAGACCCGCGGCGAGCGCGAGCGGCAGGTTGCCGCCGAGGCCCATCACGATCGTCATGACGGCGGCCACCAGGGCGGTGGCGGTGGTGAGCTGGACGGCGTCGAGGTGGTGTCCGAACTTGTCCTTGGCGCTTCCCAGGATGATGGGATTCAGGACAAGAATGTAGGCCATCGTGAAGAACGTGGCGAAGCCGCCGCGTATCTCGCGGCCGAAGGTGGACCCCCGCTCGGAGATCCTGAAGTACCGGTCGACGCTGTTCGCCGCCGGTGGCGCGGTACTTGGCCGGTCGGCCACCTTCTGTGTGTCGGACATGGCGATGCTCCCTGTGACCTGCGGTGCTGAGTGTGCGGATGCTGGCTGGATTGTTCCCGCGTTGAACCGCTTTCAGGTTTTCTCCGTGTTACGGAATCGAGTTCGGCCTGCCATACGCCGTTCGAAGACCTGTACGGACACTGCTACGCTTCCGGATCTCGTCCCGGCCGACCTCCGGACGATCACATGGCATTCACATGACACACACAGATACCCGTACAAGTGCCGCATCCGCAGCGAGGAGAGATCCCGTGGGCACAGTCGTCGACGACGCCGCCTCCGTGGAGTTCCATGCCTTCTTCGAGCGTCATTACGCCGAACTCTCCCGCCTCGCCCATCTGTTGACGGGCGAGGCGGACGCCGCCGACGATCTGGCGGCGGACGCGCTGCTCGCGCTCTGGAACCGCTGGGACCGGGTGCGCGCGGCCGATCATCCGGCGGCGTACGCCCGGGGCGTGGTCGCCAATCTGGCCCGCACCCGCATCCGCAGCGCGGTGCGCGAGCGCCGCCGGATCACGTTGTTCTGGTCCCAGCGCGACGACAGGACGGAGAACCCGGACATCCCCGGAGTGGTCGATGTCCAGGAGGCCCTGCGCAGACTGCCGTTCCGCAAGCGGGCTTGTGTCGTACTACGGCACGCTTTCGACCTCTCGGAGAAGGACACCGCTCTCGCGCTCGGTGTCTCTGTGGGTACGGTGAAGAGCCAGACGTCGAAGGGCATGGCTGAACTGCAGCGGCTCCTCGGCAATGCCGAAGCTCCCCAGCGGGTTCACGCGGCGGTCGGGCGCACAGGCGGAGCCGGAGGTAGGAACCGATGAGGAAGGCGCAGGACGTGCGGGACGTGCACGACGAGCTGCGCACCCGGTTGCACGAGGCGGCCGAGGCGCACGAGCCCGATCGCGCGCGCATCCTGGCCCGCGTCGAGCGCGGCATGGCCGGCGAGGAGCTGCGCAGCGGACGCGCGGGCAGGCGTGCGGCGCGGCCGCCGGTGCTGGGCTGGGCCCGGGTCGTGGGCGCCACGGCCGCGGTCGCGGGCGTCCTCGCGGTGGGCGGTTACACGGTCGCCTCGGCGGTGCAGGACGACTCCCCGCCGCAGCAGCAGACCGTCGCGGTGTCGCCGACCCCGGACCCTTCGCCGGACGCGACGAGCCGTGCACCGATGCACCCCGATCCCACGCATCGCTCCGGTACGAAGGAGTCCGGGAAGCCGAGTTCGACCCCGTCGCGCACCCCGGAGTCCGACGGCACCGCGCCCTCCTCGAACGTGTCGCCCGCGGCCGGCAACGAGGACGGCCCGCTGTGGTCGGACGGTTCGGTCGATCCGCACAGCAACGACTTCTGGGCGCAGAGCAATGTCACCCTGAAGACCTCCAAGCAGCTCACCGAGCTGACCGTCGAGCTGCGCATCGCGCAGAACGGCGGGGTCACCTCGACGGGTGCGTGGCGTGCGCTGCCCGAGGACGACTTCACGCTGACGGTCGCCGAGAAGGACGGCTTCCTCGTCTACACGTGGGTACTCAAGGACGGACGTACGGTCCCCGTCGGCGAGTTCGTCTTCGCCGGGCAGTACGACCACACGCGCGGCGGCCGGGACGCGAAGGACGACCGCTACACGATGACCGCGAAGGCGGGCGGCGGACAGCTCGACGTCGGCGGTGACTTCGCGGTGCACAACGACAACGACTCCGCTGCCGACGGCGATTCGTAAATAGTTTCCGGCCAACCGGCAACCCTTTCCGCACCCGTGGCAACCAGGAGACGCAAGGTTCTCCTCCACGCCAAGGAAGTCGGTTCATGACTGCACGAGCTGAGCAGCGCGTCCGCCACCGCCGCCGGGTCACCAGGCGCCGGGCGGTGATCGGCGGGTCCGCCGCCCTCGCCATCACGGGCGCGGCGATCGTCACCACGACGATGCTGTCCACCGCCGGTGCCGCCTCCGCGTGGCCGACCGCCAAGGGCAGCAAGGCCGTGTCGTCGACGATCGAGGTCTCGGGCACGTACGACGGCAAGCTCACGAAGTTCTACGGCAGTGGCGACCTGGGCACCGGCAGCCAGGACGAGGACCAGGGCCCGATCTTCGAGCTGGCCGACGGCGCCACGCTCAAGAACGTCATCATCGGCACCCCGGCCGCGGACGGCGTCCACTGCAAGGGATCCTGCACGCTGCAGAACGTGTGGTGGCTGGACGTCGGCGAGGACGCCGCCAGCTTCAAGGGCAAGTCCGCCTCGGCCGTGTACAAGGTCTACGGCGGCGGCGCGAAGGGCGCCGACGACAAGGTGCTGCAGTTCAACGGCGCGGGCAAGCTGGTCGTGAGCAAGTTCCAGGTCGAGAACTCCGGCAAGCTGGTGCGCAGTTGCGGCAACTGCAAGACACAGTACAAGCGCACGATCATCATCAACGACGTGGACGTCACCGCGCCGCTGAAGGCGATCGTCGGCGTCAACTCCAACTACGGGGACACCGCGTCGCTGCGCAACATCCGTATCCACGGCGACAGCAGCAAGAAGATCAAGACGTGCGTCCGCTTCCAGGGCAACAACACGGGCAAGGAGCCGAAGGAGCTCGGCACCGGCCCGGACGGCATCTCCTGCAAGTTCACCGCGTCCGACATCAGCTACGGGTGAGCACCAGCCCCTCGTAGCACCCCCTGAGCTGCCCGTCTGAGCCCCCCTCAGGCGGGCACGCGCCGGCCGCCGAGCCCCCCTCGGTCCGGCGCACGCCGGTTCGAGTTCCCCCTCGGACCGGCAGCAGACCGCCCCCGCCGGTGACGACCGGCGGGGGCGTTCGCCCTTACAGGGAAGGTCAGTTCATCGTCGAACCGATGGTCGTGGAACCAGTCGTCAGGAACGTCGTCGCAGGCAGCGAGCCGCTTGCGGAACGGACACCGTACGCCGTCGTCGCGGAGGTCGACCTGAAGGACGGGGTGGAGACGCCGCTGTCCCAGTTGTTCGCCGCGGAGACGGTGGACGAACCCAGCTTGTCCAGGCCGCCCTTGTTGCTCACGGCGAGGTTCCGGGCGAGCCGGGCCTTGCCGGTGGCGAAGTAGAAGCCGGCGTCGGTGTTGGCGTAGGCGGTGTTGCGGTTGAGGACGATGGCTCCGGTGTTGGAGTTCTCCGTGAAGCCGTTGCCCGCGTTGTCCCAGGCCGCGTTGTTGTTGACGACGTGCGCGACCGAGGCGCCTCCGCCGCCGAGCTTGAAGCCGTTGCCGTTGCCCTCGAAGGCCGAGTCGTTCCAGCGGTTCTTGCCGTTGCCGAACGCCCAGGAGTGGTCGATAGTGACCGGCGAGGAGAACTGCCACATATCGAGGCCGTCGTCCGCGTTGTTGTACAGCCGCGCCCCGGTGACCTTGTTCCCCGTCCCGGAGCCGAACTTGATGGCGATGCCGTCGGCGTTCTGACCGTGGTCGGCGGCGTCGTAGTTGCCGTAACTGTCCAGGTTCTGCACGAGGTTGTTCGTCGTGCCGTCGCCGCGCAGGGTGAAGCCGGAATCGCCGTTGTTCGCGGTGACCAGGTTCTTGAAGATGCCGCCGACCGAGGAGGTCGCGACGAAGCCCTGGGCGGGCGAGTTCTGCCAGGTGAGGTTCTGCACGGTCCAGTAGTCGCCGTAGATCCCGGCGAGCCAGGAGCCGTCGGCGAGCTTGGAACCGTCGATCCTCACCTTCTCGCTGCCGTACGCCTGGAGCGTGATCCGTGCCGAACTGGTGCCGTTCGCCGTGGACTTGAGGGTGCTTGTCGGGTAGTACGTGCCACCGCGCACCTGGATGGTCGTGCCGGCGGTGGCACTGGTGACGGCGGTCTGGAGCTGGGCGGTGGTGGAGACGGTGACTGTCGAGGCGGCGGCCTGGGCACCGTCGTTCGAGAGGCCTAGGTAGACGCCGCCCGCCCCCGCGGCAACGGCCACCGCCGCGGCGATGGAGAGCGTGCGGGTCCTGCGGTGGCGTCCGGGGTTCTGACGCACGGGGGTGTTCCTTTCCTAGGCGATCGGGGCTGCGAAGCGGGCCGGAGGGGCCGCCCCGACCCGCTTCTGCCTCCTTGTCGCCACCATCCCCGGAAGGGTTGCCGGGGCGATGGCGAAAGCGATCGAAAATTTCGCTCGCCGCTGCCCCGCCCGCACCGATTGACGCCCTGTCCCCCACTGGTGACACTCCGAGGGCAGCTCATTCAACAGAAACCACCAGACCCCCACAGGATGTGTCATGCGCCCCCGCATCGCTCGCATGGTCCTGCTCCCCCTGCTCGCCCTCCTTCTCGCCCTGCTCAACGCCCCGCCCAGCACCGCGCATTCAGGAGCACCACCCGTGAACCAGCAGAAGTACGCCGGATACCTCTTCGCCTACTTCACCGGCGAGGGCACCGCCGACGGCGAGCAGATCCGCTACGCCCTCAGCCGCGGCAACGACCCGCTGCACTGGCGGGAGCTGAACGCGGGCAAGCCCGTCCTCACCTCCGACCTGGGCGAGAAGGGCCTGCGCGACCCGTTCGTGATCCGCTCCCCCAAGGGCGACAAGTTCTATCTCATCGCCACCGATCTGAAGATGTACAAGAACTCCAGCGGCAGCTGGGACGACGTGCAGCGGCACGGCAGCAAGTCGGTCATGATCTGGGAGTCCACCGATCTGGTCCACTGGACCGACCAGCGCCTGGTGAAGGTCGCACCGGACAGCGCGGGCAACACCTGGGCGCCGGAGGCCTATTGGGACGACACGCTGGGTGAGTACGTCGTCTTCTGGGCGTCGAAGCTCTACGCCGACGACGACCCGGGCCACACGGGATCGACGTACAACAAGATGCTGTACGCGACGACGAAGGACTTCCGCACCTTCAGCGAGCCGAAGGTCTGGGACGACCCGGGCTACTCGGTGATCGACTCAACGGTCATCAAGAACAAGGGCAGTTACTACCGCTTCACCAAGGACGAGCGGAACCAGTCCTCGGACTCGCCCTGCTCGAAGTTCATCACCGCCGAGAAGTCGACGACGCTCACCGACACGTCGTACGACTTCGTCTCGGACTGCATCGGCAGCGGCTCCATCGACCGCGGCGAGGGGCCGACGGTCTTCAAGTCGAACACCGAGAACAAGTGGTACCTCTTCATCGACGAGTACGGCGGTCGCGGCTACGTCCCCTTCGAGACCACCGATCTCGACTCCGGCAAGTGGACGATGTCCACGAACTACCAGCTGCCGGCGAGCCCGCGGCACGGCACGGTGATGCCGGTGACGCAGGCCGAGTACGACCGGTTGCTCGGCGCGTACCCGTCCACCCCGGCCTCGGTCGTGGACGCGACGGCCAAGGGACAGAAGGGCTACGCGGTCGTCACCGAGGACTCCTCCAAGGTGGTGCTGCCGATGCAGCCGGACGCCGGCCTCCGGCACCTGGCGCCGAGGCTCGCCGTCGGCGCGGGCGCGACCGTCACCCCGGCCTCCGGCATCCGTCGTGACTTCCGCACCCCGCAGACGTACACCGTGACGGGTGCGGACGGGACCAGCCGTGCCTGGACCGTCGAGGCGGTGCCCACGCGCAGTCCGGTCCTTCCCGGGCTCACCGCCGACCCCGACATCCGGTATCTGGACGGCCGTTACTGGATCTATCCGACGTCGGACGGCTACGCGGGCTGGAGCGGGACGAGCTTCAAGGCGTACTCGTCGAAGGACCTGGTCCACTGGAAGGACCACGGCGTGATCCTCGACCTCGGGCCGGACGTCTCCTGGGCCGACAAGAACGCCTGGGCCCCGGCGATCGCGGAACGCGACGGCAAGTACTACCTCTACTTCTGCGCCGAGCAGCAGATAGGCGTGGCGGTGGCCGACTCCCCCGCCGGTCCCTTCAAGGACGCGCTCGGCAAGCCGCTGGTCGCCAAGGGCGGTTCGCTGAGCGGCCAGATGATCGACCCGGCGGTCTTCACGGACGACGACGGGCAGGCGTATCTGTACTGGGGCAACGGGCACGGGTACGTCGTCCCGCTGAACGACGACATGGTGTCGTACGACCCGGCCAAGGTGAAGGACATCACCCCGGCGAACTTCCGCGAGGGTTCCTTCGTGGTCAAGCGCCAGGGCACGTACTACTTCATGTGGTCCGAGGACGACACCCGCAGCGAGAACTACCACGTCGCCTACGCGACGGGACCGTCCCCGCTCGGTCCGTGGACCAAGCGGGGCACGATCCTGTCCAAGCGCCCGGAGTACGGCATCAAGGGCACCGGCCACCACTCGGTGGTGAACGTCCCCGGCACCGACGACTGGTACATCGTCTACCACCGGTTCGCCCTGAACGGCCCCGGGAAGCCGGGCGGGGACGGCACGCACCGGGAGACCACGATCGACCGTCTCCGCTTCGCGGCCGACGGCACGATCGAGCCGGTGGTGCCGACCCTGGAGTCGGTCCGCCCCGTGCGGACCGAGTCAAGCGACTAGCTCACGAAGTACGTGGGGTTCGGAAGCTTGTACGTCTTGTCGGCGTAGCCACCCTCGAGGTCCGAGTACTGGTCACCGAAGTTGGCGACGACGTCGTACCCGAGGTCCTCGATGTGCTGACGGGTGCCGGACTTGTACTGCACGGTCGTGCAGGTCCAGGTACCCGGGGTGGCACAGGAGCTCAGGTACGCCGGCGGGTTCGCCTTGTCCTTCAGGAACATGTGGTCGGCGTCGAGGTTGATGTCGGCGCCGACCTTCTTGAGGTTCGCGACCGCGGCGGAGCGCTGCGCCTCGCTCAGGCCCGAGTTGTAGAAGACCTCGACACCCTTCGACTGCGCGTACGCGACGAGCTCGGGGGTGCCGAAGACGGCCGGGCGGTCCGCCTTGTTCACGTAGTCGGCCCAAGTGGTGCCGTTGTACGTGTAGTTGGTCTTCTTCTCGTAGTCGAGGGAGAGCAGCAGCGTGTCGTCGATGTCGAAGACGACCGCCGGGTTCTCGCCCCGGTGGTGGGCCTTGCGCGCCGCCTTGTCGATGTACTTCTTGGCGTCGGAGTCGATGCGCGCCAGGTCCTTGGCGTACTGGCTGTCCGGGGACGCCTGGTACACGCCGTTGCTGTCGAGCGTGGTGCCGTAGTAAGTGTCGATGTCCTTGACCAGGAGCCCGATGTTGTAGGGCTCGTGCGTCGAGTTCGCCGTCGACTGATCGGCGGTGGCGACACCGGTGCCGTACAGGGCGGCACCGGCGACGGCACAGGTGGCGGCGATTGCCGCGATACGGAGTGGCTTATGCATGACAGGTTTCTACGCGCGTCACCCCCCTGAACGCGAGGCTCGTTGCCTGATCGATACATACTCCACAGACAAAAGGGCCTCGCGTCCTCAGGTCGGCTCAGTTCATCGTCGCGCCGATGGTCGTGCTCCCGGTCGTCAGGAAGGTGGTCGCGGGCAGCGAGCCGTCCGACTTGCGGGCGTTGTAGCAGGTCGAGGCGTCCGTGGAGACGAAGGACGGGGTCGAGATGCCGGAGTCCCAGTTGTTGCCGGACGAGGTGACCGAGGAGCCCTTGGAGACCGCCGCGCTGCCGTTGCTCACGGCGAGGTTCTTGCCGAGCTTGGCGGAGCTGGTGGCGAAGTAGTAGCCGTACTTGCCGTTGGCGTAGGCGGTGGTGCGGTTGATGACGATCGCGCCCTTGTTGGAGTTCTCGGTGAAGCCGTTGCCCGCGTCGTCCCAGGCCGCGGAGTTGTTGATGACGTGCGCGACGACCTCGCCGTCGCCGCCGAGCTTGTAGCCGTTGCCGTCGCCCGCGAACGCCGAGTCGCCCCAGCGGTTCTTGCCGTTGCCGAAGGACCAGGTGTGCTCGACGGTGACGGGCGAGGAGAAGGACCAGAAGTCGATGCCGTCGTCGGAGTTGTTGTAGAGGCGGGCTCCTGTGATCAGGTTCCCGGTGCCGGAGCCGAACTTCACGGCGACGCCGTCCGCGTTCTCGCCGTGGTTGGCTGGATCGTAGTTGCCGTAGGAGTCGATGTTCTTGACGGTGTTGTTGACCGTGCCGTCGCCGGTGAGCGTGAAGCCGGAATCGCCGCCGTTGATGGTCTTGATGTTGCTCCACACCGTGCCGGTGCAGGACTGGCAGACGACCGCGCTGTCCGGCGAGTTCTGGAAGGTGATGCCCGAGACGTTCCAGTAGTCCGCGGTCAGCTTGAAGATCCAGTCGCCGTCGGGCAGCGACGAGCCGTCGATCTTCACGGTCTCCGAGCCGTACGGCTGGAGGGAGATCCGGCTCGACGAGGTGCCGTTGGCCGTCGACTGGAGTGTGGCCGTCGGGTAGTACGTGCCGCCGCGGACCTGGATGACGGTGCCGGCGGTGGCGTTCTTGATGGCGTTGGACAGATCGGTCGAGTTGCTGACGACCACGGTCGCGGCCTGGGCCTGGGTGGGGAGCACGGCGAGCCCGGCGCCGAAGGCCAGGGCTGCGCCGAGGGTGAGAGCGGTACGACGAGACATAGGAGTGCGGTCCTTTCGTCGTTCTGTGGGGAGGGGTTTCTTGTGGTTCTTCAGGGACGCCAGTCGCCGAGGTAGCCGGCGGGGGTGTGCAACGCGGCCTCGGATTCGGTGAGTTGGGGCCGGTTTTCGGGAACGGTGATCACGGCGCCCGGCCCGGTGTTGCGGTACTCGCGAAAGCGCATGGACTGCCAGGGGTAGGCGTCGCGCATGTTGGTGTAGGGGGTGACGGGGTCGATCCCGGACCCGATGGAGGTGTCCCGGACGACGAGGGACGGCCAGGCGGTCGTCTCGTACGACGGGACCCAGGGCCGGGCCAGCCTGTACGCCGCGTCCTCGGCACCGGAGGTGATGCGCGAGCGGACGGCGAGGATGCCGTGCGGGTTGGCACGGGCCGTTGAGGGGGCGAAGACCATGCCCTTGGGCGTGAAGGTCACGTCCCGTTGCAGGGTGTGGAAGTGGCAGTGCTCGAAGACGGCGGTGGCCCGGCCGAAGACGAAGTCGACGTCGCCCTCGATGTAGCAGTGCCGGAAGTACTGCCGGTCGAAGACGTCGAGCGCGGTCGTGTCGACGAAGAGGGTGTCCTGATGAGCCAGCAGCCGGACGTTGTCGAAGTGCGTCCGGTCGCCGCTGGTGTAGGCGGCCACCGCCTGCGTGCCCGTGATGTCCGGGTGGTCGGCACGCAGCCAGTCGTTGGCGAGCGTCAGGTCGCGGACGGTCAGGCCGGGCGCCGCCGAGGTGAAGGTGGCGGAGCCCGCGGTGCCGTAGGTCGTGCCGTCGGCCTTCCTCGTGCCGTTCGCGTGGTCGAAGACGATGACGACGTCGCGCGGGTCGCACGTGGCACCGCGAACGGTCAACTCCGCCTTGTCCGCAGGAATGTTGACGACCTCGCGGTACGTTCCCGGGTGCACGACGACGGTCCAGCCGCTGCCGTCGACGGCGTCCACCGCGGCCTGCACGGATTCGCCGGGACGGACGTGGAGCGTACGTCCGCGCTCGCCCGCGAAGGCGGGGGTCGTGCCGACGGCGACGAGCCCTCCGGCGATCCCCGTCAGCAGGGTGCGTCGGTTCATCTCAGCACCTCTCCCACGGGGTCCAGTCGCCGAGGTAGGCCTCGCGGATCGCCGACTCGGCCTCCTCGTCGGCGAGTTGGGGCCGGTTGGCCTGGACCGTGACGACGGCACCGGGGCCGGTGTTGCGGTACTCGGCGAACCGCTGGTTCTGCCACGGGTAGGTGTCCGACATGTTGGTGTAGGGCGCGACCGCGTCGATGCCGGGGCCGAGAACGCTGTCGCGCACGGTGAGCATCGGGCGGGCGGTGGTGTCCGAGCCGGGCACCCAGGGGCGGGCGAGCTTGTAGTACGCGTCCGGCGCCTCGCTGCTGATCCGGCTATGGGTCACCAGGTAGCCGCGCGGGTTGGCGACCGCCGTGGACGGGGCGAACACGAAGCCGTACGGGGCGGCGGCCAGGTCGGTGCGGTTCAGCGTACGGAAGTGGCAGTGCTCGTAGACGGCGGTGGCCCGGCCGAAGACGAAGTCGACGTCACCTTCGACGTAGCAGTGTGCGAAGTACTGGCGGGCGAAGGTGCCGAGTGCCATCGAGTCGGCGTAGAGCGTGTCCTGATGCCCGAGGAAGCGGCAGTGCAGGAAGGCCGAGCGGTCGCCCTGCACCTTGATGGCGACGGCCTGGGTGCCGGTGATCTCGGGGTGGTCGGCGCGCAGCCAGTCGTTGGCGAAGGTGATCCAGCGGGCGGTGAATCCGTCGGCCTGCACGGTCGTGGTCGCGGAGCCGGTCGTGCCGTAGGTGCCGCCGCCGGGCTTGGGTGTCCCGCCTGCGTGGTCGAACACGACGACGACGTCGTGGGGGTCCTCGGAGGCGCCGATCCACGTCATCTCCGTCGCCGTGGCGGCGACGGCGACGGTCTCCCGGTAGGTGCCGGGGGCGAGGACGAGCGTGTACCCGCTGCCGGCCGCCGCGGTCACGGCGGCTTGGACGCCTGTGAAGTCACCGGTGCCGCCCGCGTCCACGTACAGCGTCCGCTCGGTGAGGCGGGCGGACGGCGAGCCGTAGCGCCCGAAGCGGGAGCGCGGGCGCGTCGCGGCGCGGGCGGGCGCGGGGGCCGCGAGGCCGAGCGCCAGCGCGGCGCCGGCACTCGCGACCAGGAAGGTTCTGCGGTCCATGGCTGCCCGCACGGTCAGCAGACCTTTCCGGCACCCGCGCGGTGGTCGACGATGCCGGGAACGGCCTTCGGCGCGTCGACCTTCGTGCGCAGCGTCGGCGTCCAGCCTGCGCCCGACTGCAGGGTCTCGGCCGGGATCTCCGCGTTGTGCACGGCGATGAGGTCGGTCGGCGCACCGTTGACGTAGTTGTCGGCGGCGGTGACCGGCGCCTCCTTCCACTTCTTCAGGATCGACCCGGCCTTCACCCCGTCGGGCAGTGTGAACGCGTTGTGCTCGGCGACGAGTTGGGACTCCATGCCGATGCCGTAGCTGTAGGCGAACCCGGCGTCGGCGACGAAGTGGTTGTTGTACGAGTCGACCTGGCCGAAGCGGACGCGCGGCGCGCGCTCCACCAGGTTCGAGAACAGGTTGTGGTGGAAGGTGACCTTGAGGTGGCCCCGGTCGACGGCGGCGGTGGACGCGCTGTCGCTGTTGCCGATCAGGATCGTCTTGTCGTGGTCGGTGAACACGTTCCACGAGGCGGTGACGTAGTCGGCGCCCTTGACGATGTCGAGTTCGCCGTCGTGCTGCTCGTAGATCCGGCCGAAGTAGCTGGGCAGCGAGCTGTCGGGGTGGTCGCCGTCGGTGAACGTGTTGTGGTCCAGCCAGACATGGGTGGAGCCGTAGACGACCGCGCTGTCGTACTCGGAGTTCCAGTTGCCGACGGCCGTGTCGGTCGGGTCCCACTGCGGGAAGCAGTCGAGGGGGCTCTCGAAGGCGAGGTTGCGGACGATGACGTTGTCGACGGCCTTGATCTGCAGGCTGGCGCCCTTGAACCCGGCGTTCCCGCCGACGCCGATGATGGTGGTGTTGGCGGGGACGTTCGCCTTGATGGCCGTGTCCTGGTTGGCGGCGGAGGCGGCCCGCGCGTCCTCCTGAGGGCCGCTGACCTCGGTGTCGTAGCCCCACACGGCCGGGTCGTAGTCCGCGAGGTACTGGGCGAAGTCGTACCCGTCGGCCGCGAAGGAGTCACAGCCCTCGGCGTTGGCGTCGATCGTGCCCTTGACCTTGATGATCTTCGGGGCGGTGCCGCCGTCCTTGAGCGCGGCCTTGAACCCGGCCCAGGTGGTGACGGTGTACACATGCGCGGCGTCGGCACTCGCGCCGCCGGTGGTGCCGGTGCCGTAGGAGCCCCAGCCGTCGTTCGCGGAAAGGGTCTGGCGGGCCACGTCCGCGGACGGGGCGGCCTGGGCGGACTGGGCGGTCACGGACAGCACCAGGGCGGTGCAGCCGATCAGCGCGGCGGCCTTTGTAATGACATGCTCATGCCATATCTGTGTGTTCACTGTGCGGCTCCTCTTTCGACTTCAGTGGGGCTGACGCGGGTGGAACTCCAGTGGGGGCTTACGGGGTGGTGCCTTCGGACCGAGGGGACCTACGGGGTGGTCCCCTCGAGCCAGGTGATCCACGACTCGGGGATCTCGTCGTCGAGGCGCCGCACGTCCCGGGGCCCGAGCACCCGGCGGTGCAACAGCCCGGCCGCGACGAGCCGGGCCACGGCGATCGCGCCGGGCGGGTTGAAGTGCGTGTTGTCCTGCTCGGTCGCGGTCCAGTTGAAGTACTTCTTGGTCTCCTCGACACCGAGCTTCTGCCACAGGGCGAGCGACAGGGCCTGGATGTCGAGCAGCGCCACACCCTCCTCCGCGGCGAGGGCGCGCATCGCTGCCGGGTAGTCGCCATGGGTCGGCACGGCGTTGCCGTCCGCGTCGAACCTCCTGCGCTCGACGGGGGTGGCGAGCACCGGCCGGGCACCGCGGGCCCGCGCTCCGTCGACGTACTGGCGCAGATAGTCCTGGTACGTCGTCCAGGGCTCGGTGTAGCGCGTGGGGTCGGCGCTCTTCTCGTCGTTGTGCGCGAACTGGATCAGCAGGAGGTCGCCGGGCCGGATCGCTTCGAGGATGACGTCGAGCCGCCCCTCGTCGACGAAACTCTTCGAACTGCGCCCGTTCACCGCGTGGTTGGCGACTTCCAGGCCCTGGCCCAGGAAGAAGGGAAGCGCCATGCCCCACCCGGTCTCGGGCTTGGCATCGGTGTACTTCTGGGCGGCGGTGGAGTCACCTGCGATGTAGAGGGTGCGGTGCCGTCGAGGAGCGGGCGCCGCGAAGGCGGGCGCCGAGGCCGCGACGGCGAGAGGGACGGCGGCGAGGGCCGCGGTGGTGACCTGTCTGCGGGTAAGTGACACGCCGGTGTGCCTTTCAGCAGAGGGTGCGGAAGTTGGGTCAGGGGCGCGGGGCTGTATCGACATGCGGCTCCGCCGCGCGGGCGCGATCAGCCAGGGACCGGCCCGCGGTCGGCAAACGACGTCAGAGACCACGGACCGATCCGCACGGCGGCAACCCCAGCGGAGCTATCCGTTCTTCTTCCAGTCGGCCTGCGCCGCGTTGAGCTGTTCGGCCAGCGTGTTCAGGAAGTCCTTCACCGACATCTTCCCGAGCAGCACCTTCTGGAAGTTCGGCTCGTTGTCGGACTTGGAAATGGTGGCCCAGTCCGGCAGGTAGTACGGCAGCTGCACGATCTTCGTGTCGCCGCCGTTCAGCGCCGCCGCCGCGAGCTTCGTCGGCTCGGACTTCTGGATCCAGGCGTCCTGCGCGGCCTCGGTGTTCGCCGGGATCTGCCCCGCCGACTCGTTGTACTTGGAGTTCTCCTCGTGCGAGACGGCGAACTCGATGAACTTCCAGGCGGCCGTCTTGTTCTTGCTGGACTTGAACACGCTCAGCCCGTCGACCGGGTTGGAGATCTGCACGCGTGAGCCGTTGTCCTGCGTCGGGCTGGGAAGACCCCTGAACTTGCCCGCGCCCAGGGCCTTCAGGTGGTCCTGGTAGGAACCGAGGTTGTGGCTCAGCATGCCGATGGTGCCGCTGTCCCACTGGGCGACCATCTTGGTGAAGTCGTTGTTGACGTCGGCGGACGGGGTGTCCTTCTTGTAGAGCGCGACGTACTTCTCCAGCGCGGCGATGTTCTTCGGGTCGTTGACCGTGGTCTTGTCGCCGTTCCAGAACGAGGTGATGCCGCTCTGGCTGTACGCCGCGTCCAGGGCCGGCGCGATGGATCCCTCACCGCCGCGGATGGTGAAGCCGAACCGGTTCTTGCCCTTGTTCGTGAGCTTGTCGGCGGCCGCGTAGAACTTCGTCCAGGTGGTCGGCGCGTCCAGGCCGGCCGCCCTGAACAGGTCGGTGCGGTACCACAGCGTGCCGTTGTTGGACGAGGTCGGAATCTGCAGGAGCTTGTCGCCGGCGCCCGCGGCCCGGCTGCTGTCGATCAGGTTCTGGCTCAGCTTGCCCTTCAGCGTGCTCTTGTCGAGCCGGCTGTCGAGCGGCTCCAGCGCGCCCTGCACCCCGATCTCGGCGAGCATCGCGGTGCCCACGCCGCCGACGTCGGGCAGCCCGCCGCCCTGGATGGCGGTGTCGTACTTGGACTGGGCGCTCGCGGCGGGAATCCCGACGTACTTGACCTTGATGTCCGGGTTCTTCTTCTCGAAGTCGGCGATGATCTCCTTCCAGATGTCGGTACGGACACCGCCGTTGTTGTCCCAGAAGGTGATCTCGCCCTTGCCGGAGCCCTCGTCGCCCTTGTCGCCGCTGCTGCCGCTGCCGTCGTCACCGCAGGCGGTGGCGGTCAGGGCGAGCACGGAGCCCAGGGCGACGGCGACGGCGGCGCGCCTGCTTCTACGGATGTTGATCTTCATTGACCGGCTCTCTTCTTCTGGATCCAACGGAGGTACGGAGGAAGTACGGGGGAGGTACGAAGTCGTGGGGGGACTCGGGGGTCAGGAGCGGGCGGTGGCGTACGGCGCCCAACCGTCCGTGCCGAGGCTTTTCTGCGGCCCGGAGAACCGGGTCACCAGTGCGGGGACGGCTGCCGCCGGGTCGAGACGGTAGGCGTAGAAGTCGTGCGGGTCGAAGGCCGTCCCCCACGCGTCCCGGCGCCCGGTGGTGTTCCTCAGGATGGAGCCGCGCTGCACCAACTCGGCGGTGGCGTCCGCCTGGTAGGGGTGCTGGACCCCGTCGTAGTAGCTGTTCTCGATGACCATCCTGGTGTGGCCGCGCGACCAGCTGCCGTACGTCCACACCGGATCGCCGTCGGCCACCTGGTCGGTGAAGTAGTTGTTGTACAGGTGCGCGTAGGCGCAGTTGTCGGCGGACGGGTTGCGCTGCTTGGTGCCGCTGAACAGGTTGTGGTCGATGGTGATCTGCGTGGTGACGTTGGGCGTCCAGCCGATCCCGAACGCCTTGTTGTGGTGCGTGAACTGGTTGTACGAGACGGTGATGTACTGACTGTCCTTGCGGATGTCGAGCAGCCCGTCACCCATGTGCGTGAAGCGGTTGTGGTCGATCCACACGTGGTCGACTGTGTCCATCTGGATCGCGTCGAAGTCGGTGGTCTTGCCGTCCCAGTCGCCCTCGACGTACGAGTCGCGGATCGTCAGGTTGCGGATGATCACGTTGTGCGTGCCGGGGTTGAGGTGCAGCTCGCCGTGGACGATCTCACCGGTGTCGCCGACGCCGATGATCGTCTTGTCGGAGGCCACGACGATGTCCGACCCGAAGGGCTCGACGTCGATCGCCCCCGATATCCGGATGACGTACGGCTCCTCGGCGGCCGCGTACCGGGCCAGCGAGGCCTGGTCGGTGACGGTGACGACCTTGCCGCCCGCGCCGCCGGTGGTGCCGCCGTCGAGGGAGGCGAAGCCGTGCGGGCGGTCGGAGAGCCGGACCGCCGCCGTGACCTGCGGCTCGGTGGAGGCTTTCGCCTCCCCGATCGCACCGAGGCTCAGGGCGGCCACCAGGCCGATCACGGCGGCCAGGACCTTGCCGCGACCCGGTCTCGGCAAGCGCTTGCTATGAAGGTGCTGCGTCATTGCGGCTCCCAGAAGGCATAACAGGCATACGGATGGCAGGAGTTGACCCTCAGGGGGTCGCGGTGATGCGGAACTGCGTGAACGTGGCCGCGCCGGCGTGGCCCCCGCCGACGGGCGCGAGCGCGAAGAGCCCGAGCAGGGCGCCGACCCAGCGCCAGGGGGTGGCGGCGAAGACGGGGCCCGAGCGGCCCCGGCCGTCACCGACGTCGTAGGAGAAACGGCAGCGCGCCCCCGCGCCGATCTCGATCCACAGCCGGGCCCGCCCCTCGGGCGCGAGCCGCGGAGGTGCGGCGTCCCGTTCCCGGTCGGCGACGGACTCGGCGAACCGGTGCACGAGCTGCACAGACCCGTCGCTCCCCCGCTGGAGCCCGATCCAGCTGAACGCATCGCCCAGCACGGCGAGTCCGGCCCGGGCGCCGGCCTCCTCGCTGTGCAGCCGCAGCTCCACCTCGACGGTGCAGGGGGTACCGGGCAGTCGCTGGGTGAGGACGCCCGGCAGCTTGCGCAGGTCGTCCGCGTCCGCCGTCCTCACGCAGGTCAGCCGCAGTCCGTCCGCCGAGTGATGGGTGGCCCAGCCGTCCTGCGGGTTGGCGGTCCACTGCCACTGGCGCCCGTAGCGGCCGCCGGGGAACCCGTCGTCGGTGGCGGGTGCGGAGAGCGGCTGCCGCGGCAGATCCGGCTTCCTGTGTACGGCGACGGGGGCGCCCTCGTCGCCGAGCACCGGCCAGCCGCCGGTGTCCCAGCGCATCGGCTGGAGGTGGACGACCCGCCCGTAGGCGCCCCTGGCCTGGAAGTGCAGGAACCAGTCCTCGCCGGTCTGAGTGCGCACCCAGCCGCCTTGGTGAGGGCCGTTGACGTCGGTGTCGCCCTGCTCCAGCACGATCCGTTCCTCGTACGGGCCGAAGAAGCCGCGCGAGCGGAAGGCGCCCTGCCAGCCGGTCTCCACTCCCCCGGCGGGCGCGAGGATCCAGAACCAGCCGTCGTGCCGGTAGACCTTGGGGCCTTCGAGCGTGAACCACCCCGGTATCAGGTCGCCGTCGACGATCACCTTGCCCTCGTCGAGCAGTCCGGTGCCGTCGGGCCGCATGCGATGCCCGGTGAGCCGGTTCTTGACCCCGGAGCGGGACTTGGCCCAGGCGTGCACGAGATACGCCTCGCCGGTCTCCGCGTCCCACAGCGGGCAGGCGTCGATGAGCCCCTTGCCGGCCTTGACGAGGTGCGGACGGGTCCACGGTCCGCGTATCTCACGGGCGTTGACCTGGAAGACGCCCTGGTCCGGGTCGCCCCAGAAGATCCAGAACCGGTCGTCGTGGTGGCGCAACGAGGGTGCCCAGACCCCGCAGTCGTGCCGTGGCTTCCTGAACTCGGCGGCGGGCTCCAGGAGTTGGAGCGCGTGCCCGACGAGGGACCAGTTCACCAGATCGCGGGAGTGCAGCAGCGGCAGGCCCGGCGCCCGGCCGAAGCTGGAGGCGGTCATGTAGAAGTCGTCGCCGACGCGCAGGACGTCGGGGTCGGACCAGTCGGCGTCGAGGACGGGGTTGCGGTAGGTCCCGTCCCCCAGGTCGGACGAGGCGATCACGGGCTCACCGCCTTGCGGACGAGAGCCGCCGCCCCGGCCCGGTCGAGACAACCGTCCGCGACGACGGTGACGATCCGGCGTACGACGGTCTCCCCGGCCGGAATCGGCAGCCGCTCACCGTGGGCGAGCGACGAGCCGACGCCCGGGTACTCCGCGGTACGCACGAACCACGGGTCGCGGCGGGTGGGTTCGGTGGCGCCGGCGAAGACGAGCGTCCAGGTGGCGCCCGCCAGGGCGAGCCAGTCGGCGCGATTGCCGTGCACCGCCTCCTCGCCCTCGGCGGCGGCGGTGAACACACGCGGCTCCCCTGCCTCCTTGCGGGCCCGCCAGAAGAAGCCGCCGTATGCCGCGCCCAGGCGCCCGTTCGTCGCGGGGCTGCCGATCGACAGGTCATCTGCTGTGGTGTTGGTGAGCGAGAAGGTGAAGTCCAACGCCCAGGCGGACTCGGTGAGTTCGGTCGCGGCGACGGTGCGCCGCTCGCGCAGCAGCTCGCCGCCCGCGGCCATCCAGCGCAGCTCCTCGACGAAGCCGTCCGGGTCGCGCAGCTGGAAGGCGGTGTGCCGCTGCGCGCCGTGGTTGTCGAGCTCGGTGGGGCCCTGACCGCGCACATAGGTGCGGCCGCCCCAGAAGTTGTGCCCCTCGACGTCGGGTACGGCCACACCGACGCCGAGGTGGTGTATGTGGTCGGCGGGGCTGAGTTCGGTGACAGCCGTGCCGGCCAGGGTGGTGACGGGGTGCAGGTGGGGGCGCGGGGAGAGCCTCGGCGGCAGTTCGGGCCGGGTGATGTAGCGGCCGACCGGGCGGCCCGCGACGAACAGGACGAGCGACTCGTTGTTCATCGGGTGCTCACCTCGCCGCGCAGAGCCTGCGTCGCCGACCGCGGTGCGGCCCCCGGGAGCGCCCAGCGGGCGCCCAGCTCGGAGTAGAGGGTGAGGGTGTCGGCGGCAGCCGCGACGAGTCCGTCGATGCCGGGGACGACACGGCGACTCTCACCGGTCGCGTACCGCCAGGCGTCGGCGGGCAGCGCCACCGGGTCGGGCGCCTGCCGGATCGCTTCGACGACCTTCATGAAAGCGCCCGTCGCGTCGGGTTCGACCAGCAGTGCGGTGCCGTCCGTCAGATGTCCGACGAGGTTCTCCAGCAGGTCCGTCCTGCCGTACTCGATCTCCTCGGGGCCGTGCCCGGAGCGCTGGACGAGCACGCGGTCCTGCTTGTACCAGAAGGTGATCCGCCCGCGGCTGCCGTGCACGACGACGTACGGCTCGCCCGGCTGCTCGGCGCAGAGGGTCGCGGCGACGGTGACGCGTCCGCCGTCCTTCGTCGTCACGCGGACGCAGGAGGTGTCGTCGGACTCGATGTCGTTGGCGCGCAGCAGCTCGGTCTCGATCCCGGCGACGTCCTCGGCGCGGGTGGAGCCGTGCAGCGCGAGGGCGGTGGCCACGGCGTGCGCGAGGGGGTTGGTCAGCACCCCGTCGATCACGTCGGCCCCGTTCAGACGCCGCCGGCCCGCCCAGGGCGCCCGCCGGTAGTACGCCTCGTCGCGCGCCCAGGCCCCGGCGCCGCCGATCCCGGTCACCGTGCCGAGCGCGCCCTCGGCGATCAGCTGCCGGATCGCGGGCACGGCTTGCGAGCCGAGCGACTGGAAGCCGATCTGGCAGACCACTCCGGCGGCGGCCACTCCGTCGGCCATCCGCCGGAACTCGGCGTACGACGGCGCGGGCGGCTTCTCCAGCAGCAGGTGTACGCCCTTGCCGGCCGCGACGAGCGCGAGGTCGGTGTGGGTGGGGATGGGCGTGCAGATCACGGCGACCGCGGCGCCGGTGGAGTCGAGGAGGGCGCCGAAGTCGGCGGACTGCTCCACCGCGTCGAAACCGTCCAGCTCCTCCTCGCTCAGCGGAGTCAACTCGCAGATGCCCGCGAGCCGTACGAGGCCCTTGTGCTGGAGGCGGCGGATGTTGTCCAGATGCCAGCGGCCGTGGCCGCGGGCGCCCGCGAGCACGAGGGACAGTGGTGTGGTGGTCATGGGATCCTCCCCGCGCCCGCTCCGCGCTCGACGTCGTGGTCGGCCTGCCGGGCACTGTCGATCCGGCCGTGGAGCGGGGGCGTCCAGCCGACGTCGGCGGTCAGGTCGCGCTCGCTGCCGGAGTTGTATGCGTTGTAGATGGACAGCAGGTCGACGGGGAAGCCGTTGAAGAGCGTCCCGGTCTGGTGCAGGGCCGTGCCGTTCCAGCTCTTCACGAGATCGGCGACCTCGACGTGGGCCGGCGTGGTGAAGGCGTTGTTCTCGGCGTAGACCACCGACTCGGTGGAGACGCCCAGCGAGTAGCGGTATTCGGAGCCTTCGGGCACGACATACCGGTTGTTGTACACGTGGACCTGGCCGAACCGGACGCGCGGCGCGCGCTGCACGACGGACTCGAACTCGTTGTGGTGCAGCGTGACACGGAGCTTGCCGCGGTCACCGGTCGCCGAGTCGCTGTTGCCGATGAGCATCGCCTTGTCGTGGTCGGCGAACCGGCTCCAGGAGACGGTGACCAGGTCGGAGCCGCCGGTGATGTCCAACAGCCCGTCGTGGCGCAGGTAGTTGCGTGCGAAGTAGAAGGGCTCCTCGGCGTCCGGGTGCCCCTTGTCGCTCGCGGTGATGTGGTCGACCCACACATGGGTGGCGCCGCTGAGCCACAGGGTGTCGTACGACGTCTTCCAGTCGCCGAGGCCTCCGGTGTTGGGCTGCCAGACGGGGAAGCAGTCGTAGGCGTCACGGAGTTCGAGGTTGCGGACGATGACGTTGTCCGCGTTCTTGACCTGGAGGCTCGCGCCCTTCAGTACGGCGTTCTTGAGGCCGACGATCGTGGTGTTGGAGCCGACGAGCAGTTCGACGCGGGAGGCCTGGGCTGCGGCGGACGCCTGGCGGGCCTCCTCCTGGGGGCCGCCGGGCTTGGCGGAGCCCCAGGTGCGCGGGTCGTGGGCGGCCAGGTACTTCTTGACGGTGTAGCCGCCGGTCGCGTAGTCGTCGCAGTCCAGGTGGTGGCCGTCGTCGTCCGTGTTGGCGTCGATCGTCCCCGCGATCTTGATGATCTTCGGGGTGGCACTGCCGCCGTCGAGGGCGCGGACCAGCTCGGCGCGGCTCGTCACGGTGTGGACGTGGGCTTCATCGGCGGCGGCGCCTCCGGTGGTGCCGCCGCCGGCTGCGGCCCAGCCGTCGTCCGCGGCCAGGGTGTCACGGCTGATGTCACGGGCGTCGGCGCCGGCCGGGACGCCCAGGGCGAGCCCCAACAGGCCGGTGACTGCGGCGACTTGGAGGATCCTTCTCATCCCTTCACCGCCCCTGCGCTGAAGCCGGTGATCAGCCACTTCTGGATGAAGGCGAAGACGATGACGACGGGTACGGCGGCGATGATGCCGCCCGCGGCGAGCGCGCCCAGGTCGACGCTGTCCGCGCTCATCAGGGTGTTGAGGCCGACGGGGATGGTCTGCTTGCTCTGGTCGCTGAGGAACATCAGGGCGAACAGGAAGTGGTTCCAGGCGTGCACGAAGGCGAACGAGCCGACAGCGATCAGCCCGGGCCGCAGCAGCGGGAGCACGACGATCCGGAACGCCTTGAAGCGGTTGCAGCCGTCGACCCAGGCGGCCTCCTCCAGCGACGGCGGGACGTTCCTGATGAAGCCGCTGATCAGGATCATCGACAGCGGCAGCTGAAAGACCGTCTCGGCGATGATGACACTGCCCAGCGAGTTGATCATCTGCAGCTTGGCGAAGATCTGGAAGAGCGGCACCAGCATCAGGGCGCCCGGCACGAACTGCGAGCAGAGCAGCGCCAGCATGAAGGCACGCTTGATCCTGAAGTCGAAGCGGGCGAGTGCGTATCCGCCGGCCAGCGCGATGACGGTGGTCATCACGAGGGTGGCGACACCGATGAGCACGCTGTTCTGGAAGTAGGTCCCGAAGCTCCGCTCGGTCCACACCTTGTCGAAGTGCTCGAAGGTCATGGGCCACGGCACGAGCGAGGTCGAGCCGGTCGGGCGCAGCGCGAACAGCAGGATCCAGTAGAAGGGGATCAGGGTGAAGAGCAGGTAGATCGAGAGCGGGAGGTAGATCTGCCAGCGCGGGACCTCGTCCCAGGCGCGCCGGTTCTTGCGCGAGCTGTGCCGGGGCGCCTCGGCCACCGGGGCGGGTACCGCCGGAGCGTCGCTGATCTCGGCGTCCTTGGTGATCACTTGTCTCCACCTCCGAACTTGCTCAGCCGCAGGTAGACGATCGAGCAGAAGAGCAGAATCACGAACGCGACGGTGGTCAGGGCCGACGCGTAGCCGAAGTTGTGTGCCTCGACACTGGTGTTGGCGACGTAGAGCGGAAGCGTGGTCGTCTCGCCCGCGGGTCCGCCGCCGGTCAGGGTGTAGAGCAGGTCGACGTTGTTGAACTCCCAGACCGCGCGCAGCAGCGTCGACAGGACGATGGCGTCCTTCAGGTGCGGCAGCGTGATGTGCAGGAACTGCTTGAGACGGCTGGCGCCGTCGACCTCGGCGGCCTCGTAGAGATCCTTGGAGACGGACTGGAGGTCGGCGAGGATCAGGATCGCGAAGAAGGGGACACCGCGCCACAGGTCGGCGACGATGGCGGCCGGGAAGACGGTGGAGGGGTCCGACAGCCAGCTGGTGCCGTACTCGCCGATGCCCATGTCGGCCAGGTAACGGGTGATGCCCGTCTGGGAGTTGTAGAGCAGCACCCAGATCGCAGAGGTCAGCACGCCGGAGACGGCCCACGGCGAGAACACCATGGCGCGGCCGACGGCCCGTCCCACGAAGGTCTGGTTGACGATGAGGGCGAGCGCGAGCCCGAACAGCAGCTGCAACCCGACTTCCGCCACGACCCACTTGGCGCTGAAGGTCAGCGTGTCCCAGAACTGGGGGTCGTCGGTGAAGGCGTGCACGAAGTTGTCGAAGCCCACGTAGCCGTTGCGCCACGGCTTGGTGGGGTTGTAGTTGCGCAGGCTGTAGTAGAAGACGCTGATGACGGGGTAGGCGATGAAGCCCAGCATCAGCAGGCCCGCGGGGGCGATCAGCAGATACGGGAGCTTGCGGGGCGTCGCGGAGCCACGGCGCCGCCGGGGTGGCGCGGGCTGTTTCGCCACGGCTGCGGCTTGGGCCATGACTCTTCTCCGTTCTCGTGCGAGTGAAGCGCTTTCCGAGCATCGTTCGATATCTCGGCCAAAAGAAAGGGCGACCGAGGATGTTCGTTCAGCCCGCGTACGGGTCCTGGACCTTGCCGGGCCGCGCGAGGAACTCGAAGTCGCAGCCGGTGTCCGCCTGGGCGATCTGCTCGTTGTAGAGCGCCCCGTAGCCGCGCTCGTACCGCTCGGGCGGCGGCGTCCACTCCGCCCTGCGCCGCTCCAACTCCGCGTCGTCCACGTTGAGTTGGAGCGACCGTCCCTCGACGTCGAGGGTGATCGTGTCGCCGGTCCGCACCAGGGCGAGCGGTCCGCCCACGTACGACTCCGGTGCCACGTGCAGCACACAGGCGCCGTAACTCGTGCCGCTCATCCGGGCGTCGGAGATCCGCACCATGTCCCGTACGCCCTGCTTGAGCAGGTGGTCGGGGATCGGGAGCATGCCGTACTCGGGCATGCCGGGGCCGCCCTTGGGTCCGGCGTTGCGCAGCACCAGGACGCTGTCCGCGGTGATGCCCAGCTCCGGGTCGTTGATGGTCCGCTGCATCGCCCGGTAGTCGTCGAAGACAACTGCGGAACCGGTGTGCTTGAGCAGGTGCGGTTCGGCGGAGATGTGCTTGATGACGGCGCCGTCGGGGCAGAGGTTGCCGCGCAGGACGGCGACGCCGCCCTCGCTCGCGACGGGGTTGTCCCGGGTGCGGATGACGTCGTCGTTGTGCACCTGCGCGGTCGAGAGCTGTTCGCGCAGGGTGTCGTGGGAGACCGTCGGGCGGTCCAGGTGCAGCAGGTCGGTGATCCGGGACAGGAACCCGGGGAGGCCGCCGGCGAAGTGGAAGTCCTCCATCAGGTACGTCTGCCCGCCGGGCCGTACGTTGGCGAGCACCGGCACGGTCCGCGCGATGCGGTCGAAGTCGTCGAGCGTGAGGGTGACGCCGGCGCGGCCCGCCATGGCGATCAGATGGATGACGGCGTTCGTCGAGCCGCCGAGGCCGAGGACGGTCGTCACGGCGTCCTCGAACGCCTCTGCCGTCAGGATGTCCGACAACTTCCGGTCCTGGCGCACGAGTTCGACGATCCTGAGCCCGGCGGCCGCGGCCATGCGGTCGTGCCCGGAGTCGACGGCGGGAATGCTCGACGCCCCCGGCACGGTCACCCCGAGCGCCTCGGCGGCGGCGGTCAGCGTGGACGCCGTACCCATGGTCATGCAGTGCCCCGGCGACCGGGCGAGCCCGCTCTCCAGCTCGGTCATCTCGCAGTCGCCGATGAGTCCTGCGCGCTTGTCGTCCCAGTACTTCCACATGTCGGTGCCGGAGCCGAGGACCTCGCCTCGCCAGTGACCGGGCAGCATCGGCCCGGCGGGCACGAAGACGGCGGGCAGATCGACACTCGCCGCACCCATCAGCAGCGCGGGCGTCGACTTGTCGCAGCCGCCCATGAGCACGGCGCCGTCCACCGGATAGGACCGCAGCAGTTCCTCGGTCTCCATCGCGAGCATGTTGCGGTAGAGCATCGGGGTCGGCTTCTGGAAGGTCTCGCTGAGCGTGGAGACCGGGAACTCGAGCGGGAAGCCCCCGGCCTGCCACACTCCCCGCTTCACGGCCTGCGCACGGTCGCGCAGGTGGACGTGGCACGGGTTGATGTCACTCCAGGTGTTGAGGATCGCGATGACCGGCTTGCCGAGGTGCTCCTCGGGCAGATAGCCGAGCTGCCGCGTCCGGGCCCGGTGACTGAAGGAGCGCAGCCCCTCTGTGCCGTACCACTGGTGGCTTCTGAACTCCTCGGGGCTCTTCATATGGACCACCCGGCCGCGATGGCGGCGACTTCGGCCCGCTCGTCCTGCGGCAGCGGCTTGCTCGGGGCGCGCACGTCGCGGCGGCACAGGCCGAGCGAGGCGAGCGCCTCCTTCACCACGGTGACGTTGTTGGCGGAAGCGTTCGCGGCGCGGAGTTCCTCGAAGCGGCGGATCTGCTCCCAGACCTTCATGGCGGCCGGGTAGTCGCCGGATCGAAGCGCTTCGATCATGTTCAGCGAAACGGACGGGGCGACGTTCACCAGCCCCGAGGTGAAGCCGGTGGCACCGGCGGAGAAGTACGAGGGCGCGTACGGCTCGGCGAGCCCGGCCACCCACACGAACCGTTCCAGACCCGCGTCCCGCGCGAAGGCGGCGAAGCGCGCGGCGTCCGGCACGGCGTACTTCACGCCGACGACATTGGGGCAGTGGTCGGCGAGTTCGGCGAGCCGGGCGCCGCTGAGCTGCGCGTTGCGGATGTAGGGGACGACGCCCAGCTCGGGCACGGCCTCGGCGATCGCCCGGTGGTAGTCGACCCAACCCGCCTCCGACACATACGGATGGACGGGCTGATGCACCATCACCAGCTCCGCACCATGCTCGCGGGCGTGCCGCGCCGAGGCGACGGCGGTCGGCACGTCATGCCCGACGCCGACCACGACGGCGGCCCTCTCCCCCGCCTCCTCGATGGTCAACTCCGTGACGAGCTGCCGCTCTTCGGGAGTCAGGGCGTAGAACTCGCCGGTGTTGCCGTTCGGCGTGAGGGTCCTGACACCTCCGTCGAGCAGCCGACGCAGCAGGGCCCGGTGGGTGTCGCGGTCGATCGACCCGTCCTCGGCGAACGGAGTCACGGGGATGGCCACGACCTCGGCGAGTGCCGCCCGCTGGGTCTCGTACGTCGCTGTCATTCCTGTCCATCCTCTTCCTGGGCCCCGGGGAAGGCCCGTTGCACGAACGACGCGATGTGGGCGTGCAGGGCGGCGGCGGCACCGTCGGCGTCGCCTTCGAGGGCGAGCCGCAGGATCTCCCGGTGCTCGGTGGCCTCGCGCTCCCAGGAGGGATTCGCGGCCCACGCCACGGCGGACACCAGGGCGGCCTGGTCCCGCACCTCGTCGAGCATGCGGCCGAGCAGCGGATTGCCGCAGGTCACGTACAGGGCGCGGTGGAACTCCCGGTTGGCCAGGGAGCGTTCGGCGGTGTCGGAGGCCTCGTCGGAGCGGCCGAGCGCGTCGCGCGCCGCGTCCAGGGAGGACCCGCGGCGCACCGCCCGCCGCAGCGCCTCGGGTTCGAGGAGCAGCCGTACGTCGTACACCTCGCGCGCCATGTCCGCGTCCACCATGCGCACCGTGACGCCCTTGTACTGGTTCATCACGACGAGCCCGGTGCCGGCCAGGGTCTTGAGCGCCTCGCGGACGGGTGTCTTCGACACACCGAACTGCGCGGCGAGCTCGGTCTCGACAAGAGCCTGCCCAGGGGTCAACTGCCCCGTGAGGATGCGGTGTTTGATCCCCTCCAGCACGAACTGCGTGCGGGACGGGATCGGGGTGGGCACAGAGGTCATGCGCGCCTCTCGGATCTCGCGGCCGGATCACGAGTCAGATGACGTGTATCTGATCTCGCGTATCGCGTCTCATATATGACGTACGAAGTACGACGCGTTGAAGGTAGGAGCGGCGCCGTGTTTCGTCAATGCTTCTGACAAACGAAGTCGGAGTTGCGTTCAGACGGCGCGCGTCTCACCCACGCGGGCGGCGGCGGTGGGCCCGCCAAAGGCCTTGGCCGCACGGATGGTTGCCACCTCGACGGTGAGCGTGGGCCCGACATGGGTGACGAGCAACTCCGTCGCCCCCGCCAGTCGCGCGGCGGCCCCGGCCTCCTCCGGAGTCAGGTGCACCTGTTCGCCATCGCGATGCTCGTCGATGTCGGCCTCGCACAGGAACAGGTCGGCGCCACCGGCGAGTCGCAGGAGCGCGTCGCAGGGCCCGCTGTCCCCGGAGTACACGAGCGTCCGCCCCGCGCACTCGGCCCGCAGCCCGTAGGCCTCCACGTCGTGCAGCACGGCACGGGAGGTGAGGAACAGGTCGCCGTGCCGGGCGGTGTGCCCGTCGTGCAGCGTCCTGAAGTCGAGAACCCCGCTCAGGAACCCGGCGTCCGGACGCCCGAAGAACCCGGCGAGGCGCTGGGCGCAGTCGGCGGGCGCGTACACGGGAATGGGCGCGGCCGGGGTGAGCCCGCCGTACGCGAGCCCGTACACGGCGGACAGCAGATCCCCGCAGTGGTCCGCGTGCAGATGCGAGATCCAGATCGCGTCCAGTCGCGCCGGATCCGTGTGCCTCTGCAACTCGGCGAAGCTCCCCGGCCCGGCGTCGACCCACACTTCGGCGCCTCCACCGCTCAACAGATAGCCCGAGCACGGCAGTCCGGGCTGCGGGTGCGGGGAGGCGGTGCCGAGGACGGTGAGGGCGAGAGACATGCGGGGAGCGTACGAAAACCCTCCGGGCGGCGCCTCCGTATTACCTGAGGGCTCGCTCGGAGGCCCGCGTCACTCGAAGAGGCACTTGGATGCTCGCTACGCCTTCCAGTGGGGGTCGCGCCCGCTGAGCCCGATCACCCGGTCGAGGAGGGGCGCGTCGTCCGGCACGGACACGACGGGCCCGAAGAGACCACGGCTGGCCCCCGGCTCCGCGGCCGCGGCGGCCAGGAAGCCGTACGTCGCCTGCAGCGCGGCCGGCTCGGGCTCGTACTCCTGCCCGGTGGCCCGCGCGAGATCCCAGCCGTGCACCACCAGCTCGTCGGCCGCGACGGCACCACCGACGGCGCCCGGCAGGGTCACCCCGCCCGCCCGGGTCATACCGGTCCAGGCGTCGGGGTCACGCCAGGCCTCGGCGAGCTCGTCGAGCGCCTGCGGCAGGGTCTCGCGCCAGCCGGGCGCGATGTCCGGCACGGACGCCTGCGGACTGGTGTCCGTCGTGGCCCCCAGATCCTTGCGCCCGGCGTCCCGGAAGGCGACGGCCAGCCCGCCCAGATGCCCCAGGATGTGGTGCACCGCGTACTCCGGACACGGAGTCACGTTTCCCAGCTGCTGCTCCGTCACGTTCTCCGCAAGGCGCGCCACGATCAGGGCCTGCGACCCGAGGTCGAGGGTCTTCTCGCTCATCCGCTTCTCCTCAGAGTTCGTCTCCACTCATGAGGCAGACCCGAAACGCGCCCGGAACTCATCGCTCCCGGACGACACGGAAACACACCGCACGTCCCCGAGGCCGCTTAGGCCGCATGCAGCAGCGGCGCGGGCATCCCGCCGGGCGCGAGCAGATGCTGAATCTGCCCCGCCCCCCAGCCTGCCCCGGGAGATCCCATGCCGCTGCCCCGCGTCCCGCACCTGCGCCTGCCGGCCGGTGCCCTACTGGCCGTCGCCTGTCTGGCCGGCCCGGTCTGCGCACCGGCCGACGCGTCCCCGGCCGACACCTCCTCGGCTCATACCGCCTCGACCGGCGCCGACAGGGACCACACCCTGCACAAACAGCTCGACCAGCTGGTGCACGCTCCGGACGGTCCGCCCGGTGTCATCGCCGTGCTCCAGCGGGGCGACGAGTCGCGGATCGTGCGGGCGGGGGTCGCCGACCTCGACAGCGGCCGGCCCGTCGAACCGACCGACCACATGCGTATCGCCAGCACGGCGAAGGCGTTCAGCGGCGCCGTGGCACTGCGGCTCGTGGACCGGGGCGCGCTCGGCCTCGACGACACCATCGGGCGACGGCTGCCTGAGCTGCCGAAGGCTTGGCACGCGGTGTCGCTGCGTCAACTGCTGCAGCACACCAGCGGTCTGCCGGACTACAGCAGGAGTCCGGAGTTCGGCAGGATCATCACCGCCGATCCGCACCACCGCTTCGACTCCCGCCGCCTGCTCGACTTCGTGGCCGGCGAACCGCTGCTGTTCCGACCCGGCTCGCGGTACCAGTACTCCAACTCCGACAACATCGCCGTCGCGCTGATGGCCGAAGCGGTCACCGGCCGACGCTACGAGCAGCTGCTGCGCCGGATCGTCGACCGTCCGCTCGGCCTGCACCGCACCAGCCTCCCGCAGGGCTTTGAAATGCCGGAACCGTACATGCACGGCTACGACGTCCAGCCGTCGGCCGCGCCCGAGGACGTCAGCGAGCTGATCGGCGCCTCGGGAGTGTGGGCGTCGGGCGGAATCGTCTCCACCCCGAAGGACATGACCAGGTTCATCCGCGGCTACGCGAGCGGGGCGCTGATCTCGCCGTCGACCCTGCACGAGCAGCGCCGCTGGATCGACGGCGCCTCGGAGCCGGCCGGCCCGGGAAAGAACAAGGTGGGGGCCGCGATCTTCCGCTACGCCACGCGATGCGGGGTCGTCCTGGGCCACACCGGGAACACCCCCGGCTACACCCAGCTGATCGCCGCGACCCCCGACGGAAGCCGGTCACTGACGTTCTCCCTCACCACCCAGGTGAACCAGGCATCGAAGCCGCAGCTGCTGAAGAAGCTCCGCGAAGTGGAGGAGAACTTCGTGTGCGCGCTGCTGCGGGACTGACCGCCTGACGCCTGGCCGCTGCCAAGCCCTGTGCGTTTGTAGGGCACATGCCCGATCCCCGGACGGCCGCCTTAGCACCACGATCACCTGCCATGACATGGACGGTGACGCGTGTTCTCAGGGACCGCAACGCGGGTTTGTACCTGGCCGGGGTGGTGGTCTCCGGCTTCGGCTCGTCGGCGATGTGGCTGACGTCGGGCATCTGGGTCAAGGACCTGACGGGCTCCGACGGCCTCGCGGCCCTCTGCACCTTCGCCCTCTGGGCTCCGACGCTCATCGCCCCGCTCCTGGGCACGGTGGCGGACCGCACCCGCCGCCGCCCGCTCCTCATCCTCACGAACCTGGCCCTGGCCGGACTCCTGCTGACCCTCTTCGCCGTCGACAGCCCGGGACGGCTGTGGATCCTCTTCGCCGTGCTCCTGGTGTACGGGGCCGGGGGCGTCGTCCACGACGCGGCGGAGTCGGCGCTGATCGCCTCGGCCGTAGACAAACGCCTCCTCGGCGACTTCAACGGGCTGCGCATGACGGCCAACGAGGGCATGAAGCTGGTGGCCCCGCTCGCCGGCGCGGGCCTGTACGCGGCGTACGGCGGCGCGCGGGTGGCGCTGCTGGACGCGGTCACGTTCGCACTGGCGGCCGGCCTGTACGCCATGCTGCGCGTCCACGAGCCCCCGCCTCCCCGGGACACCGCGGCCTGGCGCGAGCGGACGGCGGCGGGCGTCCGCTTCCTGCGGGGCCACCGCCACCTGCGGCCGCTGGTGACGGCCGGCGCCGGCACGATGCTCTGCGCCGGGGTCAACGGGGCGGCGATCTACGCCGTCGCCGAGGGCCTCGGGCACAGCCCCGCGTACGTCGGTCTCCTCTACGTCGTCCAGGGCGCCGGGTCCGTGGCCGTCGGCCTCGCCGCGGGGCCCCTCATGCGGCGCCTCGGCGAACATCGCTTCGCGGCGTACGGCATCGCCCTCACGGCGGTGGCCGTGGCGCTGCGCGCGGTGCCCTGCGACGCGGTGGTCCTCGCGTGCAGCGCGGCCGGGGGCGTCGGTCTCCCCTGCGTCCTCATCGCCACCTTCACCGCGGTCCAGCGGGAGACTCCGGCGGAGCTGGTCGGGCGTACCGCCGCCACCGCGAACACGCTGCTCTTCGCGCCGAACGCCGTGGGGCTGGCCCTAGGCGCGGCCCTCATCGAACTCCTCGACTACCGCCTCCTCCTCCCCCTCCTGTCCCTCACCGCCCTGACAACCCTCCGACCCCTGCTGCGCAACGGCGGGGTGCCCGTGGGGTAGCCGCCCGGGCGGGCAAACCCCGGTCACCCCTTGTTTCCTTGTCACCCGGGGTCGGTGCTGAGCGGGGGTGGGCCGCGCAACTCGGCGCTATCGAGGCGCCGCCTGCGCCCACCCGTGCCGCCCCAGCGGCACGATTGCCCGCAGGTAAGACAGCCCGCAGCCGCCCACGCACGGAAGGGGCCGTGCCGGTACATCAAATGCCCGTCGCGTACGTGGTCAGAGCGAAGTCGAACTGATCCGGCGAACAGAGGTGACCACGTACGCGACGGGCGGATGTACCGACACGGCCCCGACCCCCCACCGGCGGCAGGCGACACGGACCTCAGCCCGGATCAGCCCACCCCAGCCAGCACAGACCGCACACCCTCCAGGTCCGCATCCGACGCCAACCCGGCGTGATACAGCCGAAGTTCCGTAGCACCCAGGGCCGCCGCACGCGAGGCGTCGGACGCGAGCATGCCCGGCCGGCCCCCCATCCCGGAGACGACGGTGAAGTTGGCGGCGAGGACGGCGCCATCGGCCCCCGCTTCCGCGAACGGCGCCAACAGCGACGCCCCACCGGTGCACGGCACGACCACCCCGTCCGCCACGGAGAGGATGTGCCCCGGCTCGACACCCGCGTTGGCCCCGCAGTGGTAGGACACGGGATCCGCATGCAGCACCACCTGGAACCCGCCCGGCGCAGCCGCCCGCACAGCCGCGACCGCCGCCTCCTGAAGCCCCCGCGCAACCCCGTCACGCCACGCGCGCGTGCCCCCCGCCACCTCACCCCCGAGCAGCTTCTCGACCCCCGCCCAGCCCCCGTCGGACGGCGCCCCCCGCCACACGGACTCCAACGCCTCCCGAACGGCGGCGCCCAACGCCTCCCCGGCAACCCCGTGTTCCGCATAACCGTCGAGGCACACCGCACAGAAGCACAGCGACATCAGGTACTGCCCCGCGTCCCCGAGCCCCACCCCGCCGATCTTGTCGTGCCCGTGCAGATGGGCCAGCCCGTACCACCCCAGCGACTCCAGCTCCGTACCCCGGGCTCCGGGCCGCACCCCGGCCTCCACCGCGAGATCGACCAGGTACGCGCGCGTGGCGGGCTGCGCGATGCACGGCGCCCACGGATACCGGTCCCCGTACGCGTTGACCACGGAGGTCTGCGGAAACTCCTCCCCCATACGGGAGTTGTGCGCGAGGACCACCCAGGTGTGCACCTCGAGCCCGGCCTCGCCGAGCGCGGCGGCGGCCTCACCGTAGGCGTCCCCGGGCGCCCACCCGCCCGCCGCGTACGGCCGCAACGCCCGCCCCTCCCACCGCTCCTCGTCGACCGGATACAGCACGGCCGCATGGGACGCGGTGACGATCCGGTGCCGGGGATGCCGTGGGGTCAGCGCCCGGGTGGAGTGGTACGCGGACGCGAGGGTCACCTGCTGAACGCCGAGCGAGGCGATGCGCGAGGCGGCGTCGGGGTCGCCGTTGACGTCCCAGGGATAGACGAAAGCGGACGCCTTCACATCCCCTCCTTCTGGAGCTGGAGGAGCGCGTACCCGCGCTCGATCAACTGCGCGAGCTGCTTCACATGCTCCTCGGCCGGTTCATGCAACGGCGGCCGCACCTCTCCCACGTCGAGCCCCCGCAACCGCACCCCGGCCTTGACCAGCGAGACGGCGTACCCGCGCCCCTGCGCGCGCAGGTCGACGAAGGGCCGGTAGAACCCGTCGAGCAGCTGGTTCACGACCGCGTCCCCGGCATCGTCCCCGGCGTTGAGGGCCTGATGGAAGGCCAACGCGATCTCGGGCGCGAAGCAGAACACGGCGGAGGAGTACAACGTGATCCCGATGCCCCGATAGGCGAGCCCGGTCAGTTCCGCGGTGGGCAACCCGTTGAAGTACAGGAAGTCCCCCGGGACTTCGCTGCGCACCGCACTCACGATCCGCTGCATCAGATCAAGATCGCCGACGCCGTCCTTGAACCCGATGACCCCCTCCGTGCGCGCCAGCTCGACCACGGTCTCGGGCGTGAACACGGCGTTGTCGCGCTGATAGACGACGATGTCCAGAGAAGTCGCCCCGGCCAGCTCCCGATAGTGCCGCAGCAGCCCTTCCTGCCCGGCGACGACGAGATACGGCGGCATGGCGAGCAGCCCGTCGGCCCCGGCGTCCTCGGCGAGCCGGGCGTACCGGACGGCGAGCGCGGTCCCGTACCCCGCACCCGCGACGACGGGCACCCGCCCCGCCGTCTCCTCCACGGCGGCCCGCACGCAGCTCTGGAACTCCTCGGGCGTGAGCGCGTGGAACTCGCCGGTGCCGCAGCACGCGAAGACGGCGGCGGCCCCGGCGTCGACGCCGCGCCGCACATGAGCGCGGTAGACGTCGAGGTCGACGGCGCCGTCGGGGCCGTAGGCGGTGACGGGGAAGAACAGCGGCCCGCTGGGGACGCTGAGCCGGGCGGCGAGAGGGGCTGACGTCACGGGCTCTCCCTAACAGGCCTGACAGGCGCGCACGCACGGGCCGGCCCTCATGCCAGTGCACGTTTCTGATCCATGTCCATATTTCTGAACGCGCCTACGCTAAAGCGCTCTCTTGGGGCCGGTCAAGCGCACAAACGCGCGCCGCAGGAGCGGATTCCCCACCTCCACGAGACAGTGGCGCCCGCGCGCGGGACACTTGACGGACCACTGCGGCGATCCTTAGCGTGTCCAAGAATGTGAATGCCGTACACAGATGCGGCTGTTCGATCCAAGGAGACCCGAGGATGCCCGCTCCCCGCACCGTTCTGCTCACCGGCGCCGCCGGCGGACTCGGCACCCTGATGCGGGGCCTGCTGCCGCAGTACGGCTACGAGCTGCGGCTTCTCGACCTGCTCCCCATCGAGGGCGAGCCGGACGCGATCGCGGCGGATCTCGGGGACAAGGAGGCGCTGCGCGAGGCGGTCCGCGGTGTCGACGCGATCATCCACCTGGCGGGCATCTCCCTGGAGGCCTCGTTCGAGAAGATCCTCAAGGCGAACATCGAGGGGACGTACAACCTGTACGAGGCGGCACGCCAGGAGGGCGTACGCCGGATCGTCTTCGCCTCCTCCAACCACGCCGTGGGCTTCACACCGCACCCCGAGGGCCCCGCGCCGATCGCCCCGGACGCGCTGATCCCCATCGACACCCCGCACCGCCCGGACACCTTCTACGGCCTCTCCAAGTCCTTCGGCGAGGACCTGGCGCAGTTCTACTGGGACAAGCACGGCCTGGAGACGGTCTCGGTCCGTATCGGCTCCTGCTTCGCGGAGCCGACCGGCGTGCGCATGCTGTCCGTCTGGATGAGCCCCGCCGACGGCGCCCGCCTCTTCCACGCGGCCCTGACCGCCGAGGACGTACAGCACACGATCGTCTACGGCTCCTCGGCCAACACCCGCCTGTGGTGGGACCTCTCCACGGCCCGGGCGCTCGGCTACGAACCGCAGGACGACTCCGAGCCGTACGCCGAGAAGCTGATCGCGGAACACGGCGAGCTCGACTCGGACAATCCCGAGCACGCACACCTGGGCGGGCACTTCACCGTGAACCCGCCGATCTGGCCGTACTGACGCGGCGCGGGAAGCGACCGACAGGGCGGGCGGGCACCGAACGGGCCCGCCCGCCCCGCTGTTCGGGCACGGGCTCTGCCCGATCCGGGATCCGCCCCAGGTCCGCCGCGGGCAGCCGCCCGGCGAAACGGGCCCATACGGGCACCATCGGTCCTGCAACAGACCTGGTCAGTGCCCCGTGACCGCTGTAGAAACATTCCCACAGAGCCCGAACGGGCGAGCGGCACAGGTGGGAACGAGGTGGTGACCATGACCGCGGAGGAGCGCCAGCGGGAGATCGTCCGGGCGGCTCGCCTGGCGGGCTCGGTCGACGTCACCGCGCTCGCCGACGAACTGGGCGTCGCCAAGGAGACCGTACGGCGGGATCTGCGCGCCCTGGAGGACCACGGCCTGGTGCGCCGCACCCACGGTGGCGCCTATCCCGTGGAGAGCGCCGGGTTCGAGACGACGCTCGCCTTCCGCGCCACCAGCCACGTGCCCGAGAAGCGCCGGATCGCGACCGCCGCTGCCGAACTGCTCGGGGACGCCGAGACGGTCTTCGTCGACGAGGGGTTCACCCCGCAGCTCATCGCCGAGGCACTGCCCAGGGACCGGCCGCTGACCGTGGTCACCGCGTCCCTGGCCACCGCGGGCGCACTCGCCGAGGCCGAGAACACCTCGGTGCTGCTGCTCGGCGGCCGGGTCCGGCCCGGCACGCTCGCGACCGTCGACCACTGGACGACGAAGATGCTCGCCGGTTTCGTCATCGACCTGGCGTACATCGGCGCCAACGGCATCTCCCGCGAGCACGGCCTCACCACCCCCGATCCGGCCGTCAGCGAGGTCAAGGCGCAGGCGATCCGGGCGTCCCGGCGCACGGTCTTCGCGGGCGTGCACACCAAGTTCGGGGCCGTCAGCTTCTGCCGGTTCGCGGAGATCAGCTCCCTGGAAGCGATCGTCACGAGCACGCTCCTCCCCGCCTCCGAGGCCCACCGCTACTCCCTCCAGGGCCCACAGGTCATCCGCGTCTGAAAACCAAACCGGCCTGACCGGTCGGATCCGAAACAAGTCCGGAAACCCAACTCACCCACTCCGTAGGGCACGCCCATCCCCGCGGCGCCCCAAATCTCCCCATACATCCAGGAGTGATCCATGCGAACCCAGAGCCGACGGAGGCCGCGCGCACTCGCCGCGGCCGCCGCAGGGACGCTGCTCGCCCCACTGCTCTCCGGCTGCTGGGCCGGCGCCGGCGGGGCCGGATCGGGCGGTGACTCCATCAACGTCCTGATGGTCAACAACCCGCAGATGGTCGAGCTGCAGAAGCTCACCAAGGCCCATTTCACCAAGGAGACCGGCATCAAGGTGAACTTCACCGTGCTGCCGGAGAACGACGTCCGCGACAAGATCAGCCAGGACTTCGCCAACCAGGCGGGCCAGTACGACGTCGCCACGCTCTCCAACTACGAGATACCGATCTACGCCAGGAACGGCTGGCTGCACGAGATGAACTCCTACGTCCGCAAGGACAGCGCGTACGACCAGCAGGACATCCTCGCCCCCATGCGGCAGTCCCTCACCGCGGCCGACGGAAAGCTCTACGGGCAGCCCTTCTACGGCGAGTCGTCCTTCCTGATGTACCGCAAGGACGTCTTCGCGAAGAAGGGCCTGACGATGCCCGCCCGTCCCACCTGGGAGCAGGTGGGCAGGCTGGCGGCGGACGTCGACGGCGCGGAGTCCGGCATGAAGGGCATCTGTCTGCGCGGTCTGCCCGGCTGGGGCGAGGTCATGGCGCCGCTCACGACCGTCGTGAACACCTTCGGCGGCACCTGGTTCGACAAGGACTGGAAGGCGCGCCTCGACTCCCCCGAGTTCGAGAAGGCGACGAAGTTCTACGTGGACCTCGTCCGCGAGCACGGAGAGGCGGGCGCGGCCCAGTCCGGCTTCGCCGAGTGCCTGAACAACATGACGCAGGGCAAGGTCGCCATGTGGTACGACGCCACCTCCGCGGCCGGTTCCCTGGAGGCGTCCGGCTCCCCGGTCAAGGGCAAGGTCGGCTACGTACCCGCCCCGGTCGAGAGGACGAAGTCCTCGGGCTGGCTCTACACCTGGGCCTGGGGCCTGCAGAAGGCCTCCCACAACCCGGACAAGGCCTGGAAGTTCATCTCCTGGGCGTCCGGCAGGAAATACGAGCAGCTGGTCGGCGACGAGATCGGCTGGTCCAACGTGCCCGCCGGCAAGCGCGCCTCCACGTACGCGAACGCCGCGTACCGCAAGGAGGCGGCGGCCTTCGAGGACACCACCCGCGACGCCATCGAGGGCGCCCGGCCCCGCGACCCGGGAGTGCAGCCGCGCCCCGCGCCCGGCATCCAGTTCGTCGGCATCCCCGAGTTCACCGATCTCGGCACCAGGGTCTCCCAGGAGATCAGCGCGGCCATCGCCGGACGCCAGTCCGTCGACTCGGCCCTGAGGAAGTCCCAGAAACTCGCCGAGAAGATCTCCAAGGAGTACGAGGGACGATGAGTGCCACCACCACGGCTCCGATAGCCGCCACATCCGTACGCACGATCAAGAAGCCCTCCGCCCGGCTGCGCAACTGGGCGACCCGGGCCCCGCTGCTGCCCGCCCTCGTCTTCATGATCGCCGTGACCCAGCTGCCGTTCGTGGCCACGCTGGTGATCTCCTTCTTCGACTGGAACTCCCTCTATCCGAAGGCCCGCCACTTCACCGGCTTCGGCAACTACTCGGACGTGCTGACCGACGCCGACCTGCGCCACTCCGTGTGGACGACCGTCCTGCTGACGGTGGCCGTCGTGCTCGCCAGCCTGGTCCTCGGCCTGCTCCTCGCCCTGCTCCTGGACCGGAGGTTCCCGGGCCGCGGCGTCGTCCGCACGCTGCTCATCGCGCCCTTCCTGGTGGTCCCGGTGGCCGCCGCCCTGCTCTGGAAGCATGTGCTCTACAACCCTGAATACGGCCTCTTCAATGGGCTGTTGCACTATGTGGGCGGCCCACAGCCGGACTGGATCTCCCGCACTCCGCTGCTCGCTGTCGAGGCCTCGCTCGTCTGGCAGTGGACGCCCTTCATGATGCTGATCCTGCTCGCCGGGCTGCAGAGCCGCGACCACCAGCAGATCGAGGCCGCGCGCGTCGACGGCGCGAGCGACTGGCAGGTCTTCCGCTATCTGACACTCCCGCACCTGCGCCGCTACCTCGAACTCGGCGCCCTGCTCGGCTCGATCTACATCGTCCAGAACTTCGACGCCGTCTTCACCCTCACCTCCGGCGGCCTGGGCACCGCGAACCTGCCGTACACCGTCTACCAGAGCTTCTACCAGGCCCACGAGAACGGCCTCGCCTCGGCCGCGGGCGTCCTCGTCGTCATCGGCTCGATCATCATCGCGACCTTCGCCCTGCGCGTGGTCTCGTCCCTGTTCCGCGAGGAGGTGTCCCGCGCATGAGCGCCAACGCCGTACGTGTCCGCGGCCGCAGCAGTGGCCGTAACGACAACCGCGACCGCAAGGGAGCCGGCCTCGGCCTGGCCGCCTGGCTGGCCGGAATCCTGTTCTTCCTGCCCATCGCCTGGATGGCGTTGACGTCCTTCCACTCCGAGACCGACGCGGCGACCAACCCGCCGTCCTTCGGCGCGGCCCTCACCCTCGACGGCTACCGCGACTTCTTCGGTACGGGCGGCGGCGCGAGCCCCTGGCCGGCGCTGATCAACTCCACGGTGGCGTCGGTGGTCTCCACCCTCTGTGTACTGCTCCTGGCCCTGCCGGCGGCGTACGCCCTCTCGATCCGCCCGGTGAAGAAGTGGACGGACGCCCTGTTCTTCTTCCTCTCGACGAAGATGCTGCCGGTGGTGGCCGGGCTGCTGCCCATCTATCTCTTCGCGAAGAACACCGGAATGCTGGACAACATCTGGCTTCTGGTCATCCTCTACACCTCCATGAACCTGCCGATCGCGGTGTGGATGATGCAGTCCTTCCTCGCCGAGGTCCCCGTGGCGATCATCGAGGCCGCCCAGATCGACGGCGCGAGGCTGCCGACGATCCTCGCCCGCGTGGTGGCCCCCATCGCCCTGCCCGGCATCGCCGCGACGGCCCTCATCTGCTTCATCTTCAGCTGGAACGAGCTGCTCTTCGCCCGGGTACTGACGGGTGTGGTCGCCGAGACCGCCCCCGTGTTCCTGACCGGCTTCATCACCAGCCAGGGCCTGTTCCTGGCGAAGGTGTGCGCCGCGTCGCTCGTCATCTCCCTGCCGGTGCTCGCCGCGGGGTTCGCCGCCCAGGACAAGTTGGTCCAGGGCCTGTCACTGGGAGCCGTGAAATGAAGGCCGCCGTCATCGAGTCCGTGGGCAAGGCCGTCGTCGCCGAGGTCCCGGACCCGACGCCAGGGCCCCGCGAGGTCGTCGTCGAGGTCGCGGCCTGCGGCCTGTGCGGCACCGATCTGCACATCCTCCAGGGCGAGTTCGCACCCAAGCTGCCGATCGTGCCGGGGCACGAGTTCGCGGGCGAGGTGGTCGGGGTCGGCACCCGGGTCACGGAGGTGTCGGTCGGTGCCCGCGTGGCCGTCGACCCCTCCCTCTACTGCTACGAGTGCCGCTACTGCCGTACCGGCCACAACAACCTCTGCGAGCGCTGGGCCGCGATCGGCGTGACCACGGCCGGCGGCGCCGCCCAGTACGCGGTGGCCCCGGTCGCCAACTGCGTGAAGCTGCCCGAGCACGTCCGCACCCAGGACGCGGCCCTCGTCGAACCCCTGTCCTGCGCGGTACGCGGCTACGACGTCCTCCAGTCCCGCCTCGGCGCCCACGTCCTCATCTACGGCTCCGGAACGATGGGCCTGATGATGCTGGAACTCGCCAAGCGGACCGGCGCCGCCAGCGTGGACGTGGTCGACCTGAACGCCCAGCGGCTGGCCACGGCCCAGCTGCTCGGCGTCTCCGGGACCGCGGCGAACGCCGACGAACTGGAGCGGCCGCAGGGCTGGGACGTCGTCGTCGACGCGACGGGCAACGCCGCCGCCATCCAGGACGGTCTCGGCCGCGTCGCCAAGGCGGGCACCTTCCTCCAGTTCGGCGTCGCCGACTACGCGACCCGGGTCACCATCGACCCGTACCGCATCTACAACCAGGAGATCACCATCACCGGCTCGATGGCGGTCCTCCACAGCTTCGAACGAGCGGCAGAACTCTTCGCGACCGGCGTCCTGGACCCGGACATCTTCATCAGCGACCGCCTGCCGCTGGCCGACTATCCGCAGGCATTGGAGCAGTTCGCGAAGGGGGTCGGCCGCAAGATCGTGGTGGTGCCCTGAGCCAGCCCGTCCGGCGTTTGAGGACGAGGCCGTTCAGGCCGACAGCGGGGGTCTGGGGGCGGCAGCCCCCAGGTACGGGACGGGCAGGGGCGGAGGGGGCGAAAACCACTGGGCCCGCCCGCCCCCGCGGACCTAGCATCGCGCACATGCCCCAACCCCAGGGATTCACCTACGAGCAGCACACCGACGGAACCGTCACGATCACGCACCGCGGCCGAGCCGCGGGCACCCTCCGCGGCCCCCGGGCCACCCAGTTCCTCGCGGAGGTGGAGACGAGCGACCCCCAGCTCGTCATGGCCCGCTGGACCGGAAACTACAAGCACGGCAACGAACGCACGGCCCGAAACCACCCCCGAAACCAGCCCCGCACAACCCGCTGACCCGATTGGCCGCTTGGTAAGGGAACGGTAAAGCGGCCTCGGTCGTTCACCGGTCATGACAGCTATGACCCCCGGCTCGAACATCCCTCTCCCCGTCACCCGCGTGACGGTGGACGTCGCCGCCCCGGTGCGGCTCGACGTGTCGAGCCTGCTGCTCACCGCCGACGGCAAGGTGCGCTCCGACGACGACTTCATCTTCTACAACCAGCCGAACGGCCCGGGCGTGACGTACCGCTCGGGCGGCGGCTCCGCCCCGGACGCGATCACGGTGGACACCACCGCGGTGCCCCCGGGCATCGAGAAGATCGTCGTCACCGCGAGCCCGGACGCGGCGGGCCAGACCTTCCAGGGCATCGAGCCCACGGCCACGATCCGCAACGCGGACGACAACTCCGTACTCGCGTCGTTCACCCCGCCCCAGCTGGGCGCGGAGACGGCGCTGGTGATCGTGGAGATCTACCTCCGCGGCGGCGCGTGGAAGGCCCGGGCGGTCGGCCAGGGGTACGCGAACGGCCTGGCGGGCATCGCGACGGACTTCGGCGTCTCGGTGGAGGAGCCCGCGGCCCCGGCCGCTCCGGCCGCCCCCGTGGCACCGCCGATGCAGTCGCCGGTGACCCCGCCGACCCCGCCGCTGGACCCGCGCCTCGCCGCGCCGCCGGCCCCGTCCGCGCCCCCGGCGGCCCCGGCACCGCCCGCTCCGGGCACCGGGAAGATCAACCTCGACAAGGGCCGCGTCAGCCTCCAGAAGAACCAGACGGTGTCCCTGGTCAAGGGCGGCCGTCCGCTCCTCTCCCAGGTCAAGATGGGCCTCGGCTGGGAGCCCGCGTTCCGCGGCAAGGACATCGACCTGGACGCCTCGGTGATCGCGTACGGCCCGCAGCGCAACCACATCGACAGCTGCTACTTCGGCAAGCTCTCGATCGTGAACGGCGCGATCAAGCACTCCGGCGACAACCTGACGGGCGAGGGCGGTGGCGACGACGAGGTGATCGTGGTCGACCTGGGCCGCCTCCCCCAGGAGGTCACCGGCCTGGTCTTCACGGTGAACTCGTTCTCCGGGCAGAAGTTCACCGAGGTCGCCAAGGCCTACTGCCGCCTCATCGACGCCGCCAGCGGCGAGGAGCTGGTCCGCTTCGACCTCACCAACGCCGAGGCCCAGACCGGCGTCATGATGGCCAAGCTGATCAAGCAGTTCTCCGGTGAGTGGGAGATGACGGCCATGGGCGATTTCGTGAAGTCCCGCACGGTCCGCGGCATGGTGAAGCCGGCGGCGCAGTCCCTGTAGCGGCCCGCTGTACGCGATCCGGGGCGCCCTCTCGTCGCAGAGGGCGCCCCGGCGTCGTACCCAAGACCTCACCGCTCGTGCTGACCGTCCCTGAGACCTCACCGCTCGTGCTGACGTCCCCAAGACGTCACCGCTCCTGCTGACGCCCCTCCGGCCGCAGCCCCTCCGTCAGCAGCGACAGATACCGCCGGATGTACTTGCCCTCGCCGTTGGCCAGTTCCGACGCCGTGGCCACCCCGTGGGCGAGCCGCAGGATCTCGATCGGCTCCACGTCCGCGCGGACGGTTCCCTCGCGCTGGGCGGCCTCGACCAGCCGGGTCGCCGCGCCCTTGACGGAGGTGCCGCAGGCGGTGAGAACGGCGGAGCTGCCGTCGGTGACGGCCGACCCCAGCAATGTCTTGAGTCCGCGGACCTGGATCATCCGCTCGCTCAGCTCGTTCAGCCACTCCACCAGGGCCTCGCCGGGCGGGAGTTCGGCCGCGATCACATCGGCGCGCGCGGCGATCGCCTCGATGCTGTCGACATAGACGGCCTCCAGCAGCGCCTGCCGTGTCGGGAAGTGCCGGTACAGCGTCCCGGAGCCGACGCCCGCCCGCTTCGCGATGTCGTCGAGCGACGCACCCTCCCCATGCGCGGCGAAGGCGACCGCCGCCTCCTTCAGCAACCGCTCATAGTTCCGGCGAGCGTCCGCACGCATGGGCTTGACCTGCGTCATCCAGTTACTCCTTGCCAACCGGGGACCGTCTCCGTATCTTAACGAGAACTAAACGGAGACAGTCCCCGCTTACCTCGCGGGCAGTCCGTGCTGCCCACGCACCGATCGAGCGGGGACATCAGACAGGGAGCATTCCATGTCCACCCCGTCCCGCCCGCCCAGCCCGTCCGCACCGCCCAGCCCGGCCACCACGGGCAGCGGCGCGCCCGAAGCCGCCTCCGCACCGCACCCGGCCAGGCTCCGCACCGCCCTGTTCGTCATCGTGACCGCCTATCTGATGGTCGGCGTCGACTCCACCGTCGTCAATGTCGCGCTGCCGGACATCCAGAAGGACCTGGACTTCAGCCCCACCGGGCTGTCCTGGGTCCTCAACACCTACACGCTCGCCTTCGGCGGGCTGCTGCTCCTCGGCGGCCGGGTCGGCGACATCGCGGGCCGCCGCCGGACGCTCACCGCCGGCGTCCTGCTCTTCGCGCTCGCCTCCCTGCTCGGCGGCCTCGCCGGCGAGAGCGCCTGGCTGCTCGCGGCCCGCGCGCTGCAAGGTGCTGGCTCCGCACTCATCGCGCCCAGCACCCTCGCGCTGATCACCACGAACTTCCCCGAGGGCCCGCGCCGCCACCACGCCCTCGGCATCTACTCGTCGATGGCGGGCATCGGCGCCTCCGTCGGCCTGGTGCTCGGCGGCATGCTCACCTCCTGGGCGTCCTGGCGCTGGGCCCTGCTGATCAACGTGCCGATCGGAATCGGCGTCGCCCTCACCCTCCCCCGGTTCGTCTCCGAGACCCGCCGCCACCCGGGCCGCTTCGACGTGGCGGGCGCGCTGACCGGCACGGCGGGCATGACCTCGCTGGTCTACGCGTTCATCCGGGTCTCGGAGGACGGCTGGAGCGACACGCAGTCGCTGCTCGGCTTCACCACGGCGGCGGCCCTGCTCACCGGCTTCACCCTCATCGAGTCCCGCGCGGGCCAGCCGATCATGCCGCTGCGGCTGTTCGCGAGCCGCAACCGCGCGGGCGGCTACGCGGGCATCCTGCTGCTGCCCGCGGGCATGTTCGGCGCGTTCTACTTCCTCACCCTGATCACGCAACAGGTCCTGAACTACAGCCCGTTGCGTGCGGGGCTGGCCTTCCTGCCCTTGACTCTGGCGATGTTCACCGTCCTGCGGTTCGTGCCGCGCCTGCTCCAGCGCTTCGGCGCCCGGCCCGTCCTGCTGACCGGCATGGCCCTGCTCATCACCGCGGCCGGATGGCTGTGGCGGCTGGAACCCGGCGACGGCTACGCGCGCGGTCTGCTCGGTCCCCTGCTGCTGATGGGCATGGGCGTCGGCCTGAGCTTCATGCCCCTCAACGCGACGATCCTCGCGGGCGTCGAGCCACAGGAGGCGGGCGCCGCCTCCGGCCTGCTGCAGACCCTGCAGTGGCTCGGCGGCACCCTCGGACTCTCCCTGCTGGTCACGGTGTTCGGCACGGCGACCCGGCATGCGCACGGCTCCCCGTCCGAGGTCCTGGTCGACGGGTCGGCCCGCGCGTTCGGCGTCGGCGCGCTGATCGCACTCACCGCCCTGCTCGTGTCGGCGCTGGCGATCACCGGCACCAAACCGGCCCGGGGTACCGCCTAGAACAGCGCGCTGTACGCGTTCAGTGCGGGCTGGCCGCCCAGGTGGGCGTAGAGGACAGTGGAGTCCCGCCCGATCTCGCCCCGGGACACGAGATCGACGAGCCCGGCCATCGACTTCCCCTCGTACACGGGGTCGGTGACCATCCCCTCGGTGCGCGCGGCGAGCCGCATCGCCTCCAGCGTGGCCTCGTCCGGGATCCCGTACGTGCCCGCGTGGTACCGCTCGTCCAGCTCGATGTCGTCCTTCGTCAACTCCTTCTGTACGCCGATGAGTTGACCGGTGGACTGCGCGATACGCGCGATCTGCTCACGGGTGCGGGCGGGCTCCGCCGACGCGTCGATGCCGAGCACACGGCGCGGCCGCCCGCCCGCCTCGGCGAGGGCGGCGAACCCGGCGACCATGCCCGCCTGGGTCGACCCGGTCACCGAGCACACCACGACCGTGTCGAAGAAGATGCCCAACTCCCGCTCCTGCTGGGCGACTTCATACGCCCATCCGGCGAAGCCGAGGCCGCCCAGCGGGTGGTCGGAGGCGCCGGCCGGAATGGCGTACGGCTTGCCGCCCGACTCCTCGACCTCCCGCAGCGCCTGCTCCCAGCTCTCCTTGAAGCCGATCCCGAACCCGGCCCGGACGAGCCGCACATCGGCACCGGCGAGCCGGCTGATGAGGATGTTGCCGACCTTGTCGTACACGGAGTCCGGCCATTCGACCCAACTCTCCTGGATCAGCACGCAGTTGAGCCCGGCCCGCGCGGCGCAGGCGGCGACCTGGCGGGTGTGGTTCGACTGCACTCCGCCGATCGAGACGAGCGTGTCGCAGCCCTGCGCGAGCGCGTCCGCGACGAGGTACTCCAGCTTGCGCGTCTTGTTGCCGCCGTACGCCACACCGGAGTTGCAGTCCTCGCGCTTGGCCCAGAGGTCGCCGCCGCCCAGGTGCTGGGTCAGCCGCTCCAGCCGGTGCACGGGCGAGGGCCCGAAGAGGAAGGGGTAACGGGCGTACGAGGAAAGGGACATGGGTCCTCCGGAATCATGGGTCGACGACGTCGGCCTGTTCTTCGAGGGCACGCCAGATCTCCGCCGTGACGCGGACCGCCTCGTCGGCGTCCTCGTCGGCGCAGGCGTCGATCAACCGGTCGTGCAGTCCGGCCGAGCGGCAGTTTCCGCCCTCGCCGAAGCGGCGCCGTTCCAGGCGGCGGATCAGCGGGGTGTAGCGGGCGATGGTGGCGGCGGCCGCCCGATTGCCGCCGACGTGCACGAGGACGTCGTGCAGTGCGTCGTCGGCACGCAGGGCACTGTCCACGTTTCCCTCGCGCACGGCGGCGGCGAACCGCAGATTGGCGTCCCGCATGGCGCCGATGTGCACCGGGAGCAGCCGGGGCACCGCCGTCCGTACGGCCAGTTCGTGCATGGCGGCGACCACGGCCGCCGCGTCCCGCACATCGGCGGCGACGAGGGGCGTCACCCGCGTGTAGCTCTGCGGCTTGCTCTCCAGCAGGCCCTCGTCCACGAGCCGGGAGAAGGCCTCCCGCACGGGCGCCCGGGACAGCCCGAGCCGCTCCGCGAGTTCGGCGTCCCGCACCACCGCGCCCGGCTCGATCTCCCCGGCCACGATGGCGTCCCGTATCGCCTCGTACGCGCGGTCCCTGAGCAGGGTCCGGCGCACGGGCCGTATCGCCTCCATGAACTGAAATGTTAGATATCAGTGCGCACTGCGCACAAGAGTGCGGCCCGCACCGAAGTACGGACCGCACTCGGACACCGCGTTCACCGATCAGGCGATCCACGGCCAGTCGGCGTCCCGTGCCCCCTCGAGCAGCGGGACCATCCGGAAAGCCGCGTCCGAAAGGCCGCCGAAGGTGTGCCTGTTGGCCTTCCCGGACGGGCCGTGGCCCGCCCGGTAGCCCGCGAGGTTCCAGGTGTAGACCGGGACATGTGCCGGAACCTGCTCGGTCGGGTCGCCGTAGTGGCTGTACGCCGCCTGCTCGTCGGTGACGATCAGCACCCGGTCGTGCTTCTTGTAGTGCCGGCGCACGGCCTCGCTGGTGTTGGTGCCGCCGAGGTCGCCGAAGCGGTCGAGCACCTTCAGCACCGACTCGCCCTTGCGGAACGTCACGCGGTTGCTGCTGGTGCCGAACTCGACGAGATCCGCGTCCGCCGCCCGCAGCGCCAGCGCCGTACCGAAGATCGCGGCGGCGTCGGCCCGGTTGAGCTCCGAGCGCTCCGACAGCCGCGAGTAGAACATCGAGCCGGACCGGTCGACGAGCACCAGCGTCCGCCCGCCGAGCGCGGGCACATTGGCCAGCGAGTGGCCGAGCGCCTGCTCCAGCGGATACGACCAGCGCAGCGAGGGCGCGTGCTGGTACGCGGCGAGGTAGCGGAAGGGGAACTGCCGGGAGCGCGCCACCTCCACCGGGTCGCTGATCTTCGCCGCGACCTGGGCCGCGACCTCGTCGCCGACACCGGCCTGGTCGAAGTTGCGCAGGTTGCGGACCAGCGCCATCGCGCCCATGGACGGAATCACGGCCTCCCAGGCCGCCTTGTCCATCGGCCCCTGGAGCCAGCCGGCCAGCGCCTCCCAGGTCATGCCCGCGTCCGCGAGGCGCTGCGCACCGTGCGCACCGGTCACGACCTTGCGCCGCTTGGCGGGCCGCAGCGCCATCAGGTCGCGGTGGGCCGCCAGGACCGGCAGCGACTTGGGCACCACGGCGGTGTCCGGGTTGTGCCGACGGTCCAGCGCGTACTGGAAGAGGTCACCCTGCCACGGCTTGTCGGGGTCCGGCGCCGCGTGCACGAGGTTGAGGATGTCGCCGAAGCGGTAGCCCTTCGACGCGGTGTCGTACTTCAGCAGCGACTTGCCGCTGTAGAGACGGCGTACGGCGTCGGCGATGCCGCGCTTGACGGGCTTGGGCACGTTGCGGCCGTACAGCGAGGTCCAGTAGCCGAGCAGCTCGCCCGGCTCGTCGGGGCGGCGCAGCACGGAGGCGATGACCTGGCGGTTGGCCGGGCCGTCGGTGGCGCCCGCGTCGAGGCGTGCCTTCACGTACTCGGCGGCGCCCACGATGGAGGCCGTACGGAGGTTGCCCTCGCCGCGCAGCCAGCCGAGCAGGCCCGCGGTCCAGTCCGGGTCCTCGACTGCGAGCTTGCGTACGAGCGCGGCGAACCGGTCGTCCCGGTCGGCACCGGTCTCGTAGAAGGTCTGCTGGGACACGAAGTTGGCGAGGGCGAGCAGGAAGAGCTCGGAGCGCGCGTCGCGCTCCTGACCGCGGCCGCCCTGGAAGGTGCGGAGCACCTGACCCGTGGACGTCACGCGCGAAGTGCCCTGAGCCTTCGCGGTCTTGGTGTTGAATCGCGCCATGGTGAATTCCCCCGAATTCATTGTGCGGCCTTTCGGCAGCGTCACGACCTTTCCGTCGTGTTTCGGAGGGAGGCGCAGCAATTGGAGGGTGCCCGAGATCAGGGGTCGGCTGCGGTTGCTTATAAACTGGCGCGTCTTCCGTTCCGCCACACCGACCCGAAGTCGATGACGGGATTCGAACCCGCATGGGTTTCCCCACCAGTTCCCGAAGTATCCGCCGCCTGCGCACCGGGCACCCACCATGAGCTGCGCCTCCCGAGATCAAGTCGGCGGCGGCGTGGATTCTTTGAGAGAGAAGTAGCCGCAGCCTGCGCACCGGGAGGTGCATGAAGTTGTGGTGTCCAGAGTTCAAGGCCGGCGGAACCGACATTAGGTGCTCTAACCCCTGAGCTACACCGGCGCGTTGTACCGGTGGCGGGACTCGAACCCGCGGCCGCCCCATTATCAGTGGAAGTAGGTCCTGCCTTCGCACCTGGACATGCATCACTGTAGGAGGCGTACCACGGGTCGAGCGAGCGAATTAATTCCCGCCGGGAGTTCAGCCGCGCTTCTGGCGCTTCCAGGGGCCGGTGATGGCGAGCATGATGCCCGGCGTCTGGATGTTGGCGAACAGGGTCCTGCCGTCGGGCGAGAAGGTGACGCCGGTGAACTCGCTGTATTCGGGGGCCTCTTCGGTGCCGATGTTCAGCTCGTTGCGGGCGATCGGGTAGGTGCGGCCGCTGTCGGTGGCGCCGAAGAGGTGCTGGACGCCCTCGCCGTCCTCGGCGATGACGAGGCCGCCGTACGGGGAGACGGTGATGTTGTCGGGGCCGTCGAAGGCGCCGTCGACGGACGGGGCGGGGTTGACGCCGAGCAGGACCTTGAGGGTCAGGGTGCGGCGCTTGGGGTCGTAGAACCAGACCTGGCCGTCGTGCTGGACGGGGCTCTCCTCGCGGGCGAAGGAGGCGACGATGTACGTGCCGCCGTCGCCCCACCACATGCCTTCGAGCTTGCGGGCGCGGGTGACCTGGCCGTCGGTGAACTGCTTGCGGACCGAGGTGGTCTTGGCGTCGCGGTCGGGGACGTCGACCCAGTCGACGCCGTACACGGTGCCGATCTTGGTGGCGCGGGAGAGGTCGTCGACGAACTGGCCGCCGGAGTCGAAGCACTTGAAGGCCTGCAGCGAACCCGCGTCGTCGGCAAGGGTCTTCAGCTGTCCGTGGCCGTGCTCGAAGCCCTGCGGCGGGGTCCAGCGGTAGAGCAGGCCGTTCGGGGACGCCGCGTCCTCGGTCAGGTACAGCCGGCCGCGCTTGGGGTCGACGACGACGGCCTCGTGGGCGTACCGGCCAAGTGCCTTGATGGGCTTGGGGTTCTGGTTGGCGCGGCGGTCGCAGGGGTCGACCTCGAAGACGTAGCCGTGGTCCTTGGTCATGCCGTTGGCGCCGGCCTTGTCCTCGGTCTCCTCGCAGGTGAGCCAGGTGTCCCAAGGGGTGTTGCCGCCCGCGCAGTTGGTGGAGGTGCCGGCGATGCCGACCCACTCGGCGACCTTGTCGCGGCGGACCTCGACGACGGTGCAGCCGCCGGAGGCGGCCGGGTCGTAGACCAGTCCCTCGGTGAGCGGGACGGGGTGGGGCCAGCTGGCGCGGGGGCCCTTGAGCTCGTGGTTGTTGACGAGGAGGGTGGCGCCGCGCGGGCCGTCGAAGGTGGACGTGCCGTCGTGGTTGGACGGCGTGAACTCGCCGGACTCCAGCTTGGTCCGGCCGCTGTAGGTGATGACGCGGTACGAGAACCCGGCGGGCAGCGCGAGCAGGCCCTTGGGGTCGGGGGCCAGCGGACCGTAGCCGACGCCGCCGTGCCCGTCCGCCGACTCCGCGTCCGCGCTGTCGGTCTCGGTGGACGCGAGGGCGTTCGGCGCGGTGGCGAGGGCCCCCACGCTGCCGGCCAGCGCGACACCGGCACCGGTGATCGCGGACTTTCTGGCGAAGTCCCTGCGGGTGAGCGACATGGTGTCTCCTGTGACGAGGGAGTGGGACTGGCGTGGGGGGCGGATGGCGACCTCGGCCGCGGCCACACCGTGTCGCCCGCGCCTGAACGGGAGTTGAACAGAGGCCGACTTCAGGAGTCTCGGTTCGATGAACCCGCCAGACCACCTCCATTCGAGGCAATGGGCAGAATAATCTTCGTAAAGAAGGTCAACAGGCGCGAATCGCGCCTAAAGTCGTGATTCATTTCAGAATGCCTTGACTCTGGGGACCCCGGGTCATAGACAGGAAGAGCACACCACCCGAACGGGAGGCGAGCCCGATGGACGCGAAGCGGGTGAGTCGCCTCCACGAAGGCCGGCTCCTGAAGCTGGCCAATGTGAGCGGAGTCGGCACCGGGAGGGACGAGCACTCGGGACAGGACGTGATCATCGTCTTCGTCACCCGGAAAGTGCCCCGTGACCGGCTCCTTCAAGAAGACGTGGTTCCGGACGAGCTCGACGGCGTGCCGGTGCGCGTGCTCGCGATCGGTGAAGTGAGCGCTCAGGAAGAGGACTTGTGAGCCGTCCTGAGCGCTGAGTCACCGCGCCGCGGCCCGTAGGAACCCAGAGCCGAAACTGAAGAGGTGGTCTGGCGTGAGCCAGCCCGAAATGATGCGAGGACCGACTGGTGGCCAGCTGAGTGACAGCTCCCGCCAGCAAGCGAATTCAGACTTCCTGCGGCGCGAGGCGCCGCTGGCCAACGTCGTCGGCTTCGGCCACGGCGTGAAGTGGATCGACGGACAGGCCACGGGCGAGGCAGCCGTGCTGGTGTTCGTGACCCAGAAGGTTTCCGAGTCCCAGCTTCCCGAGCGGGATGTCATCCCGCGGGTGATGGACGACGGCACCCCCACCGACGTCGTCGCGGTCGGCCATGTCGCCGCGCAGCGTCAGCAACAGCGCAGGACCTCGGGCCGCTCCGAGGAACGCGGTGCCTCCTACCAGGCCGACGGCAGCGTGGCCGAGCAACTCGCGGGCCTCTCGCAGCCGTTGCTCGAAGAGCTCGGTGGACTCGGTACGTTCGAGCCGCAGCTCCTCAAGCGCCGTATGCGCCCGTCCCCTGCCGGCTTCTCGGTCGGCAACGTACGGGTGACGGCGGGCACGCTGGGCAGCGTGGTGTACGACTTCCTGCCGGGCGCCTCCGTGGACCCGCCGGGCCCCGGCCTGGGCACACCGGCGAAGTTCTACATCCTCTCCAACAACCACGTGCTGGCCGACTCCAACCGGGCACAGCTGGGCAGCGCAATCCTGCAGCCCGGAGTGTTCGACGGCGGCACGGACCCGGCGGACCGCATCGCGACCCTGGACCGGTTCATCCCGATCCAGTTCGCGCCGCAGACCCCGGTGGAGCGCCACAACAACGTGGTGGACTGCGCGCTCGGCGCGGTGGAGTTCCAGGACGCCACCCGTGAGCAGTACTTCAGCGGTGAGCCGCGCGCCTGGCGGCGCAAGGCCAACGTCGCGGTCGGCGACCTGGTGAAGAAGACCGGCCGTACGACGAACATCAGCTTCGGCCGGATCATGGCGGTCGACGCGACCATCGACGTCAACTACGGCACCGCGGGCACGGCCCGGTTCAAGGACCAGGTCCTGACCACGAGCATCTCGGCGGGCGGCGACTCCGGTTCGCTGGTGACCTCGCTCGACAACGTCGCGCTCGGGCTGCTCTTCGCAGGGTCCTCGGTCATCACCGTGGCCAACCACATCGAGAACGTCCGCGCGCTGCTGCGGGTGGAGATCGCCGAGCAGCTGGCCTGACGGTCACTCAACACCCGTACGGGAAGAGGGAATTCACATGACCACCCAGGCCAAGCGGCAGAAGAGCCACGCCGGCTCCGAACACCGCTTCCACAACCCGCAAGGCGCGGAGGTCAAGACCCGGGACGAGGCGTTCGCCTCACAGCAGGACGCCTCGGCCGAGGCGGTCTCCACGTCCGTCGAGCTGGAGCTGCACAGCGGTGCGGTCACCTTCGCCATCGAGGTGAAGTACAACCCCAACACCTACCCGCACGTCGTGACCGGCGGTCAGATCACCTCCGGCATCTGCGGTGCCCCTTGGGACATCACGGGCGGCTACGTAGGAGAAACGATCCGTCTCGACGCCAAGCGAGCCGGACAGGGCTCCTGCGCCAGCACGATCACGATCGTCGGTGAGTTCCAGAACCCGCCGGCGTACCGCGGCACGTACGGCTTCAACGGCGCGACGTCGTCGTTCAAGCACACGACGCTGTACCACTGCTGACACCGCACGCGGCATCACTGCCGACCGTGTTGCCGTCGCGGCGGGGAGGTCTTCCTCCCCGCCGCTTCGGCGTCGCCGCTTCCGGGAGCATCAACCGCCTTGCTGAGAGCGGGCCTTGAAGGCGGCCTTACGGGCTTCCTTGGCGACCTTCTTGTCCGGGTGCAGCCGTCCCATCGCCTCCAGCACCTCCGGGGTGGCGGGGTGGTCCACCCGCCAGGCCGTCGCGAAGAACCCGCCGTGCTGCTGGGCGAGACCCTCCACGAGGCCCTGCAGTTCCGCCGAGTTGCCCTCGGCGGCGAGCTGCGCGGCGACGGTGTCGATGGTCAGCCAGAACACCATGGCCTCGGACGGCGCGGGCACGCCCGCCGCTCCGTGCTCGCTGAGCCAGACCCGGGCGAGCCCGCCGAGCTCGGCGTCGTCCAGCACCTCGCGCAGCGCGGGCTCGGCCTCCATGCCGACGAGCGACAGCGCCTGCTGGCAGCGCAGCCGCCGCAGCGGCGCCCCGGAGTCCGTGCCTCGCGCCGCGGCGAGCAACTCCCGTGCGGAGGCGAGGGGTTCCCGCCGGGCGAGCCACTGCTCGGTCTCGGCCTGGGCGGCGGCGGGCGGGAAGGAGGAGGTGCCGTCGAGCAGTGCGTCCGCGCCCTTGTCGGCGAGGTCGCCCACCGCGGGGGCGTCGAAGCCGGCTTCGAGGAACCGCGCCCGCAGCCCGTACAGCCCGAGCGGGGTCAGCCGCACCATCCCGTAGCGCGAGACGTCGGTGTCGTCGAGGGGCGCCGCCGGATCCTCGGCCTCGTCGGCGTCCGCCATCAACGCCTCGTCGACAGGCTGGAATTCGACCAGGCCGACGGGCTCCAGGAGGCGGAACTGGTCGTCGAGCCGCATCATCGCGTCGGAGACCTGCTCCAGGACGTCGTTGGTGGGCTCCCCCATGTCGTCGGGCACGATCATCGACGCGGCGAGGGCGGGCAGCGGCACGGGACCGTCGTCGGCGCCGTCCTCGCTGACGGTGAGCAGGTAGAGGTTGCCGAGCACTCCGTCGAGGAACTCGGCCTCCGCCTCGGGGTCCCAGTCCAGTTGGGAGAAGTCGACCTCCCCGCCCTCGTCCATCGCGCCGACGAGGTCGTCGAGGTCGTCGAGGTCGTCGAGGTCGGGCACGCTCGCGTCGGCGAGCACGGTGTCCAGGGCGGCGAGCCACACGGCGAGGACGTCCTGCGGTGCTCCGGAGGTGAGCAGTGCGAGATCCGCGCCCGTGGCGACCGTGCCCTCCTCCTCGTCCACGATCTCCACGAGGCCGGTGTCGACGGCCACCCGCCAGGCCTCGGCCGCGAAGGCCGCCGCGTCGTCGCCGGTCAGGCCCAGTTCGGCGGCGGCCCCCGGCAGCTGCTCCTCGACGAGTTCGCCCCCGGCCGCGACCCGCGTGTCCTCGCTCGCCCAGCGGGCGAGCCGGGCGGCGCGGGAGAGCAGCGGCGCGGCGAGCGCGTCCCGTGCGAGCTCCGCTTCGGAAGTCAGCCGAACCGGCGGCAGGGGGGAGCTGTCTGACATCGGGTGGGTCTCCTCCGGACGTACCTGCGGACCGGGGGGTTGCCCCGGAAAATGCACGCTCAGCCTAGACGGATTTCGCCCCATGCCGCCCGGTTCATCTCCTCGACCGGTTCCGTCCATGGCCGAAACCTTGACAAGTGGCTGGCCCACACACGAGATTGACGCGCGTAGAAACTCACCGGTAGCTCCCGAAGCGGTTTCTACGCGCGTCACCAACCGCCCCACAGGTTGCGTTCCTCCCAGCGCTCCACCCTCGTCCTGCTCCACCCTCGTCCCGGCGCTTCATGCACGTCCCCGGAGGGATCCCGTTGCCGAGCAAGTCTTCCTCGCGCCTCGCCGCGCTCACCGTCGCCGCCGTCTGTTCCGCGGTGTCCACGGTGGTCCTCACCTCGCCGGCCCATGCCGACGTCGTACGCATCCATGACATCCAGGGCACCACCCGGATATCCCCGCTGGCCGGCCAGAAGGTCACGGACGTGGCCGGAATCGTCACGGCCCTGCGTACCTACGGTTCGTCGAAGGGGTTCTGGCTCCAGGACCCGAACGCGGACGACAACCCGGCCACCAGTGAGGGCGTCTTCGTCTTCACCAGCTCCGCCCCGAAGGTCGCCGTCGGCGACTCGGTCACCGTGACGGGCACGGTCTCCGAGTACGTGCCCGGCGGCACCTCCACCGGCAACCAGTCGCTGACGGAGATCACCAAGCCGACGGTGACGGTGCTCTCCAGCGGCAACGCGGTCCCGGCCGCCACGGTCGTGGACGCGGGCTCGGTCCCGGCCGCGTACACCCCCGCCGGCGACACCGCCGCGGCCGGCTCGATCAACGCGCTGACGCTGGAGCCGACGAAGTACGCCCTGGACTACTACGAGTCCCTTGAGGGCATGAACGTCCAGGTCGCCGACGCCCGCGTGGTGACGGCCACCGACCCGTACTCCGAGGTGTGGGTCACGGTGAAGCCGCACGAGAACCCGACCCGCCGCGGCGGCACCCTCTACGGCTCGTACGACTCGCAGAACACCGGCCGTCTGCAGATCCAGTCGCTGGGTTCGACGGCCGACTTCCCGAAGGCGAACGTCGGCGACACGCTGACCGGCGCCACGACCGGCCCGCTGGACTACAACCAGTTCGGCGGCTACACCCTCGTCGCGAGCCAGCTCGGCACGCTGAAGAGCGGCGGCCTGCAGCGCGAGACGACGCAGAAGCAGTCGCGCGGCGAGCTGGCGGTCGCGACGTACAACGTCGAGAACCTCGACCCGTCCGACGCCACCTTCGCCGCGCACGCCGCCGCGATCGTGAACAACCTGCAGTCGCCCGACATCGTGTCCCTGGAGGAGATCCAGGACAACAACGGCGCGACGGACGACGGCACGGTCGCCGCCGACGTGACGGTGAACAAGCTGATCGACGCGATCGTCGCGGCGGGCGGCCCGAAGTACGACTGGCGTTCGATCGACCCGGTCAACGACCAGGACGGCGGCGAGCCCGGCGGCAACATCCGCCAGGTGTTCCTGTTCAACCCGGAGCGCGTCTCCTTCACGGACCGTGCGGGCGGCGACTCCACCACCGCGGTGGGCGTCACCAAGGTGCACGGCAAGGCGCAGCTGACGGCCTCTCCCGGCCGCATCGCCCCGGCCGACACCGCCTGGAAGTCCAGCCGCAAGCCGCTGGCCGGCGAGTTCGTCTTCCGCGGCCGCACGGTCTTCGTCATCGCCAACCACCTCAACTCCAAGGGCGGCGACCAGGGACTGACCTCGCAGTACCAGCCGGTGGTGCGCAGCTCGGAGACCCAGCGCCACGCCCAGGCGACGCTGGTCAACGCGTTCGTCAAGAGCATTCTCGACGTGCAGAAGAACGCGGACGTCATCGCGCTCGGCGACATGAACGACTTCGAGTTCTCCGACACCGCGAAGATCCTGGAGGGTGACGGCGAGCTCTGGTCGGCGATCAAGTCGCTGCCGAAGAGCGAGCGTTACACGTACGACTACCAGGGCAACCAGCAGGTCCTCGACCAGATCCTGGTCAGCCCGTCGATCCGGCGCGGCTGCGACCTCGACTACGACTCCGTGCACATCAACTCGGAGTTCAACGACCAGATCAGCGACCACGACCCGCAGGTGCTGCGCTTCAAGCCGTAGTCCTCGCAGGCGGTTTCAGTCGCCGCATGCCGACGAGCCCGGCCCCGTCGTCCGGGGGGCCGGGCTCGTCCCATGCTCAGGTGAGTCGAGCGGCTCAGGCGGCGAAGGCCGCGTTCAGCCAGCCCTTCCAGGCGAGTTCATCGGCCTGGGCGTCCGCGCCGGCCGCGAAGTCATGGACGGAGATGCCCACCGGGGCACCCCAGTGGTTGCGGCCGAAGAAGCGGATCAGGGCGTCGTCGGTGCGCAGCCCGATGAAGTACGGGTTGCGGAAGTCGAGCACGGCGTCGAGGAGTTGACCCTCCGGACCTTGCACCCGCACGCGCGCGCCCGCCTCCGTGTCCTCCGCGAGGCCGAGCGCCCGGCCCACGGCGGTGAAGGCGTCGGGGGTCATGGACGCCTCGGGGCCGTCGAAGGTGGTGAAGGCGACCGGGCGGCGCGCGAAGTGCGTCACGTACTCGCGCAGGGTGTGCAGATAGAAGTCGTTGTGCCTGCTCGCACCGTCGTACTGGTTGTCCCAGTCGTCGACGAAGACGCCGCTGTGCACGTACCGCACCCAGGCGCGCTTGCCGCCGTCGCGGGGCTCCACGGTGTAGTCGAGCTGATTGAGGGTCTGCTCGGAGATGCCGTCGACGTCCTCGACGCGGTTGACGTAGCGGTGCGGCGGGTCCCAGGTGGTGATCGTGGAACCGAACGGCCCCCTGCCTCCCTCGCGCGGCTCCGGGGCCTCCATCGGCCACAACCAGCCGCCGGTGCCGTTGGTGACGGCCTCCCACACCTCGTCGGGCGTGGCGTCGATCTCGGTCTCGCAGACGATCTCGAATTCCTTGGACATGGTGGCTCCTGAGTACTACGGGGTTACTGGTCGAGTTCCGGGGCGGGCTGGGGTTTGACCGTGGGGTGCACGGCGACGACGATGCGGTGGTCCCGGCCGCCCTCGGCGTCCGCGGCGTCGTACTTGCGGATCAGGGCGCTGACGCCCGCCGTCAGCTCCTCGATGAACGCGGCCCGCTCGGCGGCCGACGCGAAGCGCACCTCGCCGTCGAGCGCGTAGGTCGCCAGCCGCTTGCGCGCCTTCGCCGCACCGGTGATCAGCGTGCCGACGTCACGGACCAGCCGGGCGCCGAGCGCCAGCAGCCAACGGGCGGACAGCTGGTCGCGGAAGCGGTCCGGATCGGGCTGTACGGCGGCCAGGGCGAGCGGCGAGATGACGTACGACGCGGCGGTCGCACGCATCAGCCGCTCGGTGACGTTGCCCTTGCGGCGCTCTCCGGCGAGCTCGACCAGGCCGTGCCGCTCCAGGGTCTTCAGGTGGTAATTCACCTTCTGCCGGGGCAGCCCGACCTTGCCGGCCAGCATCGCGGCCGAAGCGGGGCCTGCGGCGAGCTCGGCCAGCAGCCGGGCCCGCATGGGGTCCAGCGAGACGGCGGCGGCGGCCGGGTCCTCGATCACGGTCACGTCCAACATGACTCCAAGGTCCCACCGAAAACTTTTTTTGTCCAGACGACTCACCTTGTCGGCCCAGCCGAGCCGGCTCCCCAGGGCAACCCGCCCCAAGCCCGAGGCACCCTTCACACACCCGCACGCCTGCCCACATCCGTAGCGACGACGGCCCGCAGTCGCGTGCGCACGGAAGGGGCCGTGCCGGTACGTTCCTGCCCGTCGCGTAGCAGACCGCCCGCCAAGTCCCGCCGTGTATCAACCCCGGGCAGTACGCCCACGCGGCGACGGGCAGAACGTACCGGCACGGCCCCGACCCACCCACCGGCACAAGGCGCCCACGCCAGCGAAAGGCGCCCCCGCGCTGTCGCTGTTTCCCGCACTGCTGGTACTCGTGTCCCTGCTGGGCATGATCGGACAGCACGCCACCGCGGTGTACGACCTGCCGGAGGGCCGCCCCGTCTGGTCGAACCGCGCGACACCCGCAAGTGGCCGCCGCGACTGCGGGATCTGCGCGAGACGCGGTCCCGGACGCGGCCGACGACGCCGGACGGCGGCGTCCGGTAGTCCTGGTCGGCCGACACGCAACGAACGAGGGGCGGGACCGGAAAGCCCGGTCCCGCCCCTCGTCTGCGTCGCAGCGCACCCTCGTCAGTGGCGCCCATGACGACGACGCCGCAACAGCCCCGCCGCAACCACCACACCCACACCCGCGCCCACGATCAGCACCGGCCCCGGGTGTCGCCGTCCGGCCAGGACGACCCTGGCGGCCGCGGAACGCACGGGCGGCGGCACGGTGTCCTGCACGACGTGGCCGGCGTGGGACGCCTTGTCCTGCACGACGTGCCCGGCCTGGGCAGCCTTGTCCTGCACGGTGTGGCCGGCGTGCGCGGCCGTCTCCTTCACCTGAACGGTCATGGTGCCCGCCCGGCCCTTGAGTTCGGCAGCGCGGGCCCTGGCCCGAGCCTTCACATCGGACTTGGCCGCCAACTCCTCGACCGTGTCGCCGAGTTGGCTCCTTGTCTGCTCGATCTGCTGCCGCAGCTCCTCCGGCCCCTTGGCACCCGTGCCGGCCTCCGCGACCATGGGCTCCGCCTTGGCTGCCGCCGCCTTCGCGGCATCGGCACCCCTGCTGTCCTCTGTCATCGGTGTGCCCTTTCCTTGATCTCGTCCACATCGGCCCTGACGCTGTCGAGCGCCCGCTCGGGCGTGGGCGGTGCGGCACGGCGCAGCTGCGCGCGGCCGGTGGCGGCCAGGACTCCCGCGATCGCGGAGAGCACCGCCATGACGATGAGCGCCGCGGCCCACACGGCCAGGCTCAGGGAGAGCGCGGCGACGCCCGCGGCGGCCAGGGCCATCAGCCCGACGTATCCGACGGCGCCCGCCGCTCCGAGCAGTTCGCCGGCGCGCCTCGCGCGGCGCCCCTTGGCGGCCGGCTCCTCCTTGGCGAGGCCCACTTCCTGCCGTACGAGCAGGGAGAGCTGTTCGGTGGCCTGTCCGACGAGTTCACCCACCGACTGATGCCCGTGCTCGTCGCGCACGAGCCGCTCGTCCGTGGTCCCTGTCCCGGTCACGGTGTCCCGTCTCCTCTCGTCCGGGGACACCCGAGTACCCGGACCGGGACGCGCTATCCCTCCGGCCCGCGTTCGCCGAGCCGGGCCAGCTGGGTCTGGAACCAGTCGAGCCGCGCCTGCAACAGAGCGGCCTCCGCGGCGAGTTCGCGTACGTCCAGCACGCCGGGCGGCGCCTGCGCGCCGCCCGGGACCAGTGCGATGGTGCCGTCGCCCGCGCGCACGCGCAGGCCGTCCCCGGCCAGCCGCGCGAACGCCGCGAGCGTCAGCGACGTACGGCCGCGCACGCATCCCGCGCACGCGGCGGCCAGCACGCGCCAGCCGGGGCGGCCCCAGCCGGCGTCGGCGAGCGCGGCGGCCGGTGCGCTGCACGGGCAGCGGCCGACGGTCGCGGTGCGCACCCGCTGGCGGGCGTAGCGAAAGCCCAGCTCGAAGCGGATGTAGGCGCCGAGGACGGTGACGTCGAGCAGGGCCGCCGCGGCGTGCTCGGTGCACAGCAGCGCTTCGGCCGCCGTGCGCTCGTGCACGCAGTGGAAGCCGCAGTCGCAGCGCCGGTGCGGCGCGCTGTGCCGCCGTCCGTAGACGCACCTGGCCTCGTCGAGCACGCCGTACGGCAGCGCGCCGCCCAGCGACACACCGGTGAAGCCGGCCCGGGTGCCGTCGTGGGACAGCACCGGGTAGGCGATCTTGTATCCGGTCGGCGGCTCCGTCGGGTGTTCCTTTGGGAGCCGCAGTCTCATCGGGCGACCGGGACCTCTTCTGGCGCGGACACTTCCAACTTCACTGCTTCTGCCGTGAGTTCCTCGGGGAGTCGGAGTTCTTCCTCGCGCGGAGCGGACTGCTCCTCCGCGACTCCGGTGGCGAGTGCCTTGCCGAGCCTCATGACGCCTCCCGTGACCTGCTGCCAGTTACCGTCCTCGCCATGGTGACCCATAAGGGGCGGGTTTGGCACCAGTGCCTCGCCTCCGCGAAAGCGCCCATGTCTTAGCAATGCTTTCCGGTTCCTCGTAGAAGAATTAAGTGGAGCTTCACGGTAGGGAGTGCCGACACTACTGTCATGATGACTTCAGCCCCCTTCGGCCGCGCCCTCTGCGCGATGATCACGCCTTTCACCGAGGCCGGTGCGCTCGACCTCGACGGCGCGCAGCGGCTTGCCGACCGGCTGGTCTCCGAGGGCTGCGACGGTCTGGTGCTGTCCGGCACCACCGGTGAGTCGCCGACCACGACGGACGCCGAGAAGGCCGCGCTCGTAACCGCGGTCCGCGAGGCGGTCGGCGAGCGGGCGTCGATCGTGGCGGGCGTCGGCACCGCCGACACGCGGCACACCGTGGAGCTGTCCCTGGAGGCCGAAAAGGCGGGCGCCGACGGGCTGTTGGTGGTCTCGCCGTACTACAGCAGGCCCCCGCAGGACGCCCTCGAAGCGCACTTCGGCGAGATCGCCGACGCCTGCGGGCTGCCGCTCGCGCTGTACGACATCCCCGGCCGCACCGGCACCCGCATCGAGCCCGAGACGATGATCCGGCTCGCGGAGCACCCGCGGATCGTGGCGGTCAAGGACTGCGCCTACGACCTCCTCGGCACCCAGAAGGTCATGGCGCGCACGGACCTGGCGTACTACGCGGGCTGCGACGAGTACGTCCTCGCGCAGTACGCGATCGGCGGCGCCGGGTACATCAGCACGGTCTCCAATGTGACACCGAGTCACTTCCGGTCGATCCTGCACGCGTTCGACGCCGGGGACACGGCCGAGGCGGCCCGCCTCCAGCAACAGGCCTGCGCACTCATCGAGTTGATGATGGCGTCCGGCCTCCCTGGCACTGTCACCGCCAAGGCTCTCCTCAACTCCCTTGGCCTGCCCGCCGGTCCGGTCCGCTCACCGCTGCGGCCCGCCGACCGGGAGACGGTCGACGGGCTGCTTGCGGCGTACGAGGAGCTGGTCAGCGCGTCGTGAACAGGGGCTCCCAGCGTCCGCCGGTGTAGTCCTTCGGTGTGCGGAAGTCGCTGAGCGGCACGATCTTGTGGCTGCCGATCGTGATCAGTACCAGCTGCTGACGGTATTCGTTCGTGCCGGGGGTGATGCCCCAGGCGATCAGCCGCTTGTTGTCCGCCCAGGCGAGCAGCTGCTGGCCCGGCACCTTGGTGATCTGCTTGCCGGTCACCGGATCGGTGAGCCTGGAGGCGATCTCCTTGCCCTCGCCGGCGAAGCCGCCCGCCGCGATCTTCCCGTCGGGCGAGAGGCCCGCCTCCACCCACGGGTCGACGTACTTCTCCGCGCGGGGCGTGGCCACCTTCTTGCCCTGGAGGTCGTGGTAGATGCTGCCGGGCGCCATCTCGTAGCGCTCGACGAGCAGAGTGCCGTCGTGGTTGAACTCGAAGTCCGAGCGCGCGTTCATCTGCGACTTGTACGGCGCCTTGTGCCACTTCCCCTTGCCGGAGCCGACGTCGATGAGGGTGAACCCGGTCCGGCTCGCCACGGACTGCGGCTCGATCGAGTCGTTGACCGGGATCCGGTGGCTCCAGAAGAGCCGGTCGGGGTTCTTGGCGTACGTCGTGGCGACGAGCTTCGTGCCGTCGGGCGAGAAGTAGGCACCGGCCGCGCCCTGGCCGACCGGGACCCAGCGGTCCACCTTGCCGGTCATCAGGTTCAGCAACCCGACACGCTTGGCGGGCAGTTCACCCTCCAGGACGGCCGCGGTCAGACCGCCGGGCGCGATGTCGACGAAGGACCACCGCGGGTCCTTCACGTACTTGCCCGTCTTCTGGTTCAGCAGGGTGTACGTCCGCGTGATGATCTCGTCCTTGTTGGGCTGCTTCACACGCTTGCTCGTGCTGAACCCGGCGAGCGCCGTGTCCCCGGCCGCGATCAGGTCGCGCGGCGGCGACTGGTCGGGGTGGGCGATGATGTCGCTCCGGTTCATCCGGGTGGCAGGGCGGGCCTCGTCCTTGCCCGTGTCGAGCAGCGGCACGGCGACGGCCACGGCGACCGCGGCAGCCGTGCCCACCGCCGCGAGCGCGACCCTGCGGGTGCGGCGGCTCCGGCGGGCGGCGAGCACCCGGTCGGCCAGGCCGGGCGGGGCGGGCGTGCCGTCGGCGGCCTGCTCACGGAATGTGTCACGTACCAGTTCATCGACGTTCACGGACGCACCTCCAAGGGCGAGAAGTCACGGGACACCGGCTGCTGCTCGGCGTCCGCCGGGCCCAGCGCGGCCAGTTCGGGGGCGAACTGCCGCAGGCGGGCCAGCGAGCGGTGTGCCGTGGAGCGGACGGTGCCGACGGTGCAGCCGAGGAGCCGGGCGACATCGGCCTCGGGCAGGTCCTCGAAGTAGCGCAGCACGAGCACGGTGCGCTGCCGCGCGGTCAGCCGGGCCAGCGCCCCGCGCATCACCACACGCAGCTCGGTGTCCGACGAGGCGTCCCCGCCGCCGCGGGCGCCCTCCGGCGGCTCGGCGACCGTCAGCTCGCGCCGCCGCCACTTCAGCCGCCAGCGGCTCACCTGCTGCCGGTAGAGGATCTGCCGTACGTACGCCTCGGGTTCGTCGATCCGGTGCCAGCGTCCGGCGGCCTTGATCAGCGCGTTCTGCAGCAGGTCCTCCGCGGCGTGCCGGTCGCCGCCGCTGAGCAGCACGGCCGTCTTCAGCAGCGCCGACGACCGGTTCGCCACGAAATCCCGGAAACTCTCCTGCGCTGCGGCATCCATCGTCACCTTCTCTTCTCCGGCGGATCCTGTGACCCGCCCCTCTGCCCCTTGTGACGCGTGCGCCCGCCCGCCACTATGCCGCCGGCCGCGAACAAATTCCCTCGGCCGCCCGGCACTCGTCCCTTACGTTGGCCCCATGGCCAGACCTCTGCTGTTCCTCGACGTCGACGGCCCCCTCAACCCGTACGCGGCCCAGCCGGAACGGCGGCCCGAGGGCTACACGACGATCCGGGTGGCGCTGATTCCCGGACGCCCGCTGCGGGTCTGGCTCCACCCCGACCACGGCCGCGCCCTCCTCGGCCTCGGCTACGACCTGTGCTGGGCCACCACGTGGATGGACGCCGCGAACCGCTGGATCGCCCCCGTCATCGGCCTGCCCGAACTCCCCTACGTCGACTTCACCGGCGCCCTCTTCGCCGACCGCCCCGACGGTGTCCACTGGAAGACGGAGCGCATCGTGGCGTACGCGAAGGAGCGCCCCTTCGCCTGGGTGGACGACGAGCAGAGCCCGGCCGACGATGCGTACGTCGCCGCCCACCACGCCGGACCCGCGCTGCTCCACCACGTCAATCCCCGACTCGGCCTGCTCGATGCCGACTTCACGGCACTGGCGGAGTTCGCAACGGCACTGTCGGCATAGCCGAGCGCCCTCCCACGGTGAACCGTGGGAGGGCGCTCGGGAACGCACGTCAGTTGTGGCTGTGCAGAACCTCGTTCAGGCCGCCCCAGACCGCGTTGTTCGGGCGGGCCTCGACCGTGCCCGAGACCGAGTTGCGGCGGAAGAGGATGTTGGAGGCGCCGGAGAGCTCGCGCGCCTTGACGATCTGGCCGTCGGGCATCGTGACGCGGGTGCCCGCGGTGACGTAAAGGCCCGCCTCGACGACGCACTCGTCGCCGAGCGCGATGCCGACGCCCGCCTCTGCGCCGATCAGGCATCGCTCGCCGATGGTGATGCGGACGTTGCCGCCGCCGGACAGCGTGCCCATCGTGGAGGCGCCGCCGCCGATGTCCGAGCCGTCGCCGACCACGACACCCGCGGAGATGCGGCCCTCGACCATGGAGGTGCCGAGCGTGCCCGCGTTGAAGTTCACGAAGCCCTCGTGCATGACGGTCGTGCCCGCGGCGAGGTGCGCGCCGAGGCGGACCCGGTCGGCGTCGGCGATGCGGACGCCCTTCGGCGCGACATAGTCCGTCATGCGCGGGAACTTGTCGATGGACGTCACCTGGAGGTGCAGGCCCTCGGCGCGGGCGTTCAGCCGGACCTTCTCGACGTCGTCGACGGCGACCGGGCCGAGCGAGGTCCAGGCGACGTTGGCGAGGTGGCCGAAGATGCCGTCCAGGCTCTGGCCGTGCGGCTTGACCAGGCGGTGCGAGAGCAGGTGCAGACGCAGATAGGTGTCGTGCACGTCGAGCGGCTTGTCGTCCAGCGAGGCGATGACCGTACGGACCGCGACCACCTCGACGCCGCGACGGGCGTCGGGGCCGATGGCCTTCGCGGCGCCCTCGCCGAGCAGCTCGACGGCACGCTCGGCGGACAGCCGCTCACTGCCGGAGGGGCCGGGCTCGCCCACCAGCTCGGGCGCGGGGAACCAGGTGTCGAGGACGGTGCCGTCGGCGGTGACGGTGGCGAGGCCGGCGGCGACGGCGCCGGTGGTGCGAGTAGCAGTCGTGTCGGTCATGGGTGAAACCTAACTTGGCGGGGCCCGCGCGAGCGAACCGGTGCGCCGGGCGTCTCAGGGACCGGGCGCACCCCCTGTTCCCCGCCGGTCGTCAAAAGGTTCACGGTTTCCGCGAGCGGATGAAGAAGAGGATGCCGAAGACGCCGGGGAGGCCGGGGAGGCCGGGGAGGCGATGACCCGCCCCAGTACCTCCCGCGCCTGCCTCTCGTCGTACGGCACCCCCGTCAGCAGCACTTGCAGACAGATCCCGTCGATCAGGGCGACGACGGCACGGGCGGTGGCCGGATCGGTGCGGCGGGCAATGGGGGCGGCCAGGACCTCGACCCATTCGGCGGCGACCGGGCGCAGGGCGGGGCGGCGGAGCGCGGCGAGGTAGAGCTCGTACGACAGCTCTACGACGGTGGGGTCGCCGGCGAGCCATTCGCCTGTCATCGCGGCGAGTTCCCCGGCCAGGTCGGTGTCGGGGTCCGCCAGCCCAGGGCGGGCCGCGACCCACGCGGCGTACCCTTCGTTCGCCTGCCGCAGCGCCGCGACCATCAGTTCGTCGAGGGTCTTGAAGTGGTACGTGGTGGAGCCGAGCGGCACGTCGGCCTCGGCGGCGACGGAGCGGTGGCTCAGCCCGGCGAGGCCCCCCGCGCCCACCACACGGATCGCCGCGTCGATGATCCTCTGGCGCCGCTCGGGGTCGTAGCGCCGAACCATCAGCGCTCGCCTTCCCGGGCGCGGTGCGCCATCAGTGCGCACCTCCGAGGTTCAGCACCACGACCCCGACGATGATCAGCGCGATCCCGGCGAGCTTGGCGGCGTTCAGGCCCTCCCCGAGGAACAGCATGCCGATCGCGGCGATGGCGGCGGTGCCGGCGCCGGCCCAGATCGCGTAGGCCGTGCCGACCGAGACGGTCTTCAGGGTCCAGGCGAGGAGCACGAACGAGAGGCCGTATCCGATGACGGTGATCAGCGAGGGCCAGAACCGGTGGAAGCCGTCGCTGTACTTCAACGCGGTCGTGGCGGCCACCTCGGCGGCGATGGCTCCGGCGAGCTGCACATATCCCATGCGTACGAGTGTACACATCGATGTGTACGACCGTACACATCAAGCCTCCGCAACACCCGTGGGCAGCGTGCGCCGCAGGGGATATCGTTCGCGATCACAGTCGGGGAGGCGGAGTCGCGAGGCTCCTGGAACATCGGAGCGCAAGAGCGATGTCGGACAGTTCGGGGTGGGGACCATCGGGGCCGTACGCGGGCCCTCCCGGCGGCTGGGGCTGGACCCCTCCGCCCCCGCCGCCCAAGCCGGGCGTCATACCGCTCGCACCACTCGGCGTGGACACCGTCTTCGGCGGCGCGTTCGCCACGATGCGCCGCTATGCCGGGCCGCTGTTCGGACTCGCGATCCTGGCGTACGTCGCCCTGGGCGCCCTGCTGGCGGGTGCAGGGACCGTGGCGTACTTCTCGGTGCGGGACCATGCCGACGCCCTCTACGCCACGCACGGTGATCCGCTCTGGTCCGACGTCCGCCCGGTCCTGCTCGCCTTCGGCACGGTGTGGGCCCTCGCGCTGGTGGGCCTGCTGGCGGCAGGCGCGTTCGTCCAGGCTTCGTGCGCGGCGACCCTGCACGACGCGGTGCTGGGCCGGCGGACCACCCTGCGCCAGGTCTGGCGGCGCTCCTGGCCGCGCACTCCGTCCGTACTCGGCGTGTGGCTGCTGCTCGGCCTGGTCGTGCTGGTCCCGACGCTGCTGTTCGTCGCGCTGTTCGTGTCCTTCGTGCTGGCGGTGGTCTCCGGGACGGTGCTGCCCGTCGGAATCCTCTTCCTGCTGGCGATGCTGACGGTGCCGCTGACGGTCTGGCTGTACGTCCTGTTCGGCTTCGCCCCGGCGGCCGCCGTACTGGAGTCGGCGCGGCCCGTGCAGGCGCTGCGCCGCTCGGTGCGGTTGGTCAAGGGCGCGTGGTGGCGCACGTTCGGCATCCTGCTGCTCGGCGGGATGACGGTGCTGATCGTGTCGCTCGCCATCGGGCTGCCGCTGAGCTTCGCGATGCCCAGGCCCCAGCCGTACGACATGTCGCATCCGCCGCCCACGGACATGGCCGACGCTTTCGCGAACTCCCTGCATGGCATGGGGGGTTACATGGTGCTGTCGATGGCCGGAAACCTCATCACCCAGATGTTCGCGATGGTGTTCCTGCCGCTGATCGCCACGCTGCTCTACATCGACCAGCGCATCCGCCGGGAAGGGCTCGCTGACGTGCTGCTGAGAGCCATGTGAAGCCACTCGCGTCACACCGGGCCCTGGAATCTCATAGAAACCGCTCACTGAAACGGCTGCTGGCCGCCCACTCGCTCCACTAGTGTTTCACCGTTCAACACTTTTCCCTCACGCCCTCCCCTCCCACTCCCCTCACTGTCGCAGCCGTCGTCGTCTGCGCCGCCGGAGGAACAGCGCATGGCAGAGAACAAGTCCCGGCCCCCTCGGAAGCAACCGTGGGAGAACGGCTGGACCCCGGACACCTCCCGCGAGCCGGGGACGCGGCGGCTCTGGCTGGCCGGTGCCGTCGCCCTGGCCACCGTCGTCGCGTGCGTGACGGCAATTGCCGTGACAGGGAGGGATTCTGACGACACGTCATCATCCGTGCCGGATGCGATAACCGCGGTCGACACATCGGGGCCCGGCCTCATCTCGTTCGCCAGCCCCTCCGCAAGTGGCGTCGTGACACCGAGCGGCACGAGCCGTCCGTCGTCCGCCCGGCCCTCGACAACCGCCTCCGGGCGGCCGGGCCACCACGCCACCACCACACCCACGGCCTCCGCCGAGCCGTCCAAGTCGTCCGCGCCCCACGGCAGTTCGCCCCGACCGAAGCCCTCGACGGCCGGCACGTCCATCCGCTCGGTCAACTACCCCGACCGCTACTGGCAGGTGAGCGGCGGCTACGTCGCACTCGCACCGGCCGACTCCGCCGCGGACCGGCGGGACGCCACGTTCAAGCGGGTCAAGGGCCTTGCGGACGCCTCGTGTTACTCCTTCACGACAGCCGACGGCGGCTACCTCCGCCACCGCGACTTCGTCCTGCGCGACGAGCGCGACGACGGCTCGTCCCTCTTCGAGCGGGACGCCACGTTCTGCCCCCGTCCCTCGCCCTACTCCGGCGCGGTCACCCTGGAGTCGATCAACTATCCGGGCCGCTTCCTGCGCCACCAGAACTTCCGGCTGCGCCTGGATCCCTACCAGAACAGCGCGCTGTACCAGGCGGACTCGGCGTTCCTGCTGGTGAACGGGCTGAGCTGAGGCCCGCCCGACAGACGCGGCGAGGCCCCCGGCATGAGTCACGCCGGGGGCCTCGTACACAAGGTGCGTCTCAGACGTTGAAGCCGAGCGCGCGCAGCTGCTCACGGCCGTCGTCCGTGATCTTGTCCGGGCCCCACGGCGGCATCCAGACCCAGTTGATGCGCAGTTCGTTGACGATGCCGTCCGTGGCGGACTTGGCCTGGTCCTCGATGACATCCGTCAGCGGGCAGGCCGCCGAGGTGAGGGTCATGTCGATCGTCGCGATGTTCGCGTCGTCGATGTGGATGCCGTAGATGAGGCCGAGGTTGACGACGTCGATGCCCAGCTCGGGGTCGACGACGTCGTACAGCGCCTCACGGACCTCTTCCTCGGAGGCGGGCTTCGTCGTCAGAGTGTCGTTGTCGCTCATGCCGTCTTCCTCTCGGCGCTCTCGCCCAGTGCCTGGGCCGTCGCGTCCTTCCATGCCATCCAGCTCAGGAGGGCGCACTTCACACGGGCCGGGTACTTGGAGACACCGGCGAACGCGACCGCGTCCTCCAGGATCTCCTCCATCGCGTCGTCCGGCTCGATGCGGCCCTTGGACTGCATCAGCTCCAGGAAGGTCTCCTGGACCTTCTGCGCGTCGGCCAGGTCCTTGCCGACGAGCAGCTCGTTCAGCACGGAGGCCGAGGCCTGGCTGATCGAGCAGCCCTGGCCCTCGTACGAGATGTCCGCGATCTGCTCGCCGTCGTACTTCACGCGCAGCGTGATCTCGTCGCCGCACGTCGGGTTGACGTGGTGCACCTCGGCATCGCCATCCCGCAAGCCCCGCCCGTGCGGGTGCTTGTAGTGGTCCAGGATGACTTCCTGGTACATCGAATCAAGCTTCACGACTCAGCAGCCCCTCAGCCGAAGAAGTTCCGGACGTGCTCCAGGCCGTCGACCAGTGCGTCGATCTCGGCCGGCGTGGAGTACAGATAGAACGACGCTCGCGTGGTCGCAGGAATTCCGTACCGCAGGCAGACGGGGCGTGCGCAGTGATGACCCACGCGTACCGCGATGCCCTGCTCGTCGAGAACCTGGCCCACGTCGTGCGGGTGGATGTCACCGAGCGTGAACGAGATCGCCGCGCCGCGGTCCTCGGCCGTGGTCGGGCCGATGATCCGCAGGTCGGGGACCTCCAGGAGCCGCTTCACCGCGTACTCGGTGAGCGCGTGCTCGTGGGCGAGGATCTTGTCCATGCCGATCGAGGAGAGATAGTCGATCGCCGCACCGAGGCCGACCGCCTGGGCGATCGGCGGGGTGCCCGCCTCGAACTTGTGCGGGGCGGGAGCGTACGTCGACGAGTGCATCGACACCGTCTCGATCATCTCGCCGCCGCCGAGGAACGGCGGAAGGTCCTCAAGCAGCTCCTGCCGGCCCCAGAGGACGCCGATGCCCGTCGGACCGCACATCTTGTGGCCGGTGAAGGCCACGAAGTCCGCCTGGAGGGCCTGCACGTCCAGCGGCATGTGCGGGGCGGCCTGCGAGGCGTCGATCAGCACGAGGGCGCCGACCTCCTGAGCGCGGCGCACTATCGCCTCGACCGGGTTGACCGTGCCCAGGATGTTCGACACCAGCACGAAGGAGACGATCTTCGTCTTCTCGGTGATGATCTCGTTGATGTTGGACAGGTCGAGGCGGCCGTCGTCGGTGAGGCCGAACCACTTCAGCTTGGCGCCGGTGCGCTGCGACAGCAGCTGCCACGGCACGATGTTGGAGTGGTGCTCCATCTCCGTGATGACGATCTCGGTCTCGTGGTCCACGCGGTAGGGCTCGTCGGCCCAGCCCAGCATGTTGGCCACGAGGTTGAGCGACTCCGAGGCGTTCTTGGTGAAGATCACCTCGTCGCGGCTCGGCGCGTTGATGAACGCGGCGACCTTGTCGCGCGCGCCCTCGTACAGCGCCGTGGCCTCCTCGGCGAGCACATGCACACCGCGGTGGACGTTGGCGTTGTAGCGCTCGTAGTACTCGTTGAGGGCGTCCAGCACCTGGCGCGGCTTCTGCGAAGTCGCCGCGTTGTCCAGGTACACGAGCTTCTTACCGTCGTGGACCTGACGGTCCAGGATGGGGAAGTCCTTGCGGATCGCCTCGGTGTCGAGGAGGCCCGGCAGCTGCGTCACGCGGATACGCCACCCTTCGTGTAAGCCTCGTAGCCCTCGTTCTCCAGCTTGTCGGCGAGCTCGGCTCCGCCGGACTCGACGATGCGGCCGGCGGAGAAGACGTGGACGAAGTCGGGCTTGATGTAGCGCAGGATGCGCGTGTAGTGCGTGATCAGCAGGGTGCCGACCTCGCCGGTCTCGCGGACGCGGTTGACGCCCTCGGAGACGACGCGCAGGGCGTCGACGTCCAGGCCGGAGTCGGTCTCGTCGAGGATCGCGATCTTCGGCTTGAGCAGCTCCAGCTGAAGGATCTCGTGGCGCTTCTTCTCACCGCCGGAGAAGCCCTCGTTCACGTTGCGCTCGGCGAAGGCGGGGTCCATGGAGAGGCGCTCCATGGTCTCCTTGACCTCCTTCACCCAGGTGCGCAGCTTGGGGGCCTCGCCGCGCACGGCCGTGGCCGAGGTGCGCAGGAAGTTGGAGACGGAGACACCGGGGATCTCGACCGGGTACTGCATCGCGAGGAACAGGCCGGCGCGGGCGCGCTCGTCGACGGACATCTCCAGGACGTCCTCACCGTCGAGGGTGACGGTGCCGCCGGTGATCGTGTACTTCGGGTGACCCGCGAGCGAGTAGGCGAGCGTCGACTTGCCGGAGCCGTTGGGGCCCATGATGGCGTGCGTCTCGCCCTGCTTCACGGTGAGGTCGACGCCCTTGAGGATCTCCTTCGTGGCGTTGTCGGCCTCGACGGTGACGTGCAGGTCGTGGATTTCAAGCGTTGCCATGGGTTCCTCAGGACTCCTGGGTGAGGGAGACGAACACGTCGTCTCCTTCGATCTTTACGGGGTATACGGGGACGGGTCGCGTCGCGGGAAGGCCGGACGGCTTGCCGGTGCGGAGGTCGAAGCTGGAGCCGTGCAGCCAGCACTCGATCTGACAGTCCTCCACCTCGCCCTCGGAGAGCGAGACGTTCGCGTGCGAGCAGATGTCGTGGATCGCGAACACCTCCCCCTCGGTCTTGACGACCGAGACCGGCGTGCCGTCGAGTTCCACCCGCGTCGGGGTGTTCTCCTCCAGCTCGCTCAGCCCGCAGGCGCGCACGAAGGTCGAAGGGGCAGTCATCAGACCGTCGCCTCCAGCTCCTCGTCGATCTTCACGAGAAGGCGCTCTTCGATGTCGTCGACGCCGATCTGCTGGACCAGCTCGGCGAAGAAGCCGCGGACCACCAGTCGGCGGGCCTCGTCGGCGGGGATGCCGCGGGCCATCAGGTAGAAGAGCTGCTCGTCGTCGAAGCGGCCGGTCGCCGAGGCGTGGCCGGCGCCGACGATCTCGCCGGTCTCGATCTCCAGGTTCGGCACGGAGTCGACGCGGGCGCCGTCGGTCAGAACCAGGTTGCGGTTCATCTCGTATGTGTCGGTGCCCTCGGCCTTGGCCTCGATGAGGACGTCGCCGATCCACACCGCGTGGGCACCCTCGCCCTGGAGCGCGCCCTTGTAGGCGACGTTGGACTTGCAGTGCGGGGTGTTGTGGTCGACCAGGAGGCGGTGCTCCTGGTGCTGGCCCGCGTCCGTGAAGTACAGGCCGAAGAGCTCGGCCTCGCCACCGGTGCCGGCGTAGGCGACGCGCGGGTGCAGGCGTACGAGGTCGCCGCCGAAGGTGACCACGAACGACTTGAAGGTGGCGTCCCGGCCGATCAGCGCGTTGTGCTGGCCCACGTGCACGGCCTTGTCGTCCCAGTCCTGGACGGAGACGACGGTCAGCTTGGCGCCGTCGCCCAGGATGTAGTCGACGTTGGCGGCGAGCACGGCGTCACCGGTGTGGTCGATGACGACGACGGCCTCGGCGAAGGCTCCCAGCTCGACGACCTGGTGGCCGTAGGCCACGCCACCCTCGCCGTGCACCGCGATGCGGATCGGCTCGGTGAGCACCGTCTCCTTGGGGACGGTGACCACGCCGGCCTTCTCGAAGGCGGAGTACGCCTGGGCGGCGACGCGGTCCACCGGGGTGCCGGCCTTGCCGAGCCGGGCGTCGTCGCGGCCGACGGTCTCGACGATGACGCCCTCGGGGGCCTCGATGTCGACCTTCACGCCGTCGCCGGTGGCGACCGCGGTGCCGTCGTGCAGCCCGCGCAGCCGCTCCAGCGGCGTGAACCGCCACTCCTCCTCGCGGCCGTGCGGGACCGGGAAGTCCTGCACGTCGAAGGACGGGGGCGCGCTCATGCGCGTGGCGACGGTCGACTCGGCGGCCACCGCGATCTGGCCCGCGGTGGTGGAGCCCACGGGGATGTTCTGAGCCTCAGCCATGGCTGTCGGTCTGCTCGCTTTCTTGCGTGAGTGGCTTGATGGGGACGGGGGTCGGTGGTTAGCCGACCGCGCCTTCCATCTGGAGCTCGATCAGCCGGTTGAGCTCGAGGGCGTACTCCATGGGCAGCTCCTTGGCGATCGGCTCGACGAAGCCGCGCACGATCATCGCCATCGCCTCGAACTCCGTGAGACCGCGGCTCATCAGGTAGAAGAGCTGGTCCTCGGAGACCTTGGAGACGGTCGCCTCGTGGCCCATGGACACGTCGTCCTCGCGGACGTCCACGTAGGGGTACGTGTCGGAGCGGGAGATGGTGTCGACGAGCAGCGCGTCGCACAGCACGTTCGACTTGGAGCCGTGGGCGCCCTCGCCGATCTCGACCAGACCGCGGTACGAGGTACGGCCGCCGCCACGGGCCACCGACTTCGACACGATGTTGGAGGAGGTGTTCGGCGCCATGTGGACCATCTTGGAGCCGGCGTCCTGGTGCTGGCCCTCGCCCGCGAAGGCGATGGAGAGGGTCTCGCCCTTGGCGTGCTCGCCCATCAGGTAGACGGCCGGGTACTTCATGGTGACCTTGGAGCCGATGTTGCCGTCGATCCACTCCATGGTCGCGCCCTCGTACGCCACGGCGCGCTTGGTGACCAGGTTGTAGACGTTGTTCGACCAGTTCTGGATGGTCGTGTAACGGCAGCGGGCGCCCTTCTTCACGATGATCTCGACGACCGCGGAGTGCAGGGAGTCCGACTTGTAGATCGGCGCCGTACAACCCTCGACGTAGTGGACGTAGGCGTCCTCGTCGACGATGATCAGCGTCCGCTCGAACTGGCCCATGTTCTCCGTGTTGATACGGAAGTAGGCCTGGAGCGGGATCTCGACGTGCACGCCCTTCGGCACGTAGATGAAGGAGCCGCCGGACCACACCGCGGTGTTCAGCGACGCGAACTTGTTGTCGCCGACCGGGATGACCGTGCCGAAGTACTCCTTGAAGAGCTCGGGGTGCTCCTTCAGGGCGGTGTCGGTGTCCAGGAAGATGACACCCTGCTCCTCCAGGTCCTCGCGGATCTGGTGGTAGACGACCTCGGACTCGTACTGGGCCGCGACGCCCGCGACGAGGCGCTGCTTCTCCGCCTCGGGGATGCCGAGCTTGTCGTACGTGTTCTTGATGTCCTCGGGCAGGTCCTCCCAGGACTCCGCCTGCTTCTCCGTGGAGCGCACGAAGTACTTGATGTTGTCGAAGTCGATGCCCGACAGGTCCGAGCCCCAGTTCGGCATGGGCTTCTTCTCGAAGAGGCGCAGGCCCTTGAGACGGAGCTTGGTCATCCACTCCGGCTCGTTCTTCTTCCCGGAGATGTCCCGGACGACGTCCTCGTTGATGCCGCGCTTGGCAGAGGCACCGGCCACGTCGGAGTCGGCCCAGCCGTATTCGTACGTGCCCAGACCCTCGAGCTCAGGGTGGGCAGTCTCCTCGATGGGGAGCGTCATGCGGGGTTCCTCCCGGCGGTGCTTGCAGATGCGTTATGTGCGGTCTTGGGGATAAACGTGGTGCATACGCCATCGCCGTGGGCGATGGTGGCCAGCCGCTGGACGTGCGTGCCGAGCAGCTGGGAGAAGATCTCGGTCTCCGCCTCGCACAGCTGCGGGAACTGCTCGGCCACGTGGGCGACCGGACAGTGGTGCTGGCAGAGCTGCTCGCCCTTCTGCGGAAGGGGCGCGTTCTTCGCCGTAGCAGCGTACCCGTCCGCGCTCAAGGCCTTGGCCAGCGCTTCGGCCCGCTCTTCGGGGGCCGCGGCCTCCACCGCCTCGCGGTAGGCGCCGGCCTGGGCGGCGATCCTGGCGCGGGCGAAGGCGACGACGGCTTCCTGCCCGCCCTCGCGCTCCGCGATCCAGCGGAGTGCGTCCGCGGCGAGCTTGTCGTACGACTGGTCGAAGGCGTCGCGACCGCAGTCGGTCAGGGCGAACACCTTGGCGGGACGCCCGCGGGTACGCGCGCCGTAGACCCGCTGCTCGCGTGCTTCCACGACGTCGTCGGCCACCAGCGCGTCGAGATGCCGGCGGACGGCGGCCTGCGTGAGGCCGAGGCGCCCGGCGAGATCGGCGACGGTCGAGGGGCCGTGGTCCAGGATGGATCGCGCGACCCGGTTGCGGGTGCTCCGCTCCCCGGTCGCGAGCTCTTCCTGAGGGGCCCCCGTGGGGGTCTCCCGAGCCTCGCCGACGTTTTTCACAACGCCATTGTTGCGTAATTCCTCAGAGCCTGACAACCCGCACCGGGAGAGGCTTACGGTGCGCTGCATCACTTAGGTATACCTAAGGTGACCTGCGGGAATGATCTTTGATCGATCAGCGCGTCCAATAATCCGGTGGCGCCGCCCGCCCCCGTCCAGCAGACTCCCGGACCATGCCCACACCCCCTCCGACCGGCCCACTCGTCACCCGGAGCACCCTCGCGCGGCAGCTGCGCGAGCTGGGCGTACGACCCGGCGAGACGCTGCTCGTGCACTCCTCGCTCAGCTCCCTCGGCTGGGTCCCCGGCGCCGCGGTGGCCGTCGTCCAGGGACTCCTGGACGCTCTCGGCCCGGGCGGCACTCTGGTGGTCCCCACCCAGACCGGCGACCTCTCGGACCCGGCCCTGTGGGGCAATCCGCCGGTGCCCGAGCACTGGTGGGCCGGCATTCGCGCCTCGATGCCGTCGTACGACCCCCTGATCACCCCGTCGCGCGGGGTGGGCGTGCTCCCGGAGACCGTGCGCACCTGGCCGGGCGCCCTGCGCAGCGCGCACCCGCAGACCTCGTTCGCGGCGCTCGGCCCGCGCGCGTCGGCCGTCGTCGACGGGCACGCGCCGGACTGCCGGCTCGGCGAGCGCAGCCCGCTGGCCCGCCTCGAGGAGCTGGGCGCCCGGGTGCTGCTGCTCGGCGCGGGATACGACGCGTGCACGAGCTTCCATCTGGCCGAGTACCGCATTCCGTCGCCGCTGGTCGAGGTGGGCCGTCCGGGCCCGGACGGCTGGGAGGTGGTCACCGAGGTGTCGATCAGCTCGGACCGCTTCGACGAGCTGGGGCACGACTTCGAGCGGGACCGTCCGGTCGTACGGGGCCGGGTGGGCGCCGCCGATGCGCGGCTGTTCCCCGTGGCCGACGCGGTGGCCTACGCCGAACGGTGGCTGGCGCTGCACCGTCCGCGCGAGGACTGGGCCGAGGCCCCCGGCGACCGGACCACCCGGCGACGTCCTTAGACTTGGCGTTCATGCGAAGCGACCCCGTGGTCCAGGTCCAGGCCCTGGTGAAGCGGTACGGCACGAAGACCGCGGTGGACGGCCTCGACCTGGTGGCCACGGCGGGCATCACCGCCGTACTCGGACCCAACGGAGCGGGCAAGACGACCACGGTCGAGACCTGCGAGGGCTACCGGAAACCGGACTCCGGCACGGTGCGCGTCCTGGGCCTCGACCCGGTCCGCGAGGCCGCCGCACTGCGGCCCCGGATCGGCGTGATGCTCCAGTCCGGCGGCGTCTACTCGGGCGCGCGGGCCGACGAGATGCTGCGCCATGTGGCCAAGCTGCACGCGCACCCCCTGGACGTGGACGCGCTGATCGAGCGGCTGGGGCTGGAGAGCTGCGGCCGCACGACCTACCGGCGACTGTCCGGCGGCCAGCAGCAGCGGCTCGCCCTCGCGATGGCCGTGGTCGGCCGCCCCGAACTGGTCTTCCTCGACGAGCCCACCGCGGGCCTCGACCCGCAGGCACGGCACGCGACCTGGGACCTCGTCCGCGATCTGCGCTCCGACGGCGTCTCCGTCATCCTCACCACGCACTACATGGACGAGGCCGAGCAGCTCGCCGACGACGTGGCGATCATCGACGCCGGCCAGGTCATCGCGCACGGCTCGCCCGAGGAGCTGTGCCGCGGCGGCGCCGAGAACACCCTGCGGTTCAGCGGGCGCCCGGGCCTCGACGTGGGCTCGCTCCTGAAGGCGCTGCCCGCGGACTCCACGGCGGCGGAGCTGACGCCGGGCTCCTACCGGGTCGGCGGCAAGGTCGATCCGCAGCTGCTGGCGACGGTGACGTCCTGGTGCGCCCAGCACGGCGTGATGCCGGAGAAGATCTCCGTCGAACGCCACACCCTCGAAGACGTCTTCCTGGAACTCACGGGCAAGGAGCTGCGTTCGTGACCACCACCGGCACGTACACCCCGAAGCCGGGGGCGGCGCCGCTCGGGCGCATGATCGGCGCCCAGGCCGCGCTGGAGACGAAGATGCTGCTGCGCAACGGCGAGCAGCTGCTCCTGACGGTGGTCATCCCGACGCTGCTCCTTGTGCTGTTCAGCTCGGTCGACATCGTCGACACGGGCAAGGGCGAGGCGGTCGACTTCCTGACCCCCGGTATCCTCGCGCTCGCCGTGATGTCGACGGCGTTCACCGGCCAGGCCATCGCGACCGGCTTCGAGCGCCGCTACGGCGTCCTGAAGCGGCTCGCCTCCTCCCCGCTGCCGCGCTGGGGTCTGATGGCCGCGAAGACCGTGTCCGTGCTGGTCACGGAGGTCCTCCAGGTGATCCTGCTGACGGCGATCGCCTTTGCGCTCGGCTGGTCGCCGCACGGCAACCCCCTCGCCGTACTCCTGCTGCTGGTCCTCGGCACCGCCGCCTTCTCCGGGCTCGGTCTGCTGATGGCCGGCACGCTGAAGGCGGAGGCGACACTGGCCGCGGCCAACCTGGTCTTCCTGCTGCTCCTGGTGGGCGGCGGGGTGATCGTCCCGCTGGACAAGTTCCCCTCCGGCGCCCAGGACGTGCTGGGCCTGCTGCCGATCTCGGCCCTGTCGGACGGCCTGCGGGACGTGCTCCAGCACGGTGCCGGGATGCCGTGGGGCGACCTCGGGATCCTGGCCGTCTGGGCGGTCGTGGGGCTGGCGGCGGCGGGGAAATTCTTCCGCTGGGAGTAGGTATGGGGCCCTCGTGAAGGCGTGCACAAGCGGCCCCCTACGATGGGGACCGTGCCGAACGTGACCCCCGCCGACGCCGTCCAGGCCGCGCGCAACCCGCTCTCCTTCATCGCCGAACGCTGGACCCCGTCCTCCCGGACGGTTCAGCGGGCGGCTCTCGCCGCGCTCGTCATGGCGGTGGTCATCGTGGTCACCGGCGGTGCCGTTCGGCTGACGGGCTCGGGCCTCGGCTGCCCGACCTGGCCCAAGTGCACCGACGACTCGCTCACCACGACCAGTGCGATGGGCTTCCACGGCATCATCGAGTTCAGCAACCGCATGCTGACGTACGTGCTGTGTGCGGCGGTCGGCTGGGCGATCATCGCGGCGCGGTCGGAGAAGCCGTGGCGACGGTCCCTCACCCGGCTGGGCTGGGCGCAGTTCTGGATCGTCATGAGCAACGCGGTCCTCGGCGGGATCGTCGTCCTCGTCGGCCTGAACCCGTACACCGTCGCGGCGCACTTCCTGCTCTCGACCGCCCTGATCGCGGTCGCCGCGGTGATGTGGCAGCGCACCCGCGAGGGCGACGCCGCGCCGCGCCCGCTGGTCGGCAAGGCCGTGCAGCAGCTGGTGTGGTGCCTGGCCGCCGCGGCCGTGCTGCTGATCGGGGTGGGCACGGTCGTGACCGGTGCCGGGCCTCACGCGGGTGACTCCAGCGAGGTCAAGCGCATCCCGCTGGACTGGGAGACCATCAGCAAGCTGCACGCGGTGCTGGCCTGGATCGTGGTGACGCTGACCTTCGCGCTGTGGTTCGTCCTCAAGGCGGTCGACGCCCCGATGGGCCCGCTGCACCGCACCCGCGAGCTGTTCCTGATCCTCCTCGGCCAGGGCGTCATCGGCTACGTCCAGTACTTCACGGACCTCCCGGAGGCCCTGGTCGCCGTCCACATGCTCGGCTCGTGCCTGGTGTGGATCGGGGTGCTGCGGGTGCTGCTGTCGCTGCGCGAGCGGCCCGCGCCCGACCTTGGGATTCCGGGCCCCACCCAGGCGGGCTCATCGGTCGGGGCCGGGGTCTGAGGAACGGTCGGCGGGCGCCGGTATGCGGTCGGCGCTCTTCCCAGCGGCGGTGAACACCGTCTCGAACACATCGTTGAGCTTTTGCACGGCCTCCCGCGAGAACATGCCGACCAATGCCGCCAGCGCCGCCACCCCGTAGGGGTTGATGTCGTTCGAGGACGCCGTCGTCGTGGTCAGGCCGCCGCGCAGGACGAAGTAGACGACCAGCGCCATCAAGGCCCCGATGTAGGGCTCCAGGACGTACATCAGCAGCCAGCGGCGCCTCAGCGACTGGTTGCCGACGTACTCGTAGAGCGAGCGCAGCACGTGCACCAGGGCGCCCAGGCCGCCCGCCGCCGTCACGACGACGAACAGCCGTACGTCACGCAGCAGCCCGAGCCGCCAGAACAGGATCCGCGTCCGAGCCGCGTGCTCCTGCGCGGCGGCCGCCGAACCGGCCGGCGGCGGGGCCGGTGGCCAGGCCTGCAGCAGGACGGTGCCGAACGCGCAGGCCAGGAGCAGCAGGACCCCGGCCAGGATGACGATGTCCCGGGTGCGCGCGAACTCGGCACCCACGCTCGACACCGGCACCGCACCCGCGTCGCCCGGAGGTGCGGGCGCACTCGGCGGCTGCTGCGGTGGCGCTTCCTTCGACGGCTCTTCCTTCGACGGCGCCGCCTCGGGCGCCGCTTCCTCGGCCGCCGCTTTCCCCTCCGGCACGGCGCGCTAGCGCGCGGCGGTGGGCGGGGTCTTCGTATCCGTGGGGCGCTCCGGGTCCTCCGGTGCCGAGGCGATCAGGCCCGCCTGTTCCAGGCAGCGGGTGCCGCGCGGGGTGATGTCCCAGGCGTTGTACCGCCACTGGCGGCTCTTCGAGGCGACGCCGGACGCCAGGAGCTTGCGGCCGAGGCGGCTGATCTCGGTGATGTCCACCTCGAGCCGCTTGGCGAGCTGTTCGTTGCTCAAGCCGGGCTCGTGGGCGATCTCGGTCAGGAAGCGGGCCGCGTGTCCTTCCGGGTCGAGGTTCAGCTGCAGCCCCGAGGGCAGCCGGCGCAGGGACCAGAACGTCACGTCGATCATTCCGAGCAGGCGTCCGCGCTGCTCGGCGCACTTGTACTCGTCGCCGTCGCGGACATGCTTCCCGTACAGCCGCCGCAGCCCGTCGTGGGCCGCCCGCAGCGCCGGTTCGTCGGCGGCCAGCGAGGCGTCGGTGATGAGCATGCCCAGGGAGCTGAAGCAGCCCTCCGGTATCTCGTACTCCGACTTCATCTCGTCCATCAGGTCCCGTACCTCGGTCAGTCGGTCGCACCGAGGTCGCTCTGCCGTATTGGTCGGCGCGCTCTTTCCGCTCATGCCACTCCCCCGGTCTCCGCTCCCGCTTCCATGACGACCACTCCACCATGCGCCGATGTCAAGTGAGTGTCAAGTGACGCATCCATGATTCTTCGCGGAGCCCTGGCGACCCGGCCGGAGATCCCCCGAAGCCTGTTTGTTACACGCTCATCACCAAACTCAATGCGCATATGCCGACAGACGCCGTTAACATCTGGTTACGCGCTCACGCTTCCGGGGGGAATCATGAACGAGAAAGCCACGCGCGGTGCGGCCCATTCGATCAACGGGGCAGAATTACCGGACGACCCGGCCGATCTCTTCGTCGTCCTCTACGACCTGCTTTCGGATGAGCACTTCCGTGCCCGCAAGCCGATCGGCTGGCGCAAGAATCCGACCGTTCGCGCGCTCGCGGACGACGTCTGCGTCGACGTACTGAAGGACGGGTACGCCACGCCCGAGCTCGCCGCCGAGATCATCCGGAAGCACGGCGATCGCGGCATCTTCGCCGTGCTCATCGGCCTCGACTGGGCCATGGGCTCGGCCAACCCCTTCATGCCCTGCTACGACGAGCCGGCCATGGGCCGGCTCACCCGCCGCTACGCCCGGTACGGCCGCTTCAACAGCCCCGGCGACGAGCAGGAGACCGGCCTCCTGCTGCCCCGTTGCACACGACCGGGAAAGCTGGCCGCCAACCCGACGAACAAACCAGATTTCTTCAACGTACATCGGGTCACTCCGGACAACTGTCGTGGAATCCAGCATGGCCGAATATCGAGCAGAAATGATCCGGCATTCTCGGCCGGGGAAGCGATTTCCATCGGATCCGCTCCCCTGCTGGAAAACAACGACGATCTGCACTTCGGTTTCAGCCGCGACGACGACGTCGGCCTTTACCGCATCGAACCGTCCACCGCACGTTTGAGCGAACGAATCGGGCAGGTGATCCGCAATCTCGGGGACTCGGAGGCGGAGATCGGAATCCTGCCCGAGAGCACCCTGTCGAACACACTCCTCAGCCAGTGGAAACAGCTGCTCACGGAGCTGCCCGAGGACAGCGGCCTGCGGTGGATCCTCCTCGGGACCGGCCCGCTCGGTACCGATGACCCGCCGCCGAACCGGGCCGTCCTGGTCGACTGCCTCACCGGCCAGTCCGTGCTGGAGCAGGACAAGATGGCGGGCTTCACCATGGGCGAGGGCCAGGCCGTGCGCTGGGGGCTGCCCGGCGAGCCGAGCGACTGCCTCGCGGTCGAGGACATCACCCGGGGACGGAACATCAGCGTGATGGAGTCGGCGCTCGGCCGTATCGCCGTCCTCATCTGCGAGGACCTCAAGCAGTCGGTCCTGTGGGAGGCGAAGTTCCAGGCCTTCGGGGTCTCCCACATCTTCGCCCCGCTCTTCGCCACGCCGATCAGCCGCACACCCAAGGACCGCTGGGAGCGCGTGGCGGCTCAGCGCTGCGTCGAGGAACAGGGAGCCTGGGTCGTCCTCGCCAACAGCCTGGCCATCGGCGCCAAGATGGATCCGCAGCTCGACCCCGAGGACTGCTTCAACTGCGCCGTGGTGGGACCGGCTTCACGCCACCCGAAGCAGCACGGCAACTACCGCACCCAGTTCTCCCGGGCCGCCGGCGCCGTGGAACTCTCCCGCGTGGTCTACGAGAACGACACCCGCGTCGTCACCGAGGGAGGCAAGCCCCTGCCGCTGCCGGTCGTCGAGGGCGGCTGGGCGGAGCCGTAGGCCCGACCGGCCCGCGCGCTCAGTCCCACCGGTCGGCGACCAGCCGGTCGATCGCGGGCCCGAGGAACGCCCGGGTGAGCTCGGCACGGCGCACGAGCCACGCGTCCGACCCCGGTACGTCATCCCCGTACCGCCGCCGGCCGATGTCCTCCACCACCTCGACGGGTGCCCCCAGTTCGGGCAGCAGGTCCAGTGCCTCCCGCTTCGAGATCAGCCGGCCGTCCCGCAGGGTCACGCTCGCGCGGGCGAAGGTCACCATGCCCAGGTCGACCCAGATGTCCTGCTTCCACAGCCGGGCCTTGTCCACCGAGGGCCGCCAGAACTCCCGCTGATCCCGTACGACGAAGGCGCGCAGCTCGGCGTCCGGCACGGGCGGCAGCAGGCCCTCGGGCGGTTTGCCATGCAGGACCAGGCCGAAGGCGTGCAGTTCACGGCGGGTGACCGGAGTGACCGGCCGTCGCATCAGCCGGTCGTGGGCCCAGGTGAGATGGGAACGGTCGGCGTCGGCCGTCGTGCCGGGCGTCAGATAGCTGCAGTGGACCTTCGCGGCGAGCGGCCCGAGCTTCCGCAGCCCCCGGTGCAGCCGGACCACCCGGCGCACGGTGGACAGCCCCACCGGGCCCTCCAGGACCGCGATCAGGTCGAGGTCGCTGCGGCCCTCCTGGTAGTCGCCTCCGGCGAGCGACCCATGCGCCCATACGGCGATAGGGGCGAGGTCGCCCACCGCGCCGAGGAAGGCGTCGAGTAACCGGTCGGTCAAGTGCCTGTCAGTGGAGTGTCCGTCAGTCATCCCGACAGTCTGCGGCGCTCACTCCACGCCGTACACCCGCCGGGCGTTGCCCGCCGCGATCAGCCCCGCCACGCGCTGCGCGTCGGCCGCCGACCAGGCCCCCTCGACGACCCAGGCGCCGAGCACGCGTGCGAGCGCCTCACGGAAGAGATGTGCGCCGACCACATGAAGTTCGGGCAGCCCGTGTGCGCCGCTGGAGAAGAGGATCTTGCCGAAGGGCGCGAGTTCGAGGATCTCCGCCAGGATCGCCGTCGCGCGCGCCCCCGTCCGCACCAGGGCGGCGCCCACATCGGCGTACACGTGCGGGAAGACACCGGCGAGGTGCGCCGCGTGCCGGTGGTACGGGTAGCCGTAGAGCAGGACCAGATCGGTGCCGAGGCCGGCCGTCGAGCGGACGAAGTCGGTGAGCAGCACGGGGTCGGTGCGGTCGACACGCAGGCCGGGTTCGCCGAGTCCCGCGTGCAGCTGGAGAGGCAGGCCGGAGGCCACCGCGATCCACAGCAGATGCCTGAGCAGCACCGGGTCGCTCAGCGCGCCGCCCACCCGGCGCCCGGCGAGCCACCGCCCCGCCGCGCCCCGCACCTCGCCGGGCCCGGGCGGCTCCGGCGCGAGCGCCAGGCCGTGCCGTACGCCCGCCACGGAGGTGAAGGCCACGGCGTTCGCTGCGGCCCCGTGGACGGACTCGGCGAGATTGGCGAGAAAGGACTCGACGGTGCCCGAGGTGTCCGCGACCTGTTCGGCCAGCAGCTCCAGGCGGACGATCTCGTGCGCCCGGGCGTCGCCCGCGGAGGCCATCTCGCCCGGTCCGGTGAGGTCGCCGGGCAGACCGGTGTCGACGAGGTACGTCGTGATGCCGCTGCCCCGCAGCAGCCTGCGGCCCGTCTCCAGGACGCCGAGTTCGCGGCGCCGTGCCAGGTAGCGGGCCGGCGGGCAGTGCGGCTCCAGGCCGAGCAGCGGCGGGCACCAGCGGCGCACCGCGAAACCGGTCTGGGTGTCGAAGAGGGTGGTGCCGGCGGCCGGCGGGCCCTCGGTGCGGGCGAGGTGGGCCTCGAAGGTGCCGAGGCCCAGCTCTGTTCTCAGTACGCCGTGGCAGTACTGGTCCACCAGGGTCGGCGTTTCGATCATCCGGGCTCCCCGTGACTGGACCGTGCCTCTTCAGGTCCTAACGGGTGAACCGGTCATTCGGTGCTGCTCCCCCACACCCCGTGCGAACAACCGAAGGTTGTCGGCCGTCGGCCGGGGTCGCGCACGGAGCCGTCGTCAGCCGTTGCTGGGGCCGCCGAGTTGGATCCCCGCCATCCGCGTCCACTCGTACGGCCCGGTCCGCACCTTGGCCGCGAACTCCCCGTCGAACGCCTCGTGCACGGTGATGCCGGCCTTCTGTACGGCCTGCTCGGCGATCGCGTACGTGGGCGCCACGAGGTCGCCCCAGCCGCCGTCCTCGCCGACGAGCACGATCCGGGCGCCCTTCTGCCCGATGTACGCGACCTGTCCCTCGGCTCCGCCGTGCGCCTTGGCGAAGGCGGAGATCTGCTTCGCGAGCTTGGCCGTCCGGCGCTCGGCCCTGGCGTCCTGGGCGGCGTCGGTGCTCTCGTCAACCTGCTGGGTGTCTGCCATGGCCAGGATGCTACCGACGGGTAGATCAAACGGCGACGGGCGGGGTGCGTGGCCTTGACCACGCACCCCGCCCGCAGCGAAGCCGGGAGTGTCTGAGTGTCTAGCGGAGGAAGGGGTCCACCGCGATCGCCACGAAGAGGATCGACACGTAGGTGATCGACCAGTGGAAGAGGCGCATCTCCTTGAGCTTGCCGCCCGTCACCTCGGCCTTGGCGCGGTTCTGCAGCCCGTGCGCCTCCCACAGCCAGAAGCCGCCGGCCGCGAGGGCCACGACCGTGTAGAACCAGCCGGTGTAGCCGAGCGGGGTGAGCAGCAGGGAGACGGCGACCATGACCCAGCTGTAGATGACGATCTGCCGGGCGACCACCTTGTTGGAGGCGACCACGGGCAGCATCGGCACGCCCACGCGCGCGTAGTCGTCCTTCACCTTCATCGACAGCGGCCAGTAGTGCGGCGGCGTCCAGAAGAACATGACCAGGAAGAGGATGACCGGGGCCCACGACATCGAGTTCGTGACGGCCGACCAGCCGATGAGGACCGGCAGGCAGCCCGCGATGCCGCCCCACACGATGTTCTGCGACGTACGCCGCTTGAGGATCATCGTGTAGACGACGACGTAGAAGAGGAGCGCTCCGAGTGACAGCCAGGCGGACAGCCAGTTGACGGTCAGGCCGAACAGGAGCGTCGAGACGACGGCCAGCGAGATGCCGAAGGCCAGGCACTCGCGGGGGCTGACCATGCCGGTGACCAGCGGCCGCTGCGACGTGCGTTCCATGAGGGCGTCGATGTCGCGGTCGATGTACATGTTGAGCGCGTTGGCGCCGCCCGCCGACAGATAGCCGCCGAGGCAGGTGAGGAGCACCAGCTTGAGGTCGGGCACGCCCTGCTCGGCGAGGAACATCACCGGAACGGTGGTGATCAGCAGAAGTTCGATGATCCGCGGCTTGGTCAGCGCCACGAACGCCTTCAGACGGGCCCCGAACGGCCGCTGGCCCCGGCTGCTGCTCTCCGTGAGCACCCCGGCTGGACGGGATTCGACGGCCGTCACGTACACCCCTGACAGAGACATCCCAGCAAGCCCCGGGTGTGAACTCCCGGCAAAGGCTCGCGCGTACCACGCCACTGTAGACGTTGCCCAGACCCCGACCTTCGCGGGGGTGGGGTCGTGTTGGGAAGCACCCCGCGAAGAGCGGAGCAGCCCTCCGGAGAGCCCTCGCACGAAGAGCCGAGTGGCACTCAATTGAGTACTCGAACGAGCGGCTCCGTATTCACCTGCCGAATACGGAACGGACCGGCCGGGAGGCGGATCGTGAAGAGTCCCGGCAGTCTGGAATGACTCGAAAAAACGCACGTTCTTACGGGGGTAGGCTCGACAACGGCCGGGGCGCCCAGTGCACCGGCATTCGACATGCGTGACGTTTCGACATGCGTGACATGTGGAGAGGAGCCCTGACCCAGGGTGAGCACCAAGCCGACCACCACAGACCTCGAGTGGACCGAGTTGGACCAGCGGGCCGTCGACACCGCCCGCGTCCTGGCCGCCGATGCCGTACAGAAGGTCGGCAACGGCCATCCCGGTACGGCGATGAGCCTGGCGCCTGCCGCGTACACCCTTTTCCAGAAGGTGATGCGGCATGACCCGGCGGATGCCGACTGGGTGGGACGGGACCGTTTCGTCCTGTCCGCCGGTCACTCGTCCCTGACCCTTTACACCCAGCTGTACCTGGCCGGTTTCGGCCTGGAGCTGGACGACCTGAAGGCGTTCAGGACGTGGGGCTCCAAGACCCCCGGCCACCCCGAGTACGGGCACACGACGGGCGTCGAGACGACGACCGGTCCGCTCGGCCAGGGTGTCGCCAACGCCGTGGGCATGGCGATGGCCGCCCGCTACGAGCGCGGTCTGTTCGACCCGGAGGCCGCCCCCGGCACCTCCCCGTTCGACCACTTCATCTTCGCCATCGCCGGTGACGGCTGCCTCCAGGAGGGCATCTCCGCCGAGGCGTCCTCGATGGCCGGCCACCAGAAGCTCGGCAACCTGGTCCTGCTGTGGGACGACAACCACATCTCGATCGAGGGCGACACCGAGACGGCCGTCTCCGAGGACACCGCTCTGCGGTACGAGGCGTACGGCTGGCATGTGCAGCGCGTGGCCCCGAAGCCGGACGGCGACCTGGACCCGCACGCCCTGTACAACGCGATCGAGGCCGCGAAGCAGGTGACCGACAAGCCGTCGTTCATCGCGATGCGCTCGATCATCGCCTGGCCGGCCCCGAACGCGCAGAATACCGAGGCCGCGCACGGCTCGGCGCTCGGCGACGACGAGGTCGCGGCCACCAAGCGCGTCCTCGGCTTCGACCCGGAGAAGTCCTTCGAGGTCGCCGACGAGGTCCTCGGCCACACGCGTGAGGCCCTCGACCGCGGCGCCCAGGCCAAGGCCGAGTGGGAGAAGGGCTTCGCCGCCTGGCGCACCGCCAACCCGGAGCGCGCCGCCGAGTTCGACCGCATCGCCGCGGGCGAGCTGCCGACGGGCTGGGAGGAGAAGGTCCCCCTCTTCGAGGCGGGCAAGGGTGTCGCGACGCGTGCCGCGTCCGGCAAGGTCCTCCAGGCGCTCGGTGCGGTGATCCCCGAGCTGTGGGGCGGCTCCGCCGACCTCGCGGGCTCGAACAACACCACGATCGACAAGAACAGCTCCTTCCTCCCGGCGGACAACCCGCTGCCGGAGGCGGACCCGTACGGCCGCACGATCCACTTCGGTATCCGCGAGCACTCGATGGCCGCGGAGATGAACGGCATCGCGCTGCACGGCAACACCCGCATCTACGGCGGCACCTTCCTGGTGTTCTCCGACTACATGCGCAACGCCGTCCGCCTCTCCGCGCTGATGCACGTGCCGGTGACGTACGTGTGGACGCACGACTCCATCGGTCTCGGCGAGGACGGCCCCACCCACCAGCCGGTCGAGCACCTGGCGTCGCTGCGCGCGATCCCGGGCCTCAACGTGGTCCGTCCCGCGGACGCCAACGAGACGGCGATCGCCTGGCGCGAGATCCTCAAGCGCTGGACGAAGGTCTTCGGCAAGGGCGCTCCGCACGGTCTGGCGCTGACCCGGCAGGGTGTGCCGACGTACGAGGCCAACGAGAACGCGGCCAAGGGCGGCTATGTGCTGTTCGAGGCCGAGGGCGGCGCGCCGGAGGTCATCCTCATCGGCACCGGTTCCGAGGTGCACGTCGCCGTCGAGGCGCGCGAGCAGCTCCAGGCCGCGGGCGTTCCGACGCGCGTGGTGTCCATGCCGTCCGTGGAGTGGTTCGACGAGCAGGACCAGGGGTACCGGGACAGCGTCCTGCCGCCTTCGGTGAAGGCCCGGGTCGCCGTCGAGGCCGGGATCGGTCTGACCTGGCACCGGTTCGTCGGTGACGCCGGTCGCATCGTTTCCCTGGAGCACTTCGGCGCTTCCGCCGACGGCAAGGTGCTCTTCCAGGAGTTCGGTTTCACTGCCGAGAACGTCGTTGCCGTAGCCCGGGAATCGATCGCCGCAGCCCAGCGCTGACGCTGATATACGACACGTAGGAGATGCAATTTCCATGACAGACGCACTCAAGCGCCTCTCCGAGGAAGGCGTCGCGATCTGGCTGGACGACCTGTCGCGCAAGCGGATCACGTCCGGCAACCTCGCCGAACTGATCGACCAGCAGCACGTCGTGGGCGTCACCACCAACCCGTCGATCTTCCAGAAGGCGATCAGCAGCGGTGACGGTTACGAGCAGCAGCTCGCCGACCTCGCCGCCCGCAAGGTCACCGTCGAAGAGGCCATCCGCATGATCACGACGGCGGACGTCCGTGACGCCGCCGACATCCTGCGCCCGGTGTTCGACGCGACCGGCGGCCAGGACGGCCGCGTCTCGATCGAGGTCGACCCGCGCCTGGCGCACAACACCGCGGCGACGATCGCCGAGGCCAAGCAGCTGGCCTGGCTGGTGGACCGTCCCAACACGCTCATCAAGATCCCGGCGACCAAGGCGGGCCTGCCCGCGATCACCGAGGTCATCGGCAGGGGCATCAGCGTCAACGTGACGCTGATCTTCTCGCTGGAGCGCTACCGCGAGGTCATGGACGCCTACCTGGCCGGTCTGGAGAAGGCGAAGGCCGCGGGCCTGGACCTCTCCAAGATCCACTCGGTGGCGTCCTTCTTCGTGTCCCGCGTGGACACCGAGATCGACAAGCGGATCGACGCGCTGGGCACCGACGAGGCCAAGGCCGCGCGCGGCAAGGCCGGTCTCGCCAACGCGCGGCTCGCCTACCAGGCGTACGAGGAGGTCTTCTCCACCGACCGCTGGGCCGCCCTCGACAAGGCGCAGGCCAACAAGCAGCGTCCGCTGTGGGCCTCGACCGGCGTCAAGGACAAGGCCTACAAGGACACCCTGTACGTCGACGACCTGGTCGCGCCGAACACGGTGAACACCATGCCGGAGGCCACTCTGGTGGCCACCGAGGACCACGGGCAGATCACGGGCAACACGATCGCCGGTACGTACGAGCAGGCGCGCGCCGAGATCGACGCGGTCGAGAAGCTCGGGATCTCGTACGACGACGTGGTCCAGCTGCTGGAGGACGAGGGCGTCGACAAGTTCGAGGCGTCCTGGAACGACCTGCTCAAGTCGACCGAGGCGGAGCTCCAGCGCCTCGCCCCCTCGGAGGGCTGAAATCTTGTCACCTTCCCCCGTCACCGGAGCGAATCCGCTTCGTGACGCCGCGGACCGACGGCTCCCGCGTATCGCGGGGCCGTCGGGCCTGGTGATCTTCGGCGTTACGGGCGATTTGTCACGTAAAAAGCTGATGCCCGCTGTGTACGACCTGGCGAACCGCGGTCTGCTTCCGCCGGGCTTCTCGCTCGTCGGCTTCGCCCGCCGCGAGTGGGCCAACGAGGACTTCGCGCAGGAGGTCCACGACGCGGTCAAGGAGCACGCGCGTACGCCGTTCCGCGAGGAGGTCTGGCAGCAGCTCATCCAGGGGATGCGCTTCGTCCAGGGCACCTTCGACGACGACGACGCCTTCGAACGGCTGCGCAGCACGATCGAGGAGCTGGACAAGGCGCAGGGCACGGGCGGCAACTTCGCCTTCTACCTGTCCGTGCCTCCGTCCGCCTTCCCGGTGGTCATCCAGCAGCTGAAGAAGCACGGCCTGGCCGACCAGGAGGGCGGTTCCTGGCGCCGCGCGGTCATCGAGAAGCCCTTCGGCCACGACCTCCAGTCGGCCGAGGACCTCAACTCGACCGTGGAGGAGGTCTTCGCCCCGGACCAGGTCTTCCGCATCGACCACTACCTCGGCAAGGAGACGGTCCAGAACATTCTGGCGCTGCGCTTCGCCAACCAGATGTTCGAGCCGATCTGGAACCGGTCCTTCGTCGACCACGTGCAGATCACCATGGCCGAGGACATCGGCATCGGCGGCCGCGCCGGGTACTACGACGGCATCGGCGCCGCCCGTGACGTCATCCAGAACCACCTGCTCCAGCTGATGGCGCTGACCGCGATGGAGGAGCCCTCCTCCTTCGACGCGGACGCGCTGGCCGCGGAGAAGACCAAGGTGCTCGGCGCGGTCAAGGTGCCGAAGAACCTGGGCAAGGACACCGTCCGCGGGCAGTACGCGACGGGCTGGCAGGGCGGCGAGAAGGCCGTCGGCTACCTCCAGGAAGACGGTATCGACCCCAAGTCGAAGACCGACACGTACGCCGCGATCAGGCTGGAGGTCGACAACCGCCGCTGGGCGGGCGTCCCCTTCTACCTGCGCACCGGCAAACGTCTGGGCCGCCGCGTCACCGAGATCGCGGTCGTCTTCCAGCGCGCCCCGCACTCCCCCTTCGACCACACGGCGACGGAGGAGCTCGGCCAGAACGCGATCGTCATCCGCGTCCAGCCGGACGAGGGCATCACGGTCCGCTTCGGCTCCAAGGTGCCGGGCACCTCGATGGAGATCCGGGACGTGTCGATGGACTTCGCCTACGGCGAGTCGTTCACCGAGTCCAGCCCGGAGGCGTACGAGCGTCTGATCCTCGACGTGCTGCTCGGCGACTCGAACCTCTTCCCGCGTACGGAGGAGGTCGAGCTGTCCTGGAAGATCCTCGACCCGATCGAGCAGTACTGGGACAAGCACGGCAAGCCCGCGCAGTACCCGTCCGGAACGTGGGGGCCCGTCGAGGCGGACGAAATGCTCGAGCGAGACGGACGGAGCTGGCGTCGCCCATGAAGATAGACCTGACGGACACCACTGCCAGCAAGATCAACAAGGCGCTCGTACAGGGCCGCCGCGCCATCGGCACCCCCGCCGTCGGCATGGTCCTCACCCTCGTCATCGTCACCGACGAGGAGAACGCCTACGACGCCCTGAAGGCAGCCAACGAGGCCTCGCGCGAGCACCCCTCGCGCACCCTCGTGGTCGTCAAGCGGGTCTCCCGCTCACCCCGCGACCGCACGAAGTCGCGCCTCGACGCCGAGGTACGGGTGGGCGTGGAGGCGGGCACCGGCGAGACGGTCGTCCTGCGGCTGTACGGCGAGGTCGTGGGCCACGCCCAGTCGGTGGTCCTTCCGCTTCTGCTGCCGGACGCCCCCGTCGTCGTCTGGTGGCCGGTGAACGCGCCGCACGACCCGGCCAGGGACCCGCTCGGCGCCCTCGCGCAGCGCCGGGTCACGGACACCTACGCGGCCGAGGTCCCGGTCCGGGAGCTGAGCGCCCGCGCCGAGGCCTACACACCCGGTGACACCGACCTCGCGTGGACCCGCATCACGCCCTGGCGCTCCATGCTGGCCGCCGCCCTCGACCAGGTCACCTGCCAGGTCGAGGAGGTCGAGGTGGAGGGCGAGGAGTTCAACCCCAGCTGCGAGCTGCTCGCGATGTGGCTGGCGGACCGGCTCGACGTCCCCGTCAAGCGCTCGCTGTCCTCCGGTCCCGGCCTGACCGCCGTCCGGATGGGCACCAGCTGCGGCCCGATCGTCCTGGACCGCCCGGACGGGTCGCTCGCCACACTCTCCATCGAGGGCCAGCCCGACCGTGCCGTCGCGCTCAAGCGCCGCGAGACGTCCGAGCTGATCGCGGAGGAGCTGCGCCGGCTGGACCCGGACGACACCTACGCGTCCGCGCTGCGGTACGGCGTGGACCGGCTGAGTGCCAACGCCGCCGAGGCCTCGTCCGAGGCCCCGGGAGCCGGCGGCGGGACTGCTGTCGCGACCGCCACGAAGGCACCGGCGGCGAAGAAGGCCGCCGCCAAGAGGGCTCCGGCGAAGAAGGCGGCCGCGAAGTGAGTACTCCGCAGCTCGTCGTCCACCGCGACAAGGAGCTGATGGCCCAGGCCGCCGCGGCCCGGCTGATCACGAAGGTCGTGGACGCGCAGGCCTCGCGCGGCTACGCCTCCGTGGTCCTCACCGGCGGCCGCAACGGCAACGGGCTGCTCGCCGCGCTGGCCGCCGCGCCCGCCCGGGACGCCGTCGACTGGGGCCGCCTCGACCTGTGGTGGGGCGACGAGCGGTTCCTGCCCGAGGGCGACCCCGAGCGCAATGTCACGCAGGCTCGCGCGGCCCTGCTGGACTCCGTTCCGCTCGACCCGAAGCGGGTGCACGCCATGCCCGCCTCGGACGGGCCGTACGGCGCCGATGCCGACGCGGCGGCTGCCGCGTACGCCTCGGAGCTCGCCCGGGCCGCGGGGCCCGAGAACCACGGTGCCGTTCCGACCTTCGACGTCCTGATGCTCGGCGTCGGGCCGGACACCCATGTGGCCTCGCTCTTCCCGGAGTTGCCCGCGGTGCGGGAGACGGAGCGGATGGTCGTCGGCGTGCACGGCGCGCCGAAGCCGCCGCCCACCCGGGTCTCCCTCACGCTGCCCGCGATCCGGGCGGCGCGTGAGGTGTGGCTCCTCGCGGCCGGCGAGGACAAGGCCCAGGCCGCGGCGATCGCCCTCTCGGGCGCGGGCGAGGTACAGGCCCCGGCGGCCGGGGCCTACGGCCGCTCGCGCACGCTGTGGCTGCTGGACGCGGCGGCGGCATCCCAGCTACCGCGGTCGCTGTATCCGCCGGCTTCGCCGTGAGGTGAGGGGCGGTGGGGGTTTCTTTCGCCCCCTCCGCCCCTACCCGTCCCTTGTTCCTGGGGGCTGCGCCCCCAGACCCCCGCTATCGGCCTGAACGGCCTCGTCCTCAAACGCCGGACGGGCTAGTCAGCCCGTCCGGCGTTTGAGGACGAGCGCGCAAGCGCGATGCAGGGGGAGAGGGGGCGCAGCCCCCAGGACAACGGGAAGGGTTGGGGCGGAGGGGGCGAACAACCCCGAAGGGCCGCCCCCACTCACTTCACCGACCCCGCCATAACCCCCTGCACAAAGTGCCTCTGGAAGGCGAAGAAGACGACCACCGGAACCACCAGCGACAGGAACGCCCCCGGCGCCAGCACATCGATGTTGCTGCCGAACTGCCGTATCTGGGACTGGAGTTCAACCGTCAACGGCTGCGAGGAACTGTCGGCGAAGAGCAGCGCGACAAGCATGTCGTTCCAGACCCACAGGAACTGGAAGATCGCGAGACTGGCGATGGCCGGCCGCCCGACGGGCAGGACGAGCCGCGTGAAGATGCGCCACTCCGTGCCCCCGTCCATCCGCGCCGCCTCCAGCATCTCCTTCGGCATCTCGGCGAAGTAGTTGCGCAACAGGAAGACGGCGAACGGCAGCCCGTAGGCGACGTGGAAGAGGACGACACCGGGAATCGTGCCGAACAGGCCCAGCTGCCCGAAGAGTTTGGCCACCGGCAGCAGACCGATCTGGACCGGAACCACCAACAGGGCCACGACCAGCAGGAAGAGCGGTTCCCGCAGAGGGAACTCCAGCCAGGCGAAGGCGTATCCGGCCAGCGCGGCGATCACGACGACGAGCGTCGTGGTCGGCACCGAGATCAGCACGGTGTTCCAGAAGGCCTGCGTCATCCCCGAATTGCCCAGCAGCGCCGAGTAGTTGTCGAAGGACAGCTGCCCAGGGCTGGCGATAGCCGTCCACCAGCCGCCGCTCGCCTGGTCCTGCGCCGAGCGCAACGACGACAGGAACAGACCCGCGAGCGGCGTGAGCCACACCAGCCCGACCAGCACGAGGAACGCCTGCACCAGGCTGTTGCCGAGCCCTCGCCTGAGCGCGTTCATCGTTGACTCCTTCGGAAACGGCGGACGTTGAAGACCATGGCCGGGACCACCAGGAGCAGCAGCAGGACGCCGAGCGCGCTGCCCAGGCCCTGGTTGTTGCCGCCACCGAAGGACACCAGCCACATCTGGGTGGCCAGCACGGTGGCGTCCTCCTGCACGGGGCCCGGCGCGATGATGTAGACGAGGTCGAAGACCTTCATCACGTTGATCACCAGGGTCACGAAGACCACGGTGAGCACGGGGGCGAGCAGCGGCACGGTGATCCGGCGGAAGATCTGCCACTCGTTCGCGCCGTCCATCCGGGCCGCCTCCAGCGCGTCGCGCGGCAACGCGGCGAGCCCGGCGCCGATCAGCACCATGGCGAAGCCGGTCCAGATCCAGAGATACGCGCCGATGATGGCGGGCGTGACGAGGGCCGGGCCGAGCCAGGAGACACCCTCGTAGGGCGGGGCGAAGTTCGACTCGGGCAGCCGCAGGGCGTACGACGAACCGGAGTCGAGGTCTCCGAAGCGGAAGGACCCGTCGGCGGCGGTCGTGGTGCTCGCGACGGTCTCCCCGTCGTCCCGTACCGCCTCGACCTTCATCCCGGGCAGCCCGCTCTCCGCCTTGTCGACCTTGCCCTGTTCCCCTCCCCCGCCGGGCGTGAAGTCCAGGTAGACGACACCGCGGAGTTCGCCCGAGGTGGCCTGCTGTCCGGCCGCGGCGTACGCGGGCTTCGCGTCCCTCGGCAGGTCGCCGGGGAGGACACCCACCAGTCCGAGGCCGACGGTGTGACCGGGGGACGCGGTGGCGCTCGTACGGTAGGAGCCGTCAGCGCTCTTGGTCAGGCCGTGTCCGTCGCGCGCCCGGGCGGTCGGGTACGACGACGTGCCCTTGAAGGCGTCGTGCACCGAGACGACGGCGGCGTTGAGAACGCCCTTGTCGGGGTCCTCGTCGTACGCGAGCCGGAAGATGATGCCCGCGGCGAGGAAGGAGACCGCCATGGGCATGAAGAGCAGCAGCTTGAAGGCGGTGGCCCAGCGGACCTTCTCCACCAGGACGGCGAGGATCAGGCCGAGGCCGGTCAGCAGGGCCGGGGCCACGACCACCCAGACGACGGTGTTGCGGATGGCCTTGAGGGTGGCGGGGTCCTGGAACATCTCGGCGTAGTTGTCGCCGCCCACGAACCGGTTGCCGGAGGCGTCGAAGAAGCTGCGGCCGACGGAGAAGAGCACGGGGTAGACGACGAGTGCGCCGAGCAGCAGCAGGGCGGGGAGGACGAAGAGCGCGGCGACGATCCGTCCGCGCCGCCTTGCCCGGCGTCTGCGGTCGGCCACGGGGGCGGTGGCCTGTGGGCTCGTCTCTTTCACGAGGGTGCTGGTCACGGTGATCAGCCCTGGTAGGCCTTGGCCGCCGCGTTCTCCAGCTTCGCCGCGGTCCCCTTCGGGTCGGACGGGTCGCGCAGGAAGTCCTGGAGGAGCTTCCACTCGCCCGCGCCCTTGGTGCCGCCGAACGCGGCCGGGGCCTGGTCGGACATGTCGAAGCGGACCGAATCCCCGGCGGTGACAAGGGACTTGGCGGTCTCGCGGGTGACGTCGTCGCCGTAGGAGGTGAGGGCGAGCTTCTTGTTCGGGGAGAGGAAGCCGCCCGCCTTCGCCCAGACGGCGGACGCCTCGGGGGTCGCCAAGTACTCCAGGAGTGCCATGCCGGCCTTCTGGTTCTTGCCGTCCTTGAGGACGACCGCCGCGTCGCCGCCGCTGACCACGGGCGCCTTGCCGCCGCCGACCGCGGGGAAGGGGAAGAAGTCGGCGTCCTGGCCGATCTTCCTGCCGAACTGGTCCTTGGCGACTCCGGCGACGAAGTCGCCCTCGTAGACCATGCCCGCCTCGGCCTTGGGTCCGAAGACCTTCTCGACCGAGCCCGGGAAGTCGGTGTTCAGGGCGCCCTTCTGGCCGCCGGCTATCAGCTGCTTGTCCTTGAACAGCTTGCCGAGCGTGGTGAGGGCGTCGACGACCGTCGGGTCGGTCCACTTGATCTTGTGGGCGGCCAGCGCATCGTACTTCTCGGGTCCGGCCTGGGAGAGGTAGATGTTCTCGAACCAGTCGGTGAGGGTCCAGCCGTCCTGTCCGGCGACGGAGAAGGCGGCGAGGCCCGAGTCGGAGACGGTGTGTCCGGCCTTCAGCATGGCGTCGTACGTCGTCGGCGGCTTGACGCCCGCCTGGTCGAGGGCGGCGGGGCTGTACCAGACGGTCGACTTGTGGGCGGCCTTGAAGTAGAGGCCGTACAGGGTGCCGTCGACGCTGCCGTAGTTCTTCCACACGCTCGCGTATTCGGCGTCGACCGACTGCTGGGTGGTCTTGGACAGCGGCTTGAGCCAGCCCTTCTTCGCGAACTGCTGGAGCACGCCGACCTGCGGGACCATCACCACGTCGGGGGCGTTGCCGCCCTCGATCTTGCTGCCGACGACGGTGGAGACGTTGTCACCGGTGGAGGTGAACCGGGTCTTGGCGCCGGTCTTCTCGGTGAAGGCGTCCAGCACCTTCTGGAAGTTCTTCTGCTCGCTGCCGGACCAGACACCGGCCACGTCGACCGTCTGGCCGCTGAGCGGCTTGTCTCCGCCGCCCGCGGAGACGGGGCCGCCTCCACAGGCGGTGGCGCCGAGCGCCAGGGCGAGGGCGGTGCAGCTCGTGAGCAGGGTCGTACGTCGTCGCATCATCGTTGATGTCCCTTCGAAGGATGAAGAAGGATGAAGAAGGATGAAGAACTGACGGAGGATCAGGGATTGGTGGAGTCGCTGATCCACCAGGCGGCCGTCGAGCCCGGCAGGACGCCGGGGGAACAGGGGCCGCTGGACAGCAGAGGGGTGCCGGAGACGGGCGCGGGCGCCGGTGCCGTACCGAAGTTGACGGCGCAGACCAGGCCGTCGCCGCGGACGAAGCCGAGGACGCCGGGCGGGGTGTCCAGCCAGCGCAGCTCTCCCTCACCCAACTGGGGCAGTGCCGAGCGGAGTTGGAGGCCGTCGCGGTAGAGGTGCCAGAAGGAGCGGGTGTCGGCGAGGGCACGGTCGGTGGCGTACTCGGCGAAGTAGGCGGGCTGCGGCAGCCACGGCTTCGCGCTCTCGGCGCCGGAGGTGAAGCCGAACGGCGAGGCGTGTCCCGACCACGGCAGCGGGACGCGGCAGCCGCCGCGGATCCGGGCGCGGCTTCCGGTGCGGTGGAAGATCGGGTCGGTGAGCACGTCGTCGGGCAGGTCGACGACCTCGGGCAGGCCCAGCTCCTCGCCCTGGTAGATGTACGCGGCTCCGGGCAGCGCCAGCATCAGCAGCGCGGCGGCGCGGGCGCGGGCGGCGCCGAGGCCGCTGCCCTCGGTGCCGAGCTCGCCGTACCGGGTGACGGTGCGGACCTGGTCGTGGTTGTTGAGGACCCAGGTGACGGTGGAGCCGGTGCCCGCGATGTCCTGCATGGCCTCGGCGATGACCTTGCGGAAGGCGTCGGGGTCCCAGGGGGCGCTGAGCAGGTCGAAGAAGAACGCCTGGTGGAGCTCGTCGTGGCGGACGTACTCGGCGTGTTCGCGGGCGGTCGGCACGGAGACCTCGCCGACGAGCAGCCGCTCCTGACCGTCGCGGGCGGTGTACTCCTCGCACACCGCTCGCCAGTCCCGCCAGACGTCGTGCACCTCGGGCTGGTTCCAGGCGAGCGGGTTGACGGAGTCGCGGGTGCGGGCGTCGACCTCGGGGTCGTCGGAGTCGGGCAGCTCGGGGTGCTTGAAGAGGCCCGCGGCCACGTCGATGCGGAAGCCGTCGACACCGCGGTCCAGCCAGAAGCGCAGGATGTGCTCGAAGTCGGCGCCTATCTCGGGGTTGCGCCAGTTCCAGTCGGGCTGCTCGGGCGTGAACATGTGCAGGTACCACTGACCGGGTGTGCCGACCGGCTCGGTGATCCGGGACCAGGCGGGGCCGCCGAACATGGAGTGCCAGTTGTTGGGCGGCTCGGCCCCGTCCGGGCCGCGGCCGTCGGCGATGTGGAAGCGGGCGCGGGCCGCGCTGCCGGGCGCCGCGGCCAGCGCCTCCTGGAACCAGGGGTGCTCGTGGGAGCAGTGGTTGGGGACGATGTCGAGGAGCACCTTGATGCCGAGCCGCCGGGCGTCGGTCATCAGCAGGTCGAACTCGGCGAGGTCGCCGAAGAGCGGGTCCACGTCGCGGTAGTCGGCGACGTCGTAGCCGTGGTCGTGCTGCGGCGAGGGGTAGAAGGGGCTCAGCCAGATGCCGTCGACCCCGAGTTTCTTCAGGTACGGCAGCCCCGCCCGGACTCCGGCGAGGTCGCCGATGCCGTCGCCGGTGCTGTCCAGAAAGCTGCGGACGTACACCTGGTAGATCACTGCGTCGCGCCACCAGCGGTGCGTGTTGAGAGACACCCGTCGACCTGTCTGTTCGTGCCAGCGGTTATGCATGCATGTTAAGTAGGCGTGTCGCAGAGGTGTCAACGAGCAGACGGAAAGCCGTGGGGTATTAGGTGGTTATGTCCGAGATTTTTGGCGGCTTCGAGGCCTCAGTGAGACCTTCGGGATACCTAACAGGTAACTAGCGACGCGAGATCGCGGCCAGTTCCCGCGCCAGCCGCTGGACCGCCGCCCGGGGCGTTTCGTGCCCCGTCAGCGCGTCGGCCACCACCGCCTGCACGACCAGGCTGACCTGGTCGTAGCGCGGGCTCTTGGGGCGCGGGGCGGCGGCGAGCACGCTCTCGCGCAGCGTGGGCAGGTAGGGGAATTCCCGGATCAGTTCCGGATCCTCGTAGAGCGCGGCTCTTACGGGCGGCAGCGCCCCCTTGGTGAGCACCTGCCGCTGCACGGGCTCGCTCGTGAGGTAGGCGATGAGCCGCCGGGCGGAGTCCGGGTGCCGGGCGTGCGTGTTGACCGCGAGGTTGGAGCCGCCGAGCACGCTCGTTCCCGGTCCGTCGGGTCCGGGCAGCGGCACCGCGCCGACCTTGCCGGCGACGGCGGAGCCCTTCGCGGAGGCGCCGACATAGGCGTACGGCCAGTTGCGCAGGAAGAGCAGGTGCCCGTCCTGGAAGGCCTGCTTGGACTCCTCTTCCTTGTACGTCAGCGCCTTCTTCGGGATCCAGCCCTCGCGCACCCCGCGGGCGAGGAACCCGATGCCCTCGCGGGCGGCGGCGGAGTTCACCGTGACGCGTTCGCCCTCGTCGCCGAGGATCGTGCCGCCCGCCGAGTAGACCGCCTCGGCGGCGTTCACGGTGAGGCCCTCGTAGGGCAGGAACTGGCCCGCGTAGCCGCCGAGCCCGTACTTCGGGGCGATGGTCTTGGCCTGGTGCTCCAGCTCCGCCCAGGTGCGCGGCGGTGCGACGCCCTCCTTGGCGAGGATGTCCTTGCGGTAGAGGAGCAGGCCCGCGTTGGTGACGTACGGGACGGCGTACAGCCTTCCCTCGTACCTCGCGGTGTCGACGACCGGCGGCAGGAAGCTGCCCAGCGGGAAGCGGGCGCCGTCCAGCGGGGATATCCAGCCCGCGGCGGCGAACTCCGAGGTCCAGGCGACGTCGATGTTCAGCACGTCGAAGCGGCTGCGGTCGCCGCCGCGCAGGTCGGTGGTCATCTGCGCGTGGGTCTCGTCGGCGGAGTCCGGCAGCTCGACGAGGGTGACCTTCTCGCCGGGGTGGGTGCGGTTCCAGCCGTCGAGCTGTGGTCCCAGATAGCTGGTGAGATCGCCGGCGGTGGCCAGCGTGAGGGGGCCCCGGCCGCTCTCACGAGCCCCGCCGGCCCCTGTTCCGGAGGCCACATAACCGCTCAGGACCACTGCCACGACCAGGAGGCCCCTACCGGCGGCGCGTATCCACCGCATAGGTTCCTCCCTGTAACACGTACACCGGCGCCGGGCACCTTCGCTCGGCGTCAGAGGCCATGTATACCTGTTAGGTATGGGCGATACTAGGGCCTGCGGCACATCGGCCTCCGGTCCGGCTGCCCGCGACAGACGACAAGAAACGCGAGGAGGAGAGCGCGAGTGCGGCTGGCCCTCCTGGCCCTGCTGGCGCGTGGCCCGGCCCACGGCTATGAGCTCAAGCAGGACCTTGAGCAGATGCTGGGCTCCGCGTACCCTCAGCCGAACGTCGGCCAGATCTATGTGACCCTCGGCCGCCTCGAGAAGTCGGGACTGATCGAGGGCGAGGAAGTCGAGCAGTCGAGCCGGCCCAACAAGAAGATCTACCACCTCACCGATGCCGGGCGGGAAGCGCTGCGCGCCTGGTACGAGGAGACGGCGGACGAGCCGCGGGTGCGGGACGAGTTCTTCATGAAGCTCGCGCTGGCACCCACGACCGGCCTCGCCGACCGGATCGCCCTCATCAACAAGCAGCGGCGCCAGTACCTGAACACCATGCGCAACCTGTCGAAACTCGCCGCCGCGGAGAACCGGGACAACCGCATCGCCCAGCTGCTCATAGAGGGCGCCATGCTGCATCTCCAGGCCGACCTCGACTGGCTGGAGCGCTGCCAGGAGGAATTGGAGGAGCTGGAATGACCCTCACCCCTCCTCTGCCGCGTGCCGAGCCTCTGCTGCGTGCCGAGGGTCTGGTGAAGACCCACTACGGCGAGGGCGCGCCCGCGCATGCCGTGCGCGGCGTGGACCTCGCGCTGAAGCAGGGCGAATTCGTCGCCGTCACCGGCCCGTCCGGCGCCGGGAAGTCGACCCTGCTGCATCTGCTCGGCGGGCTCCAGCGGCCGGACTCCGGCAGCATCTGGCTCGACGGCGAGTGCACCGACACCTACGGCGAGGCCCGCTGGGCGGTCGAGCGCAGGCGCCGTATCGGCATCGTCTTCCAGTTCTTCAACCTGGTGTCGAACCTGTCGGTCGCCGACAACGTCGAACTGCCCGCCCTGCTCGCCGGAGTCTCCGCCAAGCAGGCGCGCACCGAGCGCGAGCAGCTGCTGGCCGAGCTGGGCCTCACCGGCAAGGAGCGCAGCATGCCGGGCGAGCTGTCCGGCGGCGAGCAGCAGCGGGTCGCGCTGGCCCGGGCACTGGTCAACCACCCGCCCCTGCTGCTGGCCGACGAGCCCGCGGGCAGCCTCGACAGCAAGGGCACGCGCGAGGTCATGCGGCTGCTGTCCCGCTTCCACGGGCGCGGCCAGACCATCCTGCTGGTCACCCATGACGCGCGGCTCGCGAGCGCCGCGGACCGGGTGATCAGCTTCTTCGACGGACGGATCGCCGACGACGCGGAGCTGGACGGCGGCACGCCGTCGCGCGGCGCGGGGATATCCGGCGTGCTGGAACTGAGGGACTGAGCCGGCGTGCGCGACCATCGGGCGGGGAACGGGTTTTCCGGCGTACGCGAGCCGAGAGGCTGAGGCGGCGTGCGGGCCACTCTGCGCTGGGCGCACTCCGATCTGCGGACGCACCGTGGCGAGGCACTGTTCATCGTGCTCGCCACCGCGGGCATCGTCGCCTCGCTGCTGCTGGCCGCGGCGCTGTTCGGGTATGCGACCAACCCCTGGCAGCGGGTGTTCTCCCAGTCGCACGGCGCCCATGTGTGGATCCATACCGGCCCGTCGGCCGACGCGGCCCGCCTCGCGAGACTGGACGGCGTCGGATCGGTCGCCGGCCCGTATCCCACCGCCTCCGCCACGGTCGCTTCGCGCGGCACCCGCGCCTCCGTCGAGCTGCGCGGCACCGTCGAACCGCCCGCCATGGGGCGCCCGCTGCTGACCTCCGGCCATTGGCTCGACTCCGCCGCCCCGGACGGAGTGGTGCTGGAGAGCAGCCTGGCCCGCGCCCTGTGGGCCACCCCCGGGGACACCCTCACCCTGCCCGGCACCGGACGCACCCTCACCGTGCGGGGCGTCGCCGACAGCGCCGAGCCCCACTACCGCCCCGGGGAGCGGTCCGGGCTCGTCTGGGCCCTGCCCACCGCCGTGCACCGCACCGCCGGGAGCGGCGGCCAGGTCATCGGGCTGCGGCTGGACGATCCCGGGGACACGGACTACGCCATCCAGCGCGCCGTCACCGTCCTCGGCGCCGGAGCGGTCACCCAGGTGGCCGACTGGAAGCAGGCGCGGGCCGAGGCGCAGGGCGACAACCGGCTGCTCGGCCAGGTCCTCGGCCTGTTCGGGGTGGGCGCGCTGGTCGCCGCCGCGCTCGCCGTGCACGGCGCGATCGGCACCCGTATCCGCGGCCATCTGCGGGACATCTCGGTACTGAAGGCGATCGGGTTCACGCCCGGCCAGGTGGTGCGCATCTATCTGCTCCAACATGTGGCGTTCGCGCTGCTGGGCGCGGTGGTGGCCGCGTCGCTCACCCAGGCTCTGGGCAGCCGGGTCCCCGGCCGTCTCGGCGACGCGGTCGGGGTGTGGCAGGGGCTGCCGGGGCACACCGCGGTGCTGTTCGCGGTGCCCGTGACGGCGGTGCTGTTCATCGGCGCCACGACCGGTCTCGCCGCCTGGCGGGCCGGGCGGGTGACCCCGGTGCCGGTGCTGCGGGCCGCGGCGCCGCCCGGCGGGCGTCTGTCGGGTGTGGCGCGCCGGGCGCTCGGGGTGCGCGCGTTCGGGCTGCGGCTGTCGCCCGCGCTGGTCCTGGGCTGGCACAAGGCGTTCCCGCGGCGACCGCGCTCGCTGGCGACGGTGGCGCGGCTCGCGCTGCCGCTGCTGCTGATCGTGGTGGCGCTGAGCGCGTGGACCACCATCGACCGCTTCCAGAGCAGGCCCGAGCAGGTCGGCCTCGCCGCCGCGCTCACCGTACGGACCGACGAGAGCCTGGACGACGCGGCGGCACGGAAGCTGCTGGCCCGCGATCCGCGGATCGCCGCCGTCCACCCGGGGGTCGAGGTGGCGGCCCTGGTCCCGGGCCAGACGGGCACCATCGCGCTGCGTGGCCTCGGTACGCACGCGGACCCGTACCCGTTCTCACTGGCCGAAGGGCGTGCCGCAAGCGGACCCGACGAGGCGGTGGCCGGTCAAGGGCTGCTCGATCTGGTGGATGTGCGGGTCGGGGACTGGGTGCGGGTGACGGTCGGCGAGCGGCCACAGATCCTGCACATCGTGGGGCGCAGTCTGGAGCCGGAGAACGGCGGCCGGGTCATCTCCACCTCGCTCGACACCCTCCGCGAGAACGACCCGGACCTGCGGCCGACCCTCTACCAGCTCCAGCTGCGCCCCGGCGCGGACCCGCACCGGGTCGCCACCGGGCTCACGGCGGCCGGGCACGGACACGTCGACGTGCACGCGGTCACGAATCCGGCCGACGGGCTCTCGCCGCTGCGCGGGGTCGTGGTCGGGCTGATCGCCGTTCTGGCCCTGATCGGGCTGATCGAGCTGCTCACCGCGATCGGCGGCACCGTGCGCGAGGGCGAGCGGGATCTGCTGGCGCTGAAGGCGATCGGGCTGTCCCCGCGGCAGATCACCGCGATCACCATGACGTCGACCGGCTGCACGGCTCTCGCCGCGGTGCTGGTCGGGACCGTGCTGGGAGTGCCGCTGGGCCACTGGCTGATCGACTCCCAGGGGAGGTCGAGCGGCATCGGCGCCGGGATCGCTCAGGCTCCGTCCGTCGCCCTGCTGCTGCTCTTCGCGGCGGCCGCCGTGCTGGGCGCCACCGCGCTCGCGGCCCTGCCCGCGGCCCGCGCGGGCCGCCGCCGACTCGCGGACAATCTGAGCGCGGCGGCTTGAGTGCGATGACATGAGCGTGGTGGCTTGGGTTCAGCGCCTTGAATGCAGGGGCCTGAGTTCGGTCAGCCTCCGTACGGCCCCGGGCCGTAGGGTCCTTGGCCGTACGGGTTCGGCGGTGCCGGCGGCGCATAGGGGTTGCCCTGGGGGTGCGGCGCGTACGGATGTCCGGTGCCGTACGGATGCGCGGGCGGCGGGTACGGGTGTCCCTGCGGCGGCAGGAATCCGCCCGGGGGCGTGTACGCGGGGCGCGGCTGCGGCACGGTCGCGGGGTGGGCGGCCAGCCGGATCCCGTAGCGCCGCTTGAGCCGGCGCATCTCCAACAGGGCGATGGCCGTGACCGTCACGGGCGCCCCCAGGATGAAGACGATGCCCAGCGTGAGGCTGAGCCCGTGCAGGTCACCCGTGAGCAGGTCAGGAAGCGCCATCAGCCAAGTCGTGACCGTGGCGAGCAGCGGGGGCAGGCAGCGGTGGACGGCGGCCGTACCGAAGAAGTTCCCGGAGACCTGCACCGTTGCGTAGGCCAGCATGCCGGTCAGCCACATCGCCGTGAAGCCGAGCGGCACCAGCCAGAAGCCGCCGAGCGCCATCGTCCCCCACCACAGGAACACCGTCCCGACGACCGAGCCGATGAAGAACAGCAGCAGCTTGAGCGAGTTGAAGAGCGGCACCCGCATCTGGCGGACGGTCCCGGTGCGCCGCCACACGAAGAGCATCACGCCGACCGTCAGCGGCGTGAGGAACAGGACGACGACGGACGCCGTCAGCATGTTCGTCAGCACTTCTTCGAAGTTGAACTTGCGCTGCACGAAGGTGTAGACGCCGAAGGCCGCGACGGCTCCGGCGATGATGCGTGCCTTCTTGAGCTTGTCCACGGACGGGTCAACCGATTCCGGGATCCATGCCGGGTGGTAGAAGGCCTGCGCCACCTGCTTCGGCTGCAGGACCGACGCCACCGTCACTCTCTGGCTCATCCAACGCCCGCGTGCACCGGCCAACTTCCGCTCCCCCGAGTCGTCGCTTCGTGATCCTCGCGGATTTTACGGGAAGCGGACGGACTCATGCCGCCCGCTTCCTCTCCGTTCGGACGCTCTCTACCGGCCGCGCAGTTCCCGGTACTTGGCGACGAGTGCCTTCGTCGACGCGTCCAGGCCGGGCACGTCCTCGCCTTCCGTCAGCGCGGGCTCGACGCGCCTCGCGAGGACCTTGCCGAGCTCGACGCCCCACTGGTCGAAGGAGTCGATGTTCCACACGGCGCCCTGGACGAACACCTTGTGTTCGTAGAGGGCGATCAGCTGGCCGAGCACCGACGGGGTCAGCTCGCGCGCGAGGATCGTCGTCGTCGGGTGGTTGCCCTTGAACGTCTTGTGCGGCACCAGTTCCTCGGGCACACCCTCCCCGCGCACCTCGTCCGGGGTCTTGCCGAAGGCCAGCGCCTGGGTCTGTGCGAAGAAGTTCGCCATCAGCAGGTCGTGCTGGGCCACCAGCCCGGGCAGCAGGTCGGCGACCGGTTCGGCGAAGCCGATGAAGTCCGCCGGGATCAGCTTGGTGCCCTGGTGGATGAGCTGGTAGTAGGCGTGCTGCCCGTTGGTTCCTGGTGTGCCCCACACGACCGGGCCGGTCTGCCACTCCACCTCGCGCCCGTCCCGCCCCACGTACTTGCCGTTGGACTCCATGTCCAGCTGCTGCAAGTACGCGGTGAACTTGGACAGATAGTGCGAGTACGGCAGCACCGCGTGCGACTGGGCGTCGTGGAAGTTGCCGTACCAGATGCCCAACAGGCCCAGCAGCAGCGGCACGTTGGACTCGGCGGGCGCGGTGCGGAAGTGCTCGTCGACGAGGTGGAAGCCGTCGAGCATCTCCCGGAAGCGGTCCGGTCCGATGGCGATCATCAGGGACAGGCCGATCGCCGAGTCGTACGAGTACCGCCCGCCGACCCAGTCCCAGAACTCGAACATGTTGGCCGTGTCGATGCCGAAGTCGGCGACCTTCTCGGCGTTGGTCGACAGGGCCACGAAGTGCTGGGCGACGGCGTCCTGACCGGCCTTCAGCTCGGTCAGCAGCCAGTTGCGCGCCGATGTGGCGTTGGTGATCGTCTCGATGGTGGTGAAGGTCTTCGAGGCGATGACGAACAGCGTCTCGGACGCGTCCAGGTCGCGTACGGCCTCGTGCAGGTCCGCGCCGTCCACGTTCGACACGAAGCGGACGGTGAGGCCGCGGTCGGTGAACGAGCGCAGCGCCTCGTACGCCATCGCCGGGCCGAGGTCGGAGCCTCCGATACCGACGTTGACGATGTTCTTGATGCGCTTGCCGGTGTGCCCGGTCCACTCGCCGGAGCGGACGCGCTCGGCGAAGGCGGCCATCTTGTCGAGCACGGCGTGCACGGCCGGCACCACGTTCTCGCCGTCCACCTCGACCACGGCGTCCCGCGGGGCGCGCAGCGCGGTGTGCAACACGGCGCGGTCCTCGGTGGTGTTGATCTTCTCGCCGCGGAACATGGCGTCCCGCAGGCCGAACACGTCGGTGGCGGCGGCCAGGTCGCGCAGCAGCCGCAGCGTCTCGTCGGTGACCAACTGCTTGGAGTAGTCGACGTGCAGGTCACCGACCTGGAGCGTGTACCCCGAGCCGCGCCCCGGCTCGGCGGCGAACAGCTCGCGCAACTGCACCTCGCCGAGTTCTTCCCGGTGCTTGGCGAGAGCGGTCCATTCGGGCGTCTGGTTGAGCCTGGTACGGCTTTCTGCGTTCATCTCGGACTTCCGCCTTCTTTCCTGCGAGTGCTGCTGCGTACCTTGCCCCGCTGCCGGTCCCAACCTAATTGATCAGGACTTGACGTGAGCTGTCGTCACGCCGTCGTCCGGCTCAACAACAGATACGTCCGGCTTGAGCGCGGGTATCAGCGCGGTGACGGCGAGGACGAAGAACGCGGCGGCGAGCAGCGGAGGGGTGTTCAGGCCCCAGGCTGTGGCGGCCGCACCACCCAGCAGGGCGCCCACCGGTGCTCCGGCGACGGCGAGGGTACGGAAGGCCGAGCTGACGCGGCCGAGCATGTCGGCGGGGCTCCGCTCCTGCATGAGGGTCGTGGTGTTGACGTTCCACACCATGCCCATGAGACCGAAGACCGCCATGCTCGCGACCAGGGCGGGCAGGCTGCGCACCATGCCCATGACGACGAGCGCGCCGATCTGCACCGCGCCCGCGAGCAGTACGGCGCGCACCCTCCCGACGCGCGCCACGACCCGGCGGTTGGCAACTCCCCCGGCCAGGCTCCCGACCGGGTACGCCGTCATCACCGCCGCGTATCCCACGGTGCCCGCGTCCAGCCAGCCGGTGACCAGGAGCACCATCGTGGCGATGAGGGCGCCCATGCCGATGTTGCAGACCGCCGTGGCGACACACAGCCCGCGCAGAGCCCGGTCCCGCCACAGGGCGCCCAGTCCTGCCGTGATCTCCTGGCGCAGGGTGCTGCCCGCCGGTCTGGGCTCGCGCTCGGGCGCTCCGGTCCGCAGCGTGGCCACCAGCGCGGCGCCGGCGAAGAAGGTCACGGCGTCGGCCGCGAAGGGCACGGCCGTGCCCGCGGCGAGCAGCACGGGCACCACCGGCGCGGCCAGCAGGCCTCCGGCGACGCGCTGTCCCGTCATCAGGCGCGCGTTGGCGCTGCCCAGCGACTCCCGGTCGACCAGGGCGGGCAGCAGGGCGGTGGAGGCGTTGTCGAAGAGGGTCTGCAGGGTGGTGAGGGCGAAGGCGAGCGCGATCAGCAGGGCGATCGAGGCGTGCCCGAGGGCCACGGCAACCGCGAAGGCCGCCACCAGCAGACCCCGCACGGCGTCCACGCTCCACATGGCGCGCCGCTGGTCCACCCGGTCGGCGACGGCCCCGCCGAGCAGTCCGAAGATGATCCAGGGGAGATAGCCGCAGGCGGTGACGGAGGCGATGAGCAGCGGCTCGTCGGTCAGGGTCGCGGCCAGCAGAGGCAGCGCGGCGCCGCGCAGGGCGTCTCCGAAGCTGGAGAGCACGGCGGCACTCCACAGCCGCCCGAATCCCCCACGCCACGCGGGCGCCCGGACGTCCCGTACCTCGACCCTTGCCACAACTCCCCCTCCGGTTCCGCTGATTCAAGAACCGTAGAGGGCGCCACTGACAATGGGTCGCGGAGCGGGGAGGGGCCGCGCGAAACACCATCGGCCAGGCATCTGTGGATGCCCGGCCGATACTCGATTCCGCTTAGATCTCGCCCCGCAGTTTGGCGAGCGCCTCGGCGAGGATCGCCTCGCCGTCCGCGTCGCTGCGCCGTTCCCGTACGTACGCGAGGTGCGTCTTGTACGGCTCGGTGCGCGGCGGGTCCGGCGGGTTGTCCCGGTCCTGTCCGGCGGGGAAGCCGCAGCGCGGGCAGTCCCAGGTGTCGGGGACCTGCGCGTCGCTGGCGAAGCTGGGCACCGTCTCGTGCCCGTTGGAGCACCAGAAGGAGATGCGCAGCCGCGGCGCGGACTCGCCGCGCTCGGCCTCGCCCATCGGCCCCGCCCCGACCCGGCTTCCTCGGATCGCGTTGCCACTTGCCACGGTCGTAACTCCCTGCGTGATGGTGCCGCGAAACGAGTCGGCGTGACGCTTCGCTGCGAGCGCCTCAGTCTACGTAAGGCCCAACGCGCGTCCAGTGATTGGAGTTACACCCCCCGCACCTAGACGCAAGCCCCATGATAGGCCGCGCTTTACGTCGCGTACCGAACATGGGGCCTTACGTACGCAATATGCGTGCGCAATGTGCTGTTGTGCCGGTCTGGGTCGACCGATGTCGGCCGATGGTCAGTTGTTGACCTTCATCAGGATGCCCAGTACGACGATGCACGCGAACCAGAGCAGGCCGATCACCAGGGTGATGCGGTCGAGGTTGCGCTCGGCGACCGAGGAGCCGCCGACGGACGACTGCATGCCGCCACCGAACATGTCGGAGAGACCGCCGCCCTTCCCCTTGTGCATCAGCACCAGCAGCATCAGCAGCCCGCTGAAGACGATCAGGGCGATCGAGAACCCCAAAACCACGGCTGAACCAACTTCCTCGGAACCGGATGGACGACGGGGGCCCGGTGGCCACGCGGCACAGCCGCATGTGGAAAGGACACCAGACCCCCGCAAGGGTACGACGGATCGTCGCTACCGCATACTCACTGCTCGGCCTACTGGTCGCGGAAGCGGACGATCTTGACGAACTCGTCGGCGTCGAGCGAGGCGCCGCCGATGAGGGCGCCGTCGATGTCGGGCTTCGCCATGATCTCCGCGACGTTGCCGGACTTCACCGAGCCGCCGTACTGGATGCGGACCTTGTCGGCCAGCTCCTGCGAGTACAGGTCGGCGAGCTTGCCACGGATCGCCGCGCAGACCTCCTGCGCGTCGTCGGAACCGCAGACCTTGCCGGTGCCGATGGCCCAGACGGGCTCGTAGGCGATCACGATCGTCTCGGCCTGCTCGGCGGGGATGTCCTTGAGACCGCCTTCGACCTGCGCGAGTGTGTGGGTGACGTGGTTGCCCGCCTCGCGGACGTCCAACTCCTCGCCGACGCACAGGATCGGGGTCAGGCCGTGCTTGAAGGCGGCCTTGACCTTGGTGTTGACGACCTCGTCGGTCTCGGCGTGGTACTGCCGGCGCTCGGAGTGGCCGATCGCCACGTAGGTGCACTTGAGCTTGGACAGCATCGCGCCGGAGATCTCGCCGGTGTAGGCGCCGGAGTCCTGCGCCGAGATGTCCTGGGCGCCGTACTTGATCTTGAGCTTGTCGCCGTCGACCAGGGTCTGCACGGAGCGCAGGTCGGTGAAGGGCGGCAGGACGGCGACCTCTACGGCGTCGTAGTCCTTGTCGGCCAGGGCGAAGGCGAGCTTCTGGACATGGGCGATGGCCTCGAGGTGGTTGAGGTTCATCTTCCAGTTGCCCGCCATCAGCGGCGTACGAGTGGTCATACGGGGTCAGTCCTCCAGTGCGGCAAGGCCGGGGAGCGTCTTGCCCTCGAGGTATTCGAGGGAGGCGCCGCCGCCGGTCGAGATGTGGCCGAATGCGTTCTCGTCGAAGCCGAGCGTGCGCACGGCCGCGGCGGAGTCTCCGCCACCGACGACGGTGAAGCCGTTCGACTCGACGAGGGCCTGGGCGACCGCCTTGGTGCCCTCGGCGTAGTCGGGGTGCTCGAAGACGCCCATGGGGCCGTTCCAGAACACGGTCTCGGCGTCGGCGAGCTTTGCTGCGTACAGCGCACCGGTCTTCGGGCCGATGTCCAGGCCCAGCTGGCCCTCGGGCATCCGGTCCGCGTCGACCACGCTGTGCTCGGTGGCCGCCTTGGCCTTCAGGTCCGGGAATCCGGGGGCGACCACGACGTCGACGGGGAGCACCAGCTCGACGCCCTGCTTCTCGGCGCGCTCCATGTACTCGGTGACGGCCGGGAGCTGGTCCTCCTGCAGAAGGGAGGTGCCGACCTCGTACCCCTTCGCCTTGAGGAAGGTGAACGCCATGCCGCCGCCGATGAGCAGCCGGTCGGCCTTGCCGAGCAGCTCGTCGATGACGGCGAGCTTGTCGGAGACCTTGGAGCCGCCGAGCGCGACCACGTAGGGGCGCTTGACGTCCTCGGTGAGCTTTTTCAGGACGCCGACCTCGGTGGCGATGAGGTATCCCGCGTAGTGCGGAAGGCGCGCCGGGAGGTCGAAAACAGAGGCGTGCTTACGGTGCACCGCACCGAAACCGTCCCCTACGTAGACATCGGCCAGGGCGGCCAGCCGGTCGGCGAACTCGCCGCGCTCGGCGTCGTCCTTGGACGTCTCACCGGCGTTGAAGCGCAGGTTCTCGATGACCGCGACCTGGCCGGGCTGCAGGCCGTTCACCGCGTCGTGGGCGGCGGGGCCGACGGTGTCCTGGGCGAACGCGACCGGGGCGCCGAGGAGTTCGGCGAGACGTTCGGCGGCGGGGAGCAGCGAGAAGGCCGGGTCCGGGGCGCCCTTGGGGCGGCCCAGGTGCGAGGCGACGACCACCTTGGCGCCCGCGCCCGCGAGGGCCTTGACGGTGGGCAGGACGGCGCGGATACGGCCGTCGTCGGTGATGAGGCCGTCGGCCAGCGGCACGTTCAGGTCGGCGCGGACGAAGACCCGCTTGCCGTCCACGCCTTCGGCGAGCAGTTCGTCGATCGTCTTCATGCAGGGAACTCCTGAGGAGGGCTCGTGATGCTCTTGATCGTATGAGGGGCTGGTCTGCACGTGAGTCAGGGCTCGGGCAGCGCGTCCCTGCGCTGCCCGAGCCCTGCTCTCACATCAAGGTGCCTGCTCTGTCGATCAGAGCTGGTCGCCGACGAAGACCGTGAGGTCGACGAGGCGGTTGGAGTAGCCCCACTCGTTGTCGTACCAGCCGAGGATCTTCACCGAGTTGCCCTCCTGGACCATGGTCAGGGAGGAGTCGAAGGTGCAGGAGGCCGGGTCGCTGACGATGTCCGAGGAGACGATCGGGTCCTCGGTGTAGGCCAGGTAGCCCTTGAGGTCGCCGTCCTCGGAGGCCTTCTTGAACGCGGCGTTGACCTCGTCCTTGGTGACCTCGCGCTGGAGCGTCACGACGAGGTCGGTGGCGGAACCGGTCGGGACCGGGACACGCATCGCGATGCCGTCGAGCTTGCCCTTGAGCTGCGGGAGGACCAGGGCGGTGGCCTTGGCGGCACCGGTCGTGGTCGGAATGATGTTCTCGGCGGCGGCGCGGGCGCGACGCAGGTCCGAGTGCGGGAAGTCCAGGATGCGCTGGTCGTTGGTGTACGCGTGGACCGTCGTCATCAGGCCCTTGACGATGCCGAAGTTCTCGTCGAGAACCTTGGCCATCGGCGCCACACAGTTGGTGGTGCAGGAGGCGTTGGAGATGACGTGGTGGTTGGCCGCGTCGTACTTGTCCTGGTTGACACCCATCACGATGGTGATGTCCTCGTCCTTGGCCGGAGCCGAGATGAGGACCTTCTTGGCGCCGCCCGCGATGTGCTTCTCGGCGTCGGCCTTCTTGGTGAAGATGCCGGTCGACTCGATGACGATGTCGACGCCGAGGTCGCCCCACGGGATGTCGGCGGGGTTGCGCTCGGAGAGCACCTTGATGGTGTGTCCGTCGACGGTGATCGTGTCGGCGGTGTGCGACACCTCGGCCTTGAGACGGCCCAGGATGGTGTCGTACTTCAGGAGGTGTGCGGTGGTCGCGGTGTCACCCAGGTCGTTGACAGCCACGATCTCGATGTCAGCACCCTGCTCCAGCAGCGCGCGGAAGTAGTTACGACCGATGCGGCCAAAGCCGTTGATGCCTACGCGGATCGTCACGAAACCGATCTCCTCGTTGGTACGCCGGGTTCGACTCCGGCGAGCTGTATGGGATGTCCCCGACCGCCTACGACCCTACCTCCCTGAGGCCCCCTGGGTGACATCGAGATGCCCCATACACGGCGGGGCGTTCCGTACCCACCAGTAGGGTACGGAACGCCCCGCCTGTGCAGGAGACCGTCAGGCAGGAGTCAGCTCTGCAGGGCGGCCAGTGCCTTTCCGATCAGGGCCGTCCGGTCGGCCGCCGCGGTGACGTGCTCCAGGCCGAAGCCCAGCAGCACGGTGTCGCCCGTGGTGACCGCTCCGTACGTCTTGAAGAGCTCTCCGACGCGCGCCCAGTCCTTGAGCACGACCGGGCTGCCCGGGGGCGGCCCGGCGACGCTCCAGGCGCCGAGCGAGGTCTCGAAGCCCTCGGTCTGGGTGGCGGTGCCGCCCACGACGAGCGAGGCGTCGTCGGCGAGGACGCCGTGGCCGCCGGAGCCCGGGTCGGTGACGTAGCTCAAGGAGACCTCTACCGACTTCCCGGCGTACGCGCTCAGGTCGAAGTTGACCTGCTGCCAGCCGGTGGAGGCGCCCGTGAAGCTGTTCCAGGCGCCACTCGTGCCGGTGTTGGTGCATCCGGTGGCGTTCACGGTCAGATACCGCTTGAGCCAGGGGTGCTCACCCACGTAGAACCCGGCCTCGCACTCCGCGGGGACGGCCGTGCTGGTGGCGCCGCCCAGGTCGGGGAGCGTCGTCCAGTCGTCGGCGCCGGTGGTGTGGATCTCCAGGATCGCGTGGTCGTAGCCGGGCTCGGTGTCCCACAGGAGCTGGGAGCGGAGCTTCGGAGCGTCGGCCGCGGTGACACCGGTGAGGTCGATGGTGCGGGTGAGGCGCTTGTAGGCGTCGTCGGTGTGAACGGCGGCCGCCATGTAGGAGCCCGCGTAGGGCCCGTACGGGTTGACGGTCCCGGCGAACTGGCCCGCTCCGGCGCTCGCGAACTGCGGATACGTGGCGACGGGCAGCGAGTCCGAGGTGACGCTGAAGGTGCCCGCCGCGTTCAGCGGGTTGCCCGGCGCGTCGCCCAGCGCGCCCGTGAAGCCGCCGAGCTTCCCGGAGCCGGTGAATCCGGTGGCCCCGGCGGTGGACGTACGGGAGTAGGCGCCCAGGTAGTACTGGCTGAAGTCGTTCGAGAGGGTGCCGCCACCGAGGTCGACGGAGCCGCCGGCGCTCTCGCCCGCCTCGATCAGCTTGCCGCCCTCGTTGAGGAAGGCGCGCAGCTGGAGCTGGGTGGCGTTGCCCGGCCGGACCGCGCCGGTGTAGTGGACGACCGTCTTGAAGTGGTCGAGCACGCCGAGCGCGTCGGGGGCGCCCAGTGCGGCGACGTCCCAGACGAGGGGCTTCTTGCCGTTGGCCTTGAGCGCGTCCACGTAGGCCTGTGTCTGCGTGGCGGTCGCGCCCTCCTCGGCGACCACGAGTGTGTCGGCGCGCGGCCGCTCGGCCACCGTGTAGGTGAAGTGGGTGCTGGAGGTGGACTTGCCGCCCCGGGCCTTGCCGGTGAACCAGACCTCGACCTTGTCGCCCGGGTCGCCGTCCGTCACCTTGGCCCGGTACTCGTCGAAGTAGAGGTTGTCGGTGCCGCCGTAGGTCTCGCCGCCCTTCCAGGGCCGCAGCGTCGCGTCGTGCGTACGGCCGCCGTTGACGCGGTACTTGAGCTCCTTGTTGCGTACGGACTTGCGTACGACGACGGAGACCTCCTGGTCGGCGCCGCGGGAGTACGACGTCGTGAAGGTGGCCGGGGTGAAGTCGGGTGCGTCGATGCCGACCGAGGAGGACGGCTTGTCGGGGTGTCCGGCGGTCTCGGCGACCGAGAGCGCGAACGGGATGTTCTTCTCGAACTCCTGCTTGATCAGCTTCTCGTCGTCCGGGAAGGTGAAGACCGAGGCGCAGTCGGCCGCGTTCCAGGCGTCGCCCGGGTCGAGGTTCGACGCGGTCTGGCAGGTCGACATCTCGGGGGTGAACATCGCCATGCCGTTGACGTTGCCCGCGTGGCCGTCCGCCTCGCCGTTGGTGGTGTAGAGCTCGGAGGAGATCTGGGGGTGGTAGCCGGGGACCGCCGAGTTCTCCGGGGTGCCGGCGAGCGCCTTGTAGAGCACGTCGTCCGGGCTCGGCGTGGCCACCTGCCAGCCCACTCCGTAGAGGAGGAGTTCGGCGGCGGAGTGGTAGTTGATGCCGTACTTGAAGCCGATGCGCTTCTCGAAGGCATCGAGGGCCTTGGTCTCGGGCTCGGAGCTCGGGCTCGCGCCGCGGTAGGTCTCGCTGGTGGGGTTGGGGGACGAACCCTCGTCGTCGTAGCCCCACTTGTAGGCGAAGTTGCGGTTCAGGTCGACGCCGTCGCCGGTGGTGATGGTGCCGTCGCCGTTGATGTCCCGCAGGTTCTTGCGCCACTGGCGGGCAGTGGCGTCCTTGAACGTGTAGTCGTAGCCGTCGGGGTTGGCCGACAGCACGAACCACAGTTCGGTGGAGTCGACGATCTTCTTGATGCGTTTGTTCGTCGCGTAGTTGTCCAGGTAGTAGTGCATCAGGCGCCGTGTCATCTCGGGCGTGATCCACTCGCGCGCGTGCTGGTTGGACATGTACAGCACTGCGGGTTTGGCGCCGTCCTTGGTCTTCCTCGCGCCCTTGGTCAGTTTGAGCGCGAGGATGTCCTGGCCGTTGACCGTCTTGCCGATGGAGACGACCTTGGTGAGGTCGGGGTGGGCCGCACCGGTCTTGACGATCTCCTCCTGGAGATTGCCCTTGCCGCTGTACGGGCGGAACACGCCCTGCGCCGCGTCGTCCACGCGCGCCTCGGCCTTGGCCGAAAGGGTGTGCTCGGTGAGTTCGACGCCCTGCTTCTCCAGCTTGTGGGCCTGCTTGTCGGTCAGATAGACCTCGACGTCGGCCGTGCCCTTCTCCGGCGCCTGTTCGCCGAGTTCATGGCCGTCCTGCCCGGCCGCGAGCAGCAGGGGTATCTGCTGCTTCGTGACCTCGGCGCGGAACACCTTGACGGCGTCCGCGTCGGGCTTGGGTGCACGTGCGCCCTCCGCGTGGGCGAGCGGCGCCATGCCCGCCCCGCCCACCATGAGTGCACACGCAGCGAGGATCGCTCTCGCTCTTCGTCTCATGAGCCCCCCTTGCACTTGTCCGCCACAGCAGCGAACAGATGCCAGGCTCATGACACTTCATGGTCAAGTCAAGAGCGCCTCAAGGACAGCCAAACGCCGGTGCCGACGTCCCAAGTGGGTGTCGGCACCGGCGTGTTGAGAGTCCTGCGGTGGTGAGCTGAGCTGTTGTCAGCCGACCATGTTGTCGGCCATGTCCTCGGTCAGGTTGGACTCCGTACCCGGAATGCCCAGGTCCTGGGCCCGCTTGTCGGCCATGGCCAGCAGGCGGCGGATGCGCCCGGCGACGGCGTCCTTGGTCAGCGGCGGGTCGGCGAGCGCGCCCAGCTCCTCCAGGGAGGCCTGCTTGTGGTCCATGCGCAGGCGTCCGGCGGCCGCGAGATGCTCCGGGACCTCGTCGGCGAGGATCTCCAGGGCTCGCTGCACGCGGGCCCCGGCGGCGACCGCCGCGCGGGCCGAGCGGCGCAGGTTGGCGTCGTCGAAGTTGGCGAGACGGTTCGCCGTGGCGCGGACCTCGCGGCGCATCCGCCGCTCCTCCCAGGCGAGCACCGACTCGTGCGCGCCGAGGCGGGTGAGCAGCGCGCCGATCGCGTCGCCGTCCCGGACGACCACGCGGTCCACACCGCGCACCTCGCGGGCCTTCGCGGCGATCGAGAGCCGGCGGGCGGCGCCGACCAGCGCGAGCGCGGCCTCCGGGCCCGGGCAGGTGACCTCCAGGGAGGAGGAGCGGCCGGGCTCGGTCAGCGAGCCGTGTGCCAGGAAGGCCCCGCGCCAGGCGGCCTCCGCGTCGCAGGTGGCCCCCGAGACCACCTGCGGGGGCAGCCCGCGGATCGGACGGCCACGGCCGTCGACGAGCCCGGTCTGGCGGGCCAGCTGGTCACCGCCCGCGACCACGCGGACGACATAGCGGGAGCCGCGGCGCAGTCCGCCGGGCGCCATCACGATCAGTTCCGAACTGTGGCCGAAGATCTCCAGGATGTCCCGCTTGAGCCGCCGGGCCGCCATCGCCGTGTCCAGCTCCGCCTCGATCACAATGCGCCCGCTCACCAGGTGAAGGCCGCCCGCGAACCGCAGAATGGCGGAGACCTCCGCCTTCCTGCAGCAGGTCCGGGTGACGGGGAGCCGGGAGATCTCGTCCTTCACCGCTGCCGTCATCGCCATGGGCCGATCCTTCCATGCATCCGAAAAATACGGTCGTACGCGGCGGCCAACAGCTCCGGGTCGTGCCGCGGAGATCCGTCGGTCCGGGCCACCGGCGCCAGCTCGACCGCCGCTCCGAACCGCTTGGCGGCGTCCGTGAGCGACTCCAGGTCGGGCACGGCGGCCTCGTCGGCCAGCACCACGTCCAGGGCGAGTTTAGGGGCGTGTCGTCCCAAAACCTCCAAATGACGCTGCGGAGAGAAGCCATCGGTTTCTCCGGGCTGCGGGGCGAGGTTCAGTGAGAGCACCCGGCGCGCCTTCGTCTGGGTGAGGGCGTCGAGCAGCTCGGGCACCAGAAGGTGCGGGATCACCGAGGAGAACCAGGAGCCGGGGCCGAGCACCACCCAGTCCGCGTCGAGGACCGCTTCGACGGCCTCCGGCACGGCGGGCGGGTCGTGCGGGACCACGTGCACGGACTGCACCTCGCCGGGCGTGAGCGCCACGGTGGCCTGGCCGCGCACGGTGTCCACGTCGTCCGGCCGGTCCGGGTCGTGGCCCTTGACCAGCGCCTGGAGCTCCAGGGGTACGGCGGACATGGGCAGCACGCGGCCGTGCGCGCCCAGCAGCCTGCCGACCAGGTCCAGGGCCTGGACGTGGTCGCCGAGCTGCTCCCACAGGGCGACGATCAGCAGGTTGCCGACCGCGTGCTCGTGCAGGTCGCCCTGGGACTGGAAGCGGTGCTGGATGACGCGGGCCCAGGTCTGGCCCCAGTCGTCGTCGCCGCACAGCGCGGCCAGCGCCTTGCGCAGGTCGCCGGGCGGCAGCACGCCCAGCTCGTCGCGCAGGCGCCCGCTGGAGCCGCCGTCGTCGGCCACGGTGACGACGGCTGTGAGGTCGCCGGTGATCCGGCGCAGGGCGGCGAGCGAGGCGGACAGGCCCATGCCGCCGCCGAGCGCGACGACCTTGGGCTGGGTGCCGCGGCGGCGCGGCTTCCCGCCGCGCGCCTCGGCGGGCCTGCCCGCGCGCCCCTCAAGGGTCACGCGGCGCAGCCTGCTCAGCCGCAGAGCGGCACGTTCGGTCATTCGCGGCCCATGTCCCTGTGCACCACCACGGTCTCCACGCCCTGGGAGGCGAGACGGGCGGCGAGCTTCTCGGAGGTGGCCACCGAGCGGTGCTTGCCGCCGGTGCAGCCGACCGCGATGGTCACATAGCGCTTGCCCTCGCGCCGGTATCCGGCGGCGATGAGCTGGAGCAGCTCGGCGTAGCGGTCGAGGAACTCCTTGGCGCCGGGCTGGTTGAAGACGTAGGCGGACACCTCTTCGTTGAGGCCGGTGAAGGGGCGCAGCTCCGGGACCCAGTGCGGGTTGGGCAGGAAGCGCATGTCCACCACCAGGTCGGCGTCGACCGGGAGGCCGTACTTGAAGCCGAAGGACATGACGGTGGCCCGCAGCTCGGGCTCCTCCTCGCCGGCGAACTGGGCGTCCATCTTGGCGCGCAGCTCGTGCACGTTCAGGCTGGAGGTGTCGATGACCAGGTCGGCGTCGCCGCGCAGCTCACGCAGCAGCTCGCGCTCGGCGTCGATGCCGTCGACGATGCGGCCGTCGCCCTGGAGGGGGTGCGGGCGGCGCACCGACTCGAAGCGGCGCACCAGGGCCTCGTCGGAGGACTCCAGGAAGACGATCCGCCGGGTGACGTTCTTGGACTCCAGGTCGGCGAGCGACTCGCGGAGGTTGTCGAAGAAGCGCCGTCCGCGGACGTCGACGACGACCGCGATGCGCGCCACGTTGCCCTGGGAGCGGGCGCCGAGCTCCACCATGGTGGGGATCAGCGCGGGCGGCAGGTTGTCGACGACGAACCAGCCGAGGTCCTCCAGGCACTTGGCGGCCGTCGAACGGCCCGCTCCGGACATCCCGGAGATGATCACCAGCTCGGGAATGGCCGCGTCGGGCACTCCGGCCGTCTCCACTGTCGTATCTCCCTGCGCGTCCTGCGCCCCGCCCGTGCCTTCGCCGGCCTGCGGTTCCTGCGGCTCCTGCGGCTGTGGTTCTTGTTCCTGCTGCGCGTTCTCGTTCATGTCTCCTGCCCCCGTCGCTCGTCCGGGGCTCCCGCGGTCACGGGTGCCCCCTCGGAACCCGCCGTCGTCTCGGGTTCGTCGTCTTCCATGATCTCTCCAGTCGCCGTGTTCACGGCGGGCGCGGGCGGAGCCGCCTGGGCGAGGGCCGCGGCGATGGTCTCGGCCGTCTTGCGGCCTATACCGGGAACCTCGCAGATCTGGTCGATTGTCGCGGATCGCAGCTTTTTCACCGAACCGAAGTGCTTGATCAGCGCCTGTTTACGAGTCTCGCCGAGTCCCGGTACGTCATCCAGGGGGCTCGCCCGGAAGCGCTTGGCCCGCTTGGCTCGCTGGTAGGTGATCGCGAAGCGGTGGGCCTCGTCGCGGACGCGCTGGAGGAGGTAGAGGCCCTCACTGGTGCGCGGCAGGACCACGGGGTCGTCCTCGTCGGGCAGCCAGACCTCCTCCAGGCGCTTGGCAAGGCCGCAGACGGCGATGTCGTCGATACCGAGCTCGTCGAGGGCCTTCTTGGCGGCTGCCACCTGCGGCTGACCGCCGTCGACGACCACGAGCTGCGGCGGGTAGGCGAAGCGCTTGGGGCGGCCGTCGTCGTCCTTCAGCTCCTCCGGCTCCCCGTCGGCCCACTCGCCGGTCTTCTCCTTGTCGGCGAGGTAGCGCCGGAATCGGCGGGTGATCACCTCGTGCATGGAGCGGACGTCGTCCTGGCCCTCGAAGCCCTTGATCTGGAAGCGCCGGTACTCGCTCTTGCGCTGCAGGCCGTCCTCGAAGACGACCATCGACGCCACGACGTCGTCGCCCTGGAGGTGCGAGATGTCGTAGCACTCGATCCTGAGGGGGGCGCTGTCCAGGTCGAGGGCCTCGGAGATCTCCTCCAGCGCGCGCGAGCGGGTGGTCAGGTCGGAGGCGCGCTTGGTCTTGTGCAGGCCGAGCGCCTGGAGCGCGTTGCGCTGCACGGTCTCCATGAGCGCCTTCTTGTCGCCGCGCTGCGGGATGCGCAGGGACACGTTGGACCCGCGGCGCGCGGTGAGCCACTCCTGGACCGGCTCGAGGGGGTCGGGCAGGGCCGGGACGAGCACCTCCTTGGGGACGGAGTCGCCCGTCTCCTCTCCATAGAGCTGCTGCAACGCGTGCTCGACCAGGCCGGCGGTGGTGACGGCCTCCACCTTGTCGGTGACCCAGCCGCGCTGGCCGCGCACCCGGCCGCCGCGTACGTGGAAGATCTGCACGGCCGCTTCCAGCTCGTCCTCGGCGACGGCGATCAGATCGGCGTCGGTCGCGTCGGCGAGCACCACCGCGCTCTTCTCCATGGCCTTCTTCAGGGCCTCGATGTCGTCGCGCAGGCGGGCCGCCCGCTCGTACTCCATCTCCTCGGCCGCGTCCGTCATCTGCTTCTCGAGGCGGCGGATGTACGTGCCCGTGCGTCCGGCCATGAAGTCGCAGAACTCCTCGGCCAGATCCCGGTGTTCGTCGGCGGTGACGCGCTCGACGCAGGGAGCGGAGCACTTGCCGATGTAACCGAGCAGGCAGGGACGGCCAGTGCGGGCGGCGTTCTTGAACACGCCGGCGGAGCAGGTGCGCACGGGGAAGACGCGCAGCAGCAGGTCGACGGTGTCGCGGATCGCCCACGCGTGGCCGTACGGACCGAAGTAGCGCACGCCTTTGCGCTTGTGGCCGCGCATCACCTGCACGCGCGGGAACTCCTCGTTCATCGTCACCGCGAGGTACGGATAGCTCTTGTCGTCGCGGTACTTGACGTTGAACCGGGGGTCGAACTCCTTGATCCAGGAGTACTCCAGCTGAAGCGCCTCGACCTCCGTGGACACCACGGTCCACTCCACCGACGAGGCCGTGGTGACCATCGTGCGGGTGCGCGGGTGGAGGTTCGCCAGGTCCTGGAAGTAATTGGCCAGGCGCTGGCGCAGACTCTTCGCCTTCCCGACGTAGATCACCCGGCGGTGGTCGTCGCGGAATTTGTAGACCCCGGGAGAGTCCGGGATCTGTCCCGGCCTGGGGCGGTAGCTGGAGGGGTCGGCCATGTCACACACCCTACTGGCGAGCGCTGACACCGCGTCGGCCTCCCGGGTGCCCTGTGGACAGAGCCGTACGGACCGACGGCGAAAGCTGTAGTAGGGCCTAGCAGGACTCCAGGAACCTCAGTACGGCGCGGACCCGGCGGTGGTCGTCCGGCTCCTCCTGGAGGTGCAGTTCCCCAGGATGCTGCGCACATGCTTCTCGACGGTGCCCTCGGTGACCCACAGGCGGCGGCCGATGCCGGCGTTGGAGCGGCCCTCGGCCATCAGCGCCAGCACCTCACGCTCCCGGGAGCTGAGGAAGGACAGCGGGTCGTCGCGGTGCCGGGCCGAGACGAGTTCCGCGACCAGCGAGGGGTCGACGACCGAACCGCCCCGGCGGATCCGGTCGAGCGTCTCGATGAACGCCGACAGGACGAGGATGCCGGTGGCGGGATGGCGCTCGCGGATGGTGCGGGCCACCTCCAGGCCCTCCGTGGAGTGGTTCGGCGGCATCCTTATGTCGATGATCGCGAGGTCCGGGCGTTCACCGGTGACCAGTTCCAGGAGACCGGCGGCGTCGCCGGCCTGGCCCACCACTTCGTAGCCGACGCGTTCGCACAGGCTCGCCAGCCCCTCTCTGAGCAGGACGTCGTCGTCGGCGAGCACCACCCGCCCCCGCTCGGACTGCTGCGCTGCGTCCATCGCTCCCTCCGGCCCCTGTCCGCTGTGCCCGACCCCCGGCCTGCCGTGCGCGGCCTCCGGGACGGGGAACTTATGGCTAGCCGGAAGCGTGGTTGGGGGCTGGCCGTGACGACACCGGGACGTTTCGCGGGGATGCTGGAAGCAGTGCGGATGCAGGTGGGCCGTCGCCTCGGGGCGAGGGGCGACGATCATCGGGCGAAAGGCTGCGGGAGATGCGGCGGACACGGATCGAGAAGCCACGGCGAGGGGTCCGTGTCCGCCGTGACACGGACGACACGCTCTCCCTCAGTGCCCTCCTGGACCCGCGGGACCCGGAGATCGTGCGCGCCAAGCGCCACCCGGACGCCCGGCGCGGCGGGAACACCCGCCACTAGACCCTGACGACTACCTCCCCCTCCTGGCGGTCACGCCTGCGTCCACGGCTCGCTCAGCGGCAGCCGTACGTCCAGGGTCGTGCCCCGGCCCGGCGGGCTGGTGACGGTCAGATGGCCGCCGATCGCCTCGACACGGTCGGTGAGCCCGACGAGCCCCGAGCCGCGGCCGGGCTCCGCTCCCCCGACGCCGTCGTCGCGGACGGTCAGCTCCAGGGCGCCGTCGACGATCCGGGCCGCCACGTCCACCACGGTGGCACGCGCGTGCTTGGCGGCGTTGGTGAGGCACTCCGAGGTCACGTAGTAGGCGGCCACCTCCAGCGGTTCGGGCAGGCAGAGCTCCGGCAGTTGCAGCGCGAGTTCCACGGGTACGGCGGCGCGGCGGGCGAGGGCGCGCAGCGCGGGGAGCGGCTTCGAGCTGGCGGAGCGGCTCGCACGCAGCGTCTCCTCCGTCATCGTCCTCATCTCCACACACCCTCAGGAGGACCTCCAGGAGCTCGTGGCCGCCAGCCCGGTCCGCGGCTTCCTGCACAAGTCCTTGCTGTCCGAGCGGGCGATCCGGGACCTGCTCGGCGCCGCGCCTTGATCCCCCGAGCCCCGGGAAATCGCCACAGATGAGCCATTGCGGCAACAGGTGTTGTCGGGACTTGGTCAACACGCTTCAATGCGGTGGAACTTGGGGCCGTCCATGGCGACGTATGCGCGTGACTGCTTCCCCGCACGCCGACCCGGCGGCCCCGAGGATCCGCTTCAACGGTCTGACCAGCCGTTGCGAACATTCACAGAAAGGCCCCTGCATGCGGCACGGCACACAGCACGCGGACGTCGCCACGGCGGAACTGGAGACGGCTCTGCGGGGCGGCCCCTTCCATGTCGCGTTGCGCGCCGCGATCACCGCGCGCGGGCTGCCCCTCCAGCGCGTGCAGCACCATCTGTCGCGGTACGGGGTCAAAGTCGGGGTGACGAGCCTGAGTTACTGGCAGCAGGGCGCCCGGCGCCCGCAGCGCCCCGAGTCGCTGCGCGCCGTGCGCGCCCTGGAGGAGATCCTTCAGCTCCCGGACGAGTCACTGATCCGACTGCTCGCCGAGGCCGACGAACACACCGGCCCGGATCGCCCCGGGGGCCGCTCCTACCGTGCCCACGTCGAGGCGTCCGGAGTACTGGAGCGGCTGCTCGCCGACTTGGAGTCGCCCGTCGACGGCGGCCTGCACACCATCGGCCACCATGAGGTCGTACGCATCGGCGGGCACCGCGAGCTGCTGGGGCGCGAATCGCACCACATCGTGCGCGCCCACCGGGACGGCGTGGACCGCTATGTGGCCGTGCACCACGGCGATCCGGGGTGCACTCCGGAGCGCGCGGCGGTGCGCGCGCTGGAGAACTGCCGTACGGGGCGGGTGCGTTGGCACCACGAGACCGGGATCCTGGTGGCGGAGCTGCTCTTCGACACGCGGTTGCGCGCAGGCGATACGTTCCTCTTCCGCTACGGGTTCGAGGACGGCACCGCCGGTGTGTCCAGTGAGTACGTCCGCGGGTTCGGCTTCGCAGGTGGGCAGTACGCGCTCCAGGTGCGGTTCGCCGAGGGGGCGGTGCCCGTGCGCTGTCACCGGTTCACCCAGCACTCGGCGGCGGCCCCCCGCAGCGGCCGCCAGGAGCTGCCCCTGAGCGGCCTGCACCGCTCGGTGCACCTGGTCGAGCCGCGGGTGCGGTCGGGGATCGTGGGGATCGGGTGGGACTGGGGCTGACCGCCCGCGGCGTCGCGCCCTGTCAGACCGCCGGACCCGCGACGATCGTGCCGCCCTTCACCTTCACGGACATCTCGTTCAACGGGACGGTGGCCGGCGTGTGCAGCACTTTGCCGGTCGTGGCGTCGAACTGGCTGCCGTGGCACGGGCAGGTGAGTGTCGTGCCCTCCAGCTTGTTGATGGGGCACCCGGCGTGCGTGCAGATGGTGCTGAACGCCTTCAGGGAGCCGTCCTCGGCCCGGCTGACCACCATGTTCTGATCCCGGTACAGCGTGGCGCCGCCCTTGGGGACCTCGCTCTCCGCGCCCAGTTCGACCGGTTCCGTCGGCAGCCCGTTGGTGGCTTCGCCGTTGTTGGAGCACGCGGTGAGAGCGAGCCCGGCGACCGGCGTGAGTGCCGCTCCTCGAAGGACGGTGCGACGACTCGCGGAGGAACGGCCGGACATGAGGTCTCCACTGCTCGGGGATCGGTGCATCATGCACGATACCGGCATGGATCACTCCGCCTCGAGGCGGCCCGGTGAGACCCACCAGAAAGACGTAAACGCTTACGTAAGCGTTTACGTCTGGAGCAGAATGAGATACGTTCCCGGCCATAGGACCCAGGGAGGGGAACGCGATGGCGACGATGGCCGACGTGGCGCGCACCGCCGGGGTGTCCGTCGCCACCGTCTCGCACGTACTGAACGACACGCGTCCGGTACGGCCGCACACGCGCCAGGCCGTCCTCGACGCCATCGACGAGCTCGGCTACACGCCCAACACGCTGGCCCGCTCGCTGGTCACCTCGCGCACGCGGTCCATCGGTCTCGCGGTCTCGGCGATCAGCAACCCGTACTTCACTGAGATCCTCCAGGGCGTCGAGACCGGCGCCCTGGAGCACGGCTACAGCCTGCTGATCGCCGATCCGCACGACGATCCCGAGCATGAGCACAAGGTCGTCCGGCTCCTGCACGAGCGGCGCGTCGACGGCATGATCGTCGCGCCCTCGGCGCAGCCGGACGCGCTCCTCGGCTATCTCGGGCAGCACGGGGTACCGACCGTGTTCCTGGACCGACTGGTCGATGCTCCCGGCGGTGCGGGTGCCGGGGCAGGTGCGGGAGCGGGTGCCGGTGCCGGTGCCGGTGCCGGTGCGACTGCCGGGGCGGGAGCGGGTATTGGGGCCGGGGCAGACGGCCCCTTCCGCTTCGATCAGGTCTGCACCGAGAACGCCGAGCCCGTCACCCGGCTGGTCACGCATCTCGCAGCACTCGGACACAAGCGCATCGGCCTGGTCGCGGGCCTGCCCGGGTTCAGCACCACGACCGAGCGGATCTCCGGCTACCGGATCGGCCTGGCGCACGCCGGACTGCCGTACGACGAACGGCTCGTGGTGCCGGGTGACTCCACGGCGGAGACCGCCGAGCGCGTCACCGGCGCCCTGCTGTCGCTCGCCGCGCCACCCACCGCGCTGGTCACCGCCAACAACGCAATGACCATCGGCGCGCTGCGTGCCCTGCGCGAGCGGGGCCTCGCCGTGCCGGACGACATCGCGCTGTGCTGCTTCGACGACTTCGCCTGGGCTGACCTGTTCGCACCCCGGCTGACCGCGATCTCCCAGCCCAGCAAGGAGATCGGGGCCGAGGCCGTCCGGCTGCTCCTGGACCGGCTGGCCGCACCGGAGCGCCCCGGCCGTACCGTGCGACTCCCGTGCGCCTTCGTCCACCGCACCTCGTGCGGCTGCGCGGAGAACACCGGGACCGGTCGCCAGGCCCCCGAAGACAGCAGACGTACTGAGAGCCGTGAGAAAGGACGCGTGTCGTGATCGTCGTCGCCGGTGAGGCCCTGATCGACCTGGTACCGCAGGGGGCGGGCGCGCTCGCGGGCCTGCTGCCGGCGCGCGGCGGCGGCCCCTACAACACGGCGGTGGCGCTGGGCCGCCTCGGCTCCCCCACCGCCTTCTGCTCCCGGATCTCCTGCGACGCCTTCGGCGACGCGCTGGTGGGCGGGCTGCGCGAGGCGGGCGTCGACGTGTCGCCGGTGCGGCGCGGCAGCGAGCCGACGACCCTGGCGGTAGCCATGGTCGGCACGGACGGCTCCGCCGCGTACTCCTTCTACGTCGAAGGCACGGCGGACCGCCTGTTCACGGCGCCGGACCGGCTCCCGGACGCCACTCGGGCGGTGTCCTTCGGCACCTGCTCGCTTGTCCTGGAGCCCGGCGCGAGCGCGTACGAGGAACTGATGCGGAGCGCGGCCGCACAAGGCGTGTTCACGGCGCTCGACCCGAACATCCGGGCGGGGCTGATCCCCGACGCGGACGCCTACCGGGCCAGGTTCAAGAGCTGGCTGCCGTCGGTGTCGCTGCTCAAGCTCTCCGAGGAGGACGCGCGCTGGCTGGGCGGCACCCCGGGCGAGTGGCTGGCGTCCGGCCCCTCCGCGGTCGTGGTCACCCGGGGCGGCGACGGGCTGACCGTCTTCACCCGGGACGGCGCCGAGTACGCGGTGCCGGGCGAGCCGGTCGACGTGGTGGACACGATCGGCGCGGGCGACACGGTGAACGCGGCCCTGCTGCACGGCCTGGCCGCCCGCGACGCCCTCTCCCCGGCGGCGGTGGCGGAGCTGGGCACCGAGGGCTGGACCGAACTGCTGCGGTTCGCCGCCCGTGCGGCGGCGATCACCTGCTCGCGGGCGGGCGCGGAACCGCCGTACGCCTACGAGCTGGCCTGAGTCGTACGCACGCGAGCGTATCTGAGTCGTATGCCCGCGGGCCTACCTGAGTCGTACGCGTGCGGGCCCGCCCCGGCGGTCAGCCCGTGACCGCGCGCAGGGCCCCGGGCTTGCGGCCGTTGAGGCGGTCCAGGGCGGTGGCCGTGGCGTCGTCCGCGGGGAGCTTGACGACCAGACGCTGGCCGTCGTCGGGGAGCGCGAGGGTCTCGAACGCGAGGTACAGCGAGCCGGCCTCGGGGTGTACGAGGATCTGGGTTCCCGCACGCCGGGGCATGACCGGGACGGCGTCGAGCCGGTCCTTGAACACGGCTCCCGCGGTCACGGTCAACTCGTCGGCGAACGCGGCGACATGAGGGTCGTGCAGCGAGGCCTCGTGCCTGAGCAGGGCGACCTGTTCGTCGGCCACGCGGTCCCAGTCCTGGAAGACGCTGCGCGCCCGCTCGTCGGTGAACACGAAGCGGGTGATGTTGGGGTGCCTGCCGTCGAGCAGGCCGAGTGGCCTGGCGAGCCGTTCATAGCCGGTGGTGTACGCGACGATGTCGCCGATCCAGTTGAGCAGTACGGCGGGTGTGGGCTCGAGGCGGTCGAGGAGGGCCTGCACGGAGGGGCGCACCGTACGCGTGGGCGCCACCGCCGATGCGCAGAACACCTTGTCGTCCCCGGATTCCTTCACCAGGCGGCGCATCAGGAAGCGATCCGTCACCGGCAGCCGCAGCGCGTCTCCGAGGGCGCCGAGCACCTGGGGCGACGGATTGCGGTCACGGCCCTGTTCGAGGCGCGTGAGGTACTCGACGCTGATGCCCGCCAGCGTGGCCAGCTCCGAGCGCCGCAGTCCCGGCGTGCGACGGCGGGGCCCGGTGGGCAGTCCGACCTCGGCGGGTGTGACGGCTTCACGACGGGTGCGCAGAAAGGTGCCCAGTTCGTTGTCGCTCACCTCAAGAACGTACCAACAGGCGCGGACCGGATCGTGGCCCTGTCACTACCAGCCTCAGCCCGGTCTCCCTCTCGTGCCCCGAGGCTCGCAGGGTGGGGTCATGACACCTCACAACTCCCCTTCCGCAGCCGCTTCTTCGGCCGAAGAGCTGCCCCTTCTCCCTGGCGACTGGGAGCTCGACCCGTTCCACTCCGCCGTGAACTTCACCATCCGCCATCTCGGGATCGCCAAGGTGCGCGGCCGCTTCGGCGAGGTGAAGGCCGCGTTGTACGTCGGTGAGAGCGCCGACGACATCAAGGTGAGCGCCGACATCGGCCTGGCCTCCATCGACACCGGCAACGCCGACCGCGACGCTCATGTCCGCTCTCCCGAGCTGCTCGATGTCGCCCGGCGCCCGACCATGGCCTTCCGCTCGACGCGGGTGTCGGGCAAGGGCGAGGACTGGGCGATGGAGGGCGAGTTGACCATCGGCGACGTGACGCAACCGGTGACCTTCGCCGTCGAGTTCGGGGGTGTGGTGGACTCCGTCGCCGACAACCGGAAGCACGCGGGGTTCGAGGCGACGGGCGAGATCCGGCGCAGCGACTTCGGTCTGGACTTCGGGGCCGGGCTCCTCGGCGATGTCGTCAAGATCCAGCTGGACATGCAGTTCGTCGAGCCGCAGGGGCAGGGCGGCTGACTGTGCAACGGGCGGCGCCCCACGGGCAGTTCCCGTGGGGCGCCGTATTGCGTCGAAGGTGTCTGACTTCTTCGCGGCCTTGCGGCCCTGCCCTTGTCAGGCCTTGCGCGTCCGCGTCGTGGTCTTCTTCGCGGGGGTCGCCTTCTTGGCTGCGGCCGTCTTTGCGGTGGCCGTCTTGGTGGCAGCCGTCTTCTTTGTGGCTGCGGCCGCCTTCTTGGTCGCGGTGCTGTCGACTGCCTTCGTGGTCGTCTTCTTCGCCGCCGACGCGGACTTGGCCGCCACCGTCTTCTTGGCGGTCGTCTTACGCGCGGCCTTCATCGGAGGAGCGGCGTCGCTGATGCGGTCGGCGCCCAGGATCTCGCGCAGGAACTTGCCCGTGTGGCTGGCCGGCACCCCGGCGACCTGCTCGGGCGTGCCCTCCGCGATGACGAGACCGCCGCCGTTGCCACCCTCGGGGCCCATGTCGACGACCCAGTCGGCGGTCTTGATGACGTCCAGGTTGTGCTCGATGACGATGACCGTGTTGCCCTTGTCGACCAGGCCGGACAGCACCGTGATGAGCTTGCTGATGTCCTCGAAGTGCAGACCGGTGGTCGGCTCGTCGAGGACGTACACCGTGCGTCCCGTGGAGCGCTTCTGCAACTCGCTGGCGAGCTTGACGCGCTGCGCCTCACCGCCGGACAGCGTCGGCGCGGACTGGCCGAGCCGGACGTAGCCGAGGCCGACGTCGTTGAGCGTCCTGAGGTGGCGGGCGATGGCGGGCACGGCCTCGAAGAAGTCGAGCGCCTCCTCGATGGGCATGTCGAGGACCTCGGAGATGGACTTGCCCTTGTAGTGGACCTCCAGGGTCTCCCGGTTGTAGCGCGCCCCGTGGCAGACCTCGCAGGGGACGTACACGTCCGGCAGGAAGTTCATCTCGATCTTGATGGTGCCGTCGCCGGAGCAGTTCTCGCAGCGGCCGCCCTTGACGTTGAAGGAGAAGCGGCCGGGCAGATAGCCCCGCACCTTCGCCTCGGTCGTCTCGGCGAACAGCCTGCGGACGTGGTCGAAGACTCCGGTGTACGTCGCCGGGTTCGAGCGGGGCGTGCGGCCGATGGGCGACTGGTCGACATGAACGACCTTGTCGACGAGGTCGTCGCCCTCCACGCGCGTGTGCCGCCCGGGAACGTTCCGCGCACCGTTCAGCTCGCGGGCCAGGTGCGTGTACAGGATGTCGTTGACCAGCGTCGACTTGCCGGAGCCGGAGACGCCGGTGACGGCCGTGAGGACGCCCAGCGGGAAGGAGACGTCGATGTCCTGGAGGTTGTTCTCCCGGGCGCCGTGCACCGTGAGCTTGCGGCCCGGGTCGGCGGGGCGGCGGATGTCCGGGGTCCCGATCTCCCTCTTGCGCGACAGGTACTGGCCCGTGATCGACTCGGGGTTGGCGAGCAGCTCCTTCAAGGGGCCGCTGTGCACGACCTTGCCGCCGTGCTCACCGGCGCCCGGACCGATGTCCACGACCCAGTCGGCGACCTTGATGGTGTCCTCGTCGTGCTCGACGACGATGAGCGTGTTGCCCATGTCGCGCAGCCGTACGAGGGTCTCGATCAGCCGGTGGTTGTCGCGCTGGTGCAGACCGATGGAGGGCTCGTCGAGGACGTACAGCACGCCGACGAGTCCGGAGCCGATCTGCGTGGCCAGTCGGATGCGCTGGGCCTCGCCGCCGGAGAGCGTGCCGGCCGCGCGGTTCAGCGAGAGGTAGTCCAGGCCGACGTCGACCAGGAAGCGCAGCCGTTCGTTGACCTCCTTGAGCACCCGTTCGGCGATCTTCTTGTCACGGGCGTTGAGCTTCAGCTCGCCCAGGAAGTCCGCGCAGTCGCTGATCGACATCGCCGAGACCTCGGCGATCGACTTCTCCATGACGGTGACCGCGAGGACGAGCGGCTTCAGGCGCGTGCCCTCACAGGTGGGGCAGGGCACCTCGCGCATATAGCCCTCGAAGCGCTCGCGGCTGGCGTCGCTCTCGGCCTCGCCGTGCCGCCGCTTGACGAAGGGGACGGCTCCTTCGAAGCCCGTGGTGTAGACCCGCTCGCGCCCGTACCGGTTGCGGTAGCGGACCTCGATCTGCGTCTTGTGGCCGTAGAGCAGGGCCTTCTTGGCGCGCTGCGGGAGGCCTGCGAAGGGGATGTCGGTCCGGAATCCCAGCGCGTCGGCGAGTGCGCCGATGAGCCGCCCGAAGTAGTCCTTGGTGTGCCCGTGCGACCAGGGGTGGATGGCGCCCTCGTCGAGGGACTTGTCCTCGTCAGGGACGATCAGCTCGGCGTCGACCTCCATGCGGGTGCCGATGCCGGTGCACTCGGGGCAGGCGCCGAAGGGCGAGTTGAAGGAGAAGGAGCGGGGCTCCAGCTCCTCGAAGGACAGGTCGTCGTACGGGCAGTACAGGTGCTCCGAGTACATGCGCTCGCGCTCGGGGTCGTCGGCCGGCAGGTCGACGAAGTCGAGGACGACCATGCCGCCGGAGAGCCCGAGGGCGGTCTCCACGGAGTCGGTGAGGCGGCGCTTGGCGCCGTCCTTCACGGTGAGGCGGTCGACGACCACCTCGATGGTGTGCTTCTCCTGCTTCTTCAGCGTGGGCGGCTCGGTGAGCTGGATCGTCTCGCCGTCGACCCGGGCCCTGCTGTACCCCTTGGTCTGGAGGTCGGCGAACAGGTCCACGAACTCGCCCTTGCGCTCGCGCACCAGCGGCGACAGCACCTGGAAGCGGCTGCCCTCGGGCAGCTCCAGGACCTTGTCGACGATGGCCTGCGGCGACTGGCGGGTGATCGGACGGCCGCACTCGGGGCAGTGTGGCTTGCCGATGCGCGCGAAGAGCAGGCGGAGGTAGTCGTAGACCTCGGTGATGGTGCCGACCGTCGAGCGCGGGTTGCGCGAGGTCGACTTCTGGTCGATGGAGACCGCCGGGGAGAGACCCTCGATGAAGTCCACATCCGGCTTGTCCATCTGGCCGAGGAACTGCCGGGCGTACGACGAGAGCGACTCGACGTAGCGCCGCTGCCCCTCGGCGAAGATCGTGTCGAAGGCCAGCGAGGACTTGCCCGACCCCGACAGGCCCGTGAAGACGATGAGCGAGTCGCGCGGGAGGTCGAGCGAGACATTCTTCAGATTGTGCTCGCGCGCTCCACGGACGATGAGACGGTCGGCCACGCCGGTCCGCACCTTTCTTGAGAGAAGTGACAGGGGCGAGGCCCCCGTCGATTCCAGACTAGGGGGAGCCACTGACAGCGCCGGTCGGGTTTCCCTGGTTCACAACAATCCCGGGCTCTCCAGCATGCCCGACGCCGCGCCCGAGCCTATAGCACGCACATTCGATTTACGGCGATGGCCGACCACCTTCACCCAAACGTGTGGCGGGACTAGGGTCGGCCTCATGATTGATCATGTGCGCGACCTGGCGTCTGTACGTGACGCGACCGAACGGCTGCTCACCGCAGCCGCCAAACTGGACAACGCTTCCGTGGCCGAGCCGTCACGGCTTCCCGGCTGGAGCCGCGGCCATGTGCTCGCCCACCTCGCCCGCAACGCGGACGCGCTCGTGAACGTGCTCGCCGGGCGCCCCATGTACTCCTCCGCCGAGGTGCGGGACACCGACATCGAGCGGGACGCGCCGCGCCCCCTGGACGTACAGCTCACGGACGTACGCGAGAGCGCGGCCCGCTTCCAGGACACGGGGGCCGAGCCCGCGGACTGGTCGCGGACGGTGGAGCTGCGCAACGGGGTCACGGACTCCGCGTCCCGGGTGCCGTTCCGGCGGTGGGTCGAGGTGGAGCTGCACCATGTCGATCTCGGGATCGGGTACGAGCTGGAGGACCTTCCGGAGGAGTTCGTGGAGCGGGAGATCGCGTTTCTCGCCGACCGCTTCTCCGGGCACCCCGATGTGCCGCCCACCCGGATCACGGACCACGCGCGCGCGTGGAGCACCGGTCGCGCCGCCGAGGACGGCTTCGACATCACCGTGACCGGTCCCGCACCCGACCTGCTCGGCTGGCTCTCCGGCCGCCGCGACGGCTCGGCGCTGAGCACCTCCGGCGGGCCGCTGCCGGCGCTCCCTCCGCTATAGGCTGGCCGTCATGACGTACAGCGGAGCGGTGAAGGTCGGCGGTCCGGCCGATGTGCACGAGCTGCAGGATCTGATGATCTCCAAGGTCGCGGTCGGCCCGATGGACAACAACGCCTATCTGCTGCGCTGCCGGGCCACCGACGAGCAGCTGCTGATCGACGCGGCCAACGACGCCTCGACCCTGCTCTCGCTGATCGGTGACGACGGCATCGCGTCCGTCGTCACCACGCATCAGCACGGCGACCACTGGCAGGCGCTCGCGGAGGTCGTCGCGGCCACCGGTGCGCGCACCTACGCGGGCCGGGACGACGCCGAGGGCATCCCGGTGCCGACCGACGTACCCGTCCAGGACGGCGACACGATCCGGGTGGGGCGCGTCGAGCTGACGGCGCGCCATCTGGTGGGCCACACGCCGGGCTCCATCGCCCTGGTCTACGACGACCCGCACGGGCACCCTCATGTGTTCACGGGGGACTGTCTGTTCCCGGGTGGTGTGGGCAACACACGCAAGGACCCGAAGGCGTTCGCCAGTCTCATCCACGACGTCGAGACGAAGATCTTCGGCGAGCTGCCGGACGAGACCTGGGTCTATCCGGGCCACGGCAACGACACGACGCTGGGCGCGGAGCGGCCGCATCTGCCGGAGTGGCACGCGCGGGGTTGGTGAGTCACGCCCCGCGCACAGCTGGGTGTTGTGCGCGGGGGGCTGATGAGGCGTCGCGCGCCCGGCGCGCACTCCCCCACCACGCACGCCGTCACGCGCCCCGTGTGAACCGAGCGCACGCGCCGGTGTCATGCGCGCGCTCCCGGCGCCTACATTGGCGCAGTCCACTGGAGGTAGCCCCGCACAGGAAGACGGCTCCTGCGCGGAACGGGCCGCCGGCCTTCCGATCCCCGCCCTCGGCCGGCGGCCCCGGCGCACCTCTCAGCCGGTGTTCACAAGAACGCAACACCCGTTCCCACTATGCGGACAGTTGCGCCCGTGACCTCGACAAACAGGAGGGTGCACTGCCACTCTCCCGCCATGCACATTGCCAGAAGCGCCCTGCGCCGCGCCGTCTCCGCCGCCACTGTCGCTCTGCTCGCCACCGCGGTCGGCTGCGCTCCGCAGCCGTCGACGACGGCATCGGGCAAAGCCTCCGCTTCCGGCAAGCAGACCTGCGCGAAGAGCACGTTGGGCACGCAGGCGTCCGGCAAGCTGACGATCGCGACCGACGAGCCCGCGTACGAGCCGTGGTTCAAGGACGACAAGCCGGCCAGCGGCAAGGGGTTCGAGTCAGCGGTCGCGTATGCCGTGGCCAAGCAGTTGGGCTACGCCAAGAGCGATGTCGTCTGGCAGAGCATCCCCTTCAACAAGGCCTTCGCGCCCGGTGAGAAGACCTTCGACTTCGACATCAATCAGGTGTCGATCAGCGCCGAGCGCAAGAAGGCCGTGGACTTCTCGTCCGGCTACTACGACGTGCGCCAGGCCGTCATCGCGCTGAAGGGCTCCAAGGCCGCGAAGGCGACGAGCATCGCGGACCTCAAGGGCCTGAAGCTGGGCGCCCAGGTGGGCACCACCAGCCTCGACTACATCAGCGACGTGGTGAAGCCCACTCAGGAGGCCGCCGCGTACGCCAAGAACGACCAGGCCAAGGCCGCGCTGAAGAACGGCCAGGTCGACGCCATCGTCACCGACCTGCCGACCGCCTTCTACATCACGGCGGCCGAGGTGACGAACGCGAAGATCGTCGGGCAGTTCGAGAACCAGGGCGGCACGCCCGAGCAGTTCGGGCTCGTACTCGACAAGGGCAGCGCGCTCACCTCCTGCGTGACGGGCGCCGTGGACGCCCTGCGCAAGGACGGCACGCTCGCGAAGATCGAGACGCAGTGGCTCTCGGACGCCGTCGACGCCCCGGTGCTCAAGTGACCGTGACGAAGCAGGAGTCCGGCCAGGAGGGCGCGGACGACAACGGTGACATGCCCGGCGCGGGCGACGGCTACATCCCCTCGGCGCGGCGGCTCGAACGCGAGCGCTACAAGAGCAGCCGTGCCCGCCGCGCCACCGCGATCGCGGCGCTGTCCACCCTCGTCACGGGCCTTGTCCTCTACTTCGTCGTGGTCAACGCACCCGGCTGGCAGGTGACCAAGGAGACGTTCTTCAGCGGCCAGTACGCGCGCGAGGCGTTCCCCAAGGTCCTCAAGGGGCTGTGGCTGAACATCCGGCTGCTGCTGGTGTGCGGCGCCGCCGTCATCGTCCTGGGCATGCTGATCGCCATCGCCCGCACGCTGCGCGGCCCGGTGTTCTTTCCGCTCCGGGTACTGGCGGCCGCGTACACCGACTTCTTCCGCGGGCTCCCGCTGATCATCAACCTGATCATCGTCGTTCTGGGGGTTCCCGCGCTGCGGCTGCAGGGCGTCACCGTCGACCCGGTGCTGCTCGGCGGCACGGCGCTGACGCTGACGTATTCGGCGTACGTCGCCGAGGTGTTCCGCGCCGGCATCGAGTCCGTCCACCCCTCGCAGCGTGCGGCGGCCCGCTCGCTGGGTCTCAGCAACCGGCAGTCGCTGCGCTACGTAGTGCTGCCTCAGGCCGTACGGCGCCAGGTGCCGCCGCTGCTCAACGACCTGGTGTCGCTCCAGAAGGACACCGGGCTCGTGTCGATCGGCGGCGCGATCGACGCCGTACGCGCGGCCGACATCATCGAGGGCCGCAGCCTCAACTTCACTCCGTACATCGTCGCGGGCCTGCTCTTCGTGGCGCTGACCATCCCGATGACCCGCTTCACGGACTGGGTCACGGCCCGCATGGACCGCCGGCGGGCTCAGGGAGGGACCATATGACCGCCACCCCCGACGCCTCCCCCGTCCTGCGGATGGAGTCCGTCCGTAAGACCTTCGGCAGCTCCGTCGTGCTGCGGGACGTCGATCTGGAGGTCGCCCCGCACACGGTGACCGCGCTGATCGGTGCCTCCGGGTCCGGCAAGTCGACGCTGCTTCGCTGCACGAACCTCCTGGAGGAGATCGACGACGGCGCGATCTGGCTGGACGGCGAGGAGATCACCGACCCGCGTGCCGACCAAGATGCGGTGCGCCGCCGGATCGGCGTGGTCTTCCAGGCGTACAACCTCTTTCCGCACATGACCGTCCTGGAGAACATCACCCTCGCGCCGCGCCGCGTGCACGGCGTGGACCGGGCGGACGCGGAAGCGCACGCGGTTGAGCTGCTGGAGCGGCTCGGACTCGGCGCCAAGGCGGGCGAGTACCCGGACCGGCTCAGCGGCGGCCAGCAGCAACGGGCGGCCATCGTCCGCGCCTTGGCCGTACGGCCCCGGCTGCTGCTCCTGGACGAGATCACCGCGGCCCTCGATCCGGAGCTCGTGGGCGAGGTCCTCACCGTCGTCCGGGACCTGAAGGACGACGGCATGACGATGGTGCTGGCCACGCACGAGATGGGCTTCGCCCGCGAGGTCGCCGACCAGGTCTGCTTCCTGGACGGCGGCACCGTGCTGGAGCGCGGCACGGCCGAGCAGGTCTTCGGCGACCCGCGCGAGGAGCGCACCCGGCAGTTCCTGCGGCGCATCGTGGAGGCGGGCCGCCTCTGAACCGGGCCCGGCCGACGGGGGCCCTGCGATCCCCGCTCGGCCGGTACGGGTCGCCTAGGCGTCCGCCTGCCCCGCCCCCGCCAGCGCGGCCACCCGCTCCACCGCGAACGCGTACCCCTGCACACCGCACCCCGCGATGACGCCGTCGGCGCGCAGCGAGACGTACGAGTGGTGCCGGAACTCCTCGCGCTGGTGGATGTTGGAGATGTGGACCTCCACCACAGGAAGGCCGTCGCAGGTGTTGAGCGCATCCAGGATGGCGACGGACGTGTGCGAGTAGGCGGCCGGATTGATCACGATGCCGGCGTGGTTCAGGCGCGCTTCGTGGATCCAGTCCACCAACTCGCCCTCGTGGTTGGACTGGCGGAAGTCCACCGTGCCGCCGTGCGCGGCCGCCGCCTTGGCGCACAGCGCCTCGACGTCGGCGAGCGTGTCGGAGCCATAGATCTCCGGCTGACGCTGCCCGAGCAGGTTCAGGTTGGGCCCGTTGAGAATCATGATCGGGGCGTTGGCGAGGGTGCGGGGCACGGTTCCTCCGGTCCTTCAGGTCTGCCGGCCCGTCGAGGACCGCTGCTCAGACCCGGTTTATCACGGTGCGCCGGCGCGACGACGGGCCGTACCCTCCCGCCATGACCACACCGTCGGACCCTGCGCCGTGCCTTCCGTCGTATCCGCCCAAGCCCTCACCCGGCGACCGCATAGCCGTGCTCTCGCCGTCCTCGGGGCTTCCGGGGCTCCTGCCGCTCCCCTACGAACTGGGCCTGGAACGGCTGCGCAAGGAGTACGGCCTCGAACCGGTCGAGTATCCGACGACCCGGAAAATGGGTGCGACGCCGCGGGAACGGGCCGACGACATCCACGCGGCGTTCGCCGACCCCACGGTCAAGGCCGTGATCGCCTCGATCGGCGGCGACGACCAGATCACCGTACTGCCGCTGCTGGACCGGGAGTTGATCCGCGCGAACCCGAAGCTGACGGCCGAGTCGCTGCGGGCCGCGCTCTTCACGTCCGGACCTTACGAACTGCGGCCCGCCGAGCGCTTCGGGGACGTCAACCGTCCCTGGCAGGACCCGGCGACCTTCGACTCGGAGCCCGCGACGGAACCGGGCGGCGGCTGGATCTGGCACCGCCCCGACCGCGTGGTCGAGGCGCGCTCCTGGGGCGGCAACATCGAGATCCTGTCGTGGCTGCTGATGGCGGACCGCGAGATCGCGCACGACACTTCCGTGTACGACGGCCAGGTGCTGTTCCTGGAGACCTCGGAGGACATGCCGAGCGCCAACGACGTCTTCTGGATCCTGCGCAGCATGGGCGAGCGCGGACTGCTGCAACGCTTCCCCGCCCTCTTGATGGGGCGCGCGAAGGCATGGTCCTTCGAACGCCCCAACGACGCCGAGGCGAAGGCGCGTTACGCGCGGGAGCAGCGCGAGGCCGTCCTCAAGGCCCTCGGCATGTATGCCCCAGAGATGATGGTTGTCTTCGATGTGGACTTCGGTCACACCGATCCGCAACTGGTCATCCCCTACGGCGGCACGGTGCGCGCCGACGGTCCCGCGCGGCGCATCACCGTCACCTACTGACTCGGCGTACGCCCCCGCACGCCCCGTAACCGGCGGTCACCGTGGGTAGTTGACGCGGCATGCACGACGTACGCTCCGTAAGGGCGCCTTCCATGCTCCGGCTCGCGGCGGCCTCGCTCGCCGGGACGGCCATCGAGTTCTACGACTTCTTCGTCTACGGGACGGCGGCCGCGCTGGTCCTGGGGCCGCTGTTCTTCCCGACGTTCTCGCCGCTGGCGGGGACGCTGGCGGCCTTCGGGACGTTCGGCGTCGGGTTCGTCGCGCGCCCGCTCGGGTCGGTGCTCTTCGGGCACCTCGGGGATCGGCGCGGGCGGCGGCCGGTCCTGGTCGCTTCGCTGTTGCTGACCGGTGCGGCGACCGTCGCGGTCGGCTGTGTGCCGACGTACGACACGATTGGTACAGCCGCTCCCGTGCTCCTTCTTGTGCTGCGTTTTGTGCAGGGGCTCGGGCTCGGCGGGGAGTGGGGCGGGGCGGTGCTGCTGACGGCGGAGCACGCGCCCGCCGGGCGGCGCGGCCTGTGGTCGAGCTTTCCGCAGATCGGCCCCTCGCTGGGGTTCGTGCTGGCCAACGGCGTGATGCTGGCGCTGTCCGCCGGTCTGTCCGACGCGCAGTTCGCGGCGTGGGGGTGGCGGGTGCCGTTCTGGGCGGCGGGAGTGCTCGCGGCCGCGGGGCTGTGGCTGCGCAGTTCGCTCGCGGAGAGTCCGCGGTTTCTCGAAATGCGGGAGCACGCGCGTGTGCCACTCGCCGAGGTGGTGCGTGACCACTGGCGGCTGGTGCTGCTGACGGCCGGTGGACTCGCGGTCGGGTACGCGGTGTTCTACGCCGTGACGACCTGGGCGCTCGCCTACGGCGTCGAGCGGCTCGGTGTGAGCCGTACCGTCATGCTGGGCTGCATCATGGCCGCGGTGGTGGTGAAGGGGTCCCTGACGCCGCTGGTGGCGGTGCTCAGCGACCGTTACGGGCGGCGGCCACTGTGTCTGGCGGGCTGTGCGGCCGCCGCGCTGTGGATGTTCCCGATGATCGCGCTGCTGTCGACCGGTGAGCCGCTGCTGATGTTTCTCGGCTTCGTGGTGGCGCTGCTCGCGTTCATCACCATGTTCGCCGTGATCGCCGCCTGTCTGCCGGAGTTGTACGAGCCCCGGGTGCGCTGCACGGGCGCCGCGGTGGGTTACAACCTGGGCGGGGTGCTCGGGGGCGCGCTCACGCCGATCGTGGCGACTGCGGTGGCGCACGGGGAGCGGGTCCCCTGGGGTGTGGCCGCGTATCTGACGGGGATCGCCCTGCTCAGCCTCGGGTGCTTCGCGTTGCTGCCGGAGACGCTCCCGGTGCGGCGGCTGGCGGTGGCACCGGCCACGGACTGACCGGCGTGACCGGCGGTGCGTGCGCGGGGTCACGCTGCGGATTGCGCGTTACGGGTTGATGGCGAGCTCCAAGTAGGCGGCGAACACCACCAAGTGCACACCGCCCTGGAGTGGCGTGGCCCGTCCGGGGACGACGGTCAGCGAGCTCACCACCACGGTCAACACGAGCAGCACCATGTGGGTGGAACTCAGGCCGAGGACGAGCGGTCCGGAGAGCCAGATGGTGGCGAGGGCGACGGCGGGGATCGTGAGGCCGATGCTGGCCATGGCCGAGCCGAGTGCGAGGTTCAGGCTGGTCTGCACCCGGTCGCGGCGGGCCGAGCGTACCGCGGCGATGGTCTCGGGGAGCAGCACGAGCAGCGCGATGATCACGCCGACCACGGAGTGCGGCATGCCGGCCGCCTCGACGCCGGACTCGATGGTGGGCGACACGCCCTTGGCGAGGCCGACGACTCCGACGAGGGCCAGGCCGAGCAGCCCGAGGCTGATCCAGGCGGTACGGGAGGAGGGCGCGTCGGCGTGGTCGTCGGCGTCGATCACCTCGCCGTGCCGGGTGATCGGCAGGAAGTAGTCGCGGTGGCGCACGGTCTGGGTCGCCACGAACAGCCCGTACAGGACCAGCGAGGCGAGTGCGGCGAAGGTGAGCTGGGCGGTGGAGAACTCGGGGCCGGGCTTGCTGGTGGTGAAGGTCGGGAAGACCAGGCTGAGCGTGGCCAGTGTCGCGACGGTCGCGAGGGCGGCTCCGGTGCCCTCCGCGTTGAAGACCGCGAGTCCGTGGCGCAGTGAGGCGACGAGGAGGCACACCCCGACGATTCCGTTGCAGGTGATCATCACGGCTGCGAACACCGTGTCGCGAGCCAGGGTCGAGCTCTTGTCGCCGCCGTCCGCCATGAGGGTGACGATCAGTGCGACCTCGATGATCGTGACGGCGACGGCGAGGACGAGAGAGCCGAAAGGTTCGCCGACGCGGTGCGCGATCACCTCGGCGTGATGGACGGCGGCCAGCACGGCGCCGGCGAGGACCAGTGTCACCAGGGCGACGGCGGCACCGGGCAGGTCGCGACCCCAGGTGAAAGCCAGCAGGACCACGGCGACCATGGGAACGAAGGCCGTCCACCGCGTCATGAGCGATCGGATCGGAACGATCATGCAGTGATCGTCCCAGGCGCACTCGGGCCCCGCACTCCGGTGGCGCGGGGCCCTTCACCGGTCCATGCCACTACTTCATCTCCGTCATCTCCTGAAGGTCGCAGTCGGTGAAGGACGGCGGCCTGGTGCACAGCGCAGCGATCTGCTCCGCCATCTTGCTCGTCTCGGGGTCTTGGCTGTTGCGCATGGCGTCCTCGTACGACGGGAACTCGATCACCACGAGGTAGCGGTTGGGGTTGCCGCGGTCGTGCAGGACCATGCGGTGCGTGGCGCCGCCGCTGCGGCCCGCGAAGCGCTGGTCCGCCTCCTCGACCAGCTGTCGCATCTCGTCGATGCGCTCGGTTTCGAAGTCGATGATCTGTACGAACTTCATGGCTGCCTCCGCTCGGCCGGTGCGTTCCCCGGGTCGGGGAACGCACTAGACCAAGCAAGCACCGGGAGCGGGTCCCGGCAATTCGCCGCGCACCGCTCCCGGGATGGTTGTTCCTACGTCTGACGCGGTCAGACGTCGATGCTGTCCTTCGGGGCGCTCTCGGCCTCTTCGCGCGCCGCCTGCTTCTTGGACGCCATCAGGCTGGTGATCGTGGTGATCACCAGGACCGCGCAGATCACGCCGAGCGAGACCGGGATGGAGATCTCGGGAACGTGGACGCCGGACTCGTGCAAGGCATGCAGCACGAGCTTGATGCCGATGAAGCCGAGGATGACCGACAGGCCGTAGCTGAGGTGAACCAGCTTCCTGAGCAGTCCGCCGATGAGGAAGTACAGCTGGCGCAGACCCATCAGGGCGAACGCGTTGGCGGTGAAGACGATGTACGGGTCCTGGGTCAGGCCGAAGATCGCAGGGATCGAGTCGAGCGCGAACAGGACGTCCGTGGTGCCGATCGCGAGCATCACGACCAGCATCGGCGTCATGACGCGCTTGCCGTTCTGCTGGATCCACAGTTTGGTGCCGTGGTAGCGGTCGGCCACGCCGAAGCGTTGCTCGGCGGCCTTGAGCAGCCGGTTCTCCTCGAACTCCTCGTCCTCGTCGTCTGCCCTGGCCTCCTGGATGAGCTTCCAGGCGGTGTAGATGAGGAACGCGCCGAAGATGTAGAAGACCCACGCGAAGCTCGCGAGGATCGCGGCACCCGCAGCGATGAAGATCGCGCGCAGGACGAGCGCTATGAGGACGCCGACGAGGAGCACTCGCTGCTGGTACTGCGAGGGCACCGCGAACTTCGCCATGATCAGGACGAAGACGAAGAGGTTGTCGACGCTCAGCGACTTCTCGGTGATGAAGCCGGCGAAGAACTCCCCCGCGGGCTCTCCGCCGGAGAAGAGGAGCAGTCCGAGTCCGAACAGTCCGGCCAGGGCGATCCAGACGACCGTCCAGATTCCGGCTTCCTTGATGGATACGTCATGGGGTTTGCGGCCGATGAAGAAGTCGACCGCGATCAGGGCGGCTAGGCCCACGATGGTAAGGACCCACAGGGTCACTGAAACATCCACTGCGCCTCCGGCAGTACGTAACGGCAAATGTCAGCGTCGTCGCTGCCGGAGGTCTCTTCCACCCGAGGCGGCCGGGGCGCGTGATGCGTCCGGTGCCTGCGGGCCGACGCCCCGGGATCTGGCCTGATCCGTATTGACGGGTACGCCGCAGTAGGTAGGGAGTACTCCCCTCCGTGTGGAAAAGAGTACCGAATCACCAAGGAAAGGTAAAGGGGATAGTAAAAGAAGGACCAAATCCCCTGGTCACGGGACTTTACTGGTGCTTGACGCAGGCTCGGGCGAGCGTCAGCGGCCCCATGAGCGACGGGCCGCCGACACCTGGGTGAGCACATGCTGGAGCACCTGGCTGTCGGGGGGGATGAGGGCGGGCTCGTACGTCCAGGCATGCCCGACCCAGGGGTCGGCCAGATGATCGTCGGGCACCGGGGTGAGGCGCATCAGCGCGCGCCACAGCGGGTCGAGCAGGGGCCCGTAGGCGGTGGCGTCCTCCCGGTCGGCGACCATCATCAGATGGACGCCGACGGCCGGCCCCTCGTCCGCGAGATAGCGCAGCTGGGTGACGGCGCGGTCGTCGAAGCCGTGCGGGAAGTCGTTGACGATCAGCAGTTGCTCAGCGGTGTCGAAGCCGGGCGGCAGCGAGTCGGCCGCGCCACCACGCACCGCCATCTGCACCAGGTCGACGCGCTGGGTGAGCCGGGCGAGGACGTCCGCCACGCCCGCAGCGCCGGCGGCCGGCGGCCCGGCGAGCACACCGGAGTGCACCAGCGGCGCGAGGGAGGACGCCCCCGAACCGGCCGGGTCGATCACATGGACGGTGAAGTCGCCCGCCGGATAGACGGCGAGCAGCCGCGCGGCCTGCGCCACCGCCGTGTCCATGGCCAGGCGGCGCAGCTGGTCGGAGTCGGCGAGCGAACCGTCGAGCGAGGCGCGGCCGCTGTCGATCCACAGACCGCGCTCCAATGGCAGGCGGACCAGCATCGGAATGCTCAGGCGCTCGCTCTCGGGCAGGCTGAGGTTGCCGAGGCGCACCGCCATGGGAACCTCCATCGGCACCCGGTAGCCGTGCCAGACCGGGTTGTCCCAGCCTGCGTACGCCATGGGCAGCGCGGGCTCGACCACCTCGGACTCGGCGGTGAGCTGGGCCAGGTCGCGGTCGAGGGCCGCCCGGGCCTGGTCGACCAGGTCTGCGTGCTTGGTGCGGGCCGCCTCGCGCGCCGCGTCCCCCTGCCCGCCGATGCGACTGCGCGGGTCGGACAGGGCCTTGTCGAGCTCCTGCTCCAGGCGTGAGTCGGCGAAGTCCACCGCGCTGCGGTACGCCGCGGTGCTGCGGGCCAAGTCCTCGAACATGCCCCACACCTGGTTGTAGAGCCGCTCCTCCATGGACCAGCCGGTCGCGTCGCCGGCCACGGGCTGGGCGGGCTGCCCGGGCTGCGCCGGGGGTGCGGTCGGCGGGGGCGGGGGCGGCGCCACGTTCTGCCGGCCGGGGTGGCTGTAGTTGACGGGGCCACCGGCGGTGGGCGCGGACGGCTGGGTGACCGCGGAGGGGTCCGGCTGCGGGTGGGCGCCGGAGTGGCCGGTGTGCGCGGGCATGCCGTTCCCGGAGGTGTTCTGGGGAGCGGCGTAGGGCTGGTCCGGGGCCCCGGCGGAGGCGGCTGCCGTCCGGGAGCGGTCCCCGTCGGGCGTGCGGGGCGGGGGTGCCGCCACGCTGCGCGCCAGGCCCTGGGCCACGGCTTCATTGATGCTGCCCGCGAGCTGCCGGGCCTCGGGCAGGCCCTGGTCGGTGAGGAGTTCGGCGAGGCCGCCCGCGTATCCCTGTCCGACCGCGCGGACCTTCCAGGCGCCCTGGCGTCGGTAGAGCTCCAGGGCGACGACCGCCGACTCGGCGTCCAGGCCTGTGATGGTGTAGCTGGCGACCTCGGATCCGTCGAGGCCGGTGACCGCGATGAAGGGGGCGGCGACGGCGCCGAACCGGACCGGGCCGCCGACGCCGGAGGGCAGTGCGAGCAGCACGCTGACGCGGTGCACGCTCTCCGGCACGGCGTCCAGGTCGAAGGCGAGGCGGTGGTCGGCCGCCGCCTGCTTGGAGACCTCGAGTCCTGGCAGCGTGGGCGCGCCGGGATGGGCCACCCATTCGACGCCGCGGACCTTGCCCTGCTCGTCGCTGAGCGTGGCCCCGGCCACGACCGGCTTGCCTGCCGACACGCGGACCTCAAGTCGGGCCTGGGAGAGCGGATGGTTCTGCCCCCGGACCAGCTCGGCCGTCATCGCCTTGTCCCCCTACGTCGCTTCGTGTGCTGTACGCCCGCTGCCTACAGGTGCGGCAGGATCGCCGGCATCAGGTCCTGGAAGGTGCGGCCGTTGGCCGGGGTGCCCAGGGCCGTCATCTGCCAGCCCGCGCCCGCCCGGTGGACCTTCGCCATGATCTGCGCCGTGTACTGGCCGCCGCCGGCCAGCGTGTACCGGGCGAGCTCCTGGCCGTTGGTCTCGTCGACCAGACGGCAGAACGCGTCCTGCACCTCCGCGAAGGTCTGGCCCGTGAACGAGTTCACGGTGAAGACGATCTGGTCGATGTGGACCGGGACGCGCTGCAGGTCGACGAGGATGGCCTCGTCGTCGCCGCCCTGGCCCACACCGCCGACGAGGTTGTCACCGGTGTGCCGCACGGAGCCGTCGTCGCTCACGAGGTGGCGGAAGAAGACGACGTCCACCGGCTGCTTGTCCGCGAACAGCACGGCCGAGGCGTCGAGGTCGATCTCCCGGGTGCGCGAGCCGAACAGCCCGCGTCGCGGGGCCGCCTGCCAGCCGAGCCCCATCCGCACCGCGGTGAGCGTGCCCCCGTCGTTCTTCTGCAGACTGATGGCCTGACCCTTGGTCATGTTGACCGTCACGCGCTGTTCCCCTCTCGAACTGTCCCCTGTTGCCGCGGAATCCGCGGATGACCAGAACCCTACGCAGCGGCACTGACAGTGCCGAACCCTGGGGCGCACTTTGTGTCGGTCTTGCAACACAGCGCTCAGCGCAGGGGATCCGGGGTCCGGCCGGATCCCTGCCGGGCAGGTCAGGCCTGCCCCGCCTCCTTCATCTGGCGCAGCTCCTTCTTCATCTCGGAGACCTCGTCGCGCAGCCGGGCGGCGATCTCGAACTGCAGGTCCGCGGCGGCGGCGCGCATCCGCTCGGTCATCTCCTCGATCTGCCCGGCGAGTTCGGCCGCGGGGCGGTCGGTCGGCACCGTCTGCTTGCCCTTGGCGGACTTGGCCGCCTTGCCGCCGAGCGCGGGGACCGGGGCCTTGGCGCCCTTGCCGTCCTTCGTCTTGCGGTAGCCCGAGCCGAGCAGCTGCTCCGTGTCGACGTCCTCGCGAGCGATCTGCGCCACGATGTCGTTGATCTTCTTGCGGAGGGGCTGCGGGTCGATGCCGCGCTCCGTGTTGTAGGCGACCTGCTTCTCCCGGCGGCGGTTGGTCTCCTCGATGGCCTTCTCCATCGCCGGGGTGATCCGGTCGGCGTACATGTGGACCTGGCCGGACACGTTGCGCGCCGCGCGGCCGATGGTCTGGATCAGGGAGGTGCCAGAGCGCAGGAAGCCCTCCTTGTCGGCGTCGAGGATCGACACCAGGGAGACCTCGGGCAGGTCGAGGCCCTCCCTGAGGAGATTGATGCCGACCAGGACGTCGAACTCGCCCGCGCGCAGCTCGCGCAGCAGCTCGACGCGGCGCAGCGTGTCGACGTCGCTGTGCAGGTAACGCACCTGGATGCCGAGTTCCAGGAAGTAGTCGGTGAGGTCCTCGGCCATCTTCTTGGTGAGCGTGGTGACCAGGACGCGCTCGTCCTTCGCGGTGCGCGTGCGGATCTCGTGCACCAGGTCGTCGATCTGCCCCTCGGTGGGCTTGACGACGACCTCGGGGTCGATGAGGCCGGTGGGGCGGATGATCTGCTCGACGAAGCCGTCACCGCGCGACAGCTCGTATTTGCCGGGAGTCGCCGACAGGTAGACGGTCTGGCCGATGCGCTCCTGGAACTCCTCCCACTTCAGGGGGCGGTTGTCCAGCGCGGAGGGCAGGCGGAAGCCGTGGTCCACCAGGGTGCGCTTGCGGGAGGCGTCGCCCTCGTACATGGCGCCGATCTGCGGGACCGTGTTGTGCGACTCGTCGATGACGAGCAGGAAGTCGTCCGGGAAGTAGTCGATCAGCGTGTTCGGCGGGGAGCCGGGCTCACGGCCGTCGAAGTGCATCGAGTAGTTCTCCACGCCCGAGCACGAGCCGATCTGGCGGAGCATCTCGATGTCGTACGTCGTGCGCATCCGCAACCGCTGGGCCTCCAGCAGCTTGCTCTGCTTCTCCAGTTCGGCCAGGCGCTCGCCGAGTTCCTTCTCGATGTCGTTGACCGCCCGCTCCATGCGCTCGGGGCCCGCCACGTAGTGGGACGCCGGGAACACGTAGACGTGCTGGTCGTCGCTGATGACCTCACCGGTGAGCGGGTGGAGCGTGGAGAGGGCCTCGATCTCGTCACCGAACATCTCGATGCGGACGGCCAGCTCCTCGTAGACCGGGAAGATCTCGATGGTGTCGCCGCGGACCCGGAAGGTGCCGCGCGCGAAGGCCACGTCGTTGCGCGTGTACTGGATGTCCACGAAGCGGCGCAGCAGGTCGTCGCGGTCGATCTCGTCGCCGACCTTGAGCGAGACCATCCGGTCCACGTACTCCTGAGGCGTACCGAGGCCGTAGATGCAGGAGACCGAGGCGACCACGACGACGTCGCGGCGGGTGAGCAGCGAGTTGGTCGCGGAGTGGCGCAGCCGCTCGACCTCCTCGTTGATCGAGGAGTCCTTCTCGATGTAGGTGTCCGACTGCGGGACGTATGCCTCGGGCTGGTAGTAGTCGTAGTACGAGACGAAGTACTCGACGGCGTTGTTCGGCAGCAGCTCGCGGAACTCGTTGGCCAACTGGGCGGCCAGGGTCTTGTTCGGGGCCATCACCAGGGTGGGGCGCTGAAGCTTCTCGATCATCCACGCGGTGGTGGCGGACTTGCCGGTGCCGGTCGCACCCAGCAGGACGACATCCTTCTCACCTGCACGGATGCGCTTCTCCAGCTCGGCGATGGCCGCAGGCTGGTCACCACTCGGCTGGTAGGGGCTGACGACCTCGAAAGGCGCCACCGAACGTTCGATCTTGGATACGGGCCGCATGGAATCCACCGTACGACCCCGCACTGACAACGGGGTCGGATCACCAGTTCTGCGGGGTGCGGGAACTGCGGTGTCCGGTGCGCCGGCCGGCCCCCGGCAGATGACGGCGGCCGGGGCGGTGGGCGGTGGAGTGGGCCGGGATGCCGGGCTGGACCTCCGTGGGCGTCCAGTCGGGCTTGCCCATGACCATCATCGGGTCGAACATCACGACGACACCCGCCAGGCACAGGAAGGCCAGCGGGCCGATCATCATGGGCGCGAGCAGCGCGGCGGGCGAGTCGCCGGACGGCGTGCTGCCGGCGCCGTGCAGATGGACGCTGAGCGCGGCCATGCCCGTGTAGTGCATGCCGGTGACGGCGAGACCCATGACGAGGCTGGCGCCCACGCTCCACAGGAATCCCCGGACCTGTCCGGCCGCCCACAGCGCGGCGGTGGCCGCGACCACGGCTATCACGACGGAGACGGACACGGTGAAGGTGTTGTATTCGAGCTTCCCGTTGAGGCGCATGCCGGCCATGCCCAGGTAGTGCATGGAGGCGACGCCCAGGCCGGTGATGGTGCCCCCGGTGAAGAGGGCCGTTCCGGTGGCGCCCCGGTAGCCGACGATGAAGATTCCGACGCCGACCATCACGATCGCCACGCCCAGGCTCGCGAACGTCGTCGGTTTGTCGTAGTGAACCGGGGTCTCCTGGACCGTGAACCCCATCATCGCGATGAAGTGCATGGTCCATATGCCGGAGCCGATCGCCGCCGAGCCGAGGGCGAGCCAGCCGGCCCGCCAGGAGCGGGCCACGAGCATCGATCTGGTGGTGCAGCGCAGGCCCAGCGCTCCGCCCAGGCAGGCCATGAGGTACGCCACAAGCGGCGTGACGAGTCCGTAGCTGAATCCGTCGACCGTGCCCTGCATGCGCGGCTGCCCTTCCCGCCCTGTTACTCCTGGAAATCCCTGAAATGCCCCCCGCCCTCAGGACTGCGTGAGTGCCCAGGGTTGAGGCAGAGAGTATGACCCGCACCGGAATGGTCGAACGATTTTCCGGCAAAGAATCACGGCCTCGCCGCACTTGTGCGGTACCAGTGAGCGGACTTGGGCAAGTCCATGTAATCCGTGGCCATTCTGCATCCCTCCATCGTTCACCCTCTGCTGTCACTCTGGTGCTGTCAGTGATCGCTCGACGTGAGCTCGACGTGAGGAGTACCTATGCACGCGCGCGTTGCCGCCGCTACGACCGCCGCGCTTCTCGGAGGAGCTCTCCTGGTCCTCCCCACCTCCGGCGCCCGGGCCAAGACCGAGGGTGGCACTCCGGTGATCGTCTCCCACCGGGGTGCCTCCGCCTACGCTCCCGAGAACACGCTGGCCTCCATCGACAAGGCGGCCGCCATGGGTTTCCGCTGGGTCGAGAACGACGTCCAGCGCACCAAGGACGGCAGGCTCGTCGTCCTGCACGACGCCTCGCTGGCGCGCACGACCGACGTCGAGCAGGTCTATCCCGGCCGCGCCCCCTGGAACGTCAAGGACTTCACCGCCGCGGAGATCGCACGGCTGGACGCGGGGAGCTGGTTCGGCTCCCAGTACAAGGGCACGCGCGTGCCGACGCTGAACCAGTACATGAACCGCGTGTCGCACAACCACCAGAAGCTCGTCCTGGAGATCAAGAACCCCGAGCTGTATCCGGGCATCGAGCGGCAGACCCTCAAGCTTCTGAGCAACGACGGCTGGCTGGACCCGGCGCACCTCAAGAGCAGGCTGGTCGTCCAGAGCTTCAGTGCGGACAGTGTGCGCACGGTCCACGACCTGCGGCCCGCCATCAAGACGGCCTTCCTGGGCACGCCCTCGGTGGCGCAGCTGCACGAATACGCGCAGTTCGCCGACCAGATCAACTCGTCGTACACCACCATCTCGTCCGGGTACGTCGCCGCGCTCCACGCGTTCGACGGTCCGCACGGCCGGCCGGTGGAGATCTTCACGTGGACGGTGAACGACGCGGACAGTGCGCGACGCGTCGCGCACTACGACGTCGACGGCGTCATCACCAACAAGCCGGACGTGGTCCGCGAGGCGCTGCAAGGGCGGTGAACAGGCGCACGGGCCGAGGTGCGGCCCGCGCAGCCCGTGAGCGTCCGTGGTGCGGGCCGGGGGCTGCGAGCGCGCCACGGGCGTTGTCAGTGGCGCGCCGTACGGTGGATCGCATGAGCAGCCATGCGCAGAACGAGCAGCAGGTCGTGTGGGCAGTCGTCGGCACGGACATCGGTCCGCTGCTGCTGGCGGCGACGCACGAGGGCCTGGTGAACGTCGTGTTCCACGCCACCGACTCCGTGCGTGACAAGGCCCTCGACCGGCTCGCGTCCCGCCTCGGCACCGAGCCCGTCGAGGCGCCCGGGTCGCCGCTCCTGGCCGAGGCGATACGCCAGGTCGACGCGTACTTCGCGGGCGAGCGGCGCGACTTCGAGCTGCCGCTGGACTGGTCGCTGATCTCCGGGTTCAACCGTCAGGTGCTGCGCGAGCTGGCGTCCGGCGTCCCCTTCGGCGCGGTCGTGGGCTACGGCGACCTCGCCGGGCGGGTCGGCCAGCCGCGTGCGGCGCAGGCGGTGGGCGTGGCCATGGGCTCGAACCCGCTGCCGGTCGTGGTGCCGTGCCACCGGGTCGTCGAGAGCGACGGTGGCATCGGCGGGTTCGGGGGCGGGCTGGAGACGAAGCGGAAGCTGCTCGCTCTGGAGGGGGTGCTTCCGGAACCGTTGTTCTGACGCGCATCGATGGGTCCACCCAAGGATGCGCACCGACCGGTCCGCCCAAGGATGCGTCCCGACCGGTTCCACCCATGTTCGTACACAGGTGCGGACTGGGAGACTGCGCCGGTGATCAGAACCTGTTCCGTTTCCGTCGCCTCCGCGGGGAGCGCCCGTGCCTGAGTGTTCGCCTGTCCCTGGGCCTTCGCCCGTCCCCGGGTCGTCGGCATGACCGCCGTCGAACGGCAGACCGGCGTGCTCGTCGACGCGGAGGCGATACCCGCGCTGCGGCGCCGTATCACCGCCGTACTGATCGCCGGTCAGATCCTCGGCGGGCTCGGGGTCGCCACCGGGATCGCGCTTGCCACCGTGCTGGCCAAGCAGGTCAGCGGCACCGAGTCACTGTCCGGGCTGGCGCCCACGGCGACCGTCACCGGTACGGCGGTGCTCTCGGTGCCGCTGGCCGCGCTGATGACCGCACGGGGGCGTCGCCCCGGGCTGGTGCTGGCGTATCTCATCGGCGCGGCAGGAGCGGGTGTCGTCGTGCTCGCCGCAAGCATCGGGAACTTTCCGCTGCTGCTGCTCGGGATGGCCATGTTCGGCGCGGCCTCCTCGGCGAATCTGCAGTCGCGGTTCGCGGCCGCCGACCTGGCCGAGCCGGAGCGGCGGGCCCGGGCCATCTCGAACGTGGTGTGGGCGACCACGATCGGGGCGGTGCTGGGACCCAACATCGCCGCGCCCGCGGGGCGCAGCGTCTCCGGCCTCGGGATACCCGAGGCGGCGGGGCCCTTCCTGTGGGCGGCCGGAGTCTTCCTTCTCTCGGCGCTCCTGGTGGCCGTGCTGCTGCGGCCCGACCCCCTGCTGACCGCCCGTGCCCTGGCGCCGGCGGAGGAGCAGACGGCCGCGGCACGTTCCATCCGGGCCGGTTTCGCCGCCGTCGCCGCCTCACCACGGGCCCGGCTGGCGCTCGTGACGGTGGCCGTGTCGCACACGGCCATGGTCTCGATCATGTCGATGACGCCCGTAGATCTCGGGCACCACGGGGCGAGCATCGACCTGATCGGACTGGTCATCAGCGTGCACATCGCGGGCATGTACGCGTTCTCGCCGCTCATGGGCCGGCTCTCGGACCGGCTCGGGCGGCTCTCCGGGATCGGTCTGGCCGTCGGGCTGCTGGCCTGCGCCGCGCTGCTCGCCGGAACGGCGCAGGGCAGTCATGTGCAGACCGCCGTGGGGCTGTTCGTCCTGGGCCTGGGCTGGTCGTCCGGGCTGGTGTCGGGATCCGCGCTGCTCACCGACTCCGTGCCGCGGCCCGCGCGGGCGGCCGCGCAGGGTCTGTCCGACCTGACGATGAACACGTCGGCCGGCCTCGGCGGCGCGACCGCCGGTCTCATCGTCGCGCAGGCGAGCTACGGCTGGCTGAACCTCACCGCCGCGTGCCTGCTGGTGCCGCTGGGCGGCCTGGCGCTGTTCACCCGGGGACGACGCGCGCGGGGCGCGGCCCAGGGGTGAGCGGGGAGCCGGGGCACGTCTGACCCGGCCCTGGCACCGCCACGAACGCCAGAGGCTCTAGAGACTGATGTGATACGCCTTGCGGAGCGTCTCGTGCACGGTCCAGGTCGTACGGTCGCCCTCGCGCAGGATCGCCGCGACGCCGGGGCCCAGCTCCAGCGTGTCGCCGCCCTCGACGTCGACCGTGGCGCGGCCGCTGACGACCACGAACAGCTCGTTGGCCTCCGTGTCGGTGACCACGCCCGGCGTGATCTGCCAGATGCCGCGCAGCTGCTTGCCGTCGGCGGACTCCCACAGCACCTTGCCCGTCACGACCGGCTCGCCGGAGACGATCTGGGCCGGGTCCAGCGGCTCCGGTTCGAGCTCGGCGTCGGGAATGTGCACGGCGAAGGACGGGGTGGCCTGGGTGTTCGTCGTCATGGGCGGTCACCCTAGCCGGAGGCGAGCAGCCTGCCGGGGCCGGGTCGCCGGGTGTGCCCGAGCGGCGGGGGCCGCCGAGAAGTCACACGTCCTCGCGCGGAGGCTGGCCGGAAACCACGGGCGGTAGCAGACTCCGCCGTGCGCACAGTCACTGGCATCCGACGTCACGGAGCCGAAGGGACGGCGATCACGGATGAGCGGAAACGGAAACAGGGCAGTCGCGTATCCGTTCCCCGACCGGGACCAGGCACGCGAGAAGCTCCTCGACCTGACCATGCTGTCGGACATCTTCCCGACCGGCTTCCACGGCGCGGTCACCGCGGGCGCCGGGGTCGGTTCGACGGTGTACGTCGCCGGGGCGGGCCCGGTCGGTCTGGCCGCGGCCGCGTCGGCGCAGCTCCTGGGCGCCGCCGTCGTCATCGTCGGGGACCTGAACGCCGAACGCCTCGCCCAGGCGCGGAGTTTCGGCTGCGAGACCGTCGACATCTCACAGGGCGGCGTGGAGGACCAGATCGCGCAGATCCTCGGCGAACCCGAGGTCGACGCGGCCGTCGACGCGGTCGGCTTCGAGGCCCGGGCGCACGGCCCGAACGCCCAGGAGGCGCCCGCGACCGTCCTCAACTCCCTGATGGGCCTCACGCGCGCGGGCGGTGCCCTCGGCATCCCCGGCCTCTACGTCACGGACGACCCCGGCGGGATCGACCAGGACGCGAGGACCGGGACGCTGAAGGTGCGGCTCGGTCTGGGATGGGCGAAGAGTCACCGCTTCACCACAGGGCAGTGCCCGGTGATGCGGTACCACCGGGGGCTGATGAAGGCGATCCTGCACGAGCGCGTGCACATCGCGAAGGCCGTCAACGCGACCGTGATCAGCCTGGACGACGCACCGCGCGGCTACGCCGAGTTCGACCAGGGCGCCAGCCGCAAGTACGTCCTCGACCCGCACGGGGCGCTGAACGGCGTACGGCCGGTCTGAGTTCCGGAGTCCTCGGACTCCTTGAAAAGGGTGCCCACGCGCGCGTGGGCACCCTTGCGCTCCGGTCCTTGTGCCGACGCACCCTATACGTAGTGCCGTGCTTCGAAGACGTTCCCGTCCGGGTCGCGGAAGTAGAAGCTGCGCTTGGCCTTTCCGCGGGCGCCGAAGGAGTCGTAGGTGAACTCCGAGACGGGGACGGTCCGCTCCTCCAGCCGGGCGCGCAGGGCGTCGAAGTCGTCCCCCGGCAGGGACAGGCACACGTGGTTGACCCGGTGGCCCGCGCTGTCGGCGGCTCCCGGAACCATGTTCATGCGTTCCGCCATCGGCAGGGGCGCGAGGTCGAAGATGGTCTCCTCGTTGAGGCGTACGGAAGGGAAGGACGCCTTCCCCGCGGCGAATTCGGTCACCCTCAGGGGCTCCAGGCCGACCGCCTTCTCGTAGAAGTCGGCCGCGGCGACCGGATCGCGCACCCAGAGGACGACATGGTCGAGACGTGCGGTGTTGTCCGTCATGTGCCCAGGCTGGTGTCGTACGTCGCGGGAGGCAAGGGTTTGACGGGGCGCGCCACCCGCCAGAGATGAGGGAAGACCCGACGACAGGAGGCAGGCGCGTGTTCGTGGTGTCCGAAGAGGTACGGGAGGCGCTCGACGCGCGCCGGCCCGTGGTGGCCCTGGAGTCGACGATCATCGCGCACGGGCTGCCGCGCCCGCGCAATCTCCAGGTCGCGCTGGAGCTGGAGGACGCCGTACGGCAGGAGGGTGCCGTACCGGCGACGATCGCCGTGCTCGACGGGCATCCCCATGTCGGCCTGGACAAGGAGCAGTTGGAACGGGTCGCGAACGAGGACGGGATCCGCAAGCTGGGGCATCGCGATCTGCCGCTCGCGGTGGCGGCGGGCGCGAGCGGGGCGACGACCGTGTCCGCGACGGCGCTGCTGGCAGCAGAGGCGGGCGTACGCGTGTTCGCGACGGGCGGGCTCGGCGGGGTGCACCGGGAGTGGACGGTGACCCAGGACGAGTCCGCCGACCTGGGCCTGCTGGCGCACACCCGGATCACGGTGGTGTGCGCGGGCGTCAAGTCGATCCTGGACGTGGCCGCCACCCTGCAGCGCCTGGAGACGCTGGGCGTGGCGGTCGCCGGGTACGGCACGGAGCGCTTCCCCGGCTTCTATCTGTCCGACTCGGGCCATCCGGTGGACTGGACGCTGGACTCCCCCGGGCAGGTGGCGGAGGTCATGCGCGCCCAGGACGCGCTGGGCGGGCCGCAATCGGCGCTCATTGTCGCCAACCCCGTGCCCGAGGAGGAGCAGCTCGATCCCGCCCTGCACGCGCGCGTGCTCGCCGACGCGCTGAGCGCGTGCGAGGCGGAGGGGGTGAGCGGGCAGGCGGTGACGCCGTTCCTGCTCGACTACCTGGTACGGCACACCGACGGGGCCTCGCTGAGCGCCAATCTTGCTGCGGTACGGGGCAACGTACGGCTGGCAGGGCGGATCGCGGCGGCCTGGGCCGGGACGTGAGCGGAACGGCTCCCGTGCAGGTGGCCCGTGGTGCGAGCGCGCCCGGCGGGGCGCTGCTCGTCGTCGGCGACGTGGTCACGGACGTGGTCGCCCGGCACCTCGGCCCGCTCGCTTCGGGCACGGACACGGTGGCCGCGATCCGGACCGTGCCGGGCGGTGCGGGTGCCAATGTCGCGTGCTGGGCGGCGCATTGGGGCTGCGCGGACGTGCGGATGCTGGGGCGAGTGGGCGCGGACGCGGTCGCCTGGCATGAGCGGGAGCTGACGGATTGTGGTGTACGACCGCTCCTTGCCGTCGATCCCGAGGCGCCGACGGGGACGGTGATCTGTCTGGTGGACAGGAACGCTTCGGCCGAGCGCACATTCCTCACGGACAGCGGGGCCTCGCTGCGGCTGGACCCCGACAACTGGTCGCCGGCGCTGCTCGACGGCGTGGCGCGGCTGCATCTGTCGGGCTATCTGCTCTTCTCCGAGCCGAGCCGGGCGCTGGTGTCAGTGGCGCTGCAGTCGGCACGCGCGCGTGGCGTACCCGTAAGCCTGGATCCGGCGTCCGCGGGGTTCCTCGCCGAGCTGGGCGTGGACCGCTTCCTGGAGCTCGCCGAGGGCGTGGACGTCCTGCTGCCCAGCCGCGATGAGGCCGTCCTGCTGACCGGGCTGCCCGATCCGGCGGACGCGGCGGCCAAGTTGAGCCGCCATGTCCCTCTGGTCGTCGTCAAGCAGGGCGGCGAGGGAGCCCTGGTGGCGCACGGGGGTGCCGTCCGGGCCCGGGTCCCGGCGGCGCCCGCGACACCGCACGACACCACCGGCGCCGGCGACGCCTTCACCGGGGCGTTCCTCGCGGCCCTCCTCGCGGGCGCCGAGCCGGAGCGGGCAGCCGTGGAGGGGTGCCGGGCCGGGGCGTTGGCGGTGGAGAAGGTGGGCGGGAGGCCTCCGGATGGTGCGAGGCCTCCGGCGGGCTGACGTACAGGGCGTACCCGCACACGGCCAGTGGACCGCCCCCGCACGCACCCCTCGGCATTTATCCCTTGCGTCCCCACGCCGAGATCATCGGGGCGGTGGCCAGGTCCATGGAGCCGGCGGCCACGTTGGCCAGGTGGCGGTCGATGTCCTGGTTCGTGGCCAGGCCCGCGGTGACGAGCTGGTCGCGGATCTGGCGGATCGTGGCGGATTCGAGGGCGGTGCAGGCAGGCGAGGCGACGGGGAAGTACGCGTCGGCCTCCACCCCGTTCAGGCCGGCCTCGCGCAGCAGGCGCGGGAGTTTGCGACCGTACGCGAGATCGGCGCCGCGATCGGCGAGCAGGTTGCGGAAACCCTGGCGCAGCCGGTTCGCGAGCTGCTGCTCGGGGCCGTACTCGTCGGGGCAGAGCAGCGGCTGCAGGGCGGGGTCGGCGTCCTCGATGAGCAGCCGTCCGCCGGGCCGCAGGGCCTTGATCATCGACCGCAACGCCCGTTCCCGGTCCGGGACATGGACCAGCACGAGCCGGGCGTGGACGAGGTCGAAGCCCTCCCCCGGCGGCTCCTCGGCGCCCACGTCGTGGACGCGGACCTCGACCGGCGGCCGGGCTGCCGAGGCGGCCCACGAGGTGTCGATGTCGGTGGCGACGACCCGTCCGGTCGGGCCGACCTTCTTGGCGAGCCAGGACACCACGGACGTGCCGCCCGCGCCGACCTCCCAGCAGCGCCAGCCGGATCCGATGCCGAAGCGCTCGATGTGCCGGAACGTCGTGGGGTCGAAGAGGGTGGCGAAGGCATCGAAGCGCTGCCCCGCCTCGGTCTGGCGGTTGTCGAGGAGATACCCGTCGGTTCGCGTCATAAGGAGATCATCCCAGTTGACCGCCTTGTCCGGAATGGTCGACGCTCCGTCGCTCACACCGGGCCTGCCCCCACGGACGTACGGCACGACAACCATGAACCGGACCGGAACCTTCCGTTCCCACAGGCTTTTCCGGCGATCGATTTCGCCTGGCAGACTGGCTCGCCAAGGCGCAACGAGCGGCGCGAGGGGATCCACGCAAGGAGATCCAGATGTCCATGGCAGGGAATCTGCGGAAGGTCACCAGTCTCGGGAGGGTCGGCGGCCTGCGCAAGGTGGCACGACTGGCCCGGCGGCGTGATCGCGTGGACCTCAGCCACCCGGCCCGGTCTCCGCTGGGCTCCGCGGTGGTCAACTGCGTGGCGTATCGGGACGGCGCCAGAGTCCCTGGCGGCCGGGATCTCGTGGACACCGTGCAGCGGATCCGCAAGAACGACGAGGGGTTCGTCTGGCTCGGGCTGCACGAGCCGACGCAGCGAGAGTTCGCCGGCATCGCCGAGCTCTTCGACCTGCACCCGCTGGCCGTCGAGGACTCGGTGGACGCCCATCAGCGCCCGAAGGTGGAGCGGTACGGCGACACGCTGTTCGCTGTGTTCAAAACGGTCTGCTACGTCGAGCACAAGGAACTGACGGCGACCAGCGAGGTGGTCGACACCGGCGAGATCATGGTCTTCGTCGGACACGACTTCGTCATCACGGTGCGCCACGGACGGCACGGGTCGCTGGGGCCGCTGCGCGAGGGGCTGGAGGCCGACACAACCCAGCTCGCCAAGGGTCCGGCCGCGGTGCTGCACGCGATCGCGGACCATGTCGTCGACGACTATCTGACCGTCACCGACGCGATGCAGGAGGACATCGACCAGGTCGAAACCGATGTGTTCGCGGAGAACGGCGCACGCGCCGACCCCGGCCGCATCTACCAGCTCAAGCGCGAACTCCTGGAGCTGAAGCGGGCCGTGGTGCCGCTCGGCCGACCGATCCTGGATCTCGCCACCCGGCCGATCCGGGTGGTGGACCCGGAGATACAGGCGTACTTCCGGGACGTCTCCGACCATCTGCTGCGGGTCACCGAGCAGATCGCCGCCTTCGACGAACTGCTCAACTCGATCCTGCAGGCACACCTCGCGCAGGTGACGGTGTCGCAGAACGAGGACATGCGGAAGATCACGGCATGGGCCGCGGTCATCGCCGTACCCACGATGGTCTGCGGGGTGTACGGCATGAACTTCGACAACATGCCGGAACTGCACTGGCGGTTCGGCTACCCCATAGTCATCGGCGTCATCAGCGTCGCCTGTCTCGTCCTGTACCGGGGGTTCCGGCGCAACGGCTGGCTGTGAGACGTCCGACGGCATCCCTCGCCCGGCACGGCCGGCCGGACGAGGGTCCACGGTCCGTCGTCGCAGCCGGGGTCTAGCGTGTCGCGCCCTTCGCGTAGACACTCTCGACCCAGGCGGCGAGCTGGTCGTCCGTCAGGTGCTGGGCCAGGTCGGCTTCGCTGATCATGCCGACGAGGCGCTTGTTCTCGATCACCGGAAGCCGGCGGATCTGGTGCCCCTTCATCTCCATGAGCACCTCGTCGACATCGGCGTCCGACTCGATCCAGCGCGGCGTGCCCTGAGCCATCTCGCCGGCGGTGATACGCGCCGGGTCGTGACCCATGGCCACACAGCCGACGACGATGTCGCGGTCCGTGAGAATGCCGCAGAGCCGTTCGTTCTCGTCGCTGATGGGCAGGGCGCCCACGTTCAGCTCGCGCATCAGCTGCGCTGCGCGGTCCAGGGTCTCGTGGGCGGGGATCCACTGGGCGCCGCGGTGCATGATGTCTCCGGCGGTGGTCATGAAGTACCTCCCGGTGCCGGGCGGCCGGCGCGGTGCAGAACGCTCCGCTAGTCCCGGCGCCCTACATTCTGGGCGCGCCCCGGGGGATGCGCACCCGGAAGTTCCCGGTTTCAGACGTTTACCCAGCGCCGCCACGGCCGAAGTCAGGCAGCGAAACCGACGATCTTCTGCGGGACGATGCGGATGATCACGCGGACCTCGTCGTCCTTCTCGCCCGGAGGGTCGATGCCGAGGTACTTGTGCGAGAGCTCGTGCGGGAGGCGCTTGGCGTCGTCGGGGAGGATCTCGGCGGTGCCGCGGATCTCCACCGAGGTGTAGGGGTTTGCGAGGTCGAAGACGGAGACGCTGATGCGGGGGTCGCGTAGAAGGTTGCGCACCTTCTGACGGCCGGCGGTCGAGGAGAAGAGGACGGTGTCGCCCTCACGTTTGATCCAGACCACCGAGTTCTGGGGAGCGCCGGTGGGGCCGAGGGTGGCGACACTGGCGAAGTTCTTGGCATCGAGGAGGGAACGGACCGATTCATCGAAGGAGATCGTCATGTCCCGCAGCTTAACTACATGCACGTGCATATAAAAGGGGTTCCGCTGAAAAGATTCCGACTGAAGAAGGCCGATCAAAGGGCGTTCGACTGAGGGGAGTTGGGCTGAAGAGAGTCCGGCTGAAGGGAGTTCAGCCGTTCCACGCGGGGTGGCGTGGGTCATCGGCGCGCACCAGGACGTCGGCCGTGGCGGCCGGGTCCGTCTCGCTCTCGTAGCGCTCGAAGGCGGGGAGGGTCCAGTGCTCGGCCTCGGGGGTGCGGCGGCGCAGGGCGGCCGGGGAGAGGAGGACGTGGACGCTCAGGTCGAAGGGGAACCAGTGGCGCAGGAGGAGCGGGCCGTGCATCAACAGGATGCTGCCGGGCGGGAGTTGGACGTAGGGGCTGCGGGTGGCGCGGTCGGTGGCCGGGTCCCACAGGTCGGGCAGGACGCGGCCGTCGCCGCCGGGTTCGAGGGGGCCGAAGACCTCGCGCCAGAGGGCTCCGCTGTCGAGCCAGCCGTCGTAGTACGCCTCCACGTCCCGGTGGCCGTACTCGAACCGGAGAGACGCGGGGCGCAGGAAGCCCTCCGCGCCGACGACGAGGGAGGACCGGCCGCGTATACGCAGGGCCTCGGACACACGTTGGGCGAGATCGCCGGGGTGGGCGGCTGGGGCCCCGTCGAAGGCGACGCGCGGCCAGGGGCCCCCGTCATCCGGCTTCAGGTCGAGCAGCCGGTCGGCGAGATGGTCGCCGAGCCGTTCCCAGGTGATCGCTTCGAGTCGCACAGAGCCCATGATGCCGCGCTCAGGACGCGTTCTCGTGGGCGTCCCGGGCGGCGAGGAGCCGCGGGAGGTGCGCGGCACTCCAGGTGCGGGCCGCGTCGAGGAGCGGGATCAGTGTGCGGCCGAGGGAGGTGAGGGCGTATTCGACACGGGGCGGGTTCTCGTCGTACGCGGTACGGGTGACCAGACCGTCGCGTTCCATGGCACGGAGCGTCTCGCTCAGCACCTTGGGGGTGACGGAGCGCAGCGGGACGCGCAGTTCGGTGAAGCGGCGCGGGCCGCCCTCCAGACACCGGATCACCATGCCGGTCCACTTGTCGCCGACCCGGAAGGGCATCGCAGAGGAGGGGCAGACGGGGTCGAACATTTCGGGGTCCAAGCGGGTGAGGGGTGCCTCGTCCGTCGTGGTCCCGTCCGTCGTCGTGGTCCCGTCCGTCGTGGTCCCATACGTCGAGGTCTCGTCCGTCGGGGTCTCGTCCGTCACTTGGGCCATCGGTCGAGGTTAGCGCCCGTACCGTTGAAGTAACCGGGCATCTGGCCCCTAACGTCCGGGTCAGGCCGTGAAGTCCACGGTCGGGCAAGGGGGTTGGGCATGGGCGGGATCGTCGTCTTCGGGGCCGGAGGGCGAGCTGGGCGCGCGGTGACGGCCGAGGCGCGGGGGCGCGGGCTGGAGGTGACGGCCGTGGTGCGGGATCCGGCGCGGTATCCGGATCTCGCGGCGGAGGGGGTGACGGTCGTGCGAGGGGACGTGACCGACGCGGGGGCGACCGGCGCCGTCGCGCGCGGGCGGGTCGCCGCCGTGCACGCCGTGTCGCCGTTCAGCGGGCCGGAGCCGGGCTTCGACGCGCTCGATCCGGACTTCTTCGTCAAGGCGGCGGACGCGCTGCTGGACGGTCTCGCCGAGGCGGGGGTGGGCCGCCTCGTCGCCGTGGGGCTGTTCGCGGACCTCCTGGGGACGGACGGGCAGCCGGTCATGGATGATCCCGTGGCGTTTCCGGCGGCGATACGGCCCTTCGCGCTGGCGCACACGGCGGGGCTCGCGCGGCTGCGGGCAGCCGGGGACGGTGGAGTCGACTGGGTGGTGCTCACGCCGGGCGGAGGCCTGGAGCAGGACGCCCCGCGCACCGGGCGGTATCGCCTCGGCGGCGAGCGGGCGCCCGGCGGGGCGCAGGTGCTGTCGTACGCGGACCTCGCGGTGGCGGTGCTGGACGAGATCGAGACGCCGACACGGCACAGGACGCGGGTGTCGGTGCTCAGCTGAGGGAAGTATCCGGAGGCGTTCGACGAGGTGGTCGACCGGGGCACTTCGTGCGGATCGGCCGACCATGGGCCCGGGTTGCCGTTGACCGCCGCGGCGTGGGCGCGGACCGAGCCGTTGCCTGACCGAGCGCCGACGCGGGGCTCGTTCGAAGGGCGGATAGCCGATAGCGGCCGGCTCGATGACGGCGGGTGGCAAAAGCGCGCCACCACCGAATGGGTCACTCGTCTCGCGAAGCGTCCCGGTTCGGCTTCGCATGGAAGGGAGCCGCGTGCCACCGCCGCGGGACCCTCCTCCTGACAGGACGAGCCATGCAGACCATGTACGTGCGCACCATCTACGCCACGGGCGACCCGGCCAAGCTCGACGGTGTGCTCGACGCGCTCCGTACCGAGGCCCCCGGGCTGCTCTCCCAGAGCCCCGGCTACCACCGCTTCGGGCTGTTCGCGGACCGTGAGCTCGGCAAGCTCCTCATGGGCTCGTGGTGGGAGAGCGAGAGCGCCCGGGCAGAGAGCGACGGACGGCTGCGCGAGCGCCGCAAGCAGCTGCTGTCGCCCTTCGCGGACACCGTGACCGCCGACGACTGGGAGGCCGTGTCATACACGCCCGCGCCCCAGGTGAAGCCCGGCATGTGGCTGCGGACCGGGCAGGTGGACTTCGACCCGTCCGACGCCGCCTCGTACCGGCAGATGTTCGATGAGCGGGGCCGTCCCCAACTGGAGGCCGTCGACGGTGCGGTCAGCGCGACGCTCTTCCTGAACGCCGCGGCGGGGCGCGCCCATGTCGGCGCGCTGTTCCGCGACAGAGACGCACTGGCCGCGTCGCGAGGGCCGCAGTCGGCGATCCGCGGCGCATTCCTCACGAAGACACACGCCACACTGCGGAGCATGGAGGAGTTCGAGCTGATCACGGCGCACCGGCCGCAGGCCTAGTCAGGCCTAGTACTGCAACCCTCGCCCAGTCGGGGACCCGCGGTCCGTGGCCGGATGAGCCTCGGACCACCGACCAGCCGGCACCAGTCACGCCGAACACCGTTGCAGTGCTAGCTCTTGCCCGCCTTGATCATGAAGTTCTGGACCGCGCCGAGGTCGACGTTCCAGTAGGTGATCAGGGGGTTGGGTCCGACGGCGACGGAGTCGATGTCGTCGGAGAAGGCGATGTCGAGCGGTGCGGCATCGCCGCCGCTGTTGGGGACGCGGTCCTGGTAGCCGAGGGCGAACGACTTGAAGGTGTTCGTCTTCTCGTCCGGCCGGAAGAGGAGCAGGCCCGCGTACGCCTTCCCCTTCGGTTTGATCGTGGCGATCGCCTGCGGCTTGGACTCCATCGGACCGAGCGGGTTCTCGATGTCGGCGCCGAAGCTGACGTACGGATAGTGGTAGAGGGTGCAGGGCTTGTCGCTGATGTTGGTGGCCGTGATGAGGAGGTGCCGGCCCTCGTCGTGCTGCCAGAGCGACGTGGTGATCGAGAGGTCCGGGTCGGCGCAGGCCGTGGTGGCGGCCCCGCCGGAGTCGCCCGAGCTGCCCGAGTCGCCCGACCCGCCGGAATTGGCCGAGCTGCTGCTCGAGATCCCCGAGCCGTCGCCGGGCTCGGCCGAGCCGGTCGCGCTCGCGGCGGCGGACGGGGTGGATCTCGCGGCGTCGTCCGTACCGCCCGACTCGCAGGCCGTGGACGACAGGAGCGCGGCGACGGCTGCGACCCCCAGGGCGTACGTCTTCCAGTTCTTGCGCGCTGCGCGCATGGCGGTCCCCCGTATGTCCTGCGTGGTTCGAGTGGCTGGCTGACCAGCCGATTCTGCACCAGCGAGATCGCTGAACACCTCTTCCCACAGGATCGTTACGGGTCAAGTACATGCCAAGAACAAGGAGGCCGCGCTTCCGTTCCGCCGCCGCGGTGTGGGCCCGGGGTCGGACGGGGGCGCAGTGGATCGCACGGGATCGCTCGGGGTCGCGCGGGGGAATGAACCATCTATGGCACCGCTCCCAACTCCCCCGCCCCGCAGCGGCCTTCTCGTCTTCCAGCCCGTCAAGAGACGACACTGCGCCGAGTGCCGGGGCGGGCCGCTGGGGCTGCTGGTGCTGGAGAACGGGACGCCGCGCTGCCTCGACTGTGCCGACCTCGGGCATCTGGTGTTCCTGCCGCGGGGCGACACCGCACTCACGCGGCGGGCGCGGGAGGGCAGTGCGCTGTCGGCGGTGGTGGTGCGGTTCAACCGGCGGCGCAGCCGGTACGAGCGGCAGGGCGTGCTCGTCGAGGAGGCGGCGCGAGCCCGGGCGGAGGAACAGTGCCTGGCGGACGCGGAGGTGCGGCGCCGGCGGCGGGCGCGGGACGCGCAGCGGCGGGCCGCGGAGGACGTGCGGTTCACGGACGCTTTCGCGCGGGAGATCCGGCGGCTGTTTCCCGGTTGTCCGGCCGACCGGGCGCAGGCGATCGCCGCGCACGCCTCGCTGCGCGGCAGCGGTCGCGTCGGGCGCAGCGCCGCCGGCCGCGCCCTGTCCGCGGCCGCGGTGACCTCGGCGGTGCGGGCATCCGTACGCCACACGGACACGCCGTACGACCAGCTGTTGATGAGCGGTGTGCCGCGGCACGAGGCCCGTCGCCGGATCGCGGCGGCGGTGGAGGCGCGACTGCGGGAATGGGAGCGGGAGTGGGGGCAGGGGTGGGAGGACGGCGGGATCGCGGCGCCTGCGTGACGGAGGGCCCTCGCGCCCGGCCGACGGCGGGCCGCGGCGACCGAGGGGGACGCCCGAGCACCCCGGGTCGCGGCGCCGCCGGGACTCTGGACGCCCGCGCATGCCCCCGCACATCTCAGCCATGGTCACTGTGCTCGTACAACATTTCACTTGTGGTGACGGTGACTGCCGTGCAGGATCTTTGACTTCGGGGGATCGAGCGGGAGTGAACATGATCGGTGGACCGTACTTCGTGCTGACGGTGCTGGGGGTGCTCGGCTGCGGGATCGTGGCCGGGGTCTTCTGCGGGTTCTCGACGTTCGTGATGAGAGGACTCGCCGACCTGCCGCCCGCGCAGGGGGTCGCCGCCATGAACTCGATCAACTCCGCTGCCGTACGCCCGGCGTTCATGCTCGTGTTCGTGGGGTCGGCCGGACTGTGCGCCGTGCTCGCCGTGGTCACGTTCGTGCTGCTGCCGGACGAGGGGACGGTGGAGCTGCTGCTGGGCAGTGCGCTGTATCTGGTCGGATCGTTCGGGGTGACCGTCGTCGCGAACGTCCCGCGCAACGACGCGCTGCTCAGGATGGACCCGGGCACCCCGGAAGCCGCCACCTACTGGCGGTCGTACGTGCGCGAGTGGACGATGTGGAACCACATCCGCACGATCGCGGCGGCGGCTGCGGCGCTGTCGTACATGCTCGCCCTGACGTGAGCGGGATGCCGGGGCCTGCCCTGAGTGGCATGCGCGCACTGAGCCGAGGGACGCTCGTTCTCACCTGAGCGGCGGGGCTCGCGCGAGCGTCGTATCGTGGCGGGAAAGGAGTGCCGCCCGAAAGCCGTGGGCCGATGCCGTCCCCCGGTGGTGCGGCCCGTGCGCGCACGTACGTGAGGGAGACGGCGATGGCCGATCCCAAGGGTTTTCTCACCACACCCCGCGAGGAGTACCCGCGCCGGCCCGTCGAGGAGCGGGTGCGTGACTGGAACGAGGTGTACGTCCCCGGGGCGCTGCTGCCGATCGTCAGCAGGCAGGCCGACCGCTGCATGGACTGCGGGATCCCGTTCTGCCACGGCGCCTGCCCGCTGGGCAATCTGATCCCCGAGTGGAACGACCTGGTCTCCCGGGAGGACTGGCGGGCGGCGAGCGACCGGCTGCACGCCACGAACAACTTCCCCGAGTTCACCGGGCGGTTGTGTCCCGCCCCGTGCGAGGCGGGCTGCGTCCTCGCGATCAACCAGCCCGCCGTCACCATCAAGAACGTCGAGGTCGCCATCGCCGACCGCGCCTGGGCGGACGGGTTCACGCCGCCGCGCCCGCCGGACCGGCTCACCGGGCGGACGGTCGCCGTGATCGGATCGGGCCCCACCGGCCTTGCCGCGGCACAGCAGTTGACCCGGGTCGGGCACACCGTCGCCGTGTACGAGCGGTCCGACCGCATCGGCGGACTGCTGCGCTACGGCATCCCCGCGTTCAAGATGGAGAAGCGCCACCTCGACCGACGCCTTGAGCAGATGCGGGCGGAGGGCACGAAGTTCAGGACGTCGACAGTGATCGGGCGGGACATCGGGGCCGCCGACCTACGGGCACGCTACGACGCCGTCGTACTGGCCGTGGGCGCCACCGCCTGGCGTGAACTGCCCGTGCCGGGACGCGAACTGACGGGCATTCACCAGGCAATGGAGTACCTGCCGTTCGCCGACCGGGTGTGCGAGGGGGACCTCGATGAGTCCCCGCTGTCGGCCGCCGGAAAGCACGTCGTCATCGTCGGTGGCGGCGACACCGGAGCGGACTGCCTGGGAACGGCGGTGCGCGAGGGCGCCAAGTCCGTGACACAGCTGGACATCTATCCGCTCCCGGCGGCGGAGCGCGACGAGGACATCGAGCCCTGGCCGACGTATCCGAAGGTCTACCGGCTCTCCGCCGCGCACGAGGAGGCCCGCGACCTGGAGACGGCCCCCGCGGCCGACGCGGACGCCCGGCTCTTCGCCGCGTCCACGCTCCGCCTCACCGGCGACGAGACGGGGCGGGTGAACGCGCTGCACCTCGTCGAGGTGGACGGGCGGCGCCACCCGATCCCCGGCTCCGAGCGGACGCTCCCCGCCGACCTCGTACTGCTCGCCCTCGGCTTCTCCGGCCCCGACCGCCACGACGGCCTGATCGACCAGCTCGGCCTCACCCTCGACGCACGCGGCACGATCGCCCGCGACACGGACTTCGCGACCAACGTCCCCGGGGTGTACGTCGCCGGGGACGCGGCCCGCGGCGCCTCCCTCATCGTCTGGGCCATCGCCGAGGGCCGCGCGGTGGCGGCCGCGGTGGACCGCCACCTCACGGGTCACGCACGGCTGCCGGCGCCGATCGGGCCGTACGACCGCCCGATGACGGCGTAACCGGACCCTTGAGGCAGGTGCTCACTTGCGCTGGTCCGTGCCCGCCACCTTCGCCGTCGACAGGGCGATCCGGTTCCAGGTGTTGATCGTGAAGATCAGGGCCAGCACCTGGGCCAGTTCCTCGTCGCCGAAGTGGGCGGCGGCCTGCGCGTAGACGTCGTCCGGGACGCCGCCGTCGGCGACCAGGGTGACCGCCTCGGTGAGGGCGAGGGCCGCGCACTCCTTCTCCGTGAAGAAGTGGCGGGCCTCGCGCCACACCGCCACCATGTGCAGCCGGTCCTCGCTCTCGCCCGCCTTGCGCGCGTCGTTGGTGTGCATGTGGAGGCAGTACGCGCAGTGGTTGAGGTGCGAGGCGCGGATCTGGATCAGTTCGACGAGGGCGGGGTCGAGTCCCTGGCGGGCCGCGGCGTCGAAGCCGATGAGGGCCCGGAAGGCCTTCGGGGCTGCCTTGGCGAAGTCGAGCCGGGTCTGGCTGTGGTTGTTGATCGTGTGCCGGACGGCCGTCGTCTGCGTCGCGCCCGTGGTGCTCATCGTGTTCGTCGTCATGACCATGAATCTATGGGGTTCAGAGACCGGCGGTATGGTTCATTGCCATGGTGGAATCATGGGTCAATTCTGCGGAGCGCATCGGTGTCGATCTGCACCTGGAGGTGGCCGGGGCGGGTGGGCGTCGGGCCGCGCTGATCCGTGCGCTGCGCGAGGCCGTGCGCTCGGGGCGGCTAGCTCCGGGCACCCGGCTCCCGCCGTACCGCTCGCTCGCCGCCGACCTCGGGGTTGCCCGCAACACGGTCGCCGACGCGTACGCCGAGCTCGTCGCCGAGGGGTGGCTGACCGCGCGGCAGGGTTCGGGTACGCGGGTCGCCGAGCGGGCGAAGCCGCCGGGCGCCGCCGCGCGCGTACCCCGAAAAGCACCTCCACGCGCGCGTGGACCCCGGCACGATCTGCGGCAGGGCACCCCGGACCCGGGGTCTTTCACGCGCCGCCTGGTCCACGTCGTACCGGCGGGCGCTCCAGCAGGCGCCCAACGAAGCCTTCGGGCCCGGTGATCCGGCCGGGCGCGTGGAGCTGCGCCATGCCCTCGCCGACTACCTGGCACGCGCGCGTGGCGTGCGTACGGACCCCGAGCGGATCGTGATCTGCTCGGGCTTCGCGCACGCCCTGAGGCTGCTGTTCACCGGCCCCGGCGGGGTGTTGCGCGGATCGCTGGCCGTGGAGTCGTACGGCCTCGGTTTCCATCGCGCGCTGCTGGCCACCGCGTCCGTGACAACCGTTCCGCTGCCGCTCGACGAAGACGGCGCCCAGGTGCACGCGTTGGGCCGGGAGCGGGCCGTACTCCTCACGCCCGCACACCAGTTCCCCACTGGCGGTCCCCTGCACTCCGCGCGGCGCGCCGCCGTGATCGACTGGGCACGCGCGCGTGGCAGCGTGATTCTCGAGGACGACTACGACGGGGAGTTCCGCTACGACCGCAAGCCCGTCGGGGCCGTGCAGGGGCTGGACCCGGAGCACGTCATCCACATCGGATCGGTCAGCAAGAGCCTGTCCCCCGCACTGCGGCTGGGCTGGATGGTCCTCCCGGAGCGCTACGTCGACGGGGTCCTCGCCGCCAAGGGAGAACGCGAGGCGTGGGCGAGCGTCCTCGATCAGCTGGCGTTCGCGGACTTCATCACTTCCGGGGCTTACGACCGCCACGTGCGGCGCATGCGGCAGCGGTACCGCGGCCGACGTGACCGTCTCGTCGCCGCACTCGCCGCGCAAGCACCGCACATCGAGGTCACGGGGATCGCCGCCGGGCTGCACGCGGTGCTGCGACTGCCGCCGGGAACGGAGCGGTCGACGGTCAAGGCGGCGACCTGGCAGGGGATCGCGCTGGACGGGCTCGCGGAGTTCCGGCACCCGGAGGCGGGCACGTCAGCGCTGCCGGGACCGGACGGACCCGATGGGCTGGTCGTGGGCTATGCGACTCCCCCGGAGCATGCGTACGGGGCGGCGCTGGAGGCGTTGTGCGGGGTGCTGCCGCCGGGGTGAGGGCCAGGATTCAGGGCTTGCGCCCCACCGCCCCGTACCCCGGTACGGGCCCCTCGCCCCCGTACTCGACGATCTCGCCGAGTTCCGGCTTCCAGTCGACGGCCAACGCGACGCCGGGGTCGACGAGTTCGAGACCGTCGAAGAAGCGGCCGATCTGCTCGCCGTCGCGCAGCGCCAGGGTCATGCCGCGGGCGCGGTAGATCGCCATCGCCTTCGCGCCCTTCTCCGGGTCGGTCTCGTCCGAGGCGTGCGAGAGCATCAGGTAGCTGCCGGACGGCAGTTCGGCCAGCAGCTTCTCGACGAGTTCGTACGCGCCGTCCTCGTCGGCGATGAAGTGCAGCAGGGCGATGAGCGACAGCGCGACGGGCTGGGTGAAGTCCAGGACCTTCCTGGCCTCTTCGATGATGGTGGCCGGTTCCCGCACATCGGCCTGGAGGTACTCCGTGACCCCCTCGGGCGTGCTGCGCAGCAGGGCCTCGGCGTGGGCCAGCACGATGGGGTCGTTGTCGCAGTAGACGACGCGGGCGTCCGGCGCGACCTGCTGGGCGATCTGGTGCAGGTTGGGCTCGGTCGGGATACCGGTGCCGATGTCCAGGAACTGCCGTACGCCGTTCATCGCCAGCCAGCGGGTGGCTCGGTGCATGAACGCGCGGTTGACCTGCGCCATCGCCGGGACCCGCGGTTCGAGGGCGACCAGTTGTCTGCCCATCTCCTCGTCGACGGGGTAGTTGTCCTTGCCGCCCAGGAACCAGTCGTACATCCGCGCGGGATGGGGCTTGCTCGTGTCGATCTCGATGGGCGCCTGCCCGGTCATGACAGTCTCCGTAAACTCGTGGAACTCATGCGGCTCATCAAGGTGGTCAACTCGCATCAAGATTAGGGAACTTGAACAAGGTTGAACGGATCGCGGGGAGAAGGGGAACAGCACAGGGCCGCGCAAGGGTGCAGTTCAGGACAGCAGGAAGTCCGCCTCTCCGGCCTTCGCCCCCTGGATGAACGCGGTCATCTCGCCCGGGGTGTAGATCAGCGCCGGGCCGTCGGGGTCCGCGGACTGCCGGACCGCGATACGTCCGTCGGCGAGCTTCATCGCCTCCAGGCAGTTGCCTCCGTTGCCACCGCTCCACGGCTTGTGCCAGCCCTCACTGCCCAGTTCACGTGCAGGCATCCCGTTGTAGATCCGCACGTCGCGCCCCTCGCGCCCGTTGCGTATCCGCGGCTTGATGCGTTCCATTCACAGCTCCTTGCGGAGATCCGTGAGGATCTCCTTCGTGCGATGTGCCGTGGCGGCCTGAGCCGCCATGCGGTCCATGACCTCGAGGTGGGTCGCCACCTCCGAGCGCGAGTCCAGATAGACCGCGCCGGTCAGGTACTCGCTGTAGACCATGTCCGGGAGTTCCGGCATGGCAAAGCGGAACAGCACGAAGGGCCCGTACGTACCCGGGTGCGGCCCCGCGGCGAACGGGGCGACCTGCAAAGTCACGTTGGGCAGCTTCGCGATGTCGAGCAATTTGTCGATCTGGGCGCGCATCACCTCCGGGCCGCCGACGTGGCGGCGCACGGCCGTCTCGTCCATGACGACCCAGAACCGGGGTGCGCCCTCCCGGGTGAGCAGGTCCTGCCGTTGCATGCGCAGCGCCACATGGCGCTCGATGTCCTCGGGCCTGGTCTGGCCGATGGCGCCCGACAACAGCACGCCGCGCGCGTAGTCCTCGGTCTGCAACAGCCCCGGCACGAAGTGGGGTTCGTACGAGCGGATGAGCGCGGCCGCGCCCTCCAGGCTGACGTGCATCGAGAACCAGCCCGGCAGGATGTCGTGGAACCGCTGCCACCAGCCGGGCTTGTTGGCCTCCTCCGCCAGTTGGACGAAGGCCTCAGCCTCGTCGTCGGAGATGCCGTACGACTTCAGCAGGAGCTGGAGGTACGGAATTTTGAGGGAGACCTCGGCCATCTCCATACGCCGGACCGTGGCGGGCGCGACCCGCAGGATGCGGGCGGCCTCCTCGCGCTTGAGACCCGCGCGTTCCCGCAGGTCCAGCAGGCGTCGGCCGAGGACGACCTGACCGACCGTCGGCGCGGACCGCGGTTCGCTCACGTCCCACCTCCCTGAGTCCGGACAGCCCGGGCGGCGCCGTCCGGATGCTTCTTCTGCTGCTCCGCAGATCCCAACTGGCGCCGCTCAACTGGTTGTTGCGAGCAGTGTGCCACGCGCCCTCGCGGCGTCACATGGCACTCTGCATTTTCCATAGTGACACTTGCCAAGTGTTCACGGCGGGGCGATAGTGGCAAGCGTGACTCCGTCCGCGCCGTTAGGAACAGACGCCGCCGAAGACCGTTCCGGTCTGCGCGCCGCCCCAGGGTTCAGCCCCGGCGCGGCCGCCGAACGCCGGTTCCGCTTCGAGCTGGCCGCCCATCCGGGCTCCGTCTCCCGGGCACGGCAGCTGACGCGCTCCAGACTGACCGGCTGGGCGGTGTGCGAGGACACCGTCGACACAGCCACCCTGGTCGTCTCCGAGCTGGTCACCAACGCGATCGTGCACAGCGCCGGCGAGCACGTCGTCTGCGAGCTGCACGACGGGGACGACCTGGTACGGATCGCCGTACTCGACGAGGGATGCGCTCCCGATGAGCCGCACCCCTCTCCAGAGCGTCCCGAGGAGGAGCACGGGAGGGGATTGCTCCTCGTCTCGGCCCTGTGCAGGGCATGGGGGGCCCAGGACACCGGGCCGGGACTGCTGGTCTGGGCGGAGCTGCCGCGCGGGGCGGACGGGACTCCCTCCGGGGATCCGGCCGGCTCGTCGGTGCCGTCCAACCGGGACCTGTCGTGTTCCGGCGACAGGTCCCACCCGGCGTCCGCCGACACCGAAGCCCGGGGCGACCTCGGGTGGAGCGCGAAGAAGCCGCCGGCCGACGGGCGGGGGGACGGGACGGAAGCCTCCCGCGGCGATGGCGCGGAAGCGTCCCAGGGAAACGGGACGGAAGCGTCCTGGGGCAAGCAGGCCACGGGGGTCTCCCCGATCGAGCCGATCGAGCACATCACGGAGAACGAGCAGATCAAGCACAGCCGGGATTGGGGAGGCGCGTGAAGGAGACGTCGGTGAACGGATCAGGAACTCGGCCTCGGCCTCGATCTCAGTCCGGGGCCGGCAGCGCCTTCGGAACCGCCCAGATCCTGACCCTGGACACGCTGGTGCGCCTCAAGCGCTCCCAGCGGACGTCCGGGGCGCCCAGACGTCTCGCCCTGCCCGACGGCATGACGGCACCGCTCGGCTGCGACGCGGTGGTCGCCCCCGCCCACCTGGGACCGCTGGTACTGCCCCGGCTGCCGCGCGTCGGCTGTGTCTACGCCGACAGGTCGCACTGGTGGTGGATCGTGCCCTCCGACTCCGACGTCGCCCTGGACTGGCCCGCGCCCACGCACTACGCCACGGGAGCGCTCGTCCCGGACGCGCCCGGCGTTCCCGGGCTCATCCACACCCCGGACGGCACCCTTCCGTACACCCCGCCGATCCCCCTCTATCTGGCGCTGTGCCGGGTGACGGGCACGACCCCCGTCTGGTCGCGCCCGATCAGCGCGTGAGGCTCACTCAAAGCGCGGATCAGCGCGTGAGGCGCGCTCAAAGCGCGTCACAAGGCCCGCCGAGTCACCGGAAGGCCGCCACCGCCCGGTGACCAGGCGGTACCCGGTGACCGAGCGCATGCTCGGTCACCGGTGTACGTCGCCTCAGCCCAGCGCCCGCTTCACGAGCTCGGCGATCCGCGCCTCGACTTCGGCCGTCACCTCGGTCAGGGCGAACCCGGCCGCCCACATCGTGCCCTCGTCCAGCTTCGCCAGGTCGCTGAAGCCGAGCGTCGCGTAGCGCGCCTTGAACTTCTCCGCGCTCTGGAAGAAACAGACGACCTTGCCGTCCAGCGCGTAGGCGGGCATCCCGTACCAGAGCTTCGGCGCAAGGTCCGGGGCGCCGGCCGTGATGACGGCATGGACGCGCTCGGCCATGATCCGGTCCGAGTCCTGCATCTCGGCGATCTTCGCGAGTACGTCCTGCTCCGCCTGTGCCGCCTTGTCCGCGCGCGATCCGCGGCGCGCCGCCGTCTTCAGCTCTTGGGCGTGGTCCTTCATCGCGGCCCGCTCCTCGGCCGTGAACCCCTCGTGCGTGCTTCTCTCGCTGCTGCTCATGTCAGCTCTCCCCCTGTTTCCCATGTGCGGATCCGGATGTCCGCGTGATGATGCAGTCTTCTCCAAACCCCGCTCGGTTGCGACGCGTTCAAGGTCATCGCGCCCGGAAAATCCGTTGCCGACGAGGGTGGCTGGCTGCGTACGTGGGGATGCACCGTTCGTCCACTCCCAGGGGAGGTCAATGGTGGGACAGAAGAAGCGCGGTGAGGCCCAACCCGCGCCCTCCGAATCGGAGTTACTGCTCTTCGGCGGTCCGCTCCGCTACGACATGGGCTGGAACCGGCACTCCGACGCGTTCCTGGAGCTGAGCTTCCGTGCCATGGTGACGCGGCTGCCGTCGCTGCTCGCGTCCAGTTTCCGGCTCGCCTGGAAGGCGGACCCTCGCGCCGCCCGTGTGGTGCTGGCCGCCGAGGTGACCCGGGGCGCGGCCCAGGCGGTGAGCCTGCTCGCGGTCAACAGTGTGCTGGGCCGGGTGATGGCGGGCGGCACGGTCGAGGACCGGCTGCGTGGCGCGGTCCCGGCGCTGGTCACGGTCGCCGCCGTGATGCTGCTGGCCGCACTGCTGCGGGCGTTGTCGACGTACGCCACCGGCCGCCTGGAACCGAAGGTGGAGCGGGTGGCCACCGAGCTGTATCTGGAGCGGGCGGCGGCCGTGGAGCTGTCCGCGATCGAGGACGACGCCTTCCACAAGCTGCTGGACACGGCTCAGTACGGCGCCGCGTCCGCCCGGCGCATGATCTCGATCGCCACGCAGGTGGTGAACGCGCTGATCTCGCTGATCGCGGCGGCGGGCGTGCTGACCGTGCTGCACCCGGCGCTGCTGCCGCTCCTGGTGATGATGACGCTGCCGAGCGCGTGGAGCGCCCTGACGATCGCCCGGCGCCGCTACGAGTCCTTCCACGCCTGGGTGCAGCACGCCCGGGCCGGCCGTCTCATCGGCCAGCTGCTGACCGAGCCCGCCGCGGCCCCGGAGATCCGCGTGCACGGCGTCGGGCCGTTCCTGCTGCGCCACTTCCACTCGATGTCGGAGACCGCCGAGGTCGAACAGGCCCGCCTGGCCCGGCTGGCGGCCCGTACCGGTCTGATCGCCGCGGCCTGGACGGGCCTCGCCACCGTGGCGACGTACGCGACGCTGGGCGGTCTGCTGCTCGCCGGCGCGATGGCACTCTCCGTCGCCGGCACCGCCGTGATCGCGATCCGCACGGGTTCCGCGAGCCTCGACACACTCGTCCTGGAGGTCAACTCCCTTCATGAGGAAGCCCTGTTCGTGGGTGATCTCCAGCGTCTGTACGTCGAGGCGGCCGAGCGCGCGATCCCGGTGGGCGGCACGGCACTGCCCGACGATCCGGGTGAAATCCGCTTCGAGAACGTCACGTTCAGCTATCCGGGCGAGTCGACCCGGCCCGCGCTCGACGATGTGACACTCAGCGTCCCGCTCGGCAAGATCGTGGCGCTCGTCGGCGAGAACGGCTCGGGCAAGACGACACTGGTCAAGCTGCTCGCGGGCCTGTACGCGCCCGAGAGCGGCCGGATCCTGTGGGACGGCGTCGACGCGGCGGGCGCCGACCGGCACCAACTCGCCGAGCGCATCGCGATGGTGGCGCAGGACTTCAAACGGTGGCCGTTCACGGCCCGGGTCAATGTCGCGGTCGGACGCGCCTCGGCGCCGCTGACCGATGAACGCCTGGTCTCATCGGTCGCCGAGGCCGGTGCGGAGGACGTCGTGGCGGATCTGCCGCGCGGCCTCGACACGCTGCTCGCCCGCGGCTTCAGCGGCGGGCACGAGCTGTCGGGCGGTCAGTGGCAGCGGCTGGGCATCGCGCGCGCCGCGTACCGGCGCGGTCGCATCCTCATCGTGGACGAGCCGACGGCGGCGCTCGACGCCCGGGCCGAGCTGGAGGTCTTCGAGAAGATCCGCGCCCTGGCGGGCACCGGTCAGACGGTCATCCTCATCACGCACCGGCTGGCGTCGGTGCGCCACGCCGATCTCGTGCACGTCCTCGACCAGGGCCGCCTCGCGGAGTCCGGCACCCCGGACGAGCTGCTGGCCACGGGCGGCATCTACGCGGAGCTGTACTCGCTCCAGGCCGACCAGTTCACGGCGAAGGTGCCCGCGAAGGTCCCTTTGAAGGAGACCGGCTGACCTCTTGAAAGAGACCGGCTGACCTCGGGCCGACCGCTGTCGGAAACCGACCGACCTCACTCGGCGGCGGTCGCACCCCGCACGATCACCAGGAAGGCGTCCGTGGAGAGATCCATGACGACTTCCGCGGCCTGGCCCCGCAGGCGGCACGCCTGCGCGAACTCCTCCGCGGGCCACGAACCTCGCGGCCCGCCGGCGGGAAAGCGCTCCAGCACCATTCGCCCGTTCACCCTGCACCTCCATGTCGCGCTCTACTCAAAGAGTTAAACGCCAACGATGGGGTGAACGGCTCGGGAAGTGACGGTACTGAGACGTAGTCGACACTTGATGACCACTTCGTTGTGAGGGAAATCTCGCTGACCTCACGTTTCGTGTCACTTCTTGTACGCGTCGTACTCGCCGTTCCCGTCGTTCCCGCCGTGACAGCGAATTCAGTCCTCGTACTCGTCGTGATACCGGATGCGCTCGCTGCCCGCCGGCGCACCCAGCGCCGACGCGCGCCCCCTGGGCTCCTCCCACTCCTCCTGCCGGCCGAGTGCCGTGAGGTCCAGGAAGCTGGTCGTGGAGCCGAGCCCGTCGAGCCCGCGCTCGTACGTGGAGTAGGTGTGGAAGACGCGGTCTCGGTCGCGCAGGAAGCAGCTCACGCCGGGCCGCTCGCCGCCGGTCTCCCCGGCAGGTTCAAGGGTGACCTGGAAGTCGTGGTTGAAGTCGGTGCCGTACGACGAGTACCAGGGCGCCGTCCAGCCCATCCGGGCCTTGAAGGGAAGGATCTTCGTGTACGGCGCCCGGGAGATCGCCGCGAACTCGGTTCCCCTGGCCCGCAGATGGGCCAGGTGCCCGATCTGGTCGAGGAATGCCGAGCAGCTGCGGCAGCCCGCGTCCCACTCCGGGGCGAACATGAAGTGGTAGACGACGAGTTGGTCGCGTCCGCGGAACAGATCGAGCAGCGTCGCCTTCCCGTCGCCGCCCTCGAACACGTACTCCTTGCCGACCTCGACCATCGGCAGCCGGCGCCGCTCAGCGTTGAGCGCGTCCCGCGCCCGCGTGGCGGCCTTCTCCTTGGCCAGCAGTTCCTCGCGCGCGGCGCGCCACTCCTCATGCGAGACGACCTGCGGAAGCGTCATGTGCTCCTCCTCCGGAACGCTGTAGGACGGCCCCTTCTCTGTGGTGGACCGGTGGGAGAAGCGGAACTCATCGCCGGAGCGAGAAGAATTTTCCCGCACGAGACGGGATCAGGACCGGATCACGGCCGGATCAGGGCCGGATCACGGCCGGATCACGGCCGGATCAGGGCCGGATCACGGCCGGATCAGGGCCGGATCACGGCCGGATCAGGGCCGGATCACGGCCGGATCAGGGCCGGATCAGTAGGTGACCGGCAGCGTGAGCAGGCCGCGGGAGCGCAGGGACGGCCGCCATCGCGGTGCGGCCTCTTCGGGTGCGAGGTCGGGCAGGCGCTCCAGCAGTGCGGCGAGCGCGATCTCCGTCTCCATCCGGGCGAGGGGTGCGCCCAGGCAGTAGTGGATGCCGTGGCCGAGCGCGAGGTGTCCGGAGGTGTCGCGGCCGATGTCGAGGCGGTCGGGGTCGGGGAAGCGGCTGGGGTCGCGGTTGGCGGCGGACAGCGACAGTAGGACGGTCTCGCCCGCGGGAACGACGACCTCGCCGATGGTGACGTCCTCGACGGGGAAGCGTCGGATGGCGAGCAGCGCGGGCCCTTCGTGGCGGGCGAACTCCTCGACGGCTGCGGGAAGTTGGGATGGGTCCTCGCGGAGGGCGGCGAGCTGCTCGGGGTGGCGCAGGAGTGCTGACACCGCGTTCCCGATGAGCTGGACCGTGTTCTCGTATCCGGCGAAGAGGATGAGGAAGGCGAGTGACATCAGCTCGTCCTCGGTGAGCCGGTCGCCCTCCTCCTGGACGGCGATGAGGTCGGAGAGCAGGTCGTCGTCGGGCTCCTTGCGCTTGTCGGCGAGGAGCCCGGTGAAGAAGCCGAGCATCGCCATGACGGCCTGTTTGGTGATGTCCAGGCGCGCCGGGTCGGGGGTGACGAGCGGGTTGGTCCAGGCGCGGAAGTCACGTCGGTGCTCGTGCGGGACGCCCAGCAGGTCGCAGATGACGGTGATCGGCAGGGGTGTGGCGTAGGAGGCCATGAGGTCGGTGCGGCCGTGCGTGCCGAGGGCGTCGAGGAGCCGGTCGGCGGTCTCCCGGATGGGGGCGCGCAGTTGCTCGACACGGCGCGGGGTGAAGGCGCGTCCGACCAGGCGCCGGATGCGGGTGTGGTCCGGCGGGTCCATGTTCAGGAGATTGGCGTCCAGGGCGGGCGGAAGGGCGAGCCCCCGGTAATTGCCAGGCAGCGCATGCTTCTTGTCCAGCGAGAGCAGCGGGTTGGCGAGGGCCTCACGTACGTCGTCGTACCGCGTCACCAGCCAGGCGGGCTTGCCGTCGGTGCCGGCGATGCGGTGCACGGACGCGGTGTCGCGCAGGCGCCGGTACACGTCGTACGGGTGGTCGAGAAGGCCGTCGGCAAGATCCATGACTCCACCCTAGGGGGCTGGGTGCGCCAGGACGCCGAGGGGATCACGGACTGCCGGACTCCGTGACGCCCTGGGCCAGTTGGCCCATGACGTCGAGGATTCCGTGGCCGAAGGCGGTGGGGGCGATCAGCACGCCGAACGCCAGCGCGATGGCCACGGTCAGCCACTGGTCGGACCGGCTTCGGGCCTCCACGCGACGGCGCATTCGCACATAGATGATGACAGCGAGCAGCACCGCTAAGTCAATCGTCAGTTCCACCCGGCCCAGCCTCCCGTCGGACGAGGACGTCTCGGCTTTCTTGTGTAGCGTGAAACCACCTGAAGCGACCGATCGGTTACCCAGGGTTGGCGCCAAAGTGCCGCTCCGGGACCGGTTTTGAGGTCTTGCAGACTCTTCAGGTCTCGTAATTCTTCAGGTCTGGTAATCCTGGATCCGGCGACCATGGCTCCGGTCGAGGAGTGCTGGTGTCCGCTCCCCCAACTCCCGTACGGCCGAGGGCAGATCGATGGTCAGCAGCTCGCGGTCCCGCATCAGCACGTGTCCGTCGACGATCGTCGTGCGTACGTCACTGGAGCGGGCGCTGTGCACGAGGGTGGCGGCGAGGTCGTGCACGGGCTGGGTGTGCGGGCCGGTGAGGTCGACCAGGACGATGTCGGCGCGGCGGCCCGGCGCGATGCTGCCGATCGTCTCGCCGAGCCCGACCGCCCGGGCGCTCTGGAGCGTTGCGTGGTGCAGCGCTTGACGCGATGTCAGCCAGCGGGGGTCGCCCGTGGTCGACTTCTGGATGAGGGCGGTGAGCGCCATCGACTCCCACACGTCGAGGGAGTTGTTGGACGCGGCGCCGTCCGTGGCGAGCCCGACGGGGATGCCGATCTCGCGCAGGGCTCGTACAGGTGTGGTGGTGGGCCAGGCGAACTTCAGATAACCGCGGGGCGCGGTGGCGACGGCGACCTCTCCTGCGGCCCGCTCCAGGACAGGCAGGTCGCGGTCGATGATGCCGGTGCCGTGCGCGATGAGCACGTCGGCGTCGAACAGCCCTGCGCGCTCCAGGACTTGAATGGGTGTGACGCCGTGCCGGGCGAGGCTGATGTCGGTCTGCTCGCGGTTCTCGGAAGCGTGGATGTGCACGGGCAGGCCGTGTTCACGGGCGAGTTCGGCGGTGGCGGCGAGGTCGGCGTCGTCGACGGTGTAGGGGGCGTGCGGGGCGAGGGCGGTGGTGATGCGGCCGCCCGTGCCGCCCCGGTGTCGTAGCGCAAACTCCAGGGATTTCTCCCGGCCTTGGGCGCCCTGGGAAGAGAAGTACGCCTCCCCGAGGTGGGCCCGGATCCCGCACTCGGTGACGGCGGCGGCGACCTCGTCCATGGAGAAGTAGTGGTCCGCGAAGCAGGTGACGCCGCCGCGGATCATCTCGGCACAGGCCAGCCGGGCGCCCAACTCCACGTCCCGCGCGGTGAGGTTGGACTCCATGGGCCAGACGACGTCGTTGAACCACTCCTCGGTGGGCAGGTCCTCGGCGACGCCGCGCAGCGCGACCATCGGGGCGTGCGTATGGCAGTTGATCAGGCCGGGCATCGCGACCTGGCCGCGTGCGTCGATGCGCTCGGCGGCTGCGAGGTCCGCTGCGGCGGCAGCGCTCGTCACTGACTCGACGACCCCGCCTCGTACGACGATCGCCGCGTCCTCCTCGAACCCGATCCGATCATGATCGTCGTGCGTGAGAACGGTGCATCCGGTGATGATGAGGTCAGCGGGAGACGACGTCATGCCGTCACCGTACGGCGCGGTCGTCCCTCTGGGGGACGTGAACCACGCATCCTGTCCCCGCTCTGTCGCGGCGGCGGCCGCGCGGGCACTCTGGCGACACCACGGCCGACGACATCGCTCCTGACGGCAGCACGCCTTCGGAAAGCGTCTTTGGCCTTCGGAAAGAGCCTTCGAAAGGGGCCCGGCATGCTCTTCGGCACCTGGAACCTGGAGAACCTTTACCGGCCCGGCGGCCCGTTCGGCCCCCAGGACAAGGCGGCGTACGAGACGAAGCTCGCCGCTCTGGCCACCGTCATCGCGGAACTCGACCCGACCCTGCTGGGCGTCCAGGAGGTCGGCGACCCGGAGGCCCTGGCGGACCTGGCCGGAATACTGGAGGGCGACTGGCACATCGCGCTCTCCGAGCACCCGGACGACCGCGGCATCCGGGTCGGCTTCCTCAGCCGCGACCTCGTGCCCCGAGTGCTCGCCGACACGATCGCCTTCCCCGAGCGGCTGCGACCCGTGCAGGGCGACGACGCCGGGAACCTCGTGTCACGGACGGGCCGCGGCTTCCTCGCGGTGGAGATCGCGAGCCGGGCGCTGACCCTGACGGTGGCCGTCTGCCATCTGAAGTCGAAGCTGCTGTCGTACCCCGGCGGCCGCTTCCAGCCACGCAACGAGGGCGAGCGGGCCCGCTACGGCGCGTACGCCCTGTACCGGCGCACCGCCGAGGCCGCGGCCCTGCGTGCCCTGGCCGACGAGCTGCTCGCGGGCGAGGGCCGCGAACGGGACCTGGCCGTCCTCGGCGACATGAACGACGAGGTCCTGGCCGCGACCACGCAGATCCTGCTCGGCCCGCCCGGCTCCGAGATCGGCACCCCCGGCTACGACCACCCGGACCAGGGCGACGCCACCCGCCTGTGGGACGTGGCCCCGCTCATCCCCGTCGAGCAGCGCTACTCCCGCATCAACTCGGGCCGCCGTGAACTGATCGACCACATCCTGGTCAGCCACCGCCTCGTCCACCGAGTCACCGAGGCGGGCACGGGCCTGCCCGGCGACGGCACGCTCGCCCTGCCGTCGGTCGGGCCGGACCCGACGGCGCGACAGGGTGCGCCGGGGTCGGATCACGCACCGGTCTGGGTGCGGGTGGGGCCCTGATCAGCCGACGCGGATGTTGCAGCAGCGATGAGTTTTCCCGGCCGGGAGAGTCTCACCACCGTTGCCGACAACACAGGAGGAAACACGTGGCTCAGCTGCTGAGGGTCCAGAATTTCAACGTCTCGAGTGACGGAATCGGTGCAGGCGAGGACCAGAGCCTGGAGCGTCCGTTCGGCCTCGACGGTGCCGAACGGCTGTTCGCCTGGGCCGGCGCCACGGCGAGCTGGCCGATGCGTACCGACCCCGGGGGGAGCCGGGGCCTCGACGACCACTTCACGCGGGACTTCGCGCGCAACATCGGCGCCGAGATCATGGGCCGCAACAAGTTCGGGCCCCAGCGCGGGCCTTGGCAGGACCACGACTGGCGCGGCTGGTGGGGCGACGAGCCCCCGTTCCGCACCCCGGTGTTCGTCCTGACCCACCACAAGCGTCCTTCGATCACGCTCTCCGACACCACGTTCCACTTCGTCGACGGCGACCCGGCCACGGTCCTCGAACAGGCACGGGCGGCGGCGCAGGGCAAAGACGTCCGACTCGGCGGCGGTGTCACCACCCTCAGGGAGTTCCTCGACGCCGACCTCGTCGACACCATGCATGTGGCGGTCTCGCCGGTGAAGCTCGGCTCCGGACTACGCCTGTGGGAGTCACCCGACGAGTTGCGCGACCGGTTCCACCTGGAGGTCGTGCCGAGCCCGAGCGGCGTGACGCACCATCTGTTCTGGCGGAAGTGAGACAGGGGCTCACCAGGTCCCGTAGAAGAGCGCAGGGAGCCTTGAGCCTCGGCTCGATTAGCCTCGCGGCCGCCGCGGCCACCGGGCCAGGCGCCGAAGGCTCGTGCGGCCTCCGCGACGGCGCGCCGGAAGAGACTTCTGGCTCTCGGCGCCCCGTTGCCTCGCGTCGTTCGGTCGCCAGTGTCCATCCGGCGACAGCGCAGGGGACTGGCGTTCCGCCTGTGCCTTGATCTCCCAGTAGGACTCATGCGAGGTCACGCGGTACGCCTCTTCCCAAGAGGCCAGCGCCGCCGTCACGCCTCCGCCAGCAGTGCCCCGGCGACGCACATGGAACGCCAACCACACAAGGCCGCAAAGGAGAGCAGCGAGACCACCGAAGATCACCAGGAGCGGCAGATAGTCACCCATGCCCCTGAGGCTACGTGCGCCTCAGCCGCCGAGTGGCTCATCGCCTATGAAGAGACCGGCGCGCACACCCCTGGTCCAACTCGCCGAGGAGCTCGCCGACCGGAAGGCGGGCCGCCCTAAACAGCGATCCGCACGCCCGGCACCTCGACCGCCCGAAGCCCCGCCCGCGCACGCCCCTCGCTCAGCTCGGTGAGCAACTCGGTGATCCGCTCGCTGTGCCGGGCCGTGAGCCGCCCGGTGTCGTCCAGATGCACGGCGCAAGCGGTCGTCGTATCGACAAGTCGCTCAAGGGTGGCCGCGACCTCGTCCGTGCCCTCCGCGTGGCGTGCCAGGGCGGGGAGTTCGGCGGCGGTGAGGTCGATGGCGGCGCGGGCCTCGGCGAGGGCGCGGTAGGCCTCGCGGCGCAGAGCCCAGCGGCCGGCGCGGTCCTCGGACCCGCTCAGGACGTGCCCGAGGTAGGCGTGCGCCGCCTCGGTGGCGCGGGTGAGCCGGGCTCGTACGCCTCCCGCACGCTGCCCCGGCATCGGTAGATGCCCGACGAGCAGCACGATCCCGCAGGCCAGCAGCGTCTCGCCGATCCGGCTCCAGGAGGCCTGCGGCTCCCCGCCCACCATGACCAGCGCAAGGACGAGCACGGTGACAACGGCAGTCTGCGCGGCGAAGTGCCGCGTGGCGACGGGAATCAGCGCGCCGCTGAGCACGACCAGCGCCACGAGGCCTTCCGGCCGGGGCAGCACGGCGGCGAACCCGGCGAAGACGACGGCTCCCAGCACCGTCCCCGCCGCCCGGCACAGCACCCGCGAGGCGAGCGGCCCGAGGTCGGGCTTGACGAGGAAAACGGCAGTCGCGGGCAGCCAGTACCAGTGCGCGTTGTGCAGTGTGTGATGCAGCCCCTGCGCGACGGCCACGCTGGCGCCGAAGGACAGCGCGACCCGCAGCCCGTACTCGCGCCCGCCCGAGCCGAGGGCAGTACGGAACAAGGACTTGGCGGTACGGCGCCGGGTGTGCAGGTCGGTCCCGGTGCCCCGGTCGAAGGCGTCGGCGGCGTGCAACAGCGCGTCGTCGAGGGCGCGCAGCGCGGGTGCGGAGCGGCCGGGCGCGGGTAGCGGCCCGGTGTGCGTACCGGTCCGTACGGCGTCGGCAAGGCGCCGAGGCCCTTCGGAGGCACGGGCGGTGATGGGCTCCCCGGCCCAGGCGAGCGCGGTCGCGGCCTCGGCGAGGGGCAGCGCGGCCGCGTACTGGGCGTGCAGCCGCCGCTCGGCCGCGGAACTGGCGTACCGGCGCAGCCGGGGCCCGGACAGCGCGTCCTGGGCATGATCGAGCGCGGCGGTCAGCGCGACCCGGCGGCCGTTCGCCTCCGCGCCACCGGCCGCGTCGAGCAACGAGGCGATCGCCTCGTACACGGCGGCTACGGCATCCCGCTCCCCGTCGAACCGATAGTCACCGGCGGTGGCCCCGGGCGTAGGCACCACCAGCCGCAGCGCGAGCAGCCACCCGGCCCCGGCAAGGTAGAAGACGGCCCGCTGCCACCCGACCTCGGGCAACGGCATCCCGGCCCCGATGGCGGCGGTGACCAGTAACTGCGTCCCGGCCCCGGAGGCGACGGGCCCTATGGCACTGACACCCCCGGCGACCAGCCCAAGCCCGGTGAGAACAAGGGTCAGCACCACAGCCCCGACATGCTGGCCACCGTAGGACCCGACCAGCAGTCCCCCGGCCCCCGCGAGCGCGGGCACCCCGATCCGCCGGACGGAGGCCCTACGGCTGCCGGGCCGGTCGTTGATCCCGGCGAGCATCGCCCCGAGCGCGGCGACGACACCGACGGACGTACGCCCGACAACCACAGCGACGAGAAGCAGCGGCCCGGCGGTCAGCGCCCCGCGCACCACCGCGCTCCAGGGAATCGGCCCCCGCTGGGCGCGCAGGGCATGAGCGAGCCAGGGCGGTACGGCGACACTGAGGCGGGACACGGGGCTCCTGTCGGACGAGGGCGGAGTGTTCGTTCTGCCTTCGGGCGACATCGGCCGGGCGAGGTGGTACCCACGGTAGATCGCGAGTCTGGAGAAAATGGAACGCTGATATTTCGACGAGGTGACGGATGGCGTGAGGCCCACGTTCTTTATGAACGCAATGGGCTCGAGCACGTTGGGCACGCCCGCAACCCGTGGACGAGGAGGTGCTGCAAACGGGAGCGGGCCCGAGGGCGTAGCCGGCCCCCGGACCCTGTGATGCCGCCCATCTTCACACGCCGGCACGCTTGAGAACCCAGGTCAGTCGTGATGTCGCCGCGTCCTGCCTTTGGACCACCTCGCATCGAGCTGCGAGGACTGGACTTGAACCAGCATTTCGGCGTACTGGGGCCTGGGCCCGGTCGATCCGGCGATCGGCGGCGAATACTGAGTCTGGAGCAAGAGTCTGAGATTGATGGCGGTCTGCCTCTACCAGTTGGGCTACCGCGGCAGGCGAGTTGAGAGCCGCGGGGAGGATTCGAACCTCCGCTGGAACCGCCCAGTCACGACAAGCTTCAGCTTCAGCTTTTGCGCTCCTCGCGCACCCCGGCCGTGATGCGTTGTGGCCGGGGAGTTCTTGAGGCTACCCGAACAGGTAGCCGAAGAAGGCGTCGCCGACCCGCTGATCGTCGACGTCGACGCCGTTCGCCTCTTCCCGGGCGAACTTGACGGCCTGCTGCAACTTCTCGACCCGGTCGAGAAGTTCATTGACGCGGCGGGCAGGGAGAGCCCCCGAGAACTTCACGGTCGTCCAATACCCGACCGGAATGTCCTCGTAGTACACCTCGACCTGGGCAGGGTGCTTCTCGGTCGCCTCGGCCTTCACGTGATTCCGCGGGACCTTCTTGGTCCGCAACGTCCGCACGGGCTCGGTCTTCCACGCATCGGTCGACGGATCCTGCACCCACGACTCGGACGCGTCGAGCACGGGCAGCTTCCGCACAAAGGTATTGAGATCGGTGAGCTGCTTCTCAAGGAACAGCAAGTAGGACACGGGCACTTCGGCAACGAGCACCCGCCCGTCCACCTTCACGTCCGCACGGGCCGTGCAGTTCGCCCAGTCCTTGGTGGCAGTCACATCGAACAGCCGCGTGAGCGTCGCCGCGGTAGCCCGCAACACATCCTCCGCCTGCACCTGCACCCGAGTCGACTCGGGCGGCAACTGCTCACCCTCCTCGTCCTTGGGCTGATAGGTACGCGAAATACCGGCCAGCAACGCGGGCTTCTGCAGCCCGTGATGGGCCGACGTCAGGTCCTGATGGGACTTGGACTTGATGCCCTTCTCCACCGCGATGATCTGATTGAGTTTCGCCACGACAGGGACGTTACCAGCGACAACTGCCTTAACTCGAAGGGTTATTCGGCGAGATCATCAGACCGAGGGCAGACCTGGCGGCGGAGCGTACCTGCCGCGAGCCGATTCCTCCTCGAAGAGGGGGCGTAAGCCGGGCGCAGGGCAGGGAGCACGAAGCCGCACTGTGCGCCCCTTGCGCCGCATATTCCCCTGGAAAGCGCATGCAGCACTCCTGACATCCCCTCACTTCCGTTGAAAAATAGGGTTGCTGGGGTCACCGAACTCCGTCTCGGGGACGACCCCGCTATGGGGGGAATATGCGCCAAGACGAGTACGGATGGCTGAGCGCTGCCGTGGCGCAGTTCGGCAGATCGTGCAAGCAGAAGCTCTCCGGGGGTGGCGGTCCGGAGGCGGCGATACGCGGCCCCCTCGAAGTCCTGCTCCAGACCGTCGGCGAGCACCACCAGCAGCACGAGGTGACCTGGCACGACGAGTTCGCGCTTCCGGATCTCGGGGTACGGCCCGACTACGCGGTCCGGGCGGGGGAAGACATCATCGGCTACATCGAGCTCAAGCGCCCAGGGCTTCCCGTGGATCCGGAGACTTTCAGCAAGAGCAACCGGGAGCAGTGGGAAAGGCTCCGCGACCTCCCCAACCTGCTGTATTCCAACGGTACGGAGTGGCGGCTCTTCCGTGACGGACGACAGGTGGGCGAGACGATTCACTTCGGTGGATCGCTCAAGAGCGCCGGTGACAAGCTCTCCATCGTCGACCCCGGCGCCTTCGACGCGCTGCTCAAACAGTTCCTCAGGTGGTCTCCCCAGCCGATCACGCAGGTCGCCCGCCTCGTCCAGCATGTCGCCCGGCTGTGCCGACTGTTACGCGCGGCCGTGCTGGAGCAGCTCGCCGCCGAGGCAAGATCGACCGCGCCGGACGACGACATGCGCGCGCGGCCGTTCACCGGGCTCAAGAACGACTGGCGACGGTATCTGTTCCCGTCCGCGGACGACGCCACCTTCGCCGACGGCTACGCGCAGACCGTCACGTTCGCGCTCTTACTGGCTCGCACCGAGGACATCACGCTCAAGCCCGACTCCTTCCACGAGATCGGCCGCCTCCTGGACGCGGACCATGCCCTCATGGGCAAGGCACTGCAACTGCTCACGGACAACGTCAGCGCACGCTTCACCGTCACGCTCGACCTGCTGACCCGCACCGTTGCGAAAGTGAACTGGCCGGCCATCCGCACCGGCAACCGGGACGCGTACCTCCATCTGTACGAGCACTTCCTCACGGTCTACGACCCGGCTCTGCGCCAGAAGAGCGGCTCGTATTACACGCCTCGCGAAGTCGTCGAGGACATGGTCCGCCTCACCGAGGACGTACTCCGTACGCGGCTGGACCAACAACTCGGGTTCGCGGCGGACGACGTGAGGATCGTCGACCCCGCCATGGGCACGGGGACCTTCCTCCACACGATCATCGAGCGGGTCGCCGAGCAGGCCGTCGAACGCCACGGTCCCGCGATGGCCCGCGACGCCATCTCCCGCCTCGCGTCCCGGCTGTACGGCTTCGAACTGCAGATGGGCCCCTTCGCGGTGTCCGAGTTACGGGCGTCGGACCTGCTCAAGAAGTACAAGGTGCCGCTGCCCGAGGGCGGGCTCAATCTGTTCGTGACGGACACCCTGGACAACCCCTACGCGGAGGAGGAGTACCTGGCTTCGACGTATGGAGCGCTGTCTCACTTACGCAGACGCGCCAACCAGGTCAAAGCCCACGTCCCGATCACCGTCGTCACCGCGAATCCGCCCTACGACGACAAGGCCGAGGGCCGGGGCGGCTGGGTGGAGAAGCGGCCGGGCCCCAGGGACGCGCCCCTGCTCAACGACTTCCGGTGCGAGGGGAACGGCCGCTACGAACATGTCCTCAAGAACATGTACGTGTACTTCTGGCGCTGGGCGACCTGGAAGGTCTTCGACGCCCACCCCGAGGACCGACACGGCGTGCTGTGCCTCATCACCCCGTCGGGATGGGCCACCGGGCCGGGCGGCCGGGGCATGCGGGACTATCTGCGGAGGACCTGCGACGAGGGATGGATCATCAATCTCTCCCCGGAAGGCCAGCGACCCGAGATCGCGACCCGAGTCTTCCCTGGAGTCGCCCAACCCCTGGCCATCTACGTCTTCGTCCGCAAGGCGGATGTGCAGCGCGGTCCGGACCACCGTGCCCACATCCATTACCGAGCGGTCAGCGGGAAGCGCGCCGACAAGTTCCGGCAGCTCAGGCAGATCCACTTGGACGACGGCGGGTGGCGGGACACGCATACGCAGGGGACGCGCCCTTTGACACCGGTCACGGAGTCCGGCTGGGAGGACTTCCCCGAACTCAACGACCTCTTCCCATGGGGCAGTCCGGGTTCCAAAGCGAACCGATCGTGGGTGAGTTCGCCCTCCGCGGAGCTTCTGCGCCGGAGATGGGCGCGCCTCATCCGGGAGGCCGACCCGGCGCGGAAGGCCGAGCTGTTCAAGGAAACGCGGGATCTCACCTTGACGAACACAAGACAGCCGCTGCCCGACCAGGCATCTTCGCTGCGTTCGCTCGCCGAGGAGACGACCACAACCCCGCACCTCATACGCACGGCTCTGCGCAGCTTTGACCGCCAGCACCTCATCGCCGACAACCGCGCACTCGACTACCCGCGGCCCGACCTGTGGGCATCGCTCCAGGAGGGCCAGCTCTTCCTCAACCAACAGTCGTCACACGAGATCAGCTCCGGCCCGGCCCTGGTGGCAACACATCTCCTCCCCGATACCCACCACTTCAACGGCCGCGGCGGCCGGATCATGCCGTTACTGCACCCTGACGGATCCCCGAACACGCCCCGAGGTCTGCTGCCGTATCTCGCCCAAGCTCTGGGTCTCGAACGGATCGGCGTGGACGACCTGGCCGCGTATGCGATCGCCGTCGCCGGCCACCCCGCGTTCACTGCGCGGTTCGCCGAGGATCTGCTGACCCCCGGTGTGCGTCTCCCCATCACTCGTGATCGGGAGCTGTGGAACAGAGGCGTGGCCCTCGGCCGCGAGGTGCTGTGGGCCTCCACCTTCGGCGAGAGGTATGCGGATCCGGCGGCGGGCCGAGCAGCCGGGGACACCGAGTTCGCGCCAGGGGACGCCCGTCAGGTGCAGTACGCGACCCACATCGGAGACACGCTTCCCGACCGGCTGATCTACGACGCCGAGACCCAGACCCTCCGGCTCGGGGAGGGAGCCCTCGCTCCTGTACCAGCCGCCGTGTGGGCGTATGACGTCGGCGGTATGGAGATCGTCAAGAAGTGGTTCGGCTACCGAAAGGCGAAGCCGAACAGTAAGAAGACCAGTCCGCTCGATGATCTCCACGTCGCGAGCTGGCCCCCTGAATGGACACGCGAGCTCATCGAGCTGCTCTCTGTTCTGCGCCGTCTGACCGACCTCGCGCCGACGCAGAACGAGCTGCTCACCGCCATCGCCGTCAGCCCCCTGGTGACGGAGGAAGATCTCAAGGGAGCTGGGGTCCTGCCCGTGCAGGCGTCGGCACGCAGCGCCAGACGGCCTGCGGAGGACGGCCTGTTCGGCTTCGAGGAAGGTGACGTCTGAGTTCGACGTGAGCTCAGCGCATCTGGTCCACGCCGGCCAGCGCGTCATCGAGCGAGATGTCCCCGTGCGCCAAGCGACGCACCGCGAGGGCCCAGCGGGAGTTGGGGTCGTCAACCGTTTCGACGAACCGCACCACATTCGAAAGCCGCAACTCCACGGCTTCGTGAAGGGCTTCAAAGTGGAGGGCGGCGCCGAGGTCGGTGGCCGCTACAGCACCGCCCTCCCGGACAACCAACCCCAGGAAGGCGAGTTCCGGAACATCCGAGAGGACCTCGTCCGCATCCAACCCACGTGCAAGGACGGCTTCTTGGGCCTTGGCGCCCGCGGCCGGATCCGGAAGTGCATCCAGCATGAGTTCGGCCAGGAGGCGGCTCTGTGATTCGGTGAGCACCAAGCGCGGAAGCGGCATGGCCCCATGCCTAGCACAGTGCACCGTCGGGGTGTCCGCGCCACAGCTCGCAGATCCAGTGATCCGTTGCTCAGCAGAGGTTCCTTCGTTGCCCGGGAAGCCGCCCTGCCACCCCTGGCGAAGGCGTACGGCCGGGAGGGAAACCGGACCACCCATCACCACACGCCGATCATGGGCCAGATCACGCCACTTCGCCCCCAAGTACGTTGCGCCTGCAACGTGTTATGCGGGAAGATGTTCGAACATCTGTGGGACGCGCGTGCCGCGCGAGCACGTCTTGGCAGGAGAAGAGCCATGGCACACAGAACACTTACGGGGGCGGGTGGATGAAGTTCGACATGGGGTCGTCGACCCTGGCGGATCTCGGCAAGAGCACGATCGGCTCGGTTGACGACCTGGGCACGCTGATCCAGTGGCTGATCCAGGCGGCCGAGCCGCTGGAGGGGAAGTTCAACGGAGCGGGCAAGGTCGCGTTCGACGACTTCAAGCGGCGCGCGGATGAGATCACGGACGATCTGAACGGTGCGCTGAACGCGATCCTGGGCGGTCAGGGCGGCATGGACACCGCATTCGGCTCCGGCGACCAGGAGCAGCAGGACAACGCGCATCAGAACATGGGGCACGCCAACTTCGACGCGGCCCGCTTCGGCGCCCGATAGTCCATCCACGAGGGGGAGTTTGACGATGGGTCAGAACCAGGACCGTCGATCGTACGACACCGGAGCCTCCACCGAGGTGCAGGGCAGTCTGCAGGGCGTCATCGGCCAGTTGGAGCGGGTACTTGGTGACCGCGACCGCGCCGTGAAGGCCGCGATGGGCGACTTCACGGCGGACGGCGTCTCCGAGGAGTACCACGGCAAGGAAGTCCGCTGGAACCACGCTGCCAACGAGGTCCGCGACATCATCCGGCTGGTGCGCTCCACGCTTGAGCACAACGACGGGACCGCGCAGTCGACCATGGGCAAGGCACGCGCGGCCGTCGACAACATCGGCTGAGTTCCGCGCACTTGGCGTGCGGGAGTAGCAAGGCTGCACGGCATAACAGGGGGTGGGGCATGCCGAAGTGGAATATCGATCCGGCCGGTGTGGAGGTGGTCCTGTCGCGGGTGGGCGATGTGATGACCACGCTGAACGACATCGTGGAGGCCTACGGCACGGACGTGGAGCAGGCCGCGCTCTGGGCCGGGACGCTCACCTCCGAAGCCACAAACGGAAAGACGCCGATCGCCGGGTTGGTGGGGTCGGCGTTGGTTGAGTTCGTCGAGGGCACCGCGAGCGAGCTGCAGTTCGTCGGCGAGCGGACCGGCAAGTCGGTCAACGGCGCGATCGAGGCGACCGTGGCCTACCAGCAGGGCGACCTCGCGATGGCCGCGCACGTGCAGCATGAGGCGGCCGGCGTGGTGGAGGACCGGCTGGATATCGCGGATCTGAAGCGGGGCAATCGGTGATCGATCCGGAAGGCATCCCTCACTTCACCGGCGATCTGGGGCTGTTGGACCAGCATGTCTCGAAGCTGCGGCTGGGCGCGGACGGTATCCGCCGGGCGGGCGAGGCGGCGCACACGCGGTTCCAGGCGTTGGCGGGGGTCTACCAGGCACCCGAGGCGACCGATCTGTTCGCCTCCACGGCACCGGCGCGCGATCGCGCCGACGAGTTCGCCGGCAAGGTCGAGACCGTCGCCGCAGCCCTCGCCGAGTACGCCGCCACGGTCAAGCCGATCATCGACCGGCTGAAAGAACTCAAGGTCAAGGCGGCCGCGTTCGTGGCGTCCGTCGACAAGGACACCTACCGCGGCTCCGGTGACTGGACTCACGGCCCGGTCGACAACGACTGGACCAAGAACCAGGACAAGATCGACGAACACACGGCACTGATGAATGCGGTGGACAAGGCCAAAGCGGCCTTCGAGGCCGCCGAGATCGCCGCCCACGACAAGATCACGGCCCTGGTGGGCGGCACCCAGTACATGCAGCAGTCCAACCACATGCTGGTGCCGCTCGGGGTCAAGTTCTACGGGGCCACGGCCGAGACCTACGAGCAGGCTCAGAAACTGCCGTGGGGCACCCCGCAGGCCCTGACCCACAGCGGTTGGGACCTCGGTCACCAGATCAAGGAACACGTCTGGGACGGGTTCGTCGTCGACGGCGTGGGCGGGACCATCGACGGTCTCTACACCATGGTCGGAGTCCACGGCTCCGACCAGGCGAAGCTCGCCTGGGAAGGCCTCACTCGGGCGGTCGTCGGCGGAGAAACGTACCTGCACGAGTCGAGCGGGCAGAAGCCCACCGGCTTCTGGGCCAGCGACTTCGCCCAGGGCAGCAAGCCGTACGCCAAGGAAACCGGCAAGGCCTTCCTCAAGTGGGACATGTGGAAGACCAACCCGGCCCGCGCCTCCGGCAGCGTCGTCACCTTCAACCTTCTGCCCTTCGCCGGCGCCGCCGCATCGGCCCGCGTCGCCGCGGCCGGCGGCAAGGCCGGGGCCGGCGCCAAGGCCCTCCTCACCGCGGCACGCGTCGCCGACGCGGTCGACCCGATCAGCACCGCCGTCCGGACCACCAGGTACGCCCTGCCCAAGATCTCCGAAGTCACCGCCAACATCCGTACCGGCCTGGGTGAACTTCGCGCGGCCAAGGGGCCGGAGAGCGTGCTGGAGCTCTCCGACGGATCCACACTCCGTGTCGGGGACGGCACATTCACCGCAAGCAAGAACGGCGTCGCCCACACCAACCCCATCCCGCACGAGCTCTCGGCCTCCGAACGTGCCTCATCGATCGCCGCGCGGCCGCAGGAACCCAGGCTCGTCGGCGCTCGCGCCCACACGCCCGAGGCCAGTGCCCACTCGGGCGAGGGCGCGCCCCAACAGGCCAGTCACGACATCCCGCGAACACACCACAGCGACGGCGATGCCGCTGGAAATCGGCCCACAGACCACTCCGGTCGGCCCGAACCCGGACATGCCGCTGAAGGGTCAGGTGCCACTCACCGTCCTGAGGCACACGGCGGAGGCGATGGTGCACCTGGCGACAGCTCGGCGCATGGCGCGGGAAGCTCGCACGGTTCCGGCGATGGCTCTGACGGCGGTTCGTCCGCCACGGCGGGTGGCCCATCGCAGGAAGGCGAACCCCAACCCATGCTTCGTGGAGGCGAGACGGAGCAGCGGATCCGCGATGCGGTCAAGGGGATCCCCGGCGCCAAGCGGCCCAAGCCGAACGTCATGGAAAGGGTGCTGGACCGTCTTGCCTCGGAATCCGACGGGCAACGGGTCGCCGACATCATCGGCTCTGGCCATTTCAACCAGGGCGACGAGTACGGGCAGGTGGTCTCAGCCCTGGGGGCCAAGAGGGAGCAGATGTTCCAACCCGCCGCCGATCAGCTGATCTTCGCGGATGATCTGGTGAGAAGCGGGGTGCCCGCGCACGCCATCGACTTCGAGCAGAAGTTTCCGATCGGCGCCGACATGGACATCCGCATCAAGGACGAGTCCGGTGACGTCTATGCGTACCAGATGAAGCACCTCAACGATCCCCAGGATCCCGTCAGCGAGATAACCCGGGGCAAGTACCTGCTCCAGCTGGCCAATGCCGAGGCCGATCACTCCGTGCTGCTCGTGGACGGCGGTCGGGGAACGATCGCGGAGTGGATGTCCAATGGCTCCTACGATGAGCTCATGGCAATCAACGGCGGCACACGAGGACGGAAGGGGATGGACATCACCTTCGTCATACGTCTCGAGGACGGAAACCTCGTGATCCCGCCAGGCAGCAAGACCGACCCCAAGGACATGTTGTGATCACCTCGACCCCCGTCGGCGACTGGACGTGGGAAGTCACGGCGCACGACGATGAGATCCTGCCTACCCGTGCCGCACAGACCGCTGTGGCGGTCTGGAACGAGCTGGCGAAGCGGAACCTGGCCGTGCCCGAGGGGAAGGGCAGGGTTCTGGCCCGGAGCGGAGAGAAGCTGCGAGACGTCCGCCTCGATGCGAGCGGACTGCACCTTGGAGCGGATCCCCTGGCTGCGGGGTCGGATCTCGCCCCCGCGGTGGCACAGGCCGAGGCGCTCGATGGCGACTTCGTCCTCACCATCCAGATCGACTGCCCCGGGTGGTGGCTGGAGCCGGGGTTCGAATACCGGGCGGAGCATCTGTTCGGCATCCACCTGGAGGTTTGGGACGGCAAGCTGCTCGTCGTGACGCTGGAGACGTACTCCGACGCATGGCTGACCATGGACACCCGTGACCGCGAGCAGCCCGAAGTGTATGCGGCGAATGCGCCCCGGCTCGCCGACGCTCTGGAGGGCATTTCGGCCCTGCTAGGCAGCACCCCCGCGCCGGGCGACGAGAACCGTTACGCGGCGCCCACCGCGACCGGGTTCAAGGACCTTAGGAGCGAGGGCCCCGCCTACGTCGATTCCTGGGGGACGTTCGAAGGACTCGACCGGGCGAGCCTGCTCAGCGCCCGCATTCCGAGCTCCGAGGACGAGTACGAGTCGATCACCGAGCACCCGGTGCGGTACTTCGCCATTCAGCGGGAGGGCAGGACACTCGGCTTCGTCTGGGCGTCCGTCGGCGATGCCGCCGCCGGTTACGTACCTCGAACAGCAGCCGGTGACGAGGCGTTCGACGCGGGAGCAGGATGGCTGCTGCGCCTAAGGAAGGCCCACGGCCGAGGGCTCTCCCCGCTCAACGCACTGGCCTGGCTCGCTCAGCAGTCACCCCAACCAGAGATCGGCTCCATCGTCGAGGACCGCCCAACGGAAGCCCCGTCCTTGGATTTCCTTGAGGAGTTGTCCGGTCGATACTGAGGATCTCTAAGTCACAGGTCGACCGTGCGACTCCCCTGTCACGCAATCAGGCATGCAACGGAAGGAGGTTAGTGGAAATGCCGAGATTAGATTCTCCCGCCCAAGATCGCGAACAATGGGTCAGGGGAGAACGTCCCGACATATGCGCAATGCCAATCCAGCAGCGATCGACGACGTCGGGGCGATCGTCGAGCAGCACGGGTGGACTAATCGACTTGTCTGGTATCCGTGACGTGAAACGAATCGTCCGGATAATGCCACCCGACGCGGAAGCCGCTGCGGCGCTACAAGAGTGGGTCGAGCAAGCGGACACACTTCTGGACGTTTCGGGGCTCAATGTCTCTCAGGCCGACTTGTCGGGCGCGGATCTGGCCATGGGACTCCTGACGCAAGCCAACCTTCGGGGCGCGAAGCTTGTCGGTACCGAGCTCTATCGGGCGCACCTCGAAGGAGCTCAGCTTGACGGGGCGGATCTCACAGGGGCATCGCTGGTCAAAGTCGAACTTGATGAAGCCTCTCTCCAGGGAACCATCCTGGACGGGGCCGACCTGGGCAGTACCGATCTCTGGGCGGTCGATGCCCGCTCAGCCCGTTTCCGGGGAGCGAAGCTCGATGGCGCTTCGCTGATTGACGTCCGGCTGGAGGGCGCCGATCTCACCAACGCTTCAGTACTCGAAACCTCATTGAAAGCAGTGCTGGACGAGAGCACGATCGTTCAGGGGCTTTCCGGCACCGTCTTCGGCCCAGCGGTCATCAATCAAGCGGGTGTGCGCCAGGAAATCAACGGACAGGACCTCCAGCAGTGGCTGAACAGCCGCGGAGCGAAGGTAAGGGTCCTCAATCCCCTCTCCGAAGAAATCACCTACTACGCGAAGTTCAGCGAGGGATACTCGCGCAGTAATCCTCAAGGCATTGTCCGGCGCCGCGTCGTGGACGGTGTACCACATGACGAGGCATTTACCAGAAACCTGCGCTGGGAGCCGACCGAGTACCTGCGGCTCTATGAGCTCGGGCACAACGAAGTGGACCACGTGGAAATCAGCGAAACGGAAGCGGCCTCATTCATCGACGAGGTCACAAGAGAGAACACCTAGGCAACCGTGGCAGCGCAGGATTACGACAGTCAGTTGCTCGAGTCGGTGTCAGTGCGGCGCCGACGCCTGCGGGATGCCCTGTTGTTCGGGGCGCAGCGGCAGCGGCGGACGGTTGATGAGCGGTTGGGGAAGGTGGTCGCCGGGGTGGTGATCGCGGCGGTGTTGTGTGCGGGGTGTGTGGGGTGGTCGTTCGTGTCGCATCGGCTGATCGGGAAGAGCCCTTACGGGTCGTCGGTGCCGTCGTACCCGACATCCGTTCCGTCGGCTTCTTCCTCGCTGGCGTCCCCTTCTTCTCGATGATTGGTTGGAGCGCGTGATATCTGCGGGGGCCGTGGGCCATGGCCGTACGGCGTTGAGTCGGGTCACGTTGGTGGGTGAGCGGCGGCGGGTCGACCTCGTGCTCCCCTCCCAGGAGCCGGTGGGGCTGCTGCTGCCCGAGGTGATGCGGCTGCTGGACGACCAGGTCGGCAGCCGCCCGGAGTTGCGGCATTTGGTGGGTGCGGACGGGTCGGCATTGGCGCTGGACGGCACGTTGGAGTCGGCGGGTGTGGCCGATGGTGCGGTGTTGCGGCTGGTGCGGGCGGAGGACGCGCCGTCGGCCCCGGTGGTGCATGACGTCGCCGATGAGGCTGCCGCTGATGTGGATACGCGTGCGTGGACCTGGCGGCCAGAGGTGCGGCAGGTGGTGGCGGGGGCGGCCACGGTGTTGTGGACGCTGACGGCCGGCGTGCTCGCCCAGGGCGAGTTCGCACCGTCCGCCGTGGGGTCAGGGCTGCTCGCTCTCGCCGTCGTGTCGGCTCTGGGCGGTGCTCTGTTGGGGCGGGTGCGGAAGTATCCGTTGGCTGCCACGCTCATCGTCGCGGGCGCCGCACTGGGTGTGCTCGGCGTCTGGTCCCTGGGCGATGCGTACGCGTGGCCCGGGGCGGGGCGGCTGGCCGGTGTCAGTGCGGTCGCGATCGTGGCATTGATGCTCTTGGGCTGGTTCTCGCCGTTGGGACGGGGCGGCCTGGTCGGTGCGGCCGCGCTCGTCGGGGCCGTCGTGTGCTGGGAGGCGGCGCTTGCGGTGCAGTCGGACGGCGGGACGGTCTCGCCGACGGCTCGTGCGGCCGCTCTGTCGGCGGTGGTGTCCGCCGTCGTGCTGGGGGTGCTGCCGCGGCTTGCGTTGATGGTCTCCGGTTTGTCGGGCCTGGACGACCGGCGCTCGGGCGGATCCTCGGTGAGCCGCTATCAGGTGTCCTCGGCGCTCGCGGCCACCCATCGTGGCCTGGCGCTCGCCACCCTCGTCATGGCGGTTTCGGCTGCGGCGGCAGGGGTGCTGCTGCTCGGTTCGGTCTCGGTGTGGACAGCAGGATTGGCCGTGGCCGTCACCGTGGTGCTCGCGTTGCGGGCGCGCGCGTTCCCGCTGACCGTCGAGGTGACGGTGCTCCTGGCCTCGGCCGCGGCGGTGGCCGTACGTCTGGTGTGGGCATGGCTGGAGCACTCCGGAGCGGCGGGACCGCTGGCCGCGCTGGTGTTGCTGGCGCTGGTGCCCCTGGCCGTGCTGGCGGTGCGGCCCGCCGAGCACCTACGGGTGCGGCTGCGCAGGTTCGGGGATGTGCTGGAGTCTGTCGGTGTGATCGCCCTGTTCCCGTTGGTGATCGGGGTGTTCGGTGTGTACGGGCGTCTGCTCGACACCTTCGCGTAGGGGTGTGCCATGGCTCAACCGGACTGGCAGCGCGACCTCGTACGACAGCTCGGCAGCGGGACTCCCGAGGGGGCCGAGCCGACCATCGGTCTGCGCGCCACCCGTCCGGTGCCGCCGACGACAGCGGCTCCCCAAAGCCCGTCGGCCATCGACCTCCAGGGTGTTGCGCAGACAGCGCAAGGTCCCGACCAGCAGCCGGGTCCGGCGACGCCGCCGACTCCGCACGGCGTACAGGATCCGCGTACAAGTGGCGTACGGGATCCGCGGGTTCCGATGGCCGCGCCGGAATCCGTCCCCACCGTCGATCCGCGCCTCGCGCACGCCCTCGGCTCTCCGCAGCACGGGGATTCGGCGGTCCGCCGCACGAGTCGCGCACTGCGCAAGCTGACTGCCTCGGCGTCGCAGGAGGTGGCCGAACAATCCCGGCTGGCCAGGGAGATACAGCAACCAGTCACCACCGGCCGGGTCATCGCGGTGACCTCGATCCGGGGCGGCGTGGGCAAGTCCACCGTGTCCGCCCTGCTGGCCCGCGCTTTCAACCACTACCGGCATGACCCGGTCCTCGCACTGGAGGCGGATACGGCCCTGGGCACGCTGCCGGTGCGTCTGGGAGCCCAGTCGGTGCGCTGGGCGTGCACGGATGTCGCCCAGATCCTCACCCCGACCATGCAACTCACCGACGTCACCGGCTATTTGGTGCCCGTGGCGGATGGAGGCTGGCTGCTCCCGGCCGGCCAGGGCCGCGTCAGCGCCCCCTTGGACGTAGGCACCTACCGCACCGTGACGCTGGCTCTGCGCCGCTACTTCGCGGTGACGGTGGTGGACTGCGAGTGTCTGCCCGGCGAGGTGGCACGTACGGCGATGGACACCGCCCATGCCCGGGTGGTGGTCGCGCCGCTGACCGCCGAGGGCGTCAACGGCACCCGTGCCGTCCTGGACTGGCTGGCCCAACTGCCGCACTCCGCACTGGCCACCACCGTGGTCGCACTCAGCGCCAACTCCCCCGACACCACGCTCGACGTGAAGACCGCCGTCGCGCATCTGCGCGAGTCCGGGGTGGCCGTGGTGCTGCTGCCCTACGACCGTCATCTGGCCCAGGGAGGCCCCATCCACACCGCCATGCTCGGCCGGCACTCCCAGGATGCCGCCATCCAGCTCGCCGCCGAGACCATGGGGCGGGCGGTGCGCGTGCGATGACCACGAGCACCCGACTGGCGGCCGCAGAAAGGATGGTGGACGAGTGACCCAGCAGCAGATCCACCGTCCGGCCCGTTCCACCCGCCCGCTGTCCCCCGCCGCTCCGCGCGTCATCGAGCCGCCACCGAATCTGCCCGAGGGCAGTACCGGCCGGGCGGCGACCGCGTTGCTGCCGATGGCCGGGGTGATGAGTTCGGTGGTCATGATGACGGTCATCCGTAACAGCCAGTTCGCCGGGCTCGGCGCGATCGTCCTGGTCGTGGCCCTGCTCGGCGGGGTGGCCCTGTTCCTGTCCCAGCGGGGCAAGGCTCAGCGCACCCGCCGCACGCAGCGCGAACGCTATCTGGAGTACGTGGAGGAACAGCGCGAACAACTCGGGGTGGTTGAACGGGAGTTGCGAGATCAGGCACGGCTGCTGAATCCACCGCCACAGGCCCTGTACGACGTGGTGCGCGATCCGGCACGTCTGTGGGAACGCCGGCGCACGGACTCCGACTTCCTGCGCGTGCGCCTCGGCGTCGGTGACGTGCCCGTGCAGGAGCTGGTCATCGGGCAGAACTCGGCCGGAGGCGTGCTCACCCCGCCGGATCCCTTCATGCTGAACGAGGCACGCGCCCTGCAGCACCGCTTCACCACCGCACCGGACGTTCCGCTCACCGCCGGCCTGGACCGCGCGGGCAACGTCAGCATCGTCGGCGACCGGGACGGCGTACTCAACGTGGCCCGGGCTCTGCTGATCCAGGCCGCGGTCACCCACGCGCCGGACGATGCGGCGTTCGCCCTGGCGGTGCCGGGCGACCAGCTGGCGCAGTGGGAGTGGGCCAAGTGGCTGCCCCATGTCCTCGACCTCCAGGGGCAGTCCGGGCCGGTGGCCGCACGGCGGATCGCACCGGACCTCGCCCAGCTCGCCGCGCAGTGCACCGTTGATCTGCGCCGCCGCGCTTCCTATGCCGCCGAGGTACGCCGCGGCCTGGCCGACCGCGGCGCACTCCGACTCGCCGACCGGCTCCTCGTCGTCAGCGACACCCACGGCCGGACCGCCGCCGAACTGCCGCGCCCGGACCAGGCCGTGGGCCTGGCCGACATGGGAATCACCGTCCTGCACCTGCTGGAACAGCAGATACATGAACCGGACCAGGTCAGCGTGCGGATCACCGTCGACGGCGACCGGGTCACGGTCGAAGACCTGGGCACCCCCGACGCCCTGCCCGGCCGGGGTGTCGCGGACTTGGTCACCGTGCCCGGCGCGGAGGGCCTGGCCCGGCTGCTCGCGCCGCTGAGACTCTCGGCAGAGTCGGCGACCGAGGGCACTCCGGTCTCCGGCCCGGTGGACTTTCCCACTCTGCTGGGCATCGACGACCCGGCCGCCCTCGACCTGGCACAGCTATGGGCGCCGCGTGGGGAAAGGGACTTCCTGCGTGTGCCAATCGGCCTCAACGACCGCCACCAGCCGGTCCTGTTGGACCTGAAGGAGTCCTCCGAACTGGGCATGGGCCCGCACGGACTGTGCGTGGGCGCGACCGGCTCGGGCAAGAGCGAACTGCTGCGCACCCTGGTGCTCGCCCTTGTGGCCACGCACTCCCCGGAAGACCTGGCGATGGTGCTGGTCGACTACAAGGGCGGCGCCACCTTCGCGCCCTTCACCGAACTTCCGCACGTGGCCGGGGTGATCACCAATCTGGAGAACGAGGCCGGACTCGTCGAACGCGTCCACACCAGCCTCGCCGGGGAGGTCAAACGCCGCCAACAGGTCCTCAAGGAAGCCGGGAACGTCGCCGACATCGGCCACTATGCGGCACTACGCGCGACACGACGGCCCGACCTGGAACCGCTGCCGCACCTGTTCGTCGTCATCGACGAGTTCGGCGAACTACTCACCGCCAAACCGGACTTCATCGACCTGTTCCTCTCGATCGGCCGCATCGGCCGCTCGATCGGCGTCCATCTGCTGCTGTCCAGCCAGCGCATCGAATCCGGCAAGCTCAAAGGCCTGGACACCTATCTTTCCTACCGGCTGGGCCTGCGGACCTTCTCGGCCGACGAGTCCCGTACGGTCCTCGACACCACCGACGCCTTCCATCTGCCGCCACTGCCGGGCTTCGGCTATCTGAAGGTCGACACCTCCACGTACGAGCGCTTCAAGGCAGGCTTCGTCTCCGGCGCCTACCGCGGCCCCACCCGGCGCGACGGCTCCAGGACCGAACCCCTCGCCCGGACGTATCCCGCCTTCACACCCCACCCCTCGCCCACCGAGACCGTGGTCGAGTCGCCGACGATGCGGGACCGCGAGACGGGCTCGACCGTCATGTCCACCATGGTCGATCAACTCGCCGTCGCCGCGCCGCCGGTGCGCCGCATCTGGCTACCCCCGCTCAGCGACGCCCTCACACTCCACCAGGCAGCAGGCCCGGTGCGGGCCTCCGCACGCGGCCTGCGCCTCGCCGCCGACCAAGGCGTGCTCCGCGTGCCACTCGGGGTCCTGGACGATCCGGCCCGCCAATGGCAGGGGCCGTGGGTGCACGACCTGAACACCGCGGGCGGTCACACGGCGGTCATCGGCGGCCCGCAGTCCGGCAAGACGACGCTGCTGCGCACCCTCGCGCTCTCCCTGGCCCTCACCCACACGCCGAACGAAGTCGCCATCTACGGCCTCGACCTGACCGGCGGCGGTCTGTCCGCGCTGTCCGGCCTGCCACACGTCGGCGGGATCGCGTCCCGCGCCGACCACGAGCGGGCGGCCCGCACCGTCGCCGAGGTCCGCACCATGCTCCACCAGCGCGAAGAGGTCTTCCGCGCCCACGGCATCGACTCCGTCGACCAACTGCGCGCGCTGCGGTCGGCAGGCAGGCTCACCGAGCTCGGGTCGACCGACGTGGTGCTGCTCATCGACGGATTCGGCGCCCTGCGCGAGGAGTTCGACGACCTGGACGACTCCGTCGCGGACCTGCTCAAGCGCGGCGGGGGCTACGGCATCCACGTCGTGGCCGGCATGCTGCGCTGGAACGACGTGCGCATCGCCACCCAGTCGATGTTCGGCAGCCGGATCGAGCTGCGCCTCAACGACCCCGCCGACTCCTCCATCGACCGCAAACTGTCGGAAACCCTCGGCCTGGACACCCCGGGCCGGGTACTGACCGACGGCAAGCTCTTCGCGCACGCCGCACTGCCCCGCATCGACGGCCAGGCCTCCCCCATCCGGCTGGGCGATGCCCTGGACGAGGCGGCCCGCACCCTCCGCGCCACCTGGCACGGCGAACTCGCGCCCCCTGTAAGGGTTTTGCCCACCGCGCTGGACGCCACCCGGTTGCCCTCACCGGCCGCCGAACCGACCCGTATCCCTCTCGGCCTGGACCAGGACGCCCTCGCCCCCGCCCTCCTCGACCTGTTCGGCACCGACCAGCACCTGCTGATCCTCGGCGACAACGAGTGCGGCAAGACCAACCTGCTCAAGCTCATCGCCACGCAGCTCGTGCAGCGCCACTCGGACCAGCAGCTGGTCTTCGGCGTCTTCGACCCGCGCCGCGGCCTGCGCGGTGTGGTCCCGGAGCCGTACCGCGGCGGCTACGCCCACAACGCCAAACTCGCCGCCGCCCTCGCCACCGGCATCGCGACCGAACTGGAAAAACGCCTGCCGGAAACCGCCGACCCCGACGCGCTCACCCTGGAGCCCGCCTTCGCCGGACCGCGCATCGTCATCCTCGTCGACGACTACGACATCCTGACCACCGCCGGCCAGCAACCCCTCGCTCCGTTCCTGCCCCACATCTCCTCCGCGCAGGACATCGGCCTGCACTTCGTCGTGGCCCGCCGGGTCGCCGGAGCCTCCCGCGCCCTGTACGACCCCTTCCTCACCACCCTGCGCGAAACCGGCACCACCGCCCTGCTGATGACCGGTGACCGCACCGAAGGCCAGCTCTTCCCCGGCCTGTACGCCTCCCCACAGCCCCCCGGCCGCGGCACCCTCGTCCGCCGCGGCCGCCACCACCAACTCATCCAGACCGCCCTCACCCACGCCCCCGAAGAAACCGGACACTCGTGACCAAGGACGTCATCGCCCTCACCGAGAAAATGCCCGACCCGGTCACCGTGCTCGCAGGCCTCTACGCAGGCGGCCCCGACCTGCGCATCAACACCCTCGCCGACGGCGCCGTCACCCAGCTCTGCACGCCCGCCGGCCACCCCCTGGTCTCCGTCGAGGTACCCCTCCTGCTCCAGGTCCCCGGCGAGGTCACCCGCCTGCTCGGCCCGCACACGCAGGCCCCCGGCACTCCCCTGTGGTGGACCGAAGCCCGCGCCAGCACCGCCCTGGCGGAGGCCGAGAGCCTGGCCGGCTCCTTCGCCGGGCGCCTGGCGACCGTCCTGGACGGCACGGTCTGGCCCCCCGAGGCCGCCCACACCGACGTCGTGCCCCTCGGTGCGGAAACCATCGCAGCCACAGCGCCGGACGCCACACCCCCGGCCGTCGACGTCCTCACCGACCGGGCGGCCCTCGTCATCCAGGACCGCCCGTTCATCGCCATGACAAGCTGGCTGTCCGACGCACTGAGCACCGCCATCAAGACCGGTCGCGCCCTGCAAATCGTCACCCCGCCCCACACCCGCCTCACGCTGCCCACCCGCACCGCCCTGGGCGGGCACCCCCACCGCTGGGTCGTCCAGCACTCCCCCACCGGCTACTACGACGGCTTGTCCGGCGCCGAACTCCACTGGACCGACGGAGCCTTCACCCCGGTCAAGAACACCGACGGCACGACCCGTGGCGCGGATGCCTTCACATCCCCGAGCAACAACCCCACAGCACAGGGCGAACAGCAACTCCTGCTCTGCTTCCGCACTCTCCACCCCGCCACCGAGAACCTTCTTCTCGGTACCGCCCTGGAGACCGCATTCCAGCACCTCACCGGCATGGCACCCGCCGGATGGTCGACCGCCGAACCCATCAACCTCCCCTGGTCCACACGCCAGTTGACGGAACTGGCCCGCGCCAGAGCCCAAAGGTCAACCCCGACCTGGCTCATCGCGATCGGCGCACCCGAACACCCCGCCATCGCCACCACCCGCATCGCCCACACCCCCGCCGGCATCGAGGAACACATCACCCTCGCTCTCGGCTACGGCCCCGAAGAAGCCGTGCCGCTGACCGCACTCCCCGACCTCGCCGAAACCCTCGCCGTCAGGCACGGCCTGACCTCCCTGCTCACCACGCTGCGCACCGCACGGCGCGACCTGACCGTCCCGCCACACCTCGAACTCCCGCCCCTCCCCGTGTCCTTCACCCTCGGCCCCGATCCCGTAGGCGACATTGGTCTCCCCCACGCCGAGGACCCATCCCTCACGCCGGTCCCGATCCGCCTGGGCCCCGTAACCGCACCGGCCCTCCACTACCGCCTCGGCGACGGCACCGACCCCGAGGCCTGGACCAGGCTTCAGCAGCTCAACCAGCACCTGGCGAGCGGGGTCAGGCGGTCAGCAAGCTGACATCGCGGGCATGACAGTCGGGTATCACTGCCGAGATGCCTTCATGGTTTGTCCCAGCAGCGACTCGACCCCAGCCACCGCCCGCACCAGGCTTTCCGGATCTGGAGTCAAACTCCCTACGAATACGTCGACTTCACGCAGCCCCGCCCGCTCGATGAGGTGCTTCTCATTGGTGACCCACTCCCCTCGCGCTGCCAGCACCGCGTGTGCCGTCTGGGTCGCGGCCACTGCGATCGCGCCCGCGACCTGAGTGAGGGCGCCCTTGGGCGCGTGGCCGGACTTCGCGTACGCGAGAGTTGCGGTGGCCATGCCGTACCAGCGGTCGGGGGCGGTTTTGCGCAGTGTCTGCGGGTAGGCGGCGGGGCGCGGGAGATCGCCCCGCAGCGCTTTGTTGATCGCGAGTTCGGCGACGAGCAGGTAGCTGGGGATGCCCGCCAGGTGGAACATCAACGGCTCGATACGGAAGCGGCCTTGCTCGGCCTCGGCGAGTTCGTGTTCGACGACGTCGAGGTCTCGGTAGTGAACGTCCACGCGGCGGTCGTCGATCGTCAGCCAGGCGCCGCCGTTGAAGATGCCTCCGCCCCAGGCACCGATCTCCGAAACCTCGCCCTGCCAGCCGAGGGCCCGCAGGTCGGCGGGGTCGAAGTCGCCTCGGTAGTACACGGCCAAGTCCCAGTCGCTGTGGGGCGTTTGGGTTCCCTGGGCGCGGGATCCGCCGAGGGCCACGGCTTGGACTGTGGGGAGGGCGGCCAGGCGATCGGATACGTCGTCGAGGAAGGCGGGGTCAGGGAGGGTGGGCACTGGGGTCGCTCCTGTGGGGGTGAGGAGGGCTTCCTATGGAGTACTGGCGCGGTAGTTGGTGATACGGCGTACGGCCTCCGCCTCGGCTTCGGTCTCAGTCCCCGCCTCGGCCTCGTCCGGGTTCTCCGGCATCGGGTCAGGCCTCCCAAAGGTCGCGGTGGCGGTGGCGGGTTGGTGGGTGGTCCAGGTCTTCGGCGGCCGCGAGGAGGGTGCCCGGAGGTGCGGCGCGGAGGTGCTTGCGGGCGGTCTGGCGAAAGGTGTGCAGGGCGGCTCGGGCCGTGGACTCGTACGGACTCCAGAGATCTGCGTTCAGGGCGCGGGGGTAGGTGTGGGCGGCGAAGGTCCGTACGGCCAAGGTCGGTACTGGGCGTCGGCCCTCGCGTTCGGCGCGGGACGACTCCGTGTGGGAGTAGCGGAGTTCGGTGAGCGTGTGGGCGGTGCAGGGGCCTGGCAGACCGGCTGCCCAGTAGGGGGGATGGGTGCGATGGCGGGCGGGGACATGGTGGACGGTGCGTGACATGGCTGGCTTCCTGGGGACCGCCGGGAGTTCCGGCGTGGCCCGCTAGAAGTCAGCCGCCGTGAAACGGCCCAGGTGTTTTGTACGCATGAGGGCAGCGTGCTGGCTCGGCGTCCGGGCTGTCGAGTGGTTATCGGCCTCGGCGTGAGTGAACAGCGCGAGTGATTGTCAGTGGTGCGCGCTTCAATGAGGAGAGGGCATCGGCCCAACCCATCGGGTCTGCCCAACCTCTCCAACGGTCCGACCAGTCCGACCTGCAGTCCCAACAGAACCGCCTCAGGAGCCCTAATGATCCAGCGCGTCACCGTCCCCGGTCTCTTTCCGCCGCCCCGTTACTCCCACGCGTCCGTGGTCGAAGCGGGGACGAAGCTGGCGTTTCTCGCCGGGTCCGTTCCGCTCGACGGTGACGGAAAGCTCGTAGGCGAAGGGGATCCGGTGCGGCAGGCCGAGCAGGTGTTGGTCAATCTGGGGGAGCAGTTGCGGGCGGTCGGGTCTGATCTGGCGCACGTCGTGTCGACCGATGTGTACGTCGTCGGGGCCGAGCCGGGGGTGCTGTCGGCCGTCTGGGATGTCGTCGAGGCGTCCGGGCTCAGTGTCGGGCCGCACTCGTCGACGCTGATCGGCGTGGCGTGTCTCGGGTATACCGGGCAGCTGGTGGAGATTACGGCGACCGCCGTCGTTCCCGCGTAATCGTGGGAGAGGCAGGAAAGGCAGGAGTGCTCCATGTTGGTTGAGCATCGCGGACAACAACCCTTCGTTCCCGAGTCCGCGTACGTCGCCCCGACGGCTGTTCTCTGTGGGAACGTCATCCTCGGTGAGCGTGTCCGGGTGCTGCACGGTGCCGTGCTCAGCGCCGAGGACGGGGAGGTCCGCGTCGGATCGGACGTCGTCGTCATGGAGAACGCGTTGGTGCGAGGGCGGGCCCGGCACCCTGCTGTCCTCGGCAACGCCGTGCTCGTCGGGCCGCACGCGCACATCAACGGGGCGACCGTCGAGGACGAGGTCTTCGTCGCCACCGGGGCCTCACTCTTCCCCGGTGCCGTCGCGGGCGCCGGCTCCGAGTTGCGGATCAACAGCGTGCTGCAGGTCAACTCCGTACTGCCGCCCGGCACCGTCGTACCCATCGGATGGATCGCGGCGGGAGCGCCCCAAGCCCGGCTCTTCGCCCCCGGAGAGCACGATGAACTATGGGAAGTGCAGAAGGAGTTGGACTTTCCCGGCACGGTCTACGGCGTTCCGCGCGGCACCTCCATGCGCGACATCATGGCCCGCCAGACCGACTTCTACAGCGCCCATCTCAGCGACCGCATCATCGATGACCGAGACCGGAGAGACCAGGACGAGGACGAGGACAAGGAAGGGAAGGGGGAGAGGGGCGAGAGAAGCGAGGGTCGCGACTGACATGGCCGGCTTCAGCCGCGTGCGCTGCGCGCCAATTCCAGTGCGTACGACGTCCACCATTGCCCGGCCGACGGACCGCCCCGGCACGTTCCGTCGGACTCGCCCGGGCGTTTGATCCACAGGTAGGCGTCGAGGAGAGGGGTGTTCGTGCGGGTGGTCGGCGGGGTGCCGAGGGCGCGTCCCGGCGGATTGCACCAGGCGTCCGTGCCGGTGTAGGGGCCGTTGCCGTTGCGGCTGGTGTCGATGACGTAGTGCTTGCCGCCGAGGTCCTTGGAGAGCCAGTCGCCGTAGGCGGAACTGGCCTTGTCGGTCTGGAAGTTGGATACGTTCAGGGCGACTCCGTCGGCGCGTTGCGCGCCCGATGCCTTGAGGGCGTCGACCAGGCGCCATGCCTCCGGGATCCAGCTGGGGTTGCCCGCGTCGAGGTAGACGTGCGTGCGCGGTTGCCGTTTGAAGCGGTCGACGGCGTACGCGAGCAGTGCGTAGCGCTCCTTCGCCACGATGCGGGTGCATCCGGCCACCACCTGGGCGACGGCGTCCGGTTCGACGATCACGTAGGCGCCGCGGTCGCCGAGGGCCGCCGCGAACTCGTCGACCCAGACGCGGTAGTCCTCGGCGGTGCGGGCGCCGCCGACCGAGTACTGGCCGCAGTCGCGGTTCGGGATGTAGTAGGCCACCAGCACGGCGGTGCGTCCGGCGCGTGCGGCGGCGGTCGTGTCGGCCCGGACGATGGGGCCGGGGTTCGGGCCGTTCAGCCACTCGGCCTGGGGGCGGGCGGCGATGCGGTCCATGAGCGCGGCGTCCGCGGTCCGGCCCGCCCGGCGCCACTCGGCGGCCTGCTGGGCGGCGCGGGAGTCGGGGGCGGTCCAGAGCGAGACCGGTGCCGGGTCTCCGCGGAACGCTCCGGTGCAGCACAGCCCGGCGAGCACCGCGACGAGCAGCGCCGGCGGGAGCGACCTGGGCACGGAAGACTGTGGCCTGGGCAAGGAATGTTGTGACCTGGGCGCGAGTCGCAGTGGTCTGGGCGCGGAAGGCCGCGACCTTGGCAGGGGCGGCCGTGACCTGCTGAGCATGGGCGACTCCGTTTCCGCCGCCGTGGACCGCAGTACGCCGTCGAGATGGCGGAGGTGTCCGGGCGGCGACTCGTTCTTCCGGGAGTCTGCGACCCGGCCGCGTGCGCTCCGGCGTACCACCGGACAGGTCGCCCCAAGATCACCCCGACGGCTCCCGCCGCCCCCCATCCACCGGGCCGTACGCCGAAGCCGACGCGGGGGCTCCGGGCCCGCTGGCCCGGAGCCCCCGCCCGTCAGTCACCCGGCGTCAGCCGCCCGGTATCAACCGCACCGGTTCCCATGCCTGATGTCGAGCACGAACCGCTCCGGGGAGTGGAGCTTGAACGTGTTGTAGGCAGGCTTGGTGGAGAAGGCGGCGCCGAAGGAGACGACGCCCTCGAAGTCGCCTGTGAAGGCGAGGCCCTTGAGTTTGGGCAGATAGATCTTCACGAGTTTCGGCCCCTTGTAGACCGACTGGCCCGCCTCATTGTGTGCGGCGGCGGGAGAGAGCTTGATTTCCAGGAAGTACTTTCCGGCGAGCGGGACTTTCTTCCCGGTGGCGTCGTAGCGCAGTTCCTTGACGGGATTCACGGTGACCGGGGGCATGGTGCCCTTGACGTCGATGACGAGCCGGTCGTAGGTGCAGTGTCCGCCCCATCGTGCGTTGACGACGAGTGCGGTCGCGGCGGTCTGCTGGAATGCTGTGGCCTGGGCTGCTCCCCGCTGCGGAGCGGCGGAGGCGGGAATCGTGGTGCATACGGCGGCGGTCAGGAGGATGCCCGCGGCGGCGGCCGCACGGCGTGGGTGATGGTGACGCATGTGATGACGCATGACGCCCCCCGTTTTCTCGGAGTAGGGGACAGCGAATAGGCCAGCGAATTTGACTGGTCAATAGGTGAGACATTCGAGCGACCCAAAAGGTTGCATCTCCAATGAGGGTTGCATCTCCTATTCCGCCGCCCCTTCCCTCACTCTCGATCACTCCCCTGTTTTCGATCAGTCGTCGACGACCAGCTCCGCCGGTGTGGCGATGACGTCGACCAGGGCGTCGCCGCGCAGCGCGGTCAGCGCGAGCGGCCGTCCGATGGCGTCCTTGAGCATCAGGCGTTGCAGCGCCTGCGCGCTGGTCATCGGCTCGTCCTGGGCGGTGAGCAGCAGGTCGCCGGCGCGCAGCCCGGCGCGGGCGGCGGGCGAGCCGAGTACGACCTCGACGATGCGCAGGCCCATGAGCTGTCCGGTCCGCTCCCGAAGCGGCGGGGGCAGCGGAGCGGGGGTGCCGGCGAGGCCGAGGTGGGCGCGGCGGACGCGTCCCTCGGTGAGCAGGGCGGCGATGATCTGGCGGCTGGTGTCGTTCACGGGGATCGCGAGGCCGAGGCCGACCTCGGCGATGGCGGTGTTGATGCCGACGACCCGGCCGTCGGCGGTGGCGAGCGCCCCGCCCGAGCTGCCGGGGTAGAGGGTGGCGTCGGTCTGTACGACGTCGTCGACGATGCGGGCCGCACTGCCGGCGCTCGTCGGCAGTGACCGGCCCAGGGCGCTGACCACTCCGGCGGTGACGCTGCCGGCCAGGCCGAGCGGGTTGCCGACGGCGACCACCAGCTGGCCGACGCGCAGCGTGTTGGCCTCGCCGAGGCGGGCCGGCGGCGGGGTCGGCCCATCGGCGCGGACCACGGCGAGGTCGGACAGCGGGTCGGCGCCGATGACATGGAAGGGGATGGTCGTGCCGTCGGCGAAGGAGACCGTGCCCGCGTCGGAGTGCCCGACCACATGGGCGTTGGTGAGCAGGAAGCCGTCGTCGGTGAACACCACCGCGGAGCCGGTGCCGACCACGAAGCGGCCTCGGGAGCGCCGGTGCGCGACGTTCAGGGCCGCCACCTTCGGGGTGAGCTCGGCGGCGACCGAGGTGACGATCCGGGAGTACGAGTCGAGCGCGGACTGCTCCGCACGGGAGTGGTCGGACTCGCCGAACTCCTCAGGCACGTCACGCTCGAAGACTGGCTCGGCCACGAGTCGACCTCCGCTCGCCGGAGACTGGAAGGGCATGCATTCCATCGCGAAGCACATCGCACAGCACACAGCACATCGTGAAATTACATACGTACACGCTTACATCGACAGGTACGAGCCCTTCACCGCGGAAGCCGTCACAAACGAGGCCCCGGGCACGGCCCACGCCGCTCACCCCACCGACCCCCGCCACTCCCTCCGCTTCGGCAACGGCTTCGCATAGCTCCCCGCCCGGCTCGTCGTCAGCCCCAGTGTGACCAGCGATTCCGCCAGTTTCACCGCCGCGCCGACCCCGTCGACGACCGGCAGCCCGAGCTTCTCCCCCACCGCGCGCTGCAGCCCGGTCATCCCCGCGCAGCCCAGGACGAGGACCTCGGCCCCGGCCTCGCGGGCCCGTTCGGCGGCGGCGATGAAGGCCTCCTCGGTACGGCGGGAGTCGCCCAGCTCGCCCAGCTCCAGTACGCCGAGGCCGGTGCCGACGACGGCGGCGCAGTTGCGCCCCACCCCCGCCGCCTCCAGGCTGTCCTCGATCTGCCCGCACGAGCGCTCCAGGGTGGTGACGACGCCGTAGCGCCGCCCGAGCAGACAGGCGAGATGGGCGGCGGCCTCGGTGATGTCGACGACGGGGACGTCGACCAACTCCCGTGCGCCCTCGCGCCCGTGCTCGCCGAAGCCGGCCATGACGACGGCGTCGTACGGCGGACCCTCGTACTTCCGCAGGGTGTCGAGGACGGCGGCGGCCGACAGATAGCTGTCGAGCCAGCCCTCCGCGGACTCGGGCCCCCAGGCGGGGGTCAGACCGGTCACGGTGGTGCCCGGGCCTGCGGCGGCCCGGGCACCTCGCACGATTTCCTCGGTCATCTCCTGCGTCGTGTTGCAGTTGGTGACGACGATCCGCACTCCGCTCAGACCTCCACGGGTTCGACCGAGCCAACGGGCTTCACGGGATCGGTCGCCGCCCGCTCGCCCCGGCACAGCAGCGCGTACAGTCCGGCGGCCAGCGCCGTGCCGATGAACCACGAGTACGGGGCCACGTCGCTGAAGTACTTCACCAGCGCGAGCACCGCGGCGACGGCTGCCGCCGGGAGGAAGGCCCACAGCGCCTTGGGGTTGACGCCCTTGCGGTAGTAATAGCGGGAGCCTGGCTGGGCGTTGAAGAGCTGTTCCACGTCGATGTCGCCGCGCTTGACCCAGTAGTAGTCGAGCATGATCACGCCGAACAGCGGGCCCAGGAAGGCGCCGAGGCCGCCGAGGAAGTAGTTGACGACCGTGGGGTTGGAGAAGAGGTTCCACGGGGTCACGACCAGGGCCGCCACTGTGCTGATGAGGCCGCCGACCTTAAAGGTGATCTTCTGCGGCCAGACGTTGGCCAGGTCGTACGCCGGGGAGACGAAGTTGGCGACGATGTTGACACCCATGGTGGCGATGGCGAAGGTCAGCGCGCCGAGCACCAGGACCCAGGTGTTGCCGACCTTCGCGACGAGCAGCGCCGGGTCGGTGATGGCCTCGCCGAACGCCTCGATCGAACCGGCGGTGACGATGACCGACACGATGACGAAGGCCGTCGAGTTGATGGGCAGGCCCCAGAAGTTGCCGCGCCGGACGGTCTTGTAGTCGGGTGCGAAGCGGGAGAAGTCACAGAAGTTGAGCATCAGGGTGCCGTACGTGGCGAGGATCAGCCCGATCGCGCCGAACCACTGCCGCACCTGCTCGCCGGTGGAGACGGGGTGCGGGGTCGAGGTCAGCGAGATGGTCCAGCCGGCCTTGTAGAGCACCCACACCGCCAGCGCGATCATGACGAGCCAGATCGCGGGGCCGCAGAAGTCCTGGAACTTGCGGACCGATTCCATGCCCTGGGTGATGATCAGCGCCTGGATCAGCCAGAGGGCGACGAAGGACACCCAGCCGAGCGCGTCGAGGCCGAGGAAGGAGTGGCGGGTCCAGGACTCCAGGCCGGGCCAGGCCGCCAGCAGCATGACGTTGACGGCGACGGAGGCCAGATAGGTCTGGATGCCGTACCACATGATGGCGATGACGGCCCTGATCAGCGCGGGGATGTTGGCGCCCCAGACGCCGAAGCTGATGCGGCTGACGACGGGGAAGGGGACGCCGGTGCGCTGCCCGACGCGGCCCATCATGTTCATCCCGGCGTAGATGATCACGAAGCCCACGAGCAGCGCCGTGAAGATCTGCCAGACGTTCATGCCGAGGACCAACAGGCCTGCGGCGAACGTGTAGTTGCCGAGGTTGTGGACGTCGGACATCCACATGGCGAAGAGGTCGAAGACCTTCCAGTTGCGCTTTTGTGCGGGCGCGAGGTCTTCGTTGGTGAGCCGGGGGTCGGGGACGAACGCTGCTGTGCCGGTGGCTTCGGCACGGTCGGCGAGGGACACGGGGCCTCCATGGGCAAGGGGACGGAGGTGGAGGAGGACTGCTTGCCGTTGTCGTTTGGTATACCAAACTGCCGACATAGTCCCTCCGTCAACCCTCTCGACCGATGTCCGCTCCGTTACGGCTCGGTAAAACACCCCCGGAGTCGGCGAAGATGGGCTCATGACGAAGATCGAACCCCCGGGCCCGGGACGCGAGCCCGCGGGCGCGGGCCGGGAACCGGTGGGCGCGGAACGGGAGCCCTCGGACTCGGATACGGGCCGCGAACCCCTGAGCCCGGAACGGGAACCCCTCGGCGCCGTACGCGCACGCGTCCTGGCGACCCTGCGGCAGGAGATAATCGCCGGCCGCCTGCGCCCCGGGGACCGCCTCGTCGAGCGCGAGTTGGCGGACCGCTTCGGGGTCTCCCGGGTTCCCGTCCGCGAGGCGATCCGCGCGCTGGTCGCCGAGGGCTTCGTCCTCTTCGAGACCCCGCGTCGCACCGTCGTACGCCGCCTCACCCCGACCGACGTCGCCGAACTCTTCGAGCTGCGCGAGGCGTTGGAGGTCTACGCCGCCGGTCTCGCCGCCTCCCGCGCGACCCCCCAGGCCCTGGCGGAGCTCGCGGAACTGCTCGACGACGCGGCCGTCGCCACCGACGCGAAGGACGCCGAGGCGATCACCGACATCAACACCCGCTTCCACGACCGCATTCTGGCCCTGGCGGGCAACAGCCTGCTGATCTCCGTCATGGAACCGGTCGACGGCCGACTGCGCTGGCTCACCCGACAGAACGAGGAGTGGCCCCAACTCCTCACCGAACACCGCGAGTTGTACGAGTCCATCGCCTCCGGCAACCCGGAGCGCGCCCGCGCCCACGCACTCGCCCACGTCCAGGCCAACTACCGCTCGACGGTGCAACACCTCTTCGGCGAGGAGAGCACCGCCGTCGCCGACTCCCCCAAGACCTCCGAGACCTCCGAGCCCTCCGAAGGAGACGTGTGACCCCCGCCCGTACGGCGATCATCGGTGCCGCCCGGACCCGCCCCTGCACCCTCGTCGTCTGCCGCGGCTGCTGCTGCGGCGACGCACGCAAGTACCCCGGCTACGACCACGACTGGCAACTCGACCGGCTGCGCGCCGCGGCCGCCGCCTCCGCCGGACGCCTCGCCGTCCGCACGACCGACTGCCTCGGCCCCTGCGACCAGGCCAACATCATCGTCGTACAGCCCTCCGCCGAGGGCCGCAGACGCGGCGGCAAGGCGGTCTGGATCGGCTGGTCCATGGGCGACGACTGCACCGACGAGATACTCCGCTGGGCCGAGGCGGGCGGCCCGGGCATCACTCCCGCCCCGCCCTCCTTGGAGCTGCAGTTCGTGCAGTCGGCGGGCGAACGGACGCGCGCCCGGCGCTAACATCCCCCGTGGGCCGCGTACTTGTCCGTCGCCGTCACCAGTGCGTCCACCACACCCGGCGCGCCCATGCTGTGCCCCACCTCGTCGACTACGGTCAACTCGCTGCCGGGCCAGGCCTGGCGAAGGCGCCGGACGATGCCGAGGAGGTTACCGAAGTCGAGGCTGCCTTGGACGAGGGTGCCGGGGATGTCCTTCAGCGTGGGCGCGTCCCGCAGGACGACGCTCACCTCGGCTCCCGTCTCGCTGCCCTCTCCCCCACCTCTTCCCAGGAAGTGGTCGTTGCCCCAGTAGTGCGTGACCGTGCGCGCGAAACCCCTGCGGAATGACGGGTCCTCGAAGCGTTCCACCGATCGCGGGGGCGCGGGAATCGTTGCCGTCTCCCAGTCGGTCCAGGCGCGTGTCGCTCGTTCGCGGATCTGCGGGTCGGGGGACTCGATCAGTCGGTTGTAGGCGGCGGCGAGGTTCCCGGCCCGGTCGTTGTCGGGGAGTTCGGCGAGGAAGCGGGCGAAGGCCTCCGGGAAGATCTGGCCAAGTCCCCTGGTCAGCAGGGCCACTTCGGCGGGCGAGCCCGTCGCCACCGCCGTGAGCACCAGCTCCGACACGACGTCCGGATACGTCTGTGCGTAGCGCAGCCCCAGCGCCGAACCCCAGGACACACCCCACACCAGCCATCGTTCGATGCCCAGGTGGCGGCGCAACAGCTCCAGGTCGGCGATCAGATGGGCCGTCGTGTTGACGCTCATGTCGGTGTCGTACGCGCTCGCGGGCGGCGTCGAGCGTCCGGCGCCGCGCTGGTCGAGCAGGACGATCCGGTACGCGGCGGGGTCGAAGTAGCGGCGGAAGCCGGGGGCGCAGCCCGAGCCGGGGCCGCCGTGCAGCATGACGGCGGGCTTGCCGCGGGGGTTTCCGCAGGTCTCCCAGTAGACGTGGTTGCCGTCTCCGACATCGAGCATCCCGTGGTCGTACGGTTCGATCTCCGGGTAGAGGCCCATCACGCGACCCTAACCAGCGGAATCCTCCATGGGCGGAGCTGTCGGCAACCCCGCCGACCGTGCCGCCGTACGCAGCACGTCACGGAGCATCATCGGAGTCAACCGCCCTGTGAAGGTGTTGCGTTGGCTCACGTGGAAGCATCCGAAGACATCGATCGAACCTCCCGAATCTCTCGGACCTCTCGGACCTGCCGGACCTGCCGGACCTGCCGACCCTCCCGCGTCGCCCGAGCCGCCCGACCGCTCCAGCCTCACCCGCGCCCCATGCCCGAACACCGGCCTCGGCCGCGGCACCGTCCACCCCGCCTCGGCGAACGCGGGCAGCGCGGCCTGCCAGCCGAAGGCGCCGAGCACCACCACCGAGCGCAACGAGGGCCGCAGCAGCTCCAACTCCCGTACGAGCCAGGGCCGGCAGGTGTCGCGTTCCCCGGGCGTCGGCTTGTTGGCGGGCGGCGCGCAGTGGACGGGCGAGGTGACGCGGACGCCGTACAGCTCCAGGCCGTCGTCGGCGGAGACGGAGGTGGGCTGCGACGCGAGGCCGACCTCGTGCAGCGCCGCGTAGAGCACATCTCCGGACCGGTCTCCTGTGAACATCCGTCCCGTCCGGTTGCCGCCGTGCGCCGCCGGGGCGAGTCCGACGATCAGCAGTGCGGCGTCCGGCGGTCCGAAGCCGGGCACCGGGCGGCCCCAGTACGTCTCCGCGGCGAACGCGGCGCGCCTGGTGCGGGCCACCTCCTCGCGCCATTCGACCAGCCGCGGGCAGGCACGGCACCCGGTGATCCGCTCGTCCAGCGCGGCGAGGCCCTCGTCCATGCCTTCACCGTACGACTTCTGATCGATGCCTGCGCCGTACGAGCGGTGGTGCGTGCGGCGGAAATTCCTGCCAGCCCGTCCGCCCCGCAGGACTAAAGTCGAGGCATGGCTTCTGAGGACGACGAGAAGGACAACGAGCAGGGCACTGGCGGTCCGAGCAGCCCGACCGACGCAGCCGACACGCCGAATGCCGCTGCCGCCGACGCCGCCCGCCCGAGGAGCGGCGAGAGCGTGCGTGTCGACAGCTGGATCTGGTCCGTCCGTCTCGTCAAGACCCGCTCGATGGGCGCCACCGCCTGCCGGGGCGGGCATGTCCGGGTGAACGGTGAGCGCGTCAAGCCCGCGTACGCCGTGCATGTCGGCGACGAGGTACGGCTGCGGCACGCGGGCCGCGAGCGGATCGTCGTCGTCAAGCGCGTGATCCGCAAGCGGGTCGGCCCCCCGGTCGCGGCCGAGTGCTACGTGGACAACAGCCCGCCGCCCCCGCCGCGCGAGGTCGTCGCCCCGGCCGGCATCCGCGACCGCGGCGCGGGCCGCCCGACCAAGCGGGACCGCCGCGAGATGGACCGACTGCGGGGCTACGGCGGCCTCGGCCCCGGTGGCCCGGACGGCGGTCCCGAGGGGCCCTGAACGTACAGCCGGCCGACGCACGATCGAGGGGCTCCCCGTCGCCACGGGGAGCCCCTCGATCTCGTACGACGTTCACGCCCGCCGGCGGACCAGCCCGACCAGCTCCGCGTTGTGGCCCCGCCTGGCCCAGGCGATCAGCGCGAGCGGCAGGATCAGGATGAGCGGGGTCGCCACGTACGGGCCGTGGATGGCTGTGACGTTCACGATGAAGGCGCCGACCATCAGCGCGCTGAGCGCCACCGCCGCCACGGACGACAGGATCGGGATCAACAGCGCGACACCACCGGCCAGTTCGAGCGCTCCGATGATGTACATCCCCGTGCTGCCCCAGCCCAGCTTGTCGAAGGACTCGACAGCCGCCGGGACCGCGAACAGCTTGGGCAGCCCGCTCGCGAGGGCGAAGAAGAGGCCGAGCACGATCTGCAGGGCGCCCAGCGAGATCCGGGCGCCCCGGCCGCGGGATCCGGCGGTGGCAGAGGCCGGGGCGAGGGAAGCTGCGGAGGCAGCGTGGGCGACGGGAGCGGTGGTCTCGGACATCGGGGTCTCCTGTGTGAAGCGGTTGGTGTTGCTGTCACAGAGGTAGACCGGCCGCCGACGCCGAACTCATCGCCGTAGGACGCCTATTTCACAGACTTCTTCATCGCGGCGCGTCGCACGGTCACCCGACTTCCTCATCGCGACGCATCGCACGGTCACCCGACTTCTTCATCCCGGGGCCGAGCCCCGCCTGGAGTTCGCCTCAGCCCGTCACCGCCCTCACCCATGTCCGGTCCTCCGTCAGATACCGGTCGACCTTCAACCCCGCCTCCGCCAGCGCCTCTTCGAACTGCTCCTTCGTCAAGGGGCGGGCCAGGAAGGTCTGGGTCCAGACGGCGTCCGGGAACACGTACTCCGCATGCACCGAGTTCACGCCGTCGCCCACCGGCTGCGCGGACAGCATGCGTACGGTGTAGCCGCCGGGGTCGACCCGCTCGCGGGGCAGGTCGGTGTGGTAGCCCTCCCCCTCGCGCTGGATCAACACGCAGCCGCCGTCCGCGACATGCCGCGCGCACGTCCGCAGCAGACCCCGCCGCACCTCGACGTCCCCGGCGTGCACGAGGAACGAGGCGAGCAGCACCGCGTCGAAGGTCTCCCCCAGGTCGAGTTCCTCGATGGGGCTGCATATCGTGCGTGCCCCCTGGACGCGCTCCAGCATCTCGGCCGACTCGTCCACGGCTGTCACCGTGAAGCCGCGCTCCAGCAGCGGGTGGGTCATCCGCCCCACGCCGCTGCCCAGTTCCAGCAGGTTCGCACCCGCGGGCACCGCCGCGGCGATGATGTCCGGCTCGTCCCTGACGGACAGCCGCGCGTAGAGCTCGACCGCGCAGCCGTCCGGCGTGATCGCACCGGGTCCGGTCCCCTCGTATCCCTGACGCATCTCAATGCTCATATCCGTCCAACGGACACCCCTGTCGGCCCGTTCCCGAACTCCGTCCCGACCACCGTTCCTGATCTACAGCGGAAACCAGCCGTGCCCGATGTACCAGTGCCCCCCGGCCCGCAGGTGGTCCCCCACGGCCCGCTCCACGGTGGTGCGCCTCGGCAGGCCCTCCACCGGCAGGTCCGGGTTCCCGAAGACGAACTGAACGGGCTCGGAGTCCGCCGGCTCCCTGCCCTCGTGGTCCCCGTGCTCCCCACGGTCCCCGTCGACGATCCGGAAGCGCTCCTGGAACCGGACGATATTGGAGTCGGCCGACAGATACCGCTTCAGCTGCGGGTCGAGCAGCCAGGAGTGGCAGACTGCGATCTCGTACCGCTCGTGCGGGTAGTGCCGGGCGAAGAACTCCCGCGCCAGCGCCAGGGACCGGTCGCAGGCGGCCGGGGACAGCGGCCCCCGGAAGTCGGCGATGTGCAGGCTCAGGCACGGGGCGCCCGGCGTCGCGTCGAACCCGGCCGTCGCGAGTTCCCGGACCTCGCGCGCGTCGAACCGCACCCGCTGGAACTGCAGTCGCCCCAGCTGGTACAGCTCCCCGCGGAAGTGCAGGGTGAGCCACTGCGGCGCCTGTACGCCTCCCCTGCCGTGGCGTCTGCGGTGCACCGCCATGTTCCGGCCGAGGTCGGCGAGGGTGTGCCGGGAGATGTCGCCCGGGATGCCGCGGTCGAGATGGTGGGCGCGGATGTGGGGCAGCGCCGCGACGAACACGTACGCGGGGAAGTACGGGTCCAGCGCGGACGGCGCAGCCCTGAGCCGCTCGGCGAGCCTCGACCGCTCGCCGAACTCCCCGATCCTCCCGATGCCCCGCACCAGCTCCTCGACGCACTCCTCCAGGAGCTTCACCGCCCCCGGGTCGCGGGCCAACACCCGCCGCAGCCCGACCAGTTCGTTGATGTCCTCGTGGGGTACTGCGAGATCGAGCAGCAGCTCGGGAAGCTCATCGGTGTCCGGAAGCAAGGCCTGGTTCTCCCGTCGGTTCAGATCTTTGGTCAACGTCCGCGCCGAAGAGTACGTTTTCCCATAGGAGCAGTGATCCGGATGCGTACGGGCAGTGAACCCACGACAGCACGCAGTGCCCTGCGGCTGCGCTTCTGGCTGAGCGCCTGGGGTCTGATCTGGGCGATCTTCGGAACGGTCGCGTTCGCCCTGGTCGGGCGGCCGGGATGGGCGGCCGCGTGCGGTGTGCTGTGGGTGATCGTCACCCTCGACATGACCATGATCATTCGGCACATCCACCAGGGTCCGCACTACCAGCCGGGCCGCGACATCCCGCCGTACCGACCACCGGAACACCGGCTTCGGTAGCGGCACGGGCCGGACCGGCCGCAACCTGTCGCCACCGCACAGGCCCGCAACCTGTCGCCGACGCACCGGCCCGTAACCGGACGCCGCCGCACCGGCCCTCACAGGTCGAAGCGCGCCGCTTCCAGGTACTGCGGCTTCGGGTCGAGCGCCGCGGCCAGCCGGAAGTGCCGCTTGGCCTGGTCCGGGCGCAGTTGGCGCTCGTAGGTGCGGGCGAGCGCGAAGTGCGCGAACGCGTTGTCCGGCTCGCGCTCCAGGACGATGGTGAACTCCAGCTCGGCAGGCCGCAGTTGGGCGGCGGCGAAGAAGGCGCGCGCACGCAGCAGCCGGGCGGCCGTGTTCTCGGGGTAGGCGGCGATGACGGAGTCGAGCAGCTTCACCGCGCCCCGCGGATCCCGTGCGGCGAGCAGTTGCTCGGCGGCGCGGAAGTCGATGACGTGCGTCTCCGGAGTACGTCCGGTGGAACCGCTGGTCTCGGGCACGGCTGACTCCTTCCCTCACTGGCCCGGTTCAACGCCCGGACAAGGGGCCCCTATTCCAGGTACCCCGCAGCGCCCCGTTCCAAGAGGACCCGGCTCAGGCTCACTGTCGGCAGGTCGGGAGCTACGCGTCCGCCGCCCGCCGGACGAGATCCGCCCAGACCTCCTGCACCCGCAGCTCCAGCTCCGGAAGGGGTACGTCATTGTCGATGACGACGTCCGCGATCTCCAGGCGCTTCTCGCGGGTGGCCTGGGCGGCCATGCGGGCGCGAGCGTCCTCCTCGGTCATGCCGCGCAGCCGTACGAGGCGGTCGAGCTGTGTCTCGGGGCGGGCGTCGACGACGACGACCACGTCGTACAGCCCCGCCAGGCCGTTCTCGGCGAGCAGCGGTACATCGTGCACGACGACGGCGTCCGACGCGGCGGCGCTCTCCAGCTCGCGGGAGCGGGCGCCCACCAGGGGGTGCACGATCGCGTTCAGCGCGGCGAGCTTCGCCGGGTCCGCGAAGACGATCGAGCCCAGCTTGGGTCTGTCGAGGCCCCCGTCCGGCGCGAGTACGTCCTCCCCGAAGGCATCGACGACCGCGGCGAGGCCGGGCGTTCCGGGCGCGACGACCTCCCGCGCGATCCTGTCCGCGTCGATCAGCACCGCGCCCTGCTCGACGAGCAGCCGCGACACCTCGCTCTTGCCGGCGCCGATACCGCCGGTCAGGCCCACCTTCAGCATGACCGGAAGCTTAGGCCCTGCCTCTGACAGCGACCCCGCAGGCCCCGAAGGGGCAGCCCCCGAAGTCAGCCGTCGCCCTCGCGCTCCGCGAGGAACCGCTCGAATTCGAGGCCGATCTCGTCCGCCGACGGGATGTCGACGGGTTCGGCGAGCATGTTGCCCCGGGACTCGGCGCCCGCGGCGGCGTCGAACTGGTGCTCAAGACCCTGGACCAGGGCGACCAGCTCCTCGTCACCCTCCTGGATCTGCCGGTCGATCTCCGTCTGGGTGCGGTGTGCCTCGGTGCGCAGGGAGTGCGCGATGCCGGGGAGCACCAGGCCCGTGGCGGCTGTGATCGACTCCAGGACGGTCAGTGCGGCGTCCGGATACGGAGAGCGTGCGATGTAGTGCGGTACGTGCGCGGCGACGCCCAGGACGTCGAATCCGGCCTCCATGAGGCGGTACTCGACGAGGGACTCGGCGCTGCCGGGGACCTGCGCCTCGTCGAAGGGGCTGCGGTGGCCCGGGACGAGGTCGGTGCGGTTGCCGTGCGGGGTCAGGCCGACCGGGCGGGTGTGCGGGACGCCCATGGGGATGCCGTGGAAGTTCACGGACAGGCGCACGCCGAGCCGCTCCACGATCTGCTGGACGGCGGCGGCGAAGCGCTCCCACTCGACGTCCGGCTCGGGGCCGGAGAGCAGCAGGAAGGGCGCACCGGTGGCGTCCTGGACGAGCCGCACGTCGAGGGTGGGCTCCTCGTACTCGGTCCAGCGGTCGCGCTTGAATGTCAGCAGCGGGCGCCGGGCGCGGTAGTCCACGAGCCGGTCGTGGTCGAAGCGGGCCACGACCTGGTGGGGCAGCGAGTCGAGCAGCCGGTCGACGATCTGGTCGCCGGTCTCACCCGCGTCGATGTATCCGTCGAAGTGGTAGAGCATGACAAGACCGGCCGACTCCTGCGCGAGCGCCATGTCGACGACTGCCAGGCCTTTCGGCTCCCATGCGTACAAACCCTGCGGATCAAGCACAGTGACCGCTCCTCCTCGTGTTCGTACTGCACAACGTGACCGGCAGCGCGGGCATTCCCGGCCCGCGCTCCCGCAGGCCAGCCTCTTACCGACTTCTCGGCGATTTTCAGCCACTTGAAGCCGCGCCGGAGCATGCCTGGGACGACAGACGACAGCACGCGCGCGTGGAGGACGGTCACCGCCCTGGGGGCGGAAAACCCAAGAGGGGCCGCACCTCGAAAGGTGCGGCCCCTCTATCGGCTAATGCCGGCGCAAGCTATTAGCTCTGGCCGCCGGCGAGCTTCTCGCGGAGCGCAGCCAGGGCCTCGTCCGACGCCAGGGCGCCGGAGTTGTCGTCCGACTCCGAGGAGTACGAACCGCCGCCGCCACCGGACGCGGCCGGAGCCGCGGTGGAGGTGCTGGCACCCTCGGCCTCGGCCTGAGCGTCGGCCTCGCGGGACTTGATGACCTGAGCCTGGTGCTGCTCGAAGCGCTGCTGCGCCTCGGCGTACTGGCCCTCCCAAGCCTCGCGCTGGGTCTCGAAGCCCTCGAGCCAGTCGTTGGTCTCGGGGTCGAAGCCCTCGGGGTAGATGTAGTTGCCCTGGTCGTCGTACGACGCGGCCATGCCGTACAGCGTCGGGTCGAACTCGACCGAGGCCGGGTCGGCACCGAAGGACTCGTTGGCCTGCTTCAGCGAGAGGCTGATGCGGCGGCGCTCGAGGTCGATGTCGATGACCTTGACGAAGATCTCGTCGTTGACCTGGACGACCTGCTCCGGGATCTCCACGTGGCGCTCGGCCAGCTCGGAGATGTGGACCAGACCCTCGATGCCCTCGTCCACGCGGACGAACGCACCGAACGGAACGAGCTTCGTGACCTTACCCGGGACGACCTGACCGATCTGGTGCGTCCGGGCGAACTGCTGCCACGGGTCTTCCTGCGTCGCCTTCAGCGACAGGGAGACACGCTCGCGGTCCATGTCGACGTCGAGGACCTCGACGGTGACTTCCTGACCGACCTCGACAACCTCGGAGGGGTGGTCGATGTGCTTCCAGGACAGCTCGGAGACGTGAACCAGACCGTCGACGCCACCCAGGTCCACGAAGGCACCGAAGTTGACGATCGAGGAGACGACGCCGGAGCGGACCTGACCCTTCTGGAGGGTCGTGAGGAACGTCTGGCGAACCTCGGACTGGGTCTGCTCCAGCCAGGCACGGCGGGACAGGACCACGTTGTTGCGGTTCTTGTCCAGCTCGATGATCTTCGCCTCGAGCTCCTTGCCCACGTAGGGCTGGAGGTCGCGGACGCGGCGCATCTCGACAAGGGAGGCCGGCAGGAAGCCACGGAGGCCGATGTCGAGGATGAGACCACCCTTGACGACCTCGATGACGGTGCCGGTGACGATGCCGTCCTCTTCCTTGATCTTCTCGATGGTGCCCCAGGCGCGCTCGTACTGGGCGCGCTTCTTCGAGAGGATCAGGCGGCCTTCCTTGTCCTCCTTCTGGAGAACAAGGGCTTCGATCTCGTCACCGACGGCGACGACCTCATTGGGGTCGACGTCGTGCTTGATCGAGAGCTCGCGGCTCGGGATGACACCTTCGGTCTTGTAACCGATGTCGAGGAGAACCTCGTCCCGGTCAACCTTGACGATGACGCCGTCGACGATGTCACCATCGTTGAAGTACTTGATCGTCTCGTCGATAGCGGCGAGGAAAGCTTCCTCGTTACCGATGTCGTTGACCGCAACCTGCGGGGTGGTGGCGGTGGTCTCGGTGCTGCTCGTCATGTGGGAAAGGGCTCCGGTACGGACAGAGAGTCGTAGGTACTGCTTACGCCGGGAGCCCGTTTCGCTCTGCAGAAGGCCGGACAGCCAAGGAAGCGCCCCACCCGGTTTCCCGGGGGCGCCTCAACAACCGAGGGGACATACATACAGATGCGAGCGCAGCCTGCTACGTCTGAGGTGCGCAGGCTCGCAGCGCAACTTGTAGCATACGGGGGCAGCCGGGCAGGGTCAATGCGCGAAGGCGCACACCCGGGGCGGAACACCGCATACCCGGCACAAGAACTGTCTCCCGAGGCCAAGCGCGCCTGGGGAACCCCTTCCGTGACACCTACCGGAACGGGGTTGGACGGAAGAGTACGACGAGGGAGCCGATCATCCAAGAGCCCGAAGCGTTCGAGCCCGAAGCCACCCGCCGCTCGGCCGACGTCACCGAAAGTTCCCGGGCCAACCGAGGCTGGTGGGACAGGAACGCGGACGAGTACCAGATCGAGCACGGCACGTTCCTCGGTGACGACCGTTTCGTGTGGTGCCCGGAGGGACTCGACGAGGTGGAGGCCGAGCTGCTCGGCCCGCCGGAGGACCTGAAGGACAAGGACGTCCTGGAGATCGGCGCCGGCGCCGCCCAGTGTTCGCGCTGGCTGGCCGGGCAGGGGGCGCGTCCGGTGGCCCTGGACCTCTCCCATCGCCAGCTCCAGCACGCGCTGCGGATCGGCGGCACCGTGCCCCTGGTGGAGGCCGACGCGGGCGCCCTGCCCTTCGCGGACGGCTCCTTCGACCTCGCGTGCTCGGCGTACGGCGCGCTGCCCTTCGTCGCCGATCCGGTACGTGTCCTGCGCGAGGTGCACCGGGTCCTGCGTCCGGGCGGCCGCTTCGTCTTCTCGGTGACGCATCCGATCCGCTGGGCCTTCCCGGACGAGCCGGGCCCCGAGGGACTGTCGGTGGCCGCCTCGTACTTCGACCGCACGCCCTACGTCGAGCAGGACGAGGAGGGACGCGCGGTGTACGTGGAGCACCACAGGACGGTCGGCGACCGGGTGCGCGATGTCGTGGCCGGCGGCTTCCGGCTGGTCGACATCGTCGAGCCGGAGTGGCCCGCCTGGAACACCCAGGAATGGGGCGGCTGGTCCCCGCTGCGCGGCAACCTGATCCCGGGTACGGCGATCTTCGTGTGCGAACGGGACTGAGCCGCTGAGGGTCGGGCCCGTCCGTCCGCGTACGACACTGGGCGGGTGATCCGTTACGACGCCCTGGACCTGCTGCCCGTGCGCGGCGCCCTGCCCGGTCTGCACGACGCCCTGGAGGCGCACGGTGCCGCCGTGCTCGTCGCGCCGCCCGGCACCGGTAAGACGACGCTCGTGCCGCTGGTCCTTGCCGGTCTGGTCGGCGAGGGGCCCGCGCGCCGGGTCGTGGTCGCCGAGCCGCGGCGGATCGCGGCGCGGGCCGCGGCGCGGCGGATGGCGTGGCTGCTCGGGGAGAAGGTCGGCGAGAGCGTCGGGTACACCGTGCGCGGGGAGCGGGTGGTGGGGCCACGCGCGCGCGTGGAGGTCGTCACGACCGGGGTGCTGCTGCAGCGGCTCCAGCGCGACCAGGAGCTGGCGGGCGTGGACGTGGTGGTGCTCGACGAGTGCCACGAACGGCATCTGGACGCGGACACCGTCGCCGCGTTCCTCCTCGACGTACGGGCCGCGCTCCGTCCCGAGCTGCGGCTGGTGGCCGCCTCCGCGACCACCGACGCCGACGGATGGGCGCGGCTGCTGGGCGACGCCCCAGTCGTCGAGGCGCAGGGCGTCTCGCATCCCGTCGAGGTGGTGTGGGCGCCGCCCGCGCGGCCCGTGCGCCCACCGCACGGCATGCGCGTCGACCCGGCGCTGCTGACGCATGTGGCGTCGGTGGTGCGGCGGGCGCTGGCCGAGCGCGAGGGGGATGTCCTGTGCTTTCTGCCCGGAGTCGGGGAGATCTCCCGGGTCGCCGGGCAGCTCGGGGGCCTCGGCGAGGTCGAGGTGCTTCAGGTGCACGGGCGGGCCCCGGCGGCCGTGCAGGACGCGGTGCTTTCCGGGGGCGTACGGCGCCGGGTGGTGCTCGCCACCGCCGTGGCCGAGTCGTCGCTGACGGTTCCTGGTGTGCGGGTGGTCGTCGACTCGGGGCTCGCGCGGGAGCCGCGGGTGGACCACGCGCGCGGGCTGAGCGCGCTGACGACGGTACGGGCCTCGCAAGCGGCGGGGCGCCAGCGCGCGGGGCGGGCCGGGCGGGAGGCGCCGGGTGCGGTGTACCGGTGCTGGGAGGAGGCGGAGGACGCCCGTCTGACGCGTTTCCCCGCCCCCGAGATCAAGGTGGCCGACCTGACGGCGTTCGCCCTCCAGGCGGCCTGCTGGGGCGATCCCGACGCCTCCGGGCTGGCCCTGCTGGATCCGCCGCCGGGCGGCGCGATGGCCGCGGCGCGGTCCGTCCTCACGGCGGTGGGCGCGGTCGACGCGGCGGGCCGGGCCACCGGGCGCGGCGTACGGATGGCCCGCCTCGGCCTGCACCCCCGGCTCGCCCGCGCCCTCCTGGACGCCGCTCCCGAGGTGGGCGCCGACCGGGCCGCCGAGGTGGTCGCCCTGCTGAGCGAGGAGCCACCCCGGGAGTACGGCGACGACCTCGCCGCAGCCTGGCGCACCGCCCGGCGCGGCGGCGACGCGTACGCGGCCCGCTGGCGCACGGAGGTGAGACGCCTGCGGGCAGCGGCTGCGCCCGCGCCTTCGGCACGGGACCGATCCCGCCGGGCGGCGGACGCCGAAGCACCCTCGGCAAGCCGCTCCCTGGACGAGAGGGCGCCGGCTCCCGGGCCCCTCGCCGCGGCGCAGCAGCACGCGAACGGCGCCTCAGGCTCCCCGACGCCCGCCGCGGGCCCGCCCGCAGCCACCGGCGACGACCGCGCCGCCGCCCTCGTCGCCGCCCTCGCCTTCCCCGAGCGGGTCGCGCGGGCGCAGGGGGGCTCCTATCTGATGGTGTCCGGGACCCGGGCCGAGGTCGCCGACGGGTCGGGGCTGCGGGGAGCGGCCTGGCTCGCTGTCGCCGTGGCCGATCGGCCCGTGGGGGCGGGGCACGCGCGGGTGCGGCTGGGGGCGGTGGTGGACGAGGGGACCGCGCGGCGGGCCGCCGGGGCGCTGCACGGGGAGGGCGACGAGGTGCACTGGGGCGGCGGGGACGTGGTCGCGCGGCGGGTGGAGCGGCTGGGGGCGGTGGAGCTGGCGGTGCGGCCGCTCAGGAACGCCGACCCCGGACTCGTACGGGAGGCTCTTCTTGAAGGGCTGCGGGAGGAGGGGCTGGCCCTGCTGCGGTGGAGCCGGGACAACGAGACGCTGCGGCAGCGGCTGGCCTTCCTGCGGCTGCACCTGGGCGAGCCGTGGCCCGACGTGTCCGAAAACGCCCTCCACGCGCGCGTGGACGAGTGGTTGGAGCCGGAGCTGAGCCGGGCCCGCCGACGTGCCGATCTGGGGCGGATCGACGCCGGGCAGGCGCTGAACCGGCTGCTGCCGTGGGCCTCCGGGGACGCCGCGCGGCTCGACGAGCTCGCGCCGGAGCGGATCGAGGTGCCGAGCGGGTCCAGGATCCGGATCGACTACGACGATCCCGAGCGTCCCGTGCTCGCGGTGAAGCTCCAGGAGATGTTCGGGCTGGCCCAGACTCCCCGGGTGGCCGGTGTGCCCGTGCTCGTCCATCTCCTGTCCCCCGCCGGGCGGCCCGCCGCCGTCACCGCCGACCTGGCGTCGTTCTGGAAGGACGGCTACAAGGCCGTACGGGCCGAACTGCGCGGCCGCTACCCCAAGCACCCCTGGCCCGAGGACCCGGCGGCCGCCGAGCCGACCCGGCACACCAACGCGCGGCTCAGGCGCTGACCGGTTCGGGGTCGGCGGCCTCGGCGGGCGCCGGGTCGCCGGGGCGGCGGCTGCGCGCCTCCAGGTAGAGGGAGAGCGAGAGGAGCCCTGCGCCGAGGATCAGGAAGCCCCAGGGCAGGTACGACGTCATCAGCAGGATCATGGTGCGGTTGGACTTGACCAGGGCGACGGTGTGCTCGATGTAGTCCTCGCGCATCTTCACGTGCCCGGCGAACGCCGTGACCTTGTCGCGGTCGCCCAGGAGGGTGCCGCCGCGCAGCTCCTCCTTGTGGATCTCCTCGCCGTAGACGGGCGCTCCGGTGACCGGTTCGACCCAGAACTTGCGGACGGTGGTGTACCACATGGCGGTGCCGGTCTTGGCGAGCGAGTCCCGGGTGATGCCCTTGACCGGCATGGTCCGGGGGAAGTGGACCTTGGTCCAGGGGATGGTCTGCTCGAAGTAGTAGACCTTCAGGCCGCGGAAGTCCTGGGTGCCCTTGTAGTGGATGGGGGCGGTGCTGCGGGTCTGCGCGTCGAAGTACTCGTAGTCGCGTTTCTCGGTGAGGAAGGGCCACTTGAACTCGATGCCGTCCCGGCGTACCGGGTCGCCGTCGACCATCTCGCCGGTGGCGTGCACGGGGTCCTGGCTGTGGGCGTCGAAGATGTAGCGCTCGGGGATCTTGGAGATCATCTTGCCGTCGGGGCCCTGGACGTAGGAGAGGGAGTCCCAGACCACCACGTCCCGGCCCGCGGTCTTCTCGATCTTCTCGGAGGCCTCGACGTTGCCCTTGAGGGTCTGCACGACGGTGATCTTGGGGACGGTCCTCGCCTTCATCGTGCCGTAGTCGATGAGGGTGGCGTTCTTCGCCTCCAGGACCATGTCCTGGTACTGGCCGGCCGGGATCTTGGCCAGCCGCGGGAAGGCGTACCAGCGCAGCAGCGGGGACAGCGCCGCGAAGAACACGGCGAGGGCGAGCAGGATGAGGCTGGCCTTGCGGCGCATCTCGGCGTCCTCCCTGTGCGTGCCGGTACGGCCCCGACCACGGGCCCGTACGTGCGTTACGGATGCTTGGGGACCGTGGTGAGCAGCGGCTTCGGTGAGGTCGTGCCGGCCGGCGAGCCCAGGGCGGTGAGGGTGAGCACCAGGGCGAGTGCCAGCGCGAGACCGGTCGCGGCGGCGATGAGTGCGCGCATGCGGGGCCTCCCGGAACGGATTCGTCCGACTCATCTGATAGGTCGTCAGGTTCGGCACGGTAGCAACGGCGGGGCGAGATGAGAACACGTTGCACACACAACGAAGGCGCCCCTCCGCGGAAAACGGAGGGGCGCCGAGGTCGAGAGGTCCTACGAGGCGGCGGCCGCCACCTTCAGCTCGACGGTCAGCGTGGCGCCGCCCGTGGTGTTGATGCGGAGCAGGAAGGTGCCGGTCGTGTCGTCGGCGTACAGCTTCGGCAGCTTGAGCAGGCCGTCGGCGTCGGTCTTGAGGTCCTTCAGGGTGCGGACCGGCTTGCCGTCCGCGTCCTTGAAGTAGGGGCCCTTGTCGTTCTCCGTGGGGTCGAGGAGCGACTTGACGAGCGTCGCGGTGGCACCGACCCCGTCGGCGACGGCACCCCGGTACGTCGCCTTCACCTCGACCTGGTCGGCGAACTCGCCGCCCGGCACGCAGGTCAGTTCGGTGTCGCTGGTGCGGGCGAGGGTGTCGGCCTGGCGCGGGGTGACGGTCGCCGTGTAGTCGAGGCCGGGCAGGACGCGGCCCACGACGGTGGCGCGGACGGTGAAGTCGCCGGTCGTCTCGCCCGCCACGACCGCGGGTGCGGTGGCCGTGCCGGCGTTGTTGGTGACGAGGGTGGCGTACTTCTCCCCGCCGACGAAGGTGGCGTCCGTGTCGCCGACGATCGCGAAGCGGATGCGCACCTTCGCGACGGCCTTGTCGGACTTGGTCTCCGGCTGGACGGTGACCTTCTCGGTGAAGGTGTCGCCGGCCGTCGCGGTGAGCTTGCCGGTGCCCGCGTCCGCCAGGTGGTCCACCGTCTCGGTGGGCGTGGGCGGCGTCGGGGTGGGCGTGGGCGGCGTCGGCGTGGGCGGCGTCGGCGTGGGCGGCGTCGGGCTGGGGGAGGGACTGGGCGAGCCGCCGCCCGGGGTGGACGGGGTCGGCTTCGGCGAGGTGGGCTTCGGCTTCGGCTTCGTGGTGTCCGGCTTGGGCGTGGCCGGCGTGGAGGGCGAGGGGGACGGGCTCGGGCCGGCCCCGGAGGAGTCGTCGCTGCTGTGCGAGGGCAGCGAGCCCGTGCCGTCGGGAACCTCGTGGGTGCCCTTGCGGTAGTACTCCAGCCACGACAGGACGGTGTTGAGGTAGGCCGTCGAGTTGTTGTAGCTGAGGATCGAGGCGTTCATCTGCGCCTGGACCGACATGTCGTGGCCTGCGCGGCACAGGTAGTGGCCGGCGGCGAGGGCCGCGTCGTAGACGTTGTTGGGGTCCTTCTTGCCGTCGCCGTTGCCGTCGCGGCCCGCCCACGCCCAGGTGGAGGGGATGAACTGCATCGGTCCGACCGCGCGGTCGTAGCCGCTGTCGCCGTCGTAGGCACCGTTGTCGGTGTCGGATATGAGCGCGAACCCGTTGCCGTCGAGCTTGGGGCCGAGGATCGGCGAGTACGTCGTCCCGCTCGCGTCGACGCGGCCGCCGCGGGCCTGGCCCGACTCCACCTTGCCGATGGCGGCGAGCAGTTGCCAGGGCAGGTTGCAGCCCGGCTTCGACTCGCGCAGGGCCGCCTCGGCCTTCTTGTAGGCGTCCAGGACGGTCGCGGGGATACCCGCCTCGGCCTCGCCCGTACCGATCGGGCCGGTGCCGCCCGGACTGGGCTCCGGGTTGGGGCTCTGCAGCGGCGGAAGGTCCGTGTAGTAGCGCGAGTTGCCCGTCGCGGTGCCGTCGTCCTGAACGTCGGGCGTGGGCTGGGCGCCGGTGGTCTGTCTGGCCTGGTCGTCGGTCGTCACTCCCGGGGCCTGGGACGCGGACAGTGCCGCGACCGCTGCCGCGGCCACGGCGGTGGTAGCCGCACCCTTGCGCAGCCTCCTGCCGAAATGCGCCGCCATTGAGTGAACCCCTCCCGTGGACGACCACCCGCGCTTCGCGCGTTCTTCTTCTGTTCGACCGTGCTCCCCAGCACGGTGACCCAGGTGACCCTACGACAACTTCCGTTGCCCGGGCACCCGTCCGCGCCCGGTTTTCACCGGTTGGCCATGTTCGGTTGTGCGGGGCGGCCACGGCGCGGCCCTGACGGGGTTTCTCAGTGCCCCCTTCCGCGTCCCGCATACTGGGCCTCTGTGATCGCCGGGCCCGCGGGCCCGGTCAACGTCCGTCGCCGGGAGCCGACTTGCCCTTCACTCTCAGCCATGCGGCGGCCGTGCTGCCCGCCGTGCGCGGCGACGGAAGCGGCCGGGGCCGGCTGGTGCCCGCGGTTCTCGTCGCCGGTTCGTTCTCTCCCGACATGACCTATTACCTGGCGAGTGTGCTGCCGGGAGCGATGGAGTTCGGCGACTTCACACACTCCTTCGCCGGCGTCTTCACCCTCGACGTACTCGTCGCCTGGGTGCTCGTGGGCCTGTGGCTGGTGCTGCGCGAGCCACTGGTGGCGCTGCTGCCGCGGGCTCGACAGGGGCGCCCCGCGGGGCTGTTGCGCTGCGGCGCGGCACGCGAACACCTGCGTCCGTCGCTCGCGGCATGGTGGTACGTCTCCGCTGCGCTCGGCGCGCTGACCCATGTCGTGTGGGACGCGTTCACTCATCTCGACCGGTGGGGGATGCGAGTGTTTCCCGTACTGGGGCGGGAGGTCGCGGGCTCACCGTTGTACTGGTACTTGCAGTACGGCGGTTCGGCGGTGGCGGCGGTGGTGATCGCGGTCTTCCTGGTGCTCGCGCTGCGCCGGATGCCGGCGGAGCCGCAGGGGCCGACCAGAGTGCCCGAACTGTCCGTTTCCGACCGATGGTTGGCGGGAGCCGTGATCGGGGGCTGCGCGGCGGTGGGCGCGGTGCAGCGGGCCTCGCGCTGGTGGGACTACTGGGGATCCGACGCGAAGCTGTGGGAGTTGATCCCGACGCTGTGTTTCGGCGCCGGGGCAGGTCTGGTGCTGGGGCTGGTCCTGTACGGCGTGGGGGTCAGGGTGTGGCGCCCGAGCCCGGTTCCGGTTCCGGCCGGCCGGGCGGGGGCCAGTACGGAGCCGAGCCGTCCGGCTTCTCGCTGATCTCGTGCTCCGGGGTGAGGCCCCGGGCGGTGCCGCGGCCGTGGTCGGCGCCGCGGTTCAGGCCGCGGTGGACCGCCTGCGCGATGCGCTCGATGGTGCGGACCCCGTACGCCATCGTCGGATTGTCGTGCGACAGGACGACGATGCGGTACGTGCGGTGGGGGCCCGTGAACGCGCCGACGCTGTGCACACGCCAGCCGTGCGTGGACCGGGGCAGCCAGCCGTTCTTCACATGGGCCCTCAGATCGCGCGGCATCCCGGCGGGCACGCCCCAGCGCTGGTCGCTGCGGACCTGGTTCAGCAGCTTCAGGCCGTAGGCGCGGCTCGTGGCTCTCAGGAATGAGCCGGTGCGGGTGAGCACGTCGAGCAGCCGCAGCTGGTCGGCGGCCGTGGTGCGGGTCAGGCCCCAGTAGCCGCCCGGACCCAGTGCGGTGCCGCTGGTACCTGCGCGGGTCAGGAAGCGGGCCAGGCTCACGTGGCCGAGGTTGGTCCACAGCCGCCGGGCGGCCGTGTTGTCCGACCTGGTGATCATGGGGCGGATATTGGCCAGCTCCCACCTCGTGAGCCCCCGCCCCAGCTGTTCGGCCCTGCGCAGGACCGCCTCCATGATCATGACCTTGACGATGCTCGCCGAGTCGTACTGGCGCGTGCCCGCGAGGGCGCACGTCAGCCCGGTGTCGTCGTCGTGCACCGCCAGCGAGACGGTGCCCTGCCGGGACGACAGCGCCGCCCGGATGTCACGGGACATCCGGGCGGCGAGAGCCGGATCCCGACTCGAACTACAGGCAACCGGCAGCTGAGCGGTACTCGCCCCCACAGCGACGGCGGCCCCCGGCGCGATCAGCGCCGACACGACAGCCGCGGCGACCACAGCCGTACGGCGGTGAAGCATGCCTATGCGTATGCCCATGCCCGCATCCTTACGGCGCCCCACGCGACCGGCGCTCCCGCAAGGTCCACGCGGGTGACGAGGCCTGCGGGACAGGGGGCAGGAGGCAAGGAGGCAAGGACCACGGTGGAGGTACGCGGAAGGGCCCGGCACTCCCGGTGCCGGGCCCCTGCCGTCTGCCCCGCCGGAGGCTAGTGCGCTGCCGACTCCCAGTCCGGGCCCGCTCCGACGGAGACGTCGAGGGGGGCTCGGAGGTGGACGGCGTCGGCCATCTCGCGGCGGACGAGGGCTTCGGTCTCGTCGCGTTCGCCGGGGGCGATCTCCAGGACGATTTCGTCGTGGACCTGGAGGAGCATGCGGGACTTGAGGTCCGCCTTCTCCAGGGCGCGGCCCACGTTCAGCATGGCGATCTTGACGATGTCGGCGGCGGTGCCCTGGATGGGGGCGTTGAGGGCCATGCGCTCGGCCATCTCGCGGCGCTGACGGTTGTCGCTGTTGAGGTCGGGGAGGTAGCGGCGGCGGCCGAAGAGGGTCTCCGTGTAGCCCGTGGCGCGGGCCTCGTCGACGACGCGGCGCAGATAGTCGCGTACCCCTCCGAAGCGCTCGAAGTAGGTGTCCATCAGACCGCGGGCCTCGCCCGCGTCGATGTTCAGCTGCTGGGAGAGGCCGAACGCCGACAGCCCGTACGCCAGGCCGTACGACATCGCCTTGATCTTGCGGCGCATCTCCGCGTCGACGGCGGACCGCTCCACGGAGAACACCTGGGAGGCGACCGTGGTGTGCAGGTCCTCGCCGGACGTGAACGCCTCCAGGAGGCCCTCGTCCTCGGAGAGGTGGGCCATCACCCGCAGTTCGATCTGGCTGTAGTCGGCGGTCATGAGGGACTCGAAGCCCTCGCCGACGACGAACCCGCGGCGGATCGCACGGCCCTCGTCCGTGCGGACCGGGATGTTCTGCAGGTTCGGGTCGGTGGAGGAGAGACGGCCCGTCGCGGCGACGGTCTGGTTGAACGTGGTGTGGATGCGGCCGTCCGTGGCGATCGTCTTGATCAGGCCCTCGACGGTCACGCGCAGCTTCGCCTGCTCGCGGTGGCGGAGCATGATGACCGGCAGCTCATGGTCGGTCTGCGTGGCCAGCCAGGCCAGCGCGTCCGCGTCCGTCGTGTAGCCGGTCTTGGTCTTCTTCGTCTTGGGCAGGTCCAGCTCGCCGAAGAAGACCTCCTGGAGCTGCTTGGGCGAGCCGAGGTTGAACTCGTGGCCCACGGACGCGTGGGCCTCCTTCACGGCCTGCTGCACGGCGGCCGCGAACATCTGCTCCATGGCCTCCAGATGGGCCCGGTCCGCGGCGATGCCGTGCCGCTCCATGCGGGCGAGCAGCGCGGAGGTGGGCAGTTCCATGTCGCGCAGCAGATCCGCGGCGCCGACCTCCTGGAGCTTCTCCCCGAACGCCTCGCCCAGGTCGAGGATCGCGCGGGCCTGCACCATCAGCGCGTCGGCCTCGGCCTGCTCGTCCGTACCGAAGGCAAGCTGCCCGTCGGCCGCGGCGGCGGGCTCCAGCTCGCGCCCCAGGTACTCCAGCGACAGCGCGTCCAGTGCGAAGGAGCGGCGGCCCGGCTTGACCAGGTAGGCGGCGAGCGCGGTGTCCATGGTGACGCCCTCGATGGTCCAGCCGTGCTCGGCGAAGACCCGCATGGCGCCCTTGGCGTTGTGCAGCACCTTGGCGGCGGCCGGGTCGGCGAGCCAGGTGGCGAACGCGTTCTCGTCGGACTCGTCCAGCCCCGTCGGGTCGAACCAGGCGGCCGCTCCCCCGCCCGCGGCGAGCGCGACCTCGGCCACGGACCCCGTACCGAGCGACCAGGTGTCCACCGTGGCGAGGCCGAGGACCGCCGTGCCGTGCTCGGCGAGCCACGGCTTCAGCTCGCCCGCGCCCAGCACCGTCCCGTCCAGCGCGACGCCCGGCAGGGCCGGCTCCGCGGCGCCCGCCTCCTCGCCGCCCGGGTCGACGGCCAGCAGCCGCTCCCGCAGCGAGGGATTGCGGATCTCCAGGGTGTCCAGGACCATCGCGACGGCCGTGCGGTCGTACGCGGCGCGCTCCAGGTCCGTGACCGTCCTCGGCAGTTCGACGTCGCGCACCATCTCCGTGAGACGGCGGTTGAGCTGCACCGCCTCCAGGTGGTCGCGCAGATTCTGCCCGGCCTTGCCCTTGACCTCGTCGACGCGCTCGACCAGCTCCGCGAACGAACCGAACTGGTTGATCCACTTCGCGGCGGTCTTCTCACCGACACCGGGGATGCCCGGCAGGTTGTCGGACGGGTCGCCGCGCAGCGCCGCGAAGTCGGGGTACTGCGCCGGCGTCAGCCCGTACTTCTCGAAGACCTTCTCCGGAGTGAACCGGGTCAGCTCCGAGACGCCCTTCGTCGGGTACAGCACCGTCGTGTGCTCGGAGACCAGCTGGAAGGAGTCCCGGTCGCCGGTGACGATGAGGACCTCGAAGCCCTCCGCCTCGGCCTGCGTGGCGAGCGTGGCGATGATGTCGTCGGCCTCGAAGCCGTCCACCGCGAACCGCTCGGCATGCATCGCGTCCAGCAGCTCACCGATCAGCTCGACCTGCCCCTTGAACTCGTCCGGGGTCTTCGATCTGTTCGCCTTGTACTCGGTGAACTCCTCGGAGCGCCACGTCTTGCGCGAGACGTCGAACGCCACCGCGAAGTGCGTGGGCGCCTCGTCGCGCAGCGTGTTCGCCAGCATCGAGGCGAAACCATAGATCGCGTTCGTCGGCTGGCCCGTCGCGGTGGTGAAGTTCTCCGCGGGCAGCGCGAAGAACGCGCGGTACGCCAGCGAGTGCCCGTCCATGAGCATCAGCCGCGGACGACCCGCACCTGCGGTTTTCTCGGTCTTCTTCGATCCTGTCTCTGCCACGTCCCCGATCCTGCCACGTGCCACTGACAGCGCGGGCCGTTCAGGGCCGCCCACGGCCGCTGTCACCGGCACGTGCGAGGATCGAAGACGTACATCGACGTACATCATGGTGCTCGGCGAAGGAGACAGCGCGATGGCCAGCAAGCCGCCCCAGGGCGATCCGGTTCAGGACGCGCCGCAGGTCTCCGAGCCGAAGCACGCGGCGGCCGGACTGCCCGCCATCGGCCACACGCTGCGCATCGCCCAGCAGCAGATGGGCGTGCGCCGCACCGCGCTCACCCTGCTGCGCGTCAACCAGAAGGACGGCTTCGACTGCCCGGGCTGCGCCTGGCCCGAGCCGGAACACCGGCACACGGCCGAGTTCTGCGAGAACGGCGCGAAGGCGGTCGCCGAGGAGGCCACCCTGCGCCGGGTCACCCCGGACTTCTTCGCCGAGCACTCGGTGGCCGACCTCGCCACCCGCAGCGGCTACTGGCTGGGCCAGCAGGGCCGCCTCACCCATCCCATGTACCTGGCGGAGGGCGCCGACCACTACGAGCCGGTGCCCTGGGAGCGGGCCTTCGACATCGTCGCCGAGGAGATCGCCGCGCTCGCGAGCCCCGACGAGGCGCTCTTCTACACCTCCGGGCGCACCAGCAACGAAGCCGCCTTCCTCTACCAGCTGTTCGCCCGCGAGCTCGGCACGAACAACCTGCCGGACTGCTCGAACATGTGCCACGAATCGTCCGGGTCCGCTCTGGGCGAGACGATCGGCGTCGGCAAGGGCAGCGTCCTGCTGGAGGACCTCTACAAGGCGGACCTGATCATCGTCGCCGGGCAGAACCCCGGCACGAACCACCCCCGGATGCTCTCCGCGCTGGAGCAGGCCAAGGCGGGCGGCGCGCAGATCATCACGGTCAACCCGCTGCCCGAAGCGGGCATGGAGCGCTTCAAGAACCCGCAGACCCCCCAGGGCATGTTCAAGGGCGCCGCCCTCACCGACCTGTTCCTGCAGATCCGCCTCGGCGGCGACCAGGCCCTCTTCCGCCTCCTCAACAAGCTCATCCTGGAGACCGAAGGCGCCACCGACCAGGCGTTCATCGACGAACACACCCACGGCTACGAGGAGTTCGCGGCCGCCGCCCGCGCCGCCGACTGGGACGAGACGCTCACCGCGACCGGCCTCGGCCGCGGCGAGATCGACGAGGCGCTGAAGATGGTCCTCGCCTCGAAGCGCACCATCGTGTGCTGGGCGATGGGTCTGACCCAGCACAAGCACGCGGTGCCCACCATCCGCGAGGTCGTCAACTTCCTGCTGCTGCGCGGCAACATCGGCCGCCCCGGCGCGGGCGTGTGCCCGGTGCGCGGCCACTCGAACGTGCAGGGCGACCGCACCATGGGCATCTTCGAGCGCCCCGCCCCCGCCTTCCTGGACGCCCTGGAGAAGGAGTTCGGCTTCGCACCCCCGCGCGAGCACGGCTACGACGTCGTACGCGCCATCCGCGCCCTGCGCGACGGCGACGCGAAGGTCTTCTTCGCCATGGGCGGCAACTTCGTGGCCGCCTCCCCCGACACCGAGGTCACCGAAGCCGCGATGCGGCGCGCCCGCCTCACCGTGCACGTGTCGACGAAACTCAACCGCTCGCACGCCATCACCGGCTCCCGCGCCCTGATCCTGCCCACCCTCGGCCGCACCGAGCGCGACCTCCAGGGCAGCGGCGAACAGTTCGTGACCGTCGAGGACTCCATGGGCATGGTGCACGCCTCACGCGGCCGCCTGGAGCCCGCCGGCGCCCACCTGCTGTCCGAGCCGGCCATCGTCGCCCGCCTCGCCCGCCGCGTCCTCGGCGACAGCAGCCGTACGCCCTGGGAGGAGTTCGAGAAGGACTACGCGACCATCCGCGACCGCATCGCGCGCGTGATCCCCGGCTTCGAGAACTTCAACGCGCGCGTGACTGGCTCTGCTGGTCGCCCCGGCGGCTTCGCCCTCCCGCACGCCCCCCGCGACGAGCGCCGCTTCCCCACCGCCACCGGCAAGGCCAACTTCACCGCCGCCCCCGTCGAATACCCCGCGCTGCCCGAAGGCCGCCTGCTGCTGCAGACGCTGCGCTCGCACGACCAGTACAACACCACCATCTACGGCCTCGACGACCGCTACCGCGGCATCAAGAACGGCCGCCGGGTCGTCCTGGTCAACCCCGACGACGCCCGCGCCCTGAACGTCGCCGACGGCTCCTACGTCGACCTCGTCAGCGAGTGGCGGGACGGCGTGGAGCGCCGCGCCCCCGGCTTCCGCGTCGTGCACTACCCCACCGCCCGCGGCTGCGCCGCCGCGTACTACCCGGAGACCAACGTCCTGATCCCGCTGGACGCCACCGCGGACACCAGCAACACCCCGGCCAGCAAGTCCGTCGTGGTGCGTCTGGAACAATCGGCCACCGACTGAGCGTTTGCTCAGCCAGTGAGCCAGAGTGATCCACGACCACCAGCGTGATCCACGACGAAGCGTCGCGACGAACGGAGCCGGGCCCGATGGGTGAGCAGCAGCACGTGAAGTTCCCGCAAGAGGTCATCGACGAGTACGCGGCGCTCGGCGTCGACCTTCAGGCGCTGTTCTCCGCGGGCCACCTCGGCACCCGCATGGGCGTCGAGATCGTCGAGGCCTCCGCCGACCGCGTCGTCGGCACCATGCCCGTCGAGGGCAACACCCAGCCCTACGGCCTGCTGCACGGCGGCGCCTCCGCCGTCCTCGCCGAGACCCTCGGCTCCGTCGGCTCCATGCTCCACGGCGGCAGCACCAAGCTCGCCGTCGGCGTCGACCTGAACTGCACCCACCACCGCGGAGCCCGCTCCGGCCTGGTCACCGGCGTGGCCACCCCCGTCCACCGCGGGCGCTCCACGGCGACGTACGAGATCGTCATCTCCGACGAGGACGGCAAGCGCGTGTGCACCGCCCGCCTGACCTGCCTGCTGCGGGACGCACCGACCAGTTAGGGCATGCCCCCGGAGGGCGCGGACCGGAGGGTTGTCGGCGGACAACCCCCGTCCTAGCGTCAAGGCATGAGGACAACCGTTCCCGGACGCGCCCCGCGCGCCTTCCCGGGCGTCCGCGCCCTCGCCGCCGGAGCCCTCGCCGTCACCCTCGGCGCGGGCTGCTCCGCCGGCTCCACCTCCGGACAGGCCACCCCTTCCCCGGACGACACCTCGCCCGTCGCCGCCTGCACCAAGCTGATCTCATACTGGGCCGAGCAGACCCTCACCGGCGGGAAATGGGCCGGCCTCGACTGGGAGCAGAAGGGCCTGTCCAACCAGCAGTACGAGATCATGGACCTGATCATCAAGAACGCCCGTGCCGAGCAGAAGCGCCACGGCCTGCCCTCCGCAAAGAAGTTGATAGACCGCCAGGCCAAGCAGCGGTGCACCGAGGAGAACGGCGCCACCTGGAGCTCGGAGAACTGGCGCCCGCCGACATGACCAGCGGCATCGGCCCCGTCGAGGAATCCGGCCCGTTCGACGCATTCGACCCGAGCGAGGCATCCGGCCCGCGCGAGGGAGCCGCCCCACGCCAGGGAGCCGGCCCAGCCCGGGAATTCAGCCCCGTCGAAGGATCCCGCTATCCGGCCCCGAAGTCCGGCAGGCGGATTCCCCGCCCCAACTCCCCTTCACCAAGGGCCCGTTCACGCCTCCTCGCCGTCCTCGCCCTCGCCGCCGCCCTGACGACCACCCTCCTCGCCGTCCCCCTCCACGACGGCCGGCCCACCGTGCCCCCGCCCTGGCCGCTCAGCGTCACCCAGCTCACGTACACCGGCCTGCGCGAGCCGCCCGACCCCCGCACCCACAGCTTCACCTTCCGCCTGCGGGCCACTCTCGCCGCCGGACCGCCCACCACCCTCAGCCACCTGGCACAGCCCTACGACGGCCTGGCCATGAGCATCAGCCCCACCACACCCCTCACCCTGCGCACCGGCACACCCCGCACCCTCACCCTCCACGTGGCCGTCCGACACTGCACAGGACTCCCACAGGGCGTCGAACTTCCTTTCCTGAACGTAACGTTGCGTAACATGCGCGGAACCCAGAACCCGAGCTACATCCTCGGCGCCGACTACGCACAGGATCTTTCCTCGTCACTCCGAGCAATCTGTATGTGACTGCGGGCACAAAGCCCCTGCGTGACCGAACGGAACTGGGCATTCTCAGCATGCGGTCACTCCACCGCAACCGGAAAGTCCGATGTGCCCCGCCCGACGCCGCCCGGTTTGGTCCGATGACATAACAAGAGCGTCACATCCTGACCTTCACTGGTCCCCCACTCCACGGCTGGACCTAAAGTCACGGCCAGTCACTGTGCCACGGGGCGCGCCGCCGGATCCGACTCACCATCGATCCGAGCCGACCCCGGCGAGCACAACGGCACCTCAGCAGAGGGAGCCGCGCCTGGGAAAGGATTGACCGTGCGAAACCGTTCTTTGCTCATCCTCACCACCGTGATCACCACTGGTGCCCTCACGCTGACCGCATGCGGATCGCGCGACAAGGACAACTCCAGCAAGGACTCGGGCACCACCGTCGTCATCGGCGTCGACGCACCGCTCACCGGTTCGCTCTCCGCCCTCGGCCAGGGCATCAAGAACTCCGTGGACCTCGCCGCCAAGACGGCCAACAAGAACAAGGAAGTCGACGGCGTGACCTTCAAGGTCGTCGCCAAGGACGACCAGGCCGTGCCCGCCACCGGCCACCAGAACGCCCTCGCGCTCACCTCCGACAAGACCGTCCTCGGTGTCGTGGGCCCGCTGAACTCCGGCGTCGCCCAGTCCATGCAGAGCGACTTCGCCAAGGCCCACCTGACCGAGGTCTCCCCGGCCAACACCAACCCGGCACTCACCCAGGGCGACAACTGGGGCAAGGGCGACCTCAAGCGCCCCTTCGACACCTACTTCCGTACCGCCACCACGGACGTCATCCAGGGCCGCTTCGCCGCGCAGTACTACTACAACGACGCGAAGAAGCGGAAGGTCTTCGTCATCGACGACAAGCAGACCTACGGCGCCGGCCTCGCCGCGATCTTCTCGCAGGAGTTCAAGCGCCTCGGCGGCAAGGTCGTCGGCACCGACCACATCACCGTGAAGGAGACCGACTTCTCCTCCACCGCCGACAAGGTCAAGACCTCCGGCGCCGACTCCGTCTACTTCGGTGGCCAGTACCCCGAGGGCGGCCTCATCTCCGACCAGATCAAGAAGGCCGGAGCGAAGATCCCCACCATGGGTGGCGACGGCATCTACGACCCCGCCTTCATCTCCGCCTCCGGCGTCGCCAACGACGGTGACCTCGCCACCTCCGTCGGCTACCCCGTCGAGCAGCTCGACACCGCCAAGACCTTCATCGCCGACTACAAGGCAGCCGGCTACAAGGACCCGTACGCGGCCTACGGCGGCTACTCCTACGACGCCGCCTGGGCCATCATCCAGGCCGTCAAGTCCGTCGTCTCCGACAACGGCGGCAAGCTCCCCAGCGACGCCCGCGCCAAGATCACCAAGGCCATGAGCAGCGTCTCCTTCGACGGCGTCACCGGCAAGGTCGCCTTCGACCAGTACGGTGACACCACGAACAAGCAGCTCACCGTCTACAAGGTCGAGAACGGTGCCTGGAAGTCCGTGAAGAGCGCCACCTTCAAGGACTGACCCGCACCCCGCCAGCCCCGCACCACCTGAACCCCACCGCGCGAGGGCGCAAACAGCGCCCTCGCGCGGAGTCATATCCGACACGCTCATCGGAGGCCCTGCGGTGCACGAACTGCCGCAAACGCTGGCCAACGGCCTGACCCTCGGTGCCCTGTATGGCCTCATCGCCATCGGCTACACCATGGTTTACGGGATCGTCCAGCTCATCAACTTCGCCCACGGCGAGATCTACATGATCGGGGGCTTCGGAGCCCTCACCATCTACATCTGGCTCCCCAGCGGCACCTCGCTGGTCCTCGCCATCCCGCTCATGATCATCGGCGGCGTCATCGCCTCGGTGGCCGTCGCCACCGCCGCCGAGAGATTCGCCTACCGGCCACTGCGCACCGCGCCACGCCTGGCCCCGCTGATCACCGCAATCGGCCTCTCCATCGCCCTGCAGCAGATCGTCTGGGGCTTCTACCCCGACGCCAAGAAGGCCCGCAGCTTCCCCGAATTCCAGGGCGACGCCTTCAAGATCACCGACAACCTGCAGCTCCAGCGCGCCGACGTCTTCCTCCTCGTCGCCGCCCCCCTCTGCATGCTCATGCTCGGCGTCTTCGTCTCCAAGAGCCGCGCCGGCCGCGCCATGCAGGCCACCTCGCAGGACCCCGACACGGCCAAGCTCATGGGCGTCAACACCGACCGCATCATCGTCATGGCCTTCGCCATCGGTGCCGCGTTCGCCGCCATCGCCGCCGTCTCCTACGGCCTCAAGTACGGCCAGATCAACTACGAGATGGGCTTCATCGCCGGCCTCAAGGCCTTCACCGCGGCCGTCCTCGGCGGCATCGGCAACATCTACGGCGCCATGCTCGGCGGCATCGTCCTCGGCCTCGCCGAAGCCCTCTCCATCACGTACATCCAGGACATCCCCGGAATGGACAAGCTCGGCGGCGGCGCCTGGGCCAACGTCTGGGCCTTCGTCCTGCTCATCGTCGTCCTCCTGGTCAGGCCACAAGGCCTGCTCGGCGAACGCGTCGCGGATCGAGCGTGATAACGATGACCACCACCGAAACCCACGAGACCACCCCGGTCATCCCGCTCCCCGAAGCAGGCGCCCGCCTCACCCTCGCCGTCGGAGCAGCAGCCACCCTCGCGAGCACCTTCCTCTCCTGGACCTACACCACCGAATTCCCCGGCGACCTCACCGTCACCGGCTACCCCGGCGGCCTCCAGGTCCTCACGCTCGTCGGCGCGGCCCTCACCCTCCTCTACGCCCTCGCAGGCTTCGGAGTACGCGGCCTCGGCTGGCTCAACCCGGCCGGCACCAACACCGCCGTGCTCCTCATGGCGCTCGGCACCTTCGCCACCACCTGGTACACCGTCATCGCCATCGCCACCGAACTCGGCGGCATCGTCAACCTCGACCCCGGTGGCTTCATCGCGGCCGCAGCATCGCTCATCGCCCTGCTCGCCGCCCTCGGACTCCCCCTCCCCCGGGACACCGACCCCACCAGCAGCCGCTTCGCCCGGGCCACCGCCCCGATCTTCGGCACCGCCCACGGCCGCCTGAAGAAGCCCAAGGAACTCAACTCCTGGGCCGAGATCGGCATCATCATCGCCGTCTTCGCCCTCGGCCTCTTCGTCTCCGCCTACGGCATCCAAACCCCCTACGGCGAACTCTTCGTCGGCTTCCTCATCATCACCGGCTTCGCCTTCGGAGCCATCGCCCGCGCCGGTCTCACCACCCGCCTGAGCGCCCTCACCGCCAAGCACCGCCAGGTCACCATCGGCGCCGCCTTCGCAGCCGCCGCGGCCTTCCCCTTCACCCAGGACACCGACGAGTTCACCCTCCTCGCCGTCAGCATCCTGATCTTCGCCACCGTCGCCCTCGGCCTCAACGTCGTCGTCGGCCTCGCCGGACTCCTCGACCTCGGATACGTCGCCTTCCTCGGCGTCGGCGCCTACACCGCGGCCCTCGTCTCCGGCAGCACCGCGTCCGCCTTCGACGTCAAGTTCCCCTTCTGGGCCGCCGCCCTCACCGGCGCCGCCGCATCGCTCATCTTCGGCGTCCTCATCGGCGCCCCCACCCTGCGGCTGCGCGGCGACTACCTCGCCATCGTCACCCTCGGCTTCGGAGAAATCTTCCGCATCGCCATGGGCAACCTCGACGGCACCTCCGGGCCCAACATCACCAACGGCCCCAACGGCATCCCCAACATCCCCGACCTCGTCATCTTCGGATACGACTTCGGCGCCGAGCACACCATCGCCGGATTCACCCTCGGCTCCTACGCCAACTACTTCTGGCTGATGCTCTTCGTCACCGCCATCGTCGTCACCGTCTTCGCCCGCGCCGGAAACTCCCGCATCGGCCGCGCCTGGGTCGCCATCCGCGAGGACGAGACCGCCGCCACCGCCATGGGCATCAACGGCTTCCGCGTCAAGCTCATCGCCTTCGCCCTCGGCGCCACCCTCGCCGGCCTCGCCGGCACCGTGCAGGCACACGTCCAGCACACCGTCGTCCCGGAGATGTACGTCTTCGCAGGCCCCGTCCCGCCGAGCTCCGCGTTCCTCCTCGCCGCCGTCATCCTCGGCGGCATGGGAACCATCACCGGCCCCCTCGTCGGCGCCACCCTGCTCTACGTCATCCCCACCAAGCTGCAGTTCCTCAACGACTACCAGCTCCTCTTCTTCGGCATCGCGCTCGTCCTCCTCATGCGCTTCCGCCCCGAAGGAATCATCGCCAACAAGCGGCAGCAGCTCGAATACCACGAGACCGACCAACTCGCCGTACCCGACGACACGCTCCCCCCAGGCACGGTCGGCGTCTCCAAGGCAGGGGCGTGAGAACCGAAATGACCACGAACACCACCACCGGCACCCCCGTTCTCGAAGCCTCCGGCGTCACCATGCGATTCGGCGGCCTCACCGCCGTACGCAGCGTCGACTTCACCGTCAACAGCGGCGAGATCGTCGGCCTCATCGGCCCCAACGGCGCCGGCAAGACCACCTTCTTCAACTGCCTCACCGGCCTCTACATCCCCACCGAGGGCACCGTCCGCTACCAGGGCAACGTCCTCCCGGCCAAACCCCACCTGGTCACCAAAGCCGGCATGGCCCGCACCTTCCAGAACATCCGGCTCTTCGCCAACATGACCGTCCTGGAAAACGTCCTCGTCGGCCGCCACACCCGCACCAAGGAAGGCCTCTGGTCCGCCCTCCTGCGCGGACCCGGCTTCAAGAAGGCCGAAAAGGCCTCCGAAGAGCGCGCCATGGAACTCCTCGAGTTCATCGGCCTCGAAGACAAGCGCGACCACCTCGCCCGAAACCTCCCCTACGGCGAACAGCGCAAGCTCGAGATCGCCAGGGCACTGGCCAGCGAGCCGGGCCTGCTGCTCCTCGACGAGCCCACAGCCGGCATGAACCCGCAGGAGACCAGGGCCACCGAAGAACTGGTCTTCGCCATCCGCGACAAGGGCATCGCCGTCCTCGTCATCGAGCACGACATGCGGTTCATCTTCAACCTCTGCGACCGCGTCGCCGTCCTCGTCCAGGGCGAGAAACTCGTCGAAGGCACCTCCGACGTCGTACAGGCCGACGAACGCGTCGTCGCCGCCTACCTCGGCGAACCCTTCGAAGGCGCCCCCGGAGACGCCGAGATCACGGAAGTGGAAGCGGCCGAAACCGGCGCCGACACCCCCGGCAGCACCAGCACCAAGGGAGACACCCAGTGACCGCACTGCTCGAGGTCGAGGACCTCAGGGTCTCCTACGGCAAGATCGAAGCCGTCAAGGGCATCTCCTTCAGCGTCGAAGCAGGCCAGGTCGTCACCCTCATCGGCACCAACGGCGCCGGCAAGACCACCACCCTGCGCACCCTCTCCGGCCTCCTCAAGCCCACCTCCGGCCGGATCGTCTTCGACGGCCAACCCCTCGCCCACGTACCCGCCCACAAGATCGTCGCCCTCGGACTCGCCCACTCCCCCGAAGGCCGGCACATCTTCCCCCGCCTCACCATCGCCGAGAACCTCCAGCTCGGAGCGTTCCTCCGCAAGGACAAGGCAGGCATCGAGAAGGACATCCAGCGCGCCTACGAACTCTTCCCCATCCTGGGAGAGCGCCGCAAGCAGGCCGCAGGCACCCTCTCCGGCGGCGAACAGCAGATGCTCGCCATGGGCCGCGCCCTCATGTCCCAGCCCAAACTGCTCATGCTCGACGAACCCTCCATGGGCCTCTCGCCGATCATGATGCAGAAGATCATGTCCACCATCGCCGAGCTCAAGGCCTCCGGAACAACGATTCTGCTCGTCGAGCAGAACGCCCAGGCGGCCCTCTCCCTCGCCGACCAAGGACACGTCATGGAGGTCGGCAGCATCGTCCTCTCCGGCACCGGACAGCACCTCCTGCACGACGAATCCGTGCGGAAGGCATACCTCGGCGAGGACTGACACCCCTCAGCACCGCCGTCGCCGTACGAGGCATACGAGGAGGCCCGTACCCCTGGGCAGGGGTACGGGCCTCCTCGTACGTACAACTCTCCTGGTCAGCCCTTCGCGGACTTCTTCTCCTCGGCGTCCTGAATGACCGCCTCAGCGACCTGCTGCATCGACATACGCCGGTCCATCGACGTCTTCTGGATCCACCGGAACGCGGCCGGCTCCGTCAGCCCGTACTCCGTCTGCAGGACCGACTTCGCCCGGTCCACCAGCTTCCGCGTCTCCAGCCGCTGAGTGAGATCCTCGATCTCCTTCTCCAGCGCCTTCAACTCCGTGAAGCGGGACACGGCCATCTCGATGGCGGGCACGACATCGCTCTTGCTGAACGGCTTCACCAGGTACGCCATCGCACCCGCGTCACGCGCACGCTCGACAAGATCGCGCTGCGAGAACGCCGTGAGCATCAGCACCGGCGCGATGCTCTCCTCGGCGATCTTCTCCGCCGCCGAGATACCGTCGAGCTTCGGCATCTTCACATCGAGAATGACGAGGTCCGGGCGGTGCTCACGGGCCAGCTCGACGGCCTGCTCGCCGTCGCCCGCCTCACCTACGACGGTGTAGCCCTCTTCTTCGAGCATCTCTTTGAGGTCGAGACGAATCAGCGCCTCGTCCTCGGCGATGACGACACGGGTCGTCAGCGGAGGCACGTGCGACTTGTCGTCGTCGGGCGCGTCCACGGGCTGGGGCGACTCGGGGGCGGTCACGGGGGCGCTCCTTGTTCCAGGCAGGGCGGGGTGCTGCACCCTAGAGACTACCCAGTGCCGTGACCGCGCAGGTTTCCCGGGCCGCACCTATGCGATGCGGCCCGGCCCCGTAGGCGTGGGGATCGCCCGGAATCAGGACTTGGTCTCGTTGCTGCAGTACCAGTCGCCGTAGCGGGTGCCGTCGCTGTAGCGGGCCTCGCACGCGCGCACCGTGATGTTCTCGGTGATGTCGTAGTTGCACTGGCGGATCTCGGAGCCGTTGTCGCCGATGCTGGTGGTGTCGTAACAGCCGGTGCGCAGGTCCGTCCAGACGTAACCGTCGCAGCCGACGTTGGCACAGACGAGCTGCTGGATCTTGCCGTGCACCGAGTAGCCGTCGGCGTCGGTGTCGAAGATGTAGAGCCAGTCACCGTCCGGGTAGAACGTCGTGGTGCCCCAGCTCTTGTTGACGGACACGTTGAGCCCGCTCGCGGAGGCGGAGCCCTCCATCCCCCCGACCATGATCACGCTCGCCGCCAGCGCCAGTCCGACCTGTGCCAGTCGCTTCAGCTTCATAGAGAGTTCCCCTTCGCTCCACTGTTCGATCGCGGAGAGATGACACAGCACGGGTGATCGGGATGTCAACCGGTTTGCTATTGCAGGGAGTTGGGGGCTGGGGGCGGGGTGCGGATGGAGGGCGCCCGGCGCCTCGGCAGCCGCGGGAGGGCACGATCTACTGCAGCCGCTGCTCCCAAGGGCACACGTGGCTGCGGTAAGGTGGTGACGCGGCGGGTGACCGCCAACCTTTGTTTTACAGGAAGCCCCGGTAGTCCAGCGGAAGAGACACGGTGCTCAAACCACCGACAGCGTGGGTTCGAATCCCACCCGGGGCACTTTTCCTTCGATTTGAAGGTCGCCACTGAAAGCGGATGTCCACCTTCTCGTGAACATCCGCTTTTTGCTGCGTGTCATCGCGATCACTCTCGCAGAGTGGCCGTATGGAACAGCACAGTCCTTCGATTCGCGTCCAAGCAGTCGCACTTATGCGCCAGGGCACCCCTAACCGCGTGGTCGCGGAGCGCCTGAATGTCCCCCGTGGGACCGTCGGCTGGTGGCGCAGCGAAGATCGCAGAGCGCACGGCGAAACCTACGAGCAGCCGACGGACTGTCCTCGGTGCACCGCCCGTGACTTCGACACGGTCGCGTACGCCTACTTGCTCGGCCTCTACCTCGGTGACGGCCACATCATCTCGAAGCGCAAGCAGCATCACTTGTCCATCTTCTGCAACGCCACGCAGACAGGCCTGATCGCAGCCGCCGAAGGTGCCATGCGCAAAGTGATGCCGCTACCCAGCGTCCGGCAGCGCAATAAGCCAGGCTGCACCGAGGTGAAGTCCTACACCAAGCACTGGACCTGCATGTTTCCCCAGCATGGGCCCGGGAAGAAGCACGAACGCTCGATTGTCCTCGAACCCTGGCAGCAGGACATCGTCGACGCTCACCCCTGGGAATTCATCCGCGGGCTCATCCACTCCGACGGCTGCCGGATCACCAACTGGACCGAGAAGGTCATCGGCGGCGAACGCAAGCGCTACGAGTATCCCCGGTACTTCTTCACCAACGTCTCCGACGACATCCGCCAGCTTTACACCGACACTCTCGACAGGCTCGGCATCCAGTGGACGCACTGCACGCGCCACGGGAATCCGTACAACATCTCGGTCGCCCGAAAGGCCTCCGTAGCCCTCATGGACGCCCACGTAGGCCCCAAATACTGAGCTCTTTCATGGCGGTGAACCGATGGTTTCGCGTTGTTGAACCTTTGCCAGTGACGCGAAGTTGAAGTGGCAACGGCGGAACTCTGGGTGGGGGCAGGACAGATCCTCTACGTCGAAGCATGTCTGTCGCCCCGAGGAGTCACCCGCTGATGCCGAGCATCACGTCCGCCGAGACACGTACCGTTCCGGCGAGCGGCAGATCCGCACCGCGCCGAGGTCACGCCCTGCGGCTCGACATCCAGGGGCTGCGCGCGGTGGCCGTAGGGCTGGTGGTTCTGTCGCACGCCGGGGTGTCACAGGTCGGCGGTGGTTATGTCGGGGTCGACGTCTTCTTTGTGATTTCCGGGTCCCTCATCACGTCGTTGCTGGTGCGTGAACTCGCCGCCACCGGTCGGGTGTCGGTGCGTTCCTTCTACGCTCGCCGGGCGTTGCGGCTGCTTCCTGCGTCGTCTCTGGTCATCGCCGTCACGGTGGGCGGGGCGTGGCTGTTTCTGTCGAAGGCGCGGTTGGCCGAGTATGCGGGTGATGCGCTCGCCAGTGCGCTGTACGGGGTCAATTTCCGGCTGGCGGCGGCCGGTACGGATTATCTGGCGCAGAACAGTCCGCCGTCGCCGTTCCAGCATTTCTGGTCGCTCGCGGTGGAGGAGCAGTTCTACGTGGTGTGGCCGCTGCTCCTGGTGCTCACGTGGCGGGTGGCTCGCGGTCGGCGGCGACTGGTTGCGGTGCCGCTTGGGGTGCTGTGTCTGGGGTCGTTCGCGGAGGGGGTTCTGGTGACGGGCTCCTCGGCGCCCTGGGCGTACTTCGGCTCCCTCACTCGGGGCTGGGAGTTGGGCGTCGGTGCGTTGCTGGCGTTGGCCGCCGGTCGGTTGGAGGGGCTGCCCGGTGTCCTCGCGGGGGCGCTGAGCTGGCTCGGTCTGGCGTGCGTCGCGTTGGCGGCGGTCTGGTTCGACGACGGGACGCCGTTCCCCGGTTACCGCGCCCTTCTGCCGGTTGTCGGCGCTGTGCTCGTCCTGGCGGGTGGCGGTGCGCCCGCCTCGTACGGCGTGGGGTGGCTGCTGGGGCGGCGTCCGCTGGTGTGGCTCGGGGGGCTTTCGTACGGCTGGTATCTGTGGCACTGGCCGTTGTTGGTCATTGCTCCCGCGGCGTTGGGCCGTGCCGACGGCAGGGCCGAGGTGCCGCTGGCGTTGGGGCTGTGCGCGGCGGCGCTGGGTCTGGCGTGGCTGACCCAGCGCCTTGTCGAGAATCCGGTTCGCTTTCACCGGGACTTCCGTAGGCGTCCCGGGCGTGCTTTGGCTCTAGGGGTGGTGCTGTCGGCGAGTGCTGCGGCGTTGGCTCTGACGGCGAGGGCGGTGCCGCCGACGATCGAGGTGGGGGATCCCGCGCCCGCGCTGGCGGAGGCACTCTCCGCTGCACCGGCCCCGCAGGCCCGTCTCACCGAGCTCCTGGCGTCGTCGCCCACTGCCCTGCCGAGCAATCTCGCCCTGCCCCTGACGGAGGTGAAGTCCTCCCGCTCCGCGGTCTACCGGGACGGCTGTCACAGCGCTTACGCCGCCACTCGCACCCGGCCCTGTGTCTACGGTGACCGGACGTCCTCGCGTACGGTCGTCCTCTTCGGCGACTCCCATGCGGCCCAGTGGTTCCCGGCCTTGGAACGGCTCGCGACCGCACGCGGGTGGAGGCTGGTCTCGTTGACGAAGGCGTCCTGCAAGGTCGCCGACGTGACCATCGTGGCCGATCACAAGCCGTATACCGCCTGTGACACCTGGCGCGCCGACGCCGTGGCGAGGATCAAGGCCCTGCGCCCCGCTCTGGTCGTCGTGTCGTCCTCGGACGCCGGTGATCCGGCCCGGCCCGCCGCCGATCTCCTCGGCCAGTGGACCGCCGGTTTCGAGAGCACGTTCCGTGCCCTGGGCGCTTCCGGCGCTCGGGTGGCCGCGCTGCTGGACACTCCTTGGCCCAAGGGGGATCCGATCGATTGCGCGGCTCGGAACTCCATGCAACTGCGCGCCTGCGCCAAACACTTGCCGGATCCGGCTCGTGACGTGACCCGCAGTGCGGCCGTCCGTGCCGCCGCGTCCGCGTCGGACGCGGCGGTGATCGATCCCGCCTCGTGGGTCTGTGCCCCGCGTACCGGCGTCTGCCCGGTGGTCGTGGGCAACACCGCGGTCTATCGCGACGACAGCCATCTCTCGGAGGCGTATGCCGAGGCGCTTGCCCCGGTTCTGGCGCCGTCGTTGGATCGTCTCGTGGGTGCGCGCTGAACGCGCTGGAGCATCGGGTGGGCACCCCTACTTGGGGCTGTCGTCCTCGCCGATGTGGTGGACGCGTACGAGGTTGGTGGAGCCGGAGACGCCGGGCGGGGAGCCGGCGGTGATGACGACGATGTCGCCCTTCTGGCAGCGGCCGTACTTGAGCAGCAGCTCGTCGACCTGGTCGACCATCGCGTCCGTGGAGTCGACGTGCGGGCCGAGGAACGTCTCGACGCCCCAGGTCAGGTTGAGTTGGGAGCGGGTGGCCGGGACCGGGGTGAAGGCCAGCAGTGGGATGGGTGACCGGTAGCGGGAGAGGCGGCGGACGGTGTCGCCGGACTGGGTGAAGGCGACGAGGAACTTGGCGCCGAGGAAGTCGCCCATTTCGGCGGCTGCGCGGGCTACGGCGCCGCCTTGGGTGCGGGGCTTGTTGCGTTCTGTCAGGGGCGGGAGGCCTTTGGCGAGGATGTCCTCCTCGGCGGCCTCGACGATCTTCGCCATGGTGCGGACGGTTTCGATGGGGTATTTGCCGACGCTGGTCTCGCCGGAGAGCATCACGGCGTCCGTGCCGTCGATGACGGCGTTCGCCACGTCGCTCGCCTCCGCGCGTGTCGGGCGGGAGTTGTCGATCATCGAGTCGAGCATCTGGGTCGCCACGATCACCGGCTTGGCGTTGCGTTTCGCCAGCTTGATGGTGCGCTTCTGGACGATCGGGACCTGTTCCAGGGGCATTTCGACGCCGAGGTCTCCGCGGGCGACCATGATGCCGTCGAAGGCGGCGACGATGTCGTCGATCGCCTCCACTGCCTGCGGCTTCTCCACCTTGGCGATGACCGGCAGCCTGTGTCCCTCCTCGTCCATGATGCGGTGGACGTCCTCGATGTCCTTGCCGCTGCGGACGAAGGAGAGGGCGATGACGTCGGCGCCGGTGCGCAGGGCCCAGCGGAGGTCTGCTTCGTCCTTGTCGGAGAGGGCGGGGACGGAGACGGCGACTCCGGGGAGGTTGAGTCCCTTGTGGTCGGAGACCATGCCGCCTTCGACGACGGTGGTGTGGACGCGGGGGCCGTCGATGGTGGTGACTTCGAGGCAGACTTTGCCGTCGTCGACGAGGATGCGTTCGCCGGGGGTGACGTCGTCTGCGAGGCCTTTGTAGGTGGTTCCGCAGGTTTGGCGGTCGCCTTGGGCGTTGTCCTCGACGGTGATGGTGAAGGTGTCTCCGCGTTCAAGGAGTACGGGGCCTTCGGTGAAGCGGCCGAGTCGGATCTTCGGGCCTTGAAGGTCGGCGAGGATTCCGACGCTGCGGCCGGTCTCGTCGGAGGCCTTTCGCACGCGGTGGTAGCGCTCCTCGTGTTCGGCGTAGGTGCCGTGGCTGAGGTTGAGGCGGGCTACGTCCATTCCGGCTTCGACCAGGGCTTTGATCTGGTCGTAGGAGTCGGTGGCGGGGCCCAATGTACAGACGATTTTTGCTCGGCGCATGGTTTGAGCCTAGGCCTTACCGATCGGTAGGTAATTGGCCCTGCATGACCACTCAACAACCTTTCGGTGAAGGGTTATTGACAAGTGTTGAATTGTGCGCGCGGGTGCTCCGATGAGCATTCGAGAGGTGACAGTTGATCGGTCGTCAGAGTCTTGGCGGTGTCATGGTGAAGCGGGCGTTGACCTGGGCGTAGACGTGTTGGCGCTGGGGTTCGAGGTCGAGGGGTGCGGGGGCGGTGTCCTCGGTGGCTGCGCCGTAGGCCATGGAGCGCATGCGGGGGGCGGATTGGCCGGGTTGGGCGTTCTCGGCGCCGATGTCGGCGATTTCGACGAGGGCGGCGAGGGTGGTGCCGAGGGCTTCGGCGTATTCGCGGGCGCGTTGGACGGCTTCGTGGACTGCTTTCTGTCGGGCTTCGCGGTGGGCGGGTGAGTCGGGGCGCAGGGCCCACCAGGGGCCGTCGACGCGGGTGATGTCGAGGTCGGCGAGGCGGGTGGTGAGTTCGCCGAGGGCGGTGAAGTCGGTGAGTTCGGCGGTGATGTGGACGCGTCCGAGGTAGGCGCGGACGCGTTCGCCGCGGCCGTGTTCGCGGAGTTCGGGGGTGATGGAGAAGGCGCCGGTTTCGAGGCGTTCGACGGCGTCTCCGTAGGTTTTGATGAGGTCGAGGGTGGTGGTGTTGCGGCGGGTGAGGTCGTCGAGGGCGGTGCGGCGGTCTTTGCCGCGGGCGGCGACGGTGATGCCGATGCGGGCGAGTTCGGGGTCGACTTCGAGGTGGGCTTCGCCGCGGACGGCGATGCGGGGTGCGTCGGGGGTGCCGTAGGGGAGGTGGGGGCGGGGTTCCTCTGCGGTGGGTGCCATACGTCCCACTCTGTCACCCCGGGTCTTTGCCGGGGGCGGGTTGGGTTGCCCGCCGGTCATCAGAAAGAAACCTCCTGGACCTGTTCAGGGTGGGGTGGGTGGGTCAGAATCTACGCGCGTCGTTGACCGTTTCCGGAGGAGTACCAGAGATGCCGTTGAACCGTCGGAAGTTCCTGAAGAAGTCCGCTGCGACCGGGGCGGGTGTCGCGCTGGCCGGCGCGGTCGCGGCTCCTGCCGCCCAGGCGGCGGAGGCCTCGGGCTCCGGCGTGGCTGCGGCGCGAGGTCCGAAGCGGTATTCGCTGACCGTGATGGGCACGACCGATCTGCACGGTCATGTCTTCAACTGGGACTACTTCAAGAATGCGGAGTATTCGGACAAGGCGGGCAACGCGCAGGGGCTGGCGCGGATCTCGACGCTGGTGGAGCAGGTCCGCGCGGAGAAGGGGCGGTGCAACACGCTGCTGCTGGACGCGGGTGACACGATCCAGGGCACTCCGCTGACGTACTACTACGCGAAGGTGGACCCGATCACCGCGAAGGGTGGTCCGGTGCACCCGATGGCGCAGGCGATGAACGCGATCGGGTTCGACGCGGCGGCGCTCGGCAACCATGAGTTCAACTACGGCATCGAGACGCTGCGGAAGTTCGAGTCGCAGTGTCGTTTCCCGCTTCTCGGTGCGAACGCGCTGGACGCGAAGACGCTGAAGCCCGCTTTCCCGCCGTACTTCATCAAGACGTTCCGTGTGAAGGGCGCTCCGCCGGTGAAGGTGGCTGTGCTGGGGCTGACGAACCCGGGTATCGCGATCTGGGACAAGGCGTATGTGCAGGGGAAGTTGACGTTCCCGGGGCTTGAGGAGCAGGCGGCGAAGTGGGTGCCGAAGCTGCGGTCGATGGGTGCGGACGTGGTGGTCGTGTCCGCGCACAGCGGGTCGTCGGGGACGTCTTCCTACGGTGACCAGTTGCCGTATGTGGAGAACTCGGCGGCGCTGGTGGCGCAGAAGGTGCCGGGGATCGACGCGATTCTGGTGGGTCACGCGCATGTGGAGATCCCGGAGTTGAAGGTCACGAACGAGAAGTCGGGGAAGACGGTCGTGCTGTCGGAGCCGCTGGCGTATGCGGAGCGGCTGTCGGTGTTCGACGTGGAGTTGACGTTCGCGAAGGGGCGTTGGTCGGTCGAGTCGGTGGCGTCGAAGGTGCTGAACTCGAATGCGGTGGCGGACGATCCGAAGATCACGAAGCTGCTGGCGGACGAGCACGCGATCGTCGTGAAGTACGTCAACCAGGTGGTCGGTAGCGCTACGGAGACGCTGACGACGGTGGACGCCCGTTACAAGGACGCCCCGATCATCGACCTGATCACCAAGGTGCAGGAGGACGTGGTCAAGGCGGCGTTGGCGGGTACGGAGTACGCGTCGCTGCCGGTGATCGCGCAGGCGTCGCCGTTCTCGCGTACGTCTCAGATTCCGGCCGGTGACGTGACGATCCGGGATCTGTCGGGTCTGTACGTGTACGACAACACGCTGGTCGCGAAGGTGCTGACGGGTGCTCAGGTGCGGGCGTACCTGGAGTATTCGGCGGAGTACTTCGTGCAGACGGCCGCCGACGCGGTGGTCGATGTGGAGAAGCTGACCAACGCGGGCGGCCGCCCGGACTACAACTACGACTATGTGTCGGGTTTCCAGTACGACATCGACATCGCTCAGGCGGCCGGTGCGCGGATCAAGAACCTCTCCTACAACGGTGCTGCGCTGGATGACGCACAGCAGTTCGTGCTGGCGGTGAACAACTACCGGGCGAACGGTGGCGGTGCGTTCCCGCACGTCGCGTCCGCCAAGGAGGTGTGGTCGGAGTCGACGGAGATCCGGACGCGGATCGCGGAGTGGGTGACGGCGAAGGGCACGCTGGACCCGAAGGACTTCGCGTCGGTGGACTGGAAGCTGACGCGCAACGGCACGCCGGTGTTCTAGAGCTGCGTCTTCTCCAGGTCCAGCAGGGTTACGTCAACGGCGTCGGCGATGGCTTTTGCGCCGGCGTCGTTGACGTGGAGGCCGTCGCCGGCGTTGAACTCCTCGCGGATCCGGTCGGGCTGGGCCGGGTCCGCGACGGCGGCGGCGATGTCGGTGATCGCGTCGAAGGGGTGGTTGTCGCCGAGGAGCCAGGTGTTGACGTCGCGGCGTACGGCCTGGCCGGCTTCGCTGTCGTAGCCGTCGTAGATGGTGCCGCCGTAGGGGCCGATGGTGGAGCCGATGACGGTGAGTCCGGCGGCGTGGAGGCGGTCGGCGAGGGTGGTGAGCCCGGCGATGAGGTCGGCGGCGGTGGGCAGGGTGCCGGGTTCGGGGTAGGAGCTGAATCCGGGCAGGCCGAGGTCGTTGAGCCCGATGTGGGTCAGGACGTGGCTGACGCCGGGGACGGCGAGGACGTCGTGCTCGATGCGGGCGAGGAGGTGTTCGCCGATCTCGTCGGTGAGCAGACGGTTGCCGGAGATGCCGGTGTTGACGACCCAGCCGTGGGTGAGGCGGCGGCTGAGCTGGCCGGGGAAGCTGTTGTCGGTGCCGGGGGTGGTGAAGGCGCCTTCGATCCAGGAGTCCCCGAAGGCGACGGCGATGCGGGTGCCTTCGGGTGTGCGGACGTCGACTCCGGTGAGGAAGTGGCCGGTCGCCAACTCCTCTGAGTTTTCGAGGACTTGGGCACTGAGTTGATCGCCGGGGGCGGCGTGTCCGATGTCGTAGGGCACGCCGCTGAAGGTGGTGAGTCCGGTGTCCCCGGGCAGGTACAGGCTGACGACGAGTTCCTCCCCCGCGCCGACGGCCCGCTCGACCGGGTCGCTGATGATCTCCTCGCCGACGGGGATGGTGACGGCGGTGGCACCGGCGAAGAGCAGCGCGGTGTCCGTGGAGACGTCGATGCCGTGGCCTTCGGTGCGTGCGGCCGTATGGGCCCCGCCGATGTGCAGGGGTTCTTTTCCGTAGCGGTTGCTGAGGCGGATCCGGTAGGCGGTGCCCGCGCCGGCCGGTCGTACGGCCTGGCGGACGGTCTGGTCGTTGAAGCCGCGGGGTTCGAAGAGCTTGACGGTCTCGTGGGGGTTGATGACGGCGGAGCGGTGGGCGGCGGTCCATGTGGTGGTCATGGCTGGCCCAACATCGTGGTGATCGCTGCCTGTTCCGCCCTTCGGCGCTTCTTTACCGTTCGTTGACCAGTGGGGTGAGGGTCCCTGCGGTCTGCCGGGCGGGCGGGATCTGCGGGTGGGGTTCGAGGCCGAAGGTGGTGAAGGCGGTGCGTCCGGGGAGGGGGTAGGGGTCCTTGCCGGTGAGGGAGTTGAGGATGGTGGCGCTGCGCCAGGCGGCGAGGCCGAGGTCGGGGGCGCCTACGCCGTGGGTGTGGAGTTCGGCGTTCTGGACGTAGGCGTGGCCGGTGACGGCGGGGTCGAGGACGAGGCGGAACTGGTCGTCGATGCGGGGGCGTTCGCTGCTGTCGCGGCGGAGGTAGGGGTCGAGTCCGGCGAGGATGCGGCCGAGGGGGCGTTCGCGGTAGCCGGTGGCGAGGACGACGGCGTCGGTGGTGAGGCGGGAGCGGGCGCCTTGCTGGATGTGTTCCAGATGGAGTTCGACCTTGGTGGTGGCGACGCGGCCGGCGGTGCGGACGCGGACGCCGGGGGTGAGGACGGCGTCGGGCCAGCCGCCGTGCAGGGTGCGGCGGTAGAGCTCGTCGTGGATGGCGGCGAGGGTGTCGGCGTCGATGCCTTTGTGGAGCTGCCATTGGGTGGCGACGAGGTGGTCGCGGACGGGCTCGGTGAGGGCGTGGAAGTAGCGGGTGTAGTCGGGGGTGAAGTGTTCCAGGCCGAGCTTGGAGTACTCCATGGGGGCGAAGGCCTCGGTGCGGGCGAGCCAGTGGATTCTCTCGCGTCCGGCGGGGCGGTTTCTGAGGAGGTCGAGGAAGACCTCGGCGCCCGACTGTCCGGCGCCGATGACGGTGATGTGCTCGGCGGTGAGGAACTTCTCGCGGTGGGCGAGGTAGTCCGCGGCGTGGATGACGGGCACGCCGGGGGCTTCGACGAGGGGTTTGAGGGGTTCGGGGATGTGGGGGGCGGTGCCGACGCCGAGGACGATGTTGCGGGTGTAGGCGCGGCCGAGTGCTTCGGCTTCGCCGTCGGTGTCGAGTTGGGTGAAGTCGACTTCGAAGACGTCACGTTCGGGGTTCCAGCGGACGGCGTCGACCTGGTGGGCGAAGTGGAGTCCGGGGAGGCTGCCGGCGACCCAGCGGCAGTAGGCGTCGTATTCGGCGCGCTGGATGTGGAAGCGCTCGGCGAAGTAGAAGGGGAAGAGGCGGCCGAGGGTTTTGAGGTAGTTGAGGAAGGACCAGGGGCTGGCGGGGTCGGCGAGGGTGACCAGGTCGGCGAGGAAGGGCACTTGGAGGGTGGCGCCGTCGACCATGAGACCGGGGTGCCAGTCGAAGCCGGGGCGTTGTTCGTAGAAGACGGTGTCGAGTTGGGTGAGGGGGTGGGCGAGGGCGGCGAGGGAGAGGTTGAAGGGGCCGATGCCGATGCCCACCAGGTCGCGGGGTGCTTCGGGTTCTTGGCGTGTGGGGGTGGGCGTCGGGTTCATCGGGGGGTGTGTCCTTCCACCAGTTTCAGAAGTGCGGCCAGGTCGCCGGGCCGGGTGTGCGGGTTGAGGAGGGTGGCCTTGAGCCAGAGGCGGCCGTCGAGCCGGGCGCGGCCGAGGACGGCGTGGCCTTCGTGGAGGAGGGTGCGGCGTACGTCGGCGACGGCGTCGTCCGGGGCCTGGGCGGGCCGGAAGAGGACGGTGCTGATGGTGGGCCGGTCGTAGAGCTCGAAGTGCGGGTGGGCTTCGACGAGATCGGCGAACTCGTGTGCCTGGTCGCAGACTTGGTCGACGAGTGCGCCGATGCCGGTGCGGCCGAGGGTCTTCAGGGTGACGGCGATTTTGAGGATGTCGGGGCGTCGGGTGGTGCGCAGGGAGCGGCCGAGGAGGTCGGGCAGGCCGGCTTCGGTGTCGTCGTCGGCGTTGAGGTAGTCGGCGCGGTGGGCGAGGGGGCGCAGGTCTCCCGGGTCGCGGACGGTGAGGAGGCCTGCGGCGACGGGTTGCCAGCCGAGTTTGTGCAGGTCGAGGGTGACGGTGTGGGCGCGGTCGAGTCCGTCGAGCTTGGGGCGGTGGCGGTCGCTGAAGAGGAGGCCTCCGCCGTAGGCGGCGTCGATGTGGAGGCGGGCGCCGTGGGCTGCGCACAGGTCGGCGATGTCGGGCAGCGGGTCGATGAGTCCGGCGTCGGTGGTGCCGGCGGTGGCGGCGACGAGGAGGGAGCCGCGGGGGCCGCGCAGGTGGGTGAGGGCTTCGTCGAGGGCGGCGAGGTCCATCGTTCCTGCGGGGGCGGGCACGACGACGGGGTCGGGCAGGCCGAGGAGCCAGGCGGCGCGGTGCAGTGAGTGGTGGGCGCCGGCGCCGCAGACGAGTTGCACGGTTCTGTGTGTCTCGCGGTTCTCGCGGGCGAGGAGCAGGGCGAGTTGGTTGGCTTCGGTGCCGCCGGTGGTGACGAGGGCCTCGGCGGCGCCCACCTGTTGGGCGAGTGCGCGGGTGACCAGGGCTTCGAGTTCGGAGGCGGCGGGGGCCTGGTCCCAGGAGTCCAGGGACGGGTTGAGGGCGCTCGCGGCGAGGTCGGCTGCGGTGGCGACGGCGAGGGGCGGGCAGTGCAGGTGGGCGGCGCACAGGGGGTGGGCGGGGTCGGCGGCGCCGACGGCGAGGATCCGTACGAGGGTGCTCAGGGCGTCGTCGCTGCCGTGTTCGGGCAGGACGTCACCGACCCCTTCGCGCACCGCGCGGGCGACGGCTTCGGGCCCTCCTGCGGGCAGCGGGCCGCCGCGTGCCGTCCATCCTTCGCCGAGGGCGTCGAGGACGGTGTCGAGCAACGGCCGCAGTGCGTCGGGGCCTTCAGGGCCGGAAGCGAGAGGCGGCGGCGTGCTCATGGGGTGTCCTCCGGGGCGCGCGGCAGGGGGGAATCCAAGCCTGTACGCGTTTCGGTTCGGCGCGCCCGGTCAGGACAACGATCCGACCCGAAAGGGGGTACTGCGGTGCGGAGGAAATGTGCGGCGCGGACGGAGGTGCTAGGCGCTCCGCGGTGATGCGGTTCTTTTTCCGCGGGCCGGTGGGGGCTGGTCGCGCAGTTCCCCGCGCCCCTTATGGGGCGCGGTTCGCAGGCGATCAGCCCCCGTCGACTTAGCTGGTGCTAGCCCTCCCTGACCTTCAACGCCCGTGCCAGGTCGTCGAGTTGGTCGGCGAGTTTGCGGCGCAGGGCGGGGATGGGGTCGGCCTCGTTCAGGCAGGTCTCGCCCTGGCGGAGGGTCTCGGTGGAGACGGCGTGGGCGGGGAAGGCCCAGCGGCCGGCGGCCTCGGCGATGGCGGGGCCGCGGCGGGCGGCGACGGCGACCGCGTCGGTCCAGTACCGCTCGACGTACCCCTTGAGCAGGTCGGCCTGTTCGGGCTGCCAGAAGCCCTGGGCGGTGGCGGTGAACAGGTAGTTGGAGAGGTCGTCGGTGGTGAACATGTCCTCCCAGGCCTTCCGCTTGGCCTGGGGGTCGGGCAGGGCGGCGCGGCAGCGGGCGGCGCCTTCCTGGCCGCTGGCGCTGGGGTCCTGGACGAGTTCGGCGTCGATGACGGCGTCGTCGATGGCGCCGAGGACGGCGAGGCGGCCGAGGATGCGCCAGCGCAGCTCGGGGTCGAGTTCCGGGCCGCCGGGCACGGTGCCCTCGGAGAACCAGGAGTTGATGGTGTCGGGCCGGGTCGCGACGTCGATGTAGTGGCGTACGGCGATCAGGCGCAGGCCGGGGTGGGAGCCGTCCTCGGTGCGGCGGATCAGGTCGCGGCACAGGTCGGTGAGGGTGGCGAGGGCGGCGGGGCGGTCCACGGCCGGGAGGTAGCGGTCGGCGACCTGGGTGGCGGCGAAGGCCAGCACGCCCTGGACGAGGGCGAGGTCGGTCTCGCGCGGGAGGTGGGCGCGGGCGGTCTCCACATAGGCGAGGGCGGGGAGTTCGCCGTCGCGTACGGCGTCGCGCAGGGCGTTCCAGATGACGGCGCGGGTCAGCGGGTCGGGCAGGCCGGACAGGGCGGCGGTGACGGTCTGGAAGGAGTCGGGGTCGAAGCGGACCTTCGTGTACGACAGGTCCTGGTCGTTGAGGAGGAGCAGTGCGGGGCGTTTGCCGATGGGCTGGGGTCCGTCGGTCTGGGGGATGTCGAGTTCGAGGCGGTCGCGGAGGGTGAGGCGTCCGCCGTCGGTGTCGTCCTGGTCGTAGAGGCCGACGGAGATGCGGTGGGGGCGGCTGCCGTGGTGGTCGACGGTGAGGGTGCGGGTGCCGTCGTCGGCGCGGTCGAGGCGCGGGGTGAGGGTGTCGACGCCGGTGGTGCGCAGCCAGGTGTCGGCCCAGGCGTGGACGTCGCGTTCGGTGCCCGAGGCGAGGGAGTCGATGAAGTCGGCGAGGGTGGCGTTGGCGAACTTGTGGCGGGCGAAGTGGGTGTTGATGCCGGCGAGGAAGGCCTTCTCGCCGAGCCAGGTCACCAGTTGCCGTAGTGCGGAGGCGCCCTTGGCGTAGGAGATGCCGTCGAAGTTGAGCATCGCGGAGGCGGTGTCGGGGACGGCGTCGGGGTCGGGGGCGACGGGGTGGGTGGAGGGGCGCTGGTCGGCGTCGTAGCCCCAGGGTTTGCGGGTGACGCCGAACTCGGTCCAGGTACCTGTGAAGCGGGTGGCTTCGATGAGGGTCTGGTAGCCCATGTACTCGGCGAAGGACTCGTTGAGCCAGATGTCGTCCCACCAGCGCAGGGTGACGAGGTCGCCGAACCACATGTGGGCCATTTCGTGGGCGATGACCATGGCGCGGGTCTGGCGTTCGGTGTCGGTGACGGCGGAGCGGTAGACGAACTCGTCGCGGAAGGTGACGAGGCCGGGGTTCTCCATGGCGCCGGCGTTGAACTCGGGGACGAACGCCTGGTCGTAGGAGTCGAAGGGGTAGGGCTCGTCGAACTTCTCGTGGTAGCGGTCGTAGCAGGCGCGGGTGATGTCGAGGATTTCGTCGGCGTCCGCGTCGAGGTGGGGGGCGAGGGAGCGGCGGCAGTGGATGCCGAAGGGCAGGCCGCGGTGCTCGGTGCGTACGGAGTGCCAGGGGCCGGCGGCGACGGCGACGAGGTAGGTGGAGATGAGGGGGGTGGGGGCGGCCTTCCACAGGCCGTCGCCGAGGTGTTCGGTGACGCTGTTGGCGAGGACGGTCCAGCCGGCGGGGGCCTTGACGGTCAGCTCGAAGACGGACTTCAGGTCGGGCTGGTCGAAGGCGGCGAAGACGCGCTGGACGTCTTCCATGAACAGCTGGGTGTAGACGTAGGTCTCGCCGTCGGTGGGGTCGGTGAAGCGGTGCATGCCCTCGCCGGTGCGCGAGTAGCGCATCGTGGCGTCGACGTGCAGTTCGTGCTCGCCCGCGGTGAGGTTCTTCAGCGGCAGCCGGTTCTCGACGAGGGTCTCGGGGTCGAGGGGGTTCCCGTCGAGGGTGACGAAGCGGAGTTCGGCGGGCTTCAGCTCGACGAAGGTGTCCGCGTCCGCTGCGGCGGTGAAGCGGATGACGGTGCGCGAGTCGAAGGTCTCGTCGCCGACGGTGAGGTCGAGTTCGATCCCGTAGTGGTGGACATCGAGGAGCTGGGCACGGGTCTGCGCTTCGTCGCGCGTCAGTACGGACATGGGGCCATGCTGCCCGATGGCTCGGACAGGGCACAGAGGCTGACCTCTATGCGCCTTATGTCCTTGTCTCTGCCGCTGTTTACGTCCGATCCTGTTTCAGCTTTCCGTTGCGGGCTTCTCGCTGAAAGGGGACGCGGGCGTCGGGGTGCTCCAGGACGGGGTGTGGGGTCCGTTCCCTCACCAGCGCACGCAGTTCGCGCAGTTCGCGTTCCATGGCCTGCTGGCGCTGGTGGGCGTCGTAGAGGTAGCGGACCTTGGTGCGCAGGGTCCACGGGTCTATGGGTTTCATGATCAGGTCGGCGACGCCGAGGCGGAAGGCGGTGGTGGTGAGCCGGGTGTCCGGGCCGAAGCCGGTGAGCAGGAGGACGGGGATGTGCTGGGTCTGCTCCAGACGCCGCATATAGCGGACGACCTCGAGGCCGCTGACGCCGGGCATGCGGACGTCGAGCAGGAGCAGCCCCACCTGGCCGCGCAGGACTTCCTTGAGCGCATCGTCGCCGCTGGTCGCCCGGGCCACGAGGTAGCCGAGCGGGGTCAGGGCGCTTTCCAGCGCGTACAGCGTGTCCTCATGGTCGTCGACGATGAGGATCTTGGCATCCGACGGCATTGCCCGACGTCCCCTCGTTTGGACAAACCAGCTTAAGCCCGGACCGCCTCACGGCGTGTGCTCACGGCCTGACAAGGAGTGCTCAGCGAAGGATGCACGCCGAAGGGCGCGCTGTCACTCCCCCGGTACCGGCGTTGTCACTCGCCGGGGGTCGCGGTGTCGTCCGCGATGCGTTCGTGGTGGCGGATGACCTCGGCGATGATGAAGTTGAGGAGTTTCTCCGCGAAGGCCGGGTCGAGTTTGGCGTTCTCGGCGAGGCTGCGCAGCCGGGCGATCTGCTGGGCCTCGCGGTCCGGATCGGCGGGCGGCAGTGCGTGGTTGGCCTTGAGGTGGCCGACCTGCTGGGTGCACTTGAAGCGCTCGGCGAGCATGTGGACGACGGCGGCGTCGATGTTGTCGATGCTGTCGCGCAGCCGGGCGAGTTCGGCGCGGACGGCGGGGTCGACGGCGTGGTTGTTGCTGGTGGTCATGGGCGTCCACCCTACGGGTCGGGCGGGCGCTCGATCATCGGCGGATCGTCCGGATCGGGGATGCGGTTGCTCCAGCCGCCGGGGACGGTGCGGCCCTGCTGGGCGCGGAAGCGGACCGGGGCCATGCCGACGCGGCGGTTGAACAGGCGGGAGAAGTAGGCGGGGTCGTCGTAGCCGACGCGGCGGGCGACGGCGGCAACGGGGAGTTCGGTGGCGGCGAGGAGTTCCTTGGCGCGGCCGAGGCGGATGCCGAGGAGGTAGTCCTTGGGGCTGCATCCGGCGCCGCGGCGGACGGCGGCGCGCAGTTCGGCGGGGGTCATGCCGTGCAGGGCCGCGTGTTCGGCGACGGACAGTGGCTTGAAGGCGTCGCGGGCGAGGGCCTGGAGGACCTGGTGGCCGTCGGGGGCGGTGTCGGAGCGGGCGCGGCGCAGCACGACGAGCAGTTCGTGGACGGCGGCTCCGGTCTCGACTTCGAGGAGGGGGTTGCCGCGGCGGGCGGCGCGGGCGATGCGGCCGACGGTGGCGCGGGCGCCCGCGGCGTCGGAGAGGGGGACGACGGGCCGGTCGGGTTCGATGTAGCCGAGTTCGGTGTACGTGGCTGTGGCGGGCCCGGTGAAGTCGACGAAGCACTCGTCCCAGCCGGGGTCGGGGCCGTAGTGGTGCGGGACGCCGGGGACGAGCCAGATCAGGGCGGGTGCGGTGACCTTCTGGCGGCGCCCGTCGGGGCCCTGGAACCAGCCGCCGCCCGCGCTGATGACGACGGCGACGTGGTGGTCGAGGGTGCGCGGTCCGACGGTGGGCAGTTCCCCGTACTGCAGGCCGACGCCGAGGCAGGCGAGGCCGAGCCGGTGGTGGGCGGGGCCGGGAGTGAAATACCGCATCCAGGTGTGGTACATCCGGTTTCCTCCCGTCCTGCCCGGTGGTCGTGGGGTGTGTGCTGCGTCCAATCAGTGCCGATCTTTGTCCATGGACGGGGCCTTCGCCAGGGGTGAAGGTGGGCGCATGAGCGAGTTCACGGTGGGGGACACGGATTTTCTGCTGGACGGGCGGCCGGTGCGGCTGCTGTCCGGCGCGCTGCACTACTTCCGGGTGCACGAGGAGCAGTGGGGGCACCGGCTCGGGATGCTGCGGGCGATGGGCCTCAACTGTGTGGAGACATACGTTCCGTGGAACCTCCACGAGCCGCGTCCGGGCGACTTCCGGGAGGTGGAGCAGCTGGGCCGCTTCCTGGACGCGGCGCGGAACGCCGGGCTGTGGGCGATCGTGCGGCCGGGGCCGTACATCTGCGCCGAGTGGGAGAACGGCGGGCTGCCGCACTGGCTGACCGGTGAGCTGGGCGCCCGGGTGCGTACGCGGGACGAGCGGTATCTGGCGCATGTGGAGCGCTGGTTCGGGCGGCTGCTGCGGGAGATCGTGCCGCGGCAGTTCGGCCGTGGCGGTCCGGTGATCATGGTGCAGGTCGAGAACGAGTACGGCAGCTACGGCTCGGACCAGGTGTATCTGCGGTGGCTGGCCGACCTGCTGCGCGCGCAGGGGGTGGGTGTCCCGCTGTTCACCTCGGACGGGCCCGAGGACCACATGCTCACCGGCGGTTCGATTCCCGGGATCCTGGCGACCGCGAACTTCGGCTCCGACGCGCGCGCGGGCTTCGAGACGCTGCGCCGGCACCGGCCCGAAGGTCCGCTGATGTGCATGGAGTTCTGGTGCGGCTGGTTCGACCACTGGGGCGCCGACCATGTCGTACGGGACGCCCGGGACGCGGCGGACGCGCTGCGGGAGATCCTGGAGTGCGGGGCCTCCGTCAACCTCTACATGGCGCACGGGGGCACGAACTTCGCGGGCTGGGCGGGGGCCAACCGGGGCGGCGGGGCGCTGCACGACGGCCCGCTGGAGCCGGACGTGACCTCCTACGACTACGACGCGCCGATCGACGAACTCGGGCGCGCCACCGAGAAGTTCTGGCACTTCCGCGAGGTCCTCGCCGCGTACGCCGACGGCCCGCTGCCCGACGTGCCGCCCGCCCCGCCCGTGCTGGACGCGTCCGCCGCGGTCGAACTCACCGCGTGGGCGCCCCTGGACGCCGTACTGGACACGCTCGGCGGTCCGGACGCCGTGCACCCCGTCCCGCCGACCTTCGAGGAGCTGGACGTGGACCGGGGTCTGGTCCGCTACACGTTCGAGGTGCCCGGACCGCGGCAGCCGTATCCGCTGACCGTGCGCGGACTGCGGGATCTCGCGACGGTGTACGTCGACGGGGTCGCGGCCGGGGTGCTGACCGAGGACGCGGCCGAGCTCAAGGAGCCTGTCACGGGGCCCGCGCGGGTGGAGCTGTGGGTGGAGTCGCTGGGGAGGGTCAACTACGGGCCGCGCACCGGCGAGTCGAAGGGCATCGCCGGGGGTGTGCTGCACGAGCGGCAGTATCTGCACGGCGTGCGGGCGCGGGGGCTGCGCCTGGACGCGTTCGACGCCGGGGTCGAGGAGGTGCCCTTCGGCGTACTGCCCGAGGGCGGCGCCCCCGGCCTGTACCGCGGCACCGTCACGGTGTCGGGCGCCGGGGACGCCCTGCTCGAACTCCCGGGCTGGACGCGGGGGTTCGTGTGGATCAACGGGTTCAACCTGGGCCGCTACTGGTCGGCGGGCCCACAGACGAGCCTGTACGTTCCGGGGCCCGTGCTGCGGGAGGGCGCCAACGAGGTGTGGGTGCTGGAGCTCCAGCAGGCTCCGGAGCCTCAGCAGTCTCCGGGGCTTCAGGAGGCCCCGGAGCTTGGGAAGACCTCTCAGGGGACCTCGACGACCTCGAAGGAGTCGAGTGCGAACTCCGCGGTGCCGTCGTCGCCGGTCTTGCGCAGGCCCACCCAGGCCTCGCCCTTGTCGGGAGCGGTGAACTCGTAGGCCAGTTCGGTGGGTTCGGTGGCCGCCGGGAGGTCCCGGCGGTCCAGCTCACGGGTGGCGGGGGTGTCGACGGCGGTGATCCAGGCGTACTGTCCGGCCTTCTCGTTCTCGTAGCGGAAGGTGACCCGGTAGCGGGTGCCCGGCCGGAAGCGGACGGTGTGCGGCACGGTCCGGTAGACCAGACCGTCGTTCTCGCCCCGGGACTTGAGGGATTCGGAGCCGTCGATGATGTCGTCGATGGCCTTGCCGTTCCAGCCGCGCTGGGTGAAGGTCGCGTGCCGCTGGGCGATGTGGGTGCGCGGGTCGGTGGCGCCGCCCGCGTCGCCCTTCACGAAGAGGCCCCAGCCCTGGGGGACGTTCTCGAAGTCCTCGAAGACGAGGGCGCCTTGCTTCGTCGAGCGCCGCGCGGGCACGACGCGCAGGTTGTCGAAGCGCACGCGGGCCCGCCCGGCGTCGGCGCGCAGCGTGAGGTCGACGGGGCCGCCGCCCTCGGGCACGGTGAACCAGGTGAACATCCGCTGGAATCGGGTGCCGTGCTTGCGGTCGGCGGCGACGTAGTTGCCCGAGGTGGACGTCTCGGTCCAGTTGACGGCCGTGACCCCGTCGGCGGTACGGATCTCCAGCGCGGCCCTGCGGGTGTCGCCGGCCTTCTCCCCCACCTCGACCTGGACGGAGGCGGCGTAGGTGCCGGGGGCGAGGCGAGTCAGGCGCCGGCCGACCCGTGCGGCGCCGCCGGAGGCGATCACCAGCTCGTAATCGCCGAGTCCGCTCAGCTGCACGGAGGCGGGTCCGCCGACCGTCCAGCCCTTCAGGGAGCCGGAGTTGAAGCCCGGGTCGTGCAGTGGGGTCGCCTGGCCCCAGGAGGGGTCGGGGGCTTCGGGGACTCGGGTGCGGTAGAGGACGTACGGCTGCTTCGGAGCCGCGTCGAGGGTGACGCTGCCGCCGCCGACGGGGACGTACTTCAGGAACACCCGTCCCTGGTCGGTGAGCCGGTACAGGGCCACCCGGGACAGGCCCTCCCAGGCGCGCGGGAGTCGCCAACTGGTGCTGCCGCCCCGGGGGTTGTAGTGGTACAGCTTGGTGGCCCTGCGGGGTTCCCAGGGCAGGAGATAGGTGCCGTCGGCGTAGACGAGCCGTCCGTCGGTGGTGATGCGACGGGTGCCGTCGGCGTCGGACACGGAGGTCGCGCCCTGTCCGAAGAAGGTGATCTCGTGCTCGCCCCAGGTCTTGATCGGGTACGCCTGGAGGTACTTGGCGGGCAGTGAGTCGGTCCAGATCAGGTCGTGGAAGTAGGTCCAGTCGGTCTTGCCGGTCCAGCCCTCGAAGTTGCCCATGCGGGCGATGCCCAGCAGGGTCGGCCACTTGTCGGCGAAGACGTCCTTCTGGTGGTTGCGGACGAAGCGGATCAGCCGGGAGTTGATGCCGCGGGAGGTGTCGGGGCCGTAGTCGGTCTCGGTCGCCCAGTGCGACCACAGGGAGGAGCGCTCCAGGCCGTGGGCCCACTCGGAGGTGACGTGCCAGCCCTGTTCGCGCAGGGCGCGCTGGAGGCGGTCGGAGGTCCAGCCGGACTCGCGGAAGACGTCGATGTAGAGGGAGTTGAGGGCGGGATCGGCCTCCGCGCGCAGGTCGGCGAAGCGCTTGACGATGTCACCGGAGACCAGGTCCCGGCGCTGGTCGATGCGGTAGCTCTGGTCGAGCCAGTCCCACTGCTCGTCGGTCTTGTCGACGAGGGTCTCGGAGAAGGCGTGGGCGACGGGATAGGACTCGGTGGCGTTGACGTGGACGGCGAAGTCGCTGTTCCACTTCCGGCCTTCCCTGACCAGGGTGTTGAGGTCGTCGAGGCCGCCCGCGCGCTTGTTGTGGTTGCCCGCGTAGTCGGGGTGCGCGGAGTCGTGGCCCTCGGACTGGTAGCCCTTCAGGAGGGTGAACTGCCGCAGCCCGTCGGTCGCCAGGGAGATCCGCTTGACGTTGTCGAGGGTGGCGAGGAACGGATTGGTCGCCTGCGAGGCGAAGTTGAAGGGGATGTGCGGGACGACCCTCAGGTACTGCTCGTCGGCGCCGAGCGGGGTCACCATGATGTCGCGGAAGGCGATCGCGGCGTCCTGCCAGTCGACGACGCCGTCGCCGCCCCGGTCACCGGTCACGATCACCGTTGCGTACGGCAGCGGCTCCGTGTCGGAGGCGGTCGCCGCGCGGTGGGTCCACTGGCCCGGGGAGAGCTGCGCCTTGACGTAGCCGTCCGCCCGGACCGTCTGCCGCCAGAGCCGGCCGTTCTCCCAGGTGGTGCCCGCCGCGCTGTCCGGCTTGTCGTACACGGTGTTCGTCTCGACGGCGCCGCCGAGCCCGGCGTGCGCGACGACGGCGTACGCGCATCCGGTGGGGGCCTCGGCCGGGGTGTCCGCGGCCGGTACGACGAGGGTGTCGCCGCTCTTCGCCTTGTCCAACTGGATGCGGGCGGCGAGCAGTTGGGCGCCGGGCTGGTCACTGCGCACGGAGAGCAGGGCGAGGCCGGGGATCTGCAGGGTGCCGACGGGCAGGGCGGTGGTGTCGGCGATCCGCGTGACGCGCCAGAGGACCTGACGGCCCGTCACAGCGATCTCCACGTCGATGGTGGTGCCGCCGTCGAAGGCGAGGCGGTAGGCGGCCGTGTCATCGCCGGGCATCGTCGAGGTGACCGCGGGGGTGCGCGGGGTGCCGTCGATCAGGATGGCCGTGATCTCGTCCTCCTGGCCGTGCAGGACGGCACCGGTGGCACGGTCGGTGTAGGAGACGATCCGCGGGAAGCCGGTGGCCACGCGGACGTCGAGGGCGTCGGAGCGGATCACGGCTTCCTCGCCGGGGGCCGCCGAGGCGGTACCGGCGACGCCGAGTACGGCCCCGATCCCGGCCGCGGCGGTCCCCGCGACGACGGCTCTGCGGCTGGGGGCGAACGTGTCTGACGGCTGCAAGACGCTCCTCCTCAAGGCGGCGTTCGGTGCACGTCACCTTGCGCCGCCGGGGGCGCGGGCGCCCATGGACAAAGGAGGGGCAGGAGTTGGACTAACGGGCGGGGCGCGGAGCGCGGGGCGGGGGCTGACCTTCCGCGGGCGCCAGCAGCTTGTGCAGGTGCACGTCCTGGTGGCCGCCCGGGATGCCCTCGGTGCGGCCCGTCTCGCGATAGCCGTGGCCGCGGTAGAAGTCCGGGGCCTGGAAGGTGAAGGACGACACGATCGCCTCGGTGCAGCCGCGCCGGGCGGCCTCCTCCTCGGCCGCGGTCAGCAGCCTGCTTCCCCAGCCCGCGTGCCGTTGGTCCGCACGCACCCACAGCATGTCGACGGCGCAGCAGCCGCCCCAGATCCAGGCGGTGAGTCCACCGACGAGTTCGCCCGCGTCGTCGGTGACACGGACCGAGAGAGGGGTCGGCGTACCGGCGCCGGTCGCCTGTGCGTTGAAGGCAGTCAGCTCGTCGTCGAGCCGCTCCTCCAGGGCCTCGTCCTTGTCGCCCACCTGCAACGACGCGGTGACGGCGGGCTGTTGCTCCACGTTTCCCGGCTGGTGATCCATGCTCATGGGACGCAGTATCCCAGTGTGCGGGACCCCGCAGCCGGGGCCCCGCACCGTACTCGTACCGCTGCCGCTGCTACAGCCCGGACGCCGAGCGGGCTATGTCCGCCGCGAAGGTCGACACCTCGCTGTAGACGCCGGGGTAGCCGGGCTCAGCGCAGCCCTGGCCCCAGCTGACGATCCCGACCTGGATGTACGCGCCCGTGTCGTCCTTGCGGAACATGGGGCCGCCGGAGTCGCCCTGACAGGTGTCGACACCGCCCTGTGCGACGAACCCGGCGCAGATCTCGTCGCCGGGCACCAGGTCGCTGCCGTACGCCTGCTGGCAGGTGGCGTCGTCGACGAAGGGGACGGTGGCCTTGCGCAGGTAGCGCTGCTGGCCGCCGTTCTCCCGGGTGGCGCCCCAGCCTGCGACGGTGAAGTTCCCGTTGTTGTACGCGGTGGTCGTGGCGATCTTCAGGGTGGGCAGGTCGATGGGCCTGGCGAGCTTGATCAGCGCCCAGTCCTTGCCCTTGCCGTTGTAGCCGGGCGCCTGGAGCACCTTCGTCGACTTGACCTTGACCGCGCTGCTGCTCTGCAGGTCGACGACGCCGGCGGTGGCCGTGATGGAGGTGTTGGTTCCGGAGCCGTCCACGCAGTGCGCGGCGGTCAGGACGATGCTCTTGGTGTACAGGGCGCCGCCGCAGCCCATGGAGAGCCGCACCATGAACGGGAACTCGCCCTGTGCGGCGCGCGTGCCGCCGACGACGGGCTGCGGTGCGGCCTGTGCGGAGAGGGGCTGGAGCGAGAGCGCGGCAAGCGTGACGGCACCGACGGCCAGGGCTCTCTTGACGCCGCTGAACTTCCTGGAGAGTGTCAACGTGCTTCCTTTCGTGGGGGGTTGAGCGCAAGGCGGAAGCACGACTGGCATGCTCCTGCCAAGCCTGAGCGCATTATTGGGACCGCCGGGAAACCCGGCAAGGACCGCATTCCGGCCAGCCGCCCCCGCCCCGGGCCGACGCACGCCCCGCCCCCGGACCGGGCCCCGCCTACAGTGGAGGTCAGAGGTCAGGGCTGACGTCTTCTGGGGGTGCGGGCGTGGCGAACGGCGGACCCGTCGAGCACGGATACCCGCATCTGGACACGGTGCGGGCGGCGATCACCGCGCTCTACAAGCGGCTCTCGTACGACACCATCCACACGTTCGCCACCAGCGTGGCCCCCGCCGACGTGGCCTTCGGCGACACCGACGACCTGCATCTGGGCGCGCAGCGGGTGGCCCGCGAGATGGTCCGGCACTACCACCTGCCCGACGCCCGGCTGATCGTCGGCTTCCGCGAGATGGAGCACGCGGCGAACGTCGAACTCGCCGCGGGCCCCGAGTACTTCGTGGAACTCAACGACCGCTTCCGCACCCACCGCCGGGACATCGGCGCGGCCCTCGCCCACGAGGTGATGCACGTCTATCTGCACCGCCTCGACCTGTCCTTCCCCGGCACGCGGGACAACGAGATCCTCACGGACACCGCGGCGACGTATCTCGGCGCGGGCTGGCTGCTCCTGGACGCCTACCGCGAGGACGCGGCGTCCTCCCAGAAGCTCGGCTACCTCACCCCCGAGGAGTTCGGCTACGTCCTCGCCAAGCGCGCCCTGGTCTTCGGCGAGGACCCCTCGATCTGGTTCACCAGCCCGCAGGCGTACACCGCGTACACGAAGGGCATGGCCCAGGCCCGCCGCGACGAGCAGCAGCCCCCGCTGACGGCGGCCGGCTGGGCGGGCCGCCGCCGCTACGCGAAGGACCGCCGCTACGCCCAGGACCATCACGCGCCGGGCCCGGGGCCCGGGATGCCGTACACCTTCACCCGCGGCGGCCGCGACCCGCTCCGCGTCTCCTTCCCCTGCCCGACCTGCCATCAGCGGATCAGGGTGCCGGTGCGGGGCCGCGTCCGGGCGCGCTGCGCGCTGTGCAGGACGGTGCTGGAGTGCGACACGTAGGCGGCGGATGGGCGGCTGCGAGCGGTGATGCGTCACCTCACGGGAGTGAGACAGAACACCCCAAATGACTTTGCTCCGGGCGGCCCCTGCGAGCGAGGGTCGAGGGATGAGCACCAAACAGCCCACGGCCCGTCTCTTCACCGCCGTGCACGAGGGCGACGAGGACGCGGTCGTACGGCTGCTGCGGTCCGGCACGAGCCCCGAATCGGTCGACGGGGACGGCCAGACGGCGCTGTATCTGGCGGCTGTGAGCGACCAAGCGGGCGTCGTACGGCTCCTGTTGGCCACCGGCGCCCATCCGGACCGGCTCAGCGCGGGCTCGGACTCGGCCCTGTGCGGCGCGGCGTGCGGCGGCCACACCGCTGTCGTACGCGCCCTGCTGGCGGCCGGGGCGCGGCCCGACCTGGAGGAGGCGTTCGGGTTCCGGGCGCTGACGTGGGCCGTGCAGCGCGGGCAGGCCTCCGTCGTGTCGGAGCTGCTCACCGCCGGCGCCGATCCCGACCTTCCCGGGCCGACCGGGGAGCCGCCGCTGGTCGCCGCCGCCCGGCGCGGCTCGCCCAGCTGCGTGCGGGCCCTTCTGGAGCACGGGGCGCAGGGGCGGGCCCGGGCCCTTGCCGAGGCGCGGCGGCAGTCGGCTCTCGACATCGAGGGCGAGCTGCGGACGGGGCTTGAGCGGGCGCACGGGGCGGGGCACGAGACGGTGACCCGCCGCTTCGCCGAGGACGGCGGCATCACCGTCGAGGTCGAACTCCGGGTCGGGGAGCGTGCGTTCGCCTCGGACGACCGGCAGACCGGGCACATCGCGATCGCGACTCTCCTCGAGGCCTCGCTCGGCGTGGCCGTCCCCGCCGAGGAACTCGCCGGGCGCGCCCTTCGCTGCGGGGATCCCACCAACGCCGACTGGGTCTCGGCCGCCGGTGTGCTCGGGCGGCGCACGGACGAGGAGACGTTCCGTGCGGCCACGGCGTGGTGCGGCAGCCCCGATCCGCAGCGGCGGGCGTTCGGGGAGGCTGTGCTGGGGCATATCGCTGGGCGGCGGGCGGGGATGTAGGTATTTCCAGCCCGGAGGGGGGCGAAGAACGCCTCGGCGGGCACGCGAAGGCGCGGGAACCGTCCAGGCTCCCGCGCCCCCGACTCCGTAGAACTCACCCCTCGTGCACGGCCACCGCCCGCCGCGGCAACGCCACACACAGCCCCGCGCAGAGCACGAACCCCGCGGTCACCCAGGGCATCGCCGAGGCGAGCGCGTCGGTCAGCCCGTGGGAGGCACGGGAGAAGAAGACCGTGCCGATGACGGCGGCACCGAGCGCCCCGCCGAACTGCTGCGCGGTGGAGAAGATCCCGGACGCCCCACCCGCCAGCTCCGCGGGCACCGCGGACAGCACCACGTTCACCAGCGGCACGACGAGGAACCCGAGCCCCGCCCCGGCGACAACCAGCCCCGGCACCAGCGGCCACGCCCCGGTGTGCGCGGCGGAGGAATGGTCCACCGCGGCCCACACCCAGCCGAACCCGCCGGCCATCGCCAGCGCACCGGCCCCGAGCACCAGCCGCCCGAACCGCACGGCCAGTCCGTCGGCCATGGGCGCGGTCAGGAAACTGCCGGCGGAGAAGGCGACCGTGACGAGACCCGCCTGCAGCGGCGTGTACCCCTCGCTGCCCTGCAGCCAGATCGCGAAGACCAGGAAGAAGCCCTGCATACCGATGGAGAAGAGGAGTTGGACGACGACACCCACGGAGAAGGCGGGCAGCCGGAAGGCCTTCGCGGGCAGCAGCGGCACGGTCGACGCGCCCCGCCGACGCGCCTCGAACACCCCGAGCCCGGCGACCGCGAGCACCCCGGCGGCGAGGCAGATCCAGCCCCACAGCGGCCACCCGTTGCTGTGCCCCTGCACCAGCGGGAGAACGATCGCGACCAGGCCACCGGCGAGCACCAGGCTCCCGAGCACATCCGGCCGCCCGGCCGAGCGCTCACGCGTCGACGGCACGAGGAAGAGCCCGGCCACGAAGGTCGCGACGGCCACCGGGATGTTCACCAGGAACACCGACCGCCAGCCGAGCCCGAAGAGGTCGGCGTCGGTGAGCACTCCGCCGAGCAGCAGTCCGATGGCGGAGGCGAACCCGGCCACGGCGCCGTACATCCCGAAGGCGGCCCCGCGCTCCTTGCCCTGGAACAGGGTGCGGAACGAGCCGAGCACCTGCGGCACCAGGACCGCGGCCATCACGCCCTGCACGGCACGGGCGGCGATCAGCTGTCCCGGCGACTGGGCGAGCCCGCACCCGAGACTGGCGAGCCCGAAGCCGGCCGTACCGGCGAGGAAGAGGGACTTGTGCCCGAAGCGGTCGCCGAGGTGCCCGGAGACGATCAGGGCGGCGGCGAAGCCCAGCAGATACGCGGAGACCAGCCACTGCAGGGCGCTCTGCGAGGCGTGCAGATCACGGCTGATGGACGGGATCGCGACGTTCACGATGGTCCCGTCCAGCAGGTCCATCAGCGCCGCGATCATCATCACGGCCGCGGCGGCCCAGCGGCGGGGGTAGGGCTCCGCCACCGGGGCGGGGGTGGCGGCGAGGGCGGTGGTCATGGCTTCTCCCGTAAGACCTCAGATTTATTTCGTTCGGACTAACGAAAGAGTTGCATCAACCCGGCCGTGATCGCAAGTACTTAGTTCGACCGAACGAAATATTTGTTAGGCTGAGTCCATGGGCAGCGGAGAGAGCGACGACAAGCGGGCCAAGGCCCTGGAAGAGCTCATGACCGTCGGCCGCGAGCACAGCGGCGTCACGGTGATGTTCCATGCGGCGGTCGCCGACAAGCAGGGCCTGCGCGCCACCGAGACCAAGACCCTCGACCTGCTCCAGCGGTTCGGCCCGCTCACCGCGAAGGACCTGGCCGAGCGCACGGGCCTGGCCCCCGCCTCCGTCACGGGCCTCGTCGACCGGCTGGAGAGCAAGGGCTTCGTACGCCGGATCAAGCACCCGACGGACAAGCGGCGTGTGGTCGTGGAGCTGAACGAGCAGAAGCTCGCCGAACTGGCCGTCTTCTTCGAGGAATGGGCACGCGATGTGGTCGAGGCCTGCGAGGAGTTCAGCACGGAGGAGCTGGCGACGGTGACCCGCTTCCTCGGCGTCATGGCCGAACGGCAGCGGAGGGCCGCCGCCCGTCTCTCCCGCTAGACGGCCGGCGGCCCTCCGGTCCCGCTCCCCCGTGGGGCCGCGGCCCCCGTATGGCCACGGCCCCCGTAGAACCGAGGCGGCCCCGTATCCGCCACGGTCCCGCTCCGCGCGCCCGGCCGGGCGCACCGCCGGGCGATCAGCCGGGCACGCGGTCGGGGACTCGACCTGGCGCGCGACCCGGAACCCGGTCGAACACGCGCCAGTCGTACGTCAGCCGGTAGTGCCCGCCGCAGCCCGAGCGGTCGACGGGTGAGCCGGGGCCGGTCGGCGCCGGAAACACCGTGCCGACCGTGACCGGCCGGAACACCTCGTCGCCGTACAGCCCCTTGAGCCGGTCGAGGACCCAGCAGACCACCGCGCCCACGGCCATCCCGACGAGACCGCTCGCGGCTCCGCCCGCGCCGCCGACCCGTTCGCCCACCGCGGTGGAGAGCTGGCCGACGACCTTCTTCCTGACCAGGTCCACGAGTTGGTGGACGTACGCGGCGAGGCCGGGCCACCCGCCGTCGGCGAGCACCAGCGTGACGAAGTGCGACCTCGGGTACTCGGCGCGCTCGTCGAGGCCGAACCAGTGGTACCGCAGGGGCGGTTGGTATGTCCGCATGTCACCGCAGTCGTCGCCGAACTCGCCCGCACCACGGGTCGGGGCCGGCTCCTCGGGGAGGAGGGAAGCCGGCAGCTTCCTCAGGTGATCCACGGGGAAGCGCATCCCGTCCGGGAAGCCGAGCCGCCGTACCTGCGCGGCCACGGACACTGCCGCGCACAGGTCGACGCGAGCCAGGTCGCCGAGGCGCGCGGCGCGTTCCGGGCCACCGTTCAGGTCGGCCATCGCCCGGACGGCCGCACGCCTCCTCTCCTCCTCCGAGAGACCGTCGAAGCGCCCGGCGATCAGGTGCTCGGCGGCGCCCTCTTCCGCGGGCAGGGGATACCGCGCGGGCTCCAGGTGATGTACGGCGACCTTGTCCGCGGCGAGCACGAGCTCCTGGACGACTCGGTCGGCCACGGCCCGTACTTCGGCGTGTGGAATCCCGATCACCACACGGTGGATGTTGTCGGTCATCGCTGTTGGTCCCCCGTTGACTACAGCCTGACTTCAGGCGCTCCGCGACGGGTTGCGCACGCGGGGCCCAACGAACGGTACGGACATGGGCGTTCGGGCGCCCTGGGGTGCGCCCCGGGGAAATCCCCGGGGTTCACGCACAGGGCTCACACGCCGGGCTCGTCGGCCAGCCGGGTCGCCAGCTGCGTGCGCGAGTCGACGCCGAGCTTGGGGAAGACCCGGCCGAGGTGGTACTCGACGGTCTTCACGCTGATGACGAGTTCACGTGCCACCTGCCGGTTGGTGAGCCCGGACGCCACGAGGCGGGCGACCGCCAGTTCCTGCGGAGTGAGCAGCGCGGTGCCGCGCGTCCGCGGCTCGCGGTCGGCGGGTTGCAGCCCGCACGCCGCCAACTCCCGTTCGCAGCGCTCCAGATCGGGTACCGCGTCCAGCCGCAGGAGGAGGTCGCGGGCCTGCTGCAACTCCTCCCCGGCGCGGGTGCGTTTGCCCGTGCGGCGCAGGAAGCCGCCGTACGCGAGATGCAGCAGCGCACGGTCGAAGGGGGCCTCGACGTGGGCGGCGTGATTGAGGCCGGAGCGGTACGCGCGCTCGGCCGCCGCGGTGTCGCCGCGCGCGGCCTCCACTGTGCCGCGGGCGCGGGCGGCGAGGAGCAGCGCCCCGGGGTGGCCGCGCTGCGCGGCCAGGACCTCGTACGGGGCGAGGATCTGTGCCGCGCGTTTCTCGTCGCCGAGCGCTGACCACGCATCCGCGAGGACGTCGACCCACGGCACCGTCCCGGGTTCCTCGAAGTCGCCGCGCGGGCCGAGGCCGAGGAGCGGTTCCATGGCCACCACGACGTCCGCCGGGCGGCCCTGGGCACGGGCGAGATGGCCCTCGGCGAGGCCGGCCCACAGGACCGGGTTGACGTGGCCCCACTGGGCGTAGTCGCGGGCCACACGTGCGTGGGCCTGCGCCTTGCCGAACGCGCCGCGCGCCGCGTGCACCAGGGCGGCGAGCATCCTGCAGTACAGGGCGATGTGCGGCTGGTCGGTGTCGGCGGCGAGCGACAGCGCCAGGTCGGTGTGGACGGTGGCGTCGTCCCAGCGGCCCGCCCGGTATTCGGCGGAGGCCAGCGAGGTCGCGGCCACCACCCGGAAGGACGCGGCCCGCCCGTGACAGGCACCGAAGACCCCGGTCAAGTCCCTTACGGCGCCGGTGAGATCGCCGGTGAACTCGCGCAGGCTGCCGCGGCCGAGCAGTTCCTCCAGCTGGGCCGGGGCCGCCACCGCCGGGTCGGGCAGCGGGCCGAGTCCGGCCAGGGTGGGCGCGGCCCGTCCGCTCATCGCGAGCCCGGTCAGCCGCAGATAGCGGATCATGTCGGTGGCGGTGTCGTCCGGTGCGAGCCGCAGGGCGAGTTCGGCCCACTCGGCCATCTCGGCGCCGTGCGCGGTGCTGCCGTGCAGGGCGGCGAACTGGCCCGCGATGCGTGCCGCGAGAACCGGTTCGGTCTCCGGGTCGCAGCGGCGCCAGGCGTCGCCGAGCAGCGCCTCGGCCCGGCCGAGGTCGAACAGGCTCAGCCGACCGAGCAGATAGCTGCGCCAGCCGCCGGGGGCGAACTGCCCGATTCGCTCGGCGACTTCGGCGACGTTCGGCACATCCCCCGCGAGCACCTCGCACTCGACGGCTTCGAGCGTGCACTGCTCGTACGTCGCCGGGTCCGCACTCAGCCGCGCGGCGGTCGTGAGCTGCCCCGCCGCATCGGCCCAGGCTCCTTCGGCGGCGAACTTCCGCCCCAGCGCGGCCAGTTCACCCGCCAGGCGGGCGTCGGAACCGGAGGCCGCCAGCGCCCGGTGCCGTAACCGCTGCGCCTCGTCCGCGGCGACAGCGGCCGCCCGCAGATGGAGCGCGGCCCGCCGGGAGGGGCCCAGCTGGTGGTAGACGGCGGCGTGCACGAGGGGGTGCGGGAAGCGGATCAGGGGGTCGCCGGGGGCCTCGGTCAACAGCCCGGCGCGTACGGCTTCTTCGAGGGCTTCCAGGGCGCCGGGCGCCCTGGGCACTCGGGGGGCTGACGGGTCGCTTGAAGGGACTGGACGGTCCCGGTCGGCGTCCACCCCCGCGACCTCCCACGCCTCCGCCAGCGAACAGTGCGTGCCGAGGACGGCCGCGCCGCATACCAGGGCCTGGCTCCCCGCGCCGCTCGCGGACAGGCGGGCCAGTACCAGTGCGGTGAACGACTTCGGGGCGGGTGGTGCGACATCCGGTTCCGCCAGTGCCCCCAGGAGCCCGGAGCCCTCCTGTTCCAGCAGGGCGCGTACGTGCAGGGGGTTGCCGCCGGTGTGCGCGTGCAGCCGTACCGCGGCCCGGGAGGTCATGCCCGACACGCCCAACTCGGCGCTCAGCCGCTTCAGTTCCTCCGGGTCGAGCCCGTCGAGCCGTACCCGCACGACGTCGTCGGACGTGAACAGCCGCGCCACCCCGCCCGGCAGCCCCGGATCGGCGGCATCCCGTACGACGACCAGCACCAGCACCCGGTCGGCCCGCAGCCGCCGCACGGCGAAGGCCAGCGCCTGGAGCGAGGGATGATCGGCCCACTGAGCGTCGTCCAGGACGACGGTGACGGGGTCGCCGGGCTCCTGGCCACCTCCCTGCCCCTCACCTTGTGCCGTGCCCAACGCCTCCAGCAGGTCCGCCCCCGCCGCCGCGTGGTCCGCCCAGCGGGGCCTGGCGCCGAGGAGTTGTTCCAGTGCGCCGAAGGCCAGGCCGGACTCTGACTCCTCCCCAGCGGCGTACAGGACGCGGGGGCAGCCGCGCAGGAAGTGGCGTACGAGGGCGGTCTTGCCGATGCCGGCCGGGCCCTCGACCAGGACGCGTCGGGGCTCTCCGGCGCGGGCCCGGTCGCGGGCAGCGTTCAGGAGGGCGAGACTGCCGGCGCGGCCGAGCAGCGGTGCGTCTCCCGGTTGTCCCGGCTGCCCCGGTTGCAATCGCCGCTGCACTCGCGCTTGCTGCTGTGCCCGCGCCGAGGGATCCGCTGCGCCCATCGCGGCTCACCTCCCCGTGCTGCCGCCCCCTGCGTTGCATCCTCCTCAGGGGGAAGGTGTGCGGTCCAGGGTCCGCAACTCCGGGATGCCGTACGCCTATCGCACTACTGTGCGCCGTACACCGCGCCCGGAACCTCCGCGGCGGCGAGCAGCTTGAGGGCGGTGTCGCCCGCCTCGGAGGGCGACCGGTGTGCTCCCTTGTCGGCGCTCGGCCCCGGGCGCCAGCCCTCCATCACGGTGATGCGGCCGCCCTCGGCCTCGAAGACGCGTCCGGTGACACCCGCGCAGGCGTCGGAGCCGAGCCAGACCACCAGCGGCGACACGTTCTCGGGTGCCATCGCGTCGAAGGCGCCCGGGGAGTCGGGGGCGGCCATGGTCCCGGCGAAGGCGTCCTCGGTCATCCGGGTGCGGGCCGCGGGCGCGATCGCGTTGACCTGGACTCCGTAGCGCCCCATCTCGGCGGCGGCGACGAGGGTCAGCCCGATGATCCCGGCCTTGGCAGCGCTGTAGTTGCCCTGCCCGACCGACCCCAACAGCCCAGCTCCGCTGCTGGTGTTGACGACCCGGGCCCGCGGGGTCCGGCCCGCCCTGGCCTCGGCCCGCCAGTGGGCCGCCGCATGCCTGAGCGGCAGGAAGTGCCCCTTCAGGTGCACACGCATCACGGCGTCCCAGTCGTCCTCGTCGAGGTTGACGAGCATCCGGTCGCGCAGGAAGCCCGCGTTGTTGACGAGGGTGTCGAGGCGGCCGTACGTCTCCAGGGCCGTGCGGACGAGGGACGCGGCGCCCTCGGTCGTCGCGATGTCGCCGCCGTGGGCCACCGCTTCGCCGCCCGCGGCGCGGATCTCCTCGGCGACCTGCCGGGCCGGGCTGCCCGGGCCCGGGGTGCCGTCGAGGCCGACGCCGAGGTCGTTGACGACGACGCGCGCGCCCTCGGCGGCGTACGCCAGTGCGTGCGCCCGGCCGAGCCCGCGTCCGGCGCCCGTGACGATGACGACCCGCCCCTCGCACAGCAGCGGTGCAGTACTCATCTCAACTCTCCCTGCTCTCTTCGCCGTCTCTGTTGGCGGTCGCGGCATCGAGGAAGGCGGGCCGCTCGCCGCCGCCGTGGACGAGCAGGCTCGCCCCGCTGAGGTACCCGGCGGCGTCCGAGGCGAGGAACACGGCGGCCTCGCCGACGTCGGACGGCTCGGCCAAGCGACCCAGCGGGACGGTCCCGGCGACGGCGGTCATGCCGTCCTCGCCCCCGTAGTGCAGATGCGCCTGCTCGGTGCGGACCATGCCGACGACCAGCGTGTTGACCCGGACGTCGGGGGCCCATTCGACGGCCATCGACCGGGCGAGGTTCTCCAGCCCCGCCTTGGCGGCCCCGTACGCCGCCGAGCCGGGTGAGGGCCGGGTTCCGCTCACGCTGCCGATCATCACGACCGAGCCCTTGGCGCGCCGCAGCAGGTCGTACGCGGCGAGCGAGGCGGTCAGCGGTGCGAGGAGGTTGAGCTCGATCACGCGCGCGTGCCGCTCGGCGTCGGCCTGTGCGAGGAGCCGGTACGGCGTGCCACCCACGTTGTTGACCAGGACGTCGAGCCGGGGCAGCGCGGCGAAGAGGCCCTGCACGGCGTCCGGGTCGCGCAGGTCGGCGGGCATGAACTCGACGCCGTCCAACGGGACTTCGGGATCGCGGCGCGCGCAGACGACGACCTCGGCGCCCGCCTTCGCGAAGGCCCGTGCGATCCCGGCGCCGACTCCGCGGGTGCCGCCCGTGACGACCACGACCTTCCCGTTCCACTCCATTCGCTGCTACCTTCCACCTAACAAACGTTTGGTGGAAAGGTAGCTGATGCGCCTATGGGTGTCTCCACCTCGAACCCGGGAAACTCCCCCGCGGACAAGGGAATTGCCGTAGTCACGGTCGATTTCCCGCCCGTGAACGCACTGCCGGTGAACGGCTGGTTCGAGCTGGCCGACGCCGTGCGCGCGGCGGGCCGCGACCCCGGGATCCGCTGTGTCGTCCTGGCGGCGGAGGGGCGCGGGTTCAACGCGGGCGTGGACATCAAGGAGATCCAGGCGCGCGGGCAGAGTGCGCTGATCGGCGCGAACCGCGGCTGCGCGGAGGCGTTCGCGGCGGTGTACGAGTGCGAGGTGCCGGTCGTGGCGGCGGTCCAGGGCTTCTGTCTGGGCGGCGGGATCGGCCTGGTCGGCAACGCGGACGTGATCGTGGCGAGCGAGGACGCCACCTTCGGACTGCCCGAGCTGGACCGGGGCGCCCTCGGCGCGGCCACCCACCTGGCCCGGCTGGTCCCGCAGCACCTGATGCGCGCCCTGTACTACACCTCGCGCACGGCGACGGCGGCCGAGCTGCACGCGCACGGCTCGGTGTGGCAGGTCGTGCCGCGCGAGAAACTCCCCGGCGCTGCCCTGGAGTTGGCGTCCGAGATCGCCGCCAAGGACGGGCAGCTGCTGCGGCTGGCGAAGGCCGCGATCAACGGCATCGACCCCGTCGACGTACGCCGTAGCTACCGCTTCGAGCAGGGCTTCACCTTCGAGGCGAACCTGAGCGGGCTCGCCGACCGGGTCCGCGACACCTTCGGCAAGGAGGGTGCATAGGTGAGTGACAAGACGATGACCGCCGGCGAGGTCGTCTCCCGGCTGGCGAGCGGCATGACCCTCGGTATCGGCGGCTGGGGCTCGCGCCGCAAGCCGATGGCGCTGGTGCGGGCGTTGCTGCGCTCGGAGATCACGGATCTCACGGTCGTCTCGTACGGCGGCCCGGACGTCGGCATGCTCGCGGCGGCCGGGCGGATCCGCAAGCTCGTCACCCCCTTCGTGACCCTCGACTCGGTCCCGCTCGAACCGCACTACCGCGCGGCACGCGAGAGCGGAGCGCTGGAGCTGATGGAGGTCGACGAGGCGATGTTCATGTGGGGCCTGCACGCGGCGGCGAACCGGCTTCCGTTTCTCCCCGTGCGGGCCGGGATCGGCTCGGACGTGATGCGGGTCAACCCCGGCCTGCGGACGGTGACTTCGCCCTACGAGGACGGGGAGACGTTCGTGGCGATGCCCGCCCTGCGCCTGGACGCGGCCCTGGTGCACGTCAACCGCGCCGACCGGCTGGGCAACGGGCAGTATCTGGGCCCGGACCCGTACTTCGACGACCTCTTCTGCGAGGCGGCAGACACGGCATACGTCTCGTGCGAACGGATCGTCGACACCGCCGAGTTGACGAAGGAGGCGGCGCCGCAGACGTTGCTCGTCAAGCGGTATGCGGTCACCGGTGTCGTCGAGGCCCCGAACGGCGCGCACTTCACGTCCTGCGCCTCCGACTACGGACGGGACGAGGCCTTCCAGAAGCAGTACGCGTCCACGCCCTGGCCGGAGTTCGCGGAGCGGTTCCTCGCGGGGGACGAACACGCGTACCAGTCGGCCGTCCGGACCTGGCACGAGGAGCCTCGATGACCGTCACCCGTGCCCCTCTTCTCCCGCCCACCCGCGCCGAGTACTGCGTGATCGCCTGTGCCGAGGCATGGCGGGACAACGGCGAGGTCCTCGCCAGCCCCATGGGCCTGATCCCCTCCTTCGGCGCCCGCCTCGCCAAGCGGACCTTCTCGCCCGACCTGCTGCTGACCGACGGCGAGGCGATGCTCGTCGGCCTCGACGGGACGACGGAGGGCTGGTTGCCGTACCGGCAGCATCTGACGATGGTCACCGGCGGGCGCCGGCACGTGATGATGGGCGCGAGCCAGATCGACCGGTTCGGGAACCAGAACATCTCCTGCATCGGCGACTGGGAGCGGCCCGCGCGGCAGCTGCTCGGTGTGCGCGGCGCACCGGTCAACACCCTGAACAATCCCACCAGTTACTGGGTTCCGAGGCACTCGCGGCGCGTCTTCGTCGAGAAGGTCGACATGGTCTGCGGAGTCGGATACGACCACGCGGCCGGTGCGCGCTATCACCGCCTCCCGCGTGTCGTCTCCGACCTGGGGGTGTTCGACTTCGCCACCCCCGACCACGCGATGCGGCTCGCTTCACTGCACCCGGGTGTCACGGTGGAGCAGGTCAGGGAGGCGACCGGTTTCGATCTGGATGTCCCCGACGAGGTGCCGCCGACCCGTGAGCCGACCCCCGAGGAACTGCGGCTGATCCGCGAGGTGATCGACCCGGGCGGCACCCGTGCCAGGGAGGTCGCTTCGTGATGGAGACGGCGCTCACCCGGCTGGTCGGGGTCCGGCACCCGATCGTGCAGACGGGCATGGGCTGGGTGGCGGGCCCGCGCCTGGTCTCCGCGTCGGCGAACGCGGGTGCGCTGGGCATCCTGGCCTCCGCGACCATGACCGTCGACCGCCTGCGCGAGGCGATACGGGAGGTCAGGTCCCGGACGGAGGCGCCGTTCGGGGTCAATCTCCGGGCCGACGCCTCGGATGCGGGCGACCGGGTGCGGATTCTGATCGAGGAGGGTGTCCGGGTCGCCTCCTTCGCCCTCGCCCCTTCCCCCGAGCTGATCGCGGAGCTGAAGGAGGCGGGCGTGGTCGTCATCCCCTCCATAGGCGCCCGACGGCATGCGGAGAAGGTCGCGGCGTGGGGTGCGGACGCCGTGATCGTGCAGGGCGGTGAGGGCGGCGGGCACACCGGCGAGGTGGCGACGACCGTGCTGCTGCCGCAGGTGGTGGACGCGGTCCGGATACCGGTCGTGGCGGCGGGCGGTTTCTTCGACGGACGGGGCCTGGTCGCGGCGCTGGCCTACGGGGCGGCCGGGGTCGCCATGGGCACGCGGTTCCTGCTGACGTCGGACTCGACGGTGCCGGACGCGGTGAAGGCGAGATACCTGGCGGCGACGGTCAGGGACGTCACCGTGACCACGGCGGTGGACGGCCTGCCGCACCGCATGCTCCGCACGGACCTGGTGGACGCCCTGGAGAACGCCGGCCGGGCGAGGACCCTCTTCCACGCCGTCCGCCGGGCGGCAGGCTTCCGGAGGCTGTCCGGGCTGTCCTGGCCGCACATGGTCCGCGACGGTCTCGCGATGCGGCACGGCAAGGATCTGTCCTGGAGCCAGGTCCTGCTCGCCGCCAACACCCCGATGCTCCTCAGGTCCTCGATGGTGGACGGGCGTACGGACCTCGGGGTGATGGCCTCCGGCCAGGTCGCCGGGGTGATCGACGACCTGCCGTCGTGCGCGGAGCTGGTGGAGCGGATCGTCTCGGAGGCGGCGAAGACGCTGGAGGACCTGGCGCGGTTCGGGGCCTCCCCGTGATCGTGACGTTCGCCCCCGCCCGCCGGTTCGTCAGAGCCGTTCAATGATCGTCACGTTCGCCTGCCCGCCCCCCTCGCACATCGTCTGGAGCCCGAACCGCCCGCCCGTGCGCTCCAGTTCGTGCAGCAGGGTCGTCATCAGCTTCACACCCGTGGCGCCCAGGGGGTGACCGAGGGCGATGGCACCGCCGTTGACGTTGACCTTGTCGGGGTCGGCGCCGGTCTCCTTGAGCCAGGCGAGGACGACCGGGGCGAAGGCCTCGTTGATCTCGACGAGGTCGATGTCGTCGATGGTCATGCCTGCCTTCTTCAGGGCGTGCGCGGTGGCCGGGATGGGGGCCGACAGCATGCGGATGGGGTCCTCGCCCCGCACGGAGAGGTGGTGCACACGGGCGCGGGGCGTCAACCCGTGCTCCCGCACGGCCCGTTCGGAGGCGAGCAGCATCGCGGCGGCGCCGTCGGAGACCTGCGAGGAGCAGGCGGCGGTGATGGTGCCGCCCTCGACGACGGGGGCCAGCCCGGCCATCTTCTCCAGCGAGGTGTCGCGGCGCGGACCCTCGTCGGCCGTGACCTCCCCGTACGCCACGGTCTCGCGCGCGAAGCGGCCCTCGTCGATGGCGCGCAGAGCCCGCTGATGGGACCTGAGCGCGAACTCCTCCTGGTCACGCCGGGTGATCCCCCACTTCTCGGCGATCAGCTCGGCGCCGTGGAACTGGTTGACGGGGCGGTCGCCGTAGCGCGCCCGCCAGCCCTCGCTGCCCGCGAAGGGGCCCTCGGTGAGGCCGAGCGGTTCGGCGGCCTGCCGGGAGGCGAAGGCGATGGGTATCTGCGTCATGTTCTGGACGCCGCCGGCCACCACCAGGTCCTGGGTGCCGGACAGGACGCCCTGGGCGGCGAAGTGCACGGCCTGCTGGGAGGAGCCGCACTGCCGGTCGACGGTCACGCCCGGTACCTCCTCGGGCAGACCGGCCGCCAGCCAGCAGGTGCGGGCGATGTCCCCGGCCTGCGGCCCCACCGCGTCCAGACAGCCGAAGACGACGTCCTCGACGGCGGCCGGGTCCACCCCGGAGCGCGAGACCAGCGCCTTCAGCACGTGCGCCCCGAGGTCGGCCGGATGGACACCGGACAGACCTCCCTTGCGTCGGCCCACGGGTGTGCGGACCGCTTCGACGATGTAGGCCTCGGACATGTCAACTCCCTTGTTCAGAAGGGCCATTCACGTACGGCGATCCCGTCCAGGACCATCGACAGGTACTGCCGGGCGATCTCCTCAGGGCTGTGCTGCCCGCCGGGCCGGTACCAGGACGCGGCGACCCACACGGTGTCGCGCACGAACCGGTAGGTGAGCCGGATGTCTAGGTCGGCCCGGAAGACCTCGGCGGCGACGCCCCGCTCCAGCGTGGACAGCCACGCCTTCTCGAACTTGCGCTGCGACTCGGCGAGGAACGCGAAACGCTCCTGCGGCGCGAGCTGCTTGGACTCCTTCTGGTAGATCGCGACGGCGGCGCGGTGCCGGTCGATCTCCCGGAAGGACTCGGTGACCAGGGCCTCCAGGGTCTCCCGGGGGCCGAGTTCGGCGTCCAGGACGGTGTCGTAGCCCTCCCAGAGCTCGTCGAGGAAGCTGCGCAGGATCTCCTCCAGCATCGATTCCTTGGAGTCGAAGTGGTAGTAGAGGCTGCCCGCGAGCATCCCCGCCTGGTCCGCGATCTTGCGGACGGTCGTCGCGTTGTACCCCTGCTCGGCGAAGACTTCCGCGGCGGTGTCGAGGAGTTCGCGGCGGCGCTCCGGCGAGGCGGTCACCTGGGGCTTCTTCTTGGTAGGCACGGGGTCATTGTCGTCCTACGCGTGCTGACTGCTGACGGCGACGACCTCGCCCGTCATGTACGACGAGTAGCCGGACGCCAGGAACACGATCACGTTGGCCACCTCCCACGGCTCGGCGTACCTCCCGAAGGCCTCGCGCGCGGTCAGCTCCTCGAGCAGCTCGGGCGAGGTGACCTTCACCAGGTGCGGGTGCATGGCGAGGCTCGGCGACACGGCGTTGACCCGCACTCCGTACGCGGCGGCCTCGATCGCCGCGCAGCGGGTGAGCGCCATGACCCCGGCCTTCGCGGCGGCGTAGTGGGCCTGCCCGGCCTGGGCGCGCCAGCCGACGACGGAGGCGTTGTTGACGATCACTCCGCCGGCGCCCTGTTGCTTGAGGAGCCGCAGCGCCGCCCGAGTGCACCGGAACGTGCCGTTCAGGGTCACGTCGAGCACCTTGGACCACTGCTCGTCAGTCATGTCGACGAGGTCGGCGGTGCCGCCGAGGCCCGCGTTGTTGACGACGACGTCGAGCCGGCCGTGCAGCCGGACGGCCTCGTCGAGGAGGGCTTGGACCTGTGTCTCGTCGGTGACGTCGCAGGGCAGTGCATCGACGCGGTCGGCCCCGAACTCCCCGGCCAGCGCCGCCTGGTGTTCCTTGAGCCGTCGGGCGTGCGCGTCGCTGATCAGCACGCGCGCGCCCTCCTCCAGGAAGCGGCGGGCGGTGGCGCCGCCGATCCCCGCGCCCGCGGCGGCGGTGACGACGGCGGTGCGCTCCTTGAGCAGGCCGTGCCCGGGTACGTACGCCGGAGTCTCGACGTCTGTCATACCGCCACGCTAACCTACCAAACACTTGTTAGGGAAGGTTGCCGCCGAAGGGTGCCGCCCATGGATCTCACGCACTCCCCCGCCGACGAGGCGTTCCGCGCCGAGGCCCGGGACTGGCTCGCCGGGCATGTGCCCGCCTCCCCGCTGCCGTCCCTGGAGACCGCGGAGGGCTTCGCGGCGCACCGCGCGTGGGAGGCCCGACTGGCCGCGGACCGCTGGTCGGTGGTGTCGTGGCCTGCGGAGTACGGCGGGCGGGACGCGGGGCTGCTGCGGTGGCTGCTGTTCGAGGAGGAGTACTACGCGGCGGGCGCCCCGGGCCGGGTGAGCCAGAACGGCATCAGCCTGCTCGCACCCACGCTCTTCGACCACGGTACGCAGGAGCAGCGCGCGCGGGTGCTGCCGCCGATGGCCGGCGGCGAGGTCGTCTGGGCGCAGGCGTGGTCCGAGCCGGAGGCCGGTTCCGACCTGGCCTCGCTGACCTCCCGCGCGGTGCGCACGGACGGGGGCTGGCGCTTGAGCGGACAGAAGACGTGGTCGTCGCGGGCCGCTTTCGCCGACCGTGCCTTCGGTCTGTTCCGCAGCGAGCCGGACACCCCGAAGCCCCACCAGGGGCTCACCTACCTGATGTTCGACCTACGGGCCCCCGGAGTCACCGTCCGCCCGATCGGCCGCCTCGACGGCAGACCGGCCTTCGCCGAGCTGTTCCTCGACGAGGTGTTCGTCCCCGACGAGGATGTGATCGGCGAGCCGGGCCAGGGCTGGCGGGTCGCCATGTCGACAGCGGGCAACGAACGCGGACTGACCCTGCGCTCGCCGGGCCGCTTCCTCGCCTCCGCCGACCGGCTGTTCGCGCTGTGGCAGGAGCGGGGAAGCCCGGCGTCGGCACGGGACCGGGTGGCGGACGCGCTGATCGGCGCCCGCGCGTACGAGTTGTTCGCCTACGCGGGCGCGTCCCGTTTCCTGGACGGCGAGTCCCTCGGCCCGGAGTCCAGCCTGAACAAGGTCTTCTGGTCCGAGTACGACATCACCCTGCACGAGACAGCACTCGAACTCCTGGGATCGGAAGGCGAGCTGGCGGACACCGGCTGGTCCGAGGGGTATGTCTTCTCCCTCGCGGGCCCCATCTACGCGGGCACGAACGAGATCCAGCGCGACATCATCGCCGAGCGCCTGCTCGGACTGCCGAAGGGCCGCCGCTGATGCGTTTTCTTCTCGACGCCGAACAGCGGGCGTTCGCCGACTCGTTGGACGGTCTGCTGTCCTCGGCGGACACTCCGTCGGTCGTACGGGACTGGAGTCGCGGCGACCACACGTCCGGCCGGGCGCTGTGGTCCCGTATCGCCGCCGCCGGGGTCTTCACCCTCGCGATACCCGAGGCGTACGAGGGGGTGGGCCCCCTCCCCGTCGAACTGGCCGTCGCCTTCGTGGAGTTGGGCCGCCATGCGGTGCCGGGCCCCCTGGTGGAGACGGTCGCGGCGGCCGTCCTCCTCACGGAGTCGGCCGACCCGGGTCCCGCCAAGCGGCTGCTCCCCCGGCTGGCCTCCGGCGAGGCGATGGCCACGCTCGCGCCCCCGGGGTCGTACGCACTGGACGGCGACGCGGCGGACCTGCGGCTGGTCCTGACGGCCGACGGGTTGCGCCTCGCCCCTGACCACGGCCCGGTGCGGCCCTCCCTCGACCCGGCCCGGCGCCTCACGGCTCTTCCCCCGAGCGGCGAACTCCTGGTCGCCGAGCCGCCGTTCGTACGCGCCCTTCGCTGGGCCCGGCTCGCCACCGCCGCCCAGGCGCTCGGCGTCGGACTCGCCCTGCTGGACAGGACGGTGGCGTATGTCGGGCAGCGCACCCAGTTCGGCGTTCCCATCGGCTCGTTCCAGGCGGTCAAGCACCGCCTGGCGGACGCGAAGATCGCCCTGGAGTTCGCCCGGCCACTGCTGTTCGGCGCGGCGTTCACGATGACGGAGCGCGACGTCGCCGCCGCCAAGGTCGCGGCCTGCGAGGCGGCGTACGCCACCGCACGCACCGCCCTCCAACTGCACGGCGCGATCGGCTACACGGCGGAGTACGACCTGTCGCTGTGGCTGACCAAGTCCCGTGCGCTGCTGGGCGCCTGGGGCAGTCCGGACGAGTGCCGGGCCGCCGTGCTCCACGGTGTCAGTGGTGATGGTCGCCGCTCGTGAGCTCCCGGTACTCCTCGGCCGTCGGCTTCGCGATCCGTGTCCCGGGCCCGAACATCGCCTGGGCGAGCCGGGCGCGCAGCCGCTGGGAGGGTTTGACCGGACGCCGGACCCCGTTCGCGTCGACGAGCGCACCCACCTCGTAGGGCGGACTCTGCTCGTGCTGGGTGAGCGTGAACCTCTGGGCCTGCGTGAGAGGTTCATGGACCTCGACGAACTCGCCGTGCGGCAGCCGTTTGATGAGGCCCGACTCCCGCCCGTGCAGCACCTTGTCGCGGTCCCTGCGCTGCAGCCCGAGGCAGATCCGCTTGGTGACGACGAACGCGGCGACCGGTACGACGAACACCCCTACCCGCACGAACCAGGTGATCGCGTTGATCGACAGATGCAGATGCGTGGCCACGATGTCGTTGCCACCGCCGATCAGCAGCACCGCGTACAGGGCCAGCCAGGCCACGCCCAGCCCCGTGCGCACGGGCGCGTTGCGCGGCCGGTCCAGGATGTGGTGCTCGCGTCTGTCCCCGGTGATCCATGCCTCGACGAAGGGATAGAGGCCGATGGCGAGCAGGATCAGCGGGAAGAGCGTGAAGGGGATGAAGACGCCCAACTCCAGGGTGTGACCCCAGGCGTTGATCTCCCATCCCGGCATCACCCGGATCAGCCCCTCGGAGAAGCCCAGGTACCAGTCGGGCTGGGCGCCGGTGGTCACCAGGTCCGGCCGGTAGGGCCCGAAGGCCCACACGGGGTTGATCTGCGCGATCCCGCCCATCACCGTCAGCACACCGAAGACGAGGAAGAAGAAGCCGCCCGCCTTGGCCATGTAGACGGGCAGGAAGGGCATGCCGACGACCGACTTCTGGTCGCGGCCGGGCCCGGGGTACTGCGTGTGCTTGTGGTAGAAGACCAGGATCAGATGGGCGACGACCAGCCCCAGCATGATCCCGGGCAGCACCAGGACATGGATCGGGAAGAGCCGCGGAATGATGTCGTGGCCCGGGAACTCGCCGCCGAAGAGGAAGAAGGAGAGGTACGTCCCCACGATCGGGGTGGCCAGGATGGCGCCGTCGGCGAAGCGGATGCCGGTGCCGGACAGCAGGTCGTCGGGGAGCGAGTAGCCGGTCAGGCCGGTGAGGATGCCGAGGAACAACAGGGTCCAGCCGAACACCCAGTTGAGCTCGCGCGGCTTGCGGAACGCGCCGGTGAAGAACACCCGCATCATGTGCACGAGCATGCCCGTGACGAAGACGAGCGCGGACCAGTGGTGGATCTGCCGGATCAGCAGGCCGCCGCGCACGTCGAAGCTGATGTCGAGGGTGGACTCGTACGCCCTCGTCATGGAGATGCCGTTGAGGGGCGTGTACGAGCCGTTGTAGATGACCTCGACGCCGCTCGGCTCGAAGAACAGGGTCAGATAGACGCCGGTGAGGATCAGGATGATGAAGCTGTAGAGGCAGACCTCGCCCAGCATGAACGACCAGTGGTCCGGGAAGACCTTGCGCATGTTCGCCTTGGCAAGCGCGTAGAGCCCGAGCCGCCCGTCGGCCCAGTCGGCGAGCCGCTCGCCCGAACCCGGCCCGTCACCCCGGTCGGCCTGCCTCGTCCCGTCCGGCCTCGTCCCGTCGGACCTCGCGCCGTCCGGCCTCGTCCCGGCGGGCGTCACCGAACTGCCCGTTCCCGTCGCCCCGTTCACCGATCGTGCGCCGTCCATGCGTCGCCTCCCCCTCGGATCACCTCAGGGTGGCACGCCGGACGGGCTACGCCAACGGGGCCGTCAGCCCTGCCCGCGGGGTCGGTTCACGCGTCGGCCGGAGGCGGCGGTGTCGGAAGGCGGACGACCGCCGCCGCCCCCGCCGCGTGCAGCACCGTGCCGCCGTCCGTGAGCAGCGCCGCGTCGTACGGCTCCAGGTGCATCCCCGACACCTCGGCGGGCGCGTCGAGCGCGAGGACCAGCATGGCCGTGCCCGGCCGGAGGGCGAAGGGCACCCGGCCGCGCACCACGGCGACGGCCGGGGCCGGCTCCAGGCCCCTGCGCCACATGACGTTGAAGTTCACGACCGGCCCGTCGAGCAGCCGGCAGTCGGTGGGGACGTCGCCGGGGAAGTCCTGCGGTACCAGGCGGGTGTCGAGGATCCGCCGCTCGCCGCCCACGGTCAGGTCCATACCCGCGCCCTCGACCACGGTGAGGGTGCGGTCGGCCTCGGCGAAGGCGGAGAACGGCCCGTCCGCGCCGACCTCGGCCAGGCTGACGCGCCACACGAAGTCGTCCATGCCCGCGCCAGGCGGCCACGCGGCGATCTCGCGGGTCACCCCGCCGCCGTTCTTCCAGGCCACGGCGGCGCGCCCGGCGGCGGGAAGGAGCCTGATCACCGCACGATCCCCTGCACCCGGGCCGCCGCCAGCCACTGCGGGAACTCCCCCACGAGACGGTCGTACAACTCGTCGTCGGACACCTGGCGCGGGTCCGAACCGGCGTGGAAGAACCCGGCGTTGTCGACGGGCCGCTTCTGCGGCACCGCCAACTCGTCGAGCTTGCGCAGGAATTCGAACTGTCTGCTGCCCGGGTCGCCGAACCCGATGAACTGCCAGAACAGCGGGAGCTGCGCCGCCTTGCACAAGTACCGTTCGGCGGCGAGCTTGTTGATCGGTCCGCCGTCGGTCTGGAAGACGACGAGGGCGGGGTCCTTCGAGCCGCTGTCCAGGTAGTGGTCGATGACCGCGTCCATGGCGAGGTGGTAGCTGGTCTTGCCCATGTGGCCGAGGCCGGCCACGATCCGCTCGATCCGGCCCTGGTGGCCGGCGAGTTCGATGTCGGTCTCGGCGTCGATGTCCGTGGAGAAGAAGACGACCGGGACCCGTCCGTCGTCGTCGAGGTGGGCGGACAGGCCGAGCACGCGGTCTGCGAGCGCCTGCACGCTGCCGTCCTTGTAGTACGGCTTCATCGAGCCCGAGTAGTCGACCACCAGATAGACGGCGGCCCGCTGATCGCTCAGCCCGTGCTTGGTGAGGGACACTCCCGCGCTCTTGTACAGGCTGACCAGCGCGGGCGCGGTCTCCTCCACCTTCGCGAGGCTGATCGCGGCCATGCGGGCTCCCTTCGGTCCTGGACGGAGGTGTCGAGGCTACGTCACCGGCGCCCCGTCCTCCCGGCCGTCCCTCAGGTTCGCTATTTTGTTCGCCGCCGACCCCACCGGCTCGTCGTCCCTTCATCCCTCAGCCTTTCGTACGTGCCTCAAGGAGCCGGTCGTGGAATCCGAGTCCGCCGAGACCACCGAGTCCGACGTCACCACCTGTTATCGCCATCCCAAGGTGGAGTCCCATGTGCGCTGCACCCGGTGCGACCGCTACATATGCCCGTCCTGCATGCGCGAGGCGGCGGTCGGCCACCAGTGCGTGGAGTGCGTGAAGGAGGGCGCCCGGTCGGTGCGGGGGGCCCGCACGGTCTTCGGCGGCCGTATCTCGGCGGTGCCCCTCGTGACGTACGTGCTGATCGGCCTCAACGTGCTGGCATACCTCGCCGAGTTGGTACGCCCCGCAGTGGTGGACCGGTTCGAGATGCTCGGCGCGGAGCTGCTGGGTCCTGACGGCGGGCACTACTACTGGCAGAGCGCGTACTCCGCGGACTTTCACGCGTCCGGTGTCGTGGATGGGGAGTGGTACCGACTGCTCACCGGCGCGTTTCTTCATCTGCCGCCCACCGAGGGGACGTTCGGGATCGCGCACATCGCGATGAACATGTTCTCGCTGTGGAGCATCGGCCGGGTCGTGGAGGCCCAGCTCGGCCGGGTCCGCTACCTCGTCCTGTACCTGCTCTCCGCGCTCGGCGGCTCGGTCCTGGTGCTGCTGATCGCGCCCGCCGACCACACGGTCGGCGCCTCCGGCGCGATCTTCGGGCTCGGTGCGGCGTACTACGTGATGGCCCGCCGTCTCGGCGCCGACATGCGCACGGTGAACCGGTTCATGGGCAGCCTGCTGGCCTGGCTGGTTCTCTCGGCGTTCTTCACGTCCTGGCAGGGCCACCTCGGCGGCCTGCTGGCGGGCGGTCTGGTCACCCTCGCCTACGCGTACGTGCCCCGCGACAGCCGCCGCACCCTGGTGCAGGTCGCCATCTGCGCGGGCCTCCTTGTGCTGCTGGTGGTGCTCGCGGTGGGGAAGGTCGCATCGCTGAAGAGCGGCGCGGCGTAGGGGTTTCGGGTCGGGCCGTGTGCCCGTCCGCCATACCCTGTGCGCCATGAAACGAGCCGGTTGTCTGCTTTTCGCCGCTGTGCCCGTCCTCGTCACCGCGGCGGTCTACTTCGTCACGCCCGAGCACCCGGACCAGGCGGACGGCAAGAGGGCCACATCGGCGGCGCAACAGGCCCGCCAGGACGCCAAGAAGCAGGCCGAGCGGTCCGCCGACGACGAGCTGATCGCGGACCTGCCGCCCGGACTCGCCGCACCGGCGGAGAAGGAGCTGGCCCAGAAGATCGTGGCGAGCGCCGAGAACTCCACACTGGACTGGCGCAGCGCGTACGGCTACGTCGAGGACATCGGCGACGGCCAGGGCTACACCGCGGGCATCATCGGCTTCTGCACGGGCACCCACGACCTGCTCACCCTGGTCGAGCGCTACACCGAGGACCACCCGGGCAACGGGCTCGCCCGTTTCCTCCCCGCGCTGCGCGAGGTCGACGGCACGGACTCGCACGCCGGCCTCGACGGCTTCCCGGCCGCATGGAAGAAGGAGGCCCGGGTCGGTGCCTTCCGCGCGGCCCAGGACACCGAGCGCGACCGCGTCTACTTCGACCCGGCCGTCCGCCTCGCCAAGCTCGACGGGCTCGGCACGCTCGGCCAGTTCATCTACTACGACGCGATGGTCCTGCACGGCCCCGGCACGAACGCCGACAGCTTCTACGGTCTGCGCGAGCGCGCGGTGCGGAAGGCCGACCTGCCGTCCGGGGGCGGCGGCGAGAAGGAGTACCTGGACGTCTTCCTCGACATCCGCCGCGCGACGATGAAGTCCAGGAACCCCGACCGTGACACGACCCGCATCGACACCGCCCAGCGGAAGTTCCTCCACGACGGGAACCTGGCCCTGAAGCCGCCGCTGACGTGGAAGGTGTACGGGGAGACGTACCACGTGCCGTAGAACCTGCCCGGCGGTCGCGCCGGACAGGCTCCAACAGGTCTCTCAGCGCGCCCACTTCTCCTTCAGCACTTCCTCCGCGGGCTTGCCGTGCGGGGTGTAGGCGAGCTTCGCCGGGGTCTCGCCGCTGTCCGGCCAGTCATCCCACATCCACCAGCAGACCCCGGCCCACCACCGGCGGCCCTCGAAGGTGTCGAGCAACGCCCGGTAGGCGGCGGCCTGTTCGGCGTTGCCGGAGCGTCTGCTGACGGTCCAGGAGTACGGGGCGGTCGTGGCGCCCCGCTGGCTGACGTAGCCCGCCTCGGTGAACAGGACGCGGCGGCCCTGCTTCTCGGAGAACGAGGCGAGGCTCGCGGCGATCGGCTTCCAGCCTCGGCGCAGCCGGGCGGTGTCGTCGGTGGGCTTGTCGGACAGCGGCCAGTAGGCGTCGATCCCGATGAGGTCGAGGTCCTTCCAGAAGCGGATCCGGCGGTACTCGTCGTAGTTGGCGGCGTAGGTCAGGGGGCCGTCGTATTTCTGGCGTACGGCTGCGATGACCGTCCTCCAGTCGGCGCGGTCACCCGAGACGCCCGCCAACTCCGTTCCCACGGCGAGCTGTTCCACGTCGGTGTCCGCCGCCAGGTCCGCGTAATGGCTGATGAACTTCCGGTACGCGGTGAACCAGGCGGTCCGGTCGCGGGGGCGGATCCCGGCGCGGTCGACGTCGCCGGGCAGGTCCACGTGCGGCTTGATCATCACTTTGAGGCCGGCCCGGTGGGCGCGGCGCACGATCCGCCGCAGACCTGCGTCGCTCGCGGTCTCCTCGGTGGTGTGCAGCGAGGAGTCGGTCGGGTGCGTCTGGTACCAGGTCGGGGTGAAGGTGACCCAGCGGGCGCCGGTCGCCCGGATGTCCCGCAGATAGGTGGCCGCGGCCGGGCTGTCGTAGTCGGTCCGGTTCCAGGAGGGCAGGGTGATGCCGCGCATGGCGGCCGCCGCGCCCCGTTCGTCCGCCGAGGTCTTCCTCCCGTCCTTCGTGGCCGTCCGCTTCCCCGCCGTTCCCTTCGCCGTGGTGCAGCCGCTCACGGCGAGGAGGACCGCTGCCACGGTGGCAGCGGTCCTCCTCAGGGCGTGAGCCCTCACAGGGCGGCCGGGCTGACGAACGTGTAGCCGAGGGCCTTGATCCCGGCGACGGTGTCCTTCAGCGGCTGGAGCGGGTAGTAGGGGTGGTAGAAGAAGCTGGCGAATCCGTCCCGCACCGCGAGATTGGCCTTGGCCGAGGCGATGAGGTCGGCGGGCAGCCGTGGCGGGTGGTTGTTGAATGCCTCCGGTTCGTAATTCCCGATGTTCTCGGGAAGCACTTTGGTCCCGTACACGTCACGCACCACATACGGGAAGAACTGTCCGATGAACCGGTTCGGGTCCGCCTGGGCGCCGCTCAGCGTTCCGGCGAAATACAGTGAACGCTCAAGCCGGGCATTGAAGTTGGCGCTGAACACCTTGTAGTCGGCGGCCGATCCCGCGTAGTGCGGAGTGGTCCACAGCACCGGCTTCGGAAGGCCCGCCTTGGTGAACTCGGCCAGCGCGGCGGTGACCCTGCCCTGGGCCCAGAGGGTCGAGTCCTCGGCGACCGGACCGTCGTAGACGACGTTGTTCGCGGCGTCCACATGCGCCCGGTAGAACTCGAAGTCGTCGCCGGTCACTCCGTCGTAGGGATTGGCGATATTGCTGTACTGGTGCGTGTATCCATGGTCCATGAGGACCGCGCCCCGGTTCAGCATGTATTTCAGGGCGCTGACCACCTGCGGACGCTGTGAAAGCGTGATGGTCTGCGGTACGCCGTTGTTGTAGGTGCCGTTGGGATCCGTGTAGACGGGAATCACGTTGATGCCGTACGGGATCTTCTGGGCGTAGAGATAGTCGGCCATGGACTTCAGGTCGGCCGGGTTCGAGTCGGGGCTGATGTCCTCCAGGCGCATCAGGGCGCGGTGCCGGACGGTGGTGGCGGGCGCGAGGGCGTCGAAGAGCAGGTCCTCGGCGGCGATGACGCGGTCGCTCTCGGAGACGTAGGCGAAGGGGATCTCACCGATGTAGGTGAGGTTGGACGACCTGATGGCCCAGCCGAAGGTGTGCCCGTTCGAGGTGTCGAGGCCCTCCGCGAGGCGGGTGACCGCCGGATATCCCGTCCCCGTCAGGACGTTGGGGCGCAGCACGCCGCCGTCCTGCCCGGCCGGGATCTTCCGGGTGAGCGTCTGCCCCTTGTACGTCACCTGCGTGACCGTTCCGACGCTGCCGCCGTCCTCGTAGTACGAAGTCGTCGGATCCCAGCCGTACTTCTGGGTGAAGGGCGTGATGCCGACGGTGTTGGCCATGCCCCAGATGTTGGCGCCGATCCAGGTCACGGGCTTCGTGGTGGCGGCCGCGTCCTGGTAGAAGGCGGCGGGGATGGCGTCCGGGATGTCACCGCCGTAGTAGGTGGAGCCGAGGTAGACGACGGCCGCATACGAGTCGAGCATGCCGGCGGTGTACTGCTGGACCGGCTTGGCGGTCACGGTGCCGAAGTGGCCGGCGAGGTTGGCCTCGGCCATCGCGTACAGCTCGCCCAACTGCCCGTAGGGGCCTGCCGTGTCGTAGAGGACGAGGGTCGCCGGGTCCGCCGCCGCGGCGACGTCCGCCTTCCGGAACACGGCGGCCTGGGCGCGTACCGCCGTGGCGGAGGCTGCCAGGGTCGTGGTCGCCGTCCTGAAAGACGCCGACTTCTTGGGATGCTTGGCCTGGCGCGCCTTGTCGGCCTTGACCTGGGCCGTCGCCCAGGCCTTGAGGTCGATACGGTTCAGTCCGGAACGGGTGCCGCGGCCCTCGCCGTGGTGTCTGCCGCCGGGGCCCGCCTGTGCGGATGTGGCCATGAAGGTGCCGCCCAACAGGGCGGCGAGAAGCATCAGAACGAGGGTGACGCGGGACAGTCCCCGGTGCCCTTTCGGTGGTTTCCACAATGATCTCATGATCCATTCCCCCCACTTTGCCAATCATTGACAAAGCCTTTTGCTGAGAATAAGGTCCCAGATTCTTCTGCGGGATCTCGAAGGGTGTCAATGGGCCGGTCGACGCATTCTTCGAGGGCCATCAGACCCGACCTACGGGACCATGGACGGCAATTTCAACTTAGCCCCCTGAGCCGTCATCTTCGTCTGCTAACTTCACTTTTCACGCGATGGGGACGCGTGAAGAAAAGTGGGGGGACGATGTACGGACGACCCGCCCTGGGGGCTCTTCTGCCCTTGGCAGGGGCGATGGCCGCGCCGGAGGCAATACCCGGCATGCCTTTGGCCAAAGCATTGCAGGAAACCGCTGGAATCGGATTCCTGTTCTATTGCCTGACGGCGTTGCTGATAATCCTTGCGCGGATCAGGCTGCGCAGGGGAACGGTACGCGAAGCTCGGGCGAACGTCAGGAGCAGCCATGATCAATGAGCTGTTCCTCTGGGCCAGTATCACGCTCATCGTGATGGCCGGCTGCTACAACACCAGTCTGTTCGCGCTCTCCCGGCGCAGAATACGCCGCGAGCGCGGACCCCGAAGAGAACGCTTCTACGTATTCCTCCTCGCCTGCCTCAACGAGGAGAAAGTGCTTTCCGAAAGCCTGGCGCGGATCACCGCTCTGCCCGCCGGGAATTTCATGGCCCTGGTCATCGACGACGCGTCGGACGACCGTACGGGCGAGATAGCGCTTGCCGCCGACCCCGACCGGGTCCGGCTGCTTCGGCGCAATCTGCCGAACGCCCGCCGGGGCAAGGGAGCCGCACTCAACGACGGGGTGCGCCACCTGCGGGAATCCGGTCTGCTCGCGGGCCACGACCCCGCCGACGTCGTGCTCTGCGTGGTCGACGCCGACGGGCGCCTCGATCCGCATGTCGTGCAGTCGGTGGACCCCTGCTTCGACGATCCGCAGACGGGCGCGGTGCAGATCTGCGTCCGTATGTACAACCGCGAGGAGGGGCTCCTCGCCCGGATGCAGGACATGGAGTTCGTCGTCTACGGCGACGTCTTCCAGAGTGCGCGGCGCTTCATCGGCAGCGTCGGCATGGGCGGCAACGGCCAGTTCATGCGGCTGTCGGCGCTCAACACGCTGGACGGCGACGGCCCTTGGAGCGACAGCCTCACCGAGGATCTCGACCTCGGGGTGCGGCTGCTGGCCAAGGGCTGGACCAACCAGCACTGCACCACCGCCTCGGTGTCCCAGCAGGCCGTGCTCGACGTCAAGCGCCTGATCCGGCAGCGATCCCGCTGGTTCCAGGGCCACTTGCAGTCGGCGAACCTCGTCCCGCTCATCCTGCGGGAGGTGCCGACCCGGGCAGCACTGGACCTGCTCTACCACCTGTCCAGCCCGGTGCTCATCCTGCTCACCTCGCTGCTGCCGCTGTCCTTCCTCGTCGCTCTCGGCGCCACCATCGTGGCCTCGGTGCAGGTGGGACACCCGCTCGTCTCGCCGATGTGGCTGCTGGGCCCGTATCTGCTGTCGTTCACGGCCGCCTACGGATACGGCTTCGTGTACGCCAAGCGTGAGCGGAAGCTCGGGCTGATCCGCTCGGTGCTGCTCGCGCATGTCTTCGTCTTCTACGGCTACATCTGGTTCGCCGCCGGCTGGTGGGGGTTCTGGCGGATGCTGACCGGTCAACGGGGCTGGCTGAAGACCGCCCGCACCTGAGGTTCTTCAGGCCCTTCCGGGGCGTGGCCCAGTCCCCGCGCGCTCCCGTTCCCTCTCCAAGCGCACGCCGCTCGTGCGCCCCTCAACTCTGCTCTGTCATCGGCGAGTTGCCGATTCCGCTCTCTCATCTCATCTCATCTGATCTCTGATCAACCTCGCGCGACTGCGCTCGCGCATGCCCAAGGGGGGCCCATGTCCACACACCCGCAAGCCGTGCCCGTACGCGCCATGCTTGTACTCGGCACCCGGCCGGAGGCGATCAAACTGGCGCCCGTGGCGCGGGCCATGTCCACCAGCACACGGTTCGAGCCGATCGTGGTCACCACCGGACAGCACCGCGAGATGCTCCACCAGATGCTCGGGCTGCTCTGCGTCGACGTCCGGATCGCCCTCGACGTGATGCGCAGCCGCCAGCAGCTGTCCGAGCTGACCGCCCGCCTGATCGGCGAGCTCGGCGAGGCCATGCGCCAGCAGCGGCCCGACCTGGTCGTGGTGCAGGGCGACACCACGACCGCGCTCGCCGGGGCCCTCGCCGCGTTCTACGAGAAGATCCCGGTCGCCCATGTCGAGGCCGGGCTGCGCACCGGAGTCATCGACAACCCCTTCCCGGAGGAGCTCAACCGCAGCCTCATCGGCCGCATCGCCCGCTGGCACTTCGCTCCCACGTCCAAAGCCGCCAGGCACCTGCTGGACGAGGGCGTGCCCGCGGAGCAGGTGTTCACCACCGGCAACACCGTGATCGACAACCTTCTGTGGGTGCTCGCGGAGGGCTCCGGAACCTCCGCCTTCCGCACCGGCGCCAAGCGGATCCTGGTGACCCTGCACCGCCGGGAGAACCAGGGCGACCGGATGCGCGGCATGGGCCGGGCGCTGTGCCGGCTCGCCGAGCGCGGGGACGTGGAGATCGTCCTGCCACTGCACAAGAGTCCCGCCGTACGGGACGTCCTGCTGCCCGAACTCGAAGGCAGGACCGGCATTTCCCTGATCGAGCCGCTCGGTTACGTGGACTTCGCCGCCACCCTCGCCGAGTGCGACATCGTGCTGACGGACTCCGGGGGCATTCAGGAGGAGGCGCCGAGCCTGAGCAAGCCGGCGCTCGTGCTGCGGACGACCACCGAGCGCCCGGAGGCGGTGGAGGCGGGCGCGGCCCGGCTGGTCGGCACCGATCCGGACGCCATCGTGAGCGCCGCGACGGCGCTGCTCGACGACCCCGCCGCGTACCGGCTCATGGCGCGTGCGGGCAACCCGTTCGGGGACGGGAAGGCCGCGGAACGCGTGCTGGCCCAGCTGGCCGAGGACTTCGCCGCTGATGTACCGGTCACGCTCGCCTCCCCGAGGCCATACTCGACGGCATGACCTCGTCGCCTCCGCGCCACCCATGGCGGATTCCGCTGAGTCCGCCGGAGCGGAGAGGACGCTTCCTCGCCCTCCTGGCACTGGCCGCCGCGCTGATCGCCGTCCTGGCGATCACGCTGAGCCAGTGCCTGGGCGGGGACACCGCGGCACCGGTCAAGCCGTGGATGGACGGCTCCACGCACGGCCGCTGGTTCTCGGTGTTCAACGGCCACGGCACCAACTCGGGCGACAACGACTCGCTGTCGCTGTCGCCGATGGCGGCCGAGGACCCCGGCACCACACACGCCGGACTGGTGGTCAGCACGGCCTCGTACGGCGATCTGCGCTATGGGGCCCGGATGCGGACGATCCGGCAACTGCGCGACCCCTCCCCCAACCCCTGGGAAGTGCCGTGGCTGGTCTGGGCGTACACGGACCCCGAGCACTTCTACTACATCACCCTGAAGCCGAACGGCTGGGAACTGGGCAAGCGTGACCCCGTCTACCCCGGCGGCCAGCGCTTCCTGGCAACGGGGAAGGAGCAGTTCCCGGTGGGCAAGGACTACAAGGTCGTCGTGGAACAGCACGGCCCCGTCCTCACGGTCACGGTGGCGGACGACCACCCGGACCACCCCCTGGTCACCTTCACCGACACCGAACGCCCCTACCTGCAGGGCAGAGTGGGCGCCTACACCGAGGACGCGACCGTCAAGTTCGAGGACCTGAAGGTGAGTTGACGCCACCCGTCCCCGGACATGCCGCGGCGCCTGCCGGTGTCCGGTCGGGGACAAGGCAAGCGCCGCGTGGTGTTCCGCACGCCTTTGTGCGGGACGTCTATTGGGGTGATACGGGTCAGACCACCAGCGAACGGTCCGTCGGACGAATCGGCGCCGGAAGGTCACTCGCACCCGTGAGGAAACGATCCACACCGCGAGCGGCCGAGCGGCCCTCCGCGATGGCCCAGACGATCAGGGACTGGCCGCGACCCGCGTCACCGGCGACATAGACGCCGGGGATGTTGGTCGCGAACTCGGCGTCGCGGGCGATGTTGCCGCGGGCGTCGAGCTCCAGGCCGAACTGGGAGACCACGCCGTTCTCGACGTCGGTGCCGGTGAAGCCCATGGCCAGCGTGACGAGCTGGGCGGGGATCTTGCGCTCCGTGCCCGGCTTCGGGGTCAGCTTGCCGTCGATGAACTCGACCTCGGTGAGGTGCAGCCACTGGACGTTGCCGTCCTCGTCACCCTCGAAGTGGGTGGTGGAGACGGAGTAGACCCGCTCGCCGCCCTCCTCGTGCGCGGAGGTGACCTTGTACAGCATGGGGAACGTCGGCCAGGGCTGGCCCGGGTTCCGCTCCTCGCCGGGCTGCGGCATGATCTCCAGCTGCGTGACCGAGGCCGCGCCCTGGCGGTGGGCGGTGCCCACGCAGTCCGCGCCGGTGTCGCCGCCGCCGATGACCACGACGTGCTTGCCCTCGGCGGTGATCGGGGGCGTCACGAAGTCGCCCTCCTGCACCTTGTTGGCCAGGGGCAGGTACTCCATGGCCTGGTGGATGCCGGTCAGCTCCCGGCCGGGGACGGGGAGATCACGCGCGGTCGTCGCACCGGCGGCGATGACCACGGCGTCGTACCGCTTGCGCAGGTCGGTCGCCTTGAGGTCGCGGCCGATCTCGATGCCGGTACGGAAGCGGGTGCCCTCCGCGCGCATCTGCTCGATACGGCGGTTGATGTGCCGCTTCTCCATCTTGAACTCGGGGATGCCGTACCGGAGAAGGCCTCCGATGCGGTCCGCGCGCTCGTAGACGGCGACCGTGTGGCCGGCCCGGGTCAGCTGCTGGGCGGCGGCGAGACCCGCCGGGCCCGAGCCGATGACCGCGACGGTCTTGCCCGACAGGCGCTCGGGGATCTGCGGGGCGACATCGCCCGTGTCCCACGCCTTGTCGATGATCGAGACCTCGACGTTCTTGATCGTCACGGCGGGCTGGTTGATGCCGAGGACGCACGCCGACTCACAAGGGGCCGGGCACAGACGACCGGTGAACTCCGGGAAGTTGTTCGTCGCGTGCAGGCGCTCGGACGCGGCGGACCAGTCCTCGCGGTACGCGTAGTCGTTCCACTCGGGGATCAGGTTCCCGAGCGGACAGCCGTTGTGGCAGAACGGGATACCGCAGTCCATGCAGCGCGAGGCCTGCGTGGGGATGATGGGGAGCAGCGAGCCCGGAACGTAGACCTCGTTCCAGTCACGCACACGCTCCTCGACCGGACGGGTCCTGGCGACCTCGCGGCCGTGGTTGAGAAAGCCCTTGGGATCAGCCATTGGTCGCCGCCTCCATCATCTTCTCGGTGATCTCGGACTCGGTGAGTCCGGCTCGCTCGGCGGCGTCCTTGGCGGCGAGCACTGCCTTGTACGTGCTGGGGATGATCTTGCTGAAGCGGTCCACCGCGGTGTCCCACTCGGCAAGGAGCTTCTCGGCTACGGTCGAGCCCGTCTCCTCCTGGTGGCGGCGCACCACGTCGTGCAGCCACTGCTTGTCGGTGTCGTCGAGGGCCTCGACGGCGCCGGCGCTGGCGACGTTCACGTTGTCGCGGTTCAGGTCGACGACGTAGGCGATGCCGCCCGACATACCGGCGGCGAAGTTGCGGCCCGTCTCGCCGAGGACCACCGCGTGACCGCCGGTCATGTACTCGCAGCCGTGGTCGCCCACGCCCTCCGAGACGACCGTGGCACCCGAGTTGCGGACGCAGAAGCGCTCACCGGTGCGGCCACGCAGGAAGAGCTCGCCGCCCGTCGCGCCGTACGCGATGGTGTTGCCCGCGATGGTGGAGAACTCCGCGAGGTGGTCGGCGCCCCGGTCCGGGCGGACGATGACGCGGCCGCCGGACAGGCCCTTGCCGACGTAGTCGTTGGCGTCGCCCTCCAGGCGCAGCGTGACACCGCGCGGCAGGAAGGCGCCGAAGGACTGGCCCGCGGAGCCGGTGAAGGTGATGTCGATGGTGTCGTCGGGCAGGCCCGCGCCACCGAACTTCTTCGTCACCTCGTGGCCGAGCATGGTGCCGACCGTGCGGTTGATGTTGCGGATCGCGACCTGGGCGCGGACCGGCTGGGCGTCGGTCGCGGCGTTCGCGGCTAGGGCGTCGGCGGCGAGCTTGATCAGCTCGTTGTCGAGCGCCTTCTCCAGGCCGTGGTCCTGCTCGATGACCTGGTGCAGCGGCGTGCCCTCGGGCAGCTCGGGCACGTAGAAGAGCGGGGTCAGGTCCAGGCCCTGCGCCTTCCAGTGGTCGACGGCGCGGGTCACGTCGAGCGCCCCGGCGTGGCCGACGGCCTCCTCGATGGTGCGGAAGCCCAGCTCGGCGAGGATCTCGCGGACCTCTTCGGCGATGAACTTGAAGAAGTTCACGATGTACTCGGCCTTGCCGGCGAACCGGTCGCGCAGCACCGGGTTCTGCGTGGCGATGCCGACCGGGCACGTGTCGAGGTGGCAGACGCGCATCATCACGCAGCCGGAGACGACGAGCGGCGCGGTCGCGAAACCGAACTCCTCGGCGCCGAGCAGCGCCGCGATGACGACGTCACGGCCGGTCTTCAGCTGCCCGTCGGTCTGCACGACGATGCGGTCGCGCAGGCCGTTGAGCAGCAGCGTCTGCTGGGTCTCGGCGAGACCGAGCTCCCAGGGACCGCCCGCGTGCTTCAGCGAGGTGAGCGGGGAGGCACCCGTACCACCGTCGTGACCGGAGATCAGTACGACGTCCGCGTGCGCCTTGGAGACACCCGCGGCGACCGTGCCGACGCCGACCTCGGAGACCAGCTTCACGTGAATCCGCGCCTGCGGGTTCGCGTTCTTCAGGTCGTGGATCAGCTGGGCCAGGTCCTCGATGGAGTAGATGTCGTGGTGCGGCGGCGGGGAGATCAGGCCGACACCCGGGGTCGAGTGACGGGTCTTGGCCACCCACGGGTAGACCTTGTGGCCGGGCAGCTGGCCGCCCTCGCCGGGCTTGGCACCCTGCGCCATCTTGATCTGGATGTCGTCCGCGTTGACGAGGTACTCCGACGTCACACCGAAGCGGCCGGAGGCGACCTGCTTGATGCTGGAGCGCCGCGCCGGGTCGTAGAGACGGTCCGCGTCCTCGCCGCCCTCACCGGTGTTGGACTTGCCGCCCAGCTGGTTCATCGCGATGGCGAGCGTCTCGTGCGCTTCCTTCGAGATGGAGCCGTACGACATGGCACCGGTGGAGAACCGCTTGACGATCTCGGAGACCGGCTCGACCTCGTCGATGGAGATCGCTTCCCGGTCGCTCTTGAAGCCGAACAGGCCGCGCAGCGTCATCAGCCGCTCGGACTGCTCGTTCACGCGGTCCGTGTACTTCTTGAAGATGTCGTAGCTGCCGGTACGCGTCGAGTGCTGGAGGCGGAAGACCGTCTCCGGGTCGAACAGGTGCGGCTCGCCCTCGCGGCGCCACTGGTACTCGCCGCCGATCTCCAGGGCGCGGTGCGCGGGCGCGATGCCGGAGGCGGGGTACGCCTTGGCGTGCCGGGCTGCGACCTCCTTGGCGATGACGTCGAGACCGGCGCCGCCGATCTTCGTGGCCGTGCCGTTGAAGTACTTCTCGACGAAGGCCGTTTCGAGACCGACGGCCTCGAAGACCTGGGCGCCGCGGTAGGAGGCGACGGTCGAGATGCCCATCTTCGACATGACCTTGAGGACGCCCTTGCCGAGCGCGTAGATCAGGTTGCGGATGGCCTGCTCGGACTCGATGCCCTGAAGGAACGTGCCTGCGCGGACGAGGTCCTCGACGGACTCCATCGCCAGGTACGGGTTGACGGCCGCGGCGCCGAAGCCGATGAGGAGGGCCACGTGGTGGACCTCGCGGACGTCGCCGGCCTCGACCAGCAGGCCCACCTGGGTGCGCTGCTTGGTGCGGATGAGGTGGTGGTGGACGGCCGCGGTGAGCAGCAGCGAGGGGATCGGCGCGTGCTCGGCGTCGGAGTGCCGGTCCGACAGGACGATCAGACGGGCGCCGTTCTCGATGGCCGCGTCGGCCTCGGTGCAGATCTCCTCGATGCGCGCAGCGAGGGAGTCGCCACCGCCGGAGACCCGGTACAGGCCGGACAGGGTCGCGGCCTTCATGCCCGGCATGTCGCCGTCGGCGTTGATGTGGATGAGCTTGGCCAGCTCGTCGTTGTCGATCACCGGGAAGGGCAGGGTGACGCTACGACAGGACGCGGCGGTCGGCTCGAGAAGGTTGCCCTGCGGGCCCAGCGAGGAACGCAGCGACGTGACGAGCTCTTCGCGGATCGCGTCCAGCGGCGGGTTGGTGACCTGCGCGAACAGCTGGGTGAAGTAGTCGAAGAGCAGCCGGGGGCGCTGCGAGAGCGCGGCGATCGGCGTGTCCGTACCCATCGAGCCGATCGGCTCGGCGGCGGCCTTGGCCATCGGCGCGAGGATGATGCGCAGCTCTTCCTCGGTGTAGCCGAAGGTCTGCTGGCGACGGGTGACCGAGGCGTGCGTGTGCACGATGTGCTCGCGCTCGGGCAGGTCGGACAGCTCGATCTCGCCGGCCTCCAGCCACTCCGCGTACGGCTTCTCGGTGGCGAGGCCGGCCTTGATCTCGTCGTCCTCGATGATGCGGTGCTCGGCCGTGTCGACGAGGAACATCTTGCCGGGCTGCAGGCGGCCCTTGCGGACGACCTTCGCGGGGTCGATGTCGAGGACGCCGACCTCGGAGCCGAGGACGACGAGGCCCTCGTCGGTCACCCAGTAGCGACCGGGGCGCAGGCCGTTGCGGTCGAGGACCGCGCCGACCTGGGTGCCGTCGGTGAAGGTGACACAGGCCGGGCCGTCCCAGGGCTCCATCATCGTGGCGTGGAACTGGTAGAAGGCGCGGCGGGCCGGGTCCATGGAGTCGTGGTTCTCCCACGCCTCCGGGATCATCATCAGCACCGAGTGCGGCAGCGAGCGGCCGCCGAGGTGGAGCAGCTCCAGGACCTCGTCGAAGGAGGCGGAGTCGGAGGCGTCGGGGGTGCAGACGGGGAAGACGCGGTCCAGCTTCTCGCTGCCGAACAGGTCGGAGACGAGCTGCGACTCGCGGGCCTTCATCCAGTTGCGGTTGCCCTTGACCGTGTTGATCTCACCGTTGTGCGCGACGAAGCGGTACGGGTGGGCGAGCGGCCAGCTCGGGAAGGTGTTCGTGGAGAAGCGGGAGTGCACGAGCGCGATCGCGGAGGCGAAGCGGCGGTCGGACAGGTCCGGGAAGAAGGGCTCCAGCTGGCCGGTGGTCAGCATGCCCTTGTAGACGATCGTGCGGGCGGAGAGCGACGGGAAGTACACGTCGGCCTCGCGCTCGGCGCGCTTGCGCAGTACGAACGCCTTGCGGTCGAGGTCGATGCCGCTGCTCGCGCCGTCGGTCACGAAGATCTGGCGGAAGGCCGGCATCGTCGAGCGGGCGGTGGCGCCGAGCAGCTCGGGGGCGACCGGGACCTCGCGCCAGCCGAGGACGGTGAGTCCCTCGTCGGCGGCGATGGTGTCGATCTGCGCGGCCGCTTCGGCGGTGCCGTCACCCGGCAGGAAGGCGATACCGACGGCGTACGCACCGGCCTCGGGCAGCTCGAAGCCCGTGACCTCACGAAGGAACGCGTCGGGGACCTGGGACAGGATGCCCGCGCCGTCACCCGAGTCGGGCTCGGAGCCGGTGGCACCGCGGTGCTCCAGGTTGCGCAGAACCGTGAGCGCCTGCTCGACCAGCGCGTGGCTCGCCTCGCCGGTGAGGGTGGCCACGAAGCCGACGCCACAGGCGTCGTGCTCGTTGCGGGGGTCGTACATACCCTGCGCAGCAGGGCGAGCATCCATGAAGGACCAGTTCTGGCCGTTCGTGGAGTGCTGGGACGGCTGGCGCGGCGTACGCATCGGCTCTCCCGTCGTCGTCGTGGCATATGACATCTGCCGAGGGACGACGTTGGCCCTCTGCTGGGTGCAAAATTTCGTGCAGGTTACATGATGGGACGGATCTCGGGAACCGGATACTCCGTTCCAACATGCGGACACCGCGGCGTCGCGGCGGGGTACGCGCACGGCGGTGAGAGTTAAGGGGCCCAAGCGGACAGATCGATGCCCGACGGGCCGAATCGTGGCAGGCGTCGTCGCCCGCCACGAAAGTGCGGTGCAGGCCTCATTGCCTGCGGCGCTTACGGCTCATGCCCAGTGGTTAAGCGATCGAAACCGCCGGGTAACAACTAGTTATGCGGTCCCTCGCATAACTAGCGTGGACATCATCCTACGGCCGTCCCGAACAAGCTGCCCAGGGCGTACGTCACACCCGCCGCGGCACCACCCAGAGCGAGCTGCCGCAGACCGCTGTACCACCAGGACCGCGCGGTCACCTTGGCCACGACGGCACCGCACGCGAAGAGCCCGATCATCGCGAGCAGCAGCGCGGGCCACAGGGCGGCCGCGCCGAGCAGATACGGGAGTACGGGAAGCAGGGCGCCGAGCGCGAAGGAGCCGAAGCTCGACACGGCGGCGACCGAGGGCGAGGGCAGGTCGCCGGGGTCTATGCCCAGTTCCTCGCGCGCATGGATCTCGAGGGCCTGCTCCGGGTCGCGCGACAGCTGCCGGGCGACCTCGCGCGCCAGCTCGGGCTCGACACCACGGGCCTGGTACAGCTCGGCGAGCTCGCGCTCCTCGTCCAGGGGGTGCTTGCGCAACTCCCGGCGCTCCACGTCGAGTTCGGCCTCGACGAGCTCGCGCTGCGAGGCCACCGAGGTGTACTCGCCGGCCGCCATCGAGAAGGCGCCGGCGGCAAGCCCGGCGAGCCCGGCGATGATGATCGTCCGGTGCGAGACGTCACCGCCCGCGACACCGGTCATCAGGGCGAGGTTGGAGACGAGTCCGTCCATCGCACCGAAGACGGCGGGGCGCAGCCAGCCACCGTTGACATCCCGGTGGGTGTGGTTGTCACGGTGCGCCTCGTGCAGCGTCGCCTCGGTGTCGATGATGGCCATGCCGGTCCCCCCGGGGTGTTTAGGTAAGGCTAACTTTGGACAAGTTCCAGTCTTTGACAACAAGGAACCTACGCGTTTCATTTCCTTGTCGCCAGCAAGGAAAGGCTGGGCTAACCTGCACTTTTGCCAGGCGCCGCTCATCCGTGAACACATGTGCACACCTGTCGTCCGGGTGACGCTGGGGCACGCGAGGCTCTGCCGAACCGCTCAGGTGGCACAGATCCGCAAAGGGGGTCCGTGCCCTGCATGAGGGGCCGTGCCCTGAGAAGTCCGTGCCCTGAGAAGGAGAGGCACCGTATGGCTTCCATCGCCTGCATTCCCCCGGCCCCCACGCCCGGAGGCGCCGCCGAACTCCGCGAACGCGCGCACGGAGCGCTGCTCGGTCTCGCCGTCGGGGACGCGCTGGGCGCCCCCGCCGAGAACATGAAGCCGTCCGAGATCCGCGCCCGCTGGGGCCGCATCACCGGATACGTCGCCGAGAACCCGGCCGGCACCGACGACACCGAGTACGCGATCTTCTCCGGGCTCCTGCTGGCCCGGCACGGCTCGGCGCTCACGGTCGCCCATGTCGAGGCGGCCTGGCACCAGTGGATCGCCGACCGCGACGAGGGCCCGTTCCGGGGCGCGGGCTTCAGCGAACGCGGCACCCTGGAGAACCTCCGCCGCGGCCTCGCCGCCCCCATCTCGGCCCAGCACCGCCACGCCTGGAGCGACGGCCTGGCCATGCGCGCGGCCCCCTTCGGCGTCTTCGCGGCGGGCCGCCCCGCGGAGGCGGCCCGCCTGGTCGCGATCGACGGCTCGGTGAGCCACGACGGCGAGGGCATCTACGGCGGCCAGGCGGTCGCGGCGGGCGTCGCCGCGGCGATGGCGGGCGCCCCCACCATCGCGGTGGTCGCCTCCGCGCTCGCCGTCATCCCGGACGACTCCTGGACGGCCCGCTCGCTCCGCCGAGCCGTCGCCGTCGCCCACCGCGGCGAACGCGCGGTCCGCTCGGCCGTCGTCATCGGCGGCTACCCCTGGACCGACCTCGCCCCCGAAGCGGTGGCCCTCGCCTTCGGCGCCTACGCCGCCGCCGACGGCGACTTCACCGAGTCCGTACTCACCGCCGTCAACATGGGCCGCGACGCCGACACCACGGCCGCGGTCGCAGGCGCCCTGGCCGGCGCCACCCGAGGCGCCTCCGCCATCCCCACCGCCTGGGCCGCCGCCATCGGCCCCGCCCGCGGCAGCTGCCTCCCCTCCATGCGAGGCCATCACGTCCTGGACATCGCCGAGTTGCTGACCCCGGGCGAGGACGGGAAGTGGGGGATGCGCCTACGGGACGGGGGCGGGCTTGTACGGCACGAGCTGCCCGGCCTGATTGACCTGGGCGACCCGGGCGGCGGCTGGCCGAGCCCGGATCCGGACACCTTCGCCCTGGCCGCGGACGGAGATCTGGTAATGGCCACGGACGAGGACGAGGTGCAGTCGTGAGACCCGGGCCCGGCCTGGTGGGCGACGAGCCCGGCATGGGCTCCGCGTCCGCATCCCGGACCGATACGGCGGTCCCGGTCCGCCCCCGCCGTATCGAGGGTCTCCTCCTCGGGCTGGCCGCAGGCGACGCCGCCGGGTGGCCGGCCGCCCGGCACCGGGCCGCGCGGATGCCCGAGTGGACGCGGCGGCTGACGCGGGAGCTGGACACGTTCGCGGAGCAGAACGCGACGACCACGCTGCCCGTGCCGATCGCGCTCAACCAGCCGCCGGAGCCGTTGCGGCTCGGGCCGTCGGACGACGCGGAGTGGGCGGCGTTCGCGGCGGAGGCCGTGCTGCGGGCCGCCGACGGGAGCGCGCTGGAGGATCTCAGCCGGGAGCGGCGGATGCGGGCGGCCATCGACCTGTCGTGGAACGCCGTCGCCGCCGAGGTCGCCGCCGCCGCCGAACGCGCCGCCGAGGCCGAGTCGATGCTGCTGCCGCTGCGCGCCCGGATCTCCGTACGGGCCGGCCTCGGCAACCTCGCCGCCGGTCTGCGCCCACCCGCCACCGGCCACGACAACCCCCACTACTTCGACGACGCGGCCTGCGTACGGGCCTGCGTCCTCGCCGTCGCCCACCGCGGCGACCCCCGACGCGCCGCGGAACTCGCCGAGTTCGACGCCCGCTACACCCAGGACGGCGACGGCGTGCACGGTGCCCGCGCCATGGCCGCGGCGCTCGCCCGGGCCCTCGGCGGCGCGGACGTCGACGTGTGCGTGACGGCCGCGCTGGCCGAGTTGCCCGAGGCGACGGAGATCGGCCGCAACGCCCGCCACGCGCTCGCCCTCGCGCACGGCGCCGACAGCGCGTTCGCCCTCGTCCCCCTCCTGGAGCACCAGATCGTCGACCACGTCTACAGCTACGGCATCGCCGCAGCCGAGACCGTCCCCGTCGCCCTGGCACTCGCCCTCGCCTCCCGCGGCCGTATCGCCGAGGCGGTGCCCGCCGCCGCCTGCCTGTCCCGCGTCGCCGACTCCGCCCCGGCCCTCGCCGGTGCACTGACCGGCGCACTCGGCGGCGGCGCCGCGCTCCCCGCCTCCTGGCGCGACGCCTGCCGCACCCTCTCGGGCTGCGCCCTGCCCCGCCTCACCGGCACCGACCTGGTGGAACTCGCCGAACTCCTGGAATCAAGGGAACTGGGCACACCAGGAGGATGATTCGGGCATGACGCCCACAACACCCCTCGATGAGCGGATCGCCCACGCCCTCGTCGGAGCCGCCGTCGGCGACGCGCTCGGCGGTCCCGTCGAGGGCTACACCCCCGAGCAGATCGTCGAGCGCCACGGCGGCCGCGTCCACGGCGTCGTCGGCCCCTGGAACGGCGACACCTGGCGCACCGCCCGCCCCATCGCCCCGTACCACAAAGGCGACGGACACGTCACCGACGACACCTTGATGACCCATGCGCTGGTACGGGTCTACGCCGCCGTACGCGACCACCTCGACGCGTACGCCGTCGCCGCGCACCTGGTCCCCGACCTGATGACGACCCCGCGCTGGATCCCCGAACTGGAAGCCGAGGCCCTCCCCCTCCAGCGGATCTTCCTCGCCGAGAAATGGCTGGTGGCCCGGATCCACTACGGCCATGCCGACCCCCGTGAGGCAGGGGTCGGCAACATCGTCAACTGCGGCGCCGCGATGTACATGGCCCCGGTCGGCCTGGTCAACGCGGCGAACCCGGCGGGCGCGTACACCGAGGCGCTGGACGTCGCGGGCGCACACCAGTCGTCGTACGGGCGGGAAGCCGCCGCCGTCTTCGCGGCAGCGGTGGCAGCGGCCTGCGCGCCGGACGCCACCCCGGACTCGGTGGTCGAAGCCTGCCTCGCCCTCGCCAAGGACGGCACGCGCGCGGCGATCGAGACGGTCTGCGAAGTCGCCGCCCGCTACACGGACTTCGAGACGGCGCTACGACCCCTGCGGGAAGCCGTGGCTCCGTACGACACCGTGGGCCCCGACTACCGCACCCCGTCGCTGGACGCCCGCCGCCCCTCCCGTATCCGGTCGATCGAGGAACTCCCCATCGCCCTGGGCATGTTGGTGGTCTCCGGCGGCGACTACCGGCACGCCGTCCTCGGCTCGGTCAACTACGGCCGCGACTGCGACTCCATCGCCACGATGTCCGGCGCCCTCGCCGGCGCCCTCGGCTCGGAGGTCCCGCGCGACTGGGCCAAGACGGTCGCCGAGGCCAGCCGCCTCGACCTGCACGCCCCGGCGGCGACGCTCACCCAGGTCGCCGCCGAGATCTTCACCCGCGACGTGAGCCGCCGCCGCGCCCACGAGTCGGCGTTCGCCCAGCTCGGAGGCGCGAGATGCTCCGACTGACCTGGGTCCAGCCGGAGGACCTCCTCGGCCACGAACTCCACCAGGCGACCCAGGACGGCCGCGAGCCCACCACCATCGCCGCGCGCTGGCGAGCGGCGGGCGGCAAGGAGGCCCCGCTGCGCGCGGGGGCGTCGGAGACTCCGGCCGGCCCATACCTCCGGGTACTGGCAGAAGACCTCTTGGACGAACTGGCCGACCTACCAAGCAGGTTGAGGGACCAGGAGCCGACGGACCTGGCGAAGATCAGGTCCGCCGCAGCCGCGGGCACGCATGCCGCGAGTGGCGGCGAACCCGCCGTGGCTGTGGGCATGCGTGCCGCCAGGGGCGGCACCCGTCCCAAAGAGAGCGGCACCCGTGCAAAGCTCCCGGCGAGCGCACCCCACCCCCGCCCAGCCCCCACCCAGGCCCGCCTGGAGGCAGCCTGGCTGGGCAGAGCGGCAGGCTGCCTCCTGGGCAAACCAGTGGAGAAGCTCCCCCTGCAAGGGATCCGAGCCCTCGCCCGGGCCACGGGCAACTGGCCCCTGCACACCTGGTTCACCGCCCGGGGCCTCCCCTGGGAACTGACAGACACGTACCCCTGGAACCGCCGCTCCGCACCCACCTCCCTCGCCGAGAACATCGACGGCATGCCAGAGGACGACGACCTCAACTACCCCCTCCTCAACATCCTGTTGCTCCAGCGATACGGCCGTGGCTTCACCACCACGGACGTGGCCCGCCTCTGGCTGGACGAACTCCCCGCGGGCCGCACGTTCACGGCAGAACGCATCGCCTACCGCAACCTCCTCGCCGGCGTCGAACCCCCGCACACGGCCCGCCACCGCAACCCGTTCCGCGAGTGGATCGGCGCCCTGATCCGCGCGGACGTCCACGGCTGGACGAACCCCGGCGACCCCGAAGCCGCCGCCGAGCAGGCGCACCGCGACGCCACCCTCACCCACACCGCCAACGGCGTCTACGCGGCGATGTTCACGGCGGCTACCATCGCGGAGGCCGCCACCGGCCGCCACGACGTGCACCACTGCCTGCGCACCGGCCTCACCGTGATCCCGCCCCGCTCCCGCCTCGCCCAGGCCGTCCGCCACGCGGTCCAACTCGCCTTGGCCCACGGGGACTTCGACGCCGTGGTGGACGAACTGCACGCCACCCACCGCGCGTACCACTGGGTGCACGCCATCCCCAACACCGCGCTGATCGCCGCCGCACTCACCCACGCGGACGGCGACTTCACCGGCTCCATCTGCCGTGCGGTGTCCGGGGGCCTGGACACCGACTCCAACGGCGCCACGGCGGGAAGCATCGCGGGACTGCTGGCCGGCGATCCCGCCGCTCTCCCCGACCGCTGGACGACCCCGCTCAAGAACCGACTCACCACCTCGGTCGCCGACTTCAACGGCACCGGCTTCGACACCCTCGCCGACCTCACCTACCGGGAGACCCCTCACCCATGACCCACATCGTCGTGCTCGGCAGCACGAACATGGACCTCGTCGCCTACGTCGCCAAGGCCCCGCAGCGCGGAGAGACCGTGACGGGGCGGGAGTTCCGCACGATCCCCGGCGGCAAGGGCGCCAACCAGGCGATCGCCGCGGCCCACGCGGGCGCCGACGTCTCGATGATCGGCGCGGTGGGAGCGGACGCGTTCGGCAGCCAACTCCGCTCCACCCTTGAGCACTCGGGCGTGAACACGGACCATCTGCGCACCAACGAGGGCCCGTCCGGCACCGCGCACATCGTGGTGGACGACGAGGGCGGCAACGCAATCGTGGTCATCCCCGGCGCTAACGGCACCGTCGACCATCTCGCCCCCGGCGACGAGGGCCTCATCGCCAGCGCCGACGCGCTCCTGCTCCAGCTGGAGATCCCCCTGGCAGGCGTTCTCGCCGGCGCCGAGGCCGCACGTCGGCACGGCGTACGCACCGTGCTCACCCCCTCCCCCGCCCAGCCGCTGTCCGCCGAACTCCTCGCCGCCACCGACCTGTTGGTGGCCAACGAGCTGGAGGCCGCCACCCTCACCGGCATCACCGCCCCCCGTGAGGCGGCCACCGCTCTCCTCGACCAGGTGCCCGAGGCGGTCGTCACGCTGGGCGCGGCCGGCAGCCTGTACGCGGCCCGGGGCGCCGAGCCGTTCACCGTGCCCGCGCCCCGGGTGACCGCCGTGGACTCGACGGGCGCGGGCGACACGTTCGTCGGAGCCCTGGCCGTGGGGCTCGCCGAGGGCAGACCGATCCGGGAGGCCCTCGCGTGGGCGTCGGCGGCGGCCTCGCTCTCGGTGCAGCGGCTCGGGGCGTCGTCCTCGATGCCGTACCGCTCCGAGATCGACGCCCAGGCATCGCAGCAGACGCAACAGACGCAACAGCCCGAGCAGCCGGAGCAGTCGCGGCAGCAGCACACGTCATGAGCGCGCCGACCGATGCCCAACCGTCGGGCGCCCAGCCGGAGTTCGGCCCGCTCGCCGGCCTGCGCGTCCTCGACCTCGCGACGCTCTTCGCCGGACCGCTCGCCGCCACCATGCTCGGCGACTTCGGCGCCGAGGTGATCAAGGTCGAGCATCCGGGCCGCCCGGACCCGTCCCGGGGACACGGCCCCTCGAAGGACGGGATCGGCCTCTGGTGGAAGCTGCTGGGCCGCAACAAGCGCACGATCACACTCGACCTGTCCAAGCCCGGTGGCCGCGCGACCCTGCTGCGCCTCGCCGCGACCGCCGACGTGATCGTCGAGAACTTCCGACCCGGAACGCTGGAGAAGTGGGACCTGGGCTGGGAGGAGCTGTCGACGGCGAACCCCCGCCTCGTCCTCGCCCGGGTCACGGGCTTCGGCCAGTTCGGCCCGTACGCGCACCGCCCCGGCTTCGGCACACTCGCCGAGGCCATGAGCGGTTTCGCGGCCGTCACCGGCGAACCGGACGCACCCCCGACCCTGCCGCCCTTCGGCCTCGCCGACTCGATCGCGGGCCTGGCGACGGCGTACGCGGTGATGGCCGCGCTCAGGGGCCGCGATCTGACCGGCCACGGCCAGGTGATCGACATGGCGATCATCGAGCCGATCCTCACGGTCCTCGGCCCGCAGCCGCTCTGGTACGACCAGTTGGGCCATGTCCAGCCGCGCACCGGCAACCGGTCCGCGAACAACGCCCCCCGCAACACCTATCGCACGGCGGACGGTTCGTGGGTGGCCGTGTCGACCTCGGCGCAGTCGATCGCGGAACGCGTGCTGCGGCTGGTCGGCCGCCCCGACCTGATCGCCGAGCCGTGGTTCGCGACCGGCGCGGACCGTGCCCGCCACACGGACGTCCTCGACGAGGCGGTCGGCTCGTGGATCGCCGACCGCACCCGCGCCGAAGTCGTCGAGGCCTTCGAGAAGGCGGAGGCGGCGGTGGCCCCCATCCAGGACGTACGGGACGTGATGGCCGACCCGCAGTACGCCGCCCTGGACTCCATCACCACCGTCGACGACCCCGAACTGGGCTCCCTCCGCATGCAGAACGTCCTCTTCCGGCTCTCCGCCACCCCCGGCGCGATCCGCTGGGCGGGCCGCCCGCACGGCGCCGACACCCACACGGTCCTCACCGAACTCGGCCTGTCCGACGCCGAGATCACCGCCCTCAGATCAGCGGGCGCCCTATGACAGACCCCGGCCCTGCCACCGCGCGGCACACCCCTGGCAGCCGCCCCAAGACTCGACCGACGCCCCGGACCGGAAGGAGCCCCGTGACCACCCCCCTCGCACTCCCCATCCCCTTCCCCACCGCCTTCCCCCTCACCTGGCTCTACGCCCCCGGCGACCACCCCGACGTCGTGGCGAAGGCCCTCGCCGCCGGAGCGGACGTCGTCCTCATCGATCTGGAAGACGCGGTCGCACCCGAGCGCAAGGAGTACGCGCGCGCGGCCACCGCCGAGTTGCTCGCCGAGCCGCCCCCGGTGCCTGTCCACGTCCGGGTCAACGCCCTCGGCAGCCCCACGGCCGAGGCCGATCTCAAGGCCCTCTCCGCGCTGCCCGGCCTGTCGGGGCTGCGTCTGCCGAAGGTGGCCTCGCCCTCGGACGTCGTACGGGTCGCGGAGCGGGCCGCCCCCGCCGAGGGCGGCGCCCTCCCCCTGTACGCGCTGCTGGAGACGGCCCTCGGGGTGGAGCAGGCCTTCGCCGTCGCCGCCGCTCACCCGGCGCTGCGCGGTATCGCCCTCGGCGAGGCCGACCTCCGAGGGGACCTGGGCGTACGCGACGACACCGGCCTGGACTGGGCCCGCGCCCGTATCGTCGTGGCCGCACGCGCCGCGGGCCTGGCGCCGCCCGCCCAGTCCGTCCACCCGGACATCCGCGACCTCGACGGCCTCGCCGCCTCCTGCGCCCACGGCCGCGCCCTGGGCTTCCTCGGCCGCGCGGCCATCCACCCCCGCCAGCTCCCCGTCATCGAGCGGGCCTACCTCCCCACCCCGGACGAGATCGCCGCCGCCGAAGCCGTCGTGAAGGCCGCCGCCGCCCACCCGGGCGCCCAGGCCCTCCCCGACGGCCGCTTCATCGACGCCGCGATCGTGGCCGACGCCCACCGCACCCTCGCGCTGGCGCGCCGCCGGGGCTGAGCCCCGCCCCTCACCCGCGCACGAAGGGGGCGCCGGATCCTGTGATCCGGCGCCCCCTTCGACGTACGAGCGAAGCTCAGCTCTTCTTGGCCGACTCGGCCGCGTCCTTCGTGGACTCGGCGGACTCCGTGACTTCGGCGGGCTCTGCGGCCTCGTCGGAGTCGATGGCCTCCGGGGCCTCGGCGTCCGCCTTCTTCTCGGTCTTCGTCTCGGTCTTCTCCAGGTCGACGTCGCTGTCGTCGGCGTCCGCCCCCTGCTCACCCTCGCTGGAAGCGCCCGGCTCGACGACCTCCTCGCGGCCCGGACGCAGTCGCGCCGACACCACGATGTAGACCACCGCGAGGACGAACACGACCATCGCGGTCCAGTCGTTGAGACGCAGGCCCAGGATGTGGTGGGCGTCGTCGACGCGCATGTACTCGATCCAGCCGCGGCCCACGCAGTACGCGGCGACGTACAGCGCGAACGCCCGCCCGTGGCCGAGCTTGAAGCGGCGGTCGGCCCAGATGACGAGGAATCCGACGCCGACGCACCACAGCGACTCGTACAGGAAGGTCGGGTGGTAGGTGCCCGGGACCCGGCCGTCCGTCGAGGACGTGATCTTCAGGGCCCACGGCACGTCGGTGGCCTTGCCGTACAGCTCCTGGTTGAACCAGTTGCCCCAGCGGCCGATCGCCTGCGCGAAGACGATGCCGGGGGCGAGCGCGTCGGCCCACGCGGGCAGCGGGATGCCGCGGCGGCGGCAGCCGATCCAGGCGCCCACCGCACCGAGCGCGATCGCGCCCCAGATGCCGAGGCCGCCCTGCCAGATCTTGAAGGCGTCGACCCAGTCACGGCCCTCGCTGAAGTACAGCTCGTAGTCCGTGATCACGTGGTAGAGCCGGCCGCCGACGAGGCCGAAGGGCACGGCCCAGACCGCGATGTCGGCCACCGTGCCGGGCCGCCCGCCTCGGGCGATCCAGCGCTTGTTGCCGAGCCAGACGGCTACGAAGACGCCGATGATGATGCAGAACGCGTAGCCGCGCAGCGGAATGGGGCCGAGATGCAGCACACTGCGCGATGGGCTGGGGATGTAGGCAATTTCCATGGCAGGGTCGACGCTACCGTGCCGGGCACCGCACACGGCAGGCAGCCCGGCAACGGGTCGATAACGTGAGGTGCCCCCGGCCCGCGAGGGGCCGGGGCCACCGGGTCCGGTGCAGGGGCTCAGCCCTTGTTCTCGGCCTCCACCATCTGCTTCAGCTTCGCCGGGGTCATCGTCTGGTCCGCGTAGATGTTCTTGCCACCCAGCAGCACGGTCGGCGTGCCGGTGAAGCCGGAGTTCTGGAAGGCGGCGTACGACTTGTTCACCCAGCTGTCGTGCGTGCCGTCGTTGACGCACTTCTGGAAGACCGGCGTGTCCAGGCCGTCGACCTTGCCCGCCAGATCGATGAGCTTGCTGTTGCTGGAGAAGTCGTCCTGCGCCTCGTTGGGCTGGTTGTCGTACAGAACGTCGTGGTACGCGGTGAACTTCCCGGCGTCCTGAGCACAGGCCGCGGCGCTCGCGGCACGCAGCGAACCGGTGCCGCCCCGGGCCGAGTCGATGAGGGTGACCAGGTGGTACTCGACCTTCAGCTGTCCGCCGTCGACCAGTTCATGGATGGTCGGGCGGTACCTGGTCTCGAAGTCCAGGCAGGCCGGGCAGCGGAAGTCCTCCCACACGGTGAGCGTCGATTTGGCGGCGTCCTTGCCGACGGGGATAGCGAGGCTGTCCTTGCCCGTCGCCCCGGAGGGCGCCACGGCCGGACCGGCGGAGTCGCTCTTGGAGTCCTTCCCGGAGTTCGCCGCGAGGACGCCGACCACCGCCGCGAGCCCCAGGACGCACACCACCGAGGCGCCCACGATCACGGCACGGCGGCGCTTCTCCGCGGCCTTCTGCTTCTCTCGCTCGACCGCCAGCCGCTCGCGGGCAGTGCGCTTTCCGTCACGGTTCTTCTCGCTCACATCCGGCAGAACGAACCGGGGAGGCACAGCGCGCCTCCCCGGTCCCAGGTCCACCCGTTCGAGCTATTCGTACGACATGCCGCTGATCCGCAGCGCTACGACTGCCGCACCGCGGCGCGCACGCCCTTCGCGAGGTCGGCCGCGAGTTCCCGCACGGCGTCGAGACCGGCCTGCTCGTCCGCCGCGTCCAGCATCCGCTTCACGAAGGCCGAGCCGACGATCACGCCGTCGGCGAAGCCCGCGACCTCGGCGGCCTGGGTGGCGTTGGAGACGCCGAGGCCGACACAGACCGGCAGGCCGGTGGTGGCTTTGGTGCGCTGCACCAGGTCCTGCGCCTGTGCGCCCACCGAAGCCCGGGTGCCCGTGACGCCCATCAGCGAGGCCGCGTACACGAAGCCGCTGCCCGCCGCGGTGATCTCGGCGAGCCTGGCGTCCTTGCTGCTGGGGGCGACGACGAAGACGGTCGCGAGGCCGTGCTTGTGAGCGTGCTCCCTCCACAGCGCCGACTCCTGGACCGGCAGGTCGGGCAGGATGCAGCCCGCACCGCCCGCCTCGGCCAGCTCGGCGGTGAAGCGCTCGACGCCGTAGCGGTCGATCGGATTCCAGTACGTCATCACGAGCACCGGCTTCCCGGTCGCCTCGTGCGCCTCCCGGACCGTGCGCATGACGTCGGCGATCCTGACGCCGCCGCGCAGGGCGATGTCGTCGGCGGTCTGGATGACCGGGCCGTCGAGGACGGGGTCGCTGTGCGGCAGACCCACCTCGACGACGTCGGCGCCGCCGTCGAAGGCCGCCTTGATCGCCTCGATGCCGCCGTCGACGGTCGGGAACCCGGCGGGCAGGTAGGCGATGAGCGCCGACCGGCCCTCCGCCCTGGCGGCGGCGAGGGTGTCGCTCAACAGCTGGATGTTGCCGCTCACTTGGCGTCCCCCTCGATCTCGGCGGTGCTGCTGTCGGCGTCCGCCTCGACGACGGCGTCGGCTGAGTTGTCGTACAGGCCGAAGTAGCGGGCGGCCGTGTCCATGTCCTTGTCGCCGCGGCCGGACAGGTTGACGATGATCAGCCCGTCCTTGCCCAGCTCCTTGCCGACCTCCAGGGCCCCGGCCAGCGCGTGCGCGCTCTCGATCGCCGGGATGATGCCCTCGGTGCGCGACAGCAGGCGCAGGGCCTGCATGGCCGCGTCGTCGGTGACCGCGCGGTACTCGCCGCGGCCGCTGTCCTTGAGGTAGGAGTGCTCGGGGCCGATGCCCGGGTAGTCCAGACCGGCCGAGATCGAGTACGGCTCGGTGATCTGGCCCTCGTCGTCCTGGAGGACGTAGGACCGCGAGCCGTGCAGGATGCCGGGCTCGCCGGCCGTCAGCGTGGCCGCGTGCTCGCCGCTCTCGATGCCGTGCCCGGCGGGCTCGCAGCCGATGAGGCGTACGTCGGCGTCCGGGATGAAGGCGTGGAAGAGCCCGATGGCGTTGGAACCGCCGCCGACGCAGGCGATGGCGGCGTCGGGAAGCCGTCCGGCGCGCTCCAGGATCTGCCGGCGGGCCTCGACGCCGATGACGCGGTGGAAGTCGCGCACCATGGCCGGGAAGGGGTGCGGTCCGGCGACGGTCCCGAAGAGGTAGTGCGTGTGGTCGACGTTGGCGACCCAGTCGCGGAACGCCTCGTTGATGGCGTCCTTGAGCGTCCGGGAGCCGGACTTCACGGCGATGACCTCGGCGCCGAGCATGCGCATGCGGGCGACGTTCAGGGCCTGGCGCTGGGTGTCGATCTCGCCCATGTAGATGGTGCATTCGAGGCCGAAGAGCGCGCAGGCGGTGGCGGTGGCGACGCCGTGCTGACCGGCGCCGGTCTCCGCGATGACGCGCGTCTTGCCCATCCGCCGGGTGAGCAGGGCCTGGCCGAGCACGTTGTTGATCTTGTGCGAGCCGGTGTGGTTGAGGTCCTCGCGCTTGAGGAACACCCGGGCGCCACCGGCGTGTTCGGCGAAGCGCGGCACCTCGGTCAGGGAGCTGGGGCGCCCCGTGTAGTGGACGAGCAGGTCGTCCAGCTCACGGGCGAACTCCGGGTCGGACTTCGCCTTGTCGTACTCGACGGCGACCTCGTCCACGGCGGCGACCAGCGCCTCCGGGATGAACTTGCCGCCGAACGCGCCGAAGTAGCCCTCGGCACTGGGAACTTGACCCTCGGGGTCGGGAATGAAGAACTCGCTGGGCATGCGGAAACCTCACGGTGAGTTGTTTTTGACAACCGAATCGCCGTGGGGGCAGGGCTGGTCAGACGACCGAAGGTCGGTCGCGCCTGATCGCGCCCACGCGGCGGAGCCGCATGTTCGGACACAGCCCCGCGCCCCTGACGGGGCGCTGCCATCGCATTCCGTTCACCTGGCCCGGCTCGTCACCGATGACGTACCGCACGCGGCGGCCGTGGACCCGGCGTGCGGGCGCGCGGCAGCCACGGGGACGGCAGCCGCGCGCGAGGCGGGCGTACCGGTCCGTGGGCGTCATGGTGGTCGTGGGCTTCATCGGGGCCAAGCCTAGCGGGGCGTCAGCCGCGTCCGTGCCGCAGCGCGGGGTGCGCGCCCGCGGCGACCAGGTCGGAGACCGCGCTCTTCGGGTCGCGGCCGGTGACGAGGGACTCGCCCACCAGGACCGCGTCGGCGCCTGCGTTGGCGTACGCGATGAGGTCGTGCGGGCCGCGGACACCGGACTCGGCGATCTTGACGATGCCGGACGGGATCTCGGGGGCGACGCGCTCGAACGTGGTGCGGTCGACCTTGAGGTCCTTGAGGTTGCGCGCGTTGACGCCGATGATCTTGGCGCCCGCGTCCACCGCACGCTCGACCTCGTCCTCGTCGTGCACCTCGACGAGCGGGGTGAGCCCGATGGACTCGGCGCGCTCGATGAGGGACTCCAGGGCGGGCTGGTCGAGGGCGGCCACGATCAGCAGCGCGAGGTCGGCGCCGTACGCACGGGCCTCCCACAGCTGGTACGACGTGACGATGAAGTCCTTGCGCAGGACCGGGATGTCGACCCGGGCCCGGACGGCCTCCAGGTCGGCCAGCGAGCCGCCGAAGCGGCGCTGTTCGGTCAGCACGGAGATGACGGCCGCGCCGCCCGCCTCGTAGTCCGCGGCGAGGGCCGCCGGGTCGGCGATCGCGGCGAGCGCGCCCTTGGAGGGGCTGGAGCGCTTGACCTCGCAGATGACCTTGACGCCGTCGCCGCGCAGGGCGGCCACGCCGTCCTTGGCCGCAGGAGCCTTCGCCGCGCGCTCCTTGAGCTCGTCGAGGCTGACGCGCGCCTGCCGTTCCGCGAGGTCGGCACGGACGCCGTCGATGATCTCGTCGAGCACACTCACGCGAGCGGCCCCCTTCCTGACGGTGGACAGATGAAGCGGTGGAGCTGATGAAGCTGGTGACGCTTTCGACCCGGACCGCCGTCCCGACGGTTGTGATGGGTCACTGCGATGGTATCCGCAGGAGGGCGTAGGCCTCACATCCGGTTGACGCCGGTCCCACTACCTGGACATTTGTCATTTGATCAAGGATGCAGCCAGCCACCGAACGGCAGGTTCCGGACAACGGTGAAGACCAGCAGCAATGCGCCGACGGCCCAGAGGTGGACCGGGCCGGGGTCGATGCGCACGGGCCGTCCCTGGACGGAGCGGACCACCCAGACGGACCACACCACCGCGAAGACCAGGTACCCGGCCACGGCGGCCGCGTTGTCCGTGAGCGCCGTCGTGATGTCCCCGTGCACGAAGGCGTGCGCGCTGCGCAGGCCGCCGCAGCCGGGGCAGTAGAGGCCCGTGTAGCGCAGCAGCGGGCAGACGGGGTAGTGACCGGGCTGGTTGGGGTCGACGGCCCCGACGTAGGCGAAGGCGCCGACGACGGCGGCGAGCACCCCGCCGGGGACGGCGAGCCGCCGCAGGACGGCGGCGGCGCCGGAACCGGACTGTGCCTCCGCACCCGTACGTGTCTCCACGGCCGCGCGCGGCTGCTGGGTCACCCTCCGGGTCTTGGCGTTCACGTCTCGCATTCTGCCCCGCCCCGGTGCCGGGCGCCCCTCGCGAACGCGCGAGAGGCGGCCCCGGCGTGTGTGCCGGGACCGCCTCTCGGAAAGCCAGGAGTTCTGGGGCGATCAGCCCTCGGCGCCCACGGGCTCGTGGTGCGCGGAGCCCTTCGGCTGACCGAGGCCCGCCGCCCGCATGACCATGCCGACGACACCGCCGAGAGCGACGACGACCAGGCCTGCCCAGAAGCCCAGCGGCTCGGCCATCACCATGAAGGCACCGGAAACGCAGAAACCGATGAAGGCGATGATGACACCGGTCCAGGCGGCCGGGGTGTGACCGTGGCTGCTGCCCGCCATGACTTGCTCCTCGTTGCTGTTTGCGTGTGGTGAGTCGGACACTCGCCACCATTGTCCCGTACCCGCGCGTATGCGGTGAGCGGGGGGTCGCACCTCGCGCGTCGCCCGGACCTGCGCGGCGCGCGGGGGCGTGCCCGAGCCTGCTCGGGGTCGCTCAGGTCCCGGCCGGATCCGGCCCGGTCGGGTCCTCGCCCCGGTCGAGCGCCTTCCAGATGTCCTCGGGCCGGTCAGGGTCGACGGGCCTGGCCTTGCGCGGCCGGGGTGTGCCGTCGCGCTCGTAGCGGCCGGACATGGCCGGCCAGAGCCGGCCGTAGCGCAGCGCGAGCAGGCCGGCGAGAAGGAGCAGCGCGCCGCCCGCGACGGCGACGTACGGCCAGGCGGTGTGGCTGAGCGCGGAGGCGGTGGCGGCGGTGTCGCCGGAGGCCTCGGCGGCCTTCTCGTCGAGGGCCGAGCTGTCGCCCACGCCGAGCAGCGCGGAGGCGATGGTGCCCGCGCCGGAGAGCGCGAGCAGCGCGGAGACCAGGAGGCGCCCGGAGCGGCGTACGGCGAAGACGGCGACGAGTGCGGCGAGGCCCACTATGGCGAGGGCCGCGGGGACACCGGTGATGTCGCTGCCCTTCACGGTCAGCGGAAAGTCGCCGCCGGCCACGGAAGCCGTGCCTGCCGACCAGCTCTGCCGGGAGGAGAGCAGTGCCACGGCCGCGCCGAGCGCGCCGCACAGCAGGGCGACGGCGAGGCTGCGCCGGCCGGACCGGGCGGGCCCGGAGGCTTCGGAGCGGGGCTGGGGTACGGAAGTCACGTACCCCACTATCGCCTGAACCCGGGGCGAACCGTCACCCGGGGTTCACGTGAGACCCGTCCCATTGCCGGAACCGGTTCGCCGCGCGGCCCGCCTCCGAGGGCTGTCGGCCCCGCGCGTTACCGTCCGAGCCGGTTCGCCGTGTGCACCGCGCGCAGGACGGCCGCCGCCTTGTTGCGGCACTCGTTGTCCTCCGCGACCGGGTCGGAGTCGGCGACGATGCCCGCTCCGGCCTGCACGTACGCCACGCCGTCGCGCAGCAGGGCCGTACGGATGGCGATGGCGGTGTCGGAGTCGCCCGCGAAGTCGAGGTAGCCGACGCAGCCGCCGTACAGCCCGCGCCGGGACGGCTCCAGTTCGTCGATGATCTGCATCGCGCGGGGCTTGGGCGCGCCGGAGAGGGTGCCGGCCGGGAAGCAGGCGGTGAGCACGTCGAAGGCCGACCGCCCCTGTGCCACGCGGCCGGTGACGGTCGAGACGATGTGCATCACGTGCGAGTACCGCTCGACGGACATGAAGTCGACGACCTCGACGGAGCCCGGCTCGCAGACCCGGCCCAGGTCGTTGCGCCCGAGGTCGACGAGCATCAGGTGCTCGGCGCGCTCCTTGGGGTCGGCGAGCAGCTCGTCCGCGAGGGCCTGGTCCTCCTGCGGGGTCGCGCCGCGGTGCCGGGTGCCGGCGATGGGGTGCACCATCGCCTGCCCGTCCTCGACCTTGACCAGGGCCTCGGGGGACGAGCCCACGACGTCGAAGCCGTCGAAGCGGAAGAGGTACATGTACGGCGACGGGTTGGTGGCCCGCAGCACCCGGTACACGTCCAACGCGCTTGCCGTGCACGGGGTTTCGAAGCGCTGGGAGGGGACGACCTGGAAGGCCTCGCCCGCCCGGATGCGCTCCTTGATGTCCTCGACGGCGTCCTGGAAGTCGGGGCCGCCCCACAGCGCGGTGTACTCGGGCAGCTCGGACGGCGGGAGCGCGGCGGGCGGCTGGGCGACCGGGTGCGAGAGGTCGGCCTCCATGGCGTCCAGCCGGGCCACGGCATCCGCGTACGCCTCGTCGACGCCCGTGTCCAGGTCGTTGTGGTTGATCGCGTTGGCGATCAGCAGGACCGAGCCCTCCCAGTGGTCCATGACGGCCAGGTCGGAGGTGAGCAGCATGGTCAGCTCGGGGAGCTTCAGGTCGTCGCGCTCCCCCGGGCCGATCTTCTCCAGGCGGCGCACGATGTCGTAGCCGAGGTAGCCGACCATGCCGCCGGTGAAGGGCGGGAGGCCCTCCTGGTGCGGGGTGTGCAGCGTCTCGATGGTGGCGCGCAGGGCGGCGAGCGGATCGCCCTCGGTGGGGACGCCGACGGGCGGTGTGCCGAGCCAGTGGGCCCCGCCGTCGCGTGCGGTGAGTGTGGCGGCGCTGCGGACGCCCACGAAGGAGTAGCGAGACCAGGAGCGGCCGTTCTCCGCGGACTCCAGCAGGAAGGTGCCGGGGCGCTCGGCGGCGAGCTTGCGGTAGAGCCCGACCGGGGTGTCGCCGTCGGCGAGGAGCTTGCGGCTGACGGGGATGACACGGCGGTCGGCGGCGAGCTTGCGGAACGTCTCAAGGTCCATGGCGGCTGACCTTACTGATCCGCGGCGGCGGTGCCGGAACCGCCGCCGCCGTCCTTGAGCAGCACGTCGGCGTCGAAGCAGGTGCGGGCGCCTGTGTGGCAGGCGGCGCCGACCTGGTCGACCCGCACGAGGAGCGTGTCGGCGTCGCAGTCGAGGGCGACGGACCTGACCCACTGGAAGTGCCCGGAGGTGTCGCCCTTCACCCAGTACTCCCGGCGGCTGCGCGACCAGTACGTGCAGCGGCCGGTCGTCAGCGTGCGATGCAGCGCCTCGTCGTCCATCCAGCCGAGCATGAGCACCTCACCGGTGTCGTACTGCTGGGCGATGGCCGGGACGAGCCCGTCGGCGCTGCGCTTGAGGCGCGCGGCGATCTCGGGGTCCAGGCCGCTGGGGCTGCTGGGCAGGGGCGTGCTGGTCATGCGGACCATTGTGCCGCGCCGGTGTGACACAGCTGGCAGGCGTCCAATGGATGAGAGGGGCGGCGCGATGGGGGTACCCCCAGGCTTTCGCTCTGGGGGAGGCTCCGTGAGGGGCGGTGGCCGGGAGACGGGTGGGCGGACCGGCCCGTCGGGGTGACCGAGTGTCCCCTGGGCGCTCGGGTGGGGCAGTCGTAGGCTGGCTGCATGTCGACCTACGCCAAGCGTGAACGACTTCTCCTCGCCGACCTGTTGGAAACCGAGGGTCCGGACGCCACCACTCTGTGCGAGGGCTGGAACACCCGTGACCTCGCCGCCCATGTCGTGGTGCGCGAGCGCCGCCCGGACGCGGCGGGCGGAATCCTCCTCAAGCAGCTCGCGTCACGGCTGGACCGGGTGATGACGGAGTTCGCCGAGAAGCCGTACGAGGAACTGATCCAGCTGATCCGCACCGGCCCGCCGCGCTTCTCCCCGTTCTCCCTCAAGCAGATCGACGAGGCGTCGAACACGATCGAGTTCTACGTCCACACCGAGGACGTCCGCCGCGCCCAGCCGGACTGGACCCCGCGCGAACTGGACTCCGTCTTCCAGGACGCCCTGTGGACCCGCCTGGAGCGCACCGCCCGGCTGACGGGCCGCACCGCCCCGACCGGCCTGGTCCTGCGCCGCCCGAACGGCCAGACGGCGGTGGCCCACAAGGGCACCCCGGTCGTCACGGTCACCGGCGAACCGTCCGAGCTCCTGCTCTTCGCCTACGGCCGCCAGACCGTCGCCGACGTGGAACTGGACGGCGACAAGGACGCGATCGCCAAGCTGCACGAGACGAAGCAGCTGGGGCTCTGAGGGACGGCGGGTTCAGCGGGTTCCCTGCGCATCCCGCCAAGGCGAAGCCCCGGCCACCAGGTGACCGGGGCTGCAAGCCAGGAGAGGCTCAGCGGACGGGATGGCCCGCCTCGCGCAGTGTCTCCTTCACTTCGCCGATGCGCAGGTCGCCGAAGTGGAAGACGGAGGCGGCGAGGACCGCGTCCGCGCCCGCTGCGACCGCCGGGGGGAAGTCGGCGAGTTTGCCGGCGCCACCCGAGGCGATCACCGGGACCGTGACGTGTTTACGGACGGCCCGGATCATCTCCAGGTCGTAGCCGTCCTTCGTACCGTCGGCGTCCATGGAGTTGAGGAGGATCTCGCCGGCGCCGAGTTCGGCGGCGCGGTGGGCCCACTCGACAGCGTCGATGCCGGTGCCCTTGCGGCCGCCGTGGGTGGTGACCTCGAAGGACCCCGACTCGGTGCGCCGCGCGTCCACCGACAGGACCAGCACCTGGCGGCCGAAGCGTTCGGCGATCTCGCGGATGAGGTCAGGGCGGGCGATCGCGGCCGTGTTGACGCCGACCTTGTCGGCGCCCGCGCGCAGCAGCTTGTCGACGTCCTCGGCGGCGCGGACACCGCCGCCGACCGTCAGCGGGATGAAGACCTGCTCGGCCGTGCGGCGCACCACGTCGTACGTGGTCTCGCGGTTGCCCGACGAGGCGGTGATGTCCAGGAACGTCAGCTCGTCGGCGCCCTCGGCGTCGTACACCTTGGCCATCTCGACGGGGTCGCCGGCGTCGCGCAGGTTCTGGAAGTTGACGCCCTTGACGACCCGGCCGTTGTCCACGTCCAGGCAGGGGATGACGCGTACGGCGAGGGTCATGACGCGGAATCCCCTCGGTACGCCTCCACCTCGACCTCGACGACCAGGCTGGGGTCGATGAAGCCCGAGACGATCAGCATGGAGGCGGCGGGGCGCACGTCGTCGAACAGCTCCTTGTGGGCGCGGCCCACATCATCGACGTCGCGGGCGTGGGTGATGTACATACGGGTGCGCACCACATGCTCGCGGCCGAGGCCGAGCTCCTTCAGGGCGTCGAGGGCGACCTGGAAGGCGTTGAGGGTCTGCTGGTAGGGCGTGCCCGCGTCTATGGCACCGTTCACGATCGAGGTGCAACCCGACACCAGGACAAGGCCGTTGGGCAGCTCTACCGCGCGCGAATAGCCGATGAGGTCCTCGAACGGGCTGTGCGAGGAGATCCGTCGTACGCCACTCATACGGCGACCGCCTCCAGCGCCTCTTCCAGGGTGAACGCCTTCGCGTACAGCGCCTTCCCGACGATGGAGCCCTCGACACCGAGGGCCACGAGCTCGGCGATGGCGCGGAGGTCGTCCAGGGACGAGACGCCGCCGGAGGCCACGACCGGGCGGTCGGTCACCGCGCACACATTGCGCAGCAGCTCCAGGTTCGGGCCCTGCAGCGTGCCGTCCTTCGCGATGTCGGTGACCACGTACCGCGCGCAGCCCTCCTTGTCGAGGCGCGCCAGCGTCTCGTAGAGGTCGCCGCCGTCGCGGGTCCAGCCGCGGCCGCGCAGCGTCGTACCGCGTACGTCGAGGCCGACCGCGATCTTGTCGCCGTACTCGGCGATGACCTTGGCGACCCACTCGGGGGTCTCCAGGGCGGCGGTGCCGAGGTTCACCCGGGTGCAGCCGGTGGCGAGGGCGGCTGCCAGCGTGTCGTCGTCGCGGATGCCGCCGGACAGCTCGACCTTGATGTCCATCGCGCCCGCGACCTCCGCGATCAGCGCGCGGTTGTCGCCGGTGCCGAACGCGGCGTCCAGGTCCACCAGGTGCAGCCACTCGGCGCCCGACCGCTGCCAGGCGAGGGCGGCCTCGAGCGGGGAGCCGTAGGACGTCTCGCTGCCGGACTCGCCGTGCACGAGGCGGACCGCCTGGCCGTCGCGGACGTCGACGGCGGGGAGGAGTTCGAGCTTGGCCATGGTCTACAGGGTTCCGATCCAGTTGGTGAGGAGCTGGGCTCCGGCATCGCCGGACTTCTCGGGGTGGAACTGGGTGGCCCACAGGGCGCCGTTCTCCACGGCCGCCACGAAGGGCTTGCCGTGCGTCGACCAGGTCACCAGGGGCGCGCGCATCGCCGGGTTCGTGATCTCCAGGGACCAGTCGTGGACGGCGTAGGAGTGCACGAAGTAGAAGCGGGCGTCGGCGTCGAGTCCCGCGAAGAGCTGCGAGCCCGCCGGTGCCTCGACCGTGTTCCAGCCCATGTGCGGCACGATCTCGGCCTGCAGCGGCTCGACCGAGCCGGGCCACTCGTCCAGGCCCTCGGTCTCCACGCCGTGCTCGATGCCCCGCGCGAAGAGGATCTGCATGCCGACGCAGATGCCCATGACCGGGCGTCCGCCGGACAGCCGGCGGTCGACGATCCAGTCGCCGCGCGCCTCCTTGAGGCCCTTCATACAGGCCGCGAAGGCGCCGACACCGGGCACCAGCAGCCCGTCCGCGTTCATCGCCGTGTCGAAGTCACGCGTTATCTCGACCTCGGCACCGGTGCGGGCGAGGGCGCGCTCGGCGGAGCGGACGTTCCCGAAGCCGTAGTCGAAGACCACGACCTGCTTCCTTTTGACTGAGCTGCTCAATTCCACACCTCCAGCCTCATGACGCCCGCCACGAGGCACATCGCGGCGCCGATCGACAGCAGCACGATGAGGCTCTTGGGCATCTCCTGCTTGACGAAGGAGTAGACGCCGCCGAGGAGGAAGAGTCCGGCGACGATGAGAATGGTGTTGAGTCCGGTCATGGCTTTACAGCGCGCCCTTCGTGGAGGGAAGGATTCCGGCGGCGCGCGGGTCGCGCTCGGAGGCATAGCGCAGCGCCCGGGCGAGCGCCTTGAACTGGCACTCCACGATGTGGTGCGCGTTGCGCCCGTACGGCACGTGCACGTGCAGCGCGATCTGGGCCTGGGCGACGAAGGACTCCAGGATGTGCCGGGTCATCGTCGTGTCGTACTCGCCGATCATCGGCGCCATCTTCTCGGGCTCGGTGTGCACGAGGTACGGGCGGCCGCTCAGGTCCACCGTCACCTGGGCGAGCGACTCGTCCAGCGGCACCGTGCAGTTGCCGAATCGATAGATCCCCACCTTGTCGCCGAGCGCCTGCTTGAAGGCGGCACCCAGCGCGAGGGCGGTGTCCTCGATGGTGTGGTGCGAGTCGATGTGCAGGTCGCCCTCGGTCTTCACGGTCAGGTCGAACAGACCGTGCCGGCCGAGCTGGTCGAGCATGTGGTCGTAGAAGCCGACTCCTGTCGACACATCGACCTTGCCGGACCCGTCGAGATCGATCTCGACGAGGACCGACGTCTCCTTCGTCGTCCGTTCCACCCGTCCTACGCGGCTCATGCGCTCTGCTCCTTCTTCAGTTCACGGACCGCGTCGAGGAACGCGTCGTTCTCTTCGGGGGTTCCCGCGGAGACCCGCAGCCACCCCGGTACGCCGTTGTCCCGGACCAGGACGCCCCGGTCGAGGATCTTCTGCCAGACCTCATGAGAGTCGGCGAACCGCCCGAACTGCACGAAGTTCGCGTCGGACTCGGTCACGTCGTAGCCGATCGCGCGCAGCTCGGCGACCAGCCGGTCCCGCTCGGCCTTCAGCTGCTCGACATAGCCGAGCAGGGTGTCGGTGTGCTCCAGGGCGGCCAGCGCGGTCGCCTGCGTGACGGCCGACAGGTGGTACGGCAGCCGTACGAGCTGGACGGCGTCCACGACCGCCGGGTGCGCGGCGAGATAGCCGAGCCGGAGGCCCGCGGCTCCGAACGCCTTCGACATCGTCCGGGAGACGACGAGATTCGGCCGACCTTCGAGCAGCGGCAGCAGCGAGTCGCCGTGGCTGAACTCGATGTACGCCTCGTCGACCACCACCATGGACGGCTTCGCCGCCTGCGCGGCCTCGTACAGCGCGAGGACCGTCTCGGGCGGCACCGCGTTGCCCGTGGGGTTGTTGGGGGTGGTGATGAAGACGACGTCCGGCCGGTTCTCGGCGATGGCCTGCTCGGCGGCGGCGCGGTCGATCGTGAAGTCCTCGTTGCGGGGACCGGAGATCCAGCCGGTGCCCGTGCCGCGCGCGATGAGCGCGTGCATCGAGTACGACGGCTCGAAACCGATCGCCGTACGGCCGGGTCCGCCGAAGGTCTGCAGCAGCTGCTGGATGACCTCGTTGGAGCCGTTGGCCGCCCAGACGTTCTCCGCGGCGACCCGGTGCCCGCCGGTCTTCGTCAGGTACCTGGCCAGCTCGGTGCGCAGCTCCACCGCGTCCCGGTCGGGGTAGCGGTTGAGGTTCCGGGCGGCCTCGCGCACCCGCTCGGCGATCCGCTCCACGAGCGGCTCGGGCAGCGGGTACGGGTTCTCGTTGGTGTTCAGCCGTACGGGGACGTCCAACTGGGGCGCGCCGTAGGGGGACTTGCCGCGCAGCTCGTCCCGTACGGGGAGATCGTCGATGCCGGTCACTTGCTCGTCGGTACCTTCCATCCGAACCGCGCCTTGATCGCCGCGCCGTGCGCGGGCAGGTCCTCCGCCTCCGCAAGCGTCACCACGTGATGCGCCACGTCGGCCAGCGCGTCCCACGTGTAGTCGACGATGTGGATGCCGCGCAGGAACGACTGGACGGACAGGCCGGAGGAGTGGCAGGCGCAACCGCCGGTCGGCAGCACGTGGTTGGAGCCCGCGCAGTAGTCGCCGAGGGAGACGGGCGCCCACGGTCCCACGAAGATCGCGCCCGCGTTCTTCACCCGGTCGGCCACGGCGGCGGCGTCGGCCGTCTGGATCTCCAGGTGCTCGGCGCCGTACGCGTCGACGACCCGCAGGCCCTCGTCGACGCCGTCGACGAGCACGATCGCCGACTGCCTGCCGCCCAGCGCCGGGACGATCCGGTCCTCGATGTGCTTGGTGGCCGCGACCTGCGGCTCCAGCTCCTTCTCGACCGCGTCCGCGAGCGCCACGGAGTCCGTGACGAGGACGGCGGCGGCCAGCGGGTCGTGCTCGGCCTGGCTGATCAGGTCGGAGGCGACGTGCACCGGGTCGGCGGTCTCGTCGGCGAGAATCGCGATCTCGGTGGGACCGGCCTCCGCGTCGATGCCGATCTTCCCCGCGAAGTACCGCTTGGCGGCGGCGACCCAGATGTTGCCGGGGCCGGTGACCATGTTGGCGGGCGGGCAGGACTCGGTGCCGTACGCGAACATCGCGACGGCGGTCGCGCCACCGGCGGCGTAGACCTCGTCGACGCCGAGCAGCGCGCACGCGGCGAGGATCGTCGGGTGCGGGAGGCCGTCGAACTCGGCCTGCGCCGGGGAGGCGAGGGCGATCGACGGGACTCCGGCCTCCTGCGCCGGGACCACGTTCATGATCACGGAGGACGGGTAGACGGACCGGCCGCCCGGCGCGTACAGCCCCACACGCTCGACCGGCACCCACTTCTCGGTGACGGTGCCGCCGGGCACGACCTGGGTGGTGTGCGTCGTACGCCGCTGCTCGCGGTGGACGAGCCGGGCGCGCCGGATGGACTCCTCCAGGGCCGCGCGCACGGCCGGGTCGAGCTGCTCCAGGGCGTCCGCGAGCACCTGCGCCGGGACCCGTACGGACTCCAGCCGTACGCCGTCGAACTTCTCCGCGAAGTCGATCAGCGCAGCGTCTCCCCGATGATGCACGGCCTCGCAGATCGGACGCACCTTCTCCAGGGCGGCCGAGACGTCGAAGTCGGCTCGGGGCAGCAGGTCGCGCAGGGCGGGGCCCTCGGGGAGGGCGTCGCCGCGCAGATCGATTCGGGAGATCACGTACGCAATTCTCTCAGACGGCGATAAGGCGTCGGTCGGCCGTATCAATGGCTGATACACGCCACCTCCGGTTCCGCGGAAGATCCCCCTCACCAGTAGCGTTCGGGCCGTCACTGAGCGGGCATTGAACGGGTGTACGAAACCCGCGAGTAGCTGAGGAGGATGGAAAAGCCGTGACCGAGGGTGCCGGCATCCGAGGTGGAGCCCTGCCGGACGATCTGACCGCCGCCGAAGCCGGAATGTGGCAGGCCTTCCGCAACGGCAGCACGTACGACCTGCGGAGCGGCGACGCGACCGTGGACGATCCGCACGGCGGCCACCCCTGGGGGCCCGAGCGCAGCGTCCGGGCACGGATCGTGGCCTGGCTGCTGCTGAACGGCCCGCCCGCGCTGGACGGCCGGGTCTCCTCCCTGAAGCTCCAGGGCGTGCAGATCATGGACGTCTTCGATCTGGCCGGCGGGACCGTGGTGCCGTACGTCGAGCTGAAGGGCTGCCGCTTCGAGAAGGAGGTCCTCCTGCCGGAGGCCCGCTTCACGACCGCACGGCTGGTGAACTGTGCGGTGCCGCGGCTGGAGGCGGCCCGCGTGCACACCGAGGGCGACCTGCATCTGCCGCGCTGCCGCTTCCACAACGGGGTACGCCTCACCGACGCGCACATCGGCACGGATTTGCTCCTCAACCAGGCCATCGTCTACCGCGACCGGCGCGGCCAGTCGATCACCGGCGACGGCATGACAGTCGGGCAGGACCTCCAGGCCGAGATGCTGGAGTCGCACGGCGAGCTGAGCCTGCGCGGCGCCACGGTCGGCGTGTCGCTCAGCCTGCGCGGCAGCAGGCTCGCCAATCCGTACGGCCCCCGGGCGCTCAACGCCCCCCAGCTGACGGTGGGACGCACGCTCTATCTGACCCCGGCCGGGGTCGGCAATCCCCTCCAGATGAGCGGCGCCACGCCCGCACGCGGCACGCTGGTCCAGCGGTTCGAGTGCCAGGGCGGGATCCGCCTCGACGACGGGCGGTTCGGGGACGCCGTCGACCTCGAGCGGGCCCGCTTCTCCCTCGACGACGAGCAGGAGCTGTCGCTGCGCCGGGTGCAGACACCGGAGCTGCGCTTCCTCGGCGAGGGGCCCGAGCGCGGCAAGGTCGTGCTGTCGGGCGCGCGCGTGGGGAACCTGGTCGACAAGGCGGAGAGCTGGCCGGGCCCGGGCCGCCTGCACATGGGCGGATTCAGCTACGAGAACCTCGTACCGCAGGGCCACTTCCCGCTGACCGAGCGCCTGGAATGGGTGACCGCGGCGACCGCCGAGTACAACCCGGAACCGTACGAACGCCTGGCCACCGTGCTGCGCAACTCCGGCGAGGACGAGGACGCGCGCGAGGTGCTGCTCGCCAAGCAGCGGCGCCGCCGCGAGACGCTGCCCGTCGCGGGCAAGTTCTGGGGGTACGCGCAGGACTGGACGGTCGCCTACGGGTACCGGCCCGGGCGGGCGGCCCTGTGGATGGCGGTGCTGTGGGCGGCCTCCTCGTTCGCCTTCGCGCACGCCAGCCATCCGCCGATCAACGGCTCCGAGCATCCGCCGTGGAACGCCTCGCTGTTCGCCCTGGACCTGCTGCTGCCGGTCATCGACCTCGGCCAGGTGGGCTTCTGGCAGCTGCGCGGCGGCTGGCAGTGGCTGGCCGCGGTGGTGGTCCTGCTCGGCTGGATCCTGGCGACGACGGTGGCGGCGGGGGCGACAAGGCTGCTGCGCCGCAGCTGAGCTTTTTACCTCGGCTTGTACAACCATGACTGAAGGGCAGTGGTCATCCCACCACAACCATCAGTCATCAGTTGAGCGGCCACGACGGCGAGCGGCGCAGGTCCGCGGGAGCGGCTGAGGCTCGGACGCGAAGGAGGGCCCACCATGGCACTGCTGCGCGCGTTCATCCGTGCGGCCCGGATGGTCAGGAACACCTCGCGCCTCGCGGTCGGGCTGCCCGCCGACGACGAGGTGCTGCTCGACGCCCCGGACGAGCGGCTCGGACCCGCGCTCGTCGCGGCGGGCCGCGGCGACTACGCCCCGGCCGCCAAGCTGCTCGCCACCACCCGCGAGGCCGCCGAGTGGGAGAACCGCGACCGGTACGCGCAGCGCCTCGCCTCCTTCGCGCGCTCCCGCGACGAGTGGCTGCGGGACTGGCAGGACGCCGCCCCGCACGACCCGGACGCGCTGCTGGTCAGGGCCGAGCTGGCAGTCCGCCGCGGCTGGGAGTCACCGGCCCGCGCCGAGCTGCTGCGCCAGGTCGGCCCGCTGATCACCGCCGCCGCCGAGGGCGATCCGCGTGACCCGGTGCCCTGGCGGATCGCGCTCGACCACGCCCGCGGCACCAACGCCGGACACACCGAGTTCGAGAAGCTGTGGGGCGAGGCCGTACGCCGTTCCCCGCACCACTACGGCTGCCATGTGGCCGCCCTCCAGTACCTCTCGGCCGCCTGGTACGGCTCGCACCGCGAATGCTTCGACTTCGCCGAGCGGGCCGCGCAGGACGCCCTGCCCGGCTCCCTCGTGCAGGCGCTGCCGGTACGCGCCGCCTTCGCGTACCTGACGGAGGGCGGCGGGGCGGTCGTGGCCCGCGAGCGCCTGGACCTGGCCGCCGACCTCGCGATCGGGCTCTCATCTACCTATGCGGCGGCCGACCCGTGGCCCGCGGAGGTCCGCAACGTCCTCAGTTACGTCCTGGTCCGGCTGGAGCGCTGGGAGGACGCCCTGGCGCAGCTGCACCGGATCGGGCCGTACGCCACCACGTTCCCCTGGGACCGGGTCTCCGACGACCCGCTGGGCCAGTTCCTGGAACTGCGGGACGGGATCCGTCTGGAGGTCGCCGCGGGGCGCCCGCTGCACGGCGGACGGCCACCTGGACATCCTCCCGTTCCGGCCTCCGCACATCCACGGAGTGAGCACGGCGGACGCGATCACTCCGACGACCATTAGGCTTGCCCGTCGTGACCACCGTCCGGCTCCCGCTCTTCCCCCTGAACTCGGTGCTGTACCCCGGGCTCGTCCTTCCTCTGAACGTGTTCGAGGCGCGCTACCGCGCCATGATGCGCGATCTGCTGAAGACCCCCGAGGACGAGCCGCGCCAGTTCGCCGTCGTCGCCATCCGCGACGGCCACGAGGTCGCGCCGACCTCGCCCGGCATGCCCGACCCGACCGCCGTACCCGAGCGCGGGCCCGCGGCCGGTTTCGGCGACGACCCGGCCAAGGCCTTCCACGAGGTGGGCTGCATCGCGGACGCGGCGACCATCCGCGAGCGCGCCGACGGCAGCTTCGAGGTGCTGGCGACCGGGACCACGCGGGTGCGCCTGGTGTCCGTGGACGCCTCCGGCGCGTACCTCATGGCCGAGCTGGAGGAGCTGCCGGAGGACCCGGGCGAGGAGGCGGGCGCGCTCGCGGAGGGCGTGCTGCGGGCCTTCCGCCAGTACCAGAAGCGACTGGCCGGCGCGCGGGAACGCTCGCTGTCCACGGGCGCGGAGCTGCCGGACGAGCCGTCCGTCGTCTCCTACCTCGTCGCGGCCGCCGTGATGCTCGACATCCCGGCGAAGCAGCGGCTGCTCCAGGCCCCGGACACGGCGGCGCGGCTGCGCGAGGAGCTGAAACTCCTTCGCGCGGAGACGGCCATCATCCGTAATCTGCCGTCGCTGCCCGCCTCGGACCTGACGCGCAGCCCGACGAGTCTCAACTGAGGGCCGGTATGGCGAAGAAGTCGAAGAAGCAGCAGCAGTCCGGCGGCACTCCGGCGACGGTGGCCCTGACGGCGGCCGGCGTGGACTTCACGGTCCACGCCTACGAGCACGACCCCTCGCACCCGTCCTACGGCGAGGAGGCCGCCGAGGCGATGGGCGTCTCGCCCGACCGCGTCTTCAAGACGCTGGTGGCGGACGTCGACGGCTCCCTCGTGGTCGCCGTCGTCCCCGTGGCGGGCTCCCTGGACCTCAAGTCTCTCGCCACGGCGGTGGGCGGCAAGCGCGCCGCGATGGCGGACCCCGCGGCGGCCGAACGCACGACGGGCTACGTACGCGGCGGGATCTCCCCCTTGGGCCAACGCAAAAAGCTCCCCACGGTCCTGGATTCCTCCGCCGAGGCCCACGCCACGATCTGCGTCTCGGCGGGCCGCCGCGGCCTCGAAGTCGAACTGAGCCCCACCGACCTCACCAAGCTCACCGAAGCCCGCTCCGCCCCCATCGCCCGCGCCTGACCCCTCGACGAACCCCCCGTCCTCGGCTAAGCACGAGAGACATGTCGAAGAAAACCCGCAAACGCAGGTGGCGCACAAAGAAGGGCCGCTCGAACCATGGCCGCCGGCCGGCCTGAGTAGTTTCAGCCTGTCCGGCGTTTGAGGACGAGCGCGCAAGCGCGATGGCAGGGGGAGAGGGGGCGCAGCCCCCAGGACAACGGGCAGGGTAGGGGCGGAGGGGGCGAACTCCATCCGTCAGCGACCCCGTCGAAGGCCTGCGGGCCCGCAAGCCCGCAGGCCCACACCCCCCGGCGACCGGGGACCCGTCAGGCCGCCGGCGGAGCCGGAGGCGCGGGCGCCGCGTACGGGCTCTGCTGGTACGGATCGGGATCCCGCGGCCCGAACAGCGCCGTGAGCCCGAGATGGACCACCAGCGCCGCCAGGGACCAAGCCATCAACGCCCCCTTGGCACTCAGCTTCAGCGGCGCGGAGAACGTCACGCCCTTGCCCACAGCCTTCGCGTGGGCGATCACATTCTGCGAGGGGCCCAGCCAGATCCCCAGCCGCCAGGCGAGCAACGACCCCAGCAGCCCCCCAACGGCGAGCGCGACCACCAGCGGCACACCCCCACGCCTACGCAGCAGAAAGACAACCACCGCACTGACCGCCCCGAACGCGAGCGCCAGCAGAGTGAACGTTCCATCGACCCCGACGGCCTGCTCCCCCTCGGTGTCCTTGAGGTAGACGACCCAGCTCTTGTCGACCACACCCCCGACCAGCGGCACATGCGGCGCCAGCCACCACCACAGCAGCCCGAGCAGCACCCCACCGAGCGCCACGCCCACCGTGATCACGGCGGCCTCCCGCACTTCGGTCTTCATTCCGGGGCCGTCCTGTTCGTACGCGGTAGTCCCCACAGCACCCCCGGCAGGCGGTGCCTGCCAGGCGTTGTGCGGAGTCTGGTCGTGCGGCGGCGGAGGCGGAGTCAGCGGTGCGGTCACACCGCCATCGTGCCAGGCCCGTATGACGGCCGCGTCACCGGACGGCCGCCCGGCGGTACGCCCACGTCGCCACGGCCAGCGAGGCGACCCCGACGCCCGCGCACACACCGAGGTCGGCGAGGACGAAGGCCCAGTCGGGATGTGCGGAGAAGCTCCGGGCGAAGGCCTCGACGCCGTACGTGGAAGGCAGCAGATCACGCCCGTACTGCACGACCGTCGGCAGCCGGTCCGGCGGCAGCACCCCGAGCAGCAGCGCCGCCGACATCCCCAACTGTCCGAGCAGCGTGGCGAGTTCGGGCCGCGGCGCGAGCAGCCCGAGCGCGGCCCCGAGCCCGGCGAGCGCGGCGCCAGCGAGCGGGACGACCGCGGCGAGCACCCACAGGTGGGCCATCGGCAGTCCGAAGAGCACGCACCCGAAGACGGCGGTGGCGAGTGTCCCGGGCACGGTGAAGGAGGCGTACGCACCGGCCGCGCCGAGCACGACCGCGGCGGGCGGCACCGGGAGGGTGGCGTAGTGGTCGAGCCCCCCGCTGGCCCGCAGCTGCCCGAAGTACTGCGCCAGCAGGTTCAGCGCGACGAAGGCGACGACGAGGACGGACGCCCCGGCGACCACGGCCCGTGCCTCGCCCCCGCCGTCCACGACCCCGCGCATCAGGACCATGATCCCGACGGACTGGAAGGTGGCCACGAACAGCAGCGGAATCCGTGCGACACGGGCGCGGGAGAGCTGCGCGCGGTACACCGCGGCGAGCGACGGCCACAGCCGGGCGCGCGGCCCGAGCTCGGCGGCGTCACCGGCCTCGTCGGCCGACGACAGCGCGCTGCCCGCGCTCGCGGGCGGCAGTACCTCCGCGGATACGACACTCACGTCGAGCTGCTCTCCTTCGCTCCGGCAGCCGTCAGGTTCCCAACGTCCACGGCGCCTCTCACGTTCCGTACGGATACGGCGGCTCCCGCGCTCATGCCTTGACCAGTCCCTGCGCGTTGCCGCCGAGCGCGAGGTACACGTCCTCCAGGCTCGGTGTGGCCAGCGTGAAGTCGTCCAGGGCGGCGAAGGCGGCGCCTCCGGTGACGGTGGCGACGGCCGCGCGGGCCTCCTCGGGGGCGAGCCTGAGGGTCCAGCGCCGCCCGGCCTCGACGGCGCGCTCGCGCAGCGCGGCGACCTCCGGGACGTCGAGCGGTGCCCGATCGCGCCACACCAGCTCGACGCGCACCTCGCCCGCGACCCGCTCCTTGAGACCGGCCGGGGTGTCGCAGGCGATGACGCGGCCGCGGTCGAGGACGGCGACCCGGTCGAGGACGGTCTCGGCCTCGATGACGTTGTGGGTGACGAGCAGGACAGTGGCGCCGCGCTCGGCGCGCCGCCGGTCGACAGCGCCCCACACGGCCCGCCTGGCCACGGGGTCCATGCCGGTGGTCGGTTCGTCGAGCACGAGCAGCGGCCGCTCACCCACCAGCGCGGCGGCGAAGCAGGCCAGCCGCCGTTGCCCGCCGGACAGCTTCTTCAGCGGCCGTCCGGCGATCGCCGTGAGGCCCAGCTCGTCGAGGACGGCGTCCCGCTCGGCGCGCGCCGCACGGAGGTCGAGCCCGCGCAGCCGCCCGGTGGTCTCGGCGGCGAGCGAGACGGTCAGCTCGTCGAGGGCGGTGGACTCCTGGCCGAGGTAGGCGAGGATCCGCGCGGCCCGCTCGGGGTGACGCACGATGTCGTGGCCGAGGATCTCGACGCTGCCGCTGTCGGGCCGCATCAGCCCGGTCAGCTGCCGTACGAGGCTGGACTTGCCGGCGCCGTTGGGTCCGAGCAGTCCGAAGATCTCACCGCGCCGGATGTCGAGGCTCACCTCGTCGGTGGCCCGCACTTCGGGCGCCCCGGGCGTCCCGCGGCGGCCGCGGACGGCCGGATACGTCTTGGTGAGACCCCGCACCGCGCACACGACATCGCCCCTGTGCCCGTTCCGGACTGCCTGTGCCGTGCGCGTACTCACGAAGCACGAGGGTACGGGGTCCGATGCCCCGATATGAGCCCGGGTCCTCTCCCGGGCCTCCCGCACGACGCGCTCGCGGGGCCGTCACTCCCCCGCGGGCGCGTGCTCCGCCGCCGTACGGACGTCGATCTCGCGCCAGAAGCCGGCCCGGATCGCATAGCGGTCGTGTTCGTCGATCTGGTCGTCCTTGTGGGCGAGGAGGCCGAAGCGGGCGGCGTAGCGCAGCAGCTCGCCGTCCACGCGGTGCGGGACGCGCGGGTACATCGTGGAGAGCTTCTGCAGCAGCGTCTGGTCGGTGAGCCGCTCCATCCAGCGCCGGGCGAAGACCTGCCCGACCTCGTACGGATCGCCGCCGACCGTGGTGATGTCCTCCTCACGGTCGGCCCAGCGCTGCTCCGCCGAGGTCAGCTGGGCGAGCGTCGGCATCGAGGCGGCCTCCGCGGGCTCGGCGGCGGAGCCGGGCCGCTCCACCCAGCCCTTGTCGGACGACCAGCGCAGGGTCGCGCTCGCGGGATGCTGGGCCGGCTGGGCGCCGGGAGCGCGCAGGGCGGCCAGGTCCTTCGGGGTGGGGACGCCGCCCTTGGGCGCGGGCACCCGCTCCTCCCCGCCGTGCCCCGGCTCGGAAGCCGCACCGTGCTCCGCCTCCTGGGCGGGCCGCTCGGCGGCTGCGGCGAGCGCCGAATCGGGCAGCGGCGCGGAGAGGATCGCGGCGATCTCGGGGCGCGGCGCGGGCGGCGGCGCGCAGACTCCGCCGAGGTCCTTCGCTCGTACGGCCTTGGTGATCCAGGTCCGGTCGAGCACGCGCCGCTCGTCGGCCTCGGCGACCAGGTCCTCGGACTGGTTGTAGTCGCCGTCGGCGGCCTGCACGGCCCACAGGTGTACGGCGACGCCGTGCTCCTTGGCGGCCATCATGCCGGGCAGCAGATCTCCGTCACCGGTCACCAGGACGATGTCGGAGCAGGCGCGGTTGCGGGCGAGCTCGGTCAGCTCGGCGTGCATCGCGGCGTCGACGCCCTTCTGCGCCCATCTCCCGTCGCTGCGCGTCAGGGCGCCCAGCCGTACCGTCACGCGTGGCATCACGCGGAGTCTGCGGTGCTCCGGCTGCGGTACACGGTCGGGGGCGCCGTCGAACCAGTAGATGCGCAGCAGGGGCCGTTCCGTGTCCGACTCGGCGCGCTCGCGCAGGCCCTGGATGAGGGCGGCGTGGTCGACGGTGATCCGGGAGCGGGAGGAATCCCCGGCGAGGAGACTGGCGGCAGCCCCGAGCAGATACCCGGCGTCCACCAGGACGATGCAGCGGTCCACGCGATCCACCCTCTTTCCGGGAGGTTTGCTTCGGGCTTCCTTCGAGTCTGCCCGACGGCGCGGAGGTTAACGGCCCGAACTCGATCTTCGGCGTGGCGGATCCGAAGATCACTCTCCGACAGTGCTTATTACGCACGGTAATTATCCGAAATGCGCGGCTTGTCCGTCTGTGTGAATCTGGTCCCGGCCCTGGCCCCTAGATCCCCTTCAGGAGGCAGATCCCCATGGCCAAGAACAAGAACCGCAAGCAGGGCAGCCAGCAGGACCGCTCCTCGCAGGCCGAGCGTGCGCAGGAGCAGGCCCAGCGGTCCTCGGCGGAGGCGCAGCAGTCGCCGATGTCGCAGGCCCAGGGCAGCCCGGCGGATGTTGCCCGTAAGCACCAGAAGCGCTTCGGCCACAACTGACGGCTGAACGCGGGCTGTTGAGGCCCAGGCACGAACGAGGGGCGTACCCGGTTTCGGGTACGCCCCTCGCTCACGTCAGTTGCCCAGCCGCACGTCGGTCTCCCGGCCCGGCTTCGGCCGCTCAGCCCGCCAGGCAGGACGGGCCCAGCAGCACCTTCAGGTCGCCGAAGAGCGCCGGGTCCGGCTTCACCCGGTGCCGGTCGAGCCGCAGCACCGTGGTCTTGCGCGGGCCCTGGAGCTTGATGCGGACCTCGCTCTCGCCCTTGTGGTGACTGAGGATCTCGCCGAGCCGGCTGACCATGGGCGGGGTGACCTTCAGCGCCGGGATGGTGAGGATCACGGGCGCGTTGGTGCCCGCGTTCGACAGGTCGGGGACCTGGAGCTCCATCGCGACCAGGCGGGGCACGTCCTCGCGCTTGTCGAGCCGGCCCTTGACGAACACCACGGCGTCCTCGACGAGTTGCGTCGACACCAGCTGGTAGGTCGCCGGGAAGAACATGCACTCCAGGGAACCGGCGAGGTCCTCGACCGTCGCGATCGCCCAGGCGTTGCCCTGCTTGGTCATCTTGCGCTGGAGGCCCGAGATGATGCCGCCGATCGTGACGACCGCGCCGTCCGCGTGCTCACCTCCGGTGAGCTGGGAGATGCCCGCGTCCGCCTTGTCGGACAGCACGTGCTCCAGGCCGAAGAGCGGGTGGTCGGAGACGTACAGGCCGAGCATCTCCCGCTCCTGGGCGAGCAGATAGGCCTTGTCCCACTCGTCGGTGGTGAACTCCACGTCGAGGCCGAAGCCCGGCTCGTCGGCGCTGTCGTCGCCCATCCCGCCGAAGAGGTCGAACTGGCCCTCGGCTTCTTTGCGCTTGACCGCCACCACGTTGTCGATCATCGGCTCGAACTGTGCGGTGAGGCCCTTGCGGGTGTGCCCCATCGTGTCGAAGGCGCCCGCCTTGATCAGCGATTCGGTGGTGCGCTTGTTGCAGGCCACCGCCTCGACCTTGTCGAGGTAGTCGGGGAAGGAGGCGTACTTCCCCTTGGCCTTGCGGCTCTTGATGATCGACTCGACCACGTTCGTGCCGACGTTGCGGACGGCGGAGAGGCCGAAGAGGATCACGTCGTCGCCCTGGGCGGCGAAGTTCTGCTCGGACTCGTTGACGTTCGGCGGCAGCACCTTGATGCCCATGCGCCGGCACTCGTTCAGATAGACGGCCGACTTGTCCTTGTCGTCCTTGACCGAGGTGAGCAGTCCCGCCATGTACTCGGCGGGGTGGTTCGCCTTCAGATACGCGGTCCAGTACGAGACCAGGCCGTACGCGGCGGAGTGGGCCTTGTTGAACGCGTATCCGGCGAAGGGGACCAGCACGTCCCACAGCGCCTGGATCGCCTCGTCGCTGTAGCCGTTCTTCTTTGCGCCGGCCTGGAAAATGGTGAAGTTCTTCGCCAGCTCGTCGGGCTTCTTCTTGCCCATCACGCGGCGCAGGATGTCGGCCTCGCCGAGCGAGTAACCGGCGATGATCTGGGCGGCCTTCTGCACCTGCTCCTGGTAGACGATCAGGCCGTAGGTGACCGCGAGGACCTCCTGGAGGGGCTCCTCCAGCTCCTTATGGATCGGCGTGATCTCCTGCATGCCGTTCTTGCGGAGCGCGTAGTTCGTGTGCGAGTCCATGCCCATCGGGCCCGGACGGTAGAGCGCGGAGACGGCGGAGATGTCTTCGAAGTTGTCGGGCTTCATCAGGCGCAGCAGCGAGCGCATGGGGCCGCCGTCGAACTGGAACACGCCGAGGGTCTCGCCGCGCTGGAGCAGTTCGAAGGTCGTCGGATCGTCGAGCGGCAGGGCCAGCAGGTCGAGGTCGATGCCCTTGTTGGACTTCACCATCTTGACGGCGTCGTCCATGATCGTCAGGTTGCGCAGGCCGAGGAAGTCCATCTTCAGCAGGCCCAGCGACTCGCACTGCGGGTAGTCCCACTGCGTGATGGTCACGCCGTCCGTGTGCCTGACCCAGATCGGGGCGTGGTCGACGATGGGCTCGCTGGACATGATCACGCCGGCGGCGTGCACACCCATCTGCCGGACCAGGCCCTCGACGCCCTTGGCGGTGTCGATGACCTTCTTCACGTCCGGCTCGTTCTCGTACATCGCGCGGATCTCGCCCGCCTCGCTGTAGCGAGGGTGCTTGGGATCGGTGATGCCGTTCAGGTCGATGCCCTTGCCGAGGACGTCGGCGGGCATCGCCTTGGTGAGGCGGTCGCCCATCGCGTACGGGTAGCCCAGCACGCGCGCGGAGTCCTTGATGGCGTTCTTGGCCTTGATCTTGCCGTAGGTGCCGATCATGGCGACCTTGTCGGCGCCGTACTTCTCCGTCACGTACCTGATCACCTCGACGCGCCTGCGCTCGTCGAAGTCGATGTCGACGTCGGGCATGGAGACGCGCTCGGGGTTGAGGAACCGCTCGAAGATCAGACCGTGCGGGATCGGGTCGAGGTCGGTGATGCCCATGGCGTACGCGACGATCGAACCGGCCGCGGAGCCACGGCCCGGGCCCACCGCGATGCCCTGCTTCTTGGCCCACATGATGAAGTCGGCGACGACGAGGAAGTACCCCGGGAACCCCATCTGGATGATGACGTCCATCTCGTACTCGACCTGCTTCTGGCGGTCCTCGGGGACGCCGCCGGGGAAGCGGCGGTCCATGCCGAGCCGGACTTCCTCCTTGAACCAGGTGACTTCGGTGAACCCCTCGGGGATGTCGAACTTCGGCATGAGGTTCTTCGCCTCGAACATGCCGGCGGTGTCGATCTGCTCGGCCACCAGGAGCGTGTTGGCGCAGCCCTCCTGCCAGGCGTCCGAGGCGTCGATGGCGTACATCTCGTCCGTGGACTTCAGGTAGTAGCCGGTGCCGTCGAAGCGGAAGCGGTCCGGGTCGGAGAGGTTCTTGCCGGTCTGGATGCACAGCAGGGCGTCGTGGGCGGTCGCCTCGTTCGCGTACGTGTAGTGCGAGTCGTTGGTCACCAGCGGCGGGATGCCGAGCTTCTTGCCGATGTCGAGGAGACCGTCGCGGACCCGGCGCTCGATCTCGATGCCGTGGTCCATCAGCTCCAGGAAGTACCGGTCCTTGCCGAAGATGTCCTGGTACTCGGCGGCCGACTTCAGCGCCTCGTCGAACTGGCCGAGGCGCAGCCGGGTCTGCAGCTCACCGGAGGGGCAGCCCGTCGAGGCGATGAGCCCCTCGGACCACTGGGAGATCGTCTCCTTGTCCATGCGGGGCCACTTCTGCAGCCAGCCCTCGGCGTACGCGTCCGAGGAGAGCTTGAAGAGGTTGTGCAGGCCCGTGCTGTTCGCCGCCCAGATCGTCTTGTGCGTGTAACCACCCGAACCGGACACGTCGTCGCGCTTCTGGTGCGGCTGGCCCCACTGGATCTTGCGCTTGTTGCGCCGGGACTCCGGGGCGACGTACGCCTCGATGCCGATGATCGGCGTGACGCCCGCCTTCTTGGCCGAATGGAAGAAGTCGTACGCCCCGTGGAGGTTGCCGTGGTCGCTCATGGCGATGTGGGTCATGCCCATCTCATTGCAGGCATCGAACATGTCCTTGAGCCGCGCGGCACCGTCCAGCAGCGAGTACTGGGTGTGGACGTGCAGGTGCGTGAACGGCGGCTTCGACACGGTTGTGGCCTCCAAGGAGAACTGTGGGCGACAGGCTGCGGACAGTCTGGGGGGACAGCGTCGAAGTCTATGACGCGGCACTGACACTCCGGGGCCCGTCACACGTACCTTCGTGCGGGTACTCGGGCACTCCCGGGTACTTTCGTCCGTTGGAAGTGGTCGGAACACCTGTCCCGAACCGGCGGCACTCCCGTCCCACACATCAAGCACCACCTGCACCAGGAGGCACCCAGCGATGTCGGTTCCGCAGCTCAGCGACGAGCAACGCGGCGAGCAGATCCTCGCCGTCTTCGACACCGCCTTCGGCGAGCTCCTGGCCGCCGACCCGGCCGCGTTCCGCGTGAAGTTCCGCAAGATGGCGGCCTCCGCCTTCGCGTTCTACCGGGGCACGGCGAGCCTCTTCTACCACGACCTCGACGCCGAGAAGCGGGGCGGCCCGTACCTGGACGAGCGCACCTCTCGCGTGTGGATCCACGGCGACCTGCACGCCGAGAACTTCGGCACGTACATGGACGCGAACGGCCGCCTGATCTTCAATGTGAACGACTTCGACGAGGCGTACGTCGGCCCCTTCACCTGGGACCTCAAGCGCTTCGCGGCCTCCGTGGCGCTGCTCGGGTACGCGAAGGCGCTCGGCGACGAGCAGATCGCCGACCTGGTGCGCACGTACGCGGCCGCCTACCGCGAGCGCATCCACGCCCTCGCCACCGGCGCCAAGAGCGACGAGGTGCCGCCCTTCACGCTGGACACCGCCGAGGGCCCGCTTCTCGACGCGCTGCGCGACGCCCGCTCGCTGACCCGCTTCGGGCTGCTCGACTCGATGACCGAGATCCGCGACTTCGAACGCCGCTTCGCGTCCGGCGGCGGCTCCATCGAGCTGGACGCGGCCACCCGCTACAAGGTGCTGGCCGCCTTCGACGGCTACCTGGAGACGCTCCCGGAGGCCTCCCTGGCCCGCCCGGACTCGTACCGCGTGAAGGACGTCGTGGGCCGCCGCGGCATCGGTATCGGCTCGGCCGGCCTGCCGTCGTACAACATCCTTCTGGAGGGCAACAGCGACGCCCTGGAGAACGATGTGGTGATCTACATCAAGCAGGCCCAGACGCCGGCCGTCTCCCGGCACATCACCGACTCCTCGATCCGCGAGTACTTCCAGCACGAGGGCCACCGCACGGTCATCTCCCAGCGCGCCCTCCAGGCGCACGCCGACCCGTGGCTCGGCTGGACCGAGCTGGACGGCGCGGGCCAGCTCGTCGCCGAGGTCTCCCCGTACGCCGTGGACCTGGACTGGGGCGACATCGACGACCTGGAGGAGATCGCGGCGGTCGTCGCCGACCTCGGCCGGGCCACCGCCACGATGCACGCGGCGGCGGACGACGAGAGCGGCCACTCGGACCTGGTGCCGTTCTCCACGGAGCGCGCCATCGACGCGGCGATCGCCGCCGACGAGGAGGGCTTCGCCGGCCTTCTGGTCGACTTCGCGCACAGCTACGGGGCTCGCGCGCGCGCCGATCACCAGATCTTCGTGGACCTCTTCCGCAACGGCCGGATTCCGGGCCTGTAGATCACCGGCCGCTCACAGGAAACCTTTAGGGGTCTCTTACCGCACTACGTGCCACACTCTTCAGCGCCATGGACATATCCGGGATCCAGCTCAGAGCCCTTCGCGCGGCTCTGTTCACAGCAGTCGTGGTGACGCTCTCGACCGCGTCGCACGTACTGCTGTCCCGGATGCCGCTGCCCCTGAACGCCGTGGCCGCGATCGCCGCCGCCGTCTTCGTGCTCGCGTACGCGCTGGCCGGCCGCGAGCGCGGCTTCGGACGGATCGCGGCCCTGCTCATCCCGCTGGAGCTGGCCGCCGACACCGTCTTCACCACGGGCCAGCACGTCTGTTACGGCAGGGCGGGCGGCCCGGTCGCGGGCCCGCTGCGCTCCGTCGGCCTCGACGTGCTGTGCGGCGGCGGCAGTGTGGGCACGCCGCTCGCCCGGGTGACCGGCGGCGACAGCGGCCGCGCCGTCGCCCTGCTCGCCCACGCCGACCCGGCCGCCGCCTGGCTGCTGCTCGCCACGCACGTCGGCGTCGGTCTCCTCGCGGCCGCCTGGCTGCGGCGCGGGGAGCGGGCCCTGGCCCAGCTGCTGCGCGCCGCTGCGGTCAGCGCCTTCCGCCCCCTGATGGTCGCGGTCTCCGCCGTGTCGGTGGAGCTCGCGCCGGTGCGCCGGCCGGCCCGCCCGGCGCACCGGATCGCCGCCATCCGTACCCGTCTGTTCGCCCACTCCATGGGACGGCGTGGACCGCCGTGCTCGGCCGCTTTCGCCTGAGCACCAGCAGTCCCCCTACGTATTCCGCGTACAGCATGTGCGCGTCCCACATGGAGATCACCAATATGAGCAAGCGGAACAGCCAGGCCTCGAAGTCGGCGGCCCGTGAGCGGCTGCGCGTCGAGCGCGAGCGCCAGGCCCAGCGCGACAAGGTCAAGCGGCAGGTCATCGTGGCCGGCTCCCTCGTCGCCGTCCTCGCGATAGCCGGCGGCATCGGCTACGCGGTGGTGCAGAACAACAAGCCCGGCTACTGGGAGGCCGCCAAGGACGACAAGCTCGTCAAGCCGGCCCACACCAGCGGCAAGGACGGCACGACCGTCGTCATCGGCAAGTCCACCGCCAAGAAGACCCTCCAGATGTACGAGGACCCGCGCTGCCCGGTCTGCGCCGCTTTCGAGCAGACCGTCGGCTCGACCGTGAAGAGCGACCTCGACGCGGGCAAGTTCAAGATCCAGTACATCGGCGCCACGTTCCTCGACAACAACCTGACGGGTGAGGGCTCCAAGAACGCCCTCAGCGCGATGGGTGCCGCCCTGAACGTGAGCACCGAGGCATTCGAGCAGTACAAGACCGCCCTCTACTCGACGAAGTACCACCCCAAGGAGACGGACGACAAGTTCAAGAGCGACGCCTACCTGATCAAGGTCGCGAACACGGTGGACGCCCTGAAGAACAACAAGGCGTTCCAGAAAGCCGTGAAGGACGGCACCTACGACAAGTGGGCGCTGACCATGTCCGCCAAGTTCAACGACAGCGGCGTCCAGGGCACGCCGACCCTGAAGATGGACGGAAAGACTCTGTACGGCTCGGACGGAAAGAACGCGCCTTCCACTGTCGCCGACTACCGGACGGCGATCGACGCGGCACTCAAGGGCTGAAGCGACAGCAAGCGCTGACTTGACGGCTGGCGTCGGCTCCCCCGTTGGGCGACCGTCGGCCGAAGAGCGGGCGAACTTTTGCGAGTTCGCCCGCTCCGGGCTTGTACTGATCGGTAACCTGGCCGCTCGTGACCAGTCGATACAGATCTTCCGAGCCGCAAGAAACTCCGGGCACCGACAACTCCCGTGCCCCCCGCCGCCGTACGGTCGTCAAGGCCGCGGCCGCCACCGCCGTCCTCGCCGCGCCGCTCGCCGCCGCGTTGCCGGCCCGCGCCGCCGAGGCGCCCGCCTTCCTGCACGGTGTCGCCTCCGGCGACCCGCTGCCCGACGGCATCCTGCTGTGGACCCGGGTGACGCCCAGCCCGGAGGCGATACCCGGCTCCGGGCTCGGCCCGGACACCGAGGTGAGCTGGACCGTCGCCAAGGACAAGGCGTTCACCAGCGTCGTCTCCAAGGGCTCCACCACCGCGTCGGCCGCCGCCGACCACACCGTCAAGGCGGACATTCGCGGCCTGGAGCCGGCCACCGACTACTGGTTCCGCTTCTCCGCGGGCGGCACCGACTCGCCCGTCGCCCGCACCCGCACCACCCCCGCGACCGACGCGGGCGTGGCGGGCCTGCGCTTCGGCGTGGTCTCCTGCGCCAACTGGGAGGCCGGCTACTTCTCCCCGTACCGCCACCTCGCCGCGCGCGGCGACCTGGACGCCTGGCTGCACCTGGGCGACTACATCTACGAGTACAAGTCCGGTGAGTACGCGGCCCGCGGCAAGGTCGTCCGGCCGCACGCGCCGGCGAACGAGATCATCACCCTCGCCGACTACCGCACCCGGCACGGCCGTTACAAGACCGACCCCGACCTCCAGTCGCTGCACCACAAGGCGCCGGTCATCGCGATCTGGGACGATCACGAGTTCGCCGACAACGCCTGGTCGGGCGGCGCGGTCAACCACACCGAGGGCGCCGAGGGCACCTGGTCCGCGCGCCAGGCAGCCGCCAAGCAGGCCTACTTCGAGTGGATGCCGGTCCGCCCGGCGATCGAGGGCACCACCTACCGCCGACTGCGCTTCGGCAAGCTCGCCGACCTCTCGCTGCTCGATCTGCGGTCCTTCCGCTCGCAGCAGGCCTCCACGGCGAGCGGCTCGGTGGACGACCCGGACCGTACGATCACGGGCCGGGCACAGCTCGACTGGCTCAAGGCGGGACTGAAGGCGTCGGACACCACCTGGCGGCTGGTCGGCAACTCGGTGATGATCTCGCCGTTCGCCATCGGCGAGCTGTCCGCCGACCTCTTCAAGCCGCTCGCCAAGCTGCTGGGGCTGCCGCAGGAGGGCATCGCCCTCAACACCGACCAGTGGGACGGCTACACGGACGACCGCCGCGAAGTGCTCGCGCACCTGCGCTCCAACGCGATCCGCAACACGGTCTTCCTGACCGGCGACATCCACATGGCGTGGGCCAACGACGTGCCGGTGGACGCCGGCACGTATCCGCTGTCCGCCTCCGCCGCCACGGAGTTCGTCGTCACCTCGATCTCCTCCGACAACCTCGACGACATCGTCAAGGTCCCCGAGGGCACCGTCTCCGCGATCGCCTCTCCGGTCATCCGGGCCGCCAACCGGCACGTCCACTGGGTCGACACCGACCGGCACGGCTACGGCGTCCTGGACATCACGGCCGACCGCGCGCAGATGGACTACTACGTGCTCTCCGACCGCACGGACCCGAACGCGACCTCGTCCTGGGCCCGTTCGTACCGCACCCTCAGCGGCACGCAGAAGCTGGAGCGGGTCTACTCGCCTGTGCGTTAACTGTGCGTGAGTCGTGCGCCAAGGTCGACTTTCGGCCAATGAGCGTCGGCTAGAGGCCTGTTAACGGAAGATCACGCCGCTACGGCGGGTGGTGCGAACCATGGTCCGAATCCGGACACACCACCCGCCCCGGTAACCCCCTTCATTACGTCGCCATCTCAAACTCCGGACGGGCGCCGAATTTTTTCTCCCAATTGCCCCTGTTCACCTGAAGTTTGATTGGGCCTGATCGATCCTCATCAAGATTCGGCATGTCCACGTAATCTCCCGGCGGCGGCCAGAAAGGCCCCTCCCCACCGCATCCGCTAGGAGTCAGCATGCGTGCGCTTGCCCGAATATCCCCCGTTCTGCGCAGACGCCTTCTCGGCACGGCCGTCGTGGCCGGAACCCTGATGCTCGCTCCCGTCTCGGCGCCCACCACCGGTGTCGCAGCGGCCAAGACTCCGGCCGCCGACTGCTCCGACACGACGAGCGCCACCGCCCGCGAGGCCCGCCCCAAGGCCGGACAGCACATCACCGAGCCCAACGAGATCAGCACCGCCAAGGCCCAGTCCATGGATGCCGATCTGCACAAGAGGCTCGACAAACTGCGCGCGAGCGGCCAGAACCTCTCCGCCGCGGCCGCCTCCACCACGATCCCGGTGTACTTCCACGTCATCCACGACGGCGCCACCGGCAACCTCGGCTCCTCCGCCATCAACAGCCAGATGAGCGTGCTGAACGCGGCGTACGCGGGCCAGGGCACCGGCAACAACAACTCGGGCTACCAGTTCACGCTGGCCGGCACCGACTACACCGACAACGCCGCCTGGTACAACGTCGGTTCGGGATCGGCGGAGGAGAAGGCGATGAAGTCCGCCCTCCGCAAGGGCGGCGCGAACGCGCTCAACGTCTACACCGCCAACCTCGGCGGCGGACTGCTCGGCTGGGCGACCTTCCCCAGCTCCTACAAGTCCAGCCCGTCCATGGACGGCGTCGTCATCCTCGACACCTCGCTGCCCGGCGGCTCGGCCACCAACTACAACGAGGGCGACACCGCGACGCACGAGATCGGCCACTGGATGGGGCTGTACCACACCTTCCAGGGCGGCTGTAACGGCAACGGCGACTACGTCACCGACACCCCGGCCGAGAAGAGCGCCGCCTTCGAGTGCCCGACCGGGCGCGACACCTGCACCAACAAGACGGGCGTCGACCCGATCCACAACTTCATGGACTACACGTACGACTCCTGCATGTACCAGTTCACCGCGGGTCAGGTGACCCGGATGCAGCAGAGCTGGGCCGCATACCGCGCGGCGGGCTGAGCCTAGAGGGTTTCCAGGAAGCCGAGTGCCACCCGCCAGGTGGCCTCGGCGGCCTCCTCGTCGTAGTCCGGCAGGTCGGGGTCGGTGTACAGGTGACCGGCCCCGGCATACCGATAGACCTCCACATCCGCGCCCGCCTTGCCCATCTGCAGATACCAGGCGCTCAGCCAGTCGTCCGTCTCGAACGGATCCGGCTCGGCGACATGCAGCTGCACCGGCAGCTCGTCCACCGACGCGCTCTCGGCGATGTCCGACGTGCCGTGCAGCAGCAGGAGCCCGCGCGCCTTGTCGTCGCCGAGCGCCAGGGTCTGCGCGGTGGCGGCGCCGAACGAGAACCCGGCGTACACCAGCCCCCGCTCGGAGTAGGGCGCGGCGGCCAGGATGGCCCGCTTGAGCAGCTCGTCCTTGCCGATCTCGTCCCTGAAGGCCATGCCCTCCTCGACGGTCGCGAACGTCCGCCCCTCGAAGAGGTCGGGCGTCCACACCTCGTGCCCGGCGCCGCGCAGCCGGTCCGCCGCCGCGCGCACCGCGGGCCTGAGGCCAAAGGACGAGTGAAAGAGCAAGATGTTCATGAACCCATGGTGCCAGCCGCCACCGACAGGGCCGTCCCGGCCGGGTGTGCACCGCCGTATCCAGGCAACATGTTCATGACCGCCCTCGGCCGGTTACGTTCGAAGGCATGGAGACGGTACTACGCCCACTGATCGTGGTCGGCGGCTCGGTCGTACTCACCCTCATCATCGGGTGGGCCACCGACCGCCTGCTGCGCAAGGCAGACGACCGGCATTCGGAGACCCCGCTGTGGGGCCTCCTGCGCCGCGGCCGCATCCCCTACCAGCTCGTACTGTGCGCGGCCATGCTGAGAGGTTCGTACGACGAGGCACGGCTGCTGGAGGAACACCGGGTCGGCATCGGCCGCGGCCTGACGCTGGTGCTGATCGGGTCCACCGCCTGGCTGGTGGTGCGCATCACGGCCGCGATCGTCGAGTCGTCGTACTCCCGCTATGCGCGGGCGCACCGCGATCCGGCGCGGGTGCGCCGGGTGCGCACGCAGGTGTCGCTGATCATGCGGGTGGTCGCGGCGGTCGTCGGTGTGGTGGCGGCCGCCTCGATGCTGCTGACGTTCCCGGCGATGCGGGCGGCCGGCGCCTCGCTGCTGGCCTCGGCCGGCATCCTCGGCATCGTCGCCGGTGTCGCCGCGCAGTCCACGCTCGCCAATCTCTTCGCCGGGCTGCAGATCGCCTTCGGCGACATGGTGCGCCTCGGCGACACGGTCGTGGTGGACGGTGAGTGGGGCACGGTCGACGAGATCACCCTGACCTTCCTGACGGTCCGGACGTGGGACGAGCGCCGGATCACCATGCCGGTCTCGTACTTCACTTCCAAGCCGTTCGAGAACTGGTCGCGCGGCGGCGCCCAGATGACCGGCATCGTCTTCTGGCACCTCGACCACACGGCGCCGGTGGAGGCGATGCGCGAGAGGCTCCGCGACATCCTGCGCGAGTGCCCGGCCTGGGACGGCCGCGACTACGGCCTGGCCGTCACGGACACGACCCCGAACACCATGCAGGTGCGCGCGCTGGTGACGGCGAAGGACGCGGACGACGTCTGGACGGTACGGGTCACGGTCCGCGAGCAGATGATCCGCTGGCTGACCGAGCACCACCCGTACGCTCTGCCCGCGTCAACACGTCCGACGCCGTACTGTCACCCGGCAGCAGCAACGGACACGGGTCCGCCCGCCGGGCCCACGAGCCCCCGCGAACGGGCCGGGGCTGACCAGAAAGGACCCGCAGCCGCCAACGGCGAAAATCCCCCACGGGAGAGCTCAACAGCCCGAGAAAGAGTCACGGGCGGTGCGCGGGTGGGAGACCACCCCGGCCGAAGGCCGGGGAAATCCCCGCGTCACCGAAGGCTGCGCACATCCAGATGCCGCAGAACCCGGTCGACGATCTCCGGATCGGCCCCCGGCTCACTCCGCGCCGACAACACCTCGTGCCGCGCCGCGCTCAGCATCTCCCCCTGGATCCGCCGTATCCGCTTGATCCGCCGGACCCGCTGCTCATGCGCCTCGCGCCGCTCCTCGTCCCCCATGTCCGGACTGATCCGCACCCCGATGTCGTAGGCCCGGCGCAGCAGTTGCTCGGAGAGCTCCTCCGGCAACTCCTCCACCTCCTCGATCTCCCGCAGCCTCCGCTTCGCGGCCTTCGCGGCGCGGACGGCGAGGGCCCGCTCGAACGCCTCCTCGCTGTCGGTGTCGGCCCGCACACCGAGTTTCTTCACCAGCCACGGCAGGGTGAGCCCCTGGAGCACCAGCGTCGCCATGATCACACCGAACGCGATGAAGACGATCTCGTCCCGGTCCGGGAACGGCGACCCGTCGTCCATCTTCAGCGGAATCGCCAGGGCGAGGGCCACCGAGGCGACGCCCCGCATACCGGCCCACCACATCACGACGGTCTCGCGCCACGAGGTCGGGATGTCCTCGTCGTAGTCCCGTTTCGCGTGCAGGCGTTTGGTCAGCCAGGTCGCCGGCAGCAGCCACGCCAGCCGTACGAGGACGACGACGGCGACGATCACCGCGGCCCAGCCCAGCATCTCGCCCCACCGGCCCGCCGCCGTCCTGAGGGCGTTGTGCAGTTCGAGCCCGATCAGCCCGAACGCGACCCCGGTGACCAGCGTGTCGACCACGTCCCAGAACGTGTGCCCGGCGAGGCGCGTCATGACGTCGTCGGCGTCGGTGGCGTACTCCGCCAGGAAGAGCGCCGTGGTGAGCACCGCGAGCACCCCGGAGCCGTGCAACTCCTCGGCGAGGACGTATGAGGCGTAGGGCACCAGCAGCGTCAGGCCGATCTGCAGGGTGGCGTCGCCGACCAGGGTCATCAGCTTGTTGGTGGCCCAGCCGAGCACGAATCCGACGGCTACCGCGACGACCGCGGACAGCACCAGGTCGAGGGCGGCACGGGGCAGCGAGAAGCTTCCGCTGACGGCGGCGGCGATCGCCACGTGGTAGAGCACGATCGCCGTGACGTCGTTGAACAGCCCCTCGCCCTCCAGGATCGACACCAGCCGGCGCGGCAGCCCGAGCTGTCCCGCGACCGCGGTCGCCGCGACGGGGTCGGGCGGCGCGACCAGCGCCCCGAGGGCCACGGCGGCGGCGATCGGCAGCCCCGGCACGATCGCGTTCGCGACCACGGCCACCACCACGGTGGTGACGAACACCAGCGCCACGGCCAGCAGGAAGATCGGCCGTTTGTTGGCCGTGAACTGCCGCCACGACGTGCGCCGCACCGAGGCGTAGAGCAGCGGCGGCAGCAGTGCGGGCAGGATCAGCTCAGGCGGGATGTCCACATTGGGCACGAAGTCCAGCACGGCCAGCACGATGCCGAGGAGCGTCATCAGCACCGGCGCGGGCAGCCCGAACCGGTCCCCCACCGGAACGCTCACCACGGCTCCGAGCAGCAGCACGAACAGCAGGGCGAGTTGGTCCACGACGCGCACTCCGGACTGGCGAGACGATCAGAGTCTCCAGCGTGCCACGCGCCGTACGCCCGGCCGGGAAGCTACACCCGCCCCGGGCACCCAGGGTTCACAGAGCGCGCCGCATCGCCCGGTGCGGAATCCCCGCGTCGGGGAACTCCGGGCCGTACGCCTCGTAGCCGAGCCGTTCGTAGAAGCCCAGCGCGTGCGTCTGCGCGCCCAGGTCCACCGCCGACAGGCCACGCGCGCGTGCCGCGTCCTCGATGGCGCGTACGAGCGCGACGCCGACGCCCAGCCCGCGCGCCTCCGCGGTCACGGCGAGCCGCCCGAGGGAACCGACGCTGCTGTCGCCGCCGGTCTTCGCGGCGGCCTCCTCGCCGTACAGCAGGCGCCCGGTGCCGAGCGGCAGTCCGTCCTCGCGGACCGCCAGCACATGCAGCGCGACGGCGTCGTACGCGTCGTACTCGATGTCCTCGGAGACGCCCTGCTCGACGACGAAGACCGCCTTGCGCACCGAGAAGCAGGCCTCACGGTCGGCGGCGTCCTCCGCCACCCGCACCACGAACGCGGGACTCACGCGTTGCTCTCCTCACGCACCTTGTCGAGCGCCTTCTGCAGGTCGGCGGGGTAGTCGCTGGAGAACTCCACCCACTCGCCGTCGCCGGGGTGCTCGAAACCGAGCCGCACCGCGTGCAGCCACTGCCGGGTGAGGCCGAGGCGCTTGGCGAGCGTGGGGTCGGCGCCGTAGGTCAGGTCGCCGACGCACGGGTGGCGGTGGGCCGCCATGTGGACGCGGATCTGGTGGGTGCGGCCGGTCTCCAGCTTGATGTCGAGCAGCGAGGCCGACCGGAACGCCTCCATGAGGTCGTAGTGCGTGACGGAGGGCTTGCCCTCGGCCGTGACCGCCCACTTGTAGTCATGGTTCGGGTGCCGGCCGATGGGCGCGTCGATGGTGCCGCTCATCGGGTCGGGGTGGCCCTGCACGAGCGCGTTGTAGCGCTTGTCCACGACGCGCTCCTTGAACTGCCGCTTCAGCGACGTGTACGCGCGCTCCGACTTGGCGACCACCATCAGGCCGGAGGTGCCGACGTCCAGGCGGTGCACGATGCCCTGGCGCTCGGCGGCGCCGGAGGTCGAGATCCGGTACCCGGCTGCCGCGAGGCCGCCGATCACGGTCGTGCCGGTCCAGCCGGGGCTGGGATGCGCCGCCACGCCCACCGGCTTGGCGATCACGACGATGTCGTCGTCGTCGTGCACGATCTCCATGCCCTCGACGGGCTCGGCGACGATCTGCACCGGGGCGGGTGCCTGCGGCATCTCCACCTCCAGCCAGGCGCCGCCGTGCACCCGCTCGGACTTGCCCACCACCGAGCCGTCGACCATGACCTTCCCCGCCGCGGCCAGCTCGGCGGCCTTCGTACGGGAGAAGCCGAACATGCGGGAGATGGCGGCGTCGACGCGCTCGCCCTCCAGGCCGTCGGGCACGGGCAGGGTACGGATCTCGGGAACGGTGCTCACCCGTCGAGTATGCCGGACGGCTCGGACACCGCCGTACGGCAGCCTGCGTGCTCAGAGCCTGTGGCTCTCAGTCCCGGTGGACGGTGCCGTCCGGGTCGAGTCCGCGGAAGGAGAGCAGCACGATCAGGATGCCGCCGCAGACGATCGCCGAGTCGGCCAGGTTGAAGACCGCGAAGTGCTTCGGCGCGATGAAGTCGACGACCGCGCCCTCGAAGACGCCCGGCGAGCGGAAGATCCGGTCGGTCAGGTTGCCCAGGGCGCCCCCCAGCAGCAGGCCGAGAGCGATCGCCCAGGGCAGGCTGTAGAGCTTGCGCGCGAGCCGGGCGATCACCACGATCACGGCCGCGGCGATCACGGTGAAGATGATGGTGAAGGCCTCACCGAAGCCGAAGGCCGCGCCCGCGTTGCGGATCGCCTCGAACCTCAGCCAGTCCCCGACGATCTCGATCGGCGCGTGGTGCTCCAGCTTCGCGACGACGACCATCTTGCTCACGAGGTCGAGCGCGTAGGCCAGGGCCGCGACCGTGAAGAGCACGGCGATCCTGCGCCTGCCCTTCGGCCGCTCGGCCGGGGTCTCGGTGCTCTGCGCCCCGTCCACGCCGCGCCGCTCCGCCGGTGCCGTCTCGTCGGTGCCGGACCGGTCGTCCGACGCCGCGTGCTCGTCGGACTGCTCCGGCTCGGCCCCCGCCGCCCCTGGGATATCCGGCGTACCGATGATGCGCTCCGCCTCTGCCACGTGAGTCCCTCAACCTAGGTGCCTGACTGAGGACGAGAGTACGGCACACCCCCCGGGACCCACGTGCTCAGGAGCCCTCCCGCGCCGCTCAGTAACGGCGCTCCTGCTTCTGCTTGCATTCGACGCACAGGGTGGCCCGCGGGAAGGCCTGCATGCGCGCCTTGCCGATGGGGTTGCCGCAGTTCTCGCACAGGCCGTAGGTGCCCGTGTCGAGGCGGTCCAGGGCCCGGTCGGTCTGTTCCAGCATCTCGCGCGCGTTGGCCGCGAGGGCCATCTCGTGCTCGCGCGTGATGTTCTTGGTGCCGGTGTCGGCCTGGTCGTCGCCGGCGCCGTCACCGGAGTCCCGCATGAGGCCCACGAGCGCCTCCTCGGACGACGAGATCTCGGTCCGCAGGCGCAGGGACTCGGACTGCAGCTCGGCGCGCGCCTCCGCCACCTCCTCCGGAGTCCAGGGGTCCTCACCGGGGCGCACCGCGAGCTCACCGGGCTGCGCCGCGGCGATCCGCGCCCCCGGGACCGCGGTGGACTTCTTAGCTGCCGTGGCCGTGCCAGGAGTCTTCTTCGCAACCACCGTCGTGGCTCCCGTCGTCTTCGCGGCCTGTGCCGCGCTCTCGGCCGCGGACGCGGCCGACTTCTTGGCCGTACTGGTGCTCTTCTTGGCGGCACGCTTCACGGCGCCGCCCTCGGCGGTACCGCTCTTCTCCGTGCCGCCCTTCGCGCCGACGCTCTTGGCGGCCGCCGGCTTCTTCTCCCCTGCCGCTGTGCCGGTCGTCTTCCTGGCTGACGCCTTCTTGGCAGCCGTTTTGGCGGCGGACTTCTTGGCGGTGGACTTCTTGGCAGCCGGTTGCGCCGTGGCCGTCTTCGTCGGGGCCCCCTCCGTAGTGGCCGTTTTCCTGGTGGCCGACTTCTTTGTGATCGTCTTCTCTGCGGCCGTCTTCTTTGCGGCCGTCTTCTTCGTGACTGTCTTCTTGGCGGCCGTCTTCGTCCCGGAGGCCGCACCGACCGTCTTCACCGGCTTCGCCGGAGTGGTCCCGCCCGTCGCGGTTGCCCCCTGGGCGCTCTTCTTCCCACCCACATCCTTGGCCGTCGGCCCCGTGGATCTGCCGGACACCGACTCCTGTACGGCGGACTTCTTCGCCACCATGGCCGCGGCCCCTTCACATATTGTGATCTTGCACGCGAATCGTGCTGGGACGATAAATCGACTTCCGGCCCGCGGCAACGGGGCACGCCACCGATTCGCCCGCCCCGCGCGCGTCCCGCGGCGAGTCTGCATGCGTTGTGCCCAGCTCCCCGCCGGGTAATCCGCCAGACCCCGCGTCCCAGGATCCGGACACCCGCGCCTCGCCATTCGGGTCATCGCGCAGGCCACCGGGGCACCCGGCCGCGGACCGCCCCCGCGCCCCGCCCCACCCGGTCCCGGGTCCCGGAAAACCGGTCGGCCGATGTCTCCGCGGCGCCGTACACTGGGCGGAGCGAGAAGCATGGATGGGGACGAGTAGCGGCGTACGCGGCCATGAGCGACCCGGGGACGGTGCGAGCCCGGGGGCAGGCGCGACGTGAAGATCACCCCGGAGCCGTCGGAAGAAAGCCGCAGCCAGCGAGCAGCGGCGAGTAGACCCGGCATCGCGACCCCAATGAGGGGGCTCACCGGAGCACACCACGCACCGGAGGGCCAAGGAGGGTGGTACCGCGGGAGCGCGCCGCACATGGCGTAGGCAGCATGCAGGCTCTCGTCCCTCCGACGGAAGGAAGAAAGTCCGTTGGAGGAAGCTCGCTGATGACAGCGCCGACGTACCGCCAGGTGCCCGCCCAGGTCGACCTGCCCGCGCTCGAGCACGCCGTGCTCGACTTCTGGCGCGACCAGAAGATCTTCGCCAAGAGCCTGGAGCAGTCCGAGGGCCGCCCCGAGTGGGTGTTCTACGAGGGGCCGCCCACCGCCAACGGCATGCCGGGCGCCCACCACATCGAGGCGCGCGTCTTCAAGGACGTCTTCCCGCGCTTCCGCACCATGCGCGGCTATCACGTGGGCCGCAAGGCCGGCTGGGACTGCCACGGCCTCCCGGTGGAGCTGACGGTCGAGAAGGAGCTCGGCTTCACCGGCAAGCAGGACATCGAGGCGTACGGCGTCGCGGAGTTCAACGCCAAGTGCCGCGAGTCCGTGACCCGGCACACCGACGCCTTCGAAGAGCTCACGACCCGCATGGGCTACTGGGCGGACCTCAACGACCCCTACCGCACCATGGACCCGGAGTACATCGACTCCGTCTGGTGGTCGCTCAAGGAGATCTTCAACAAGGGCCTGCTGGTCCAGGACTACCGCGTGGCCCCCTGGTGCCCGCGCGACGAGACGGGTCTGTCGGACCACGAGCTGGCGCAGGGCTACGAGACGATCGTCGACCCCTCCGTGTACGTCCGTTTCCCCCTCACCTCCGGTCCGCTGGCCGGCCGGGCCGCGCTCCTGGTGTGGACGACGACCCCCTGGACGCTGGTCTCCAACACCGCCGTCGCCACGCACCCCGACGTCACCTACGTCGTCGTGACGAACGGCGAGGAGAACCTCGTCGTCGCGCGGCCACTCGTCGAGAAGGCGCTCGGCGAGGGCTGGGAGGCCACCGGCGAGTCCTTCACGGGCGCCGAGATGGAGCGCTGGACGTATCAACGTCCGTTCGAGCTCGTCGAGTTCCCGGAGCCCGCCCACTACGTGGTGAACGCCGAGTACGTCACGACCGAGGACGGTACGGGTCTGGTCCACCAGTCCCCCGCTTTCGGTGAGGACGACCTCAAGGTCTGCCGCGCGTACGGCCTGCCGGTCGTGAACCCCATCCGCCCCAACGGCACCTTCGAGGAGAGCGTCCCGCTCGTGGGCGGCGTCTTCTTCAAGAAGGCGGACGAAAAGCTCACCGAAGACCTCCAGAGCCGCGGTCTGCTCTTCAAGCACATCCCGTACGAGCACAGCTACCCGCACTGCTGGCGCTGCCACACCGCGCTCCTCTACTACGCGCAGCCGTCCTGGTACATCCGCACCACGGCCGTCAAGGACCGTCTCCTCCAGGAGAACGAGAAGACCAACTGGTTCCCGGAGTCGGTCAAGCACGGCCGCTTCGGCGACTGGCTGAACAACAACATCGACTGGGCGCTCTCCCGCAGCCGCTACTGGGGCACCCCGCTCCCGCTGTGGACCTGCGAGGAGGGTCACCTCACCTGCGTCGGCTCCCGCGCGGAACTCACCGAGCTGACCGGCACCGACCAGTCGGAGCTGGACCCGCACCGCCCGTACATCGACGCGGTCACCTTCGCCTGCCCCAAGGACGGCTGCGGCAGGACGGCCACGCGCGTGCCGGAGGTCATCGACGCCTGGTACGACTCGGGTTCGATGCCGTTCGCGCAGTGGGGCTACCCGTACAAGAACAAGGAGCTCTTCGAGAGCCGCTACCCGGCGCAGTTCATCTCCGAGGCCATCGACCAGACCCGCGGCTGGTTCTACACGCTGATGGCCGTCGGCACGCTGGTCTTCGACAAGTCGTCGTACGAGAACGTCGTGTGCCTGGGCCACATCCTCGCCGAGGACGGCCGCAAGATGTCCAAGCACCTGGGCAACACCCTGCAGCCGATCCCGCTGATGGACCAGCACGGCGCCGACGCGGTGCGCTGGTTCATGGCGGCCGGCGGCTCCCCGTGGGCGGCCCGCCGCGTGGGCCACGGCACGATCCAGGAGGTCGTCCGCAAGACGCTCCTGACGTACTGGAACACGGTCGCCTTCCAGGCCCTGTACGCGCGCACGTCGAACTGGGCGCCCAGCGCGGCCGATCCGGCCCCCGCGGACAGGCCGGTCCTGGACCGCTGGCTGCTGTCCGAACTCCACGCGCTCACCGACCAGGTGACGCAGGCTCTGGAGGCCTACGACACCCAGCGCGCCGGCAAGCTCCTGTCGGCGTTCGTCGACGACCTGTCCAACTGGTACGTACGCCGCTCCCGCCGCCGCTTCTGGCAGGGCGACAAGGCCGCGCTGCGCACCCTGCACGAGGTCGTCGAGACCGTCACCACGCTGATGGCCCCGCTCACCCCGTTCATCACCGAGCGGGTCTGGCAGGACCTGATCGTGCCGGTCACCCCGGGCGCCCCGGAGTCGGTCCACCTGTCCTCCTGGCCGGAGGCGGACCTGTCCGTCATCGACCCGGAGCTGTCGAAGCAGATGGTGCTCGTACGCCGCCTCGTGGAGCTCGGCCGCGCCACGCGCGCGGAGTCGGGCGTCAAGACGCGCCAGCCGCTGTCCCGCGCGCTGGTCGCCGCGACCGGCTTCGGTTCCCTCGACCGCGAGCTGCACGCGCAGATCACGGAAGAGCTCAACGTCACATCCCTGGCCTCGCTGAGCGAGGTCGGCGGCTCGCTGGTCGACACCACGGCCAAGGCGAACTTCCGCGCGCTGGGCAAGCGCTTCGGCAAGGGCGTCCAGGCGGTCGCCAAGGCCGTCGCGAACGCGGACGCGGCCGCCCTGTCCCTCGCCCTGCGCGAGGGCACGGCCTCGGTCGAGGTCGACGGCGAGACGGTCACGCTTGCCCCCGATGAGGTCATCATCACAGAGACCCCGCGCGAGGGCTGGTCGGTGGCGTCCGACTCCGGCGCCACCGTCGCCCTCGACCTGGAGATCACCGAGGAGCTGCGGCAGGCGGGCCTCGCCCGTGACGCGATCCGGCTGATCCAGGAGGCCCGCAAGAACAGCGGCCTCGACGTCGCCGACCGCATCGCCCTGCGCTGGACCGCGACCGACCCGGCGGTCATCGCGGCCCTGTCCGAGCACTCCGGCCTCATCGCCGACGAGGTCCTCGCCACGGACTTCGCCCAGGGCAAGGCCGACGACAGCTACGGTGCCCCGTTCACGGACGAGGGCCTCTCCCTCACGTTCCGCCTCCGCAAGGCGTAACACCCGCCCCGCGCGAACGCCGGACAGGCTGATCAGGGCCTGTCCGGCGTTCGCGTTCTCGGTTCCGGGCGACGACAGCACAAAAGGGCGGAGCCCCCGGGATTCCCGGGGGCTCCGCCCTGAACGCTGCCGACGCCTAAGGCGTACTACTGGCCGTCAGTTGTCGTCCTCGTCGATGAGGAACCCACGCATCGGCGAGGGAGCCTGCTGCATCGGCGACGGGCCCTGCGGCCGCACCGGCGCCATCGGCTGGGTCATCGCCGGCGACATCTGCTGCTGCCCACCGTAGGAGGGCGCGGCCGGTGCCGGTGCGCCACCCATGCCCTGGTTGCCACCGTAGGACGGCGCGCTCGCGCCGGCCGGGGCCATCGAGGGCGCGGAGGACGACGGCAGGGAGGCCGTGGCCGGAGTGCGCGGCGGGGCGAGCGAGTCGTCCGCCTGCGTCTCCAGCTGGCGCAGCTGGGACTCCAGGTAGGACTTCAGACGCGTGCGGTACTCGCGCTCGAAGCCACGCAGGTCCTCGACCTTGCGCTCCAGCGTGGCGCGGGCGGACTCCAGGGAGCCCATCGCGACGCGGTGCTTCTCCTGCGCGTCCCGCTCCAGCGCGTCGGCCTTGGCACGTGCGTCGCGCTCCAGGCCCTCGGCGCGGCTGCGAGCCTCGCCGACGATCTTGTTGGCCTCGGAGCGGGCCTCGGCGATCGCCTGGTCGGCGGTCTGCTGAGCCAGCGAGAGGACACGGGCGGCACTGTCGCCACCGGGGCCCTGCTGCGGCATCTGCGGGCCGTGACCGCCCATGGGGCCACCCATGGGTCCGCCCATCGGGCCACCCATCTGCTGCTGCATCTGCGGCTGCATCTGGCCGGGACCCTGGCCCATGGGGCCCTGTCCCATCTGCCCCTGCATGGGGCCCTGGCCCATCGGACCCTGGCCCATCGGGCCGGGACCCTGCGGGCCGCCCTGGGCGCTGGGGCCGGCGGGCAGCTGCGGCGCACCGCTCGGCAGCTGGGGCGGGCCGCCCATGGGGCCGCCCATCTGCTGCTGCGGCGGGCCCGATATGCCGGCGGGCACGGGGGCACCCGGACCGCGCATGCCCTGCGGCGGTCCCTGCTGCTGTTGCTGGTCCTGCTGTTCGGGCGGCTTGCGCATGCCCTGCTGCTGGTTCTGAGCAGCGGCGCGCGTGGCTGCGGCCAGCTTGGCGCGCAGGTCCTCGTTCTCGCGGAGCAGGCGCGTCAGTTCGGCTTCGACCTCGTCGAGGAAGGCATCGACCTCGTCCTCGTCATAGCCTTCTCGGAGGCGGACGGTCGTGAACTGCTTGTTCCGCACGTCCTCGGGGGTCAACGGCATCTCTTCACCTCAACGTAGTCGTCGGCATCATCGGCGTTCGGCAAGACCGTATCGTTCACAGCCGGCTCACGACGGAGATCAGGATGTAGACGATGATCATCAGTACGAAGAAGGACAGGTCGAGCGCCACGCCCCCGAGACGCAGCGGCGGAATGAACCGCCGCAGAAGCTTGAGCGGTGGATCGGTGACAGTGTAGGTGGCCTCCAGAACGACCACCATCGCCTTGCCGGGTTGCCATGAGCGGGCGAACTGGAAGACGTAGTCCATGACCAGCCGGAAGATCAGCACGATGAGGAAACACATCAGCGCGACGTAGAGCACCTGCGCGAACACGCTCATGATCCGTGCTTCCCTCTCCCCTGTTTCCGTGCTTCTTTTCCGGTCGTGCGTCTCAGCTCTGGTTGAAGAACCCGCCCTCTGCGATGCGAGCCTTGTCCTCCGCCGTGACATCGACGTTAGCAGGCGACAACAGGAACACCTTCTGCGTCACCCGCTCGATGCTGCCGTGCAGGCCGAAGACCAGACCGGCGGCAAAGTCGACAAGTCGCTTCGCATCCGTGTCGTCCATCTCCGTGAGATTCATGATCACGGGGGTGCCCTCCCGGAAGTGTTCCCCGATGGTACGGGCCTCGTTGTAGGTCCGCGGGTGGAGTGTGGTGATCCGGTACGGCTCTCGTTCGGACACGACCTTGGGCATGATCACCGGTGCGTTCTTCTCTAGACTCTGACGTTCTTGTGTGATGGACGCCACGGGTGCGATTCGCGCCGGACGCCCGGATTCCGCCTGAAGCGAAGCGGAATGCGGAACAGGGTCGCGCTGCACCGGAGGTTGCACCACTCGTACCGATTCGTCCCGTTGGGACTGATGTGCCTGGTGCGACTGGCGGGGCGGCTCGTGCCGCCGGTGGTCGCGCTCGGGTTCCGGGTCGAGCTCGGGCTCGAAGTCGTCGTCGGGGTCGAATCCCCTGCCGTCGTACCCATCGTCCTCCACGAGGCCGAGGTAGACCGCCATCTTGCGCATCGCGCCGGCCATGCTCTGAGTCCTCCGCTCTGTGGTGGATCGGCTGACGACTTGCCAAGTGCCTGCGATCCACGAGGTCGTTATGTCCGCCCATCAGCGGTAATGACCATATTTTCTGCTGTGGTCCGACTTCTTGGCGACGTTACCCGAGCCTGGGTCGGACTCCGAGTACCGCCGTACCGACGCGCACATGTGTCGCTCCGGCCGCCACGGCCTGTTCGAGGTCCGTACTCATCCCTGCCGAGACCATGTTCGCAGCCGGATGAGCGCGGCGCAGGACAGTCGACAAATCCATCAGCCGCTCGAACGCCGCCTGTTGGCGCCCCGCGTACTCCCCGGTAAGCGGCGCGACGGTCATCAGCCCGTCGAGCCTGAGCCCCGGGGCCCCCGCGACCAGGTCGCCCAACTCCTCGATTCCCCCGGCCCCGACGCCTCCCCGATCACCCCGGCCGCTGTCCTCGGCGTCCAGCGCGACCTGGATGAGGCAGCCCACTTCCCGCTCGGCCCGCACCGCCTCCTTCGACAGCGCCGTGACGAGCCGGGCCCGATCCACGGACTGCACGACATCCGCGTAACCGACCACGGAACGCACCTTGTTGGTCTGCAACTGACCGACAAAATGCCATGAGAGCGGCAGATCCGAGCATTCCGCGGCCTTGGGGGCCGCGTCCTGGTCCTTGTTCTCGGCGACGTGGCGCACACCGAGTTCCGACAGGATCCGCACATCGCTGGCGGGGTAGGTCTTGGTGACCACGATCAGGGTCACCTCTTCGCGCTTGCGTCCGGCGGCCGTACAGGCCGTCGCGATACGCTCTTCCACTTTCGCCAGGTTTTCGGCGAGTTGAGCCTTACGGTCCGTCATGCCCCATCAGTCCAGCCAGACATAGCCCGCGAGCCGCCCGGTGGTGCGGTCGCGACGGTATGAGAAGTGGTCACCGGATTCGAGCGTGCACGCCGGCGACTGCTCCCGGTCGTGCACCCCCAGCCGTTCCAGCTGTGCGTGTACTCCGGCGGTCACGTCGACGGCGGGAGTGCCCCAAGTCGTCTCGGCGTACGCCGCCGGTTCGACGGCCGCGACCTCGGCGCGCATCGCGTCCGGCACTTCGTAGCACCGGCCGCAGACGGCGGGTCCGGTGCGGGCGACGATCCGGGAGGGTTCGGCGCCCAGCTCCACCATCGCCGCGACGGCGGCGGGCACCACCCCGGCGATCATGCCGGGCCGTCCCGCGTGGGCCGCGGCCACGACACCCGCGACCGGGTCGGCGAGCAGAACCGGCGTGCAGTCCGCGGTCAGCACGGCGAGGGCGAGCCCCCGGCGTGCGGTGACGACCGCGTCGACCGACGGGACCGGCGACGCTCCCCAGGGTGCGTCGACCACGGCCACCTCCGGCCCGTGGACCTGGTTCATCCACACCACCCGCTCCGGGTCCAGCCCCAGGGACTTCGCCGCCAGTTCACGGTTGGTGCGTACGGCGTCGGGGTCGTCGCCGACCGCTCCGCCGAGGTTGAGCTCCTCGTACGGAACGGCGCTCACTCCGCCCCACCTGTCGGTGAAGGCGAAGTGGGCGCCGCCCGCCGTGCTCGTTTCGGAGCGCTGTCCTATCACTTCAGGAAGTCCGGCACGTCCAGCTCTTCGGCCGCGCTGTCCGAGTAGGACCGGGACGGCGGGACCGGCGGGGAGACCGGCAGTTCGTTCACCGGCTCCGGCGTGGGCTCCGGTGCCTCCTCGCGCGGGGTGACGCTGCCGAGCGACCCGAAGGACGGACGGCTGTCGGACCGTACCGGCGTCGGCTCGTCGCGCTTCGCGGAGGACGAGCCGAGGACGGTGTCCCGCTTGGCCGGCGGCTGGCCGCCGTCGAAGCCGGCGGCGATGACGGTGACCCGCACCTCGTCGCCGAGCGCGTCGTCGATGACCGCGCCGAAGATGATGTTGGCCTCGGGGTGCGCGGCCTCGCTCACCAGCTGGGCGGCCTCGTTGATCTCGAACAGGCCGAGGTCGGAGCCGCCGGAGATGGAGAGCAGGACGCCGCGGGCGCCGTCGATGGAGGCTTCGAGGAGCGGCGAGGAGATCGCCATCTCCGCGGCCGCCACCGCGCGGTCGTCGCCGCGGGCCGAGCCGATGCCCATGAGGGCCGAACCCGCCTCGGACATGACCGACTTGACGTCGGCGAAGTCCAGGTTGATCAGGCCGGGCGTGGTGATGAGGTCGGTGATGCCCTGCACACCGGAGAGCAGGACCTGGTCCGCCGACTTGAACGCGTCGAGGACCGAGACCTGGCGGTCCGAGATGGACAGCAGCCGGTCGTTGGGGATGACGATGAGGGTGTCGACCTCTTCGCGGAGTTCCGCGATGCCGTCCTCGGCCTGGTTCGCGCGACGGCGGCCCTCGAAGGTGAACGGCCGGGTGACCACACCGATCGTCAGGGCGCCCAGCGAGCGGGCGATGTTGGCGACGACGGGCGCGCCGCCGGTGCCGGTGCCGCCGCCCTCGCCGGCGGTCACGAAGACCATGTCGGCCCCCTTGAGGACCTCCTCGATCTCCTCGCGGTGGTCCTCGGCGGCCTTGCGGCCGACGGCCGGGTTGGCTCCGGCGCCGAGTCCGCGGGTGAGTTCGCGGCCGACGTCGAGCTTGACGTCGGCGTCGCTCATCAACAGAGCTTGCGCGTCGGTGTTGATGGCGATGAACTCGACGCCCTTGAGACCGACCTCGATCATCCGGTTGATGGCATTGACACCACCGCCGCCGACACCGATGACTTTGATGACTGCGAGGTAGTTCTGCGGTGCTGCCACGTCGAAGGCCTCTCGCCTCGAGTTACGTGTCGTCGCCTCGCACGTTCGCGATCCGACGACTGATGCCGAATGGGACGGTCCGAACGCCGACCCGAACCCTAACGCTGAAGTTTAGGGTTACCAGTGTGTCTGTTCCTTGGACTCTTCCGAACAGGACACTAAGTCGACAAGTGGCGCACGTTCAACGAACACGCCGAACCTCCCGTTTTTCTTTTCACCCTATGTGATCAGCCGTAGCGCTGCCCAACCAGGGTGCTGGCCTGCGCTGATGTGCGTCAACTCCCCGATGACGCAGGGGCGGTGGGAACACTCACGTCGAAGTGCCGCGCCTCGGGAGCGGCTTTCATGAGAGCGGTGAGCGTCCGGGCCTTCAGCCTGCCCTTCTCGCCGCTTCCCCACGCGACGGTTCGACCGCCCTTCAACTCCAGCGAGATGGAGTCGTACGAACGCACCTTGACGACCCGGGTGTCGCGAGCGGCGGCGGCCGGAATGTCACCGGCGACCCCCACGGCCTCGCGCACCAGACGGCTGATCGGGAAGCGGCGCAGGCCGGTCGAGTGGGACACCGCCAATTCCAGAGTGGGCACGCCCTTCGGGGCCTCCGAAACCGTGGCGAATCGCACGCCCTTGGCGTCCACTTCGACAAACTTTGCGTCTTTTTCGACCACCAGAACCGGAGTGCGTTCAGTCACTTTCAGCCCGATTCCGTGCGGCCAGGAACGGACGACGTCAACCGAGTCAATTCGGGGCAATTTCCGGCGCAGTCGTGCCTCAATGGCGTCGGTGTCGACGGAAATGAGCGGGGATCCGACGGGCACATCGGCTGCTTCCAGCACCTGCTGCGCCGTCAGAACCCGCATCCCGGAAGCGGATACGTGCTCCACGCGCAGCCACTTCGAACCGTAGAGCAGCCAGGTGATGCCGGCCCCGAGCAGCACCACCGCGACGAGCAGGACGACGAGCGTACGAGGGCGGGGCGGCCACCCCAGACGGGGCGGCCGGGGCGGGCCGGACTCCAGCTTCTGCCGTTCGCCGCGCTCGGCGGTGGTGGGTCCGGCCACGCTTCCTGCCTTTCCTGGTGCGTCCCTAACGGTGCCGTGCGGCGATCGCCTCGTACACCATGCCGACGAGCAGGTCGTCGGCGTCCCGGCGGCCGAACTCGCTGGCGGCGCGGGACATCTCGTACAGCCGGTGCGGGTCGGCGAGCACGGGCAGGACGTTGTTCATGACCCACTGGGTCGTCAGTTCCGCGTCGTCGACGAGCAGTCCGCCGCCGGCCTTGACCACCGGCTGGGCGTTCAGCCGCTGTTCGCCGTTGCCGATGGGCAGCGGGACGTAGGCGGCCGGGAGCCCGACGGCGGAGAGTTCGGCGACGGTCATCGCGCCCGCGCGGCAGAGCATCATGTCGGCCGCGGCGTACGCGAGGTCCATCCGGTCCACGTACGGTACCGGGATGTACGGGGGCATCCCCGGCATCTGCTGGACGTGCGGCAGTTCGTTCTTCGGGCCGACCGCGTGCAGGATCTGGATGCCGGCCTGCTGGAGCAGCGGGGCGACCTGCTGGACCACCTCGTTGAGGCGGCGGGCGCCCTGCGAGCCGCCGGAGACCAGCAGGGTCGGCAGCGCGGGGTCGAGCCCGAAGGCGGCGCGGGCCTCGGGGCGTACGGCGGCCCGGTCGAGGGTGGCGATGGTCCGGCGCAGCGGGATGCCGATGTAGCGGGCGTCGCGCAGCTTGCTGTCCGGGGTGGAGACGGCGACCCGGGCGGCGTACCGCGAACCGATCTTGTTGGCCAGGCCCGGCCGCGCGTTGGCCTCGTGGATGACGATCGGCACGCCGAGGCGCTTGGCCGCGAGGTAGCCGGGCAGGGCGACGTAGCCGCCGAAGCCGACGACCGCGTCCGCCTTGGTGCGCTCCAGGATCTGCTCGGCCGCCTTGATCGTGCCGCGCAGCCGCCCGGGGACGGTGATCAGCTCGGGGGTGGGCTTGCGTGGCAGCGGTACGGCGGGGATCAGCGCGAGTTCGTAGCCCCGCTCCGGTACGAGCCGGGTCTCAAGCCCCTTCTCCGTGCCCAGTGCCGTGATCCCCACGGTCGGGTCCTGCCTGCGCAGGGCGTCCGCGAGGGCGAGCGCGGGCTCGATGTGGCCGGCGGTCCCCCCACCGGCGAGTACGACATGCACCGAAATTCACCGCTCTCCGGACGAGCGCGCCGCGGCACGCCGTCGCATCGTGTTCCATCTCCGAGGCCCCGCGGCCCCCGCGGAGCCTCTCACCGCAGCACGCTTTCTACCAAAGCGGGGTTGCCGCATGGCAAGCGCGGCCCGCGCCGCGGGCTCGTCGCGCGCGAAGGCGATCAGCAGCCCGATGGCGAACATGGTCGGCAGCAGGGCGGAACCCCCGTAGGAGAACAGCGGGAGCGGGACTCCGGCGATCGGCAGCAGGCCGAGCACCGCACCGATGTTGATCACGGCCTGGGCCGTGATCCAGGTGGTCACGCCTCCCGCTGCGTACCTCACGAAGGGGTCCTCCGTGCGTCCGGCCACGCGGATACCCGCATAGCCTAGGGCCGCGAAGAGGGCGAGCACCGACAGCGTCCCCGCGAGACCCAGTTCCTCCCCGGTCACGGCGAAGATGAAGTCCGTGTGCGCCTCGGGGAGTTGGCCCCATTTCTCCACACTCGCGCCGAGCCCGGAGCCGAAGATTCCGCCGGAGGCGAGGGCGTAGATGCCGTGCACGGCCTGCCAGCACGAGTTGGCGCCGGTGCCGGGCTCGGTGGCGCCGACGCAGGCGAACCTGGCCATTCGGTTGGGGCTGGTCTTGATGAGGATCACACCGAGCGTGGCGGCGACCGACAGCACCCCGACGAACAGCCGGGTGGGCGCGCCCGCCAGCCACAGCAGGCCGAACAGGATCGCGGTCAGGATGATCGCCGTGCCCATGTCGCCGCCGAGCATGATGAGCCCGAGCAGCATGAACGTCACCGGAACAATCGGCACCAGCATGTGCTTCCACTGCGCCAGCAGGTTCTTGTCCTGTTTGCGCGCGAGCAGGTCGGCGCCCCACAGCACCAGCGCGAGCTTGCCGAACTCGCTGGGCTGGAGCTGGAAGGGGCCGCCGATGGAGATCCAGTTCTGGTTGCCGTTGACCGCCCGCCCTATCCCCGGCACCTGCACCAGGACCATCAGGAAGACCGATCCCGCCAGCATCGGGTAGGCCAGCGCCCGGTGCAGCCGTACGGGCATCCGCGAGGCCGCCAGCAGCAGCGCGCCGCCGATCGCGGCCGCGAGGAACTGCTTGCGGAAGAAGTAGGAGCCGGGCAGCGACATCTGCAGCGCGGTGATCTGGGAGGCCGAGTAGACCATCACCAGGCCCAGCACGGTGATCAGCAGGCTGCTGCCGAGGACCAGGTAGTACGCCGTCAGCGGCCGGTCCCAGGCCTTCTGAGCGCGGCTGTAGAGCCGTAGGACCGGGTTGTCGCGGCGAGGGCGGCGGGTGGCGGGGCGCCGGGGGGCGCGCTGGACGGGAGGACGCCCCGTACGGCTACCGGGCATCGGCTGCTCCCGCCCTGTCGCCGGCGGAAAGCCGTCGCCGAAGCACCGACCACGATGGCGTCACGCGTCGCTCCCAAGGGTCCCGGGCGCCCGGCCGGCCGGATCCGCCGTCAGGCGCTCGCGGCGCCGAGTTCGCGAACCGCCTCCGCGAAAGCGTCGCCGCGCTTGTTGTAGTTGGTGAACATGTCCATGGACGCACAGGCCGGCGCCAGCAGAACGGTGTCCCCCGGCTCGGAGAGCCGTGCGGCCTCCTGAACGGCCGCGAGCATCGCCCCAGTGTCGGTCCGGTCGAGGTCGACGACCGGTACTTCCGGCGCGTGTCGCGCGAGTGCTTCGCGGATCAGCGCACGGTCGGCACCGATCAGCACGGCACCCCGAAGTCGCTTTGCCGACTTGGCGACCAGCTCGTCGAAGGTCGCGCCCTTGGCGAGCCCGCCCGCGACCCACACGATCGACTCGTAGGCCGCCAACGAGGCTTCCGCCGCATGGGTGTTGGTGGCCTTGGAGTCGTCGATGTACGCCACGCCGTCCACGTCGGCGACGTGCGCGATGCGGTGCGCGTCCGGGCGGAAGGCCCGCAGCCCTTCCCGTACGGCCTGGGGAGGCACCCCGAAGGCCCGCGCGAGGGCCGCCGCCGCAAGGGCGTTGGCGACGTTGTGCGGGGCGGGTGGATTGACGTCGGAGACGTCGGCGAGCTCCTGGGCGTTCTTCTGCCGGTTCTCGACGAAGGCGCGGTCGACGAGGATGCCGTCCACGACACCGAGTTGGGACGGCGCCGGCGCGGCGAGCGTGAAGCCGATCGCGCGGCAGCCCTCCTCCACGTCCGCCTCGCGCACCAGGTCCTCGGTGGCCTTGTCGGCCACGTTGTAGACGCAGGCGACCCGATTGCCCTCGTAGATGCGGCCCTTGTCGGCGGCGTACGCCTCCATGGAGCCGTGCCAGTCGAGGTGGTCGGGGGCGAGGTTGAGGACGGCGGCCGAATGCGCGCGCAGGGACGGCGCCCAGTGCAGCTGGTAGCTGGACAGCTCCACCGCGAGGACGTCGTACTCCTCGTCCCCGAGCACCGCGTCCAGCAGCGAGACCCCGATGTTGCCGACGGCCGCCGTGCGCAGTCCCGCCGCCTTCAGGATCGAGGCGAGCATCTGCACGGTCGTGGTCTTGCCGTTGGTTCCGGTGACCGCGAGCCAGGGGGCGGCATCGGGACCGCGCAGCCGCCAGGCCAGTTCGACGTCGCCCCAGAGGGGGACGCCCGCCTCGGCGGCCGCGGTGAACAGCGGCTTGTCCGGCTTCCAGCCGGGCGCGGTGACGATGAGCTCGGTGCCTTCCGGCAGGGTCGCGCCGTCACCGAGGCGCACGGTGACGCCGAGCGCCTCCAGTTCGGCGGCCTGCGCCCGGGAGCGCTCGTCGTCGCCGTCGTTGACGACCGTGACGAGAGCGCCGAGCCCGTGCAGCACCTTGGCCGCCGGGATCCCGGAGACGCCGAGCCCGGCGACGGTGACGTGCTTGCCCTGCCAGTTGGTCACTTGTCGGCTGCCCATCCTGCGTAGAAGAGACCGAGTCCGACGATCACGCACATGCCCTGGATGATCCAGAAGCGGACCACGACAAGGACTTCGGACCACCCCTTTAGTTCGAAGTGGTGCTGGAGTGGCGCCATGCGGAAGACGCGCTTCCCGGTCAGCTTGAAGGAGCCGACCTGGATGACCACCGACATGGTGATGAGGACGAAGAGGCCGCCGAGCAGGGCGACCAGGATCTCCGTGCGGGAGCAGATCGCGAGGCCGGCGAGCGCGCCGCCCAGGGCCAGCGAACCGGTGTCACCCATGAAGATCTTCGCGGGCGAGGTGTTCCACCACAGGAAGCCGAAGCAGGCACCCATGAGCGCGGAGGCGACCACCGCGAGGTCGAGCGGATCTCGTACCTCGTAACAGGCGGCCGGGTTGGTCAGGGTCTGCGCGTTGGCGCAGGACTCCTGGAACTGCCAGACACCGATGAACGTGTACGCGCCGAAGACCATCGTGGCGGCGCCGGTGGCGAGGCCGTCCAGACCGTCCGTCAGGTTCACGCCGTTCGACATCGCGAGGATCATGAACAGCGCCCAGACGACGAACAGCACCGGGCCGATCGACCAGCCGAAGTCCTGCACGAAGGAGAGCTTCGTGGAGGCCGGGGTGTTGCCGCGGCTGTCGGCGAACTGCAGGGCCAGCACCGCGAAGGCGATACCGCCGATCAGCTGTCCGGCCATCTTCGCCTTGGCCCGCAGACCGAGCGAGCGCCGCTTGACGATCTTGATGTAGTCGTCCAGGAAGCCGACCAGGCCCATGCCCGCCATCAGGCCGAGCACCAGCAGACCCGAGAAGGTCGGCGCGTAACCCGTGATCACCTTGGACGCGAAGTACGCGATGATCGTCGCGAGGATGAAGGCGATACCGCCCATGGTCGGTGTACCGCGCTTGCTGTGGTGCTCGCGCGGGCCGTCGTCGCGGATGTACTGGCCATAGCCCTTGCGGGCCAGGAACTTGATCAGCAGCGGTGTGCCGACCAGGGTCAGGAAGAGGCCAATGACTCCTGCGAACAGGATCTGCTTCATCATCGGGCGGCAACCTCACCCTCGGCACCGGTTTCGAGCAGCGCCTGCGCGACACTCTCCAGCCCGACCGACCGGGACGCCTTCACGAGAACGACGTCCCCTGGGCGCAGCTCGCTGCGCAACAGGTCGACAGCCGCCTGTGCGTCGGACACGTGCACCGACTCCTCACCCCACGAACCCTCGTTATATGCGCCCAGTTGGAGCCAGGACGCTTCCCTGCCCCCGACCGCGACGAGCTTGCTGACGTTGAGCCGGACGGCGAGCCGTCCGACCGCGTCGTGCTCGGCGAGCGCCTCGTCCCCGAGCTCGGCCATCTGACCGAGCACCGCCCAGGTCCGCCGCCCCTTGCCCATCGCCGCGAGCGCGCGCAGGGCGGCTCGCATGGACTCGGGGTTCGCGTTGTAGGCGTCGTTGACGACCGTCACGCCGTCCGGGCGCTCGGTGACCTCCATCCGCCAGCGGGAGAGGGAGCCCGCCTCGGAGAGCCCGAGGGCGATCTCGTCTGCGGACATGCCCAGCTCATGGGCGACGGCGGCCGCGGCGAGCGCGTTCGACACGTGGTGCTCACCGTACAGGCGCATGGTCACGTCACTGCACCCGGAGGGTGTGTGAAGCCTGAAGGAAGGCTGTCCGCTGTCCGTGAGTCGGACGTTCTCGGCGCGTACGTCCGCTTCGTCGCTCTCGCCGAAAAGAATCACCTTCGCCTTCGTACGGGACGCCATGGCCCGTACGAGGGGATCGTCGCCGTTGAGGATCGCTGCGCCGTTCTCGGGCAGGCCCTCGACGAGTTCGCCCTTCGCTTGCGCGATCTGCTCACGGCCGCCGAACTCGCCGATGTGGGCGGTGCCGACGTTGAGGACGAGGCCGATCCTCGGGGGCGTCAGATCCGTGAGGTAGCGGATGTGGCCGATTCCGCGGGCACCCATCTCCAGCACGAGGAACTTCGTCTCCTCGGTGGCGCTCAGCGCGGTGAGCGGCAGCCCGATCTCGTTGTTGAGCGAGCCCGGCGTGAACACAGTGGGCGCCTTGCGCCGCAGCACCTGGGCGATCAGGTCCTTGGTGCTGGTCTTGCCCGCCGAGCCGGTGAGCGCCACGAGGGTCGCGCCGAGCCGCTCGACGACATGGCGCGCGAGGGCGCCGAGCGCCCTCTGCACGTCGTCCACGACGATCGCGGGCACACCCACGGGACGGGACGCCAGGACGGCGACCGCGCCCGCGTCGACGACCGCAGTTGCGAAGTCGTGGCCGTCCACGCGCTCGCCGACGAAGGCGACGAAGAGGCTGCCGGACTCCACTTCACGGGAGTCCCTGACGACCGGTCCGGTGACCTGAACCGCCGGATCCGGTATGTCGTACGTCTGCCCGCCGACGACTGAGGCGATCTCGGCGAGAGAGAGGGCGATCACAAGTTCATCCCTGGGTCTTCTGGATAGCTTCGCGAAGCACCTGGCGGTCGTCGAAGGGACGCACCACCCCGGCGATGTCCTGCCCCTGCTCGTGGCCCTTGCCGGCGATCAGCACGGTGTCGCCGGGCTGGGCGCGGGCGACGGCGGCGGCGATGGCGGCGGCCCGGTCCTCGAAGACCTGGACCTCGCCGCGCTCGTGCGCCGGCACCTCGGCGGCGCCCGCGAGCATCGTCGCGAGGATCGCGAGGGGGTCCTCGGAGCGGGGGTTGTCCGATGTCAGTACGGCGGTGTCGGCCAGGCGCGCCACGGCGGCGCCCATCGGCTTCCGCTTGGTGGTGTCCCGGTCGCCGCCGCAACCGAGCACGACGTGCAGCCGGCCCTCGGTGACCTTGCGCAGCGCGCGCAGGACCGATTCGACGGCGTCCGTCTTGTGGGCGTAGTCCACGACCGCGAGGTAGGGCTGTCCGGCGTCCACGCGCTCCAGGCGGCCCGGCACGCCCGGCACGGCGGCGATGCCGTCGGCGGCGGCCTGCGGGTCGAGCCCGGCCTCCGCGAGGGCGACGACCGCGGCGAGCGTGTTGGCGACGTTGAAGGGGCCCGCGAGCGGCGACCTGGCGGTGATCCGCTGCCCCTTGGGGCCGAGCACGGTGAACGTCGAGTCCATGGGCCCGACTTCGACGTCCTCGGCGCGCCAGTCGGCGTCCGGGTGGCCCTCGGCGGAGAAGGTGACGACCGGGACGGAGGCCTCCTTGGCGAGCCTGCGCCCGTACTCGTCGTCGAGGTTGACCACGCCGAGTCTGCTGCGTTGCGGTGTGAACAGCTGTGCCTTGGCCCGGAAGTAGTCCTCCATGTCGGAGTGGAACTCCATGTGTTCCGGGCTGAGGTTGTTGAAGACGGCGATGTCGAAGACGCAGGCGTCGACGCGGCCGAGGACCAGCGCGTGGCTGGAGACCTCCATGGCGACCGCCTCCACCCCGCGCTCGCGCATGACCGCGAAGAGGGCCTGGAGGTCGGTGGCTTCGGGGGTGGTCCGCTCGGACTTGATGCGCTCGTCGCCGATGCGCATCTCGACCGTGCCGATCAGCCCGGTGGCACGGACCGTCTTCAGACCGCCCTCGACGAGGTACGCCGTCGTGGTCTTGCCGGACGTGCCGGTGATGCCGATCTGGAGGAGGTCGCGCCCCGGGTGGCCGTAGATCGTCGCCGCCAGCTCGCCCATCCGCCCGCGCGGGTTCTCCACGACGAGGACGGGCAGACCGGTGGCGGCGGCGCGCTCGGCGCCCGTCGGGTCGGTCAGCACGGCGACGGCGCCGAGACCGGCGGCCTGCGTCACGAAATCGGCGCCGTGCAGACGGGCGCCGGGCAGGGCGGCGTACACGTCACCGGGGCGTACGGCGCGGGAGTCGTGGGTGATGCCCGTGACCTCCACCGTGTCTGTCGAGGTCTCCGGCTCAGCGACGCCCAGCTGATCGGCGAGTTCCGCGAGGGGTGTGGCGGAGACGTGAACCGGTCGAGGCGGCCCCGGATATGTCACAGGAACGCCCTTCTGGGTGGTTTGGGACTGATCAGCGTGTGGCACGGCGGTGAGCGTACCGGGCGCACCCCCGCCGGAGCGAAGCGAGGTGCGCGGCGAGCCGTGGTTCCCGGGGTCGGGAGTGATCGTTGTCACGGGCTGGTTCCTGGTCGGTGTTCCGGGTGGTAAGGGCATTTCCGGGCGGTGCCGATCGGGCCGTGGGGCGGCGGGTGGATCAGGGCGTGAAGTCGACGGGCAGTCTGGCGGGCGGCGCGCCGGTGGGCGGGACCTGGAGGGTCTTCAGGGCGAACTCCATGACCTGTTTGTAGATCGGTCCGCAGATCTGGCCGCCGAAATAGTTGCCCTTGGTGGCGTTCTGGATCGCGCAGTAGACCGTGACGCGCGGCTTGTCCGCGGGCGCGAATCCGGCGAACGACGAGGTGTAGCCGTGGTACTTGCCGGTGGCCGGATCCACGCGGTTGGCCGTACCCGTCTTGCCCGCGATCCGGTAGCCGGGAATGCGCGCCTTGGCACCGGTGCCCTGCTCGTCGTCCACGACGGACTCCAGCATCTGGGCGAGGGTCTTCGCCGTCTTCTCGCTCACGACCCTTGTCTTCTTGGGCTTCGCGGCCGGGGTGAAGCGCCCGTCGGGGCCCTTCGTGCCGCGCACCAGCGTCGGTTCGACTCGTACGCCGCCGTTGGCGATCGTCGAGTAGACGGACGCCGCCTGCATGGCGTTGATCGACATGCCCTGGCCGAAAGGAATCGTGTACTGCTGCGAGGTGGACCACTTGTCGGGGGCCGCGAGGATGCCCGAGGTCTCGCCCGGGAAGCCGAGCCCGGTGGCGCTGCCGATGCCGAACTTGCGGAGGTAGGAGTAGAGGACCTGGTTCGCCTGTCGCTGGGTCTTGCCGAGCTGGCCGGCCGCCAGGATGGTGCCGATGTTGCTGGACTTGGCGAGGACGCCGTTGAGCGTCAGGTTCCAGGTCTTGTGGTCGATGTCGTCCTGGAAGAGGCGGTCGCCGCGGTGCAGCCGGTTGGGCACGACCACGTGCGTGGCGGGCGTGGCGACGTTCTCCTCCAGTACGGCGGCCATCGACATGACCTTGGCGGTGGAGCCGGGCTCGTAGGCGTCCTGGAGGGCCGCGTTGCCCATGGCCGCCGAGTTGGCCTGGGAGAGGTCGTTCGGGTCGAAGCCGGGCGAGTTGGCCATGGCCAGGATCTGGCCCGTCCGGGTGTCCTGCACTATCACGTACCCGCGGTCCGCCCTGGACTTCTTCACCTGCTCGGTGATGGCGTTCTGCGCGGCCCACTGGATGTCGCGGTCGATGGTCAGCTCGACGTCCGAGCCGGACACGGCGGGCGTCTCCGTGGAGCCCGCGGTCGGCACCTGACGGCCGCCGGACTGCGCGTAGCGGATCTTGCCGTCCTTGCCGGAGAGGACCTTGTTCAGCTGCTGCTCGACTCCGCCGCCGCCCTTGCCGTCGGCGTTGACCCAGCCCAGTATCCCGGCGGCCAGGTCACTGTTGGGGTACACCCGCTTGGTGGTGGGCTCGGAGAAGACGCCCGCGAGGACGTTGACGGTGGTCTTGTCCGTCTCCGACTTGGTGGCGAGCGCGGTCTTCAGGTCCTTGATCTGGTTCCAGACCTGCGGGGTCAGGCGCCGGGCGAGCCGGACGTACTGCGTGTGCTTCGTCCTGAGCTTCCTCGCGACCGTGTCCGTGTCCTGGCCGAGGATCGGGGCGAGCAGCGCCGCGGCCTGCTCGGGCGCGTCCGACGTCTTGGTGGCCTTCGCCGTGAACATCGTGGGGTCGGCCGTGATGTCGTACGCGTCCACGCTGGTCGCGAGTTCGACGCCGTCGCGGTCCGTGATGCCGCCGCGCTCGGCGGCCAGGGTGCGGCCGACGTACCGGTTCTGCTCGGCCTTGGCGGCGTAGGTGCTCGCGTCCACGGCCTGCACCTGGAGCAGCCGTACGACGAAGGCGACCATCACCAGGGCGAGCGCGAGGCCGACCATGCGCAGCCGCGGCCGGGGGCTGCCCAGCCGCAGGACGGTCGGTCCGCTCTGGCGGGGAGGGCCGGGGCGGCGTACGGGACGGGCGGGGCGGGCGCCGGGGCCCGGGCGCCGCTGGCTCCCGGGGCGTACGGGCCTGGCGGGGCCGGGCACACGGCGGCGCGGCGGTTCCCTGTCGGACACTTCCGTCACCTGCCGGGAGTCGGGGAGGGCTGTGTGGGCGGGGCGGTGGTCGGCGTGCTGTTCGCCGGGGTCGGCGTCGGCGTCGGTGTCGCGGTGGGCGTCGGGGTCGGCGTCCCGGTCGGCGCGGGGGCGATGACCTCGGGCGGGCGGACGACCGGGATGCTGACGGAGGTCTGCCGGGCGGCGGCTCCGGGGACACCCTTGACGGTGCCGTTCGGATTGAGGAACGCCGGGTCGCCGCCGGGGATCATGCCGAGCTCGCGGGCGCGGCGCTGGAGGGCGTCGGGGGCGGCGTAGGCGTCCACGTCCCGCTGGAGCTGCTGCTCCTCGTCGGTGAGGCTCTTGGTGTTCTTCTGGAGGTCGTCGAGGCGGAACGCCCCTTCGCTCAGCGCGGAGTTCAGCACCAGGAGGCCGATGAGACCCCCGCCGAGCAGCAGCACGACGAGCAGGACGAAGGGAGTGCGGGCCGCCTGGCCGGTGCCCGCGGGGAGCAGGCGGGCGAGACGGGCGGCCCTGCCCCTCAGTTCGGGTTTCCTACTCACTCACGCTCCCCTTCGTGTGCCTCACACGGCCCCCTTGTGTCTCACTTGTGGGTCACTCGGCGTCCTCGCGGATGCGCTGCGCCGCCCGCAGCCGCGCGGGAGCCGCCCGGCGGTTCTCGGCGACCTCTTCCTCCGTGGGAAGTTCGGCACCGCGCGTCAGCAGCTTGAGCCGGGGCTGGTAGCGCTCGGGAACGACCGGCAGACCGGGCGGCGCGGTGTTGGCGGCGCCGGCCGCGAACACCTGCTTGACCAGCCGGTCCTCCAGGGAGTGGTACGACAGCACGGCGATCCGGCCGCCGACCGCGAGCGCCTTCACGGCCGCGGGAATCGCCGTCTCCAGGACGCTCAGTTCGCCGTTGACCTCGATGCGCAACGCCTGGAAGGTGCGCTTGGCGGGGTTGCCGCCGGTGCGCTTGGCGGCCTGCGGCAGGGAGTCGCGGATCAGTTCGACGAGCCTCGCGCTGTTGCTGAAGGGCTCCTTGTCGCGCTCGCGCACGACGGCCGAGACGATGCGCTTGGCCTGCTTCTCCTCGCCGTACGCCCGCAGGATCCGCACCAGTTCGCCCGGCGGGTAGGTGTTGAGCACCTCGGCCGCGCTGATGCCGGTCGTCTGGTCCATGCGCATGTCGAGCGGGGCGTCCTGCGCGTAGGCGAAACCGCGGTCGGCCTCGTCGAGTTGCATGGAGGAGACGCCGAGGTCGAACAGGATGCCCTCGACGCGCGGGATGCCCAGGCGGTCGAGTACGTCGGGGAGTTCGTCGTAGACCGCGTGGACGAGCGTGGCGCGTTCACCGAAGGGGGCGAGCCGCTCACCGGAGAGGCGCAGCGCCTCCTTGTCCCGGTCGAGGGCGACGAGGCGGGCCTCCGGGAACCGGGCGAGCAGTGCCTCACTGTGGCCGCCGAGGCCCAGGGTGCAGTCGACGACCACGGCTCCCGGGCGCTCCAGGGCGGGCGCCAGCATGTCCAGGCACCGCTGGAGCATCACGGGAACATGTCGACTCTGGCTCAAGGGGCCCTCTCAGGTCCGGCGCGCCGGTACGCACCGCCGGGTCCCCGCCCGCTCGTGAAGGGGAGATCTGCCGGCGCCGGGTGAGTGGCGTCAGCCGACCGGAGCGGGAGGAGGCCGAGCCGTACGTACGCGTCGCGCACGCGGGGAGACGCCGGAAAATCGCCGGGCCTCCGGGGAAAAACAATCCAGCAGGGAGGGCCTCGCCTCCCGCTTCGCGTCACTTTAGTCCACGGTGTCTCGCGGTCAATCAACCGGCATGCGCGTCGCGGACCGCTCCTCGGCGAAATCCGGAGGGAGCGGCGAACACCGCGAAAACACCCGTTCGGGCGCACCCGCGACCCCCTTGTGGGTTACCTCACAACAAGGCCTGATGATGTTCTTTGTCCGCTCTCACACCAGGACTACTCCATGCGTGACCAGTACCGTCATGGCTATGACGACTTCTGCATCCGTTCCCACTGAACCCGAAGACGCCATATCCACCGACGGCACCGTGACGGACCGCTTGATCGACGCGAACCAGCAGTACGCGGCCGCGTTCACCGATCCCGGGATGGACGCCCGTCCCGTCCTGCACGTCGCGGTGGTCGCGTGCATGGACGCCCGGCTCGACCTGCACGCCGCCCTCGGCCTGGAACTGGGCGACTGCCACACCATCCGCAACGCGGGCGGGGTGGTCACCGACGACGTGATCCGCTCGTTGACCATCAGCCAGCGGGCGCTCGGGACCCGCAGCGTCGTGCTGATCCATCACACCGGCTGCGGCCTGGAATCCCTCACCGAGGAGTTCCGGCACGACCTGGAGATGGAGGTCGGGCAGCGTCCCGCCTGGGCGGTGGAGGCCTTCCGGGACGTCGAGCAGGACGTACGGCAGTCGATGCAGCGGGTGCGCACCTCGCCCTTCCTGCTGCACGCCGACGACGTCCGCGGCTTCGTCTTCGACGTGCACACGGGCCTGCTGCGCGAGATCGACCCCGCCTGACAGCTCCGGCAGGGGCCCCTGCCAGCCCCTCCGAGCCCCCATGGGACCCTCACTTCACGAAAACCCCCCGGACATCCGGCGCCCAAAAGGTCGTAAGACCTGACATATCGCAGCCAGTTATCCACAGGCGAGTGACACGAACCGGTAACGGCAACAAGAATGCGGGTGTGGCGTCACGCGGAACTATTCGCGCGTGGTGTCCGTGTTTCGGGGTGGGCCGGTCCGCACAGGGCGTCGGCCCGGGAAAGGGCCGAGGAGGGCCGGGTGACGACCTATGACGATCGAGCGAGCCTTACAGATCTGACCGCCACTGTGGAGCGTGTCCGCAGTTCGGTGGAAGGAGTGATCGAGGGCAAGCCCGAGGTCGTACGGCTTTCGCTGACCGTGCTGCTCGCCGAGGGACATCTTCTGATCGAGGATGTCCCGGGCGTCGGCAAGACCATGCTGGCCAAGGCGCTGGCACGGTCCATCGACTGCTCGGTGCGGCGCATTCAGTTCACGCCCGACCTGCTGCCCTCGGACATCACGGGTGTGTCCATCTGGGATCAGCAGCGTCGGGACTTCGAGTTCAAGCCGGGGGCGATCTTCGCGCAGATCGTGATCGGCGACGAGATCAACCGTGCCTCCCCGAAGACCCAGTCGGCGCTCCTGGAGTCCATGGAGGAGCGCCAGGTCACCATCGACGGGACGACCTACGAACTGCCGAGCCCCTTCATGGTGGTGGCCACGCAGAACCCGGTCGAGATGGAGGGCACCTACCCGCTGCCCGAGGCCCAGCGCGACCGCTTCATGGCCCGGGTCTCCATCGGATACCCCAGCGCGGACGCCGAGCTGCAGATGCTCGACATCCACGGCGGGTTGAACCCGCTGGACGACCTCCAGCCGGTGGCCCACGCGCACGAGATCGTGAAGCTCATCGACGCGGTCCGCACGGTCCACGTCGCGGACACGGTGCGGCGGTACGCGGTGGACCTGGTCGCCGCCACGCGCACCCACCCGGACCTCAGACTCGGTGCCTCGCCGCGTGCGACGCTCCATCTGCTGCGTGCGGCGAAGGCCTCGGCCGCCCTCAGCGGCCGCGAGTACGCGCTGCCGGACGACATCCAGGCCCTCGCCGTGGCGGTGCTGGCCCACCGCCTGCTGCCCACGGCCCAGGCTCAGTTGAACCGTCGTACGGCGGAGCAGGTCGTGCTGGAGATCCTGCAGCGCACTCCCGTGCCGGCCGCCCCGCAGCAGCAGTCCGGCTTCGGTGTGGGCGGTGCGACCTATGGCCAGCAGCCGCCACGGAGGCTGTGATGACGCACGGGGGGACGGGGCACAGCGCCGAGGAGGACAAGGGCGGGCTGCGCACGGCGCTCGCCGGTCTCACCACGCGCGGGCGCTCCTTCCTGGCCGCCGGCGTGGCGGCCGCCATCTGCGCGTACGTCCTGGGGCAGGGCGATCTGCTCCGGGTCGGCCTGCTGCTGGCCGTCCTGCCGCTGGTCTGCACGACCGTGCTCTACCGCACGCGCTACCGGGTGGCGGGCAGCCGCCGCCTCTCCCCCGGGCGCGTGCCCGCCGGCAGCGAGGCCCGCGTCCATCTGCGGATGGACAACGTCTCGCGCCTGCCCACCGGGCTGCTGATGCTCCAGGACCGGGTGCCGTACGTGCTCGGTCCGCGCCCCCGGTTCGTCCTGGACCGGGTGGAGGCGGGCGGCCGCCGCGAGGTGTCCTACCGCGTGCGCTCGGACCTGCGCGGCCGCTACCCGCTGGGCCCGCTGCAACTGCGCCTGACCGACCCCTTCGGGATGTGCGAGCTGACCCGCTCCTTCTCGACCTACGACACCCTGACCGTCATCCCCCGCGTGGAGGCGCTGCCGCCGGTCCGGCTGAGCGGCGAGGCCAAGGGGTACGGCGACGGGCGGCAGCGCTCGCTGGCGCTGGCCGGCGAGGACGACGTGATCCCGCGCGGGTACCGGCACGGCGACGATCTGCGCCGCGTGCACTGGCGGCTGACCGCACGCTACGGCGAGCTGATGGTCCGCCGCGAGGAACAGCCGCAGCGCTCCCGCTGCACGGTGCTGCTGGACACGCGCGGCCTCGCCTACCAGGGCGCGGGCCCGGACTCCGCCTTCGAGTGGGCGGTGTCCGGCACGGCGTCCACGCTGGTGCACATGCTGGAACGGGGCTTCTCCGTACGGCTGCTGACGGACACCGGCAGTTCGGTGCCCGGCGAGGGCGCCGACGGGTTCACGGGCGCGAGCCAGGAGTCGGCCGACGCGGCCGGGCTCATGATGGACACCCTGGCGGTCATCGACCACTCCGACGGCACCGGGCTCTCCCGGGCCTACGACGTACTGCGCAGCGGGAACGAAGGGCTGTTGATCGCCTTCCTCGGCGATCTGGACGAGGAGCAGGCGACGGTGCTCGCCAAGATGCGCCAGCGCAGCGGCGGAGCCGTCGCCTTCCTGCTGGACAGTGACACCTGGGTACGGGAACCGGCCGATGTTCCCGACCCGTTGGACAGGAGCGAGGATCGACTGCGCATGCTGCGCGAGGCGGGCTGGACCGCTCTGAAGGTGCCGCGCGGAAGCGGACTCGCCGACCTGTGGCGCCAGGCCGACCGGCAACGCTCCGGCGTCGCGTCGACGGGCAGCACGGCGGGGGGTGGTGGCTCATGAGCGGGCGCGCGCGACTGGCGCTGTGCGCCGCGGCTGCCACGCTGATGGCCTCCTGCGCCCTGCTGCCGCTGGTGGACCCGGCGACGTGGATCCTGCAGGCGGCGTTGATGCTGGCCGTGCAGACCGGTGCGGGCGCGCTGACCCGGCGGGTTCCGCTGGCCCGGCCGCTGACCGTGGCGGTGCAGGCGCTGGTGACGCTGATGCTGCTGACGCTGGTCTTCGCCCGGCAGCAGGCCATCGCCGGGGTCGTCCCCGGCCCCGAGGCGTTCCACCGCTTCAGCGTGCTGCTCCAGGCGGGCACCGACGACGTCGGGCGGTTCGCCATTCCGGCGCCGTTGTCCGACGGCATCCGGCTGATGCTGGTCGGCGGCGTCCTGGTGATCGGACTCGCGGTGGACGCCCTCGCGGTGACCTTCCGCAGCGCGGCCCCGGCCGGGCTCCCGCTGCTCGCGCTGTACTCGGTCGCCGCGGGGCTGTCCGGTGGCGGCGCCGCCTGGCTGTGGTTCCTGCTCGCGGCCGCCGGCTATCTGATGCTGCTCCTGGCCGAGGGCCGCGACCGGCTCTCGCAATGGGGCCGTGTCTTCGGCGGTGCGTCGCGCAGCCAGGGGCCGGAGTCCTCGGCGGGCGCCCTCGCGCCCGTGCGCACCGGGCGGCGCATCGGCGCGGTCGCGCTGGGTATCGCGCTGGTGGTGCCGCTCGGCCTGCCCGCGCTCGACGGCGGCCTGCTGGACGGCGCCGGTACGGGTGTCGGTTCCGGCACGGGCGGTGGCGGCACGATCTCCGCGGTGAACCCGCTGGTCTCGCTCCGCGACAGCCTGAACGTGAACGAGGACCGCCAGGTCATGTCGTACCGCACCAACACGGACGACACCCAGGACATGTACCTGCGGATCGTCTCTCTGGACGAATTCGACGGCACGGCCTGGAAACCGGCCCAGCGGCACATCATCGACGTGCCGGACACGTTCCCGCTGCCGATCGGCCTCGGGGGCGACGTACGGCGGACCGAGATCCGGACCAGGATCGCCGCGGCGGACTGGTACGCGCAGGACTGGCTGCCGATGCCGTATCCCGCGAGCAAGGTGAACATCAAGGGCAACTGGCGGTACGAGCCGGTGGGCCGCACCCTCGTCGGGGACCACGGGCAGAACACCCGGGGCGCGCAGTACGAGGTCACCAGCCTGATCGTGCAGCCGACGGCGGAGCAGCTCGCGAACGCTCCGGAGCCCTCGGACGACATGAAGCGCGACTACACGCACGTGCCGGACTCGCTGCCGTCGGTGGTGGCCAGCACCGCCCGCCAGGTCACCGAGGGCGCGCAGAACCACTACGAGCAGGCGGTCAAGCTCCAGGACTATTTCGCGGTGACCGGCGGATTCACCTACGACACCCAGGTGCAGGCCGGCAGCGGTTCCGCGGCGATCGCGAAGTTCCTGAAGGACAAGGAGGGCTTCTGCGTCCACTTCTCCTTCGCGATGGCCTCGATGGCGCGGACGCTGGGGATACCCGCCAGGGTCGCGGTGGGCTTCACTCCGGGCTCCCCGCAGGGCGACGGCTCGATGTCGGTGGGCCTGCGCGACGCGCACGCCTGGCCGGAGCTGTACTTCGAGGGCATCGGCTGGACCCGCTTCGAGCCGACCCCCAACCGGGGTTCGGTGCCGTCGTACACCCAGCCGGACTCCTCCGGGAGCGACCTGCCCGACCTGCCGAAGCCGTCGACGTCCGCCTCCACGGCGCCGTCCGTCGCACCGTCGGCCAGTGAGAGCTGCTCGGCCGAGCAGAAGAAGCTGGAGGCGTGCAGCGGGGCGCTGCCGCAGAACACCGCGGGATCGGGCGACGACGGTCCGCCCTGGTACAAGATCATGTGGTGGACGCTGGCGGGTGCGGCCGCGCTGGCGCTGCCGTTGGTGCCCATGCTGTGGCGGCTGCGCAGCCGGTCGATGCGGCTGGCCTCCGCCCAGCACGCGCCCACCGGTCAGCGGCTGTCCCGCGCGGGACCTCGCGGCGCCGAGGAGGACGTCACGGGTGACGTCGAAGTGACCGCCCCGGCCGGGGCAGACGCCTCGCGCCGCGCCGCCGAGGTGGCCGCGAGGCACACCCTGGCCGTCTGGCGCGAGCTCACGGACACCGCCTGGGACTACGGCATCGTGCCGGACGACGCGCTGACCCCGCGCAAGGCGGCCGCCCGGATCGTTCGGATCGGGCAGCTCGAACCGGGCCCTGCCGAGTCGGTCCATCGCGTGGCCGGGGCCGTGGAGCGGGTGCTGTACGCGCCGCAGCCGCGGCCCGAGGCCGGGCTGGCCGACGATGTGCGCCGGCTGCGGGTGGCCCTGCGGTCCACGGCGAGCCGTAGCACCCGGCTGCGGGCGCTCGTCGCGCCCCGCTCGGCCATCCGTGTGGTGTGGGACCTCTCCGAGCGCTGGGCGGCTGCCAAGGCGCGCTGGGCGGCCCGCGCGGCGAGCCTGCTGCGCCGTCCGTCGACGTCGGGCGAACAGAACGGCTGACCGCCGTCGGGAGAGTGGAACGGCTGACACACCGACGCCCGGTCCGGGAGGTCTGACCTCCGGGGCCGGGCGTCGTACTGCCGTCTCCCGTTTCGAGCCCGCCCCGAGCCCGACCCAAGGCTGCCGATACCGGCGCTCATGGAGGGCAGGCCCGCTCCTCCGCGGGCCGCACATGCTTCAGGGGTGACCGCCTTCTCAGGTGGTCACCCCTGTGTGCGTATGGGTGGGCGGGCCGCTGGGAGACTGCGGGGTCACTGACCCTGTTCGTCGCGGCGGCGCTGCCAGCGTTGTTCGATGCGGTCCATCATGGAGCGGCGCTGTCGGCCCTGACGACGCCCGGCGGGTGCGCCGGGCGTGGCCGTCTGCTCACCGGGCTTGGGTGCCTTGCGCCAACCGGTGACGGCAAGCACCGCGCAGCCCAGCATGACGAGGAAACCCACCACGCTCAGCCAGATCTGTACTGCGACCATTCCGGCCATGAGGAGCGCGATACCCACCAGAAAGCCCGCGACCGCCTGGTAGACCCGTCGCCGGGTGTACGTACGCAGCCCGCTTCCCTCAAGCGCTGTCGCGAACTTGGGATCTTCGGCGTACAGCGCTCGCTCCATCTGCTCGAGCATTCGCTGCTCGTGCTCCGAGAGCGGCACGGCGTCCTCCTCATCGTGCAGTCGCCGGGGCGACCGGGGGTCCCCTTCAGGATAGGCAGGGAATCGCCCCCGTGAAACCCGCCCCTCTACGCCAATAAGCCAACCGGAACCCGCCATGGCACCCCGATTCACTGAGGCGTGCATTCCCCAGCGGCCGGTCTGTCATGCCGGGCGGTCTCCCTCGATCATACGGCGCCGAGCGCCCGATCGGGGGGCCTGTGGCGTACTCCATGTGCGGCCAAGGCCCTGATCAGCGGCGCGCCTCGGGAGGCCGCTCAGCCCTCTTCGGCCCCCTGCGTCTCACCCAGCACGTGCAGTTGCGTGGCCACGGAGTGGAACGCGGCGAGTTCGGCCGCGGCTGCCTCGAGCTTCAGCAGCGCGTCCAGGGCCCCCGGCTCGGTGTCCACGAGGACCCCGGGGACGAGGTCCGCGAAGACCCGTACGCCGTGCACGGCACCGACCCGCAGGCCCGCGCCCTCGACCAGCGCGGTGAGCTGTTCGGTGGTGAAACGGTGGGGTACGGGATCACCCTCGCCCCAGCGGCCGTCCGGGTCGTCGAGCGCCTGCCTGGCCTCCTTGAAGTGCCCGGCGAGGGCGCGCGCCAGGACCGCTCCGCCGAGGCCCGCGGCGAGCAGGCTGAGGACGCCGTCGGGGCGCAGCGCGTCCACCACATTGCGCACGCCCTCGGCCGGGTCGTCCACGTATTCGAGGACGCCGTGGCACAGCACCGCGTCGTACCCGCCGCGCTCGACCACGTCGAAGAGGCCGTGCGCGTCGCCCTGGACACCCTTCACACGGTCGGCGACTCCGGCCTCGGCGGCCCGGCGCTCCAGCGCGAACAGCGCGTTCGGGCTGGGGTCGACGACGGTGACGCGGTGGCCGAGACCGGCCACGGGTACCGCGAAGTTGCCGCTGCCGCCTCCGGTGTCGAGGACGTCCAGCGATTCCCGCCCGGTGGCCTTGACCCGGCGGTCGAGGGCGTCCTGGAGGACCTCCCAGACCACGGCGGTACGGAGGGAAGCGCGGGAAAGAGCGGGGCCGGAGCGCAGCGACGTCGGTTGCGGCTGGTGGTGGGCGACGGGCGGGCGCATCGGGTCCGACACGGCAGTTGACTCCTCGGCGCGGCACCGCCTCTTGCACGGCGGAGCGATCGGCGTGCCTCCCGCTCCCGTGGCCGGGGCGGAAGGCTTCAGGCGGCTCCACCCTATTGCCTCCGACGCCGTACCCGATCCTCCGTCTCACGCGGCGGATCGGGTGGGGGCGGTGGGTCCGGCCCCGGCGCGGTGTGCGGGTCAGCCCGCATCGGGGACGTCACTGTCCTCGTCCTGACGGGGCTGGGGCAGCACCGGCTGCAGGACGAGCATCCGCTCGACGAGGCGCAGGAACATCGCCACGTCGCGCAGCAGGTCGTCGGCGTCGCGGCTGCTGGCCGCGCCCTGTATGCCCGCCTCGGCGCGGGCGCGGCGCCGGGCCCCGGAGGCGAACAGCGCGCTCCACTCGGCGAGTTCGGGCGCTATTTCGGGGAGCACTTCCCAGGCGCTGCGGATGCGGGCCCGGCGTCGGAGCGTGGGCTCCGGGCGCCCCCGCGCGGCGAGGACGGCCGCGGCGGTGCGCAGGGCGGCCAGATGGGCCGTCGCATAGCGCTCGTTGGGCGTTTCGAGGGCGGTCGCCTCGTCGAGGCCGGCGCGGGCCTGGGCGAGCAGGTCGAGGGCGGCGGGCGGGGCCGTGGCCCGGCGGAGCACAGGGTGCACATCGCTCGCCGGGCCGGTCAGTGAGGGGGCAGGGCCGGAGGCGCGGCGCCGGTGGGAGGCGGCTGCGGACGAGTTGGCCATGACGAACCTCCTGTCGTCGTGTGACGGCACGCCCTGACACGAGGTGCCGTATGTGCCCATCGTGCGGTATGCCACTGACAATCCGTTCTGACCTGGGCTTTTGCTTCGATCGACAGTTCGGGTTAGTTTTTGCACTGACCAGTCAGTTCAAAAGTGGGGGTCTTGACCGGACTCCCGGCAGGGGATCGAGGGGGAGATGGACGGGCCGGAGCAAGTTGCCGGAGTCGCCGTCGGCGCCGAGGGGTTCGGGCTCAGGGGCCCGCGCGGCTGGGCGTTCCGGGACGTCCGCATCGCCGCGGACCCCGGTTCGCTGATCGCGGTCGAGGGACCGTCCGGCTCCGGCCGGACGTGTCTGCTGCTCGCGCTCACCGGGCGGATGAAGCCGACGGAGGGGACCGCCACGGTGGGCGGGTCGGTACTGCCGAAACAGCTGGCGGCGGTGCGGCGGTTCAGCGCGCTGGCCCACGTCCCCGGCGTCACCGACCTCGACCCCGCCCTGACCGTCGGGGAGCACCTGCGGGAACGGGCGCTGCTGCAGCGGCGGTTCGGCGGTTCCGTGCGCGGTCTGCTGCGACCGCGGGGGGAGCGGATCGCGGAGGCGAAGCTGCGGATCGACACCGCACTGAGCGCCGCCGGGCTCGACCGGTCCGCGCTGCCCAAGGGCTCGCGGACGGCCGTACGGGACCTGGAGCGCCTGGAGGCGCTGCGGCTGTCCGTCGCCCTCGCCCTCATCGGCCGCCCGCGTCTGCTGGGCGTCGACGACGCCGACCTCAAGCTCTCGGACGCCGAACGGGCCGAGGCCTGGGCCCTGTTGAGGTCCCTCGCCGACTCCGGCACGACGGTCGTGGCCGTGTGCAGCGAGGCCCCCGAGGGCGCCGTAGTGGTCCGGACCTCGCCGCCCGAGGACGACACACGTGACGCCTCGGAGCCGGACACCGAGATGCCGGGGACCGAGATGCCCGAGACCGAGATGCCCAAGACCGCGAAGCCCGACGACGAGAAGGGGGCGGCGGATGCGCTCGCCGAAACTGGCCGCGCTTGAGCTCAGGCGCTTCGGCAGGGGCAGGCTCCCGCGGGCCGCGCTGGCCGCGCTCCTGCTGCTGCCCCTGCTGTACGGCGCCCTGTACCTGTGGTCCTTCTGGGACCCGTACGGCCGTCTGGACCGCATCCCGGTGGCGCTCGTCAACGACGACAAGGGGGCGACCTCCGCCGGCCAGAAGGTCGCGGCGGGCGACGACATCACCGAGGGGCTGCGCGACAGCGACACCTTCGAGTGGCACGAGGTGAGCGCCGCCGAGGCCCGTGCGGGCGTCGAGGACGGCACGTACTACCTGTCGCTGACCATGCCGTCCGACTTCAGTAAGAGGATCGCCTCCAGCTCCGGGGCGTCCCCCGAGACGGGCGCGCTCCAGGTCCGTACGAACGACGCGAACAACTACATCGTCGGGCAGATCTCCAGGACGGTGTTCAGCGAGGTGCGCACGGCCGCCTCCACGAAGGCGTCGCGGTCGTTCCTCGACAAGATCTTCGTGTCGTTCTCGGACATCCACGGGCAGACCGAGAAGGCCGCCAAGGGGGCCGACAAGCTCACGGGCGGGATCGGCAAGGCGGAGAAGGGCTCCAAGGACCTCGCGGACGGGCTGAAGGAGGCCAAGAAGGGCAGCGGCAAGCTCTCCGGGGGCCTGAAGAAGCTCAACAAGGGCGCGGGCGACCTGGAGGACGGCTCGAAGCAGGTCGCGGACGGCACGCAGAAACTCGCCGACAAGGTCAACGGGGTCGCCGACAAGGTGGGCCCCTTCCTGAAGGACAACGAGAAGTCGATCGGTGACACGGCGCAGCTCGTCGCCGACTCCGCCTCGGGCATCCGCGACAACCTCGACACCCTGGTGAAGACGGCCCCGACCGCCGCCAAGGGCGCCCACGCGGCCTCCGACACGCTGAACGCCGTCTACAAGGCACGCTGCGAGACCCTGCCGCTGCCCGACGCCGCCTGCCCCGATCTGAAGAAGGCCAAGCAGGCGGCCGCGGACGTCGCGAAGGTCGCCGACGACGTCAACGAGCTGATCGCCGACCAGGACGGCGACCTCGACAAGCTCGACAAGAACCTCGCCACCCTGCAGAAGCAGGCGCAGGCACTCGCCGACCGCTCACCGCACCTCTCCGAGGACCTCACCGATTCCGTATCGAAGATCAACAAGCTGAACGAGGGGGCCGGCAAGGTCGCCGCGGGAGCGAAGACGCTGCACACCGGGCTCGGCACGGCCAAGACCGGCGCCTCCGACCTCGACACGGGTGTCGGGAAGCTCAAGACGGGCGCGTACGACCTCAACGGCGGTATCTACCAGCTCGGCGACGGCTCCGGGAAGCTCGCCGGCGGGCTGCACGACGGCGCCGGCCAGATCCCCGACTACGACAAGAAGGACCGCGACGAGCGCACCGGCGTCATGTCCGACCCGGTCCGGCTCGCTTCGAAGGACCTGCACCACGCACCGAACTACGGCACCGGTTTCGCCCCGTACTTCATCCCGCTCTCCCTGTGGGTGGGCGCGATGGTGGCGTACATGCTGATCCCGCCGCTCAACCGGCGCGCGCTCGCGGCGGGCGCCTCTGCCTGGCGCATCGCGCTGGCGGGCTGGCTGCCAGTGGCCGCGCTCGGCGTGCTCCAGACGGCGGCGCTGATGTCGGTGCTGCACTGGGCGATCGGCCTGGAGATGGTCCGCGCGGCGGGAACGGTGGGCTTCCTCTTCCTGGTGACGGCGTGTTTCGCGGCGATCGTGCAGTGGCTGAACGCCCGCTTCGGAGCGGCCGGGCGGATCCTCGTCCTCGCTCTCCTGATGCTCCAGCTGACGTCGGCGGGCGGCACGTACCCCGTCCAGACCAGTCCGGGCTTCTTCAACGCGATTCACCCCTTCCTGCCGATGAGCTACGTGGTCGCGGCCCTGCGCAGGCTCATCACGGGCGGCGGTCTCGGGCCCGTCTGGCAGGCCTGCGCCGTCCTTCTGGCGTTCACCGCGGGCGCGCTCGCGCTCACCGCCCTGTCCGCACACCGCAAGCAGGTGTGGACCCTCGACCGACTGCACCCGGAGCTGAGCCTGTGAGCCCGCACATCACCGGCCCTGTGACAATCAGAGCCATGGACAGCAGCAGCACCACGGGAGGCGGCGGCACCCGCCGCGAGGCGACACGGCAGAAGCTCTACGAGGCGGCCGTCACGCTCATCGCGGAACAGGGCTTCTCCGCCACCACCGTGGACGAGATCGCCGAGCGCGCCGGGGTCGCGAAGGGCACGGTCTACTACAACTTCGCGAGCAAGTCCGTCCTCTTCGAACAGCTGCTGCGGCACGGCGTGGAACTCCTCACCGCCTCCCTTCGGGAGGCGGCGGAGAAGACCGCGCGCGAAGGGGGCAGCAAGGTCGACGCCCTGGACGCGATGATCCGCGCCGGGCTGGTCTTCATCGACCGCTATCCGGCCTTCACCCAGCTCTACGTGGCCGAGCTGTGGCGCACCAACCGGGCCTGGCAGTCCACCCTGATGGTGGTGCGGCAGGAGGCGGTCGCGGTCGTCGAGGGCGTCCTGCGCGACGCCGTGGCCAGCGGCGAGCTCAGCGACGAGATCGACATCCAGCTGACGGCGTCCGCCCTGGTCGGCATGGTCCTGGTGGCCGCGCTGGACTGGCAGTCCTTCCAGCCGGAGCGCTCTCTCGACGATGTCCACTCGGCGCTCTCCCGGCTCCTCCAGGGGCGTGTGAGCGGCAGCCGCTGAGCCCGGCCGCAGCCGCCGGTCCGGGCGGGCCGTCGGCGCACACGAAAGCGCCGGTGCGAGGTGGCCGCGTCCCCCGCGGGCCACCTCGCACCGGCGCTTCGCGGTGCTTCCCCGAACTCCCCCGTGCTCCCCCGTTGGGCCCCCGTTCGGTCGTTCCCCCGGGTCCCCCCGTGCCTCGCTTCCGCCGACAGGTCGGCGGAAGGAGCGGTCAAGGGCGCTGCACCGTTCCGCCGCCCCGTGTCGGCGGTGCCGGAGCCGCGCCCCTTGCCGTGCCTCCACTCTCCCGTTCGCGCAGGTCGGGCCCATCCGCGCGCGTACTCATCTCACTCCCTAGGTACGGATACTCAGCCCTGCGCACTCATGCCCAGAACGCACCGTTGCCGACTGGTTACGTTCGCGTCCGTGTCCGTACTCCCTCCTGGCCGGAGCCTGGGGCTTTGTCCCCCGGGAGACGTCACGACGGGCGGCCTTTCCCCTGGCTGACGGCCGGGGCACGGGTTGTCAGTGGTGGCCGATAAAGTCCCTGGCATGGCACGGATTGCGGTGATCGGCGCCGGGATGGGCGCGATGGCGGCCGCTGCCCGGCTGGCCGTCGCGGGCCACCGGGTGGTGGTGTACGAGCGCGCGGCGACGTACGGCGGAGCGGTGGGCCGCGTCGAGCGCGACGGCTTCTCCTTCGACACGGGCCCGGGGCTGCTCCCCCTGCCCGCGGTCTACCGCGACCTGTTCGTCAAGACGGGCAAGGAGCCGCTGGAGGCGTGCGTCGAGCTGGTCCAGGTCGACCCGTCGTCCCTTCACGTCTTCGCCGACGGCACGCGGGTCTCGCTGCCCAACGCCTCCCGCGCGGGGGTCGTAGCGGCCCTGGACGGGGCGCTGGGGGCGGGCGCGGGCGAGCGGTGGGGCGACTTCCTGGTGCGGGCGCGCGAGGCCTGGGACCGGACGCGCCGGCCGCTCCTGGAGGAGCCGCTCTGGCCGAACTGGTCGGTGCTCGGGGACCGCGAGCCCTATCCGGCGGTGCCGCACAAGCGGCTGCTGCGCACCCGGCGGGCCACCACCCTCGCCGAGGTCGGCGCGTGGGAGCTGCGCGATCCGCGCCTGGCGGCCCTCCTGGAGAGCCACGCGCTGGCGTACGGCCTCGATCCCCGGGTCACCCCGGCCAGTGCGGCCGTGCTGCCCTACATGGAGCACGCCTTCGGCAGTTGGTACGTGCGGGGAGGCATCAGGGAGCTGGCCCGCGCGGTGTACGAGCGGTGCGTGGCACGCAGGGTGGAGTTCCGCTTCGGGACCGCCGTCGAGCGGCTCGTCGAGAAGGACGGCCGCGCGGCCGGTGTCGAGCTCTCCGACGGCTCGGTCGCGGAGGCGGACTTCGTGGTGGCCGGGGTTGCGCCCGGCGTGCTGGACCGCATCGTCTCCAGTGCGACGCTGCGCGGCGAGGGCGAGATCGCACCCCGCGGCGAGGGCTCCACGCCGAGCCGGCTGACCGTGCTGGTGGCGCTGCGGGGCGGACGGCCGGAGGGAGCGGCACACCGGACGGTGGTGCACGCGGCGGACCGGGAGGGCGAGTTGGACTCACTCTTCGGGGAGCAGCCCGGGTTCCCGGCCGCACCCACCGTGACGGTGCTGCGGCCCGCCGACCCCGCCCCGGTGCCGGATGCGGAGCACGAGGCGGTCACGCTGACCGTCACGGTGCCGTCGGGTGCACAGGTGTCAGCGGCGGACGTGGAGCGGGTGCTCTCCGTCGCCACCCGCGCGATACCCGACCTCCGCGACCGGCTCCGCTGGCACGAGACCCGCACCCCGGCCGACATCGCCGAGGCGACGGGCGCGGACGGCGGCGCGGTTCCGGCCCCGGCGCTCGCCGCGGCGGACGGCCGTCTGCTGCACCCGGCCAACAGCACCCGGATGCCGGGCCTCTTCGCGGTCGGCGGCTGGGCGCACCCGGGCGGCGGGCTGCCCCACGCGGGCATGTCGGGCGCCCTGACCGCCGGGCTGATCGTGGAGGGCCCGGAGTTCCGCGGCTCGCAGTGAACCGCTGAGGCACCGCAGCGCGAAGCACCGGCGGAAGCCGTGAACGCGTGAGGGCCCGGCGGGTACTGCCCGCCGGGCCCTCACACGGCTGTGCTCAGTACCGGTACTGCTCGTCGTACCCGGTCCCGTTGCCCTGGACGTTGCCGTTGCCGTTGTCCTGGTACGGATACGGCTGCTCCGGCGGGAGTTCGCCGCCGTACGGGTCGTCGGTGCTGCGCTGCTGTGGCACCCAGAGGCCGCCGGCCGGGGTCTCGCCGCCGTAGCCGCCCGTGGCGTACGGGTCCTGGGCGTAGCCCTGCTGCTGGCCGTACTGCTGCTGCTCGCCGCCGTAGGTGGTGTCGTACGTGGCTCCGCCGTAGGTCTGGGTGCCGATGTACGGATCGGAGTAGGCGGCGTACTGCTGCTGTCCGGTGGTGTCGTAGGCGTACTGCTGCTGGTCGTAGCCGGTGTATCCGTCGTACGCGAAGTTCTGGCTGGGGTCCTGGGCCTGGGCGGTGGCCGCGTAGGAGGGGTCGGTGGCGGCCGCGTACGCCGCGTCGGTGTAGACGCCGTACTGGCCGGTGTCCTCGGGCAGCGGCTGCGGCTCGTAGACGGCGGTGCTCTCGGCGGCCGAGGCCATCGTCTCGACGGGCTGCGCGGGACGGAACACGTCGTCACGGTCGTAGTCGTCGTATGCCTCGTCCTGCGTGTACGCGGCCTCGCCGGTCGCTTCGAGGTCGGTGACCTCCAGCGTCGGTTCCTGGTGATCGGGCTCGCCGCGGCGGCGCTTGCTCTTGCCGCCCTTGCCACCGCTCATGACGCCGGCGCCCGGACGGTTGCGGACGGCCCAGCCGGACGCGAAGCCGCGGCGGAACGACAGGGTGACGTAGGTCTGGCCGACCGTGAAGGCGGCGGCACCGAGGCCTATGACCACGACGGAACGGCTCAGTACGCCGAGGACGACGCCGAGGAAACCGACGAAGGCGAGCAGTCGCCAGCGCAGCCGCGCCTTGTACTGCAGCAGGACCTCGCCGAGCAGCCACAGCGCGACGATGCCGAACGCGATGTAGAGGACCGTAAAGCCCATGTACGCCCCTCTCCCAGGTGGCCGCTACGCAGTGTGTCGTACGCGGGTGCGACCGGTCTAGGCCTGCTGTGGGTGGTGCAGCCCCAGATTTTCGTAGATTTCCAGCGTCGCCGTGGAGTTGTTGAGCGTGATGAAGTGCAGTCCGGGGACTCCCTCGTCCAGCAGCTTCGCGCAGAACTCCGTCGCGAACTCAATGCCAATGGAGCGTACAGCCGCCGGATCGTCTTCGGCTGTGAGGATCCGCTCTTTCAGGACGGCGGGGATGGCGGCGTTGCTGAGCTGCGGCAGGCGCTCCAGCATCTTCACGCTGGTCACCGGCATCACCTCGGGAATCACCGGGGTCTCGCAGCCGGCGGCGCCGACACGGTCACGAAGGCGCAGATAGGACTCGGGCTGGAAGAACATCTGCGTGATCGCGTAGTCGGCGCCGGCGCGGCACTTGTCGACGAAGTGCTCGACGTCGAGGTCCCACTCGGCGGAGCGCGGGTGCATCTCCGGGAAGGCCGCGACGCCGACGCAGAAGTCGCCGGACTCCTTGATGAGACGGACGAGTTCGGCGGCGTAGGTCAGGCCGCGGGGGTGCGGCACCCAGTCGCCCATCGGGTCGCCGGGCGGGTCGCCGCGGACCGCGAGCATGTTGCGGATCCCGGCGTCGGCGTACTGGCCGATGATGTTGCGCAGCTCGGCGATGGAGTGGTTGACCGCGGTGAGGTGGGCGACCGGGGTGAGCGTCGTGTCGGCGACGATCTGCTCGGTCTCCTTGACGGTGCCCGCGCGCGTGGAGCCGCCTGCGCCGTAGGTCACGGAGACGAAGTCGGGGGCGACGGCCTCGACGCGGCGCAGCGCGTTCCACAGGTTGCGCTCGCCCTTGGGGGTCTTCGGCGCGGAGAACTCGAACGAGTAGGTCTTCTTGCCGGTGGCGAGCATGTCGCGCACGGTGCGTGCGCGATCAGTCCTGGTGGAAGCGGATCCGAGGGCCATACCGGCAGGTTAGCCAGGGGGCGCCGGTCCCCCAACCGAACCGCTGAGAATTGTCCGATTTGTCGACTTCTTGTCCACCCCTCGGACAGTTGTCGTGGACCTACGCTGCGCGCAGCCGCTTCGCGAACTCCCCCGCCGCCGCTCCCGGATCGTCCGCCTCCGTGATCGCGCGGACGACGACGACCCGGCGGGCGCCCGCCTCCAGCACCTCGTCGAGATTGCCGAGGTCGATGCCGCCGATCGCGAACCAGGGGCGGTCGGTGCGGAGCGAGGCGGTGTGGCGGACCAGGTCCAGGCCGGGCGCGTGGCGGCCGGGCTTGGTGGGGGTCGGCCAGCAGGGGCCGGTGCAGAAGTAGTCCACGCCGTCCTGGACGGCGGCCGCCTCGGCCTCCGCGTCGGCGTGTGTGGAGCGGCCGATCAGGACGTCGTCCCCGAGGATCGCGCGGGCCGCGGGGACCGGCAGGTCGCCCTGGCCGAGGTGCAGCACGTCGGCGCCGATGGCGTGGGCGACGTCCGCACGGTCGTTGACCGCGAGGAGCTTGCCGTGGCGTGCGCAGGCGTCGGCGAAGACCTGAAGGTGCTCCAGCTCCTCACCGGCCTCCATGCCCTTGTCGCGCAGCTGCACGATGTCGACGCCGCCCGCCAGGACCGCGTCCAGGAACTCGGCGAGGTCGCCCTGGCGCCTGCGGGCGTCCGTGCAGAGGTAGACGCGGGCGTCGGCGAGCTGGGCGCGGGCGGTGGTGGGCATGACTGTGTCCCCCGTTGTCGGTGGTGTGCGGGTCGGCGGGCTGCGCCGCCCGCACACCGGACGGTTCGTATCGGTCAGACGGCGAGCGCCTGGGCGCGGCGCTTCACCTCCGTGCCGCGATTCTCGCTCAGGGCCTGCGCGGGCGTACCCGGCAGGGTCGGGTCGGGGGTGAAGAGCCACTCGAGCATCTCTTCGTCGGAGAAGCCGTCGTCCCTCAGGAGCGTCAAGGTCCCGGCCAGGCCCTTGACGACCTTCTGCTCGGCCGCGTCGATGAAGGCGGCGGGCACGGCCAGCGCCCGGTTCTCACCACGGCGTACGGCGATGAGCTGGCCTTCCTTGACCAGCTGCCGCACGCGCGTCACCTCGACATCGAGCATCTCTGCGATGTCGGGAAGGTTGAGCCAGGCGGGGACGAGAGCATCGGTCTTTGCGTCAATCTCGGTCACGGGACAAGCCTGCCATCCCGGACTGACACTCGGAAGCCGGGGCCGTCCCACCTGGGCCGACGGAGTGTCCGTCAAGGCCGTCGCGGTGCGGAGAACCCGGCTGCTACGCCGTCGCCGCCTTCAGCGGCCTCGCCGGATCCGGCAGCAGTGCCGGGTCCATCGGTGTGCCCGCCTCGATGAGCCGGCGCCCCTGGGCCAGGTCGCGGGGGCGGCCGACCGCGAGGAGGGCGACGAGGCGGCCGGTGCGCAGCCAGCACACCGTCCAGGCGGCTCCCGAAGGGTCGCCGCGCCACACCGTCGTGTCGGCGGTCTCGTGGTGGCCGACGTACTGGACGAAACGGCCGAACTGCTCGGACCAGAAGTACGGGACCGGGTCGTAGGCCGCCGGGGACTCGCCGATGATGTTCGCCGCCACCGTGCGCGGTCCCTGGAGGGCGTTGTCCCAGTGGTGAACCAGCAGGCGCCCCTCATACCTTCCCGAAGGGAAGGAGGCGCAGTCGCCGACCGCGTACACGTCCGGCACGGAGGTGCGCAGGTGGTCGTCGGCCACCACTTCGCGGTGGGCCCCGAGCTCGATGCCGGAGCCGGCGAGCCAGCCGGTGGCCGGGCGCGCGCCGATACCGACCACGACGGCACCGGCGGGCACCCGCGAGCCGTCGTCGAGCACCACAGCGCCCGCCTCGATGCGCTCCACGCGCGCGTGGGTGCGCAGTTCGGCCCCGCTGTCGGCGTACCAGGCCGCCATGGGCGCGGCCACTTCTTCCGGCAGCGCCCCGGCGAGCGGCCGGTCGGCGGCCTCGACGACGGTCACCGCGCACCCCGCCTCGCGCGCGGCCGTGGCGAACTCGGCACCGATCCAGCCCGCGCCGACGACCACGATGTCGTGCTGCTGGGCGAGGACCGGGCGCAGCCGCTCGGCGTCGTCGAGGGTGCGCAGCAGGTGGACGCCGGGCACGCCCTCGGCGCCCGGCAGCTGGATGGGTTCGGCTCCGGTGGCGATGACCAGGACGTCGTACGGCACAGGTCCGGTCACCGTGTCGAGCTCGTGGTCCCCGGGGCGTACGCCCATGACCTCGCGCCCGAGCTGCAGTTCGATGCCGAGCGCCTCGAAGTCGACGTCGAAGGCGGAGCCCTCGGCCTTGCCGAGCAGCACGGCTTTGGACAGGGGTGGCCGGTCGTAGGGCTGATGGGGTTCCGCGCCGATCAGCGTCACGCTGCCGGTGAAGCCCTGCTCCCGCAGGGCGACCGCGGTCTGCACCCCGGCCATGCCCGCGCCCACGACGACGACCCGCCGTGCCGACTGACCTCGCGCCTGCGTCTGCTCGCTCACCTGATCACCATAGACAGCTGACAGTTCGTCAGTCAGTGGGCGTGCTCAGTGACCTGTTCCACAACACTCGTCCCACTGCCCGTCCCCGACTCCCACTCCCAGGTCTCCTCCAGGCGTACGCGGCCGTCGGTCAGCTCCACGACGAGCGAGACGCAGTGCCCGGAGGCGGTGGTGCCGTCCTGCTTGAGCTGCACGTACCGGAAGTCGAGGCGGTCACCCTCCCGGGTACCCACGAGATGGCCGCGTACGACATCGCCGCCCGCGTACTCGGCCCAGATCTCGGCGTCCTTCTCGTGGTACGTGAAGCGGGTGCGGGTGCCCACCTGGCCTGGGGCCTGGTCGGCGACGGGGGCGAAGACGAGACCGTCGAGCGAGCGGGCCATGCGGCGAGGCTCCCTTACTGAGGCATGCGGCGGCGGGCTAGGGTGGCCAACGTACAAGCACTCGCGGGAGCCCGGACGCACCGGGCTGAGAGGGAGGCTGGCGGCCTCCGACCGTACGAACCTGATCCGGGTCATGCCGGCGAAGGGAGGGGCTGGACGCCCATGCCTACACGTACATCGGCTGCGCATGTCCCGGACACGCGCGCCTCGGACGTCCTCGTGGTGGGGGGCGGAATCATCGGTCTGGTGACCGCGTGGCGGGCCGCGCAGCGCGGTCTCGGCACCGCGGTCGTGGACCCCGAACCGGGCGGCGGAGCGGCCCGGGTGGCGGCCGGGATGCTGGCCGCCGTCACCGAACTGCACTACGGCGAGCAGACCCTGCTGGGCCTCAACCTCGCCTCCGCGCGCCGCTATCCCGAGTTCGCCGCCGAGCTGACCGAGGCGACGGGCCAGGACCTCGGCTACCGCCGCTGCGGCACACTCGCGGTCGCGCTGGACGCCGACGACCGCGCCCACCTGCGGGAACTGCACACCCTCCAGCAGGGCTCGGGCCTGGAGTCGGAGTGGCTGAGCGGTCGCGAGTGCCGTCGGCTGGAGCCGATGCTCGCGCCGGGCGTTCGCGGCGGTCTCCGGGTCGACGGCGACCACCAGATCGACCCGCGGCGGCTCGCCAAGGCGCTGGTCACGGCGTGCGAGCGCGCCGGGGTGGTGTTCCACCGGACGTGGGCCGAGCGCCTTCGCGTCGCAGGGGACCGGGCGACCGGAGTGGTCATCGCGGGCGGCACCGAACTGGCCGCGGGGCAGGTCGTCCTCGCCGGAGGCAGTCTCAGCGGACAGCTCGCGGGTGTCCCCGACGCCGTACTGCCGCCCGTGCGCCCCGTGAAGGGGCAGGTGCTGCGGCTGACCGTGCCCAAGCGGTACGCGCCCTTCCTGAACCGGACCGTGCGCGCCGTCGTGCGCGGCAGCCACGTCTACCTGGTGCCACGCGAGAACGGCGAGCTGGTCGTGGGCGCCACCAGCGAGGAGCTGGGCTGGGACACCACGGTGACCGCGGGCGGTGTCTACGAGCTGCTGCGCGACGCCCACGAGCTGGTCCCCGGGATCACCGAACTGCCGCTCACCGAGACCCGGGCCGGACTGCGCCCCGGCTCCCCCGACAACGCGCCGCTGCTCGGCCCGACCGAGCTGGACGGGCTTCTCCTCGCCACCGGCCACTACCGCAACGGCGTGCTGCTCACCCCCGTCACCGGCGACGCGATGGCGCACGCCCTGACCACCGGCGAACTCCCCGAAGAGGCACGCCCCTTCACCCCCCGGCGCTTTCACGCCACCGCACTCACGGAGCAGCCCGCATGAACGTCTTCGTCAACGGGGAGCGGCAGCACCTCGCCGAGGGCACCGCGCTCGACACGCTCGTCGCGACGCTCACCCCGGCCCCTTCCGGCATCGCCGCCGCCCTCAACGAAACCGTCGTCCCGCGCGCGCAGTGGAAATCCACTCCCCTCTCCGAGGGAGACCGCGTCGAAGTCCTCACCGCCGTCCAAGGAGGCTGACCCATGGCCGACGATCCCTTCCTGCTCGGCGGTACGTCGCTCTCGTCCCGCCTCATCATGGGCACGGGCGGCGCGCCCAGCCTCGACATCCTGGAGCGCTCACTCGTGGCGTCCGGCACGGAGCTGACCACGGTGGCGATGCGCCGGGTGAACCCCGAGGCACACGGCTCGATCCTCTCCGTGCTCGACAGGCTCGGCATCCGGGTGCTGCCCAACACGGCCGGCTGCTTCACCGCGGGCGAGGCCGTGCTGACCGCCCGGCTCGCGCGCGAGGCCCTCGGCACCGACCTGGTCAAGCTGGAGGTCATCGCCGACGAGCGCACCCTGCTGCCCGACCCGATCGAGCTGCTCGACGCCGCCGAGACCCTGGTGGACGACGGCTTCACCGTGCTGCCGTACACGAACGACGACCCGATCCTGGCGCGGAAGCTGGAGGACGCCGGCTGCGCCGCGATCATGCCGCTGGGCTCGCCCATCGGCTCCGGGCTCGGCATCCGCAACCCGCACAACTTCCAGCTGATCGTGGAGCACGCGCGCGTGCCGGTGATCCTGGACGCGGGGGCGGGTACGGCGTCCGACGCGGCGCTCGCGATGGAGCTGGGGTGCGCGGGTGTGATGCTCGCCTCGGCCGTGACGCGGGCGCAGGAGCCGGTGCTCATGGCGGAGGCCATGCGGCACGCCGTCAAGGCCGGCCGGCTGGCCCGGCGCGCGGGCCGCATCCCGAAGCGGCACTTCGCCGAGGCGTCCTCCCCCGCGACGGGAATGGCACGACTGGACCCGGAGCGGCCCGCGTTCTGAGTCCGCGTGCGGCCGCCACCGGCCCCGGGCCGCTCACGGAACGGCATCTCGCACAGCAGTTCCCCCAGCGGTAGCAGCAGCCGGAGAGGTGCGTCACAGGTCGGCTGCAGTACCGCCCCGGTATCGCCCTAACGGGTCGTCGTGTCGGTGTCGGCTCGTACACTCACCTGCGTGGACACGACCCTTCAGGACCCACTGGTCGGGCAGCTGCTCGACGGGCGCTACCGCGTCGAGGCGCGGATCGCGGTCGGCGGGATGGCCACGGTCTACCGGGCCGTGGACACCCGCCTCGACCGCGTGCTCGCCCTCAAGGTGATGCACCCGACGCTGGCCTCCGACGCCTCCTTCGTGGAGCGCTTCATCCGCGAGGCCAAGTCGGTGGCCCGGCTCGCGCACCCCAACGTGGTGCAGGTCTTCGACCAGGGAACCGACGGGGCGTACGTCTATCTCGCCATGGAGTACGTCGCCGGGTGCACCCTGCGCGACGTGCTGCGCGAGCGCGGGGCGCTGCAGCCGCGCGCCGCGCTCGACATCCTGGAGCCGGTGCTCGCCGCCCTCGGCGCCGCGCACCGCGCCGGGTTCGTGCACCGCGACATGAAGCCGGAGAACGTCCTGATAGGGGACGACGGCCGGGTCAAGGTCGCCGACTTCGGTCTCGTACGGGCCGTGGGCACCGTCACGAACACCACCGGCGCCATCCTCGGCACGGTGTCGTACCTGGCGCCGGAGCAGATAGAGCACGGCACGGCCGACACCCGCGTCGACGTCTACGCCTGTGGAGTCGTCCTCTACGAAATGCTCACCGGCGACAAGCCGCACTCCGGAAGCTCCCCGGCGCAGGTGCTCTACCAGCATCTCCACGCGGATGTTCCGCCGCCGTCGGCCGCCGTGCCCGGGCTGCCCTACGCCCTCGACGAGCTGGTCGCCTCGGCGACCGCCCGCAACCCCGAGCTGCGCCCGCACGACGCGGTGGCGCTGCTCGCCCAGGTCCTGGACGGGCGGGCCGGACTGAGCGCCGAGCAGCTGGACGCCGTGCCGCCGCAGGCGATCGCCGCGGCCCACGACAACGCCCAGGACCGTACGAGCGTGATCCCGCGCTCGCTGTCCGTGCCGCGGCCGCTCCCCGTCAACGAGGACGACGCCGACCACACCGCCGGCCTGTCGGGGACCAACCGCTTCGAGCGGACCAGCCTCTACGAGACGTCTCCGCCGCCGCCCTCTCGGCACCTCGGGGGCTCCTGGCGCCCCCGGCGCGGGCTGGTCGCGATCGTCGTCGCGGCGCTGCTGGCGCTGGGACTCGGCGCGGGCGTCTGGTACATCAACTCCGGCCAGTTCACCAAGGTCCCGCCGGTGATCGCGATGGCCCAGAAGAAGGCCACCGACCGGCTGGAGACGGCCGGCCTCGACGTCAAGATCAAGCACCAGTACAGCACCGTCGCCAAGCGCGGCACGGTCATCAGCACCGACCCGGCGGTCGGCGAGCGCATCCGGGACAACGCCACGGTGACGCTGCTCGTCTCCGACGGCCCGGAGACGGTGAAGGTGCCCGACCTGAAGGGCGACGCGCTCGACGAGGCCAAGGCCCGCCTGAAGCGGGAGGGCCTGGCGGCGGGGATGGTCACCCGCGCGTTCAGCGAGGACGTCCTCAAGGGCTATGTGATCAGCAGCGATCCGGGCGCGGGCATCGAACGCCACGCCGGCTCGGCCATCGCGCTCGTCGTCAGCAAGGGCAGCCCGGTGGACGTGCCCGACGTCAAGGGCGAGTCCGTCGAGGACGCCAAGGCGGACCTGCAGGACGCGGGCCTGAAGGTCGAGATCTCCTCCACGCAGATCAATTCGGAGTACGACAAGGGCGATGTCGCCCAGCAGACGCCGGCCGCCGACAAGCAGGCCGCCTCGGGCGACACCGTGACGCTGACGATCTCCAAGGGCCCCGTGATGGTGGAGGTCCCCGACGTCGTGGGCAAGAGCGTCGACGACGCGAAGCAGGAGCTGGAGGACGCCGGCTTCAAGGTCGACGAGGACCGCGGTCTGCTCCATCTCTTCGGGGACAAGGTCAAGGGCCAGTCGGTCGAGGGCGGCGACGAGGCGCCCAAGGGGTCGACCATCACGATCGAGGTCGAGTAGGTCTCCGGGGCCGGCCAGGGCGTCCGGTCCGCCGACCGGGCGCCCCGATGCGCGTGACACCCTGAAGGGTGTGACCAGCAAGCAGCTCCGCAATCCCGTCGGCGGCCATGTGCCCGTGGCCGGCGGCCTCAACTCCGTCGGCCTCACCTACGCGCGCGAGATGGGCGCCGAGACCGTCCAGGTCTTCGTCGCCAATCCGCGCGGCTGGGCGACACCCGTGGGCAACCCGAAGCAGGACGAGGAGTTCCGCGCGGCGTGCGCCGACGAGTCGATTCCCGCGTACGTCCACGCGCCGTATCTGATCAACTTCGGCTCGCACACCGAGGCGACCGTCGAGAAGTCGGTCCTGTCGCTGCGGCACTCGCTGCGCCGGGCCCGGGAGATCGGCGCGCTCGGCGTCGTCGTGCACACCGGGAGCGCCACCGGCGGCCGGGACCGCTCGGTCGCCCTGAAACAGGTGCGCGAGCACATGCTGCCGCTGCTCGACGAGCTGACCCACGACGACGACCCGTATCTCCTGCTGGAGTCGACCGCCGGGCAGGGCGCCTCCCTCTGCTCGCGCACCTGGGACTTCGGGCCGTACTTCGAGGCCCTCGACGCCCACCCCAAGCTGGGCGTCTGCCTCGACACCTGCCACATCTACGCGGCCGGCCACGACCTGACGGGGCCGAGCGGGATGCACCAGACCCTCGACCTGCTGGTGGACACCGTCGGCGAGGGACGGCTGAAGCTCATCCACGCCAATGACTCCAAGGATGTGGTCGGCGCACACAAGGACCGCCACGAGAACATTGGCTCCGGCCACATCGGCGAGGACCCGTTCCGTGCGCTGATGGCCCACCCCGCGACCGACGGCGTACCCCTGATCATCGAGACGCCCGGCGGCAAGGAAGGGCACGCGGCGGACGTGGAGCGGCTGAAGAAACTGCGCGACGGATGAGATCGCCGACCCATTGAGGAATACCCCCTGGGGGTATACGGTTCTTGCCAGGTGCAGGAACCGTCACCTGACGTTGGGGGCCCTCTCATGCAGCACGACACGCACGCCGACCACGCACACTCCGACCAGGCACACGACGAGCACGCACACGGCGAGCACGAGCACCACACGCACGCCGAGCACGCCCACCACGAGGCGCACGGCATGGGCAAGGTCACCTGGTCCATGGCCGCCCAGGCCACCCTGCACTGCCTCACCGGCTGCGCCATCGGTGAGGTGCTCGGCATGGTGGTGGGCACCGCGTTCGGCTGGGGCAATGTGCCGACGATGATCCTGGCGATCGTGCTCGCCTTCGTCTTCGGCTACTCGCTCACCCTGCGCGGAGTGCTCAAGGCCGGCGTCGACTTCAGGACGGCGTTCCGGGTCGCGCTCGCCGCGGACACCCTGTCGATCGCCGTAATGGAGCTGATCGACAACGGAGTGATCGTGCTGTGGCCGGACGCGATGGACGCGCACCTGGACGACCTGTTGTTCTGGGGCGCGCTGGCCCTCTCGCTCGCGATCGCCTTCGTGGTCACGACCCCGGTCAACAAGTGGATGATCGGCCGCGGCAAGGGGCACGCGGTGGTGCACCAGTACCACCACTGACGTACCGCGCAAGGACCAGGAATCAGAGCTCGGGGCCGTCCCCGGGCTCTTCCTGGTACGAGTAGCGCTGCTCTCGCCAGGGGTCGCCGACGTTGTGGTAGCCGCGCTCCTCCCAGAAGCCGCGGCGGTCGGCCGTCATGTACTCGACGCCGCGGACCCACTTGGGGCCCTTCCAGGCATACAGATGCGGCACGACGAGACGGAGCGGAAAGCCGTGCTCCGCGGTGAGCAGCTCACCGTCCTTGTGGGTGGCGAAGATCGTGCGGTCCGAGGCGAAGTCCGCGAGGCGGAGGTTCGAACTGAACCCGTACTCGGCCCAGACCATGACGTGGGTGACCGCGGGCGCGGGCGGGGCGATCTCCAGGATCGTACGAGCCGGGATGCCACCCCATTCGGCTCCGAGCATGCTGAACTTCGTCACGCAGTGCAGATCGGCCACGACGCTGGCATACGGCAGTGCGGCGAACTCCTCGTGGGTCCAGCAGTGCTTGTCGCCGTCCGCGGTGGCACCGAAGACCCTGAACTCCCAGCGTTCGGGGCGGAACTTGGGTACGGGACCGTAGTGCGTGACCGGCCAGCCACGCTGCAGTCGCTGCCCCGGCGGAAGCTGTGACTGTGCGCCTTCTCCAGATTCTCGCTCCACCGGCTGACCCATGACTCCATCCTGACAGACCCGGGACACTGCACATGACCAGCCCCGGTTCGATTCGGGCAACTCCTACTAAGCGTGCACTTACTGGACGCGTTTGGGTGCCGGTGCAAGGATGCGGCGCAACCTGCCCAGTCCCCCGCTTGGAAGGAGCCGCTGCAATGCAGGGCGACCCCGAGGTCATCGACTTTCTCAACGATCAGCTGACCGGCGAGCTGACGGCGATCAACCAGTACTTCCTGCACGCGAAGATGCAGGAGAACTTCGGCTGGACGAAGCTCGCGAAGTACACGCGGCACGAGTCGTTCGACGAGATGAAGCACGCCGAGGTGCTCACCGACCGGATCCTCTTCCTGGAGGGCCTGCCGAACTACCAGCGGCTCTTCCACGTCCGGGTGGGCCAGACGGTCACCGAGATGTTCCAGGCGGACCGGCAGGTCGAGGTCGAGGCGATCGACCGCCTCAAGCGCGGGATCGAGGTGATGCGCGCCAAGGGCGACATCACGTCCGCGAACATCTTCGAGTCGATCCTCGAGGACGAGGAGCACCACATCGACTACCTGGACACCCAGCTGGAGCTGATCGAGAAGCTCGGTGAGGCGCTCTACATCGCCCAGCTGATCGAGCAGCCGGAGAGCTAGGCGGCTTCGTCCAGCGCGGTCAGGATCGGCTTGCCCTGGCCGGCGAGCTCACGGCGGGGCAACTCACCTCGACCCAGGAGCGCCTGTATACGCCGTACGCACGAACCGCAGTCCGTGCCCGCCTTGCAGGCGGAGGCCACCTGGCGCGGGGTGCAGGCACCGTCCTCCGCGTGCTTCTTGACCTGCTGCTCGGTGATGCCGAAGCAACTGCAGACGTACACGCGGTTCACCTCCCGACGGGATTGATCAGTCTTGCCGTCCCGATTAATCGGTGAGGCTAACCTAACCTTACCCGGCGCTCAGGAACCGCAAAAGTGGAGCGGGGCGCGGATCGTATGTGATCCGCGCCCCATTCACGTTCCGGTAACAGGTGCTCCCGTCACTGGTCCCTGTACATCTCCGCGACGAGGAACGCCAGGTCAAGGGACTGGCTGCGGTTCAGGCGCGGGTCGCAGGCCGTCTCGTAGCGCTGGTGCAGGTCGTCGACGAAGATCTCGTCGCCGCCGCCCACGCACTCGGTGACATCGTCACCGGTGAGCTCGACGTGGATGCCGCCCGGGTGGGTGCCGAGGCCCTTGTGGACCTCGAAGAAGCCCTTGACCTCGTCCAGCACGTCGTCGAAGCGACGGGTCTTGTGGCCCGAGGCCGCCTCGTAGGTGTTGCCGTGCATCGGGTCGGTGATCCAGGCGACGGTCGCACCGGAGGCGGTGACCTTCTCGACCAGCTCGGGCAGCTTGTCGCGGACCTTGTCCGCGCCCATCCGCACGATGAAGGTGAGGCGGCCCGGCTCACGGTCCGGGTCGAGGCGCTCGATGTACTGCAGCGCGTCCTCGGCCGTCGTCGTCGGGCCCAGCTTGATCCCGATCGGGTTGCGGATCTGCGAGGCGAACTCGATGTGCGCGCCGTCCAGCTGACGGGTGCGCTCACCGATCCACACCATGTGGCCCGAGACGTCGTACAGGTTGCCCGTACGCGAGTCCACGCGGGTCAGCGCCGACTCGTAGTCGAGGAGCAGCGCCTCGTGGGAGGCGTAGAACTCGACCGTCTGGAACTCGGCCGGGTCGGTGCCGCAGGCCCGCATGAAGTTCAGCGCGTTGTCGATCTCGCGCGCCAGCTGCTCGTAGCGCTGGCCCGACGGGGACGACTTCACGAAGTCCTGGTTCCAGGCGTGCACCTGGCGCAGGTCCGCGTACCCACCCGTGGTGAAGGCGCGCACCAGGTTGAGCGTGGAGGCGGACGCGTTGTACATCCGCTTCAGGCGTTCGGGGTCCGGGATGCGGTCCGCTTCGGTGAAGGCGAAGCCGTTGACGGAGTCGCCCCGGTAGGTCGGGAGCGTCACGCCGTCGCGGGTCTCGGTCGGCTTGGAGCGCGGCTTGGAGTACTGGCCGGCGATCCTGCCGACCTTCACGACCGGCACCGAGGCCGCGTACGTGAGGACGGCGCCCATCTGGAGCAGGGTCTTCAGCTTGTTGCGGATGTGGTCGGCCGACACGCCGTCGAAGGCCTCGGCGCAGTCGCCGCCCTGGAGAAGGAACGCCTCTCCCTTGGCGACGGACGCCAACCGGGCGCGCAGCTGGTCGCACTCGCCCGCGAAGACGAGCGGCGGATACGACTCGAGGTCCGCGATCACATCGCGCAGAGCCTCGGCATCGGGGTACTCAGGCTGCTGCGCCGCGGGAAGGTCTCGCCAGGTGTTGCCAGCGCTCGCGCTGGGCTTAGCGTTCACGGTCACCTCCACAACATTACGGGGTCGTGTCGGGCGTCCATTCACGTGCTCATCAATTGAGACGGGCCGCGCTCGTACGGCGCTGGTACGACACCCGCATGGGCCCCTCCGAGGAGGGGCCCACCGGTCGTGCAGTTGGTGCGGTTCAGCCGCAGTTGTGCGCGGCCGTCGTACTGGACGCGACGACCACGTCCACGCCGGGCGCGGTCAGGTGGGCGGCGTTGACCGTGAGGCCGCCGTCCACCTTGACCTGCTCGTTCACCACGAGCTTGGTGCCTACGACGCCGAGGTCGACGGTGGTGTTCGGTGCCCCGTCGAGCTTCACCTCGACTCCTGCCACGGTCAGCTTCAGGTCGGTGCTGCCGGTGGCCGCCGTGCAGCTGCTGGTCGACACGGACCTGATGCCGGACAGGCCGAGCACCGGCAGCCCCGGCAGTCCGACGCTCGCTTCCTCCAGCGAGGCGGTGGACGTGGCGCTGCTGGGCCCGGCCTTCGTCTCCACCTTCGCGCACAGCGTCTTGGCGTTGATGACCAGGACGCTGATGTTCGAGGTGCACGGCGGGGCGGTGGCGCCCGCCCCGGCGGTGCGGAGGGCACCGGTGTCCGGGGTCGGCCGGATGCCGATCGGCAGTCCGAGGAGCGAGATACCCGCCGAGAGGCCATAAGCCCGCCCGGTGACGTACTGGAGCTTGACGGTCGCCGCCGTCTCCGAGGCCTTGTAGGCGTCGTCGCCCGCGAAGGCCGCCTTGACCGGGACGGTCGCGTCGGCGTTCAGCGGCTGGTCGACGGAGGCGATCGTGCAGCTCGCGGCGCCCCGCGCGTCGGTCGTGCCGTCGCAGGTCTGCGCGGTGCCGAGAGTGAAGCTCACCTTCCGCTCGGCCACGGGCTCACCGGTGTCGGTGGTGAGGGTGGCGGAGAGGGTGGCCGGGGAGCCGTTGGAGACGGCGGCGGGGCCGGTGGAAGCGAGCTTGGTGTCCTTGGGCTGCGGCGGCTGCGGGGCCCCGCCCTCGCCGACGTCGAGCTGGTTGCGGTCGATGCCGATGGTCACGCCGCCGTGCGTCTCGCGCTGGTCGCCGGCGTACTGGTGGATGCGCTGGTGGTCGGCCCACAGGGTGGCGGGGATCGCCGGGTCGTCGGTGGTGGCCTGGTCGTTCCAGCGCGCGAAGTCGATCACGTCGGGCAGGGTGATGGTGTTCGCGTTGGCCACGAGGTCGGTGACCAGGGACGAGACACTGCCGTACGCGCCGGAGCGGTAGCCCAGCTCGTGCAGGCGCTTGGTGTAGGCGTCGAGGTAGGCGAGAACCCGAGCGGTGACAGCTCCCCCGCGGGTGTACTGCTCCAGGTTGTCGTAAATCACCGAGCCTTGGCCGAGCCCGAGCGCACCGGCCTGGGCGGCAGCGTCATTGGCCGCCGCGATGCCCTGCGGCTCCGGGTCGGTGATGACCTCGCAGTCGCCCGTGCAGCTGCCCGCGCCGGCTTCCGCCTGCGGCCCGACGTAGATCGGGAAGAAGCGCCAGCCCTTGGTGTACTGCGCCCGCACCCACTGCGCGCTCAGGTTCGCCTGCGTGCAGCCGCGGTTGACCCCGCCGATGTAGATCCCGACGGCGCCGTACGGGGAGTCCGCCTTCCACGCGTCCATCGTCGCCTGGGACGGGGCGGTGCAGGCGTCGAAGCCCTTGCCCTGGAAGGAGGTCGCGTCGGCCGGGACGGCGAGCGCGGAGGGCGCCGCGGCGGGCTTCTCGGCCTGCGCGGAGGCGACGGGCAGGCCGGCGCTGCGCAGGACCTCCTGGATCTCCGTACGGTCGCTGCCGTACGCGGCGGTCACGGCGATCCCGTCCGCGGTGGCCCGGTAGGTGCGGGCGGTGCGGTTCTCGGTGACGCGACCGGTGCTCCTGCCGGACGCGGCGGCCTTGGCGGGCTGCACAAGGAGCGCTTCGGTGCGGCCGGTCACGCCCGAGGGGCAGTTCTGCCGGCCGGACGGGGTGCCGAGGTAGACGGCGTGCCGGTCGAGGCGGACGCAGGCGTCCGGGTGGTTGTCGAGGTCGACGACCTGCCAGGAGGCGGGGACGGTGAACTCGTGGCCTCGGTAGGTGACTTCGTTGGTGAAGTCGGATGCCTGCGCGGTGCCGAGCGTTCCGGCGCCGAGCGCCGTGACGGCGGCCAGCACCGTGAGCGCGCGTGCGGCGCGCCGCTTCGCTCTCGGGCGAATCATCGATGAACGTTGTACGGAAATGACTCTCTCCTCGGTCGGATGCGGGTGTGCTGCAAACCGGGGGTGTCGGATCGGCCCGCCCGGGGCGAAGGCGATCCGCGTGAAGAGTGAGTTTTAGGTAATGTACATGTCAACTAATGACCCCCGATCGCCGCTTATTTCGGCCTTCGCACCGCGCTCGAACCCGCTGTGAGGGCGGTGTGTGCCGCCGGTGAAGTGCCGGGTCGGCGGGCGCGCCAAGGGGCGGCCGCCGAGCGCGGCTCCAGGAGTGCTCCACCGGAAGTGCCGCTCACGCTTGACCGGATCGGGTAGGGTGCCTCGCATGTTCGCGCACTCGAACCAGAAGCACCTGAACCAGAACTGGTGGTGGACCGCTCATCCGGCGGCCCACTGACTGCGCGTACGCAAGACTTCGCGAAGGCCGCCCGAGGGGGCGGCCTTCTGTGTTTCCGGCACACGGGCCGTTCCTCTCCCAGAACTCTCCGAGCACTCTCCGAGAACCGAGAGAAGGAACAGGACCGATGAACCTGCTCGCCCTGCTGGACGATCCCCGCCCGTTCGCCCTGCTGCGCCGTCGCACCCCCGGCCACGAACACGACGTCGTGGAGCTGCTGCTCGGTCCGGTCCGCGAAGTGGACCGCCTCGCCGACATCCCCGTCGGCGACCGCCCCTCCCTCGCCCTGGTGCCGTTCCGGCAGATCCGGGAACGCGGCTTCGACGTCCGCGACGACGGCACACCGCTCGCGGTGCTGACCGCCGAGGAGACGTACGAACTCCCCCTGGAACAGGCCCTCACGGAGCTTCCCTCGCACGATGTGCGGGTGACGGGCGGCGGCTTCGACGTCGCCGACGAGGAGTACGCCGGGATCGTCGGGCGCGTCCTGCGCGAGGAGATCGGGCGGGGCGAGGGCGCGAACTTCGTGATCAGGCGTACGTACGAGGGGGAGATCCCAGGCTTCGGGAGGGCCGACGCGCTCGCGCTGTTCCGTCGGCTGCTGGTGGGCGAGCGGGGCGCGTACTGGACGTTCGTCGTGCACACGGGCGAGCGCACGCTGGTCGGGGCGAGCCCCGAGGTGCATGTCCGGATGTCCGGCGGGACCGTCGTGATGAACCCGATCAGCGGCACGTACCGCTATCCCGCCGAGGGCCCGACCCCCGAGCACCTGCTGGACTTCCTCGCGGACGGCAAGGAGATCGAGGAGCTCTCGATGGTCGTCGACGAGGAGCTCAAGATGATGTGCACGGTCGGCGACCGGGGCGGGGTGGTGATCGGGCCGCGGCTGAAGGAGATGGCCCATCTCGCGCACACCGAGTACGAGTTGCGGGGAAAGTCCTCGCTGGACGTGCGCGAGGTGCTGAGGGAGACCATGTTCGCGGCGACGGTCACCGGGTCCCCGGTGCAGAACGCCTGCCGGGTCATCGAACGGCACGAGGTCGGGGGGCGCGGCTACTACGCGGGAGCGCTGGCGCTGATCGGGCGGGACGCGGGCGGGGCGCAGACCCTCGACTCCCCCATCCTCATCCGGACCGCCGACATCGACGCGGGCGGCCGGCTGCGGGTGCCGGTCGGCGCCACGCTCGTCCGCGGATCCGATCCGGCCGGCGAGGTCGCCGAGACGCATGCGAAGGCGGCCGGGGTTCTGGCAGCACTGGGGGTCCGTCCCGGGCGGCCGCGCGAGGAGGACGTACGGCCGAAGCTGGCGGACGACCCGCGGGTACGGGCGGCGCTGGACGGGCGGCGGGCCTCGCTGGCGCCGTTCTGGCTGCGGATGCAGGAGCAGGCCGCCGAACTCACCGGGCACGCGCTCGTGGTGGACGCCGAGGACACGTTCACGGCGATGCTGGCGCATGTGCTGCGCTCCTCGGGCCTGGAGGTGACGGTACGGCGCTACGACGAGCCGGGGCTGCGGGAGGCGGTCCTCGCGCACGAGGGCCCACTGGTCCTGGGCCCCGGTCCGGGCGATCCCTCGGACGCGGCCGACCCGAAGATGCGGTTCCTGCGGGCACTGACCGCGGAGGTCATCCGAAGGCACCGGCACGGCGTGCTCGGTGTCTGCCTCGGGCACGAGCTGATCGCGGCCGAGTTGGGCCTGGAGATCGTCCGGAAGGAAGTCCCCTATCAGGGCGCGCAGACGCGGATCGACCTCTTCGGGAGGACCGAGACCGTCGGCTTCTACAACAGCTTCGTGGCCCGCTGCGACGACGAGACGGCCCTTGAGCTCGCGGCCCACGGCATCGAGGTCAGCCGCAGTGGGAGCGGCGAGGTGCACGCGCTGCGCGCTCCCGGGTTCGCCGGGGTGCAGTTCCACCCGGAGTCGGTGCTGTCGCTGCGCGGCGCGGGTGTCGTACGGGAGCTGGTCGGTCAGCTGCGTGGGACGAGCACGTTCTCCGAGCGGCGGCCCGCCCTGTAGTCGAGGACGTTCTGCACCGTGGTCTCGATGATCTGACCGACGGCGTCCACGGTGTAGTACGCCTGGTGGGAGGTGACCAGGACGTTCGGGAAGGTGACGAGACGGGCCAGGGTGTCGTCCTCGACGGCCTCCAGGGACCTGTCGAGGAAGAACAGGCCCGCCTCCGCCTCGTACACGTCGAGGCCGACGCCCGTGAAGCGGCCCTCGCGCAGTTCGGCGACGAGGGCCGCGGTGTCGATCAGGCCGCCGCGGCTGGAGTTCACCAGGATCGCGTCGTCCTTCATGGCGCGCAGGGCCGCCGCGTCGATGAGCTGCCGGGTCTCCGGAATCAGCGGTACGTGCAGGGTGATCAGGTCGGACTCGGCGAGGAGTTGGTCCTTGGGTACGTACTTCATGCCGAGTTCGACGCAGGCCGGGTTCTCGGCGATGTCCCAGCCGAGCAGGTTCATACCGAAGCCGTGGGCGATCCGGGTGAACGCCTCGCCGATCTTGCCGGTGCCGATGACACCGGCGGTGCGGCCGCGCATGTCCCGGCCCATCAGTCCGTCGAGCCGGAAGTCGAAGTCGCGGGTGCGGTTGGAGGCGCGCACGATATGGCGGTTGACCGCCATGGCGAGGGTCCAGGCGAACTCGGCGACCGAGTACGGCGAGTAGTACGAGACCCGGGCGACCGTGATGCCGAGGCGTTCGGCGACCTTCAGGTCGATGTTGTTGAAGCCGGTCGAGCGCTGGGCGATCATCCGCGTGCCGCCGGCGGCGAGGGTCTGGAGCACCCGGTGCCCGAGATCGGCGTTGACGCTGGTGGAGATGATCTCGTAGCCGGTCGCGATCGGGGCGGTGTCCTCGTTCAGGAACACGCCGAGGCTGCGGACCTCGTGGTGCCCTTCGAAGGCCCTCTCGATCAGGGGCTTCTCGTCGGCCTGGACACCGAAGGCGAGGATCTCCAAGAGGGCTTCTCCCGTTCCGCAGAGGTATGGGCCGAATACGGCGAATATACGGCCCATACCTCTTAGGCGCCGGGTCAGCCGAAGAACACTCCGACCTCCTCGTACAGCTTCGGGTCCACCGTCTTCAGCTTCGCGGTGGCGTCCGCGATCGGGACGCGGACGATGTCCGTGCCGCGCAGCGCGACCATCTTGCCGAAGTCGCCGTCGCGGACGGCCTCGATGGCGTGCAGCCCGAAGCGGGTGGCGAGCCAGCGGTCGAAGGCGCTGGGGGTGCCGCCGCGCTGGATGTGGCCGAGGACCGTGGTCCTCGCCTCCTTGCCGGTGCGCTTCTCGATCTCCTTGGCCAGCCACTCGCCGACGCCGGAGAGCCGCACATGCCCGAAGGAGTCGAGCGACTGGTCCTTGAGGACCATGTCGCCGTCCTTGGGCATGGCACCCTCGGCGACGACGACGATCGGGGCGTACGACGCCTTGAAGCGCGAGGTCACCCAGGCGCAGACCTGGTCGACGTCGAAGCGCTGCTCGGGGATGAGGATGACGTTGGCACCGCCCGCGAGCCCGGAGTGGATGGCGATCCAGCCCGCGTGCCGGCCCATGACCTCGCAGACGAGGACGCGCATGTGCGACTCGGCGGTGGTGTGCAGCCGGTCGATCGCCTCGGTGGCGATGCCGACGGCGGTGTCGAAGCCGAAGGTGTAGTCGGTGGCGGACAGGTCGTTGTCGATGGTCTTCGGCACGCCGACGACCTTGATGCCGTACTCGTCGCCCATCCGCGCGGCCACGCCGAGGGTGTCCTCACCTCCGATCACGATGAGCGCGTCGACCTCCTGCTTGGCGAGGTTCTCCTTGATCCGGCGGATGCCGTTCTCCTGCTTGAGGGGGTTCGTGCGCGAGGAGCCGAGGATGGTGCCGCCGCGCGGCAGGATGCCGCGCACCGCGGGGATGTCGAGCTGGACGGTGTCGCCTTCGAGCGGACCTCGCCAGCCGTCCCGGTAGCCGACGAAGTCATAGCCGTACTCCTGCACGCCCTTGCGGACGATGCCCCGGATGACGGCGTTGAGCCCGGGGCAGTCGCCGCCTCCGGTCAGTACTCCGACCCGCATGGAAATGTCCCTTCGCCGCGGTTGCCTGAAGGACTCACGCTAATAGTGATCCAGGTCACTTCGGCATGGTGCGGAAGGTCAATTCCAGTGAATTGTCGGGTAGTTGATCACCCGATTTCACCCGAAGGTGAGCATCGGGCGGTTTACGCGTCGTCGAGGCCGCGCTCTATGGCGTAGCGCACCAGCTCCACGCGGTTGTGGAGCTGCAGCTTGCCCAGGGTGTTCTGGACGTGGTTCTGGACCGTGCGGTGCGAGATGACCAGGCGCTCGGCGATCTGCTTGTAGCTCAGGCCCTTGGCGACCAGCCGCAGCACCTCGGTCTCGCGGTCGGTGAGCTGCGGGGCCTTCGGCTCGTCGGCGCCGCCGGAGGGCGCGGGCTCGGAGGCGAGCCTGCGGTACTCGCCGAGGACCAGGCCCGCGAGGCCCGGCGTGAACACCGGATCGCCGACGGCCGTGCGCCGCACCGCGTCGATCAGCTCCTCCGTGGACGCCGACTTCAGCAGGTAGCCGGTGGCGCCGGACTTCACCGCCTCCAGTACGTCCGCGTGCTCGCCGCTGGCGGACAGGACGAGGACGCGCAGCGCCGGGTTGGCGCCGACCAGTTCCTTGCAGACCTGGACGCCGGGCTTGGCGGGCAGGTTCAGGTCCAGGACGAGGACGTCGGGCGCGACGGCCTGTGCGCGGCGGACGGCCTGCTCGCCGTCGCCGGCCGTGGCCACCACGTCGAGGCCGGACTCGGCCAGGTCCCGGGCGACCGCGTCGCGCCACATGGGGTGGTCATCCACCACCATGACCCTGATCGGGCCCTGCCGCTCGTCCGTGCTGTCCGTCATCGCTGCTCTGCCTTCCCCCGTGAGTCCTTCGGGTCCTTCGTGTCCTTCGGTACCTTCAACTCGACCTCGGTGCCCTGTCCCGGGACCGAGATCAGCTCGGCCGTGCCGCCGATGTCGCGCAGCCGCCCGCGGATCGACAGGGCCACCCCGAGCCGCCCCTCGCCCTCGGCCTGGTCGAGCCGACCCTCCGGGATGCCCGGGCCGTCGTCGCGCACGGTCACGATCACCGCGTCCGGCTCGTCCTCGACCAGGATCCAGGCGCGGGCGTCGTCACCCGCGTGCCGGTGCACATTGTCCAGGGCGGCACCGACAGCGGCGGCCAGCTCGCGGGCGGCGGCCGGGGCGAGCGGCACCGGGGCGCCGGGCTCGGAGAGGGTCACGCGCGCGGCGGCGTACCTGGCCAGGAGCGAGCGCAGGTCGACGGGGCCCTCGTCCTCGTCCGGCTCCTCGACCGCCCGTACGACCGCGCCGAGCGCCGTGTCCTCGGAGACCCGCGAGACGGGCACCATGCCGCCCGAGACCAGCGTGCGCAGCGCCACCTCCTGCTCGCCCGCCATCCGGCCCAGCTCCGCGGCCTCGCCGCCGAGCGCGGAGCCGCGCCGCTGCACCATGGCGAGGACCTGGAGGACGCCGTCGTGGATGTCACGGGCCAGCCGCTCCCGCTCGCGGGTCGCGGCCTCGATCTCCAGGGCGCGGGCGAGGGTCGCCTCGGAGGCGCGGGCGACCTCGACGACGTAGCCGATGGCGATCGAGGCGACCCAGACGAGGATGACGTTGTGGACGGTGTCGCGGGTCGGGGCGCCACGCTCGACGACGTTGACCGCCGCGACGAGTGTGGAGGCGAAGGCCGCCCAGCGCCAGCCGCCCTTGACGGCGAAGGCCAGCACGGAACCGGCGGTCCATATCGACGGCAGGGTCGGGCCACCGGACTCGATGCGGTACGAGGCGTCGGCGACCCGGGTGAGCAGGATGCCGACGAGCGCGATGGTGAGGTCGGCGGTGAGGAACCGCTTGGTGCAGCTGACCGCGTTCGCGACTCTGGGGAGGGTCGCCAGCGTCCATACGCACAGCACGGCGTAGTACGCGATCGCCACCCAGGGGCGGGTGAACTTGTCGTACGCGGTGGCGAAGAGCCCGACGGCGTACAGCATGGTCAGCACCCGGTACGCGGAGAGCGCACGCCACAGCGGCAACTCGACCGACATCCTCATGACCCGCTCGCGCTTAGCCACATCCCCCCCTTTTTGGTCGTTCGCCTCCGGGGCGCTCAAGCAGGTGTGGAGAGGCCGACCGTGCTCAGCCCTTCGGGCCTCCGCGCTCCCCCACTCTCGACTTCGCTCGAGCGGGGGGACCCCCATGCCCTCTCCACACCGGCGCGCCCCTCCGGCTCACTCCCCACCCCACCAGAACAAACGCGGCTAGGAGCCGGACCGTTCCTGCTCCAGCCCCTGCTGCGCTTCTTTCTGTGCCTGCTTCTCGGCTTCCTTCTGCGCCTGCTTCTCCGCCTTCGCCGCCTCCGCGATCTGTCGCTTGGCGGCCGTCGCGTAGATGTCGACGTACTCCTGGCCCGAGAGCTTCATGATCTCGTACATGACCTCGTCGGTCACCGCGCGCAGGACGAACCGGTCGTGCTCCATGCCGTTGTACCGGCCGAAGTCGAGTGGCTTGCCGATGCGGATGCCCGGGCGCATCAGCTTGGGCATCACCTTGCCGGGCGGCTGGATCTTCTCGGTGTCGATCATGGCGACCGGGATGACGGGCGCACCGGTGGCGAGCGCCACGCGCGCGAGGCCGCCGGGCTTGCCGCGGTAGAGGCGGCCGTCGGGCGAGCGCGTGCCCTCCGGGTAGATGCCGAACAGCTCGCCGCGTTCGATGACGTCGACGCCGCTCTTGATGGCCGCCTCACCCGCGCCGCGCCCGCCGGAGCGGTCCACCGGGAGCTGGCCGACACCCTTGAAGAAGGCGGCGGTCATCCGGCCCTTCACACCGGGCGTCGTGAAGTACTCGGCCTTCGCGATGAAGGTCACCTTGCGGTCGAGGACCGCGGGCAGGAAGAACGAGTCCGAGAACGACAGGTGATTGCTGGCCAGGATGGCGGGGCCTTCGGCGGGAATGTTCTCGAGGCCTTCCACCCAGGGCCTGAAGGCGAGCTTCAGCGGCCCCCCGATGGAAAACTTCATTGCGCCGTAGATCAACCCACTGCCTTCCTGTATCTGTGGATCAGACCTTAACCCGGAGCACGGTCAAAGGCCCCGACGACCCTGGTCGGTGTCAGTGCGGTCGCGTACGGTGAAGTACCTGCAATCGCCCTGATGACGACCTGATGAACAGGAGACCGAGGTGCCGGTCCTTCCTGGAGCCGAGCCGTTCCGCCACGAGGGCGGAGAGGTCGGCGTCCTCCTCTGCCACGGCTTCACCGGTTCCCCGCAGTCACTGCGCCCCTGGGCGGAGTACCTCGCCGAGCGCGGCCTCACCGTCGCGCTTCCCCTGCTGCCCGGGCACGGCACCCGCTGGGAGGACATGCAGCTCACCAGCTGGCAGGACTGGTACGCGGAGGTGGACCGCGAACTGCGCGCCCTGCAGGAGCGGTGCTCCCAGGTGTTCGTCTTCGGCCTCTCCATGGGCGGCGCGCTGGCCCTGCGGCTGGCCGCCAAGCACGGCGACGAGGTGAGCGGCCTCGTCGTCGTCAACCCGGGGAACAAGGTGCACGGCCTGGCGGCGTACGCGCTTCCGGTGGCCCGCCACTTCATCCGTTCGGCGCCGGGCATCGCCAGCGACATCGCCAAGGAGGGCAGCGAGGAGATCGGCTACGACAGGGTGCCGCTGCACGCCGCCCACTCGCTGCGCCGCTTCTTCCAGGTGGTCGACGGCGAGCTGCCGCAGGTCACCCAGCCGATGCTGCTGCTGCACAGCCCGCAGGACCATGTCGTGCCACCCGCCGACTCCGCGCGCGTCCTCAGCCGCGTGTCCTCCACGGACGTCACCGAGATCCTGCTGGAACAGAGCTACCACGTCGCGACGTTGGACCACGACGCGGACCGGATCTTCGAGGAGAGCTACGCGTTCATCGGCCGGCTCGCGCCCAGTGTCGGCAAGGAAGGGACGGCCAGCGGTGGCTGAGCACGAGGCGGAGCGCGGCGAGCCCGATGAGAAGGGCGTGCCCGTCGGCGAGCCTCTCGACGACGAACAGAGCGTGCCGTTCGACGAGGACGCCGCCTGGCAGGCGATCGTCGACGGGTACGGCGAGGAGCCGAAGGACCCGCCCGGCGCGAAGCCGTTCAAGTCGATCGAGGATCTGGCGCTGCTGGAGCCGGAGACGAACGACAGCGGCGACGCCGCGGACACCGCCGGGCCCGCGAAGGACAAGACCGGCGACAAGCCCTCCGCGGCCAAGCCCCTGGGCAGCTCCGTCGCGTTCGCTCCGGGCGTCGGCGGCCCGCGCGACTACCAGTCGCCCGAGCCCACCGAGGACGACTTCGACGACGAGGACGAGGGCCACTTCGTCCCGCCGGAGCCGCCCCCGCTGCCGGCCGCCGACGTCACCGCCAAGTTCGCCTGGCTCGCCGTGATCGGCGGTCCGATCCTGCTGCTGCTGGCCGTCCTGCTCACCTGGGACATGACCTGGTGGCTCGCCACCCTGGGCATCGGCGGCTTCCTCGGCGGCTTCGCGACCCTGGTGATGCGCATGAAGGGCGACGACGAGGACGGGGACGACCCGGGGCGCGGCGCGGTCGTCTGAGCACCGTCGCGCGACAGCGTGGTGAGGGCCCGTCCGGAGGTGATCCGGGCGGGCCCTCCGTCGTGCCCAGCGGCGGATGGGACCTGCGCCGGAGCAAAAGGGAACTCGATCCCGTCGACCGGCGAAGGAGAGGTGAACAACCCGAACAAGCCCAAGCCTTCGAGGCGTTCAGACGAACGAAAGGAGCCCCGATGACCGTCGAACCGCCGGGCGTCCGCACTCGCGAGAGGGATCGCGAGGAGAGTGACGCCCGCGTGATCGAGCGGTCCCGGGACGAGCCCGAGCAGTTCGCCGCCCTCTACGACCGGCACGCCGACGCCGTACACCGTTACGCGGCGCGGCGGCTCGGTCCCGAGGCGGCGGAGGATCTGATGGCGGAGACGTTCACCACCGCCTTCCAGCGGCGCCACACATACGACCTCGCGCGGGCCGACGCCCGCCCGTGGTTGTTCGGTATCGCGACCAACCTCGTCGGCCGGCACCGAAGATCCGAGGCGCGCCGCTTCAAGGCGCTCGCCCAGGTTCCGGCACCGGTCGAACACGAGGAGCCCGTCGCGGACCGCGCGGTCGCCAGAGCCGGCGCTACAGGGGTGCGCCGGGAACTGGCGTCCGCGCTGGCCGGGCTGTCCGCCCGGCACCGCGACGTGGTCCTGCTGGTGGCCTGGGGCGGCCTCGACTACGAGGAGACGGCCCAAGCCCTCGGCGTGCCGGTGGGCACCGTCAGATCACGGCTGCACCGGGCTCGCAGCAGATTGCGCGAAGCACTGGGTGGCACCGATCCGACAGCTCTCCGGGAGGCAGACGCCCATGCATGACCTCGATCAACTACGGGACTGGGACGCGGAGGCGCCCCCGCTCGACGACGAAACCCGGCACCGGGTACGTGTCCGGCTGTTCGCCGCGATGCACGAACCGGCTCCGGTCGTACGACGCCGCCGTCCCGTCGTGCGCATCGCGCTGGCCGGTACGGTGGCCGCGGCGGTCGCCGCCACCGTCCTGGTCGCGGTGCGCGACGACGACGGCGCTGCGCCGCGGACGGCGACACCACCGGTCGGCAGCGCGCCCGCCATGCAGAACGTGAGCGTGCAGACCGTGCTCAACGGCGCGGCCGCCTACGAGCGCGCGCACGAGACGACGGCCGCCCCGCGCGACGACCAGTTCATCTACACGAAGGAGATCGTCAAGGAGCGGAACCAGAAGACCGGCCGGACGAACACCTACGTCGACGAGAACTGGCGGTCCGTGGACGACTCGCAGCGCTCGTGGGTGATGGAGGTCGGCAAGGGCTGGTGGTCCAACCCGCCGGGGAAGAACGAGTCGGTGTGGCCGACCCAGGACTGGACGCTCCTTGAGCGGCTGCCGACGGACCCGGACAAGCTGCTCAGGGCGATGCGCGACCCCTTCGACACGAAACCGGACTACTCCGGAGCCATCGGCAAGGCCGATTGGCCAATGATCCACTTCAGCCTCGCGGGGCTGCTCTACCGCGTCCCGGTGATGCCCAAGGGGCTGCGGGCCGCCGCGTACGAAGCGCTCGGCAAGGTACCCGGGGTGAAGACGATCCCCGGGATCACCGACGCGAAGGGGCGCACGGGCATCGGGATCTCCTACTCCGGTGTGGGCAGCATGGACAGCACCTTCATCTTCGACCCGAAGACCTACGAATTCCTCGGCTTCCGTGACGCCCGCTCCTCCGGCGACGGCAAGGACAAGAAGACGTACACCCAGCTCACGTATCTCGACGAGTGGGCGATCGTCGACAAGGTGAAGCAGCGGCCGTAACCAGGACGCCGGCACTCTGAGGGCGGCCAGGACCGGAAGGTGGTCCGTGGCCGTCCTCAGGGCAGTTCCGCCCAACGCCGCCCTCGCACTGCTCGGCCCCGAGGGGCCTCACAGGCTTCGGACGGCTGCGCCGGACTCCGTCCGGCCGAGTCGGTCAGGTCGCGGGCACTCGCAGTGCGGCCAGCACCGGAAGGTGGTCCGTGGCCGCCCTCAGGTCTTCCTCCGTCACTCCGGGGAGCCCGTGCGGGACCCCGCAGCCCAGGACCTCGATGCCCTCGGTGGCGAGGATCGCGTCGATGCGCTGGTAGGGGTTGCCGGGTGCCCAGGTGTGCTCGCCGCCCCAGGGGGCGAGGGACCAGCAGTCCTTCAGGGCGGTGGCGAGGCGTTTGAAGGTGCGGCCGTCGGGCCGTTCGTTGAGGTCACCGCCCGCTACGGCGTACGGCGTGCCGAGGCCGGCCAGCCGGTCCAGGAGCATGCCGCCCTGCTCGTATCGCTCGTCCTCCCGCAGCGAGAGATGACAGCTCAGGACACCCAGCCGGGCGCCGCCGAACCGTACGACGGCGGTGGCGAAGCCGCGGCGGTGCTCGCCGGGGGTGAGGGGCAGCAGGACGTCCTCGGTGTGCTCCACGGTCGCCCGCAGCGAGCACAGCAGCGCGGGGCCGGCGGCGGTGGCGCCGCCCGACAGGACCACCTGCCCGGACGCGGCCGCGAGCCGGGCCAGTTTCTTGCGCCAGCGGAAGAATCGCGGTGCTTCCTGGATGAGGACGAGGTCGGGTGCGCAGGCGGTGATCACCCGGGCGAGCGCGTCGGTGTCGTCGCGCATCGAGCGGATGTTGTAGCTGAGCACCCGGATGACGGCCGAACCGTCGGGTTCGGTGCGGGAGTTGGGCAGCGGACTGGCGGCAGAGAAGCTCGTCGGCATGACGATCAACATACGCGTGCGGGGGCCCCACGTCCTGACACGGCGACGCCCGCCGCGCGTGCCGGAAAGGGCACGGCTGCGCCCCGCCGTACGCCCGGGAAGGGCAGGAACTGCTGCGCCCGCCGCACGCCCCGTAACGGGAGCAGCTGAGCCCCGCCGCACGCCCCGGAAGGGCACAAACGGCTGCGCCCGCCGTACCCCTTCCGGGGTACGGCGGGCGCAGCCGTCGAAGTGAACGTGCGTCACATGATCGGGTCGGGCTCCCGGGCCAGGTCGGCCGCGCCGACGAGGCCCGCCTTGTTGCCGAGCTGGGCCGCGATGACGTCGGCCACCGGGCGCCAGTTGCCGCCGACGAGCCAGCGCTTGTACGAGTTACGGATGGGGTCGAGGACGAGCTCGCCCTCGTCCGAGAGGCCGCCGCCGACGATGAAGGCGGAGGGGTCGAAGAGCGAGGCCAGGTCGGCGAGGCCGGCGCCGGCCCAGCGGGCCAGCTCGCGGTAGGAGTCCACCGCGACCGGGTCGCCCTGCCGCGCGGCCATCGAGATGTGCTTGCCCTCGATGCCGTCGGGGGTGCCGTCGCCGAGGCCGAGGAGGACCTCCGCGTTCTCGGGGGTCGCGTTGGCCCGCTGCTTCGCGTACCGCACCAGGGCGCGGCCGGAGGCGTACTGCTCCCAGCAGCCCTGCGAGCCGCAGCCGCACAGCAGGCCGTCCGGCACCATGCGGATGTGGCCGAACTCGGCGGCGACGCCGAAGTGCCCGCGACGCAGCTTGTTGCCGATGATGATGCCGCCGCCCAGGCCGGTGCCCAGGGTGATGCAGATGACGTTGCGGTGGCCCTTGCCGGCACCGAACTTGTACTCGCCCCACGCGGCCGCGTTGGCGTCGTTCTCGACGACGACCGGCAGACCGACACGCGTCTCGACCTCGGTCTTGAGCGGCTCCTGCCGCCAGTCGATGTTCGGCGCGAAGTAGACCGTCGAGCGCTGGCGGTTCACATATCCGGCGGCACCGATGCCCACGCCGACGATGTCGTGACCGGCGCGTGCCCCCTCGACGGCGGAGGCGATGGCGTCCACGATGGCCTGCGGCGTGCTGGGAGTCGGCACCTTGTGGGTCGAGAGGATGTTGCCTTCCTCGTCGACCACACCGGCCGCGATCTTCGTGCCGCCGATATCGACGCCGATGGTGAGTCCCATGAATCCCTCAGTTTCGGTCGAGCCCCGCTACGGCCAACCGTACCCGAGGGGCCTCTAGTCCAAGTCGATCCGCTCCCCCGGACCGGTGTCCTCGTCGCGAGGTCCCTCGTCCCGGGAGGTCCAGCGCCGCTCCTGGGCCTCGACGGCCGAGCGGTAGGCGGCGAGCAGCTCGGAGCCGGCGGCCGCGAGGTGGTCGAAGACGTCCGGGTTGCGTTCGATGACGGGTTCGACAGCGGCCTTGGCCTGCTGTACGACCTGGTTGACCACCTGCTGCGCGGCGCCCCCGGCCACCGCGCCGAACAGCGGCGACTGGATCCCGGACAGCTTGTCCGCGACGGCGTCGACGAGCTTGCGCAGTTCCTCGGCGGCCGAGCCGGGCGGCTGGCCGTACTGGGCGCGGCGGCGGGCCTTCTCCGCCGCGAGATCCTCGGCACACGCCTTCGCCCAGGCGTCGGCGTCGTTCGCCCTCACCTCGTCGTCCACGCTCTCCTGAGCGGCGTCGTACGGGGGGCGCTCTTCGCTCATGGCGGACTCCTGCCTACGGTGCTTCCTTCTTCGACGTTACCCGAACGGGGGTACGCGGTTCACCGTGTCCGCGGCCACAGCTCGGGATCGGGTGCGAAGCGGACCCTCAGCTCGCCGTCGCGCAGGGCCGCGCCGTCCACGGTGCAGCGGCGCAGGGCGGACGGGAGCGGCACGATGCGGCGGAACTGGCCTGCGGTGACGAGGAGTTCGTCGCCGCGCCGGATGAGGTCCAGTTCCTCGCGTATCGCGCCGGGCAGCGGGATGTGCCAGACCAGCACGCCGTCGTCGGCGAGGCGGTCGGCGACGCTCCACTCGATACGGGCCGGCGCCGCGTTGACATCGGGTACATCGAGGTCGGCGAGGTCGTCGGTGCCGCGCGGGTCACGCCCCAGATGGGCGACCTCGTGCAGCGCGTGCGTCTGCCGCCACTCCTCCAGGGCCTTGCGCTGCTGGGCGGCGAACGCGGCGAGCCAGGTGTCCTCGGTGGCGTCGGGCAGGACGCGGTTGGCGACCAGGGCATCGACGCGCAGGCCGCGCAGGGCGAAGCCGGTGGTGGCCTGGCGTACGGCGTCGGTGCCGGCCGGTCCCGGCTCGGCGACCAGCCGTACGGTCGTGGTCCGGTCCTGGACGACGGCTTCCACGGCGGCCAGCTCGACGTCCCAGCGGGCGGCCGTCTCGTACAGCCACTCCGCGGGCATCGGGACGCCCGCGAGCCGGCCGAGCACGGGGCGCAGGGCGCGGGCCGCCTGACGCTCGGGCGGGAGCAGACGGCGCAGGTAGCGGCGGAGCTCCTCGGGGAGGGCGAGCAGCGCGAGGGCGTGCGGGGCGGGGGGAAGGTCCACGACCACGAGGTCGTACGTCCCCTTCGGCGCCGTCGCCGCGTCGCGCAGGGCTCGCAGGAGGGCGAGTTCCTCGGCGCCGGGGAGGGGGGTGAGTTCCTCGGGGTCCAGGCGGGAGGCGCCGAGCAGGTCGAGGGCGGTGGTCGCGCGCTCCTGGAAGGCGGTGAGGTCCTCGCGGAAGCGGGTGGCGGCGTCGGGGCGCCAGGCCGTGAGGTGGGGGGCCGCCTCGACCGGGGTCGCGCCCGTTCTCACGCCGAGGGCGGCGCCGAGGGTGTCGGTGCGGTCGGCGGTGAGCACCAGGGTGCGGGTGCCCTGGCGGGCGGCGTTCAGCGCGGTGGCCGCGGCGACGGTGGTGCGGCCGGAGCCGCCGGGGCCTGTGATCAGGAGGGTGCGCATGGAGGTGAACGGTACCTGTGGGTGGGGAGAGGTTTTTTCGCCCCCTCCGCCCCTACCCGTCCCGAAACCTGGGGGCTGCCGCCCCCAGACCCCCGCTTCGGCCTGAACGGCCTCGTCCTCAAACTCCCCCACTCTCGGCTTCGCTCGAGCGGGGGGACCCCCACGACGGGCTAAGCGCCCGCCTCGACCCGCTTCTTCAGGCCCGCCAGCGCGCGGTCGATGATGACCTTCTCCGCCTTGCGCTTGATCATGCCGAGCATGGGGATCTTGACGTCGACCGTGAGCAAGTAGGTGACCTCGGTGGCGCCCTTGCCCGCGGGCTTGAGGATGTAGGAGCCGTCCAGGGAGCGGAGCATCTGGGACTTGACGAGGGTCCAGGAGACCTCGTTCTCGCCGGTCCAGGTGTAGCCGAGGGTCTGGTCGTCCTTGATGGCGCCCGCGTCCATGACGAGGCGCACCTGCTCGGCGCGGCCCCGCTCGTCCGTGGCGAGCACCTCGGCCTCCTTCACCTCTCCCGTCCAGTCCGGGTAGCGGGCGAAGTCGGCGATCACCGCCATGACGTCTGCCGGTTCCGCCTCGATCGTGATGCTCGAACTGGTGTGTTCCGCCATCGCGGTGGCTCCTCCAGATGCGGTCCGGTGAGGGAGGGTGGTGCGCACGTGTGTGCAGCGTGAAGGCTACCGCGCACAGCCACCGGCGTTATCACCCCCACCTGGGCTTCGCCCCGAGGCGGCTCACCACTCCAGCGCCCACGGCCTTCCCGACCCCGCAAAGTGCCCCACATTCACGCATTCCGTCGCCCCGATCCGCATCCGCGGCGCCAGCGGCTGGTGGACGTGGCCGAAGAGGGCGTACCGGGGGCGGGTGCGGCGGATCGCGTCCAGCAGGGCGCGGCTGCCGCGCTCGAAGCGCCGGGCCACCGTGTCGTAGACCAGCTCCGGCACCTCCGGCGGGATGTGCGTGCAGAGCACGTCGACCTCGCCGACGGCCTCGATCTTCGCCGCGTACTCCTCGTCGCTGATCTCGTACGGGGTGCGCATGGGGGTGCGCAGGCCCCCGCCGACGAAGCCGAAGGTCCGGCCGCCGATCTCCACGCGCTCGCCGTCCAGCACGGTCGTGCCGGGCCCGGCGTACTCCGGCCACAGCATCGGCATGTCGACATTGCCGTACGTCGCATACGTCGGCGTCGGGAACGCGGCGAACAACTCGGCGTACTGCTTGCGCACCGCCTTCTCGATGGCGGCGGCGCGGTCGGTCCCGATGCCGGCCCACAGCCGTGCCCCGAGCTCCCGGGCCTCCTCGAAGCGACGGGCGGTGCGCAGTTCGACGAGCCGGTCGGCGTTCCGGGCGCCGAACAGGTCGGGGAAGATGCCGCGCGAGTGGTCGGCGTAGTCGAGGAAGAGAACCAGGTCACCGAGGCAGATCAGGGCGTCCGCGCCCTCGCCCGCTCTGGCCAGGTCGCGTGCGTTGCCGTGCACGTCACTGACCACATGGATGCGTGTCCTCGGGTTTCCGGCCGGTGTGGGTGCCATGACGATCAAGCGTAGGCGTGTGGGGCAAACGTGAACAGAGGCGTTCGGACCTGCGGTTACTGGCTAGTCAGGAAGCGCCTGGACTACTCTGCGCGAAGGAACGCCAACGCGTGTGACGCAGCGAACATCTCGCCGGGACCCCCTATCGGAACCGGCGTACCGGTGGGTAACGTCCGGGCAGTCCAGTCGTACTCGGGAATTCAACAATGACTTCTCTGGGTACCTGCCCGAGCCTTGGACCGCACCGTCGCATCACACAGAGTCGTGGCGCCGGCGCCCTATGAGGAGCAGCAGTCTTGCGCGAGTTCAGCCTTCCGGCTTTGTACGAGGTCCCTGCGGACGGAAACCTGACCGACATCGTCCGCAGAAACGCCGCGCAGCATCCTGATGTCGCCGTCATCGCCCGCAAGGTGGGCGGCAGCTGGCAGGACGTCACCGCGACGACTTTCCTGGCCGAGGTGCGGGCCGCCGCCAAGGGCCTGATCGCCTCCGGAGTCCAGCCCGGCGACCGGGTCGGCCTGATGTCCCGTACCCGCTACGAGTGGACGCTGCTCGACTTCGCCATCTGGAGCGCAGGCGCGATCACCGTGCCGGTGTACGAGACCAGCTCGGCGGAGCAGGTGCAGTGGATCCTCGGCGACTCGGGCGCGACCGCCTGCATCGTGGAGCTGGACACGCACACCGCCACCGTCGAGTCGGTGCGCGACCGGCTGCCCGCCCTCAAGCACGTCTGGCAGATCGAGGCCGGCGGTGTGGAGGAGCTGGGCCGCGCGGGCCAGGACGTCAGCGACGCGACGGTCGAGGAGCGCAGCTCGCTCGCCAAGGCGGACGATCCGGCGACCATCGTCTACACCAGCGGCACCACCGGCCGCCCCAAGGGCTGTGTGCTCACCCACCGCAGCTTCTTCGCCGAGTGCGGCAACATCGTGGAGCGGCTGCGCCCGCTGTTCCGTACCGGTGAGTGCTCCGTGCTGCTCTTCCTCCCGCTCGCGCACGTCTTCGGGCGGCTCGTGCAGGTCGCGCCGATGATGGCGCCGATCAAGCTCGGTCTCGTCCCGGACATCAAGAACCTCACCGACGAGCTGGCCTCGTTCCGGCCGACGCTGATCCTCGGCGTGCCGCGCGTCTTCGAGAAGGTCTACAACAGCGCGCGCGCCAAGGCGCAGGCGGACGGCAAGGGCAAGATCTTCGACAAGGCCGCGGACACCGCGATCGCCTACAGCAAGGCGCTGGACACCTCCTCGGGCCCGTCGCTCGGCCTGAAGATCAAGTACAAGACGTTCGACAAGCTCGTCTACAGCAAGCTGCGCGCGGTGCTCGGCGGCAGGGGCGAGTACGCGATCTCCGGCGGCGCGCCGCTGGGCGAGCGGCTCGGCCACTTCTTCCGTGGCATCGGCTTCACGGTCCTGGAGGGCTACGGCCTCACCGAGTCCTGCGCGGCCACCGCCTTCAACCCGTGGGACCGCACCAAGATCGGCACCGTCGGCCAGCCGCTGCCCGGCTCGGTCGTGCGGATCGCCGACGACGGCGAGGTGCTGCTGCACGGCGAGCACCTCTTCCAGGGCTACTGGAACAACGAGGCCGCGACCGCCGAGGCGCTGGCGGACGGCTGGTTCCACACCGGTGACATCGGCACCCTCGACGAGGACGGCTACCTCCGCATCACCGGCCGCAAGAAGGAGATCATCGTCACCGCGGGCGGCAAGAACGTCGCCCCGGCCGTGATCGAGGACCGCATCCGCGCACACGCGCTGGTCGCGGAGTGCATGGTGGTCGGCGACGGGCGTCCGTTCGTGGGCGCGCTGGTCACCATCGACGACGAGTTCCTGGGCCGTTGGGCCGAGGAGCACGGGAAGCCCGCCGGCTCGACCGCGGTCTCGCTGCGTGACGACGCCGACCTGCAAGCCGCCATCCAGTCCGCGGTCGACGACGGCAACGCGGCCGTGTCGAAGGCGGAGTCGGTGCGCAAGTTCCGCATCCTCGACTCGCAGTTCACCGAGGAGTCGGGCCACCTCACGCCGTCCCTGAAGCTCAAGCGGAACGTGGTCGCGAAGGACTACGCGGACGAGATCGAGGCGATCTACCAGAAGTAGCAGGGTTTTTGACGTCACGTCAGGGCGCGGGTCCCCGGTGGGGACCCGCGCCCTGTGACATGCCAGGAACCTAGAGCAGCGCCTTCAACTTCTCCGCCAGCAGGTCCCAGCGCCACTTCTCCTCGACCCACTCGCGCCCCCGCTCGCCCATCCGGCGGCGCAGTTCGGGATCGCCGAGCAGGGTGACGATGCGGTCGGCGGCTTCCTCCGGGGAGGCTCCGCGCACGACCCAGCCGGTCTCGCCGTCGAGCACCGCGTCGGGCGCGCCGCCCGAGTCCCCGGCGACCACGGGCAGCCCGGTGGCGGACGCCTCCAGGTACACGATCCCGAGCCCCTCGACGTCGAGCCCGCCCCGGCGCGTACGGCACGGCATGGCGAAGACGTCCCCCGCGCCGTAGTGGGCGGGCAGCTCGCTCCAGGGCACCGCGCCGGTGAAGCGGACCGCGCCCGCGACGCCGGTCTCCTGGGCGAGTCTGCGCAGCTCCTTCTCGTAGGGGCCGCCGCCGACGATCAGCAGGACCGCCTCCGGTTCCCGGGCGAGGATGCGCGGCATGGCGAGGATCAGCGTGTCCTGCCCCTTGCGCGCGACGAGCCGTGAGACGCAGACGACGACAGGCCGGTCGGTGAGCCCGAGCCGCGCCCGGACCTCGTCGCCGCCCGAACCGGGGTGGAAGGTCTTCTCATCGACGCCGGGCGGCAGTTGGACCATCCGGGAGGCGGCGTCCGGGGTCAGCGCGGAGGCGATCCGCGAGCGCGTGTACTCCCCGAGGTAGGTGATCGTGTCCGTGGACTCGCCGATCCTGCGCAGCAGCCCGCGCGCCGCCGGGAGCTGCGCCCAGCCGGCCTCGTGGCCGTGCGTGGTGGCGACGAGGCGCTCGGCGCCCGCCTTGCGCAGCGCGGGCGCCATCAGACCGAGCGGCGCGGCCGCCCCGAACCACACCGACGTACAGCCGTGTTCGCGCAGCAGGCCGACGGCCCGCCGGGTCGCGGCCGGTGTCGGCAGCAGCATGGTCGTGCGGTCCCGTACGACGGTGAAGGGCTGCTCGGCGTCGAAGGCGGCGGTCGCCTCGACGCCCTCTCGGCTGCGCTTCCAGGTGGAGGCGTAGACGACGAGCCGCTCCGGGTCCAGGCGCAGCGCCATGTTGTGCAGGAACGCCTGGATGCCACCGGGCCGGGGCGGGAAGTCGTTGGTCACGATCAGGGTCTTGTGCATCGCGCCCGACCCTACCGAACCTGTCTCCAGCACCTCTCTCCTGCCGCTCTCACAGCTCCGTACGGCCGCGCTTCATGGCTCTCGCACAGCGCGGCGCGTCATCATGGCTCAGCGAATCCCACAAGATCCGTACAAACGAGGGCCAGGTGGTCATGACGGGCGCAAGGGGGACAAGGCTCCCGTACGGACTGTTCGCGTACGGCCGCCTGCCGTACGGGCTGCTGGCCGTCTGGAGCCTGACGAGGCTGGTGCTGCTGCTCTTCGTCTTCAAGGTGTTCCTCTTCCCGGGCCCGGACGTCACCACCGATGTGTCGGTGATCTACCAGGGCTGGTACGAGGTCCTGCGCACCGGCACCTTCCCGCTCGGCGACGTCGCCTGGCAGTACCCGCCGGCCGCCGCGCTCGCGATCCTCTCCCCCGCGCTGCTGCCCTTCCTCGACTACGCGTCGGCGTTCTTCGTCCTCGCCTTCCTCGCCGACCTGCTGGTCCTGTGCCTTCTCCAGTACGCGGGCCTGCGCCCGGGCAAGTCGCTGCGCGGCGCCTGGGTGTGGGTGGCGGGCGTCCCGCTGCTCGGCCCGACCGTGTACGCCCGCTACGACGTGATGGTGACGGCGGTGGCGGTGGCCGCGCTGCTCGCCGGTGTGCGCCATCCGCGGGTGATGGGGGCGCTGGCCGGCCTCGGCGCGCTGCTGAAGGTGTGGCCGGTGCTGCTGCTGGTGGGGGCGCGCCGTCGGTCGGCCTGGGCGTCGGCCGCGGTGACCGTCGCCGCGACGGCGGCCCTGTTCGCGCTGGTGATGCCCGGCGCCTTCGCCTTCCTGACCTTCCAGCGCGCGCGGGGCACCGAGGTGGAGTCGCTCGGCTCCCTCGTCTTCCATGTCGCCCGGCACTTCGGCTGGGACGGTGAGGTGCTGCTGAACTACGGCTCCGTGGAGTTCGTCGGACCCGACGTCGACGTGGTGAGCACGGCGGCCCTGGGGCTCACCGCACTGGCCTTCGGCTGGCTGCTGCTGTGGCGGCTGTGCGCCAAGCGGTTCCTGGCGCACACGCTCGCCGACGCCGCGTTCGTGGCGGTGCTGATGTTCACGGCGACCAGCCGGGTCATCAGCCCCCAGTACATGGTGTGGCTGGTCGGTCTCGCGGCCGTGAGCCTGTGCTTCCGCAGCAGCCGGATGGCGCTGCCTGCCTGCCTCGTGGTGGCCGCGTGCCTGGTGACCGTGCTGGAGTTCCCGCTCGGGTTCGAGCACGTGGTCTTCAGCGACTGGCAGGGCCTCACCCTGCTGTTCGCACGCAACGGCCTGCTGGTGGCCGCCACGCTGCTCGCCGCCCGGCAGTTGTGGCGGGGCACGGTGTCGCGCCCGGCCCCGACCGTGCCCGCTCAGGCCGCCCGCACCAAGGAGACGCTGGCCTCCTCCTGACGCCGGGCGCGCCCGGCCCGCCACAGCAGGACCGCGACCGCCGCGCACTGCACGGCCATGGAGAGCGCCATGGCGAGGCAGATCCCGGGCAGCCCGAGCCCCGACAGGGCGTGGGCGAGCGGGAGTTGGACCGCCGTGCCGAGCAGCGTCACCCGCAGCAGCAGCGGCGCGCCACCGCTTCCCTCGAAGACCCCGCCGACCGCGATGAAGCAGGCCATCAGCAGCAGATAGGGGCCGATGCAGCGCAGCAGGAGCACACCCTCGTGCGCGACCTCGGGCCCCGCGCCGAAGGCCCGCATGATCCAGGGGGCGAGGACGCAGAGCAGGGACGCGGCGAGCAGGCCCACCGCCCCCGAGACGAGCACCGCCTGACGTCCTACGGCGCCCCGCTCGTCCCGGCCCGCCCCGCGCAGGTGCGCGGTGTGGATCGAGGCGGCCTGCCGTACGGAGTAGAAGGCCATGGTCGCGATGTACATGACCTTGTAGGCGATGGAGTACGCCGCCACGGCGGTCACTCCGAGCCGGGCCACGATCGCGACCAGCACGAGCGCCCCGCCCTGCCGCACGGTGAAGTCGGCGGACATCGGCAGGCCGGTCCGCAGGGTCCGGCGCAGCGCGGCCCCGGTGGTCTCGGCGGGCCGGGCGCCCGCGGCCGTGCGCAACAGCGCGTTGCGGCGCAGGGCGAGCAGCCCCACGGCGAGGGCGACCCCGCGGCACAGCACGGTGGAGGCGGCGGCGCCCCGGACGCCGTAGACATGGATGAGCAGCGGGTCCAGGCCCAGGATCAGGCCGTTGGCGAGCAGGGCCAGGCGCATCGGGGTGCGGGTGTCGCCGGCGCCCTTGAGGATGCCGTCGACGAGCTGCTGGGCGAAGAAGACGGCGACGCCGGGCAGGGAGATCGCGAAGTACTCCACGGCGAGCGCCAGGGCGGGCCCCTCGCCGCCGAGGACCAGCCGTGCGAGGGGTTCGCGCAGGAGCCACCCGCCGACGGCCACGACGGGCGTGACGACCGCGCACAGGGCCCATCCGCCGCGTACGGCCGCCCGGACCGCGCCGGGGTCCTCGGCTCCCCTGGCATGCGCGACCAGCACGGTCGTCCCGGAGGCGAAGACCAGGGCGACCCCGAGCAGCACGTTCTCGGCGTTCGTCGCGACGGCGACGGCGGCGACCGCCGCGCCCCCGAGCCGGGAGACCCAGACGGTGTTGATGATCCCGGCGGCGACGGAGGCGAGCAGGGAGAAGTAGACGGGATGGGCGAGCGCGATGAGCTGCCGCCGGTGGGCGACGGATCCGATGGCCTTCACAGTGACCCCCTCGAAAAGGACCGCCTCGAAACGAACCGCCTCGATACGAGCTACCTCTAAACGAGGTAGCTCGATAAGAGGTACCATGGCCGTACGACGTCCGCAAGAAGGGGCTGATCCGGTGCTGGAACTGTCGATCCTCGGCTTTCTCCACGAAGAGCCGTTGCACGGCTACGAGCTCAAGGAACGGATCAAGGCCCTCACCGGCCACGTCCGCCCGGTCAGCGACGGCGCCCTCTATCCGGCGATCAACCGCCTCGTCGCCGCCGGCAAGCTCGAAGAGCGCACGGAGCCGGGCAGCAGCGCGGCGCCCCGCCGCATCCTGTCGCTCACCGAGAAGGGCCGCGAGGATCTCCTGGACCGGCTGCGCCACCCCAAGCAGACGGAGATCACCGACCAGGTGCGCTTCAACGCGTTGCTGGCGTTCCTGCGCCATCTGCCGAGCCGCCACGAGCAGGCCGCGGTCCTGCGCCGCCGGCTGGACTTCCTGGACACGCCTTCGAGCTTCTTCTACCGCGACGGAGAACCCGTACGGGCCGAGGAGACCGGCGACCTGTTCCGGCAGGGCATGCTGCGGGTCGCGCGCGCCACGGGCGAGGCCGAACGGAAGTGGCTCGCGGAGGCCATCGGCCTGCTGGAGCGGCCCGGCTGAGCCCCGCGACCCGCCCGCCGGTTCAGCCGAGTTGGGCCCGGAGGTAGTCCCGCCACTGCGCGGTGAACTTCTCCGGCGTCGTGCCGAGCACGTCCCGCAGGGCGTCCTCGACCGCGCCCGGCCGCTTCTTGTGGCCGCCGACCGCCCGGTAGAAGTCGTTCAGCCGGACCTCGCCCCAGCGGTCCGCGATCAGCCGGCAGGCCATCCAGCCGCCCTCGTACGCCTTCGCCAGCTCCGTCGCGCTCCCGCTGAACCCGAAGGCGGAGTCCTCCGGCAGCCCGGCGGGCAGCTGGCCGTCCACCACAGCGCGCTGGAGCTCGGGCGCGGCCTGCGTGGCGGTGCGCCCGCTGCCGCGGTAGCCGATCCAGTCCGCGTATCCCTCGGAGAGCCACAGGGGTGTGGCGGCGGTGGTGCGGGCGCGGGTGGCGACGTGCGTGGTCTCGTGGGTGAGCACGACCTGCCGGCCGAAGTCGCCGAGGACGCCGTACGCGTCGGGGTTGACGATGATCCGGTCCGCGGGCGCCTGCACCGAGCCGCCCGCCTCGCCCGTGGTGACCGCCGCGATCCCCCGGTAGCCGGACGCCGAGGCGCCGAGCAGCCCCGCCATGTCGTCCAGCGACTCCGGTACGAGGACCACGTCGCGCCCCGCCCAGTCCGTGCCCCATGCGTTCGTCACCGCGGGCACGGCGTGGTCCGCCAGGTCCGCGTAGCCGCGCAGCGCCTCCTGCGACTGCCCGACGCCCAGGACGATGCTGTGCTTCCCGCGGACGACCCCGACGTCCCCCTGCTCCCACAGCTGCTCGCCGGTCTTCTTCGCGGGCTTGTCGGAGACGACATACCAGGTGCCGTCGCGGTGGGTCAGGGTCAGCGTGCGGGCGGCGGTGACGGGCGCGTGGTCGTAACCGTCGATGCGGTAGCGCAGCTCCGCGTCCGCCGTCGCCCGCTCGCCGGAGCGGTGCAGGCCGGTCAGCCGGTAGGACCAGGCCGCCAGCGGGACGTTGTCCAGGTTCCCGAACTCGGTGACCCCGGCGTCCTGTTGACCGGTGGCCCGGAACGCCGGCTCGTCCCGGACGAGGAGTGCGTCCGCCCGCCGGTCGAGCAGCCGCTGCACCTCGGCGGACGCATGGTCCGGGCCGGCGCCGCCCCCGCAGCCGACGAGCACGGCGAACAGCAGCACCAGGGAGAACCCCGCTCGCGACGCACGCCTTCTACCAGCCACCTTTCCGATCGTACGGCGCCTTCGCCGAGTCAGACGCGGGTGACCGACGAGACCGGCATCATCCCCACCGGGTCGTAGCGCACCGGCGCGCCCGGATAGGGGGCGTGGATCACCTGTCCGTTGCCCATGTACATCGCGATGTGGCTCGCGTCGTCGCGGTAGGCGATCAGGTCGCCGGGCTGCGCCTGGGAGAGCGGCACCTGCCGTCCGGCGTAGCGCTGCGCCTGCGACGTGCGCGGCAGACCGACGCCCGCCTGCGCGTACGACCACTGCATCAGGCCCGAACAGTCGAAGCCGCTCGGCCCGTTCGCGCCCCACACGTACGGGCGGCCGAGCGCGGAGCGGGCCGCGGCGATGGCGGCCGCGGCGCGGGTCGAGGAGGGGGCGCCGCCGCCGAGGTCGGGCATGTCCTCACGTCCGGAGCGGGACGCCCGGTCGTAGGCGGCGCGCTCGGCGGACGGCAGTCGGTTGAGCAGTTGGCGCGCCTTGGCGAGCTTCCGCTCGACGGTCTTCTTGTGCCGGGTGACGGCCTTGCGGCTCTGCTCCAGGTCGGCGAGCTTGCCGGTGGCCTCCGCGCGCTCCTGGGCGAGGTCGCGCATGGCGCCTTCGAGATCCTTGAGTTCGCCGGCCTGGTGGACGGTGATGCGGTCGAGCGCGGCGGCCTTGTCGAGATAGTCGTCCGGGTCGTCGGAGAAGAGCAGCGCCAGGGACGGGTCGATGCCGCCGGAGCGGTACTGGGCGCCGGCGAGCGAACCGAGCGCGTCCCGCATGGTGTTGATGCGCTCCTGCTGCCGGGCGATCCTGTCCTGCGCCGTGGACACCTGCTTGCGTAGCGAATCGGCGCGCTCGTCGGCCTTGTTGAACGCCTCGGTGGCCTTCTCGGCCTCCTCGTAGAGGCGGTCCACCTCGGCTCGGGTGTCATCGTGCGGCGCGGCGCCGGCCGGTACGGCGCCGAGGGCCGCGGCGGCGGTGGCCGCGACGGACAGCACGGTGACCGTGGCGCCACGGCCCCGGCTCAGGCCGGATGGTGCAAAGCGGCGATGGGACCCCACGACAGGTCGCACTCCCTTCCGCTGACGGGCCCCCGGAGTTGGGGGAAACGCGCCAGACAGTAGTCGCGCGATCACGTCCCGGCCAAAGACCTCCGCGGGTACGCACAGTGACGCCCCGCCTATGACGCAGGTCATGGGCGGGGCGTGGGGTCAGCCGAAGGTGCCGGAATTCGCCCGATTGGGCGGCGCGGCGAACCTCGGCCACGGGAGAGGGAGCCTCAGATGCGGACGCCGAACTCGAAGGTCATGTTGCCGATCGCCTCGTAGCGGACGACCGCGCCGGAGTGCGGGGCGTGCAGCACCTGGCCGTTGCCCGCGTAGAGGCCGACGTGGTGGAAGTCGCCGTAGAAGATGACCAGGTCGCCGACCTGGAGATCGCTCTGCGAGTAGATGCGCGTACCGGCGTTGGCCTGGGCCTCGGAGGTCCGGGGTATGGAGACACCGGCCTGGGCGTAGGCCCACGAGGTGAGGCCCGAGCAGTCGAAGGAGCTGGGGCCGGCGGCGCCGTAGACGTACGGCGAGCCGATCTTGCCCTGCGCGGCGGCGAACGCGGCCCCGGCGTACCCGGAGCCGGGCTTGCTGGTCCCGGGGTTGTCGTCGAGGGCGCTGCGCTCGCTGGCGCGGCTGGCGCGCGCCTGCTGGGCGTCGAGGGCCGCCTTCTCCTTGGCCGTCAGGGTGTTGAGGAGCTTCTGCGCCTCGCCGAGCTTGCCCTGGACTTCCTTCTTCTTCTTGCCGAGTTCCGTTCGGGTGTCGGCGAGGTCCTTGAGCTTCTCGGCGGCTTCCTTGCGCTGCTGGGCGAGGGAGCGCTGCTTCTCCTGGACCTTCTTCAGCGCCTCGACCTGCTGACTGCTCAACTGGTCCATCGCGGACGCCTTGTCGAGGTAGTCGTCCGGGTCGGAGGAGAGGAACAGCGCCACGGAGGGGTCGATGCCGCCGGTGCGGTACTGGGCGCTGGCCATCGAACCGAGGCCCTCGCGCAGGGTGTTGAGGTCTTCCTGGCCGCGGGCGACGTTGTCCTGGAGCGTGGAGATCTGCTTCTCCAGCTTCTCCTGCTTCTCCTTGGCGCCGTTGTACTTCTCGCTGGCCTTCTCGGCCTCTTCGTAGAGCTTGTCGACCTTGGACTTGACCTCGTCCTTGCTCGGCTTCTCACTGGGCGCGGCGTTGGCGGCGTTGGCACTGAAGGCCACGGCAGCGGCAGCGGCGGTGGTGAGCACGGTCACACGGGTGCGGCTCGGCTGCTTGGGTCGACGGTGGGACGCCACGAAGGCGAGCTCCTTCTTCCTTCAGCCGCCTGCCGAGACGCCGACGGGCGGTGCTCCTCCGCCGTCACTCCCAATGAGTGATCACCCGAGCGGGGGTTCGAGGGCTGACCCTAGTGACCTTCTTGTGATCAGTTCAAATCCTCAGGTGAAAAATCTCGGTCACCGAGCGCATTCTTTGCACTCAACTCACGAGCAGTAATGCGCGTTTGACGCTACGTTGCGTGAACACCCCGCCAATTCGGGCATCGCGCCCAGAAGTTACGCATGGTGCGTACGTTGTCTATGAGACGTACGCCGCAGGTCGTCAGCCGCGCGAGAAGCGCTTGAGGAGCACCGCCGAAGCCACCGGCCGCGCGCCCGCCTTGGCGATCCCGTCGGCCACCTCGCGGTCGGTGGAGGCGACGATGACCGGCCGCCCCGGAGGCTCGGCGCGCACCAGCTGGCGGATCAACTCGTCCGCGGTGACCCCGGGCTTGGAGAACAGCACCCGCACCCCGCGCGGCGGCGCCAGCAGCACCGGCGCGGCCAGCTCGGCCCCGTCGAAGACACAGGTGACCTCGGCGCCCGTCTGGGCGGCGAGCTGCGAGAGCTGGCCCAGCAGCCGCAACCGCTGCTTCTCCAGGGGCATCTGGGGATAGCCGGTCTTGGTGACGTTGTAGCCGTCGACGACCAGATGCGCCTGCGGCAGCGCGAGCAACTGGTCCAGGATCGCGGGGTCGTTTTCGGACAACGCGCGCGCGGCGATGTCCTTCGGGGTCATTCGTCCCGGTTCGACCGCGTCGACGGTCTCGGCGGGGCGCACCGACAAGGGCGGCAGGGCGAGTTCGCGCCGCAGCCCCTGCGCCGCGTCCAGCACGGTGTCGAGCAGCAGCCGTACCCGCATGTCCTCGACACTGCGGCCCTCGCGCGCGGCCTTGCGGGTGGCCTCCAGGACAGCCTCGGCCTCACTGAGCCGCGCCTTCAGCCGCCGGGTCTCGCTCTCCGCCGCGGACACCTGGGCCTGTCCGTCGGCGCGCAGGGCGTCCATCTCGCCGTGCAGCTTGCGCAGCGCCGCCTCGCCGCGCTTGACGTCGCTGTGGGCGCCGCGCAGCTTGCGGTGAAGCGATTCGGCTTCCTTCTTCGCCGACTCCAGCTCCGTGCGCAGCCGTTCCGTCTCGGCCCGGGTCTGGCCGCGGGCCTGCGCGAGCTCCTCGCGCAGCCGCTCCAGCTCGACCCGGCTCTCCTCGTCCGCGCGCTCGGCGTCCGCCCGCAGGGCCTCCTCGCCCGCGGCGGTCACCAGCTTCACCCAGCCCGTGGGGCGCAGCACATAGGCCGCCGCCGCCACATCCAGCGGGTCGGCAGCCGGGGGCGGCGCGGCGGAGTCGAGGGCGGTGGCCAGTTCCGGCTGGGCCTCGCGGAGCTTCTCGGCGATCCGCTGTCTGAAAAGCGGGTCCGTCTCCAGCGCCGCGGCCATCGCGTTGCCCGCGAACTTGGCCCGGCGGCTGGGGGTGAACCGGGCGTACTGCCGCAGCTGCGCGGGCAGCTCGGCGACGGTCAGCCCGCCGAAGCCGTCGGACACGATCTGCACGACACGGCGCCGCACGCCGTCGGGCAGCGGACGGTCGAGCACCTCAGCGGTGCCGTCGTCCGGCTCCCCGCCTGTGGTCTCCACCATCCGTCACCCCAATACCTGTGCGGAGCCTGCTCCCTCAGGAGCCGGCACCCGGCCTGTCCACGAGTTCCACCTGATCCACGGCGTTGCACCAGCGGCAGCGCACGGACTCGATGGTCTCACTGACCACCTCGCGTTCCTCGACGTTCGGCTCACCGGCCAGGTCGAGGTGCACATATTCGACGACCTTCGACGAGCGGGTCACGTCGAAACGCGTGAGGTTGCCGCAGAGGGCGCAGCGCCACCGGGTTTCGGCGGTGGGCAGGGGAACCGTCATCGTGGCTGGTCGCTTTCCTTCTAGTGTCCGTGATGCACCGGTCTCCCGGAGCATGTGGCTCGTCACCCTACGGCCTGGCGGGGAGTCGACGCTCGGCTGTCCACGGCGGCGAGGCGGTCTGTGCGGTTCGGTCCCGTTACGCCATGCTCTGATCATGATCGGCAACTGGGGCCCCGGCTGGGGTGCGACGGTCGGCAGGGCCGTCCAGAGGCAGTCGGCGCCGATGACGTACGCGGTGATCGCCCTGTGCTGCCTGATCTTCGTGATCGGTCCGGCGGCGGGGCTGAATCCCGTCTACGGCACCGGTGACGAGCTGCTCGCCGCACAGCGGGCCTACTTCGCGCGCTGGGGCGTCGTCCCGGCCGAACTGCTCGGCGGCGCCCCGCGCGCCGCGCTCACGCCGGTGACGGCGCTCTTCGTGCACGGAAGCTGGCTGCATCTGCTGGGCAACATGCTCTTCCTCTACGTCTTCGGGGCGATGACCGAGGAACGCATGGGCCACATCGAGTTCGCCCTCTTCTACCTGGGCTGCGGCTATCTGGCCCTGCTGGGGTACGCGGCAGCCAACGCGGGCTCCGCGCAGACCCTGGTCGGCGCCTCCGGGGCGATCTCCGCGGTCCTCGGTGCGTTCCTGTACTTGTTCCCCAAGGCCCGGGTGACCAGTCTCTTCCCGTTCCTGTTCTTCCTGCCGCTGCGCTTCCCGGCCTGGCTGGTCCTGCCGTTCTGGGCGACCCTCCAGTGGCTGGCCGCGGGCCGCGCCGCCCAGGGCCCCGGCGTCGCCTATCTGGCCCACCTGGTGGGCTTCGCGCTGGGCTTCCTCTACGCGTGGGCCAGGTTCCGCCCTGCCACTGCTGCGTCTTCCCGGGGGACAACCCCCGGACCCCCGGCAGAACAACAAGGCCGACCGGACCACGACTAGAGTGATGACCCCCAGCGACGGCCCCCGAGGGAGAGAACCAGCAGTGATCACCGCGATCGTCCTCATCAAGACCAGCGTGGACCGGATCCCCGAGATCGCCGAGTCGATCGCCGCGCTGGAGAGCGTCAGCGAGGTCTTCTCCGTCACCGGCACCTACGACCTGATCGCGATGGTCCGGGTGAAGGCGCACGACGACCTCGCGGACATCATCCCCGGCCAGATCAGCAAGATCCCGGGCGTCGAGGCCACCGACACGCACGTCGCGTTCCGCACGTACTCCCAGCACGACCTGGAGGCGGCGTTCGCGATCGGTCTGGACTCCTGACCGCCCGGACGAACGCCGCCCCGCGAGGGCTCAGACCGCCGGCACGCAGCGCCCGCCCTCGGTCCGGTACTGCCACTGCGCACCGTCCCTGACGAGCTCCTTCACGGCGCGCACGAAACGCTCCACGTGCTCGTCGGGGGTGCCCGCGCCGAAGCTGACGCGGATCGCGTTGAGGGACTTCTCGCCCGGCGCGGCCTCGGGGGCACCGCACTCGCCCTGGCTCTGCGGGTCGCTGCCCAGCAGGGTGCGCACCAGCGGGTGGGCGCAGAACAGGCCGTCGCGGACGCCGATGCCGTACTCGGCGGAGAGCGCGGCGGCGAAGTGCGAGCTGTTCCAGCCCTCGACGACGAAGGAGAGGACGCCGACGCGCGGGGCGTCGTCGCCGAAGAGGGAGAGGACGCGCACCTCGGGGACCTCGGCGAGCCCCGCGCGGACCGTGTCGATCAGCTGCCGCTCACGGGCGACCAGGGTGTCGAAGCCGGCCTCCGTCAGGGCCTTGCAGGCCGACGCGATCGAGTAGGCGCCGATGACGTTCGGGGAGCCGGCCTCGTGCCGGGCCGCGGTGTCGTGCCACTCGACGTCCACTCCCCCGTCCTCGCGCCGGGTGACCTTGCGACTGGCGCCGCCACCCGCGAGGTACGGCTCGGCCTCGCGCAGCCAGTCCGCCCGGCCGGCCAGGACGCCGGAGCCGAAGGGCGCGTACAGCTTGTGGCCGGAGAAGGCGACCCAGTCGACGTCGAGATCCTGCACGGACACCGGGTGGTGCGGGGCGAGCTGCGCGGCGTCCAGGACGATGCGGGCGCCGTGCGCGTGGGCGGCGGCGGCCAGCTCGCGTACCGGCCACAGCTCCCCGGTGACGTTCGAGGCGCCGGTGACGCAGACCAGGGCCGGGCCGTAGGGGTCGCGGTCGGCGAGGGCGCGCTCCAGGGTCTCGACGGCCTGGCGGGGGGTGCGCGGGGCGTTGAGGTAGGTGACGTGGGCGTCCTTCCAGGGCAGCAGCGACGCGTGGTGCTCGGTCTCGAAGACGAAGACCTGACAGTCGGCCGGAAGCGCCTGGGCCAGCAGGTTGAGGGAGTCCGTGGTCGACCGGGTGAAGATCAGCTGGTCGTCGGCCCGGCAGTCGAGGAACTCTGTGACCGTCCTGCGGGCGTTCTCGAACAGATCGGTCGACAGCTGCGAGAGGTAGCCGGCGCCCCGGTGGACGCTGCCGTAGTACGGGGCGTAGGCCGCCACGTCGTCCCAGACGCGCTGGAGGGCGGGGGCGCTGGCCGCGTAGTCGAGGGCGGCGTAGGTGACCTCGCCGCCGGTGACCAGCGGGACGGTGACTTCCTGCCCCAGAACGGGCAGCGCACCCGAAATATCACTGCAAATGGTCCGGGCGGCGGCAGCGGTGGAAACAGACATGGGTGAACTCCCGTGACAGGCAGGCGGAATCTCCACGTGAGCAGGTACGGCTCGAACGTGGGTGGAGAATGAAGGGGGGTGTGCGGAAGGGGCGCTGCGCCCTATCGCATTCGCTTGCTCACAGAAGGCTCCTCGACGACCAGGACCCCTGGTGTACGAGGGGCCCGCGCTTGCCGTAGACCTCACTGCCTACGGCCTGGTCTTCACCCGGGGCACCCCGCCACGGACGGAGGGTTGCCGGACAGTCGGCCGGGGCCTCATGACTGTCACTCATGACCTGGTACAGCATCCTGCCACACGATCTTCGACGCGCAAGGCGCAGTCCATGTCCTGAGACAAGAGGGGTCTGGACTGCGCCCTGGGTCACACCCGCGTACCGCTCAGGCGTTGCTGGCCGCCACCCATCGGTCGAGGGTCCGCTTGGCGGCCCCTGAGTCGATGGCCTCGGCCGCCTTCTGCATTCCGGCGCGCAACTGGTCCGCGAGGGGCCCGTCGCCCGGCGAGAGGGCCACCAGGGCCGCCGCCGAGTTCAGCAGCACCGCGTCCCGTACGGGACCGGTCTCGCCGTTCAGCAGCCGCCGGGCGACATCCGCGTTGTACGACGGGTCGCCGCCGCTGAGCGCCTCGACGGGGACGAGGTCGATGCCGACGTCGCGCGGGTCGAAGGACTCCTCGTGCACCTTGCCGTCCCGGACCACCCAGACATGGGAGGTGGCGGTGGTCGTCAGCTCGTCCAGGCCGTCGTCGCCGCGGAAGACCAGGGAGGAGTTGCCGCGCTCGGCGAGGACGCCGGCCACGATGGGCGCCATGCGGGGGTCGGCGACGCCGACGGCCTGTGCCTTCACCCGGGCGGGGTTGGTGAGCGGGCCGAGGGCGTTGAACGTCGTACGGATGCCCAACTGGCCGCGCGCCGCCGCCACATGGCGCAGCGCCGGGTGGAACTTCACCGCGAAGCAGAAGGTGATCCCCGCCTCCTCGGCGACCTGGGGGACCCGCTGCACGCTCAGGTTCAGATTGACGCCGAGCTTCTCCAGGACGTCGGAGGAGCCGGACGCGGAGGACGCGGCCCGGTTGCCGTGCTTGACGACCTTGGCGCCCGTGCCGGCCACGACGATCGCCGACATGGTGGAGATGTTGACGGTCTTGGCGCCGTCGCCGCCGGTGCCGACGATGTCGACGGTCTCCCCCGGCACCTCGATCACGTTGGCGTGCTCGTACATCGTCCGGACGAGCCCGGTGATCTCCTCCACGGTCTCGCCCTTGGCGCGCAGCGCGACCATGAAGCCGGCGATCTGGGCGTCGGTCGCCTCGCCGCGCATGATCCGGTCCATCGCCCAGGCGGTGTCGTCCGCGCTCTGGTCACGGCCTTCGAGCAGGCCGTTCAGTACCAGGGGCCAGGAACGGCCCGCCGCGATGTCGCCTCCAGCGGGGGTCACAGCACTCATCTGCCGCTCCTGGGTTCGTAGACATGTACAAGCTGGGTCCACCCTATCCAGGCCCGGGGACGGCAAAGAGCCCCGTCCATGAACTGGACGGGGCTCCTGCCGTGGCGATCAGTACCGCTGGACGGGGATCAGTGGTGGCCGTGGCCGCTCGTGATCTCCTTGTACTCCTCGACGGTGGGCTTGGGGATCTGGTTGTTCTCCCCGTAGTAGCCCTTGCTGAGCTTGGCGCGCAGCTTCTGCGCGCCGCTCACCTTGCGCTCGACACCGTTCTCGTCGACCGTGGGGCCGATCTCGGCGGGCTTGTACTGCTCGTGCGCGGTGAGGGTGTGCAGCGCGTCCTGGCTGAGCGGCTCGTGCACCTCGATGAACTCACCGTGCGGCAGGCGCTTGATGATGCCCGACTCGCGGCCGTGCAGCACCTTGTCGTGGTCCCGGCGCTGGAGGCCGAGGCAGATCCGCTTGGTGGCGATGAACACGAGCACCGGTACGACGAAGAACGCGATCCGGACGAACCAGGTGATCGAGTTGATCGACAGGTGGAAGTGCGTGGCCCAGATGTCGTTGCCACCACCGACGAGCAGGACGAAGTACCAGCTGATCCACGCGGCACCGAAGCCCGTGCGGGTCGGGACGTTGCGCGGGCGGTCCAGGATGTGGTGCTCGCGCTTGTCGCCGGTGACCCAGGACTCGATGAACGGGTAGACCGCGATCGCGACCAGGACCAGCGGGAAGATCACCAGCGGGATGAACACACCCAGGACGAGCGTGTGGCCCCAGAGGTTGATCTCCCAGCCGGGCATGACACGGATCAGGCCCTCGGAGAAGCCCATGTACCAGTCGGGCTGGGCGCCGGTGGACACCATGTCCGGACGGTAGGGACCCATGGCCCAGATCGGGTTGATCGAGGCGATCGCCGCGATGACCGCGATGACACCGAAGACCAGGAAGAAGAAGCCTCCGGCCTTGGCCATGTAGACCGGCAGCAACGGCATGCCGACGACGTTCTTGTTCGTCTTTCCGGGGCCCGCGAACTGCGTGTGCTTGTGGTAGAAGACCAGGATCAGGTGGCCGACCACCAGGCCGAGCATGATGCCCGGCAGCAGCAGGACGTGCACCGAGTAGAAGCGGGCCACGAAGTCGCCGCCCGGGAACTCGCCGCCGAAGAGGAAGAACGAGAGGTACGTGCCCACGATCGGCACGGACAGGACCGCGCCCTCCATGAAGCGGACACCGGTGCCGGAGAGCAGGTCGTCCGGGAGCGAGTAACCGGTGAAGCCGGTGAACATGCCCAGGACGAACAGCAGGAAGCCGAACAGCCAGTTGACCTCACGGGGCTTGCGGAACGCACCCGTGAAGAACACGCGCATCATGTGCACGAACATGCCGGCGAGGAAGATCAGCGCCGCCCAGTGGTGGATCTGCCGGATCAGCAGACCACCGCGCACCTCGAAGGAGATGTGCATGGTCGAGTTGAACGCCTCGGACATCAGCTGACCCTGCAACGGCACGTACGAGCCGTCGTACACCACCTCGTTCATCGAGGGGTGGAAGAACAGCGTCAGGTACACACCCGTGAGGATGATGATGATGAAGCTGTAGAGGCAGACCTCACCCAACATGAACGACCAGTGGTCGGGGAAGATCTTGCGCATGTTGGACTTGGCCAGGGAGTAGATCCCCAGACGGCCGTCGGCCCAGTCGGCCACCCGCTCACCGGCGGGCGCCTTCTCGCGCGAGGAGCGCGAGTCGGTGGTGGTGGTAGTGCTCATCCGCGCTCCCAGAATGCAGGACCGACGGGCTCTTCGAAGTCGCTGAGCGCCTCGAGGTAGCCCTCGTCGTTCACACCGATGCGCAGCTGCGGAAGGGCGTGACCGGCCGGGCCGAAGATCACTCGGGCACCGTCGGAGAGGTCGAAGGTGGACTGGTGGCACGGGCAGAGGACGTGGTGCGTCTGCTGCTCGTACAGGGAGATCGGGCAACCGACGTGGGTGCAGATCTTCGAGTAGGCCACGATGCCCTCGTGGGACCACTCGAGTTCCTTCTTGTCCTTGATGTTGTCCGGCTGGAGCCGGACGATCATCAGGGCAGACTTGGCGATCTCCTTCTGGAAGTCCTCGTCGTGCTCCTCCAGGCCCTCGGGCTTGGCGAACGTCAGTGAACCGACGGCGACGTCCGAGGGACGCAGCGGCAGGTTCGTGTTCATGTTGACGAGCAGCTTGCCCTTGGACCAGAGCGTGTGACGCAGCTTGGTGCCGGGCAGCGGGCCGAGGTCGCGCAGCAGCATGACGCCGGAGAGCGGGAACAGGGCCAGCGCGCCGAACATCGTGTTGCGGATCAGCTTGCGACGGCCGAGCGCCGACTCCCGGGCACCGTCCCTGAAGTCGGCCATGACCTTGGCCTTGACCTCGGGCGGCGCCTCGATCGGGTGACGCTCGTCGGCGATCTCCACGTCGGACATCAGGGTGCGGGCCCAGTGGACCGCTCCCGCGCCGATCGTGAAGAGCGCGATGCCGAGCGTCATGCCCAGCGCGAAGTTCAGCGCGCTGATGTGCCCGATCGGGAAGACGAAGATCGACTTGTCGTTCGGGATCGCCACATAGGAGGCGATGAAGCCCACGGTGGCCAGCATCGACAGCGTGAACAGGAAGGCAACCGCACGCTCGGAGCGCTTGGCGGCCTCCTCGTCGATGTCCTGGACGCGGTGCTCGTGGGGCGGCAGGCCGGGATCCGCGAACGGGTTCTTCTCGTCCGCGACGGCGACCGTGCCGTGCTCGTCGTCCTGCGCTACGGGCAGGTTCTCTTCTGGAATCTCTTGGCTACTCATGACTTCTTGGCCTTTGCGGTCCGAGCGGCGACCCAGACGGCGACGGCGACCAGGGTGCCGAGGCCGAAGATCCAGCCGAACAGGCCCTCACTGACCGGCCCGAGGCCGCCCAGTTCGAGGCCGCCGGGGCTCTCGGTGTCGTCACCGTTGACCGCGTCGAGGTACGCGATGATGTCCTTCTTGTTCTTCTCCGACAGCGTGGTGTCGGGGAAGGACGGCATGTTCTGCGGGCCGGTCTGCATGGCCTCGTAGATGTGCTTCGGGTCCACACCCTCAAGGTCCGGCGCGAACTTGCCGTGCGTCAACGCACCGCCCTTGCCGGTGAAGTTGTGGCACTGCGCGCAGTTGGTGCGGAACAGCTCGCCACCCTTGGCGATGTCCGCGCCCTCGGGGTTGACCTGGTTCTTCGTCGGGATCGAGGGACCGGCACCGAGCGACGCGATGTACGCCGCGAGCTGGTCGATCTCGGCCTGCGAGTAGATGACCTTCTTCTTCGGGACCTGCGCGCCCGGCTGCTGGGCCGGCATACGGCCGGTGCCGACCTGGAAGTCGACCGCCGCAGCGCCGACTCCCACCAGGCTCGGCCCGTCGGAGCTGCCCTGACCGCCGGTCCCGTGGCAGGTTGCGCAGCCCACGGAGTAGAGCTTCTTGCCCTCGTCGATGGCGAGGGACTGGGCAGTGTCATCGGCCTGCGCCTTGCTCGCGGGTGCGAACGCGGCGTACAGCCCCCCTGTGCATGCCAGCGCGAGGAGTAGGACGACGACCGCCGCCAGCGGATGGCGTCGTCGTGCGGAGAGCTTTTTCACGGATTACCCCGGTGTCAGGATCTTCTGCGTCGGTGCTTCTGGATGTTTCGGGCGGTGGGCCCGATTACTTGATCATGTAGATCGTGGCAAAGAGGCCGATCCAGACGACATCGACGAAGTGCCAGTAGTAGGACACGACGATGGCGGCGGTTGCTTGCTCATGGGTGAACCTCTTGGCCGCGTACGTCCTGCCGAGGACGAGCAGGAAGGCGATGAGGCCACCTGTCACATGCAGACCATGGAAGCCGGTGGTCAGGTAGAACACCGAGCCGTACGGGTCGGAGGAGAGCGAGAGCCCGTCCTTCTTGACCAGCTCGGTGTACTCGAAGACCTGACCGCCGATGAAGATCGCACCCATGATGAAGGTGACGATGAACCAGCCCCGGAGCTTCTTCACGTCCCCGCGCTCGGCGGCGAACACGCCGAGCTGGCAGGTCAGCGAGGAGAGCACCAGGATCGTGGTGTTCGTCGCGGAGAACGGGAAGTTGAGATGGCCCGCCATCTCCTTCCAGTGATCCGGCCCGGTCACCGATCGCAGGGTGAAGTACATCGCGAAGAGGGCCGCGAAGAACATCAGCTCGGAACTCAGCCAGATGATGGTTCCGACGCTGGTGAGGTTCGGCCGATTGACCGACGGGTGCGCGTGCCCGGTTTCTACTGTCGTTGCTGTCGCCACGACCGACATTATGTCGGTCGCTTATCCCGCCCTCACGCCGGGGGGTGCCGTTCGGAGTGTTCGTGGGGTGTGTCCTGCCCGTATGGCTCATCGAAGCGCTGTCCGAACCGGTGTTGACGAGGTGTTCGGAGGAGTAGCATCCGCGCATCGGTTCACACCCGTACGACGCCGAAACAGTGTCTTCTAGATGCTCGGAGGAACAATGCAGCCGACCGCCACGGTGCTGGTCTACAGCGACGACTCCAACACCCGCGAACAGGTCAGGCTGGCGACCGGCCGCAGGCCGGCCTCCGATGTTCCGCAGGTCGAGTTCATCGAGTGCGCGACCCCCGCGGCCGTCATCAAGGAACTGGACCGGGGCGGCATCGACGTCTGCGTCCTGGACGGCGAGGCGGTCCCGATGGGCGGAATGGGTGTCTGCCGCCAGATCAAGGACGAGATCTTCAACTGCCCGCCCGTGCTGGTCCTCATCGGCCGCCCCCAGGACGCCTGGCTGGCCACGTGGAGCCGTGCGGACGCCGCGGTGACCTTGCCGGTCGATCCGGTGGAGTTCGCGGCGTCCTTGGCCGCGCTGCTGCGCCGTAGGGCTGCGCTGAGCGCCTAGGAGCTCGGGGCGGCCCGCCGTCTTGCGACTGCGGGCCGTCCTGGGTTGCTCGAGCCCACGCGGCGGAGCCGCACATGTGACGGCCTCGCGCCCCTGAAGGGGCGCTTCAGACACTCTCTGGCCTCAGGCGGGCCCTGTCCGTCGCGCTCGGGCCGTCGGGGGTGCCCTTGAGGAGGGAGCTGCCCTTGCGCCACTTCTTCCAGCCGAGGTTCCAGTCGCCGAAGCCGTTGCCGAACGGATCCATCGTCTCGCCGTCGGAGTTGACGACCTTCACGACGTCGCCCACGCGGACGGCGTTGAAGAACCACTCGGCGTCACCGGTGCTCATGCCGGTGCAGCCGTGGCTGACGTTGGCGTACCCCTGGGAGCCCGTCGACCAGGGCGCGGCATGCACGTATTCACCGCTCCATGTCACGCGTGTGGCGTAGTACACGGGCAGGTCGTACGAGTCCGAGGAGCCCTCGGCGATGCCGATGCTGGTACCGCGCATCCGTACGAAGTACTCCTTGCCCAGCACGACCTTGACGCCGTTGCGGGTCTCGAAGCCGGGCTTGCCGGTGGTGACCGGGATCTCGTTGATCACTTTGTTGTTCTTGTAGACGGTCATGGAGTGCGAGGCCGCGTCCGTCACGGCGATGACGCGGTCGCCGATGGTGAGCTTCAGGGGCTTCGTGTCGCCGCCCCAGAGCCGTTCGGCGACCTTGACGCCCGCGAGGTTGCTGTGCGCCAGGACGGTGGCGTGGGCGGGCCAGTACTCCTTGGGGCGGTAGTGCAGCGTCTTGTCGTCCACCCAGTGCCAGGCGCCCTCCACCTCGGGCGTGGAGTCGACCCGCAGGGCGCGCTCCACGACCGCCCGGGCGGCCTTGTCCTTGACGGGCTTGCTGAGTTCGGCGGTGACGGGCTGACCGACGCCGTACTTGCCCGCCTCGGGCCCGAACTTCACCGTCAGCCGCTTCTTGGTCTTGGGCGTGCTGGTGTCGAAGGCGACGACCTTGCGGCCGGGGGCGCCGTCCTCGTCCTCCGTGCTCACCCGCACCGTGTAGTGGGCGCCCGCGGCAAGCGGGGAGGTGCTGTGCCAGCGGCCTCCGTCGGCGGCGAGTTCGCCCACCACGTACCGCCCGGTCGCGTCCGTGGCCGTCACATCGGTGATGCGCCCGTCGTCGCCGTCGGCGGTGATCTCCAGGGGCTTGTCGGGGTCGGCCTTCTTGCCGCCGCCGGTGGGGCTGTTGAAGGAGATCTGCCCCGCCGCGTCGTACGGCTTGGCCGAGAGCGGATGGCCGCCGGAGCCGCAGGCGGTGGCGCCCGCGCCGAGGGCGACGACCAGCGTGGTGCAGCTGACGACCGTGCGGATTCGCGGTGAGTGGCTCATGGACTCACGCTATGGAGCTTCGTCAGCTCCAGCGCGGTGGGTAACTCGGAAGAGGGACGGAACGTGCGGCAAAAGAAGGAGCCCGGACCCTCCTGACGGAGTGTCCGGGCTCCACAGCGCCGAGCGCGTGCTACTGGGTGCGGTTCTCACCGTGGTAGTACTCGAAGACCCAGCCCCACAGGCCGATCAGGATGATCGGGGCCGAGAAGTACATCAGCCACCAGCCGAAGACGACGCCCATGAAGGCGAGCGCGCCACCGACGCCGAGCGCGAGCGGCTGCCAGCTGTGCGGGCTGAAGAACCCGACCTCGCCGGCGTCGTCCGCGACGTCGGCCTCCTTGTTGTCCTGGGCGCCCGCGTCGACACGCGAGGCCGTGAAGGACAGGTAGAAGCCGATCATGACGCTCAGGCCGAAGCCCAGGAAGAGCGCCGTGGTTCCGGCAGGCTCCTTCGACCACACGCCGTAGACGATCGCCATGGCCAGGATGAAGACGGCCATCCAGATGAACATCTTGCCCTGGATCTTCACTTGCCGGCCTCCTTGCCACCCGCGAGGGCGCTGGCACCGTGACCGCTGTGCTCAAGCTGCTCGAGCGCGACGATCTCCGGGTGGTGCAGGTCGAACGCCGGGGATTCGGAACGGATCCGCGGCAGAGTGAGGAAGTTGTGCCGCGGCGGCGGGCAGGACGTCGCCCACTCGAGCGAGCGGCCGTAGCCCCACGGGTCGTCGACCTCGACCTTCTTGCCGTACTTGGCGGTCTTCCACACGTTGTAGAGGAACGGCAGGATCGACAGGCCCAGCAGGAACGAGCTGATCGTCGAGATCGTGTTCAGCGCGGTGAAGCCGTCGGCCGCGAGGTAGTCCGCGTAACGACGCGGCATGCCCTCGGCACCCAGCCAGTGCTGCACCAGGAACGTGCCGTGGAAGCCGATGAACAGCGTCCAGAAGGTGATCTTCCCGAGGCGCTCGTCGAGCATCTTGCCGGTCATCTTCGGCCACCAGAAGTGGAAGCCGGAGAACATCGCGAAGACGACGGTGCCGAAGACGACGTAGTGGAAGTGCGCCACCACGAAGTACGAGTCCGAGACGTGGAAGTCCATCGGCGGCGAGGCCAGGATGACACCGGTCAGACCACCGAAGGTGAAGGTGATCAGGAAGCCGGTCGCCCAGAGCATCGGGGTCTCGAAGCTCAGCGACCCCTTCCACATCGTTCCGATCCAGTTGAAGAACTTCACGCCCGTTGGCACGGCGATGAGGAACGTCATGAAGGAGAAGAACGGGAGCAACACACCGCCGGTGACGTACATGTGGTGCGCCCACACGGTCACGGACAGACCGGCGATGGCGATCGTCGCGCCGATGAGACCCATGTAGCCGAACATCGGCTTGCGGGAGAACACCGGGATGACCTCGGAGATGATTCCGAAGAACGGCAGCGCGATGATGTACACCTCTGGATGGCCGAAGAACCAGAAGAGGTGTTGCCACAGCAAGGCGCCGCCATTGGCCGCGTCGAAGACATGTGCCCCGAATTTCCGATCCGCCTCCAGCGCGAACAGCGCGGCGGCGAGGACGGGGAAGGCCAGCAGCACCAGCACCGCGGTGAGCAGCACGTTCCACACGAAGATCGGCATGCGGAACATCGTCATGCCAGGCGCGCGCATGCAGATGATGGTGGTGATGAAGTTGACCGCACCGAGGATCGTGCCGAAGCCGGAGAAGGCCAGACCCATGATCCACATGTCGGCGCCGATGCCCGGGCTGCGGACCGCGTCCGAGAGCGGGCTGTAGGCGAACCAGCCGAAGTCGGCCGCACCCTGCGGGGTGAGGAAGCCGCCGACCGCAATCGTCGAGCCGAACAGGTACAGCCAGTAGGCGAACATGTTCAGCCGCGGGAACGCCACGTCGGGCGCGCCGATCTGCAGCGGCATGATCCAGTTCGTGAAACCGGCGAACAGCGGCGTCGCGAACATCAGCAGCATGATCGTGCCGTGCATCGTGAACGCCTGGTTGAACTGCTCGTTCGACATGATCTGCGTGCCCGGGCGCGCCAGCTCGGCGCGCATGAGCAGCGCCATGACGCCGCCGATGCAGAAGAACGCGAAGGACGTGACCAGGTACAGCGTGCCGATCGTCTTGTGGTCGGTGGTGGTGAGCCACTTGACCACGACGTTGCCGGGCTGCTTGCGCCGTACCGGCAGCTCGTTCTCGTACGAGTCTTCGGCCGCGGCACCCTGAGGTTCGTTGAGGATGCTCACAGGTTGTTCGTCTCCCGGTTCTTCTCGTGGCCCGTCTGCTCAATGCCGGCCGGGACGTAACCGGTCTGTCCCTGCTTCGCGAGCTCGGCGAGGTGGGCCTCGTAAGCCTCGGGAGAGACGACCTTCACGTTGAAGAGCATCCGGGAGTGGTCGACGCCGCACAGCTCGGCGCACTTGCCCATGAAAGTGCCCTCATGGTTCGGGGTCACCTGGAACGAGTTGGTGTGGCCCGGGATGACGTCCTGCTTCATGAGGAACGGCACCACCCAGAAGGAGTGGATGACGTCACGCGAAGTGAGGACGAAGCGGACCGTCTTGCCCTTGGGGAGCCAGAGGGTCGGACCGGGGCTCTTCCTCCCCGGGGTCCACTCGCCGGGGGTACCGACCTCGTAGACACCACCGGCGTTCGCCGGGAAGTCCTTCTTGAACCGGTCCGGAATGGCGTCCAGGTTCTTGTCGGTCTTGGCATCACCGGTCGAACCGGGGACGTTCTCGATGTAGTTGAAGCCCCAGCTCCACTGATAGCCCACGACGTTGACTGTGACGTCGGGCTTCTTGGAGAGATCGAGGAGCTTCGACTCGTCGCGTGCCGTGAAGTAGAAGAGCACCGAGACAATGATGAGCGGGACCACCGTGTACAGCGCCTCGATGGGCATGTTGTACCGGGTCTGCGGGGGAACTTCGACCTTGGTTCGGCTGCGCCGATGGAAGATGGCCGCCCACAGGATCAGGCCCCAGACCAGCACGCCGGTGGCCAGCGCGGCCGCCCACGAGCCCTGCCAGAGGGAGAGGATCCGCGGAGCCTCCTCCGTGACCGGGGTGGGCATACCCAGGCGGGGAAAGTCTTCCCAGTTGTACGAGCAACCGGTGGCTGTCGCCAGGACCAGGCCCGCAGTCATTGCCTGCAGCAGCTTCCGCCGCATCGGGCGCCGCGGCGAGCGGTCGGAGCCGTTGGGACTCACGTAGCGCCTTCCCGAGAGTCTCGCCCGCGCTGGTTGGCTGCGGCCTCGCTGGTCGGTCGCCGCCCTGCGTCGGGCAGGGGTTTGGATGTTTATGCGGACCAAACCCTACTGGACGCAATTTGGGGTCGCGCGGGGAGGGTGCCCAACGCGCCGCCGGACACCCCGAAGGGATGCTGTTCTGCTCGGATGGGGTTCCGGGACCCCCCGGAATGCCCCGCTCCGTACGCCTTCTGACGGCCCTTCCGGACCAGGGGTTAGCGTGTTCGCGTGTCCTACTTCGACGCGGCGTCCGCCGCCCCGCTCCACCCCGTCGCCCGGCAGGCCCTCCAGGCCTCGCTCGACGAGGGGTGGGCCGACCCCGCCCGCCTCTACCGCGAGGGTCGGCGGGCCCGGCTGCTGCTCGACGCCGCGCGCGAGGCGGCCGCCGACGCGGTGGGCTGCCGACCCGACGAACTCGTCTTCACCTCCTCGGGCACACGGGCCGTGCACTCCGGCATCTCGGGTGCGCTGGCGGGCCGTCGGCGCGTCGGACGCCACCTGATCGTGTCAGCGGTCGAACACTCTTCGGTGCTCCATTCGGCGGAGGTCCACGAGACGGACGGCGGGACGGTGACGCGGGTCGCCGTGGACCGCACGGGCGCCGTCCACCCCGGCGCGTTCGCCGCCGCGCTGCGCCCGGACACCGCGCTCGGCTGCCTCCAGTCCGCCAACCACGAGGTGGGCACGGAGCAGCCGGTGGCCGAGGCCGCCGGCGCGTGCCGTGCGGCGGGGGTGCCGCTGCTCGTGGACGCGGCGCAGTCGCTGGCCTGGGGGCGCGTCGAGGGCGACTGGTCCCTGCTCACGGCAAGTGCCCACAAATGGGGTGGCCCGTCGGGGGTCGGGCTGCTCGTCGTACGCAAAGGGGTGCGGTTCGCGCCTCAAGGGCCCTCGGACGAGCGGGAGTCGGGGCGCGCGGCCGGGTTCGAGAACATCCCCGGGATCGTGGCCGCGGCCGCGTCGCTGCGCGCGGTGCGGGCCGAAGCGGCCGGGGAGGCCGCGCGGCTGCGGGAACTGACGGACCGGATCCGGGCCCGGGTGCCGGAACTGGTCCCCGATGTGGAGGTGGTCGGCGACCCGGTCCGCCGGGTGCCCGGGATCGTCACCTTCTCCTGTCTCTATGTCGACGGGGAGACTCTGCTGCACGAACTGGACCGCGCGGGCTTCTCGGTCTCGTCCGGTTCGTCCTGTACGAGCAGCACGCTGACGCCCAGCCATGTGCTGAAGGCGATGGGGGTGCTGAGCGAGGGCAACGTCCGGGTGTCGCTGCCGCCGGGAACGCCTGCGGAGGACGTGGACCGCTTCCTGTCCGTTCTGCCGGGCGCGGTCGCCGCCGTGCGCGAGAAGCTGGAAGCGCCGACGGAGCCGGTGAAGGTGGCCGCCGGCGGCACTTCCGACGCCCTCGTCGTGGACGCGCTGGGCCGGCGCTGCCCGATCCCCGTCATCGAACTGGCCAAGGTCATCGGTGACGTCCCGGTCGGCGGCACGGTCCGCGTTCTGTCGGACGACGAGGCGGCGCGCCTCGACATCCCCGCGTGGTGCGAGATGCGGGGACAGGAGTACGTCGGCGAGGAGCCGGCGGACCACGGCACCGCTTATGTGGTCCGCCGGGTGTCCTGACCTACGCGTTTGCCGGCATCGCGTTTCCCGGCCCACGCGTTTCCCGAGCTACACCAGGTGGATCTGGACGTCCGCCGCGGCCTCGTCGCCGTACGCCTTGGTGAAGCGGTCCATGAAGTGGCCGCGGCGCAGCTGGTACTCCTGCGTGCCGACCGTCTCGATGACCAGCGTGGCGAGCATGCAGCCGACCTGGGCGGCACGCTCCAGCGGGACGCCCCAGGAGAGGCCCGAGAGGAAGCCCGCGCGGAACGCGTCGCCGACGCCGGTCGGGTCGGCCTTGCGCTCCTCCTCGGCGCAGCCGACCTCGATCGGGTCGTCGCCGTCCCGCTCGATGCGCACGCCCCGCGCGCCGAGGGTGGTGACGCGGTGGCCGACCTTGGAGAGGATCTCGGCGTCGCTCCAGCCGGTCTTGGACTCGATGAGCCCCTTCTCGTACTCGTTGGAGAAGAGGTACGTCGCCCCGTCCAGCAGTATCCGGATCTCCTCGCCGCTCATCCGCGCGATCTGCTGCGAGAAGTCGGCGGCGAAGGGGATCGAGCGGGAGCGGCACTCCTCGGTGTGGCGGAGCATCGCCTCCGGGTCGTCCGCGCCGATGAGGACCAGGTCGAGGCCGCCGACCCGGTCCGCGACCGCCTTGAGCTCGATCAGCCGGGCCTCGCTCATCGCGCCCGTGTAGAACGAGCCGATCTGGTTGTGGTCGGCGTCCGTGGTGCACACGAAGCGCGCGGTGTGCAGCACCTCGGAGATGCGGACGGACCCGGTGTCGACGCCGTGGCGGTCCAGCCAGGCGCGGTACTCGTGGAAGTCGGAGCCCGCGGCACCGACCAGGATCGGCGAGGTGCCCAGCTGGCCCATGCCGAAGGCGATGTTCGCGCCGACCCCGCCCCGGCGCACGTCGAGGTTGTCGACCAGGAAGGAGAGGGAGACCGTGTGCAGCTGATCCGCGACCAGCTGGTCGGCGAATCGGCCGGGGAAGGTCATGAGGTGGTCGGTGGCGATGGAGCCGGTGACTGCGATACGCACGGCGGGGACACGCTCCTGCGAGGCGAGGGGATTGACACTTCACGCTACCGGGTCGGGGCTGGGCTCTGAAGTGGCCGAAACTACCCGATAGTAGATCTTTCTTCGTGGCGTCGGCGTGCATACGGTGCCGGTATGACGAACCTCAAGGTCCACGGCACCGCTCCGCTCGACCTCGAAGGCGGCCTCGCGGCGCTGCGCGGCGACTGCGCCCGGATGGTCCCGCACTGGGCGGCACCCGACCGGATCGTTCCCCTTCCGGTGTCCCCTTCACTCATCCACGGCGTCACCGTGCCGCCCACGTCCGCCCGTCTGCTGGACGCGATGTCGGACTACGGCGACTGAGAGCGCGTTTCGAGGGAACCGCGCGCTCCCCCGCTGCGTCCCATCGCTGTCCCCCGTAAAGGGGACGTGGTGTACGACTCTCAGCGCCCTGCCCTCGGCAGGGCCGGGTCGGCACAGGGACAGCAGTGGAACCAAAGGAGCGATGCGGTGAGCACCGAGCGACCCGACAACGAGGCGACCCGTCCCGCCGAGGACGCCGAGACGGCCAAGCCGCGCCGGCGGCACTCCCCGGTGGCCGTCGTGTCGGTCGCGGCCGCGGTTCTGCTGGTCGGGGGCGGCGGGGCGTACTTCGCCACGACCGCCTCCGAAGGCGGGACCGACCGCAGCGGCACATCCGGAACCCCCGGCGGCGACGGCACTCCCCCGCCGCTCGCCCTCGACGGCTACAGCGAGGGCGGCGGCCCCGGCATCGCCGTGGGTGAGCCCAACCCCTACGGCGCGACCTACCACGCGGCCGGCAAGCTGCCCGGCGGCCCGGACTCGGCGCCCGTGTACTGGGCGAAGGGCGAGGTCACCAGGGCCGAGGTGGCGCGGCTCGCGAAGGCCCTCCGGGTGTCCGGCACACCGACGCTGACCGGTGAGGTCTGGCGGGTCGGGCCCACGACGGACGGTTCGGGGCCGAACCTCCAGGTGAACAAGCGGGCCCCGGGCACCTGGACCTTCAACCGGTACGCGCCCGGCACCGACAACTGCAAGAGCGCCACCGTGTGTGCGAGCGACCCCGCCTCCCCGTCCGCCCACGCGGTGAGCGAGGCGGTCGCGAAGAAGGCCGCCGCCCCCGTCCTGAAGGCGGTCGGCCAGGACGACGCGAAGCTGGACGCGAGCCAGCTCATGGGCGCGATACGGGTGGTGAACGCGGACCCGGAGGTCGGCGGCCTGCCCACCTACGGCTGGACGACCGGCATCCAGGTCAGCGCGCAGGGTGAAGTCACCGGCGGCAGCGGCCAGTTGAAGGCACCGGTCAAGGGCGACACGTATCCGGTCATCGGCGCGCAGAAGACGCTGGACCTGATGAACGGGAGCGGGTCGGTGGCGCCGGGCGGCGGGCGCATGGGGCCCGGCGGCTGCGCCAGTCCCGTACCGCTGAAGGACAAGGACGAGATGCCGTGCGAGCACGCCACGGTGACGCCGTCCCCCGAGCCGGTGAGCGTGGAGAAGGCGACGTTCGGGCTCGCGTCGCACTTCGTGGACGGGCGGCAGACGCTGGTGCCGTCGTGGCTGTTCGAGGTGCGGACGAAGGGCGCCGACGACAGCTTCACCGTGACGCACCCGGCGGTCGACCCGCGGTACCTGACCTCGCCGGGGCCCTCGCAACCCTCGCCGACCGAGACGCCGAGCCCGCGCCCGACCGGGCCGGGCGACGAGCCGACCGCGGCCCCGAAGGCCCGGGACGTGCACGTCGTCGGCTACACGGTCGACGGCAAGAAGCTCACCGTGAACTTCTGGGGCGGGGTGTGCTCCGGCTACGCGGCCTCGGCGGACCAGGGCTCCGACAAGGTGAAGGTCACCGTGACCGACACCCCGCAGCAGGGCAAGGTCTGCATCATGATCGCGAAGGCCTTCCACCGGACGGTGCAGCTGGACGCACCGCTCGGCGACCGCAAGGTCGTGGGGTCGGACGGCAAGGAGATCCCGAAGGGGAAGGAAGCCGGGGACGAGGCACGGTCGGCGCAGCCGCAGTAGCGGCCCTGGCAAGGAAACGACGAAGGCGGCGCCCCCGTTCTCAGGGGGCACCGCCTTCGTGCCGTTCGGCTCGGCCGTTCCGCCCGGCCGCAGAACTTGGCCGCAGAACTTGGCCGTAGAACTTGGCCGTTCGGCTTAGCTGAAGGAGTCGCCGCAGGCGCAGGAGCCCGTCGCGTTCGGGTTGTCGATCGTGAAGCCCTGCTTCTCGATGGTGTCCACGAAGTCGATGGACGCGCCGCCCAGGTACGGGGCGCTCATGCGGTCGGTGACGACCTTGACGCCGCCGAAGTCCTTGACGACATCGCCGTCGAGGGAGCGCTCGTCGAAGAAGAGCTGGTAGCGCAGGCCGGAGCAGCCACCGGGCTGCACGGCGACGCGCAGCGCCAGGTCCTCGCGGCCTTCCTGGTCGAGCAGGGCCTTGACCTTGGCCGCGGCGGCGTCCGACAGGAGGATGCCGTCGCTCACGGTGGTGGTCTCGTCCGATACGGACATCTGCTTCTCTCCCGGGTTGTACGGAGACTGCTTGCCGACGGGTGCAACCGTCGGGGCCGCGGATTCATTCCGGGCCGAGCACGTGTTTTTCGGTTCTCCCTTCATGCTCGCACATGCGCTTCGGCACGGACACCGGCCTGTGGACAACCCCACGTACGGCCTCACGGGTATCCGGTTGTCATCTGCCGATCCGGCCACCGGGATTCACGTCACATCGACGCTATGGCCGTCGTCAAACTGACGTGAAGCGGTTATGATAGATAGCGTCAATTCGACGAAAAGGCTTGACCCGCCGGATCGCCTCCGCGAACCGGGGAGCCGCAGAACAGAAAGGGTGCGTGTCGTGACCACCGCCCAGACCCAGGAGCTCGACGTACAGCCGACGCCCCTCGCCCTGCTGCTGCTCGGCCGCGAGGCCGACCCGAGGAGCGAGCGAGGCGTCGAGTGTCCCGGTGACCTGCCCTCGCCGTCCGACCCGGACCTGGTGGAGCGCGCCCGCGCGGCCAAGGAGAAGCTCGGAAGCAAGGTCTTCGTGCTCGGCCACCACTACCAGCGCGACGAGGTCATCCAGTTCGCGGACGTCACGGGCGACTCCTTCAAGCTGGCCCGGGACGCGGCCGCCCGCCCGGAGGCCGAGTACATCGTCTTCTGCGGTGTGCACTTCATGGCGGAGTCCGCGGACATCCTGACGGGCGACGACCAGAAGGTCGTCCTCCCCGACCTCGCCGCCGGCTGCTCGATGGCCGACATGGCGACGGCCGAGCAGGTCGCCGAGTGCTGGGACGTGCTGACCGAGGCCGGCATAGCCGAGCAGGTCGTGCCCGTGTCGTACATGAACTCCTCCGCGGACATCAAGGCGTTCACCGGCAAGCACGGCGGCACGATCTGCACCTCGTCCAACGCCAAGCGGGCGCTGGAGTGGGCGTTCGAGCAGGGCGAGAAGGTGCTCTTCCTGCCGGACCAGCACCTGGGCCGCAACACGGCCGTGCGCGACATGGGCATGTCCCTGGAGGACTGCGTCCTCTACAACCCGCACAAGCCGAACGGCGGCCTGACCGCCGAGCAGCTGCGCGACGCGAAGATGATCCTGTGGCGCGGCCACTGCTCCGTGCACGGCCGCTTCTCGGTGGACTCCGTGAACGACGTGCGCGAGCGCATCCCGGGCGTGAACGTCCTCGTCCACCCCGAGTGCAAGCACGAGGTCGTCGCAGCGGCGGACTACGTGGGCTCCACGGAGTACATCATCAAGGCCCTGGAGGCCGCGCCCGCCGGCTCCAAGTGGGCCATCGGCACCGAGCTGAACCTCGTACGGCGCCTGGCGAACCGATTCGCCGCCGAGGACAAGGAGATCGTCTTCCTCGACAAGACGGTCTGCTTCTGCTCGACCATGAACCGCATCGACCTCCCCCACCTGGTGTGGACCCTGGAGTCCCTCGCCGAGGGCAACCTGGTCAACCGCATCGAGGTCGACAAGGAGACCGAGGCGTTCGCGAAGCTGGCGCTGGAGCGGATGCTGGCGCTGCCGTAGCCGCGGCCCCCGGCGTCACCCCGAGACGGGCTTCCGCTCGGGGTGCGCGGGGTCGAGGGTGAAGAGCGTGCCGTCGGGGCTCGGCACCACCAGGGCGCCCTGGTGGAGGAGGAGCCCCGGAGGGCCGCCGAAACTGAGCACCCGGTCCGCGCGCGGACCGGACTCCCACAGCGGCGTGCCCTTGCGGGCGTCGAGGGCGGCTACGCGTCCGCTGGCGCTGACGACGAACACGCTGCGGCGCCCGTCGGCCACCGGTGTGCCCGGCTGCTCCAGCGTCGTCGCCGTCTCCCACAGGCGCTTGCCGGTCACCGGGGAGACCGCCGTCACCCGGCCGCTGGAGGTGGCGAAGCAGAGCACACCGTGCACCAGAGCCATGCTCCCCCGCTGCTCCTGCGCCAGCTTGGTGGTACGGGCGCTGTCGTCGGCGGGGTCGACCAGTACCGCCCGGGCGTACCCGTTGTCGTCCGCGGCCGAGGCGCTCGTACGCCGTTCGACGAAGACCAGGCGGCCGTCCAGGACCCCGGCGTACGTCGCTTCGACCGAGGGCGCGGAGCGCAGTCGGCGCAGCGAGCCGTCGGTCGGGTCGACGGAGAGCAGCAACCGGTCCGCGCCGGATGCGGTGTGGTAGTCGACGCAGTCCGCGTAGAGGCGGTCGCCGCCGGCGAGGAACGCGCAGCGGTAGCCGGCCGGCATGGTCATCGTCCAGCGCGCGGTGCCGTCACGCGGGGAGCGGGCGGTCACGGCGGAGCCGTCGGGAGCGAGAACGAGGCCGCCGAGGAGCACCGCGTCGGCGTACTGGTCCTGCACCGGCCGGGACCACAGCCGTCTGCCGTTGTCGGTGGCCAGGGCGGAGACGGTGGCGGTCGTGTCGTTGCCCGCGGCGTTCATGACCGTCTCCCGCACGAGCAGCACACCGTCGCGCACGGCGAGGACGCGGGCGCCGTAGTGGTCGAGGGGCGTGTCCCGCGGCACGGGCGCGGCCCGCCAGAGGGTTCGGCCGGTCGACGCGTCGACGCGGACCGGCAGGATGCCGCTGCCGGAGCAGTAGACGGACCCGCCGCCCTGCACGCAGGCCGGCTGCGCCCCCGAACCGCTGCCGTCGGTGTTCACCCCCGGCGCGTGCTTCACACCGGCGGCGGCGGTCGCGTACAGCGTGGTCTGCCAGGGTTGCCAGCCGGCCGGAACAGCCGCCCAGCGAGCGTCCGGGGCACTCGGTGACGGCCCGGCGGCCCCCACGGAGTCGCCGCCCTTGAGCGGTCCGAGGAAATAGGCCAGGAGCGCGGCCACGAGCACGCCGGCCACCGCGGCCGGCACCGCCAGACGGCGGGCGCGGGTCCGGCGGGCGACAGGCGGGGGCTCGACGGGGGCGAACGCCGGTCGGGGTCCCTCGGACGGGACGGCGGACGGCGCAACCGTGGGCTGCGGATCCGGATGGCGCTGGGACACCGTGGGCGTCTCGTCCGGTCCCGGGTCCGGCAGGGCGCTCGCGAAGGCGCGGGCGAGTTCGTCGAGGCCGGGGCGGGCGGCGGGCTCCTTGGCCAGACAGCGGGACACGACCTCGCGCAGCGGCACGGACACGGCGTCCAGCACCGGTTCCTCGCTCATCACCCGGTACGCGGCCAGATAGGGGCTGTCGGCGTCGAAGGGCCCGTGTCCGGTGGCGGCGAACACCACCAGGGCGCCGAGCGAGAAGACGTCGGAGGCGGGCGCCACCGAGCGGGCGTCCGCGAGCTGCTCGGGGGACATGAAGGGCGGAGTGCCCATCATGTGCCCGGTCTCGGTCAGCGCCTGGTTCTCCGCCGCGCGGGAGATGCCGAAGTCGATGACGCGGGGGCCGTCCTCGGCCATCATCACGTTGGCCGGCTTCAGGTCGCGGTGCACGACTCCGGCCCGATGGATCTCCCGCAGTGCCTCCACCAGCCCGAGGGCCAGCCGTCGCAGTTCGGCGCCGTCCAACGGGCCGCCGGCCCGGATGCGGGCGGCCAGCGAGCGCCCGGGCACGTACTGAGTGGCCATCCAGGGCCGCTCGGCGTCCGGGTCCGCGTCCACGACCGGCGCGGTGAAGGCGCCGCTCACCTTGCGGACGGCCGCGATCTCCTGCCGGAAGCGAGCGCGGAACACGGCGTCCGCGGCGTACTGGGCGTGCACCACCTTGACCGCGACCTCACGGCCCGACCGGGATCTCGCCCGGTAGACCACGCCCATGCCGCCGGCCCCGAGCCGGTCGACGATCCGGTACTCGCCGAGCGACTCGGGATCACCCTCGTACAGTGCCACCGCCCTGTCCCCCTCCCCCGCAGAGCAGTTCGAGATCACAGGATATGAAAGCCCTGTGAGGGAGGGGACACCGGTGCGGCTGGATCAGCGGCGCGGCGGGATCAGACTCCCACCGGCTCCGACTCCGGCTCGTCGGAGGCGGACTCCGCAGGGGCGGGTACGCCCTTCTTCGCCGCACGCTTCTTCGCCCGGCGCTCCTTGCGCAGTTCGAGCATCGCGTAGAGCGTCGGGACGAGGAGCAGTGTCAGCAGGGTCGACGTGATCAGGCCGCCGATGACGACCACGGCCAGCGGCTGGGCGATGAAGCCGCCCTCGCCGGTGACGCCCAGGGCCATCGGGAGCAGGGCGAAGATCGTCGCCAGGGCCGTCATGAGGATGGGCCGCAGACGGTGGCGGCCGCCCTCGACCACGGCCTCGACGACGCCGTAACCCTGCTTGCGGTACTGGTTGATCAGGTCGATCAGCACGATCGCGTTGGTCACCACGATGCCGATGAGCATCAGCATGCCGATCATCGCGGGGACGCCCATCGGCGTACCGGTGGCGACCAGCAGGCCGATCGCGCCCGTCGCCGCGAACGGGATCGAGACGAGCAGGATCAGCGGCTGGACCAGCGAGCGGAAGGTCGCGACCAGGAGCATGAAGACGATCGCGATGGCGGCCAGCATGGCCAGGCCGAGGTTCGCGAACGCGTCGTCCTGGTCCGAGGAGACCCCACCGATCTCGGCACTCGCGCCGGCCGGCAGCTTCAGCGAGTTCAGCTTGGACGTGAGGTCCGCACTGACCGCGCCCGTGTTGTCGCCGGTCGGCTTCGCCGTGATCGTCGCGGCCCGCTGACCGTCGATCCGGGTCATCGAGACCGGGCCGTCGACCAGCTTCACGTCGGCGATGTCACCGAGCTTCACCGCGCCGAGCCGCAGATCGCGCAGCTGCTCCAGCGTCTCGGCCGGCTTCGCCGCCCTGATGACGACGTCCCGCTCGGTGTCGTCCAGGATCGCCTTGCCGCTCGTGGTGCCGCGTACGGCCTCGGCGACGGCCGCACCGAGGGTGGCGTCGTTGTAACCGGCCGCCGCGGCCTTGGAGTTGGCCTTGACCGAGATGCGCGGCACGCTCTGCGCCAGGTCGCTGGTCACGTCCGTGACATGGTCCAGCTTGGCGACCTCGGCGCGCACCTGGTCGGACGCCTTGCGCAGGACGTCCGCGTCGGCGGACTTGACGACCACACTGAGGTCCTGGTTGCCGAAGCCGTCACCGGCCGCGACCGTGGTCGTACCGACGCCGGAGAGCTTCCCCAGGCCCTCCTCGATCCGGTCCTGGACGTCGTCGGAGGACGCCGAGTCCTCCAGCATGACCTGGTACGAGGCCTGGTTGGTGTCCGTGCCGCCGCCGAAGGCCGCGAGGAAGCCGGAGGAGCCGACCGTGACCTGGTAGTCCTTCACGCCCTTGACGCCGTCGAGCATCTGCTCGACCTTCCTCGCCTGGGCGTCGGTCGCCGCCAGGCTGGTGCCCGGCTTCAACTCCTGCTTGACGGTGAGGACTTCGACATCGCCCTGGTCGAAGAAGTTGGTCTTCAGCATCGACGCCAGACCGCCCGTGCCGACCAGGACGGCGATCGCGATCGCGAGGCTCGTCAGCCGGCGCCGGGTCGCGAAGCGGAGCACCGGCACGTAGCTGCGCTGGAGACGGCTGCGCGCCTCCTTCTCCTCCGCGAGGCGACGGGCCTCGTCGGCGTCGGCCGGGGTGCCCTTCGGGGCGCGCAGGAACCAGTACGACAGCACCGGCACGACCGTCAGCGAGACGAGCAGCGAGGCCAGCAGGGCCGCCGTGACGGTCAGGCTGAAGGAGCCGAACAGCTCGCCCACCATGCCGCCGGTCAGACCGATCGGCAGGAAGACGGCGACCGTGGTGAGGGTCGAGGACGTGACCGCGCCCGCGACCTCCCGTACGGCCTTGAGGATGGCCTCCTCGCGCTCCTCGCCGTATCCGAGGTGGCGCTTGATGTTCTCCAGGACCACGATCGAGTCGTCGACGACCCGGCCGATCGCGATGGTCAGCGCGCCGAGCGTGAGCATGTTGAGGGAGAGGTCCCTCGTCCACAGGACGATCAGGGCCAGTACGACGGAGAGCGGGATGCTCACCGCCGTGACGAGCGTCGAGCGGACCGACGCCAGGAAGACCAGGATGACGAGGACCGCGAAGAGCAGGCCGAGCGCGCCCTCGGTGGTCAGGCCGTGGATGGACTTGGACACGGCCGGGCCCTGGTCGCTGACGACGGTGACCGCCGTGCCCGCACCCAGGTCCTTTCGGAGGTCGGGCAGCTTGTCCTTGACCGCGTCGGAGATGGCGACCGCGCTGCCGTCGTGGTCCATGGTGACCATGACGGCGAGGCTCGGCTTCCCGTCCGTACGCGTGATGGAGTCGGCCTTGGCCTGCTCCTGCGCCACTGCGGCGACGTCGGCGAGGCGTACGGGCTTCTTCCCCGGGGCGCCCGTGACCATCAGGTCCTGGATCTGCTGCACGGAGGTGAAGCCGCCGCCGACCTGGACGGTGCGGTTGGCGCCGTCCTCGTCGAAGGACCCGGCCGGAACGGTCGCGCCGCCCGCCTGGAGGGCCTGGCCGAGCGCGGCGGAGGTGAGACCCGCCTTGGCCATCTTCTTGTCGTCGGGCGTGACGGTGACCTGGAGGTCGCGTACGCCGTCCACGGTGACCTGGCCGACGCCGTCGATGTCCTTCAGGGCGGGCACGACGGTGCGGTCGAGCTGGTCGGACAGCGCCTGCTGGTCCTTGCCGGAGGTGACGGCGAGGACGACGGTCGGCATGTCGTCGGTCGAACCGGCGATGACCTGCGGGTCGACGTCGTCCGGAAGCTGCACGCGGGCGCGGTTGACGGCCTGCTGGACGTCGGCGACGAGCTGCTTGGTGTCGTTGCCGTAGTCGAAGGACGCCATGATCACGGCGTTGCCCTCGCTGGCCTTCGACGTGACGCCCGTGATGCCGTCGACCGATTCGAGGTTGTCCTCGATGGGTTCGACGACCTGCTTCTCGACCACATCGGGGGACGCACCCTGGTACGGCGCCAGCACGGACACCATGGGCAGCTCGATGGTGGGCAGCAGCTGCTGCTTGAGCTGGGGGATCGCGATCGCACCGAACGCGAGCGCGACGATCGACATCAGACCTATGAGGGCCCGTTGCGCGAGGCTGAACCTCGACAGCCAGGACATGGGTGGCGGATCTCTCTTCTGTGGCGTGAGCGGAAGAAGAGCCCACATCCGCGTCGTTCCGTGCCGCTGGGCGCAGAAGAAACGCACATGTGAGCGCTCGTCCTCACACACTGAGCCATCCGTCAGGGCCGATCCGTAGCCCCGAGGACCATTTCCTTATACGGCTCCTACTGCGGGCGCAGTACGCCTCGGTGGACCTCACTCCACCCTTGGACGGACCAGCCCGGACTCGTACGCGATCACCACCAGCTGGGCCCGGTCCCGGGCGCCCAGCTTCGACATGGCCCGGTTGACGTGCGTCTTCACGGTCAACGGGCTGACTTCGAGCCGCTCGGCGATCTCGTCGTTCGAGTGCCCGCCCGCGACCTGGACGAGGACCTCGCGCTCCCGGACGGTCAGCGCGTCGAGCCGCTCGGCGCGGGCGGGGTCCCGCCCGTCGTCGCCCGCGTCGCCCTGCGCGAGGAACTTGGCGATGAGCCCCTTGGTGGCCGCGGGCGACAGCAGCGCCTCTCCACCCGCCGCGATCCGGATCGCGTTCAGCAGTTCCTCGGGCTCCGAGCCCTTCCCGAGGAACCCGGACGCACCGGCGCGCAGCGACTGCACCACGTACTCGTCGACCTCGAAGGTCGTCAGCATGACCACCCGTACGTGTGCGAGTCCGGGATCGGCGCTGATCAGCCGCGTGGCGGCGAGCCCATCGGTTCCCGGCATCCGGATGTCCATGAGCACGACATCCGCGCGCTCCTCGCGGGCGAGCCGCACGGCTTGCGCGCCGTCCGAGGCCTCCCCCACGACCTCCATGTCGGGCTCGGAGTCGACGAGCACACGGAAGGCGCTGCGCAGCAACGCCTGGTCGTCGGCGAGCAGGACACGAATGGTCATGCGGGATCAGCCCCCAGGGCAGGCGTGCGGTTCTTGACCGGAAGGATCGCATGGACGCGGAAACCGCCGCCGTACCGGGGAGCGGCGGTGCAGGTGCCACCGAGCGCGGTGACCCGCTCGCGCATCCCGAGCAGCCCGTGCCCGCCGCCGTCCTCGGGCTCATGATCCTTCCCCGGCCCGTTGTCGAGCACGGTCACTTCCACATTCGGTCCCACGCGTACGACGCTGACCTCGGCCTTCGCCTCCGCGCCCGCGTGCTTCTGCACATTGGTGAGGGCTTCCTGGATGACGCGGTACGCGGCGAGGTCCACGGCGGCGGGGAGGGCGGTGCCGTGGTCGGTGCGGGCGACCTCGACGGGCAGGCCCGCGTTGCGGAAGGTGTCGGCGAGCTCGTCGAGCCGGGCGAGCCCGGGGGCGGGCTCGGTGGGCGCCTCCGGATCCCCGCTCTGCCTCAACAACCCCACGGTGGCCCGGAGTTCGTTGAGGGCCGACCGGCTGGCCTCCCGCACATGAGCGAGCGCCTCCTTCGCCTGGTCGGGCCGCTTGTCCATCACGTGCGCGGCCACCCCCGCCTGCACATTGACCAGGGCGATGTGGTGGGCGACGACGTCGTGCAGATCCCGGGCGATCCGCAGCCGCTCCTCGGCGACGCGCCGCCGCGCCTCCTCCTCGCGGGTCCGCTCCGCACGCTCGGCGCGCTCCCGTATCGCGTGCACGACGGCCCGCCGGCTCCGTACGGCGTCGCCCGCCGCGGCGGCCATGCCCGTCCAGGCGAAGATGCCGAGGTTCTCCTGCGCGTACCAGGACAGGGGCCCCGCGAGCATCGCGGACGCCGTGAGCACGGTCATCGTGAGCAGGCCGACCCGCCAGGTCGTGGGGCGGTCCGTGGCCGACGCGACCGTGTAGAGGGCGATCACGGCGGACATCGCGACCGGGGCCCGGGGGTCGCCGGTGATCACCTCCACGAGGGAGACGGCCACGGTTGCCGCGAGCACCGTCACAGGGGCGCTGCGGCGGAACACCAGGGCCGCCGCGCCGAGCACCATCAGCGTGAGGCTGAGGGCGTTCGGGGTGCGGGCACCCCACGTGGCGCCGTGCTCGCCGTACGGCTCCACGAAGGAGCCCACGATCATGCAGACCAGCACGGCGAAGGCCAGTGCGGCGTCCAGGGCCAACGGGTGGGCGCGGAGTCTGCACCGGGTGCGCTCTAGGGTGCTCACGGGCTTACGGTACGGGGCCCCTGCCGGGGGTGGAACCTGCGCTACCTGGGCTTCGCCGGGGTAGGGCTGGCTCCGGTCCCCCCCTCGCCCGCAGGGTGGGCGACCACTGCCCGCAGCCGCGATCCGGCACGGCCCCGACCCACCCACCGGCACAAGGCGCCCACGCCAGCGAAAGGCGCCCCCGCCAGAGTCAGCCCGGAATCAGCCCATCGTCGCTCAGCATCTCGCGGACCTCTTCGAGGGTCGCGTCCGGGGACGGGAGGATGAGTTCGGAGGGTTGCAGGGCGTCGTCGGGGAGCGGATCGCCGAGGTGGCGGACCGCGTCGAGGAGGGCGCCGAAGGTGCGGCGGAAGCCCTCCTCGTCGCCGCTCTCCATTTCGGCGAGCAGCTCGTCGTCCAGCTTGTTGAGCTCGGCGACATGGCCGTCGTCCAGCTTCAACTGCCCCTCCCCCATGATCCGTACGATCATGTCGCCCTCCTAAGGCGTGGGCCCGAGTCGACTACAGGTCGGCTACTGCTTGTCGAAGCGCGGAGTGTCCTGGGGCTGCTGCTGGGACTGACCCTGCCCCTGGCTCTGACCCTGACCGCCTTCGATCGCCTGCTGCTGCGACGAGGGACCACCGGCCAGCTCGGCCTTCATGCGCTGCAGCTCCAGCTCTACATCCGTACCACCGGAGAGCCGGTCCAGCTCGCTCTGGATGTCGTCCTTGGCCAGCCCGGACTGGTCGTCGAGCGCGCCCGAGGCGAGCAGCTCGTCGATCGCGCCGGCCCTCGCCTGGAGCTGCGCGGTCTTGTCCTCGGCCCGCTGGATCGCCAGCCCGACGTCGCCCATCTCCTCGGAGATGCCGGAGAAGCTCTCCGCGATCCGGGTCTGCGCCTGCGCGGCGGTGTACGTGGCCTTGATGGTCTCCTTCTTCGTGCGGAAGGCGTCCACCTTGGCCTGGAGCCGCTGCGCCGCGAGGGTGAGCTTCTCCTCCTCGCCCTGGAGGGTCTGGTGCTGCGTCTCCAGGTCGGTCACCTGCTGCTGGAGCGCGGCCCGGCGGGACAGCGCCTCACGCGCCAGGTCCTCACGGCCGAGCGCGAGCGCCTTGCGGCCCTGGTCCTCCAGCTTGGAGGACTGGCCCTGCAGCTGGTTCAGCTGCAACTCCAGGCGCTTGCGTGAGGTCGCCACGTCGGCGACACCCCGCCGCACCTTCTGCAGCAGCTCCAGCTGCTTCTGGTACGAGTAATCGAGGGTTTCGCGCGGGTCCTCGGCCCGGTCAAGGGCCTTGTTCGCCTTCGCGCGGAAGATCATCCCCATACGCTTCATGACACCGCTCATGGGCTTCGCGCGCCCCCTTCTGACGGACTCCAGCTCCAGGTACTGCAACAGAACCCACAGTACGGGCCCTGCATCCATTACCGCACTGTTCGGGGACGGATGCGCTCATCCCCAAGGACGACTGCGAACGCGGCTGATCCGGCGTAGGGAGTAGGTGTCCCTCGGGGTCCCCCCGGGGGTCCTGTGGATTCCCCGGACAGTTCCTGAGAAGTCCGCCCGACCGAACCGTGCGCAACGTCCCCTCTGTCCCCCTACAGACGTACGGTGTTGCCGGATCGTTCCCCACTCGAACGACGTCCATGCCCCCGCACCCCGTACCCTTGGGTTTTGTGTTCCGAAGCCGTGCCAAGGATGAGAAGGCCCCCGCCGACAAGGCCCAGGTGACCGACTCCAAGCAGCCCCGTGACCCGCAGGCCCCCAAGGGTCGCCCCACGCCCAAGCGGAGTGAGTCGCAGACCCAGCGCCGCAGCGTGGCCAATACGACGACGTCGCGCAAGGAGGCGTCCAAGCGGCAGCGCGACGAGCGCCGCGTCCAGCTGGAGAGGCAGCGCCAGGCGCTGGCCAGCGGAGACGAGCGCTATCTGCCCGCCCGCGACAAGGGTCCGGTGCGCAAATTCGCCCGCGCCTATGTCGACTCGCGGTTCTGCGTCGCCGAGTTCTTCCTGCCGCTGGCCGTGGTCATCCTCGTCCTGAGCATGGTGCGGGTGGGCTCGCTGCAGAACATCGCGCTGCTGCTGTGGCTGGTCGTGATCGTGATGATCGTCGTCGACTCGATCGGCCTCGCGATCCGTCTGAAGAAGCAGCTGGCCACGCGCTTCCCCGACGCCCCCAAGAAGGGTGCGGTCGCCTACGCGCTGATGCGCACGCTCCAGATGCGTCGCCTCAGGCTGCCGAAGCCGCAGGTCAAGCGCGGAGAGCGGCCCTGAGCACGACGTCTTTCTCCGGGGGCGCGGCGAACGCCTGGCTGAGCAAGCTGGGCGGCCTGCGTGATGTCGTACGACAGGAGCTGGTGGCCCGGCAGCTCGACGAGCAGATAGCGGGACGCTTCCCGGTCGGGCAGCGGCTGCGGGTGCTCGACGTCGGGATGGGCCAGGGCACGCAGGCGCTGCGGCTGGCCCGGGCCGGGCATCAGGTGACCGGTGTCGAGCAGGACGCGACGATGGTCGCGACGGCCCGGGAGGCGCTCGCCGCCGAGCCGGAGGGCATCCGGGAGCGGGTGCGGCTCGTCGAGGGCGACGGCCACGACACGGGCGTCCACTTCCTGCCGGGCAGTTTCGACGTGGTGCTGTGCCACGGCGTTCTGATGTACGTCGAGGACCCGGACGCGCTGCTGGCCGGGCTCGCCCGCATGGTGGCGCCCGGCGGCCTTCTCTCGCTCCTGGTGCGCAACGCGGACGCGCTGGCCATGCGGCCGGGCCTGTCCGGCGACTGGGCGGACACGCTGGCCGCGTTCGACACGGACGCCTACGTCAACCGGCTCGGCCTCGCCGTGCGCGCCGACCGGCTGTCCACGCTGACGGCCACGCTCGCCGGGATCGGTGCACCGCTGCACGCCTGGTACGGGGTGCGGGTCTTCACGGACACGGCGGCCGACGGCGCGGCGGTTCCCGAGGACGCGGAGACCCTGCTGGCCGCGGAGGAGCGGGCCGGCCGCACGGATCCGTACCGCCAGGTGGCGGCCCTGCTGCATCTGTGCGGCGTGCGCGGCTGAAGCCGCGCCCTTCCTCTCCCGGAGCACCCGTCCGGGTGAGCACCAGAGGCCCGGCCGGACCCCGAAAGGGACACGAACAGTGCGGTGGGCTGCCGGAAGCGCGGGTTCCGGCAGCCCCGGGGAGCTACGCGTTCTCGGCGCTCTCCGCGCTTTCGGCACTCTCCGCGTTCTCCGCGTGCAGGCTCATCGGCCCGTAGATCTTCGTGCTGTCCTCGAACAGGAAGACCTGGTCCGCGCCCCCTTCGACAAGATCCTTCCAGATCTCGCCGATCCACGATTCGGCGTCCCCCTGCGTGGTGAACTCCTCGGGCACGACCGCGGGCTCAACCTCCGTCCCGTCGGACTTCTCGAACCGCCACGTCCATGCCGCCATGTACGCCTCCAAGATGTGAGCACACTGCAGAGCGGAAGCCGGACATGATCCGGCCCCCGTCCGAAGCCTAGTCGGACGCGCAACACCTGCGGCGACGCGCGAAAATCAACCCCGTGGAACTGACTCTGCTCGGCACCGGAGCCCCTGAGGGCCTGCCCCGTCCCGACTGCCCCTGTGCGGCCTGCGCGACCGCGCTCGGCGAGGACGCGCGGGCGGCGACCGCACTCCTCGTCGACGGCACCCTGCTGCTCGACCTCACTCCCGGGGCCGCGTTCGCCGCCGCTCGCGCCGGTCACTCGCTGGGCGGCGTACGGCAGGTGTTGCTGTCGCATCCGCACGACGGGCCCGCGGTCGAGGTCCCGGCGGGGCTGCCGCAACCCGGACGGGTGCCGGACGGCCGCGAGTTGTCGCTGCTCACCGGGCACCGGGTGCGGGCGGTGCCGATGGACGCCCCCGGCACGGGGTACGCGGTGACGAGCCCCGACGGCCGTCGGCTGCTGTACCTGCCCCCGGGCGCGGCTCCGGCGGGACTCGAGGTGAACGGCGAGGGCCCCTACGACATGGTGGCCGCCGACGCCGTGGGGCGCCCGGACGCGCTCGCCCGGCTGCGTGCGGTCGGCGCGATCGGGCCGACGACCGACGTGATCGCGGTCCACCTCGACCACGACGTACCACCCGGCCCCGAACTGCGCCGCCGGCTCGCCGCGGCCGGGGCACGTGCGGTCCCCGACGGCTCGACGCTGACGGTGGGCGTCTACGAGGACGTACCGGACGTGCCCCGCCGCACCCTTGTGCTGGGTGGGGCCCGCTCCGGCAAGTCCGTGGAGGCGGAACGGCGCCTTGAGTCCTTCCCCGACGTCCTCTATGTGGCGACCGGCGGCTCTCGGGGCGGGGACACCGAGTGGGCGTCCCGGGTCAGCGTCCACCGCGAACGCCGCCCCGGCTCCTGGCGCACCGTGGAGACCTGCGACCTCGTCCCCCTCCTCAAGGAGGACGGCGCCCCCCTGCTCATCGACTGCCTCTCCCTGTGGCTGACCGACGCCATGGACTCCGTGAACGCGTGGGACGACGACGAGTGGGCGAGCGGCGGCGAGCGCGCGCTGCGGGCCCGCGTCGGCGAACTGACCGCCGCCGTCCGGGGCACCCGCCGCACGGTCGTCGCCGTCTCCAACGAGGTCGGCTCCGGCATCGTCCCGGCGACCGCGTCCGGGCGCCGCTACCGGGACGAACTGGGGCGGTTGAACGCGGGGTTCGGGGCGGAGTGCGAGTGCCTGCTGCTGGTGGTGGCGGGACAGGCGGTGGTGCTGCGGGGGTGAGCGGCCCACGGAGCGGGGCGGAGCCTCACCGTCGCGCGATGATCCGGTACGTGTTGGAGAACCGGGTGCGCCGCAGCAGCGGAGCGAGGCCGTGGTCCAGCGCGGCCGCCGAGGCGAGCACCGGGGCGGACGCCCGCAGCAGGGCCGTACGCAGCCGCCGTTGCAGCAGGGTCGGGGGCAGCGGCTGCCACGGCGCGTCGGCGGCGGGGAGGACGCGCCCGAGCGCCAGAGCCACGGCGCCGGCGAGGTCGTAGGGGATGTGCGCCGCCCGCCGGTCGGTGACGACGACCTCGCAGCCGAGCGACTCCAGTTCGCCGAGCAGGTTGGGCAGCGGCATGAGGTGAAGGTGGCGCGGCTGGCGGTAGGACACCCACCACTTGCCGAGCAGCGAGCCGAACGCGCAGTCGGGGTCGGGGACTTCGACGAGCAGATGCCCGCCGGGGCGCAGCACGGCGAGCGCGGCGCGGAGTTCCTCGCGCGGGTCGGGGGTGTGCTCCAGGTGGTGGAACATGCTGACGACGTCGTAGCGGGCGCGCAGTCGTTCGGCGATCTCGGGGTCGGTGAGCCGGCCGTGGTGGGCCTCCTCGATCCGTCCGGCGGCGCGGGCCTTGTCGACGCGAGGGGTGGGGTCGAGTCCGTCGAAGGCCGTGTACGGGTGGATCTCCTTGGCGGCTTCGGGGAAGTGCCCGTGCCCGGTGCCGACGTCGAGCCAGCTCTCGGGTTCGGGGTAAGCCAGCATGGCGCGCGCGGCGGCGCGGTGTCGGCGGAGGTTGCCGCGGGAGCCGAGGATGCGCTCGGCGAGCGGGTCGTGGCTCTCGCGGTGCAGGTCTCGGTCGTAGAAGGCCAGACCTTCGGGGGTGAGCCGGGGGTTCTGGAAGGCGTGGGAGCAGTCGCGGCATTCGTCGACGACGAAGGTGCCGGGTTTGCGCTGCACGAGGTCCTGGGTGCGCAGCCGGGTGCGCAGCAGCTTCGAGCCGCACCAGGGGCAGTCCTCGCGGCGCGGTTCGTGGAAGTGGTCGGTGCCTCGGGCGAGTTCGCTCAGGTAGGCGGCGCGCCGCTCGGCGGTTGCCTGCGGGGTGGGGGGCATGGGCGCTCCTGGGGACGGCGGGGCCGTAGGACAATCCGATACAAACCGTACGTATGGGATGGCGATCGTGGGCGCAACGACGTGGCGCCGCCGTGTTCGATCGCTGCCGGTACTGTTCGGCGAATGAGCTCGCTTAATCTCGACGACTTCACCGATCTGATCGAGCGCCCCGACGGCGGGGTCCGCCGCGATGCCGAGGCGCGCCTGGAGCGCCGGATCGTGCCGCCCGGGTCCCTGGGCCGCCTCGACGAACTGGGTGAGTGGCTGTCCGCGGCGCAGTCGGCCGTCCCGGTGCGGCCGATCGCGCATCCGCGTGTGGTGCTCTTCGCCGGCGACCACGGAGTCGCCGAACTGGGCGTGTCGGCCCGTCCGGCGGGCAGCGCCGAGCAGTTGGTGCGGGCGGTCCTGGAGGGCGCGAGCCCGGCGGCCGTGCTCGCCCGGCGGCTCGGTGTGCCGGTGCGCGTGGTCGACATGTCGCTGGACTGCGATCCGCAGGAGCTGCCCGCGGACGTCGTACGGCATCGGGTGCGGCGCGGTTCGGGCCGTATCGACATCGAGGACGCGCTCACCCCGGAGGAGGCCGAGGCGGCGTTCCTGGCGGGTGTCGCGATCGCCGACGAGGAGGCCGACTCCGGTACGGATCTGGTGGTCCTCGGCGATGTGAGCGTCGGCGGGACCACGGTGGCGGGCGTGCTGGTCGCGGCGCTGTGCGGAACGGACGCGTCGGTCGTCACCGGGCGCGGCGGGCGGCCGATCGACGACCTGGCGTGGATGCGCAAGTGCGCCGCCGTGCGGGACGCGCTGCGCCGGGCGCGGCCGGTCCTGGGTGACCAGCTGCAGTTGCTCGCGGCGGTCGGCGGGGCCGACTTCGCGGCGATGACGGGATTCCTGCTGCAGAGCGCGGTGCGCCGGCTGCCGGTCGTCCTGGACGGTGTCGTCTCGGCCGCCTGCGCCCTGGTCGGGCAGCGGATCGCGTTCCGGGCGCCGGACTGGTGGCTGGCCGGGCACAGCAGCGGTGAGCCGGCGCAGGCGAAGGCGCTGGACCGGATGGCGATCGAGCCGCTGCTCGACCACGGGGTGAGGGTCGGCGAGGGTGCGGGCGCACTGCTGGCCCTTCCGCTGGTCCAGGCGGCCGCCGCGCTGTCGGCGGAGCTTCCGGAGCAGCCCGCCGAGGCCGAGGAGGCGCCGGAGAAGCCCTCCGAAGAGGTGTCCGAAGCCGTAACCGCCGATGCTTCTGACGCGGCGCGCGAAGAGGCTTCCGGCGGGGCGCCCACCTCGGAGTAGGCGCCGTACGGGACACGGCCGGTCCGGCTCCCCCGGACCGGCGTCTCCCACTTGGCGCGGCGGCCGCGGAACTTTGCTCGCCCCCTCTCTCACGGAGGGCAGGCCGAATCTCCCGTCCCAGCGTTCCCGCGCCCGCACCACAGCGCCCCATATCATCACCGGTCATGGGAGATGCCCGAATTGCCGCCGCGCAGGAACGGGCCCCGGCCCCCAGGGGCGACGGGGAGCGCCGGTCCACCACCACCTCGCGGAGAGCGGCCGCCTTCGCCGTCTGGTACCTGCGGGCCGTCACGTTCATCAACTTCCTGAGTGCCGTGTGGGTGTCTCTCGGCCAGGACCTGCGCCGGCACAACACCGAGAACTTCTTCACGCCCTACCTGCTGACCGCGGGCTTCGCGTCCGGTGTGTTCACGATGTTCCTGGCCATCACCATGCGGCGCAGGAAACGGGCCGCATGGATCCTGAACTTCGTGCTCAGCGGGCTCTTCCTGCTGCTGTTCGCCTTCGCGATGGCCTTCCCCGAGATCCGGCAGTACGCGCAGAACTGGATCTCGCTCGGCCTGACCGCGGCCTTCGTCCTGTCGCTGGTGCTCGGCCGCCGGGAGTTCTACGCGAAGGGCGACCGGTCGAACCCGAGGCTCGCCGCGGCCGTCGGGATCGGCGGTCTGCTGGTCACCTCGCTGCTCGCCGCGCTTCTGGTGACCGCCACCAACACCGCCGACGACTCGGACCGTTCGACGTTCCTCGACCGGTGGCGCTACGGCACCCTGCGGCTGATCTCCGTCGCCGCCGACGACTCCCACTTCCCCGGGATCACGTCTCCCAACTGGGTCAACGTCACCATCAACGTGCTCAGCACCCTGCTCGTGCTGGCCGTCTTCTACGCGGCCTTCCGCTCCCGCCGCGCCGTCGACGCGCTCACCGAGGAGGACGAGCGGGGACTGCGGGCGCTGCTTGACCGATACGGCGACCGTGACTCGCTCGGCTACTTCGCGCTGCGCCGCGAGAAGAGCGTGGTGTGGTCCCCGACCGGCAAGGCGGCGGTTGCCTACCGCGTCCTCGGCGGGGTCTCGCTGGCCAGCGGCGACCCCATCGGCGATCCGGAGGCCTGGCCCGGCGCCATCGAGCCCTGGCTCGCCGAGGCGCGCGTGCACGGCTGGATCCCGGCGGTGATGGGGGCGAGCGAGGAGGCGGGCACGATCTACGCCCGCCATGGCCTCGACGCCCTGGAACTCGGCGACGAAGCCATCGTGGAGACCGCCGAGTTCACCATCGAGGGCCGCGCCATGCGCACCGTGCGGCAGGCCTACAACCGGGTCAAGCGCGCGGGCTACCAGGTGCGCATCCGGCGCCACGAGGACATCCCGGACGACGAGATGACCTACCTCCTGCGGCGCGCCGACGACTGGCGCGACGGGGCGACCGAGCGCGGGTTCAGCATGGCACTGGGGCGGCTCGGCGACCCGGACGACGGGCAGTGCGTGATGCTGGAGTGCACCGACGCGAACGGTGATCTGAGGGCGCTGCTGTCCTTCGTGCCGTGGGGCCCGAACGGTCTCTCCCTCGACCTCATGCGCCGCGACCGGGACTCCGAGAACGGGCTCATGGAGTTCATGGTCATCGAGCTCCTGCGGCGCGCCCAGGAGATCGGGATCACTCAGGTGTCGCTCAACTTCGCCATGTTCCGATCCGTCTTCGAACGTGGCGCACGCCTCGGCGCGGGACCCGTGCTGCGGCTGTGGCGGTCCCTGCTCAGCTTCTTCTCGCGCTGGTGGCAGATCGAGTCGCTGTACCGCGCCAACGCCAAGTACCGGCCCATCTGGGAACCCCGGTTCCTGCTCTTCGAGAAGAGCAGCGACCTGCTGCGCATCGGTCTCGCGTCCGCGCGCGCCGAGGGGTTCCTGGAGGCGCCGGGCCTGCCGAAGTGGCTGCACCGCAAGCACCTGGAGTCGCACAGATGAACCCACTCGTCCGCTGGGTCCGAGCCGAATGGGGGCTGTTGTACGTCACCGTACGAGCGGCCCTCGTCGAGAGGCACTGGCGGGCGATTGCGATGACCCTCGGGGCCGTGTGCCTGACGGCGGCCTTCCAGTTCGTGCAGAACCAGTCGTGGGGCTATCAGTTCGTGCAGGACGTGGGGGCCGTCCGGGCGCAGGACCCGCTGTGGCTGTCGCTGCTGCGCACCCCGCTCTCCCTGTTCGTACCGGCCCTGGACCTTCCGGTGTGGGGCGCACTGGTGCAGATCCTGCTGGTGTTCGGGATCGCCGAGATCTGCCTCGGCTGGTGGCGCACGCTCGCCCTGGCGTACGTCGCCACGCTGGCCGGCACGCTCTACGCGCGCGTGGGCATCTCCCTCGGCCCGGGCAACCCGCTGGGGCTGCCCGCGTCGGACGCGCAGATCGTCGACACCGGTCCGTCGGCGGCCGTGGTCGCCCTCGCCGTGTTCGTGGCATACCGCTATCGGGCGTACGTCACGGCCGGGCTGGTCGTCGCGTCGATGGTGATCGAGGTCGCGGTGAAGGAGAACCTGGCGGGCAAGGAGCATCTGGCCGCGATCGCCGCCGTCCTGGTGGTGTGCGCGGTCGCCGCGCCGCGTCACCGGCCGCCGGGCAGGGAGCGGACCGGTTCGGGGTCGGGCTTGCCGCCGATCCAGTCCTGAAGGATACGGCGGGGGCCCGCCCAGCGGCGGTCGTGGTGGTAGACGCGCAGGATCGACCGGGCGCGGGCGCGCGGGCGTCGCCCGTAGAAGCGCCGCGCCCACGGGGAGCCGGGGCGGGCCAGCCGGATCGCGCCGACCAGGGCGACGACGGGGATGATCGCCCCGAAGATCGCGGTGCGTCCCTTGCCCTTGCTGAGGGCGATCAGCGCGAAGCCGAAGTTCGCCACGACGGTGGCGATCGCCCCGCTGCGGTCCTGGAGTTCCTCGCTGCTGAGGTCATTGACCCCGAACGGCAGGAAGCCGCTGAGGACCAGGCCGACCAGGGCCGCGGTGACCGCCACGACCTCGACGCTCTTGCGGCCCTCCTCGGTCCAGTACACGTCGTCGAGGTGCAGGATCAGCGCGAACTCGTCGAGCACCAGGCCCGCGCCCATCCCGAACAGCACGGCGCAGACGGCAGGGCCGATGCCGTGCCGTCCGCTGGCGACCGCGCCGAAGCCGCCGATCACGGTCAGCACCACGCCGGGGACGACGTGGTGGATGTGCAGGCCGCCCGCCTTGACGTTGCCGAACGGGCCCTTGCCCGCGCGGATCAGCCGGACGACGATCCGGGTGATCAAGAAGGTCATGACGAACGAGGCGAGTGCGAGGAGCAGCGGGAGCTTGCCCGGCTCGATGATGTTCCGCTGGAGCCAATGACCCATATACGAACTTTATTCACGCATAAAGGCCGTGCGGTGCATTTGCCGCGAGAACTCGCCCTCGACCGGAAGGCCCCGGGTCAGCGAGGGCTGAGGAGGCAGAACTCGTTGTTCTCCGGGTCGGCCAGAACCGTCCAGGAGATGGCGGACTGGTCGATGCCGGGGTCGGTGGCGCCCAGGGCGCGCAGCCGGGCTTCCTCCGCTGCCAGGTCGTCGCCGGGGTAGGGGGAGACGTCGAGGTGGACGCGGTTCCACACGCTCTTGGTGTCGGGGGTGCGGAGGAATTCCAGGTAGGGGCCGACGCCCTGGGCCGAGCGCATGGACGCGTGGTCGTCGGTGACCTCGTGCAGCGTCCAGTCCATCGCCTCGCCCCAGAACCGGGCCATCCCTCGTGGGTCGGTGCAGTCGACCACCACCGCGGCGATCGGCCCGGTGTCCCGGTAGATCGGACGGGGCTCCAGAACGCAGAACTCGTTGCCCTCCGGGTCGGCCATGACCGTCCAGGGGACATCGCCCTGACCCACGTCGGCGAGCGTCGCGCCGAGATCCTTCAGGCGCGCGACCAGCTCCGCCTGATGGGCGGTCGAGGTGGTGGCCAGATCGAGATGGACCCGGTTCTTCACCGTCTTGGGTTCCGGGCGGGCGATGATGTCGATGCAGACGGCCACGGGGTCGGGGTAGGCGAAGCCCACGGGTTCGAGGTTGGTCACACCGGGTCCCTCGCTGTCGACACCCCAGCCGAGTGCCTCCGCCCAGAACCGGCCGAGCCGGGAGTCGTCCTGGGCCTTCATGTTGATCTGCACGAGTCTTGTTGCCATGCCGAAGATCCTAGAAGCTGAGGATCCTGGACGTTGTCGAAGCCGCCGCGCCGGTCGTCCGGACCGCCGGGTAGCCTGCGCCGGTGTCCAAGACCCCGCTCCCCGACGGCCTCCGCTTCGCCTTCGGCACCCTCACCGTGCTCCCCGTCAAGGTGACCCGCTGGGACCGCGAGGCCGCGCGCGGCGGGATGCTGTGCGCGCCCGTGGCCGGGCTGGTCGTCGGTCTGTGCTCCGCCGCGCTCGGCGGGCTGCTGCTGTTCCTGGACGCGGGCCCGCTGCTCGCCGCCGTGGCCACCGCGGCCGTACCGGCCGCGCTCACCCGGGGCCTGCACCTGGACGGGCTCGCCGACACCGCGGACGGGCTCGGCAGCGGCAAGCCCGCCGAGGACGCGCTGCGCATCATGAAGCAGTCGGACATCGGCCCGTTCGGTGTGATCACGCTGCTGTTCGTGCTGCTGGCACAGGTCGCCGTGCTCTTCCAGGCCTACGACACCTCGTGGGCCCGGGGCGCGTTCGCGGCCGTCGTCTCGGCGACCGCCGCCCGCCTCGCCCTGACACTGGCCGCCCGCACGGGAGTTCCGCCGGCCCGGCCGGAGGGGCTGGGCGCGGCGGTCGCGGGCACGGTGCCGGTGTACGGCGCGCTGCTCGCCGCGGTCCTGGTCACCGGTGCGGCGGCGGGCGCGGGGACCCTGTTCGGGGCGGACGACGTCGTGCGCGGCGCGCTCGCGGTGGTCGCCGCCTGCGCCGTCGCGGAACTCCTGCTGCGCCACTGCACGCGCCGCTTCGGCGGCATCACGGGTGATGTCTTCGGCGGGCTGGCCGAGACGGCGGCGACGACCGCGCTGGTGGTTCTGTCACTGGGCTGACCGGTCGTCAGTGACAGGGTTCTGTCACTGGGCTGAAACGATCCCCGGCCATCCGGCGAAGACCGGTGCCGGCGGCGCTAATCTGATCCGCCGTACAGGCAAATGATCGTGATCGGGGGACGTCTGTGCCGAAACTTCGGCGGTTCGCGGCTTGGTTCATCGACTTCGCACTGGTGCTCGCGGCGGCGTCCGCGCTCGCCGTGCTCACCTTCCACCGGATCTCCGCGCTCGTGACGGACGTGCCGGACCTCGCGACGCGGGGCGGCTGGGACATCCTCACCTCGCGCGGCGATGTCATCGACGCCTCCGAGGGCTTCGGACTCCACCTCTGGCACAAGGTCGTCAGAGACGTGGAGCAGGCCTTCGGGCTCCTGGTGGTCGCCACGTTCCTCTACCAGTGGGCGTCGCTCGCCTTCACCGGACGCACGGTCGGCAAGGCCCTGCTCGGCCTCAAGGTCATGCCGAGCCCGCCGCGCCGGGCCGCGCTGCGTGCGGCGGTGACGACGACGGCCGACGTCGCCGTGTACGCGCTGGCCTGCATCCTGCTGATCGAGGGCGAGTTCGTGCTGTCGGTGCTGGTGTGGGCCGTCGCCGTGGTGATCTTCTTCCTCAACGCGCTGCCGGTGCTCTCGCCGTCCCGCCGCTCACTGGCGGACCGGCTGGCGGGGACGGCGGTCACGGGGTTCGGGCTCGGCACTCCCGGCCCTGTGTCCCCGGTTCGTACTTATTGAGCCAGGGCGTGTGGCAACGTGCCCCAGGGGTGGGCGCCGCCGCCCGGCACCGCGCAGTGCAGGCCGGCGCCCCGGGCGCGGGCCTGCTCCGCGAGATCGACGCCGGCCGGTACGCCGTACACCAGGTGACACAGTCGTGCACCGCTCCCTGTCCAGGGCTCGGTGCGCAGCCTCCGGTACGTCTGCCAGGTCCCCTCGAACGTCACCAGGACGTCGGCGATCCGGGCGTACGAAGGATGCGGCACCGTCCCGTGGTTGAGGACGAGCGCGGCGAAGCGGGCGCCCCAGGCGGTGGCGGCGAGTCCCCGGTAGTACGCGAACTCGGCGATCCCGGAGGCGACTTGGTCGAGGAACACGCCGTCGGCGCCGTACCAGGCGCGGTGCCGGGACAGGTCCCTCACGACGTCGGCCCGGGGGCGGCGGCCGTAGTCCGTGTCGGCGTAGCCGAGCACCCGGACGTCCGCCGCACGCAGGCGCGCCGCGGCTTCGGCGAAGGCCGGGTCCGGGCGGTCGCCGGGGCCGCTGGCGGGGTTGAGCACCACCGCGTGGAGTCGGGGCGCCGCCGCGATCAGGGCGTCCCATTCGGCGGGGCGGACGGACGGGTGCTCGTAGTAGGGCACGAGGAGACTCTTCATCGGTGGGCGGTCGCTCTCCCCAGCAGTCGGGACACCAGTACGGCCAGGGCGGCGGCCGCCGTGCCGTACACCGTCAGGCCCACCCAGTGCGGGCTGCCCGCGTGCGCGGCCAGTGCCGCGGTCTGGGCGAGGGCCGCCACGGCGCAGACCGCGGCGGCGCTCAGGACGGCACCGAAGGACTGGAGCAGCAGTCCCGTCCACAGGACGACACCCAGCAGGAGCAGCCCGGCGAGGCGTACGCCGGTGACGCCCGGCGCGTGCGGCCACAGGGCGGCGGTGGCCGCGGTGAGCGCGAGGAGCGCGGCGACGTAGCCGGTCAGGCACCGGACGAGGGTGAGTGCGGTGGTGCGCCGGAAGTCCTTCGGGGTGCTGCTGGAGCGCAGTGCGGTGAGGCCGGCGCTGCGGAACCGGAAGAGCAGCCATTCGGCCGGGCCCATGCTGAGGGTGAGTGCGACGGCGGCGGGGGCGGCGACGGTGCTGTGCTGGTCGCCCGCGAGGACGTCGCCGAGGGCGGCGTGGAGGACCAGGACGCCGCTGCCCAGGCCGTAGAGGGCGTACGGCAGCGCCGCGGTGAGCCGGGGGGCGTTTTTCGCCCCCTCCGCCCCTTCCCGTCCCGTCTTCCTGGGGGCTTCGCCCCCTCTCCCCCCTTGTCGCGCTGACGCGCTCGTCCTCAAACGCCGGACGGGCTGAAGGATCACCAGCGCAACCGCCGTGAGCGAGCCCAGCAGGAAGGCGAGTCTCACCCCGTTCGGCATCGGGTGCACCAGTGCCAGGGCCGCCCCCGCCGTCATCGGCAACAGGGCCACGAGCAGCGCCCGTTCGCGGCCCGTCACCAACAGGACGGTGGCCGCGGCCAGGTAACACGACTGGCCTGCGGCGAAGGCGACCGCTTCGGGGTGGGTCGGTGCGGCGGCGAAGGCGGCGAGGGAGCCGAGGAGCACGCCGGCCGGGGCGCCGATGAGCAGGGCGCGGTGGGCTGCCGGGCGGTCGCCCAGGCCCAGCCAGGAGTACGCCCGGTGGGCGAGACCCTGGTTCCAGGTCCAGCCGCACAGGGCGCCGACGAGCAGGGGCACGGTGCCGGCGGGCAGGCCGAGGCTGTCGTGCGGGCCGGCGAGGAGCGGCGCTCCGAGGACGTAGCCGAGTCCCGGCAGGGCGAAGACGATCCCGCGCAACAGGCAGCCGAGCAGGGCGAGTTGCCAGGGGTCGTGCGCCGGCCTCGCCGGTTCGGGGTAGTGGCGGTCCACACGGTCGTACAGCTCCTCCGCGAGCGCGAAGGAGTTCCTGACGCCGTAGCGCTCGCGTATCCGGTCGTCCGACATGCCGTCGGACTCCAGGAGTGCGGCGATCTCGTCGGGGTGGACCGCTGCGGCGATGAAGTCGCCGAGCCGCTCGGCAAGTTCCTCGACGGGGTCGGGTTCGGCCCAGCTCGGCGGGCGGCGCTGGCGGGGTACGGCCGGGAGGCTGTCCTCGTGGGTGCCGGGCGGTATCCGGAGGCCGCCGCTCACCAGTCGGTTCCGTCCGTGGCGAGGGCCTGGTACCAGGGGTCGCGCAGTTCGCGGGTCCAGTCGGCGACGGTCTCGACGGCCGGCTCGTACACCGTGGGGCGGCCCGCCAGTTCCTGGTAGATCGTCCGGAAAGCGTCCACGGAGCGGCGCAGGGTGAAGCGGTCGATGACCCGCTGCCGCGACAACTCGCCCAGTTTCAGGCGCCGTTCGTCGTCGCGGAGCAGAGTGAGAGCCGCCGCGGCCATCTTCTCGGGCTCGCGCGGGGGCACCACGAGTCCGGTGTCGCCGACCGCCTCGCGCACGCCGCCGACATCCGTGGAAACGGTGGTGCGGCCGCAGGACATCGCCTCGATGATCGAGAAGGGGAAGCCCTCGGAGATGGAGGAGAGCATCACCACGTGCCCGGCCGCGTAGGCGCGCCACACCTCGCTGATGCGGCCCTCGAAGGTCAGCCCGTCCGTCACGCCCAGTTCGGCGGCGAGCTTCTCCAGACGGGTGGCGTACGCCTCCCCGCCGGACGGCACCGGGCCGAACAGCCGAAGCCGGGTCTCGGGCAGTTCGGCGCGCACCATGCCGTACGCGCGCAGCAGGGTCTCCAGGTCCTTGATGGGGTCGACGCGCCCGCACCAGGTGAGGGTGGGCACCTCGGGTTCGGGTCCGGCGTGCGGGAAGGCGTGCGGGTCGACGCCGTTGTAGACCGTACGGATCCGGTCGGCGTCGGCGCCGCCGCGCTCCTCCCAGCGGCGGTTGTACTGGTTGCAGGGGGTGATGAGGTCGGCGGCGCGGTAGCCGAGCGAGTTGAGTTCGCGGTAGAAGCCGAGCATGAACGCCTTGACGGGCCAGCGCTGTTCGGCGGCGCGGTAGCCGAGGTAGCGCTCGCGCAGGTAGATGCCGTGCTCGGTGAGGAGGAACGGGACGCCGTCGAGGTGATGGGCGGCGAGGGCGGGCAGCGTGGCCAGGCCGCTGCTGACCGCGTGCGCCACGGAGTCCTCGGGGATGCGCACGCCGAGCGGTCGCAGCGCGTGTTCGAGGAGGTCGGTGGCGGTCAGCGCGTCCTGCACGGTGGGCCGGGCGGCGGCCGTGGGCAGATGCGGCATCGTCCAGATCCACATCAGGGACCGCAGCGCGGACTCGGTGCGCAGCGCCGCCGACAGCCGTCCGGCGCGGGCGAGTTCGGCCAGTTCGTAGAGCGCCCGGCCGAAGTCGCAGTGCGCTTCGGGGTCCAGGAACGAGAGCAGGAACCGCTCGTAGGTGTCGGTGAACCGGCGGCGGGCCCGGCCGACGGGCGCTCGCGTGCGCCCCGGCCGCGGGCCCCAGGTCGGTACGGAGTCATGGCGGCGGATGTTGGGCGGCAGCTCCCAGGTCACGGGTTCGCGGCCGCTGCCGGTGAGCGAGACGATGTGGAAGCCGACCTCGGGCATGCCCTTCACGAGCTGGTCGCACCAGGTGCTGACCCCGCCGTGGACGTGCGGATATGTGCCTTCGGTGAGCATGGTGACATGACGCCCTGTGCGCATCATGTGGGTTCCCCCCTGCGGAACTCTTACGGCTCGGTGGCGCACCCCGGCCGGTCCCGGCCGGGGTGCGCGTGGTGCGGCGTGCGCGCGCTGGGCGGAGTCGCTCAGGCGGGCAGCTTCAGCGTGAGCGCCGACTGCAGCACCTCGGGCGTGGTCCACGCCGAGCGCCTCCCCGCGTACGGCGTGCCGAACACGGCGGTCCCGAGCACGAGTTGCTTCCTGGTCCCCTCCGGTGCGGTCACCGGGATCTGCGTCCCGGACGGCGCCTTGACGGTGACGGTCGTGCCGATGCGGTACGCCGTGACGCTGCCGTTCGAGACGGCCGTCTGCCAGGCGGCGCGGCGCTTCAGCTCGGTGCCGATCGCGCTCTGCCGGGGGTTCTCCAGCGGGGCGTTGTCGGCGTAGAGCGCCTTGTAGCCGGCGAGCACCTTGTCCAGGACCGGGTACAGGATCCGGTCCTCGGCCAGGTTGGACTGGTGCGCGTAGTGCGGCCGCGGGTCGTTGCCCAGGGCGTGGCCGAGAGCGGTGCGCGCCTCCAGGGGGACGATGTACGACACGTAGCCGGTGGCGGTGTCCAGGGGCGCGGGCAGGCACGTGGACGAGGGGTTGTCCTCGCAGACGCCGCTGCCGCCGTCGGCCCTGGAGGTGTAGATCCAGTTGTACTCGTCGGCCATCTCGGCGGCCGTACCGGCGTTGTAGTACACGTTCATCGGGTAGCGCGGCACAGTCAGGGCGGCGCCCACCGCGCGCTGCTGCGGCTCGCGGGAGTTGTCGGAGCCGGTCCACTTGACGCCGTTGTCGGCGAGGGCGCCCGCGAGGTTCGGGTTGTCGTCGGGCTGCTGCGGAAGCGTCCTGAGGCCCGAGTGCTCACCGGTGACCAGCTCGGTCCGGTCGGTCGAAAGGCCCTTGGAGACCGCCCAGTTGTAGTTGTTCCTGATCTCCGCCGAGATGTCGGAGCGGCTCATGTACCGCGTCGACCCGTCCGCGTTCTTCGCGCAGCTCCACGGCACGGTCGTGGTGTCCTGGACACAGCCGAGGAACTGGTGGGTGTAGGTGTGGTTCACCCAGCGGTACTTGGCCTTGTCGGCGAGCAGCTGGGTCGCGGGGGCGTCCGTGCCGCCGTTCTCACTCTTCCACTCCTCGCCCGAGCCCGCGTTGAACACCATGTCGAGGGTGAAGCCGGTGCTCTGCTCCCACTGCGCGGCGTACTGGGCGTCGGCCGCCGTCATCCGGATCGGCGTGCCCTCCGCACCGCCGCCCACGCAGTCGATGTCCCCCGGCGTGCAGTTGCGGGCGGCGTCCCAGCGGGCGTCGGGCGCGAACACGTCGTCGACATGGACGGAGAAGTAGCTTCGGCTCTGCCCGAGGTGCACGCCCTGGGTCAGCCACTCGACCATGCCGCGCGCCAGCACCCGGAACTGCTGCTGGTACTGGTTGTACGCGAAGGTCACCACCAGTTCGCGGCGCCCGTCGTGCGCGTACTCGCCGACCAGGCTGCCGCGCCCCTCGCCCCCGGGCACCGCGGTGTCGACGTAACTGGTGAAGCCGGTACGGGGTTTCGCCACGTAGCCGTAACTCTCGGACACGGACGAGGAGTTGTCCTCGAACGTGAGCGGCCCGTCGAGATAGCCGAAGGGGCCCGAGGTGCCGGCCGTGGTGACCGCCGCCGCCCGGCCGTCCAGCGAGCCGGTCCAGCCGCCCTCGCTGGTGTAGTCGAGACCGACCTCCGGGTGCGCCCAGGTGTAGGCGTCGAGCTGCGGGATGCCGTACGTCTTCTCGTACGTCTCCAGAGCGGTCTGCTCGGCCGAACCCGATCCGAACGGCGCCTCGTTGGGGAGCACCACACCCTGGTACTTCGCCCGCGGGGTGCCGCTCACCGTGTCGCTCAGGAACGCCGCGTCGACCGTCGGGCGGGACGAGTCGTTGAGATTCACCGTCGTGTACGGGATCCCGGTGTTCTTCAGCTCCGCGGCGATGGCCGCCACGGGACTGTCGCCGTTGTCCACGACGAGCACCTTGAGATCGATGCGCGGCGCCGTCGCCGCCGAAGCGCCGGGCGCTCCCAGTCCCACGGCCAGCAGGCCGACGGTCGTCAGACCGGCGGCCGCGTTTCTCCATCTGAGCGCAACTTGCGCCATGGTCGGACCTTCCCCCCAGAGATCCTCTTTGTGGTATTTCAGAGGAGGATCCGTGGAAATGATGCAAAGCGGCGAGCGGGTCGCTCACCGGAACACGACGAGTGTGGACCAGGTCACATGGAGTGATGGGTGAGAAGTAGCCACGACGCCACCCACAGGTGAACGCCCGTAGGAATGAGCGAAACCCGGGCCCGCGCGTAGGCTCGTCCCGGACGTCTGACCGCCCCCGCCGAGACCGCCCCCGTCGAGACCTCACCTTCGGGCCGGATCTAGGGTCAGTCCTCGGGCCCGGTCGACCCATCCCAGATCGACCTCAGCAACTCAATGGAAGCGAGATTTCACCACCGTGACTGCTCTCACTCTCAGCACCGCCGCGGCGTCCGGACTGCGGGCCGACGCGATCGTCGTCGGTGTCGCGAAGGGCGACAAGGGCCCGGTCGTCGCGCCGGGCGCCGAGGCCGTGGACAAGGCCTACGACGGCCGGCTCGCCGACGTCCTTCAGACCCTCGGCGCGTCCGGCGCCGAGGGCGAGGTGACGAAGCTGCCCGCACCCTCCGGTTTCAAGGCGCCCGTCGTGGTCGCCGTCGGACTGGGAGCGGCCCCCGAGGACGACGAGACGTACGGCGCCGAGGAACTGCGCCGCGCCGCCGGTGCCGTCGCCCGCGCCCTGGCCGGTTCCAAGAAGGCCGCCTTCGCCCTGCCGATCACCGACGCCGCCGACGCGGGCGCCGTCGCCGAGGGTGCCCTGCTCGGCGCGTACGCCTTCGACGCGTACAAGGAGAACGGCAAGAACGCCAAGGGCAACGGCAAGGCCCCGCTCGCCGAGGTGGCGCTGCTCGGCGGCAAGCCCCGCGACAAGGCGTACAAGGCCGCGATCGAGCGCGCCGTCGCCGTGAGCGAGGAGCTCAACCGCGCCCGCGACCTCATCAACACCCCGCCGAACGACCTGGACCCGGAGGCGTTCGCCGCCGTCGCGCAGGTCGCCGCCAAGGAGCACGGCATCAAGGTGGAGGTGCTCGACGAGAAGGCCCTGGCCAAGGGCGGCTTCGGCGGCATCCTCGGCGTGGGCGCCGGTTCCGAGGCCCCGCCGCGTCTGGTGAAGCTGTCGTACAGCAGCTCCAAGGCGAAGAAGCACCTGGCGTTCGTCGGCAAGGGCATCACCTACGACTCGGGCGGCATCTCGCTGAAGCCCGCCGGGCACAACGAGACGATGAAGTGCGACATGAGCGGTGCGGCGGCGGTCTTCGCCGCCGTGGTCGCCGCCGCGCGCCTCGGCCTCGAAGTGAACGTCACCGGCTGGCTGGCGCTCGCCGAGAACATGCCGTCGGGCTCCGCCACCCGCCCCGGCGACGTGCTGCACATGTACAGCGGCAAGACCGTCGAGGTCCTCAACACCGACGCCGAGGGCCGCCTGGTCCTCGCGGACGCGCTGTGGAAGGCGTCCGAGGAGAAGCCGGACGCGATCGTCGACGTGGCGACGCTGACCGGCGCCATGGTGCTGGCCCTCGGCAACCGCACCTTCGGTGTGATGGCCAACGACGACGCCTTCCGCGCCGCCATCGTCGACGCCGCCGAGGAGGTCGGCGAGGAGTCCTGGCCGATGCCGCTGCCCGAGCACCTGCGCAAGGGCATGGACTCCCCCACCGCCGACATCGCCAACATGGGCGAGCGCATGGGCGGCGGCCTGGTCGCCGGCCTGTTCCTCCAGGAGTTCGTCGGCGAGGGCATCACCTGGGCGCACCTCGACATCGCCGGCCCGGCCTTCAACGAGTCGGCCCCCTTCGGCTACACCCCCAAGGGCGGCACCGGCTCCGCGGTCCGCACCCTGGTCCGCCTCGCCGAGCTGACGGCGGAGGGCGAGCTGGGCTGAGTCCCCTGAGTTCGCTGTACGGCCCCGGGCATCGCACTCATGCCCGGGGCCGCGCTCATTCCGGGGGCCGTACTCATGCGCGAACGGCACTCCACATGGGCGTACGACGATTTCGCCCTCAACGAAACTCGACGAAATCCGTACGTTCGCACACGGCCGCGACCTCGCGAGCTGATGGAGACGTGATGGATCAGACGTCTCACACCCCGGCCCGGCGTCCCGCCACCCGTCGACAAGTGCGAAGATGGGTTCTCGGCAGGACAGGGCCCCCACCACAGGGCCGAAGAAAGAGCGGCCGGACACCAGCCGCCGCCCGGTCACTGACGACCGGCGTACGGCGCACATGCATGGAGGACGTGACGTGGCGAACGACGCCAGCACCGTTTTCGACCTAGTGATCCTCGGCGGCGGTAGCGGCGGTTACGCCGCGGCGCTGCGCGGAGCGCAGCTGGGCCTGGACGTCGCCCTGATCGAGAAGGGCAAGGTCGGCGGAACCTGCCTGCACAACGGCTGCATCCCCACCAAGGCTCTGCTGCACGCCGGCGAGATCGCCGACCAGGCCCGCGAGGCCGGTCAGTTCGGCGTGAAGACCACCTTCGAGGGCATCGACATCGCGGCCGTCCACAAGTACAAGGACGGCGTCATCTCGGGCCTGTACAAGGGTCTGCAGGGTCTTATCGCGTCCCGCAAGGTGACGTACATCGAGGGCGAGGGCCGTCTGTCGTCCCCGACCTCGGTCGACGTGAACGGCCAGCGCATCCAGGGCCGCCACGTGCTCCTCGCGACCGGCTCCGTGCCGAAGTCGCTGCCGGGCCTGGAGATCGACGGCAACCGCATCATCTCGTCCGACCACGCGCTGGTCCTGGACCGCGTCCCGCAGTCCGCGATCGTGCTCGGCGGCGGCGTCATCGGCGTCGAGTTCGCCTCGGCGTGGAAGTCCTTCGGCACCGACGTGACGGTGATCGAGGGCCTCAAGCACCTCGTCCCGGTCGAGGACGAGAACTCCTCCAAGCTTCTTGAGCGCGCGTTCCGCAAGCGCGGCATCAAGTTCAACCTGGGCACCTTCTTCTCGAAGGCCGAGTACACCGCGAACGGTGTCAAGGTCACCCTTGCCGACGGCAAGGAGTTCGAGGCCGAGGTGCTGCTCGTCGCCGTCGGCCGCGGCCCGGTCTCGGCCGGCCTCGGCTACGAGGAGCAGGGCGTCGCGATGGACCGCGGCTACGTCCTGGTCGACGAGTACATGCGGACGAACGTCCCGACGATCTCCGCCGTCGGTGACCTGGTCCCGACGCTCCAGCTCGCGCACGTCGGCTTCGCCGAGGGCATCCTGGTGGCGGAGCGTCTGGCCGGTCTCAAGACCGTTCCGATCGACTACGACGGTGTCCCCCGGGTGACGTACTGCCACCCCGAGGTCGCCTCCGTGGGGATCACCGAGGCCAAGGCCAAGGAGATCTACGGCGCGGACAAGGTCGTCGCTCTGAAGTACAACCTCGCGGGCAACGGCAAGAGCAAGATCCTGAACACCTCGGGCGAGATCAAGCTCGTCCAGGTCAAGGACGGTGCCGTGGTCGGCGTCCACATGGTCGGTGACCGTATGGGCGAGCAGGTCGGCGAAGCCCAGCTGATCTACAACTGGGAAGCGCTGCCCGCCGAGGTCGCCCAGCTGATCCACGCCCACCCGACGCAGAACGAGGCGCTCGGCGAGGCCCACCTGGCCCTCGCGGGCAAGCCGCTGCACTCGCACGACTGATCCAGTCCCGGCTGAATTCAGTCACCGCGTCGCACCTGGGCGCGACGACGACCACAGACTTCCGCACCATTCGTAAGGAGCAACAGAAACCATGGCGGTTTCCGTAACCCTTCCGGCGCTCGGTGAGAGCGTCACCGAGGGCACTGTCACTCGCTGGCTGAAGGCCGAGGGCGAGCGCGTCGAGGCCGACGAGCCGCTGCTGGAGGTGTCGACCGACAAGGTCGACACCGAGATCCCCTCGCCCGCCGCCGGAGTGCTCGCGTCCATCAAGGTCGCCGAGGACGAGACGGTGGAGGTCGGCGCCGAGCTGGCCATCATCGACGACGGCACGGGCGCGCCCGCTGCCGCAGCCCCGGCTCCGGCCGCCGAGCCCGAGCCGGCCCCCGCGGCCGCTCCGGCCCCGGTCGCCGAGGCCCCCGCGGCTCCGGCCGCCCCGGCCCCCGCCGCCGCCCCCGCCGCTCCGGCCGGTGGCGCCTCCGGTACCGACGTCGTGCTGCCCGCGCTGGGCGAGTCGGTCACCGAGGGCACCGTCACCCGCTGGCTGAAGCAGGTCGGCGAGGAGGTCGCGGAGGACGAGCCGCTGCTCGAGGTCTCCACCGACAAGGTCGACACCGAGATCCCGTCGCCGGTCGCCGGCGTCCTGCTGGAGATCGTCGTCGGCGAGGACGAGACGGCGGAGGTCGGCGCCAAGCTGGCCGTCGTCGGTGCGCCGGGTGCCGCCCCCGCGGCAGCCCCCGCCGCTCCGGCCGCGCCCGCCGCCGCTGCCCCGGCTCCGGCTGCTCCCGCGGCCCCCGCCGCGCCCGCCGCTCCGGCTCCGGCCCCCGCTGCTCCGGCCGCCCCGGCCGCCCCGACCGCCGCCGCTCCGGCTCCGGTCCAGCCCGCGGCCCCGGCTCCCGCGCCGGTCGCGGCCGCCCCCGTCACCCCGGCCCCGGCTCCCGCCGCGACCTCCGGTGACGACGGCGCCTACGTGACCCCGCTGGTGCGCAAGCTCGCCGCCGAGAACGGCGTCGACCTGGCCTCCGTCAAGGGCACCGGCGTCGGCGGTCGTATCCGCAAGCAGGACGTCCTCGCCGCCGCCGAGGCCGCGAAGGCCGCCGCCGCTGCTCCGGCTCCGGCCGCTGCCGCCCCGGCCGCCGCCACCGCCGCGAAGAAGACTCCGACCCTGGAGGCCTCCCCGCTGCGTGGCCAGACCGTCAAGATGCCCCGCATCCGCAAGGTCATCGGCGACAACATGGTGAAGGCCCTGCACGAGCAGGCCCAGCTGTCCTCGGTCGTCGAGGTCGACATCACCAAGCTGATGAAGCTCCGCGCGCAGGCGAAGGACTCCTTCGCGGCCCGCGAGGGCGTCAAGCTCTCCCCGATGCCGTTCTTCGTGAAGGCGGCGGCCCAGGCGCTGAAGGCCCACCCGGCCGTCAACGCCCGGATCAACGTCGAAGAGGGCACGATCACCTACTTCGACACCGAGAGCATCGGTATCGCGGTGGACTCCGAGAAGGGCCTGATGACCCCGGTCATCAAGCACGCGGGCGACCTGAACATCGCCGGTATCGCCAAGGCCACCGCCGACCTGGCGGGCAAGGTCCGGGCGAACAAGATCACCCCGGACGAGCTGTCCGGCGCGACCTTCACGATCAGCAACACCGGTTCGCGCGGCGCGCTCTTCGACACGATCATCGTGCCGCCGAACCAGGTCGCGATCCTGGGCATCGGCGCCACGGTCAAGCGTCCGGCCGTCATCGAGACGGAAGAGGGCACCGTCATCGGCGTCCGCGACATGACGTACCTGACGCTCTCCTACGACCACCGTCTGGTGGACGGCGCCGACGCGGCCCGTTACCTGACCGCGGTCAAGGCGATCCTGGAAGCGGGCGAGTTCGAGGTCGAGCTCGGCCTGTAATCCGCATCCGTACGCCTGCGACGCCCCTGTCCGGAACCTTCCGGGCGGGGGCGTCGCGGTCTACTGCGGCTTGAGGGTCCTGTCCGTCCACAGGACCAGCGTCTCGACCCACACGTTCGGGATCTCCGTCTGGTAGGCGGGCGTCAGATGCCGTGTCCGGTACGCCTTCAGGACGTCGTACGTAGCGTCGAGGCAGTCCCGGGAGCCGAGGTCACCGGAGTCCGGGTCGATGCCGACGAGGAAGCCGCGCTGCTCGACCTCGGTGATCTTCGCGCGGGCCGACGACACGTCACTGGTGGCGGAACCGGTGCAGCGGTAGCGGGTGTACGGGTGCTTCGACCTGCCGGGGTTGTGGGTGTCCCGGGACATGTCGCCGAGCATCCGGGCGTACGTGCCCTCCGCGTGCCAGGCGCCGATGTAGCCGCCGGGCGGGGTGTACAGGGCGTTGGTCGGGTTCTCGACGGCGCCGTAGACCCAGCGGTCGGTGCCGGTGACCCGGAAGCCCCAGCCGGTGTGGCCGAACTTCTGGGCGCCGTCCGGCTTGACGAAGACGCAGGCGCCGCCGGGGCCCGTGGGCTGACCGGCCGAGCCGGCGCCCACCGGGGCGGTCCCCGTCTGCGTACCGCTCGGCTCGCCCGCCGCCGAGGTGTCCATCGGCTGGCAGCCCGTCAGGCCCAGGACCGTCCCGGCCACGGCCGCCGCGATCCCCCAACGCAGTGCCCGCTTGCGTCCCCGTCCGCTCATGACATCCCCCTGATGGCCCAGCGGCACCCCTGGCGGAAGCCCCTGTGCTCACCGCCACACGTTTTTGCGGCCCGGAGGTTCAACGGGTGACACGGCCGTGACACCGCCGGGTCTTACCCGGTACGGGTCTTTACAAAGGACAGCCCTCTGGGGGCGTGTAAGTCTCGTCTCACCTGCGCGAAAGCGCCCCCGTGCGCCCCTCACCGGGGGAAGCCCGGCCTTATTGTCTAAACGTCAAACGCCCTTGGGGCCGGTGCGCCCCTCCCGAAGGAGCCCTCATGACCGCGCCCGTCGTCCACTCGCTGCGCGAACAGATCCGCGAGCACATCGTGGAGGGGATCGTCAGCGGGCGCTGGAAGCCGGGCGAGCGGATCGTGGAGCGCCGGATCGCGACCGAGCTCGAGGTCAGCCAGACGCCCGTACGGGAGGCGCTGCGCGAGCTGGAGTCGCTGCGCCTGATCGAGTCGGCCCCCAACAAGGGCGTACGGGTGCGGAATCTGACCGCCGCCGACCTGGAGGAGAGCTATCCGGTCCGGGCCGGTCTGGAGGCCATCGCGGCGGAGCTGGCGGCCGGGCGGCTCGCCGAGGACTGCTCGGCCCTGGAGCCGCACGTCGCCGCGCTGTACGAGGCCGACCGCCTGGCGGACGGTACCGGCCAGGTCCGCCACACGGTCGCCTTCCACCGCGAACTCGTCCGCGCCGCGAACAACTCCGTGCTCCTGCACACCTGGGAGGGCCTGGGCATCGAGGTGTTCACGGCGCTGTCCATCCGCTGGCTGGGCACGGTCCAGCAGTCGTACGCGGAGGAGCACGAGGCGCTCGTGGAGGCCTTCCGGCGGCGGGATCCGCTGATCGCGGAACTGGTGAAGGCCCATGTACTCGGGTGCGCGCCGCGGCCGTGAGCGGCACCCGCGTGCGCCTCGGCGGTCCCGGCACAGCGGAGCGAGTAGCCGCTCAGACGTGTCCCGACCTGCGTAAACCTTCGATTTCAAGGCACCCCGTGCCTGCCCTGAAGGCACCGGGTGCCGACTTTCTCGGCTTGAAGAGGTTTTCCCCTTCAACCCTTTGATCGATCATCGATCAGGGAGTTACAGTCACCGACGGGCTCCTACAAGAGCCCGCCGCCCTGTCCTGCCAAAGACCAAGGGCACCCCCGAATACCCCTTACCGCTGAGGGAGAGCGTCGAAGGAACCCCCTTCGCGTGCCCCCTCCGTATCCGGAAGGCGGCGCAATGACCGACCCCACCGCAATCCAGCCGAGCGAGCTCGACCAGCTCCCGGACCGCGACCCCGAGGAGACCGCCGAATGGCAGGCCTCCCTGGATGCCGTCACCAAGGCGGCCGGGCCGCACCGTGCCGCGTACCTGATGCGCCGCACACTGGAACGCGCCGAGGGCAACGGTCTCGCGCTGCCCAAGCTGCTTGAGACCGACTACGTCAACACCATCCCCACCTCCGCCGAACCCGTCGTGGACGGCGACGAGGAGATGGAGCGGAAGATCACCGCGTGGAACCGCTGGAACGCGGCCGCGATGGTCACCCGGGGCAGCAAGTACGGCGTGGGCGGCCACATCGCCACCTTCGCCTCCGCCGCCTGGCTCTACGAGACCGGCTTCAACCACTTCTTCAAGGGCAAGGAGGCCGACGGGTCCGGCGACCAGCTCTACATCCAGGGCCACGCCTCCCCCGGCATCTACGCCCGCGCCTTCCTCGACGGCCGGCTCAGCGAGCAGCACCTCGACCGCTTCCGCCAGGAGTCCGGCGGCAACGGTCTGCCGTCGTACCCGCACCCGCGCCGCCTGCCGTGGCTCTGGGAGTTCCCGACCGTCTCCATGGGCCTCGGCCCGCTGTCGGCGATCTACCAGGCGCGGTTCAACCGCTACCTCACCAACCGCGGCATCAAGGACGTCTCGCAGTCGCACGTGTGGGCGTTCCTCGGTGACGGCGA